>CAWEDF010000024.1:0-96207 GCA_963807655.1 uncultured Acidobacteriaceae bacterium | reverse complement strand
CACTTAGATGTCGGTTGCTTCCCGAGTCGAAGATTCGGTCGGCTATGATTTTTCGTCACTGGCCACTGACCACTAGCCACTGACCACTGTTCCTATGAACTATATCTACGGCATCAACGCGGTCAGCGAGGCGCTCAAGTCCCGGGGACGGGCTTTTCAGTGGGTCGGCATGGCGAAGGAGCGGCACGACATCCGGCTGCAGCGCATGATCGAAGACTGCCGACGCCTGGGCGTGCCGGTGAAATTTCTCACGCGCACCGAACTCGACCAGATGGCCGGGCGAGCCGCTCATCAGGGCGTGGTGGCCGTTACCTCGGCCAAGCAATATAGCGATCTCGATGATGTGGTCGGCGCCAAACGTGGGCGGTATTCTTTTGTGATCGTCCTCGATGGCGTGGAGGATCCGCACAATCTGGGCGCACTGATGCGCACCGCCGACGCCGCCGGCGCCGATGGCGTGGTCATTCCCGAACGCCGCGCTGCCCCGGTTACCGGCACCGTAACAAAAACATCAGCCGGGGCCAGCGAGTACCTGCCCATCGCAAAGGTGACAAACATCGCCCGCACCGTAGAAGAACTAAAGGATCGCAATATCTGGACGGTTGGCCTGGACGAACGCGGCCCGCAGACCTACGACGCCCTGGATTACAACATGGATTGCGCGCTGGTTCTGGGCGCGGAAGGAAAAGGCCTGCACGATCTGGTGAAGAAGAAGTGCGACTTCCTGGTTTCGATTCCGATGCTGGGCAAAGTCTCTTCGCTGAATGTGTCGGTCGCGGGAGCGGTCGTGATGTATGAAATCGTGCGCCAGCGACGCGCGCAAAACCTCTCACAAAAAGAGGCGGCCTCGGGTGTGAAATGAAGTTGCGGGGTTTGAGCTTTTTCTTCCTGTTTATTCTCTGCGCCCCTGTGGCGAATGCTTTATCCCTCGACCGCGAGGCGTTTACGTTCACCAGCTACGACCTGAATGTTCGCGTGGAGCCCGAGCAGAAGCGCCTTGGAGTTCGCGGCAAGATCACTCTTCGCAATGATTCGGCAACGCCGCAGAAGCTGGCGGTGTTGCAGATTTCTTCTTCGCTAAGTTGGCGCTCCATCACGGCCGGCGGCAAGCAATTGCAGTTCGTTTCGCAACCCTTCATCTCTGATATCGATCACACCGGAGCGCTTTCCGAAGCGATCGTGACGCTGCCTGAGGCAATCCAGCCCAAGGGCGCGGTCGATCTGGAGATCGCATATGAAGGCGTGATCGTGCTGGACGCGACGAGGCTCACGCGGATCGGCGCACCGGAGGCGGCAGCCCACAGCAGCGACTGGGACCAGATCAGTGCGAAATTCACAGCGGTGCGCGGAGTGGGATACGTAGCTTGGTATCCGATCGCGACTGAAGCAGCTGATCTTGCAGAAGAAAACAGTCTGTTTGAAATCGTAGGCCGGTGGAAGATACGAGAGGCAGCTTCGAAGATGCACCTCAAGATCGGCGTGTTTAGAGACAATGGTGAACGGCCACCAGAACTAGCCGTCAACGAAGCATCGTGCGACGTGATGTATGAGGCGATGGGACGCGCGCAGAGGGTCAGCGCAGATTGTACCTACCAGCCGCTGGGGCGCGTTGTTCCGACATTCGCGATGGCCAACTTTGAGTTAGTGGACCGGGCGACTATCGCAGTTCAATACCTCCATGGACACGACCTGTCTGCGACAACTTATGCTGATGCCACGGAAAGGGCGATCCCCTTCATCACAGAATGGGTCGGAGCGCCGCGCCGGAAGGTGACAACGGCCGACTTGACGGATCCGAATGCGGCGTTCTTTGAGAGTGGCTCCCTTTTCTTGACGCCTCTAACCGGCACCGATCCTAAACTGGCAGGACTTGCGGCTGCCCATCAATTGACCCACGCGGCTTTTTTCTCGCCGCGGCCCTGGATAAACGAGGGCCTCGCCCACTTCGCCCAGGCACTCTACGTGGAACACGTGAGTGGACGACTTGCGGCGCTCAATTACATGGGACAACATCGGTCCGCGCTGAACGCGTCTGAAAAGGACAAGCCAGCGGCCGTGCCAAGATCCGAAGACGAAGTGAACCGGTCGCTGATCAACACCTATGACGAGGAACTTTACCGCAGCAAAGCGATGTGTGTTTGGTGGATGCTGCGCGACCTGGTGGGTGAGGCTGCCCTGAAGAAGGCTCTCGCGGCATACCGTGCCGACGAGGACAAGGAGCCCTCTTACATCCAGCGCCTGATCCAGGCGCAGACGCAGCGCGATCTGGAATGGTTCTTCGACGATTGGGTTTATCGCGACCGCGGCTTGCCTGACTTCAAGGTGGCGTCGGCATTCACGCGCAAGACGTTGCCTGAAGGTTATCTGCTGACCATCACTGTGGAAAACCTGGGCGGGGCGGGAGCGGAGGTTCCACTCACGGTGAAGTTTGCCGGGGGAGAGATCACGAAGCGGCTTGTGGTGCGCGGCAAGAGCAATAGCGTGATTCGTGTCGAGATCCCGCAGGCGCCGGAGGAAATCGTGGTCAACGACGGCAGCGTGCCCGAGAGTGATATGACGAACAATGTGTTTAAGATAGAGGGCGACGCTGCGAAGTGATTGAAAATCAGTGGTCAGTGGTCAGTGTCCAGTGGCAGACCCAGTCTTTACTGGCCACTGATCACTGACCACTGACCACTTTCTTTGTGAATCTGACCAGTGCGGCTAGTTTGCCGGCAGCCGCTCCGGAATCGATCGACTCCACAGCCAAAGGGATTCCATCCGCCAGATGATCGACGCGTCCAGCCGCTACCAGCGCGGCGGCGGAGTTCAGCAACACCACATCGCGGCGTGGAGAATTCTTTCCGCTGAGAACCTCGCGAACGATGGCCGCGTTTTCGATGGTATCGCCACCGGTAATATCATCAAGCGTGGCCAGTTCCATGCCGAATTCCTCCGGATCGACTTCAAAAGTTCGCACGGTTCCTTCGCGAGCTTCGGCCACGCGCGTCGGTCCCGTGATGGTGATCTCGTCGAGGCCATCGAGTCCGTGCACCACGAGAGCGCGATGCAGTCCCAACATGCTTAACACCTCGGCGAGCTTTTCGACCATGTCTAGCGCATACACGCCCACAACTTGTCCCGAAGCATGCGCGGGATTGGTGAGCGGACCGAGCAGGTTGAACATGGTGCGCAGGCGCAACTCGCGCCGAACCTTCTGCACCTGCTTCATGGAGAAGTGCAGATCGGGCGCATACAGAAAACAGATTCCAACGTCGCGTAAGCACTGAGCGGCGCGTTCCGGAGTCAACTGGATGTTCACGCCCAGCGCCTCCATCACATCGGCCGAGCCGCACTTCGAACTGATGTTGCGGTTGCCGTGCTTGGCTACGCGCACGCCGGCTCCAGCAGTCACGAATGCCGCAGCGGTTGAAATATTGAAAGTTCCGCTGGCATCGCCGCCGGTGCCGCTGGTGTCAACGAGCGCGTCGCGGCCAGTACCACTTACGTAGAGAGCGCCAGATTCGGCCGATGAAATGGGCAACGGCATTGCCGCGGCGCGGATGGCTTCGGCGAAGCCGACAATCTCTTCGACAGTTTCGCCTTTCATGCGCAAAGCCACCAGCAGCGCCGCAATCTGCGCGTCGGTGCTGTTTCCCGCAAGCACTTCGGCCATCACTTCACGGGCTTCCACGCGCGTCAGCGATTGACCGTGATTGGCGATACGATGGAGGGCGTCGAGCATCATCTCAGCCGGATTGTACGGGATAACGCCTGTAAGAAGAATTACCAGCCAGCTAAGCCTTAACCGCGGGGCGGTTCAGCCTGGGCACAAAATATTCTCGCCAACTCTCAGGCAGGGCGGCCGTGGCAATCGCCTTTTGCAACAGAGCGCGATTGTATCTTTCATGGACGAAAAGCCGGTTCATTTCCGCGATCGTGATGCCGTCACGATTCTGCGAGATCAGCTCGAAGCAATCGCCTACGCCTACTTCACCTTCCTGTCCACCGAAAAATAAAATCCGCTGCGTCCGCTAACCAGAAAGCGCTCGATCATGTCATCCCGCTGAAACTTGGCGGCTAATTTGTAACACGGCATGCGCGGCTGACGAACCATCAGCACTCCCGACCCGATGCCAAAGCGGTCGCCAACATGAAGGTCGTCCTCGCTAAGACCTTCGGTTGTAAAATTCTCGCCGAACATGCCCCACGCCAACTCCATCGCCGGCAGTTCCTGCCGCCAGAATCCATAGTGCTCGGAAGGGTAGGCGTAGACCGCTTTGAAGGGCCCGCCGTGAACGCTGAGGTCCGCCTGCTGGTCGCCATCCAGGTTCAGCGTACGCAGCGCGATCCGCCCGGACACTGGCTTCTTGAAGATGCCGGTGTTGATGGTTGCTCCTTTGTAAATCGTCAAGCGCGGGCTTGCGACGTTCAGCGAAATCACTTTCATGAATTCGTGTCCTCGGCGAGGAGTTGGTCCCGGTTGGTGTGGCCTCGGCTCCTCATTCTCGCTGCACGCTTAGATGTGGTCTGTAGGGAAAAGACGCGGTCCGATCCGTTTGCCCAAATCCGCTGCCCTTCTATAAAATTAGGGGTTTGCTGCCCTCGGTCGACAGCCGCAAGCAGGTTCCTTCCGATCCTTAGCTGACGAGCATCATTTATGAAAATCCATGAGTATCAGGGAAAAGGAATTCTCAAGAAGTATGGTGTGACGGTGCCGCGCGGCACAATGGCTGCGTCGCGGGAAGAAGCCGAGGCTGCCGCCAGAGAGTTGCTCAGCTCCGGCGCGAGCGGAGTGGTGGTGAAGGCTCAGATTCATGCGGGCGGGCGCGGCAAGGGTGGAGGCGTAAAGATCGCCAAGTCGGTCAGTGAAGCTGGAGATCTCGCCGAAAAGATGCTGGGCATGAGGTTAGTGACACATCAGACGGGCCCCGAGGGCCGCATCGTGCGGCGGTTGCTGATCGAAGAAACTCTGCCGATTGAGAAAGAGTTGTACCTGGGGATTCTGGTGGACCGCGCGGAAGGCAAGCCGGTATTCATGGCATCGGCGGCGGGCGGAATGGAGATCGAGCAGGTGGCGGCGGAAAATCCTGACGCCATCCTGAAGCAGCACATCGACCCCGGCATGGGGCTGGAGGCTTTTCAGGCGCGGAAGATGGCTTTCAAGCTGGGGCTTAGCGCGAAACAGATCAACCCCGCGGTGCAATTTCTTTCGAACCTCTACAAGGCGTTTCTCGATACCGATGCATCGCTGGTCGAGATCAATCCGTTCATCACCACGACCGATGGGCGGCTGTTTGCTCTCGACGCCAAGTTGACTTTTGACGACAATGCGCTCTTCCGGCACCCAGACATTCGCGAACTGCGCGACATTACAGAGGAAGATCCGCTCGAGGTCGAGGCCTCGAAGTACAGCCTCAACTACATCAAGCTCGACGGCAGCGTGGGCTGCATGGTGAATGGCGCGGGGCTGGCGATGGCGACGATGGATATCATCAAATACGCCGGCGGCATGCCTGCGAATTTTCTTGATGTCGGCGGCGGCGCCAATGCCGAGCAGGTTGCGCATGCGTTCGAAATCCTGCTCAGCGACAAGAGCGTGAGAGCGGTGCTGATTAATATTTTTGGCGGCATTCTGCGCGTCGATACGCTGGCCACCGGGGTCGTGGAAGCGGCGAAGAAAACCAACATCAAGCTTCCCGTAGTGCTGCGCCTGGAAGGTACGAACGTGGACGAGGGGAAGAAGATTCTGATGGAATCCGGATTTAACTTCGTGGTAGCCGATACTATGAAGGATGCCGCCGACCAAGTGGTGGCCGCAGCGCGTGGGGTTTAGGGCGCGGCGAGGAATCATACTTATGGCAATTCTGGTGAGCAAGAAAACGCGCTTGATCGTGCAGGGCCTGACGGGACGCGAAGGCACCTTCCACGCCAAGGCCTGCGCCGCGTACGGAACGCAGGTGATGGGCGGAGTGACGCCGGGCAAGGGCGGCACTACGCATGAAGGCTGGCCCATTTTCAACACCGTGCACGAAGCTGTCGAGAAAACCGGCGCGGACGCTACCGTGATTTTTGTTCCGCCGCCCTTCGCCGCTGATGCAATTATGGAGGCAGCCGACGCCGAACTCGACCTCATCGTCTGCATCACCGAGGGCATTCCCACGCTCGACATGGTCAAGGCGTGGGAGTTTCTGCAGAACCGGCGCTCGCGGCTGATCGGGCCGAACTGCCCCGGCATTATCTCGCCCGGCAAGTGCAAGATCGGAATCATGCCCGGATCGATTCATAAAGAAGGTTCGATCGGAATCGTTTCGCGCTCGGGCACCCTGACTTACGAGGCTGTTCATCAGCTCACGCAGCGCGGCATCGGACAGTCCACCGCGATCGGGATTGGCGGCGATCCAATTATCGGAACCAACTTCATGGATGCGCTCGACCTGTTCAATCGCGATCCTGAGACCGAAGCCGTTATCATGATTGGCGAAATCGGCGGCGACGCCGAGGAGACCGCGGCGGAATTTGTGAAGACTCACATGAAGAAGCCGGTGGTTGGCTTTATCGCCGGACAGACCGCGCCTCCGGGACGGCGCATGGGCCATGCCGGAGCAATTATCTCCGGCGGCAAAGGAACGGCGGCCGAGAAAATTAAGGCTATGGAATCTGCCGGGATCCGCGTGGCAAAATCTCCAGCGGCTATCGGGGAGACCCTTGTGGCGGCTCTGGGTGTGAACGTCTAGTACCCAGTACCTTGTACCAAGTACCGAGCAACGACCGAACGACTAACTACTAACGACGACCTATGAAAACTCTGCAACGCACTCTTACCATCGTGAAGCCTGACGCCGTCGCCAAGAACGCAGTCGGCGACATCATTGAACAATTTGAGAAGAATGGCTTCCGCATTCTAGCCATGAAGATGCTGGAAATTTCCAAGCATCAGGCGCAGCAGTTTTACGCAGTACATGCCAGCCGGCCATTCTATGGTTCGCTCACCGATTTTATGTCGAGCGGGCCAATCGTTACGCTGGCGCTGGAAAAAGAAAACGCCATCGCCGACTTGCGCAAGCTGATGGGCGCAACCAATCCCGCCAATGCCGAGGAAGGCACGATCCGCAAGAAGTGGGCGGCGAGCATCGAGCACAATGCCATTCACGGCTCCGATGCCGAGGATACGGCGCGCTTCGAGTTGAGTTTTTTCTTCGCAGGATACGAGTTGGCGCAATAATCAAGCTCTCAGTTCCCAGTTCTCAGTTAGAACGCGGAGGCTGAGGGCTGTTTACTGAGAACTGAGAACCACCTTATGCCCATGGTTCAAATCACGATGCTGCAAGGCCGCACCGCTGATCAGAAGCGCAAGATCGCGAAACGCGTTACCGATGCTCTGGTTGAAGAAGCCGGAGCACGCCGCGAAGGCATCATTGTCGCCTTCCATGAAGTGTCGAAGGAAAGCTATGCATCGGGCGGCGAGTTGATGATCGACAAGGTGAACTGATCAGCTCCGCAGAAGCGATGTACAGCCTGACGCACCCACCTTCGTGGTGAGACGCGAGTAGGAGCCTGCCCTGAGCCTGTCGAAGGGTGCCCGCGCCACACAAGCTATCTCCACACAACCTACCCCAGTGGCTCGAACAGATTGCCTTCCACCCGGTCCGCAACTTTGGGCAAGTCTTTGCGGGCGTACTGCAGGAAGTGCGGCGTGGCGCGGTGGGCTTCGAGCGCGGCGTCATCTTTATACTGCTCATAGATGAAAAACCGCCTCGGCTCGGTCTTATGCCGGTGTACCTGGAACATGAGGACGCCGGGTTCGTTGCGGGATTCCGCGGTGAGCTTCGCAAGAATTGGGGCAACATCGGCATCGTGCCCTGCTTTCGCCATCCACGTCACTGCCAAAACCACCATCGTGCACTCCTTAAGTAGTGTCAGTACGTAGTCTTAAGGGAAGGACCAATCGGAAGTCAAGGCTAGACTTTCCGGGATGCGGCTGTCTTCATCTCCGCCGCAAATTCATCCATGAAAATGATTTGGTCCCGGTCCGGCCCGGTTGAGACCATGCCAATCTTTGCCCCCGCCTCTTTCTCCAAGAATGCGAGGTATTCGCGCGCTGGCTTGGGTAACTGGTCGAACCTCGTGATGCCTTGCGTAGATGTCCGCCAGCCCCGCATCTTGTGATAGACCAACTGCAGTTTGTCGTAGCCGCTCGCCTGGGCAGGAATTTCCATGGTCTTCTTTCCATCGACCATGTAGCCTACGCAGACTGGAATCTCCGCCAGTTCGTCGAGCACGTCGAGTTTGGTCACCACCAGCCACGAGATGCCGTTAATCATGCCAGCGTAACGCAGCAGTGGCAAGTCGAGCCAACCGGTGCGCCGCGGACGTCCCGTAACCGCGCCAAACTCGTTGCCGCGCTGCCGCATCTTTTCACCGAGTTCGCCCTTCTCTTCGCTGGGGAACGGACCTTCGCCAACCCGCGTGCAATACGCCTTGGTCAATCCGATTACCGAATCGATTGCATTCGGCGCAACGCCGGTGCCAGTCGCGGCGCCTCCCGAAGTTGCGCTGGAAGAAGTCACGAAGGGATAGGTGCCGTGGTCGATATCGAGCATCGTGCCCTGCGCCCCTTCAAACAAAATGGACCCACCGCCGGCCAGCGCCTGGTTCAGCAGCAGCGCGGTGTCACACACAAACGGCGCAATCTTCTCGGCGGCCGCCGCGTAGTCCGAATACATTTTGTCGGCGTCAAGCGGCTCGGAATTGAACAGCGCGTGCGCAATCATGTTCTTCTCACGCACGGCGTTTTCGATGTGCTTCTTCAGAAGCTGAAGGTCGAGCAGATCCGCTACTCGAAGTCCGCGGCGGCCCATCTTATCCTCGTACGCCGGACCGATCCCGCGGGAGGTAGTGCCAATCTTCACGCGGCCGGGCGCGTTTTCCGCAGCCAACTCGATCATGCGATGGTAGGGCAGAATCACCTGGGCGCGGTTCGAGACAAAAAGATTTCCGTCGACCTTCACGCCCGCCTCGCGCAGCGCCCCCACTTCCTTCAGAAAAGCCATGGGGTCCAGAACCACGCCGTTGCCAATCACGCTGCGGCAAGCCTCCCGCAGCACTCCGCAGGGAACGAGTTGCAGCACAAACTTTTTGCCGTGGATGATGACGGTGTGGCCGGCATTATGACCGCCAGCATAACGGGCTACGACGGAGAAATTCTCCGACAAAACGTCGACAATTTTCCCTTTGCCTTCGTCGCCCCACTGGGCTCCGACAATCACCGCGGTCTTGCCTCGTTTCAATGCCAACTCCGTCACAGAGATTCGCGGGCGCAAAGACGCAAAGACGAAGACGTGCCGCACCCGGGGTCGCACACGCCTTGGCCCGACAAAACTTTGAAGGCTCAGTGGAATGAAAGCGGGAAAGATGTGTACGAAGTATCTTATCGCGCCCACGCAATGAATGGCAATGCAGGCGCCGGGTAGCTTATTGCGAGGCTTCCAGCAGTTCCTTCAGATACTGCTGCCACACCGTTGCCCAGGTGTGAGTGCCGTGACCATGGCTTTGCTCGGAGATCGGAATCAATACGAAACGGCCTTTTTTCACCCGCTTGATTTCCCGTTCGGCAATTCCGAGTTCCGGGGGATTGATGAAGTCATCGGCTGAATTCACGAACATCACCGGCACAGTGATTCTCTCCAGTTGCGGAGAGGGGTCGTAGTTCCGCGAGGCGTTCAGCGCGTAAAGCAGGTCGTTGGCATCGTGGTCCGCGCTGAACCGCTTCGCAAAGTCCTGACCCGCCGCATCGGTCGCGTCGCGAGTGGGAAAGTTCTTCTGCATCAACAGAGGCGCGCCAGCGGCAATAAAGAACATGTCCGCAGCAACTTCCAGCGCGTTCAAGGGCTGGGAAGCATACTCTCCGTTTTTCCACTCGGGATCGTCGCGAATGCCATCCATCACCAGCTTGCGCCAGAACCGATTCCGTCCCGCAATCTGCACGGGCTGGCAGGCTAAGGGCATGAGTGCGTCCGCGAAATCAGGGTAGGTCTCTCCCCAAACCCAGGCATGCATGCAACCCATGGACGTGCCGAGGATTAGCCGCAGGTGGTTTATACCCAGGCCCTTTTCCAGTAACTCGTGCTGCAACGCGACCATGTCGTCATAGTCATATTGCGGAAAACGCGCGTGCATGCCGTCGCTGGGTTTGCTGGATTTCCCGTGGCCGATGTTATCGGGAAGAATGACGTAATAGCGCGCGACGTCGAGGAGCTGCCCCGGCCCAAATAACACCCCTGCAAACTGCGGAGCCAGGAACTGCCGGCCGGTGCCGCTGGTACCGTGCAACAGCAGCACGGCATTAGTGACCCGGCCGCTGGCGTTGCGCGCGGGCGTCCCAAACGCCGCGTAGTGTATTCGCACTTCGGGCATTGTCTCGCCCGATTTGAAATGGAAATCGCGGGAGACGTAGTCACCTTCCTTAGGCGTAGGCGACAAACTCGGCGGCTGCTGTCCCCTCAGAACTGCCGCAAAAGAAATCAGGATGAATAGAGCCACCCACCTAGTCATAGGAATGCACCCGCGCATGTTGGCACCTCGGTCGGAAGCAGGGTATCACAGGCCTTCACTCCCGCGATTCAGCATCCTGCCGGAGGCCGATGAGATGGTCGAATCGGGCGGAAGTAGTTATCGATAATCATTCAGAAGGTCTAAAATTCCTTTCAAGCGACCCTATGCCCAAGTTCGAAAAACACATCTTCGTCTGCGGCAACCAGCGCCCTCCCGAGAATCCGCGGGGATGCTGCGATCCCACGGGCCAGGCAAAACTGCAGAAGCTATTCAAGCGGAAGCTGGCGGAGCGCGGACTTAAAGGTAAAGTGCGGGCCAACCAATCGGGCTGTCTCGATCAATGCGAGCACGGCCCGAACCTCGTTGTGTATCCCGACGCCGTCTGGTATGGACACGTCACCGAGGCCGACGTAGACGAGATCATCGAATCGCACATCATTGGCGGAAAGCCGGTCAAGCGCCTGCTGCTGGCCGACGAATGCCTGAATACGGCTACGTGCGAACACCGGAAAAGCAGTGGTCAGTGATCAGTGGTCAGTAAAAATCAAGAGCGCCGTCCTTGTGCTGCGACGAGCCGAAGTGGCCACTTTTCTGCGCTAGCGGTACTGCTCGTCAAAAAGAGGAGGAAAATCGCCGCGCCGGCCGGTTGCAATAAGTTCAGAACCGAATTGGCTCCCATAGTTCACACCAAAAAGACGATGCCGAATGCGGCTTTGCTGAATAAACGGCCACCGCATTAAAGCACCGAGTTGCTGGCGCAGGCGCCGGGGTGGGGGAGCCTCACGAAGACGAATATCGTCAAACCCACACACGGACAAGAGCGACCTCAGGTTCGAGCCGCTGAAGCCGTACTCATGGGCGAGGGTTACGTAGTAAGACGAATTCGCGCAGGGTCCTTCCATATTCGGCGTTCGCAGAAACAGCGTACCCCCCTTCTCCAACGCCTGGTAGAGTGCATCGACGACCCAAAGGAGTGAGTATTTTGGGATGTGCTCAATAACGTGTGACATATGAATGAAATCGTATTCACTCGGGTGATGGGCCAGGAATTGGCCGATTTCGGTTTCGATCTTATGCAATTTGACATTCCAATCCTTTAAATACGGTTTGTTCTCCGGCGTGAATTCAGCTCCTGAAATGTTTGCGTAGCCCAGCTTCAGGCAGGCAGCCATAAACCAGCCATCGCCGAAGCCAATATCTAGAATTGCCGCGTCTCTATTGCTGGGCAAGAAATGGCGATATTCATACGCCACCTCGTCAATTCTTTCCCTGGTCGGTGGCAGGCGTTGTGTGTGGGCCATTCGGAGAGCCATGCGGCGGTAGACTTCAGCCACAAACATGTGCGGGTCCATGGCGAAGAGAATGAAGGATTGCTGCGAATCCGTCAAGGCGATGGAACACTTCTCAGGCTGCGCTGGGGTTACGTGGGGCACTGGGCTGTGCGAAGCGAACACCGCGACTCAGCTTTGTTCTTGTGTTGCTGATCGTCGCAGCGATGACTAAGGACCACTCCCCGCCCAGTACAAAGCATGCTCACTTCTTGGGAACATGTTGCACAAACAATATCAAATTCGCCATCGGCACGTTTACGAACGACAGCTTCGCCGGACGGTTCACTTCCTGCTGGAGAGTTAGCGAACACCAACTGAATAGGCATAGCGCGTCCCCTGTAATAGACCGGAACTGCAGTGGTCAGTGCTCAGTTATCAGTGGCCAGTAAGAATCTAGAGGAATGCCGTGGCAGTGGTTTTGCTGATCACTGACCACTGGCCACTGTTCCTGGTAGGCGCGGCAGGAATCGAACCTGCAACCACCGGATTAGAAATCCGGTGCTCTATCCATTTGAGCTACGCGCCCGCAAGAGGCTATCTGTCTGATTCTATAACGTCACTGCAATTGCAGCGTTTGCGGTTTTACCGATTCTAGGGCACAGGAAGGGCACAGAACCGCGTCTAGCGATTCCAGTGCCCTCACTGAATCCTGATTCGCAGTCTTGATGTAGCACGCTTGCGTCACGCTGACGTTAGAGTGCCGCAGAATGCGCTGAATTACCATGTCCTGCACTTGCAAGCGATGCAGGTTACTCGCAAGGCCCCGGCGCAGCCCGTGCCAGCCCTGCCAGAACGCGATTCCCGCCTTTTTAAATGCGGGCTGCATCCGATCCCGCAAGATGTTGTTAGGATCAAGGGGCGTACCGTTCGCCGTGCGGAAGATTGGTCCGGTGAGCGGGTTCCCGTCATGCGCCCGATACTGCGCTAGGACTTGCGCGAGTGAGGGCAGCAGCGGCACAGGTGCTTTCCTCGCCCGCGTTTTGGTATCTTGCACGCGGCCCCCGACGATGGACCGCAGAACGTGCAATTCATCCCCTTGCCACGCTTCCCAAGTTAGGCCCCGAATTTCCGAGCGGGACAAGCCCGTGAACGCTGCCACAGCAACCATGACCCGGCTAGTTGCATCGGGGAGAGCGGCGATCATGGCCCGTATCTGTTCCAGTGAATAGGCAATGGTTTCTCGCGGCGGCGCCGCGGCGGGCAGCATAGCCCCTTGTACCGGGTTCGCCGTTTGCAAATAGCCCAGGTTAACTGCGTGAGTGAAGACGCCCGAGAGTAGAGACTTGAGGCGCTTCACCGTGGCAGCCCCGAGAGTTTCCCGATTCTCTGTTTTGTCGGTCGCAACTATCTCGCCCAGCCATGAATAAACGTCCGAAGTGCGAACGTCACAAAGCAGCTTGCGGGTAATATGCGGGCGGGATGCAAAATGCTTCCTCCACATAATCCCGTAATTGCGGGCTGTGGCGAACCGCAATTTGCTTTCCGCAAACGGCAGATAAACCCGCGTGAAGTAATCGCCTAGTGTGACCATCATCTCTGGCGCAGCGGGGCGAGTTTGGGCCAGCCTCTCGGATTCCTTTTCGGCCAGTTTGAGCGCATCTGCCCTTTTCACAGATGCGGGGCACAGCGTCATGGAACGATGGACGGTTTTCAATACCCCGTTTTCGTTGACCTGTTCGCGGAAACGGAACACCCACGGCGCTTGCTTGTCATCGTTCCGATGGAACACCCGCAGTTTTTCCTTTTTCGCTTTCATGCTTTCCCCTTCCCGGCCTTCGCCTTCTTTGCTTTTGCAAGGGCTGCTTTCCTCGCCCTCTCACTGCGCTGCTTTGGAGTCATACGCGATGCGGCAATCCTCCCGCCTTCGCGCCCGGATTCCACAAAATCGCTTCGCCTCATTGTGTTCTTACCCCCTAAGCACATACTAGCTAAGGCCCTAAGCAGCGTCAAGGGCCAAGTATAGTTATTTTTGGTATCGGCGTGCCAGCCATGCGGACAGATCAGGGGAACCCCAGAGAAAACGCACATTCTCACAGTCAGTAACAACACATACGACAGCAACACCGGCCAACCCTACGGAGAAACCAACGAACAGGACACATCGTTAGGGGCAGCGGCATGGTTTACAAACTGGACCAGCGACAATTTTCACTTAGCCCAAAATACAAGCTCATGGCTATCGCTGAGTTCGCCATATAACGTTGATCCTAGCGGCGTGACCCGAACCTCCAGCCGTGGGGCGTATCAGTTCGTTGCTGGCCCTGTTCCCGCTCCGGCTTTAGGAATGTTCGCAGAGAACTGGCTGTCAACGGATTGGGTGCTGAACCCATGAAGCGACTCATTCTCATTTTCGGTGTCCTGTTTTTGGCCACGAGCCTTCATGCGCAAGAGTTGCAAGACCTTCAACCGCGTCATGCCTCCCGACAGGTCGTCTCGAATGACTGCGCGGTCACCTTTGAATTCAAGATCGGCCATGTGGAGAAGGACGACCTCATCCACATGTGGTTTCGATGGCCGAGGCTGTGCAAGGTCTGCTTCCTGCTCAATACCGACACCGACGATACCCTGGTTGCCGATGATGGGCAGATTTTTCGCAATCCCATTCGCTTAGACACATCCTATTTCGGCCATGGCTACTTCTACGGTCCGGACTTCGTGGAGTTCCATTACGTAAGCCTTGCGGGAAGTCTCGCGACAGGTACAGACACTTTACATTTCCCAGTGAACTGCGGCTATCCCGGCGGCCTATATGGTATCTACGGATTCGCCGAGAACGGAAGCTTCTAGCTCAATTTCAATGAAGTGGCCCTTCGTATCCCGCGCGCGCTTTGATGATCAGACGCAAGAGTTAGAGCGCCTGCGCACGGAACTCGCGGCCGCGCGGGAAGAATTGAAGACCCTAAATAACTGGGTTTTATGGCGCGTGGGCGGAGGTGTGGCCCTGAACCCTGCCCTGCTTCCCGAAGCCTACCAGCCGAAAGCGGCTCCCGCGGCTAAGCCAGCAGAGGGCGCGACGCCGATCAATTCGCGACGGGCTCCGGGACAAGTGCGCCAGGATTTAGCAAGGTTTGAAAAGGAATCGGAAGAGGAATACCAGCGCGCGAACACCGGCAGACGCCCCATCTCGAAAGAACAGGTGGCGCTGGTGAAGGAATTGAATAAGGCTGCCGCAGAGGGACAAATGCAGGCGGCGGGCGATTGAAGGACGAGGAGCAATCTATGAAGGAAGCGAAGCGCGGACGGCTGAGGCGCACCACGATTAAGCACATGTACGACGAGGATGGGAATCTCGCGGGCCACACCGTCACCGCCCAGCACGAACCCGACATGGACGACATGAAGGGCAATGCGGATGGGCCGTCCTACATGCCTTCGCCGCCCGACATCGAAACCCCGCACGAAGATTACAACTCGGCCGAGGCCAAGATGCGCGAGCATCACACCGACAACCTGAAGCGCTTCGGAGGCAAGAAAGCAAAAGCTTCAGCGAAGATGGCCCCGCAGATGGACGACTCCCCCATGCGGGAAGCGATGGGACGGAAGCGGTAACTAACATTCTGTGGCTGCGGCAACCCCCACGCTCGATGCGGAACAGCAGGCAACTCCGCAGCAGGTTGACCCCAAGGCTGAAACTTCTCCGGCTACGCCCGCCCAAGGCTCGCCCGACGACCGCAAAGCCAAGTTCTTCAAGACCGATGACGCGGGAAAACTCAAGACCTACGAATCGAACCTCCGGCAAATCTGGAAGAACCACATCGAGGACTGGGCGGTGGCGCGCCGGGAAGTCCTGCGGCAGGATCTTCGCGCCATCGAGTACCGCAACGGCAACCAGCACATCGGCTGGGATCCGCTCACCTGCACCTATGTGGGCTACAACGACATCATCCGCAGTTCGCAGTGGTCGATGGGAAGCGAGCAGGGCAAGACCGACCTCACCCCGCAGAAAAACGTCAACATCATCGACTGGCTGTGCCGGGTGTGGTGCTCCACTCTTGGCGCAGCCATCCCAGGAGTCGAATTCTGGCCGGGCGACATCGACAGCGACCTGGCGGCTCGGGTCATTGCCGCCAAGGACCGGGCCTACAACAAAATCGCCGCTGACAACCACGACAAGGACTTCCTCGAGCAGTGTCTCGAATACCTCTTCCTCACGGGCTGCTACTTCCGCTACACCCGCTGGTCAATGGATCAGCAGCTTACCGGGACGCACTTCGAGGACGTTATCGACTGGCAGGAGCAGCAGGTCAGCCAGGACCGCTACCTGTGCGGCCAGTGCGGGGCGGAAGTGCCAGCTGATCTCTCGAACCTGCAGCAGTTACAAACCTGTCCCCAGTGCGGAAGACCGCTTACCTCGGCAAATTTCTACCCGGGTGGCCGCATGAAGATGCCCGTGGTCACCGGCCAGAGGGAAGTGCCGAACGGCCAGGTGCGGTGGGACTGCTACAACGGGCTCAGTTGTCAGGGCATGCCGCAGGCGAACACCAACGGCGGCGGAGTCATGGCCAACACCCCCCTCTTTGAATTGCAGATCGACATCACCAAGGGCGCCTTCCGCAGAATGTATCCCGGCAGTTGGACGCTGGCGAACAACTCCTCTTCCGACGCCTCCGCTCCAGAGAGCGAACTGTCACGGCTCGCCAGAATGCGCTCGACCACGCCGGGCGGGATGCGCTGGACCAATACCCTGCAGAAGATGTCCACCCTGCACCGGGTCTGGTACACCCAGGATGCCATTTCCTCGCTCGATGACCAGACCGCCTCGCAGGAACTGGCGGACATGGTAGGCGAGGGCTGTGTTGGAGTCTGGTTTCAGGACAAACTCATCGACATTCAGCCCGACATTCTCAGGAAGCGCTGGAGCTGGTGCGGGGCCAAGAAGGGCTCCGGCATGTACCCGACCGCTCCGGTCAAACTGGCGCTCGACTTCCAGGACCGGGTAAACGACCGGGTAGACGGAGCCGACGAGTACTTCGACCGGATGGGATGCCCACCGATTCTCTTCAATCAAACTATGTTCGGAGAAGCGCTGAACGGCACCTACATCCCCCCTGCGACCATGTACGGCGTCCCGGTCAACGGCGACGTGGGGCGCGAGCTAAAAGGCGGCTTCTACCAACCCGAATTTCATCAGGATAACGCAGTCTTTAACTGGATCGAAGCCCTGATCAAGTACGTGCAGTTGCTGGTCGGGGTAACCCCCATGACCTACGGCGGCGCGGACAAGGATATCAAGACCGCCAAAGGACAGGAACAGGCACTCAAGACCGCCATGGGCGTGCTCTGGCTCTACTGGAATCTGGTCCGGGCAGAGTGGGCCGCAGCGGCGCAGATCAGCGTGAACTGCTACGCCGAGAACGCCACCGATGACGGCTACCTGGTTTCAAAGTCCGAGCAGTCCGCCGATTTCGAACGCGAACCGATCCCCTGGCCGACCTTGAAGGCAACGTGGACTGCCGGCCGGAAGCCAACCAGGACTACCCCATCGGCTACGAGCAGCGCCGCGACCTGTTCAAAGAACTGTTCATGATGGCGAGCGGCAAAGAGCCCAACCCGCTGGTCATGGAAGTTTTGGACACGTTCGAAGCCAGACGCGAGGCGATGCGCTATCTCGGGCCTCCCGACATGGAACTGCCGGAGACGCCCTTCCGCTACAAGGTGCTGGCCGACATCCAGATTCTGATCAGCCAGCCCCCGTTGCCGACCGGCGAGCCCGATCCCCAAATCCCACCGAGATGCTGACCAAGCCCCCGGTCGAGCCCGACCCGGACTTCGACGACATGGACGTCGCCATCGATACCGTGACCCGGTACGCAGTGAAGCACTTCAAGGAGTTGCCGGTGGGAAGCCCGCCCTTCTTAAACCTGAAGAACTATCTGAAGATGGCGGTGATGAACAAGGCGACGAAGCAGTTGGCGCAGAATGCCGGCCCGCAACTGCTCAGCGCGGGGGCTCCTGGGTGGGGCGGAACTTTGGGCGGGCCGATCAGCAAGGGCGCTCCGGGAGCGCCGGCGGCGCAATGACCCGGCAAATCCTAAAACTCGCTCTCCTTGTTATCTGGCTGGCCCTGCCAGGGTTTGCCCAGCAGCAAACGCCCCGATTGATTCGCACGGAGCAGTTGAGCCTTCAGGAGCAGGGCGATTATCGAAAAGCTCTGGATACGGTGAAGACCTTCCGCGAACTGTTACAGAAGGCGCAGGAGCAATTGGCCGACGTCGAGGACGCCATCATGGAAGCCCACACGGGCAACGAGGAAGAAATCCCAATCCTCGAAGATACCTGCGAGTGTGTTGAGGTGTTCCTGATGGACCCGGAGGAACAATCGACCGCGATCTATTAATGACCTAATGCACTGGCTGGCGCTTTCCATCTTTCTGCTGTGCTCGGCTTTGGTGATGGCAGCGCTTGTGTGGACCGCGAAACGCAGGACACGTTTCCCACGTTTGAACACAACTCCTAAAAATGCACCACCCAAAACCAACCAACACCGCCGAGCCTGCGCGGTGAAAGGAAACTCACATGACTGACGAAACCGCCGTACTCGAAACTCCAGTCGCACCCGATACCAGTTCCTCTCAACCTGCCGAGGTACATCCTGCTCCCCGTGATCCGGAAGAGGCCATGCGCGAAGCCGTCGGCCGCCAGATGGACAAGGTTCCGGGCTTTGAAGTCACCAAGCCCACGGGCGAAGTCAAGACTCCGGAGCAGAAAGCGGCAGAGGACAAAGCGGCCGCTGACAAAGCCGCCGCCGATGCCGCCGCCCAGACTCCGGAGCAAAAAGCTGCTGCCGACCAAGCTGCCGCTGACGCGAAAGCGGTCGCAGACAAAGCGGCGGCAGAGAAAGCTGCGCAGCCCCCCAATCCACTAGATCAGGGCGGCCCGCTGCCGGTTGAAACCCTGGCCAAGACCATCGCCGACAATCCGGCACTGGCCGCGGAACTAGAAAAGGCAGGCCTCGACCCGGAGACGCTGTATGAAACCTCCCGCCAGGCCGCGCTGGCCGAGCAGTTCATCGCTACCGGACTGGTCACTCCCCAAGCCGCCGCCTTCGCCGCCGAGAACGCGCAGCATTTCTACGACATCGAAGACGGTTTCCCCAAGATCGAGAGCCTGCAGGACTTCGATGCCTACGTGACCAACACCCTTCTGCCGCTCTCGGTGCTGCGCGATCCGGCGACCAACCAGCCCTTGATGAATCCGGACGGGCGCAGCTACCAGACGGACGGCTCGATTGAGAAGTTTTTCTCCCGCGCCAATCAGATGGAGACGCTGGTTCGGGCGAAACAGGCCGACGCCCTGATTGCGGAGTTTACCCGAAGCGGCAACGAGGAAGGTCTGGCCGAAGCGCAGCGCCTGCGGGATGCCATCGTCCTGGCCCAGGAATTCCAGGACAACGGCTACAAACTGCCGGGGCAGAAAAAGGAAACCTCGCAACGCTCCCCGGAAGATCAAGCGCTTCTCGATCAGGCGGCCCGGGAGCGGCAGGAATCGGCGCGCATCCGCAGTGAAGGCCAGCAGAAAGCCGACGAAGCCTACCAGACCGGCGTCTACACCGACACCATGGCGGCGACCACGCCCCTGATCACCGAATGGCTGGAGCGCACCAGCCTGACGGCCAACGAGAAGGCGCTCCTCGCCGAAAAAGTCCATGACCAGACTTGGGCGGCGCTCAAAACCAACCGCCACTTCCAGGCCAACAAGGAACACCTCTACACTCTCGGCAATTCCGACCAGAACAAGGCGGCCATCGTCTCTCTGACCAAAGCCGCCTTCGGAGTCGAGGCCACCCGCATCCTGCGCAAGGAACTGGAAAAGGCGGGCGGCAAACAGATTTCCAAGCAGCAAGCCAAACTCGCAAAAATCGACACGCAGGTCGCGAACGACCGCATGAACCAGGGCACGGGCACCACGCCGGCGGCAAAACCGGCGGCAACCATGACCAGCGCCCAGATCCGGACTCAGGCGATTGAGAACTATAAGGCCAAAAACCGCGGAGACATGCCGACCGACGGGGAAATCCTCGCCGAAAGCTTCGCCATTCGCGGCCTCGGCCACAAATCGTAGCAAGCTGCGTGAAACCATCCACGGCTTCGGACTGCAAGCCCTGTCCGGCCCAACCACCCAACGGGACATAAAACCAACATGGCAGCCGATGTTTCCACCCTGATCAACCTGACGCTCGAAGGCGTCTCGGACGTGATCAATGAGAACCTGATCACCTCCGAGACCCTGATTTCGCAATTCCGCAATGGGCGCGCGCAGCGCGTCTCCAACCGTCTCTACCGTATCGTGCAGCAGATTGCGCTGGCGGGCGCCGACTCCCGGTCGGTACAGTCTGATGGCGGCGCTTTGCCCCTCGGCAGCTTCTCGCAGTACATCGCGGGCGGCGTCACCCCGGTTTCGCTCTCGACCGCAATGAACTGGACCGAACTCATGGCCATGGTCGGGGTCAAAGTCGAAGGCGTGGCCATCCAGAACGCCATCACGAAAGGTCTGGGCGATCTGACCACCATGATGAAGAACTGGGAAGACATCGGGATGCACACCGATGGCACCGGAACTTTAGCAACCCTGTCGGCGGCCCCGCCCAACGCCAACACCATGAACCTGAACTCCACCCCCTTCGGCGCCCGCAATGTGGAAATCGGGCAGACCGTCGACGTCGTGAACCCCGCGGGCAACATCACCCGCGGTTCGCTACACGATTTCGAACAAAGGGGCATTGCTCGGGGCGCAGCAATACATCAACACCGTCCAGAACGCCACCCTTGGCACCACCGGCAACGGCAACCCGGCCACGAGCGACATCGTGCGCTACGGCGGATTGACTGACGGCGTGCCCAAGTGGATGAACGGGCTGCGCTATCTGATCAGTTATTCAACCATCGGCGAGTTGCACGGCGTACCCCGCTCGGTTCCCCAGGTCGTCGCCAACGGCTTCGACATGGGCGGCTCGGCCATTACCCGCTCGGCAATTCAGTTGGGACTCTCCCAGAGGCGGGCGCGCATTAAAGAGTCTGAAGTGGGTACAGATTTTTTCTATACTCACGACAGTCAGGTCAATTCACTCAAAGAGATTGGGTATGACTTGCAGTACATCCCACTCGTAGGCGGGGAAGCGGCAGGCTTCGATCCATGGTTCCGCGGCGCTCCCACCATTGAAGGCAAGGCCATCAAGTGGGGACAACATGCCGATCAGCAGGCATGGTACTTGATCACCCCAAAAGCCGTTGGCCGGGTCATGTTCAAGGAGCCATATTTTCCATTGTCGGATCCGCAACGGCATGGCCAAAAAGGGAGCCAAGCGGCCTGGCCCGAAGATCGGCCAGGAAGGACCCTCGAGAACTACCCGCTGGCGCGCCAAACGCCGGCTGAATCCACCCGAATAACCAGATTTCACAGGCTCAATTCTGCACCATCACACCCACAGGAGACGAATAAACCAAATGACTAAAAAGCTTGCGCTGTTTGCTGTACTACTCGGGGGGCGCGTGGCTGATACGCTTGCCCAGCGCTGGCTCAACCCCCATATCTCGGAAAAGATCCGGGGCAGCGTTTTTCTCAGAACCCACTGGCTTACCAACCCCTAGGGGCCATTCATCGCCCATCTGGTTCACCATCGTTTGAATACTGCCTCACTAATTCAATTTATTCAAACAAGCCCTTTATTTTCAACGAATCGGTCCTTTGAAATCAAAGCTGGCGGTTCGGTATTCAAAGGTTAAGTCCTTTCGAATCAATGCGGATACTTTGAAAAGCTTTGAAATCCCGCCACCTTCTGAAGTCTTAAGTCCGGGGAATCAAAGGGCGGACGAGGGGCATCGGTGGCGATCGTCGAAGAATTTCCCGGTTGATTCTCGGTTGTTGTTCTGGTCCATCGGAGGAAACACATGAAGTCGCTGACGCGGGGGGCATCAATCCAGGCGTCCTCAAAATCGGGCTCGGTCTTGAGTTTCACTTTCCTGAGGGCCTTGCGAATCTCATGTACCTTCCAGTAGCCCCGACGCTCTGACTCGAACCAGGAGAGAAGAGTTCGCACGGTTTCATTCCTCTCTACCCCCTGGTAGACCTGTTCAGCAACTTGTTTGAGTTGGTCCGGTATCTTTGTCGCCATCTTGGTGCTCTCCTGGGTACTGTTTAACGCTTTGACGTAGCGAACGCGCCAGGCCAGCCGCCGTGCGCTTCAATTGTTCGGTCAATTTCGGCCATAAGGCGAATGGTTTCGCTCAGGGCGACGACGATCTTTTGGTAGTGGGTGATGTCATCTTTCGAGAGAGTCCGGCCCTTGCGGTCTTTGAGCCATTTCTCGCAAACTTGATAGCCCCCGACGTGGAAGTTCCATACTGTCTCAGACACGCCTCGGAAGCCTTGCGTCTGAGCCTTGTCGAGCCATACGGTATCGCGGTGTTGAGACACTTTCTCGACCTCGGGCTTCGCCGGGCCGATGTAGGAGGTAAGAACCGTGTCGACCTTGGGTGATTCCAACAAGTGCATGGCAACAAGATCGCTGCCGAGCCGCGCTAGGGCTCCGAACAGACTCCGATCAGAGGCGACAGGAATGCGCGGGTATGAATCGCGCAGGGCGTTCCCAAAGCGTTGGCGATATTCTGGCGAATGTAGAACCGCATAGATGTATGCAAACATCGCCTCAGGTGTGGCCTCGTTCCCAACAAGAGCGCGAGCCTTTGAACTGAAAGACCCTCCGACATTCGATTCCTTACCTTTGAGCAAACCGAATCCGTAACGATAGAGCGGAAACATCTGTGTGGCGCGGTCATGCGAGCAAGATTTCTTCTCCGCAGGTGTCCGAGCCACCAAGACATGATTAAAAATTTCGGACGTTTTCACTTTAGGCGTAAGCATGACCAAGTTCTCGTGGTCAAATACTGAATCGCAGACCGGCCTCGACGGTGTATCCAACAGAGTTGTTGAATAGTAAATCCATCGCTCATCAAAAGGACGATACAGCACCCTTCGCACGCGACTACTCTTTTGGGCATCGTTACGAATAGATGCTTTGCATGCCTCCACGTCCCACTTCTCTTTGCACGAGAAACCTAGCTCAAGCTCAAGGGAGCGGTCTCCTCTCGGGCTTGCCGCGAAACGATTAATCTTCGATAAGAGGTCTGCTCGGTCAAAATCCAGCGCGAGGTTGTCGCGGGAAGTGATGATGCACCCGCTGTTGAACGGCATAATCTCTTCGAGGTCATACCATTCAGCAAATTGCGTCTCAGCTTCGTCAACTGCGCGCGAGAATCGGAAGAATGGGGCACTGAGAGCAACGATGTTTTGCAGGGAGGTGATCGTCGTCGCATTTAGAAACGAATACTTGTCTCTCCGTGAACCCCGGGACCTTCCGTGATTCACAAGTTTCATGGAAGAATGGTCGCTCTTTCTGACGCCAAGGCCAATTGCAACTCCCTGCTCAATATCAAATACATTTTCGTCACCGTCGCCATTTGAAGACCGTTCTGAAACTTGCCCACCGAGGTCTAAGAAGGCGCCTCGATCAAACAACTCCTTAAGGTTCCAACGCAAGCCTCGGAGCGTCGGAGACGCCAGATAACGAGAGTTGGTAATGTATCCGCCGATGCCAACATTTGTCGCCAGCAGTTTCTGACGAAGGAATGCCCAAAACTTCACATAGTCATCTTGGAGGTTCAACTCCAGTGCGAGTGCTCCTTTCTCGACAATGCGCTCGCTATCCACAAAACGGAACGGTTCGATAAGCTGAACAGCATGTTCGCCCATGTTGCCGGACATCTTGGAATAGGGCGGATTCCCGATAACAACGGTGAAATGCTGGCGGCGTTTGATGGCATTGACAGCTTGAGCTTCATGGGCAAGTGCGGGCACCCATTCCTCGAACTCTCTCTGTGTCTTATCGTCACTCGCCGGTTCAAGTGTATTAGTGAGATAGATGCGCACGCGCTCCTCGCTTCGGAAGCGGTAACCGGTCTCGTAGAGCTTGAGACCGATTTTCATGTGCGCGATAGCGTAGGGTGCCATCATCAACTCGTAGCCGTGCAGTCGCGGGAGAAGATGCTTCGGAACGTACTCGTTCCACTCTGCGCGTTTCTGGGCCTCATTGAGACGGCCCTGTTTCCACTGTGCCGCGCGCTGTTGGCTGAAGCGCGCTTCTTGAGCACTACGCGGCTCAATACACGCCGCAGAGCCACGACGGGCAGCCGCTTAGGCTCAAACTTGACGAAGAAAATGCCCCAAGGCTGGCCAGCGGATAAAGGGCGCAGCCGTTTAATCTCCTGAATCTTGGCGGCACTCGCCGTATCGATGCCCAGTTCGTCAGGCGTGTAATCGAAGGTCAGCTCCTCGAAGTCGTCGGACTCGATGGGCCAGTCCAGATCATCACGGAGAAACTTGATGAGTTGCGGGAAGGTACGGATGTTCCTCAGCGTCTCGCGTTGATCCAGCATCGTATTAGCCTTCGTTAATTTCCATCCAGCACTTGAGTTTCGGCTTTACGCCGACCGGGGCATCCACACGCTTCAGATACGTGTCCTTGATGTGTTTGAGAACGCTGATGCGGATGTCTTTGAGCGTTTTCTCGTCTGTGATGCAATGTCTTGGAGTCTCCGGTTTGCAGCGAATGCTCTCGATGATCTCACCGGGATCGTCGAGGATCGTGTTTTTATCTACATCGTGGAGATACCATCGCGTAGTGCCCGCTTCCTCTGTGAACTCGCCTGTTGCCTTGTCCAGCGCAGGCAGGGCATAGCAGAAGAAAACTCCACGGGTTGCCTTAGCAGGACGCTTCCGCCCGCTGAAGAACGCACCGGGCAGGCCTTTCAAGTGGTTGGCGAGTTCTGGGTGGTCTTGTATGAGTGCCTGATACTCAAGGTGCATCATTTCTACAACAGTCTTCGTGCCTTCGTAGGCATGATTGAATTCTCTGAGCGCTTCGTAGTCGTCCTCGGGACGGAATAGCTTCTTGCCCTCGATGCCGAGGGTCTTTGAGATTAGGAGCGTCTTTTGCGTCACCTTGGTGTAGAGGGTCAGCAGAACGTTAAGCTCATCAGGTGGTAGGAAGTTCCAAAAGAGCACCTTGCCTCGGGACGTGGCGACCTCGGGATGATCCTGAAGCAACGCCTCTTCTATGATCGGGTTCATGCGCCTATCGACACGGCCTATCCGCTGCATGAGACGCACGGGGTTCCAGTGAATGTCGTAGTTCATCATTCTGCTGGCGTCCTGGAGATTCAGTCCTTCGGACAGCACATCGGTGGAGATGAGGACGCGAATCTCTTCTTTGCCTTGCTGACGGAGCTTGGCTGAGTTCGTCCCGTTGTAGTAAGGCGAGAAGCGCTGAAGGATGTCGGCGCGATTCCCCTTCGTTCCGCTATCGACCTGAGCAACTCCTTGAATACCGGCCTCCGTGAGCTGCTGGGACAGATAGCGGGCGGTATCCGCAAACTCAGTGAAGATGAGAATTTTTTCGGTCTCAAGGTCTTTCGACTTAAGCAACCGAATGAGTTTCTTGAGTTTGTCGTCGTGGCGCGGCTCAAACTTTTTGGCCTCTTCTAGAAAGCTGACGATCTGATCGAGGTCAAGGAAGGTCTCCTGGATCATCTCGACGACTTCGTATTCATCGCGACTTAGCCTGGTGACCGATTCAAGGAACTCTTCTGGGATAATGTCTTCGTCGGCGTCTTCGACATCTGCATCTTTCCAAAGGTCCAATTGACGGTGCGCGACGAAGTCGAGCACTTCCGCGTTTTGGTGTTTCCATCGTTCGAGACGCTTCTTCTCCGCATCTGTTTTGCTATGCACCTCCAAGAACGCCAGAAGCTTTCTCATCAGGCGGTCACAGGACAATTCAAACGCGGCCACGGAACTCTCGAAACGCTTGAGAAATCCTGTCCGAATGAGGCCGACGACTTGTTTCTGTCGGTTTTCCTCGAAGGCTCGCTTCTGACGCTCATCCTCGGAAAGATCCGTTCCGTCCTTGTCAGGACCCCTGTAGTACGCGAGGGGATAATAGATAGGGAGAGTGAAAAGGGGATTTTCACGTTCAAAAGCCTTCTCCATTAAATCGAGGAGACGGCCATACGTTTGCCGAATCGAGTAGTCCGCAACAATTGGCGGTCTGCGTTCGGGAAAGGCTGCTGCTGTTCGGCTCTCACGGATTTGACTCTCGCGCGCATACGCTCGGCTGCGTTGAACGACTAGGTGTCGAAAAATCTCGTCACTAGTGAGAGTCTGCTGAACCTCGGCCAGGTTCTCTGTGACACCAGTCACGTCCCCACCCAAGCGCTTCCTGAGCCCTTTTTCCATATTGTTGAAATGTGCGCGCAGATTGTTGACGCCTAAGGTCTGCGCAAAGTAGGCTTCGTTTCTTCTGCTGAAAAGTTCGGTCATATGCCGGAAATCGCTCAGCCGATTGTTTATCGGTGTAGCCGTGAGCATAAAAAGAGTCTTCGGGCGGACGGAGCTATCGAGCAGATCATAGAGCTTGTAGTAGCGCGAGCGGTCATCGTCGCCTTGGTCCTCGCCCTGCCGTCCAGGATTGCGGAAGTGATGTGCCTCGTCGATTATGACAACATCTGCGAGTTCGGCGATGCGACGGAATCGTTCGGGAAAATCCCCTTTCCGGTTTAGGTCAGTATGACTAAATACCGCCAGATTGCTAAAGTCCGCCCCACCACCGATGTGAGGCAAGAAATCACGCAGATGCGGCTCCCAAACCGCTTCTTTCGCAGCCTTCGGCGCGAACAGAACAACTCGCTTCCCTTCATGAAGAATAAGACGCTCGATTAGCATGAGACCTACGAAGGTCTTACCGAGGCCAACCCCGTCGCAAAGGAAGCTGCCGCTGTGCTGGCGCGCAATCTTCATGAGTGCCCAGTAAGCCTCTTTTTGATAGCGGTCGAGCTTCGAGAACATCTTCGAGCGTGTTTCTTCCCACTCACTGGCCGTCATCTCGTGACCGCGAAAAAACTCATGTAGCGCCTTGGTGTAGACATCAAAGGGTGAGTACGCTCGAATTTGGCGCTCTATGACGCTCAAAACGTCGGCGGTTACGTCCTCTGCTTTTGCCCAGTGCTCTTCGTACCATTCTTGAAGAACGGTTACGGGCCGACCGGTGATTTGGACGTTGAGTTCTATGTTTTCGGTTAAGCCCGGGAAAGAGAAATTGGACGATCCCACGAGGGCAGCGGAACCTACAACCTCCATCCGGGCGTGTGTTATATAGGCTTTTGCATGGAACTTCTCTTTACGATAAACCCGGCACGCGATCTTGCCAGATCGGAGGCCCTCGACAATGTCTGGTACACCTTTGAGAAACTCGTTGTATTCTTTCTCGACTTCGATACTCGTATCGAGGAGGCGCTTAGTCTCGTCAAGGGCTTGAAGGAACGCACTCTTCGTGCGAGGTGTTACCTCGCTGCCCATAAGGATGCGGAACTGATCGACCTTCTGCCACTCATTATCCAGAGCGAGCAACGCACCGATCTCGAAATTGCCCGTAGCACAGTCAATGGCCTTCGAAATCTGGCACCAGTCGTGAAGATAGCGAACCACCTTCCAATCAACATCGCTGTTGTCGACGATGAATAGTTCGCTACCGGCTGTGCTTGTGCGAGTCGGCATAATCAATCAAAACCCCGACATCTGATTTGCGCCTAATGAGCAGGTTTGAGTCGAGGCCCGCCACCCTGGACACGGCGTCGCCGGCGTGAAGCTTCGATTCCAACCTTTGAGGACCGTTCGTCACTTAGACCCTGGGGATTGAAACTGGGGGAAGGCGAATTATCGCACACTGGACGCTTTGAGAGGTTCGGATGTTTCGGAGCCCTTCCCCTGCGGGAGTCCCCGCCGGGAACAAGAGTACAATCTGAACGCATTTCGGTAGGACACTTTGGCAGAAGCGCACTGACAGTGGCGTTCGATCAAGAAATGTTTCGCATCTATGAGCGGGCACGTTCGGAAGCCCACTACAATGCGACACGCTTTCTGCACATGCTATATGAGCATAGGGGGCTGGAAACGGCACGAATTCTACTTCATTCTCCAAATGTCTCAGAAGGTTATGCTGCCCTTTGGGAGCGGGGTCGATTGGACCTCACGGTAGAGGCAGTCATTTATGACAACCCAAAGTGGCATGCGCTGTTTACGCAAGAGGAGTTGGCTATCTGCACGAAGCGACTGAAGGACTATCGCTACTTAGTGTGACGATGACAGCCACTGAACCAATCACGCCATTACATATCCGCCACGATCAGCCAGTTTAGATCGAAGCGGATTGTAAACAGATTGACTTGTGCATAGGCCAGGAAAATGGGAGGTAGATCGTTCTGCTCGCCGAGACGGCTAAGTGTCTGCAAATCGTCGAAGAAATGCGCGCTCACGCCCGCGAGGCTCTTTTCTGCCTTACCTGCGGATTCGATCACGCTTCGCGATAGCGTATTAAGCCATGTAAGGTCGCCGCCTTCGAGGGCATCGCTGGCGCGGGAAAGTTCGCGCACACGTGTAAGCAGCGGAGGTTGTTCGATGCTTTCCGGATTCGGATTGGCGGCACCCTGCGCTCCGGGTGTCCGGTAATACCACGCCTCGTGCCCCGACAAAACGTCTACCGAAGGAAAGGTTGAGTTCTGCACGATTGTGCGCCGCTTGGTGTGCGTAAAGAGCGCCGCATTCGTGTGAAACACGGCGCCCGCATAGGAGACGTGCGCCTTGCCGTGCGTTCCCGCCGCGAGCACTTCGAGCAACTGCTGTTGATCTTCACTGATGCGAAAGGACCAGAGAGGAGCGTCTATCGTCGTGATAGTTCTGAGCGCGTGCGGCCGACGCTGGTGAAAGGCGGGACGTTTTGCCTGCAAGAACAGGTTCAAGCGGAAGCGCGGGAGCTGCGTCGTGGGATTCAGAGGCCCCCAGGTGGGCCAGTCGTAATAGGCGAGGGCCGCTCCGCGCAGCGGGTTTTTGTAGCCGAGGGTCTGCCAGAGCGCCGCCTGTGCGACGAACAGTCCCCGGTCAAAGCCAACCGTTGCCTCCAACACCTGCCCCGGCGTGAATAACTCGGAATTTCCGCGCTCAAGCTGATTGTAGAGGGGCCCTTCGTAGGATTTTTCTTCAAACTCGGCTGGGATCACGCTTTTGCTTCCGCTTTAGGCTTCCCCCACGGTAACAGCAACGATCTGACATTAGCACAAATCCCTCAGACAGCGAATGGGGCTCGTAGTGATAGAATCCTCTGATTTAGTACATGGCAGTCTCCCAGTCACAGTCATATATCGCATCCAATCCGCGATTTGCGCTCACACGGCAGTCTCGTCCTAAAATCCAGGAAGGCCAGCAGACTATCGTCTACATGTGTCTTGAGCCATTCGGATCGGAGCACACTCTCGAAGATCTGGTACGCGATTGCATCTCCCGCAACTATAAGGCGACCTACAAAGACCCCAATACCGACATTCGCAAGTCCATCCTGTACCACCTGAATTTGCTTGCCGAGTCCGACTTGATTCGGGAAGTCGTCTAGTCGTCTGAATCGCCGCAAATCGTGCAGTTGGTCAGGAATGCCGATGCAGAAGTGATCGGCTGTTTCGCGAAGAGCCACCCAGTTGCGCAGGTTTTCAAGAGATGGACAAACCGGAGGCACTCAAAATCCGCCGCGTTTTCCTGAAACACCTAAGCGATCACCCAGAAACACCTGTTTTCGGGCAGATCGGACGCCGGTCCTGTGACCTAGTGGATTCACGTACTTGCAACGCTAGTGGCGAAGGGGATTTTGGGCAGCTTCACAATGACAGCCGCAAACTTCCCACAAGCCGATTTGCACTAAGACTTCTGGCCCATAACTTCCGCTTAGACGTCATCCAGGCATAGTCCGCGGTCGCAGGTTTATTCCTTGCGTCCCTGATCCACGCAGGTGCTAGCCTGACGTAATTAACAGATGAACAACCGCGACCTGCAGGCGACTTGGAAGTATCACGATGGCACGAAGCACTCCTACTGGAGTATTCGTAACAATCCTCACTTCCTGGACTGGGCGAATCGGCCGCAGCCTTTCAAAATCTATCCGACGATAGAGCCGCTCCCGCTGCCGCGGGACGTGCCGCAAACAGGGGTGGCCGCTCTCTCCGCGATTTCAGAGCCCGTGCCCTCGGCGGGCAGCGACTCTGTCCCTGACTTACAGGATCTGGCGCGCATCCTCCATTTCTCGGCGGGGATTACCAAACAGCGCGCACACCCAGGCGGAGAAATCTACTTTCGCGCCGCAGGCTGCACCGGAGCCCTCTACGAGATCGAACTGTACGTCGTGACTGGCGATCTCGCGGGCCTGGATGCCGGCGTGTATCACTTCAATCCGGCGGATTTATCGCTACGGCTTCTGCGAAAGGGTGATTTTCGCCGAAACCTGGCTCAGGCGACGGCGATGGAACCCGCGGTGGCTCACGCGCCCGCGACGATCATCTGCACCGGAACATACTGGCGGAACGCCTGGAAGTATCAGGCGCGCACCTATCGCCATTTCGGTTGGGACAACGGCACGCTGCTGGCGAATATGCTGGCCATTTCTGCGGCTTCGGGGCTGCCGGCCGAGATCGTGCTCGGGTTCGTGGACGGCGAGGTGAACCGCCTACTTGATCTCAATTCCGAGCGCGAGGTGGCCTTTTCTCTCGTAGTCCTCGGGCAGGGCTTGGCTCTCCCGCCGCTGACACCGGCCGAAGTTCCAACTCTCGGGCTGGAGACAGTTGCACTCTCGCGACGTGAGGTGGACTACCCGCTCATGCGCGAATTGCACGCTGCTTCTTCGCTGCATTCGGCATCAGAAGTTCAAGCATGGCGCAGCCACACTCCGCTTAGCGACTTTCTGCGGCCCGTTGGACCCGTTATTGAGCTGCATCCTTTGTCCGATGCAGACATGCCTCGGGATACTATAGAAGAGGTAATCTCGCGACGCGGTTCCAGCCGTAAGTTTGCGCGGACGCCGATCACTCTACCCCAACTCTCCACCATACTCGACCGAGCCACCCGCGGCGTATCGGCAGACTTCCTTGATCCCCTGGGAGCTCAGTTAAATGATTTGTACCTCATTGTGCATGCAGTTGAAGGCCTCGATCCCGGAGCATACGTTTTTCACCGCCAGCGTGGACTGCTCGAATGTCTGAAGCAAGGAGATTTCCGCGCCCTGGCCGGTCATCTCGGATTGGACCAGGAGTTGCCAGCCGATGCCGCGGTGGACGTCTTTTTCTTGGCGGATTTGCGTCCCATTTTGCAGCGCTTCGGCAACCGCGGGTATCGCGCGGTGCAGCTCGAAGCCGGCATCATCGGCGGCAGGCTGTATCTCGCAGCGTACTCCCAGCGCCTGGGCGCCACGGGCCTCACCTTTTACGACGACGAGGTAACCCGCTTCTTCTCGCCGCACGCCGAGGGCAAGAGCGCCATTTTCTTGGTGGCTCTCGGCAAGAGTGCCAAACAGGCGGAATAGCGGGGGGTTGCAGATTTGCGGGGTTGAGTCCGCAAGTTTGGCTTAAACTCGGGCTGGAAACTGGTCCCGGGACGCTTTTCGTTTTCTTGTCTACAGGGGAGGCTGTCATGTCACAACCACCATATCGCGGGCTGCGGGTCGTGCTAGGTTTTCTGTCGTTGCTCATGGCCGTTGGAGGCGTAGTTCTGATCTTCAGCGGCAAGCCCCTTATCCTCCGCCTATTTCTGCATCCTCCCGAGGCGGAAATTTCGACCTTGCTTCTGTTCACGCTGAAGGAGATGGGCGGTTTTGCGCTCATGCTGAGTGTCCTGCTGTTTTTCGCGGCGCGCGACCCGCAGCGCAACCTGGCCATCGTGGATGCGTTCATTGTGGGTCTTTTCATCCTGAGCGTCACACCTTTGCTGTCCCATCGGATGCTAGACATCCAGAAGATCTATCCCGGACACCTCATCTGGGGCCGATCATTGGTGAGGCTTGCACTCGCGGCAGTCCTCTTGTATCTGCGCCCGCGAGAGAGACACTGGGAACCTGCGGGGAATTTTTGAACGGTTGGAGGTTGATTTATGCCGAGAGAAGCCAAGCTCTTTGCGTCAAGCTTTGGTTCCGCTGTCCGCGGCTACCTCAAGTTTCGGGCGAACATTCCACCTCGATGGATACAAAATGCACGAACGTCACGCAAGCGCATTGAGCCGGAGGTGGACGCGGCATTCCGCTCGTTCTTGCGGTTGAGAAAGAATCGGCCGCGGGCACGAGTTGCCATTCGGAATGCCGAGAAGGAATTGCGAGCGCTCTTGAATCGTTGGGAGACTGCCTACAACAAGGAGAATTTTTATCGGGGCATACGCATCCTCCTGGAGTTACAACGGAGTGGCTCCTCGAAGTTGTAAGCATCGTCCGCGGGATTTCTCGAACCCATCGCCAGGCACGGCTCGCTGGTTGTTTTCGAATGTCACGCGGTGGTCACCCTGCTCGGCGAAACAACAGCATGTCCCAGTTTCGGATGGTCCGCCCACGTACCGAGTGAAGCTCCTGTTTTCTTTTCGCGGTGTGGACGAGGTCGAGGTGCCCCAGGGTCCGATCGTTGCGAAGTGAGCTCTCTTCACGCAAGGAAGGATTTCCTTACGGGCGCGACGCTCGCCGCGGTTACCGACGCAGTGGGCACTGTTGTCCGCCGGTTTGATGCGGAAGGGCACCGCACGGGACTTCTTATCGATTCAAAGACACGGGGGAACCCAAATAAGCCACGGACTACCTCCCTTGGTGCTTGGCGTATTCTTCGGGCGTGAATTTGCCGGCCTTTACGTAGCTCTCGTTCAGTTCCGTATACTGCTTCCACTTCTCGGGCAGGTCGTCCAGCGCAAAAATCGCGGACACCGGGCAGACCGGTACGCAGGCTCCGCAATCGATGCATTCCACGGGATCAATGTAGAGCTGGGGAACATCCTCAAATGTTGGCCGGCCGTCGTCATAGGTCGTGTTCTTCTTGGGGTGGATGCAGTCTACCGGGCAGGCGTCCACGCAGGCGGTGTCCTTTGTCCCGATGCAGGGTTCGGCAATGACATATGCCATAGGTCACCTCCGTTTTCTTTCACCGTATGCCTTCCACAAAGAAGATTCAAGCGTAGCCGAGGTAAACTCGTGGCGTATGGAGCCGACAATTGACAAGATTTCCGCGGTCACTCTGCGCGTTACGAACATGAGGGAGTCCGTGCGATTTTACAGAGATGTTCTAGGCATGGAGCTTCACTATGGTGGAGAGGACGCGGGTTTCTCTTCTTTGCGCGCAAGAGATGCACAATCTGCGATCCTCAATCTAGAACAGGGCGACAGAGTGACTCGCTGGGGGCGGCTGATCTTCTACGTTACGGATGTGGACGCCTTATGGACTCATCTGAACGAAAGAGGATTCGATCCGGGAATCCCACAAGACGCCTCCTGGGGAGAACGCTATTTCCATATGCCCGATCCGGACGGCCACGAGCTGTCGTTTGCGCGCCCGCTCTAGCAGTCTTCTAATAGCTGTATGAACTCATCTGCGGAGAGAAGAAGCTTGCGAAGGTAGTCGCGCAACGCTGGCTGGCGAAGGTTGTCTCCGGGATGGGGCTCCCGAAATGAAACAACATTTGGGCTGCGCCTCAGGTTAAAGAACGATCTTGTCGAACCCGGCTTCGCCTTTTGGGCGGTATAGCCGAGCTTGCGGAGAACGCATACGAAACGCCTCCACGGGACCTGAGTGGGTAGCCCGGACATCAGCTAGACTTTAGGACACCTGCAGTCTTCAACGCAAACAACGCCTAGGTATCGCGAGTTCGTTGAAGGGCCAAAAGGACGTAATCACCTCTTGCGAAGGAGAGCAGAAGTTGCAGAGAAAGACAGCCGTGCGGCCGGGAAGGAGCATGGCTTCGTCGGTCGCGTGGACATGCATATCGGCCAGGCCGGGGAGCAGATACTTCCCGGTTCCATCAACTTCGACCGCTGATTTCGGGAGTTGGACTTTGTCGCCAGGCCCGATCTCAGCGATGTGGTCTCCCACAATCACCACCGTTTGGTCAGTCAGCACGCGTTCGCGATCCATCGGGACTACATGTACATGGGTGATGGCCAGAGATGGCCGGGTCTCTTGGGATAACAAAAGCCGGGGAACTGCAAGAATCGTAAACAGGCAGACACAACAACTCACTCTTTGTAGCATTCCTTATCCTCTTCGAGGCTCCAGTAGAAAGACTCCAAGCGGCCATAAACGTGAGCAGACAACATACGTTCCAACCTGCGAGCCTGAGAGACTACGAGGTGTACTCGCAAACCTCACCCGCTCCATTACGCAGCGAGTTAGTGCCATGTCAACCGACACTGCAGAATTGCTCCGTGCTGACCGATGATCTGCGGCCCACTGTATTTGTCTGGACGCTGACCAAGCGCGATTGCTTGACTGACCAAGGCATTCGGATTCGATCACGTGCGAAGAAAGCACAGCCTTTACCAATACTCGATCACTCCTGGATGGTCCGCCAACCGGAAACTATGCGGTTGTTGGCGAAACATCACGATATCGCTCATTGAGGGGGTTTTGAGCGCTATGGCCTGGTAACAACAGTTAACTTCCGGTTTGCCCGTGACTCGGGCGCAAACGAGATTCCCCAGTCTCGCCCTTAGGTCCTTGCTTCTTTGCATTAACTGTGGTTAACTTCATAGAATAATCTCTGGTTAATAGATCCTACTGGGGACACATTGCCGCCTTAAGGCAAATGAGTGGGGTATTCATGGCACGGGCAGGGCACTTTGCTTTTCTTGTGTTGAGCGGTGGCATGTCTTGCTCCAGTGAAGGCGCTGGCACAAGGCGAAACCACCAGTGCCATTGTTGGCCAGGTTCGGGACGCAACCAACGCCGTCGTGCCCGGCGCCATTGTGACGATCACAAACTCAGAGACCGGACTGAGACGCAGCGCCAAGACCGATGACTCGGGCCGATTCAACTTCCCCCAACTAAAGCCGGGGATCTATTCAGTCAAGGTGGAAGCGCCAGGTTTCGAGCCACGACAAAACAACAATGTCGTTTCGGGCCTGGGCCAAAAGCAAACCGTGGATTTCACCCTGGGTGTAGCCCGATCCAGTGAGACGGTGGAGGTCAGCAGCGAGGCTCCTATCCTCAATCCGGAGAACGCCAACACATCCACCACCTTGAATGCCCCCGCCCTGGAGGATCTGCCCAATCCAGGCGGCGATCTCACCTACCCGCTGCAGTTTGCCGCGGGCGCCCTGATCAACACGGCAGGCAGCGGCAATGATTTCGTTGGCGGCACGAACGGGTACGGCAATGTGGAATTCAACGGCCTGCCTGCCCTCTCAAACGGCTATATCGTTGACGGGCTGGAAACCAACGACCCGCTCACCAACCTCAACAGCGGCCTCTCCACCAATCTGGTGCTGGGGCTGAATTCGATCTCAGAGGTGACCGTCAATACTCTTTCCTATGCCGTGGATCAAGGACGGTATGGAGCATCCCAGGTCAACTACGTCACCAAGTCGGGCTCGAATCAGTTTCACGGGAATCTCTATGAACTGTGGAATGGTGCTCGGCTGAATGCAGCGGACTACTTTACCAATGCGACGCCGGGGAATCACAAGCCCGGAGCGACCGTCAATCACTTTGGGGGCAGTCTGGGAGGGCCGATTGCGCACGACAAGCTGTTCTTTTTCTTCGACAGCGAATGGGTTCGGATCGCACTGCCTATCGTGACGCCCACGACGGTTCCCAGCGCGGCGTTTCAGCAATATGTGCTGCAGCAGCTCCCGCTGGGTGGAACCGACTCCGTAACCGGATCAACCTATGCGCCGTCGCCGCAATCTGTCCCGTTCTATCAGAAAATGTTTTCCCTGTACGGGAACACCAACGGCACGCCTCTCGCGGTGCTCGGGTGTCCTCTGAACTCGGACGGCACGACGCCGTCGGGCAGTCCACCGAATGGAAACGGTTGCGCGAACCGGCAGAGCGTGTCGCATTCCAGCGATGACCACGAACAGGTACAGACGGTCCGCATCGACTACAACATCAATCAGAGGGACACTGCTTGGTTTCGTTTTCAGGCGGACACGGGCGTACAAGCTGCCTACACAGATCCCATCAACTCTTTGTTTGATGCGGTCTCTCCTCAGCCTCTCTACTCGTTCGCAGCGGGTTACACCCACGTCTTCTCACAAAACCTGGTGAACTATTTCAATCCAGCGTTTTCGTGGTACGAAAGCTTGTTTGGGCCTGCCAACTTGCAGAAGACGCTCGCGGCATTTCCGATTGTGTTGCAGGGCAGTGGTGCCAATGCACCCTTCACCACAATTGGAGGGCTCGACAACACGTGGGTGCAAGGCAGGCGAGCCTCTCGCTTCTTCATCAATGACAACCTCGCTTGGAGCCATGGCGCTCACGAACTCCGGTTTGGCACGAACACCCGAATCTTTCGCTTGAATGACTATGACTTCGGGCAGGGCACAGTTCCAACCGTGGCCTACACGACGTTGCCGCAATTCATCTATGGAGTGGCATCTACTGCAACCCAGACTTTTCCCTTGTCGGCGAACGAACCATTCCGCTTCCTCAATCTCGATTTATATGCCCAGGACACCTGGAAAGTGACGCGGAAGCTTACCTGGACATTCGGCGTGCGCGACACCTTCAACTCAAACCCGCTCAATCCCCACGATCAAATCGCGCGTCTTGGCGGTTCTTTCAGTTCGATCTCGCATGATGTGAATCAGCCGCTGAATGCGGCCATTCAGACTCATCTCGGCAATTTGTTTTCGTCCACACCGCTGGCCATTCTGCAGCCGCGGACCGCGATCGCATGGCAGTTCGAGCCAAAATCTGTGCTGCGAGCCGGTTTCGGGATCTTCAGCGATATTTTGCCGGGCAGTGTGGCCGACCTGATTGGCACAAATCCTCCTTACGACAAAACCTTCCAGGGAGGTCTGCTGGGTACAGTGGGCGGGACTGCCATCGCTCCGGGAGTGCCGAACAGTGCAGTGGATGCAACTGTCGCCGCAAATCAAAGATTTAGTTCAGGCTTCCCTCAAGGACAGCTTTCGTGCGCATCCCCGCAGGCAGATCCCGCAACGTGTCTCCCACCCGTCGCAATCACAGCGGTGCCCACCGGCACTCTGCATGCTCCGTACTTCATGGAGTGGAGCCTGGGAATTGAACATCAATTCGGAACCACGGCGAGTTTGCTGGCGCGATATGTGGGAACACGCGCGGTGAACCAGCCCTATCTAACCCAAGTGAACGGATACCAGACGGTGTGCCAGGGGTGCTTTGCGCCATTCCCCTACATGCAGCCAACCGATCCACGGTTCAGTGCGGTGACCCAGCTCGCCACCGGGGAGAACAGTCATTACAACGGCCTTCAACTCACCGCGATGAAGCGCCTGGGGCACGGTCTGCAAGGGCAATTCAACTACACGTGGAGCCGCTGCATGGATACGGTTTCGAACGGAGGATTCCTTCAGTTCTCTGCGGGAGGGATTCTTTCTCCGTTGCCGGGAGAGCTGGCCCGCGATTACGGTCCTTGCGACTATGACATCCGGCACAACCTCAACGCGCAATATGTGTATCAGTTGCCCATCCACGTTCGGAATCACCAGTTGGCGCACGTGCTCAACGGCTGGCAGATTTCCGGGACCATGTTCTGGCACAGTGGGGTGCCGTTCTCCGTTCTGAGCACACCCTATTCGGCGAACGGAAACGGCATTGTGCAGGGCAGCGGACCGCAGTTCGCAAGCGTCGTTAGGGGCGTCCCGCTCTATGAGCATCATCCCGTCGCTGGTGTAACGCAACCGGGCACCCTCCAGTGGCTCAATCCGGCCGCGTTTGTTTCCGCCGTTGATCCGAGTACTGGGCAGTGCGCCGGTGGCGACGACCCACAGCATTGCCAATTCGGAAACCTCGGCCGCAACGCCCTGCGCGGCCCCGATTTTGTCTGGAATGACTTCTATCTCACGAAATGGTTTCCGGTGAGCGAGCGAGTGAAGCTTAGAATAGAGGCCCAGTTCTTCAATGTATTCAACCATCCGAACTTTGGGCTTCCCAGCATGACGCTGGCGGGAATTCCAGGAAAGCCTCCCACGCAGACGGGATTTGGAGCGCTTACCTATACAACTTCACCGCCCACCGGCCTGCTGGGCGTTGGCTTGGGTGGTGATAGCAGTCCACGCATGATCGCGTTTCAGGCACGCCTGGAATTCTGAACGTGCCCCCCGACGATTCTGTGCGGTTTGTCGGCTAACCGGAAGTTATCCGAGCCACTGCCCGGTAGGGAATCGTGTCAATTGGCGTAACATCGCCTCTCTAACAATGTCGGCGGTGTCAAGCACTTTTTGAGCGGACCTATCCACTGCACGCCGAAGAGCGCGCCATTTCGCTCTCGTTGAAGATGTGCCCATCCAACCAAGGCTCGCTCGCAATCAGTATTCAGGTCCGGAACTCAGTCCGACCCATGCATCTCTTCGGTCACAACGTCGATCATGATTACTACTTCGAACTCCCCCGTGAGGAGGAGCGGGACGCCCAGTCAATTACTCGGTGTTTTACTGCACACCACGGCGATGTTCGGGCTGTCCCGCGTGCGGACCGAATCTTCTCACCTGTTCGTAATCCCATCCCTTGCGCATCATCCAGAACAGCTGAATCGCTAGCTTGCGGGCCATCGCTACTTTCGCGATCTTCCGCCCGCGTCGCATCGCCAGGTGAAAATACCTACCCCGCCATTCCGGCAAGCTGCGCACCGTCACCTGCGCTGCTTCCACCAACAGGAAACGCAGCAGTGAGTTGCCTTGCTTGCTGATGTGACCGAGTCGTCGCCGATCCCCGCTGGAATCCTCCGACGGTACCAGTCCCAGATAGCTCGCGATCTGCTTGCCACACTGAAACCGTTCCGCTCTCCCGATGATTAGCACGAAGGCCAATGCGGTTAGAGAACCTCCCCCAGGGTGCGTCCTTAGCCGCTGTGCGTCGGGCCATTTCTCCACTTCCTGCTCAATGGCCTGGGTCAGCTGCGCGATCGTCGGGTCCAGTCGGTCCAGCAACTCCAGCAGATCGCGTCGGCGCTGACTCGCCCATGGCGCCAGTCGGAACGCCTCCAGTTGCTCCCGTCCGCTTTCCCGCCACAACCTCTTCTTGCAGCGCAGTCCTTCGTTGAGCGCCACCGCTTGCAACTGGTTCATGATTCGCGTGCGCGCCTGCACCATGCGGTGCCGGTGCCACAGCAGTTGCCGCAGATCCCGATTCTCCCAGCTCGCTACCCAGATCTGCGGAAAGTCATCTTTCAGCATTAATTTCAGAATCAATTGCGCATCCTGGCGATCCGTCTTCTGCTTCCGTACTCGCTTGGTACGGATCTCCGCAGCGTCCCCGATCCACAACTCGAAGTTCAGCTCCGCCAGCAGCCGTTCAAACCAGCGCGCATGCCCACTGGCTTCCATTCCCACGCGCACCTTCGCTCCCTGGGTCGCGAGATCGCGGTAGAACTTTTCCGCTTCCTCGCGGTGCTGCAGTCGCCGTTCTTGCAGTTCGCCCGCATCGGTATCCACAAAAGCAATTTGCTGGAAGCCCGGATGGTAGTCACAACCTATAATCCTCATGTTCGGCTCCTTTCTCCCGGGCCTTGGTTGGTTGGCACCACCAAAGTCTATCCGGGCGTGGGAGCCGACATTGTTATGGAATCAATTTCGCTCATTGACCCCATCAAACGGGGTTTTGAGCGCTATCGCCTGTGGCTGTTGAAAAACTCAATGCTAGGACCGATCTTGTGCGGGCTGGGGAAGTGCCACTGAGTTTTTCTCTTCTTTCCTAAGTGGTGAGAGCCTCTGGTGCCGTCGGTCGGCTTAGGAAGCGCACCAGTCGCTTGAGGTTCTGCGCTGCCGCTGCCAGGAAGAACTGCTCCCGGACGAACTTGAGTCTGCGCAGGCGCAAGCGGCGCAGCCCGATGTGATTCTTCAATTCGGCGAACAAGGCTTCCACCTTCTTCCTTTGCCGCTGTGCTTTGGCGAACTCTGGCGTGTTGACCAACTCCCGCGCACGTTGTCGGGCTGGTTCGTTCTGGTGGATGATAAGGCCCCGGAAGGCAGCACTGGTGCATTGTGGTCGGAGCGAGCACGGGCCGCACTTTTTGCGTGTCCCAATGTAGTTGAAAGCGCGATTCCGATAAACTCGCCCGCCGTAGTTCAGCGGCTGGCCGGCAGGACAGATATAGCGGTTGTGTTCCGGTTCGTAAGTGAAACGCTCGGGGCCGAAGAATGGACTCCTCTTTCTGTGGATACTGTCGCGGGTCCGCATGTAAGGCGTGATGTTGCGGTCCGCCAGCCACTGCAGAAACTCCCCGTTGCCATAGGTCGTGTCGGCCGCCACCGAGTCCGGCGCCCGCCCTTGCCATCGGGCGAAGCGATCGAGCATATCTTGCGCGGCTACCGTCTCCTGACTCATTCGGGCGGCTGTGGCTTGCACGCCTACGATCACGCAGCTGTGGTTATCCACCAGATAGTTATCGTAGTAACCCAGTCGCGCCGGCGTGCCGCCCTTGGTGGCGTAGGTCGAATCGGGATCGGTGGTCGACACCTGGTCCTGTTGGTGCACCGGCTCTTCCACCGGGTTCTGCTGTTCCAGTTCTTCCACATACTGACGCACGGTATGGTTGACTCGGGCAGCTTCCGCCAGCTGCTCGCGTGGAATACGGCTCTGTTTCGCTGCATTGGCTTCGACGAAACTGCCATCGACCGACAACTCTTTCCCTCGCACCAGCCCCACTTCCACACACTGTTTCACGATCTGTTCGAACAACTGCTCGAACAGCTTCGATTCCTGAAACCGTCCGTGCCGATTCTTGGAAAACGTCGAATGGTGCGGGATCTCCTGATCGAAACCCAGTCCCGTGAACCAGCGCCACGCCAGATGCATACGCAACTCCTCCACCAACTTGCGCTCGCTGCTGATGCCGTACAAGTAGCCGATCAACAGAATGCGCAACAGCAGCTCAGGATCTATCGAGGGCCGCCCAGTCTCGCTGTAGCTGTCCTTCAGTTGCTGCCGCACGAACTCGAAACTGATGTGCTTGTCGATCAGCCGTAACAGGTGGGTTTCAGGAACTTGATCTTCCAGGCGGAAGTAGTAGAACAGTGCTTCCGAGCGGTCGTGTTGCCCCATCATGATCAGCACGCCTCCGATGATGAGAATCAAACAAAGCATGGGCGAATACTTTCTTCTAACATGCTTCCGCCGAATCTCATCCCGCTAATCGACGTGACTTTTTCAACACCCACGCCTGGTTGCAACAGTTGAGGCGAAGATTATAATTTCTGCCAGTGAACCCAACCGATTGCGAGTGCCATCGAACCCAAAAGCAAGACCCGCTAGGAGGCGATATGAAGCATTTTCTAATCCCAATTGTGGTTGCCGGTAGCTTGTTCGCCCATGCTCAAGCATCTCAGCGCGTGTCAGGTGAGACCAAAGGCAGGACCCCTTCCATAACGATGTGCATCCTCATCGACAATAGTGGCAGCATGAGCGACAAGCGAGCAGGAGTGATAGCCGCTTCGCTCGCTTTGGTGAGAGCGTCCAAAGCCCACGACGAGGTCGGCATTGTAGATTTTAACGACGAGGCTCTCAACGGCCTGCCGGACGGCGAGGATTTCACCAGCGATATCAAGGAAATGGAAGAGGCGATCACGCATATCGACTCGCGCGGTGGCAGTGCTATGCGGGACGCTGTCCGCACGTCAATCGACCAAGTTGAACAGAGGGCTCACAATGACAGAAAGATCCTCGTGTTGGTCACCGACGGCAACGATACTTCAAGCACGGTAACTCAGGAACAGTTGCTGGGCAAGGTCAAGAACAGCGGTGTTCGGGTCTATTCCATCGGATTGCTGAATGAAGCCGACCCAGGGCAGGCCGCGACCAAGCTTGCGCTGGAGCGACTTGCGGAGGCATCTGGCGGCCAGGCTTACTACCCCAAGGATCTTGCGGAGTTGGGGGGTATCTCTCGGGAGATTGCGAACGGCGTCCGCAAACAATAACTAGGCGCTCCGGATCCATAGCGAACAAGCGCACCCAGAAACCGGCGTGGTGCCAAAGCGTCGTCTGGGGGTGATTTCCTATGAGGCACGCGGTAGCGCCGGGCGATTCTGCTCCCGAGCCCACAGGCTGGGTGGACGATCCCGACAATGCGAAGCACTAACGACGCCAATCGCAACACCGAGGCGTAATTGAGGACAAGTCGCGTTATCACTCATTGGCCGGATCAGCCGATTCTCAATGAGCGAAATGGGCCTGGTTTCGTAAACTGGCGGCAAACACTAAACGGGTTTTCGAGGCTTGACACCACTAACGTGCCATTGACGAAATAGCACTCTCGTACTAGCGTGCGAATTGCGCCGCTTTCCAAAGAAAATACCCTCCGTTCAGCAAAGGCGACTGGCCGCGCTTCTGCTCCTCGCCACGGCGTGTTTAAGACACGCGGTCCGGCCCAGTCAGCGTCAGACAATCTCGAAGATTGATCCTTGACGATATTCGATTCGTGGGGAGGACAACATGAAAAACAAACTACCACCATTCTTACAGCAGCGCCGCTCTGTGCGACGTGAATAGAAGACTCCTGTCTCGGCCCCCGGGGTAGTACATCCTTACGCCACTGAGGTGTCCCATGGACAGCCGAATCTCTTCACGTCTAACGTATGCTCTCGTCTTATGGCTCGTGCTTAACGTATTAGTGCCCCTGGGGATGGCTCAGGCCAACGTACAGGGGGTGTGGAGCACCCTTCCGTATGTCATGCCTATTAACCCCATCCATGTCGCACTCCTGGCCAGCGGCAACATCCTAGTGGTGGCGGGCTCGGGAAACTGCCCGCCATCACAGTCCGGTTGTCCCACGGGGCCGCCCTACGGCCCGTCGAATAACTCCGGGGCATTGCTGTTGAATCCGGTGACCGGAGCCATCACTCAGTTTTCCCTTTCCTGGGACATGTTCTGCAATGGAATGGTCCTCCTGCAAGATGGAACCGCACTGATCGATGGTGGCACGATCCAATACACTCCTTTCTTAAACGGACAGCCGCAGGCAGCAATTTTTGATCCTGCTACAAATGCGTTCACCAATACTGCAAACATGGCAGACGGGCGCTGGTACCCCAACCTGACCACCTTGGGAGATGGCAGCGTCATGGCGTTCTCCGGGATGAATGAAGCTGGCGGAACCAATACCTCGGTCGAGTTTTATACGATCGGCTTGGGCTGGAGTCAGCAATACCTGGCGGGGTGGACTCCGCCGCTATACCCGCGGATGCACCTTCTGCCGAATGGCAACGTGTTCTACTCGGGGCCGGGCACCAGTTCAGCGTTGTTCGATCCCGCAACGACCACCTGGACCCTGGATGTGGCAAACACCAACTACCCCGACAGCAGAAAGTATGGGACGTCGGTGCTGCTGCCTTTGACGCCGGCTAACAACTACGATCCCATGATCACGATCATGGGCGGGAACAACCCGGCCACCAATAGCACGGAAATCATCGATATGGGTGCGGCGACGCCGAAATGGGTGAATGGGCTAACCATGTCGGAGCCACGCATCGAGATGAATGCGGTGATTTTGCCCAATGGCGAGATTTTGGCGGTTGGTGGTTCGGTAAATGACGAGGACACGGGTAGCCTGAGTTTGAGTGCGGACTTGTTCAATCTAAACAGTGTCAATCTCAATACTACCCCTCCAAATTTAGGGACTGTCTCCTCTGCCGGGGCGAATGCGACGCAGCGGCTGTACCACTCGGTGGCGTTGCTGCTGCCGGATGCGACGGTGTGGCTGGCGGGAGGCAATCCGCACTATGGCACGTACAACAATACGATGGAGATTTATCAGCCACCGTACCTGTTCAACTCAAATGGCGGGCTGGCGACACGGCCTTCAATCACGAGCGCGCCGAGTTCCATTACCTATGGCAAGACGTTCACGGTGCAAACCCCGAACGCGTCGACTATTTCCTCGGTGGTTCTGGTGCGCAACGGGGCGGTGACGCACGCCTTTGGCATGGACCAGCGCCTGGTGGGTATGAATTTCAGCGTGGGGTCTGGATCGCTGACCGTTACGGCTCCTCCCAATGGCAACATCGCGCCGCCGGGATATTACATGTTGTTCATTCTGAACAGCTCGGGTGTGCCCTCCGTTGCGCAGATGGTTCAGCTTTTGCCGATGGTAAGCAGTGTGTTACCGAACAATGGGCCAACGACGGGCGGGACGGCGGTGACGATCACGGGGACGAACTTTGCGGCGGGAGCGACGGTGACCTTCGGAGGTACGGCGGCGACGAACGTGGTGGTCGTGAACAGCACGACGATCACGGCGACGACGCCGGCACATGCGGCGGGAGCAGTGACGGTGACGGTGACGGTGAACGGGCAAAGCGGAAGCCTGGTCAATGGGTTCACCTATACCGCAGCGGGGATCAGTTTCATCCAGGTAGCAGCAGCTACGCCGTCATCGACGGCGACGGTGAGCGTGACCTACCCGGCAGCACAAACGTCCGGGGATCTGAACATTGTGGTGGTGGGCTGGAACGATACCGTGGCGACGGTGCAATCGGTGAAGGACAGCGCAGGGAACAGCTATAGCCTGGCGATCGGGCCGACGAAAGGGACGAAGTTGCAACAGTCGATCTACTACGCAGCCAACATTGTGGGTGGGTCCAACACGGTGACGGTGACGTTCAACCAGACGGCAGCCGACCCTGACATACGGATTCTGGAGTACCGGGGGGTGGCGGCACTGGATGCCAAGGCCGGGGCGAGCGGCAGCAGTACGACAGCGAACAGCGGCTCGGCGACCACTACCAGTGCGAACGAGTTGATCTTTGGAGCGGACATGGTGGCCACGACGACCGGGGCAGCAGGCAGCGGGTTCACGTCGCGGATCATCACGTCGCGCGGGGATATTGCGGAAGACAAGGTGGTGACGACGGCGGGCAGCAACAGTGCGACGGCCACGCTGGATGGTTCAGGACCCTGGGTCATGCAGATGGCGACGTTCTCGGCAACTTCCGGGCCGGCGCCGACGGTGACGAGTGTGTCGCCGAACAATGGGTCGACGACGGGCGGGACGGCGGTGACGATCACGGGGACGAACTTTGCGGCGGGAGCGACGGTGACCTTCGGAGGTACGGCGGCGACGAACGTGGTGGTCGTGAACAGCACGACGATCACGGCGACAACGCCGGCACATGCGGCGGGAGCAGTGACGGTGACGGTGACGGTGAACGGGCAAAGCGGAAGCCTGGTCAATGGGTTCACCTATACCGCAGCGGGGATCAGTTTCATCCAGGTAGCAGCAGCTACGCCGTCATCGACGGCGACGGTGAGCGTGACCTACCCGGCAGCACAAACGTCCGGGGATCTGAACATTGTGGTGGTGGGCTGGAACGATACCGTGGCGACGGTGCAATCGGTGAAGGACAGCGCAGGGAACAGCTATAGCCTGGCGATCGGGCCGACGAAAGGGACGAAGTTGCAACAGTCGATCTACTACGCAGCCAACATTGTGGGTGGGTCCAACACGGTGACGGTGACGTTCAACCAGACGGCAGCCGACCCTGACATACGGATTCTGGAGTACCGGGGGGTGGCGGCACTGGATGCCAAGGCCGGGGCGAGCGGCAGCAGTACGACAGCGAACAGCGGCTCGGCGACCACTACCAGTGCGAACGAGTTGATCTTTGGAGCGGACATGGTGGCCACGACGACCGGGGCAGCAGGCAGCGGGTTCACGTCGCGGATCATCACGTCGCGCGGGGATATTGCGGAAGACAAGGTGGTGACGACGGCGGGCAGCAACAGTGCGACGGCCACGCTGGATGGTTCAGGACCCTGGGTCATGCAGATGGCGACGTTCTCGGCAACTTCCGGGCCGGCGCCGACGGTGACGAGTGTGTCGCCGAACAATGGGTCGACGACGGGCGGGACGGCGGTGACGATCACGGGGACGAACTTTGCGGCGGGAGCGACGGTGACCTTCGGAGGTACGGCGGCGACGAACGTGGTGGTCGTGAACAGCACGACGATCACGGCGACGACGCCGGCACATGCGGCGGGAGCAGTGACGGTGACGGTGACGGTGAACGGGCAAAGCGGAAGCCTGGTCAATGGGTTCACCTATACCGCAGCGGGGATCAGTTTCATCCAGGTAGCAGCAGCTACGCCGTCATCGACGGCGACGGTGAGCGTGACCTACCCGGCAGCACAAACGTCCGGGGATCTGAACATTGTGGTGGTGGGCTGGAACGATACCGTGGCGACGGTGCAATCGGTGAAGGACAGCGCAGGGAACAGCTATAGCCTGGCGATCGGGCCGACGAAAGGGACGAAGTTGCAACAGTCGATCTACTACGCAGCCAACATTGTGGGTGGGTCCAACACGGTGACGGTGACGTTCAACCAGACGGCAGCCGACCCTGACATACGGATTCTGGAGTACCGGGGGGTGGCGGCACTGGATGCCAAGGCCGGGGCGAGCGGCAGCAGTACGACAGCGAACAGCGGCTCGGCGACCACTACCAGTGCGAACGAGTTGATCTTTGGAGCGGACATGGTGGCCACGACGACCGGGGCAGCAGGCAGCGGGTTCACGTCGCGGATCATCACGTCGCGCGGGGATATTGCGGAAGACAAGGTGGTGACGACGGCGGGCAGCAACAGTGCGACGGCCACGCTGGATGGTTCAGGACCCTGGGTCATGCAGATGGCCACTTTTAAGTGAGCGACGATTGGTTGCGGCATGCAAAACGAGAAGTTTGGCAGTTCAGCACTGTTTGTGGTTCGTTCCGAAGGAGAATCACGATGAGCAGCAAAACCTTTTCATGCCATGTTTCTGTTTCTCTCATTTTCGCTCCTGATGACTGTGCTGGGAGCCGCGTATCTTTACGCGCCCGGCCCGGCCGGCGCCCAGAGTAAGCAGGCCGCATCGACTGCCGGCTCGACGCAGCAAGCTGCGGCCGAGATGAAAGGAACATGGTCAGGCACGTTCTTTTCCAGGCATTCAAATGTTGCGCCCTTCACGATGACAGTGGTGATTAATCCAGACTCGCGGGGACGACTCATCGGCAGTTCCTCCCTGGACTCGGATTGCCTGAAAGGCGCGCACCTTGAAATCACGGTGACGGGCTCGAAGGTTGTGCTCGCGGGCAGCGACGACGAAGGGGATAACATCACCGTGCGAGGCACAGTCGATAATACGGGCACGCTGCTGAAGGCTTCCTACATTCTGAACGGCAGCGCTACGGGTAGGTGCGAAACGGACGGCGGGACGGGCAGCCTGGCGAGGCGGTAGTGGTTCGGTTTTGTTGTCAGGGAGACTTCAGTCAGTGATGCATCATGTGTTTCGGGTATGGAAGCATGTTCCAAGTCTGCCAGAATGCTTTCATTTCTTCCGGGCGACCCAGCGAGATACGGAGGTAAGTATCCATGGGCGGGAAACGGCGTCCGATCAGAATATTATTCTTGCGGAAATGCTGGATAATCTCCTCCGCCGGACGAAAAGTATTCATCATTACGAAATTGGCGTGTGAATCGATAGGTTTAAGCGCGCGAGCCATGGCCTGATTGAAAAATTCCTGTCGATCGTCGGCATTGCGGCGAACGGAATCACGAACTCCGTCGGTGTCGTCGAGCGCGGCCGCAGCGGCTTGAGTAACGATCGCATTGATGTTGTTTTCAGTAGCAAACGTCCGCATCCGCTGAATTGTGTTTGGCGAACCGACCCCGTAACCAAGCCTCAAGCCGGCGAGACTAAACACTTTGGAAAAAGTGCGAACGACGATCACTCTCTCATCATCGAGCGGACGATCGATGAACGACGCGTATGTTCCGGACGTCCCGGCGTAGTGGTGATAGGCCTCATCGATCACGACAAAGGTCGACGCCGGAAGCCTGGCGATAAAGTTCTCCAAATCCTTGCGAGGAGTTAGGGAGGCAGTGGGGTTATTGGGATTGCAGATGTAAACGAGCGTGGTCGAAGCGTCCGCACTCGTCAACATGCCGTGAAGATCGTGGGCATGTGCCGGCGTCAAGCGAATTGATTTGATTTCAGAACCTGCCGCGCGTGCGTAGTGTTCGATGGCTTCGAAAGTCGGTGAAGCCTGAATCAGTCGCTTAGCATTGCCGAGAAACGCGAAGGCGGCCATGCGGAGGATTTCTGTAGATCCGCAGCCGAGGAGAATCTGCTCGGGCTTCACCTTGTGAAGGTTGGCGATACGTTCGGCCAGGGCGTCATATTCCATGCGTGGGTAACGGTTTGCTTTCGCGACAGCAGACTTTATGGCATCGCCCACGCTCCCGGAGGGGCCATACGCATTTTCATTGTTGTTCAATCGGATAAAGCCGTCATCCTGCTTTAATCGGAATAGTTCGAAGGTGCCGCCTCTCGAAACTACCGCCAGCGGCCACCGCATGGCCGCGGCGCTCGCGGCACCGGCACCGAAGCGGAGAAAGCTTCTGCGAGATGTAATCATATGGTCTCCTGGCAAGAGCAACATGCCCTTTTTGGTTACGTCAGTTCGGCGCGAAATTTAGGATAGGGACAACAATACCACCTCGCGTGTGACCCGCCCCGGTACAACGTTGACGGCCTTTATTTTCCCTCCGTAGCAGAGACGTTTGGTGATCTTATTGGCTGATTGACTCGCTGGGACGTGCGCACCTCTACAACAAAGGCGCAACAACCGACGCTAGCGATGAAGCTGCCTTGTGGGATAGGAGGTCGATCTCGTGGACGGGTGGCCTCGAAGCTCGCCAGCTGGCAGCACGTATCTGGTTGCAGCCAGAACTTCGGAATAAACCCCTCGAAGTAGTGGCTGCAATTCCGGGGAAACTGGCTCCCCATCTTTTGGATGATCTACAGCCGCCCAGGCCTCGTCGAAACCCGCCATTCGACTGAACCTCAGCGCAGAATTGTAGCTGAACGATGGTAGTTGGCGAAAAATCTCTATATCACTCATTGACCCCGGCGGAGGGGTTTTGAGCGAAATCGCCTGATTTCGACAGTTATTTGGAAAAGGGTGACGGAAACGCAGCCAGGAATCCAGCCCTCACTCGGCGTCGCCCCGTGTAATCCTTTGCTGTGCAACGTCCCGAAGAGGGCCACCTGAAGCATTCTTCGTCCCTCCTTCTACTGCAATGCCGATTAAAAGCTTGCGCTGTCGGCTGTATTACTCGGGGGCTGGTGGCTGGTACAACTCCTAGCGCTGGCTCCGGTCTCGCGTTGGCACGAACAGATCGGCGATCCCACTATGGCCGACGGCATTCTGGACCGCCTAGTGAACAACCTGTGCTTACCGGTGAAATTCGCAGTCGAATTGACCGTATCTGGGATGCGTTCTGGTCCAGTGGTATTTTCCAACCCGCTGGAAGCCATCGAGCAAATCACGCGCTTTTTACCCGTAGTCCGAATGTGCGGTTATTGTGATTGATTTCTTCGTCGGCCGGTTCCTATCTCGTGGTCCCGGCTCACCAAACAGTCTTGGGCGCCACCCTAGAATTCATTAAGAGCAACGACGAACAGAACCATAAACCACGAGAGCGATCTCATTTCTTGCTGCCGCTATTCTTCTTGTGTTCTTTGCGTGCCGTATTCTCTCGCTTGAGTAGTTCTTCCTTGGATACCGTGAGCACTTGGCGCACAGCGTTATCGAATCGCTGAAACTCTGTCTTGCCGGGAACGACAGGTGGTGGAATCGGCTTCATCTGAGACTCACGATATCCCTTTTGGCAACGCTGCGCAAATGTACCCAGTTGGGCACTTGAAATTCACAGGAACTCTGTGGAGAGTCTGCGCCATTCGCATTAACGAATGTTTGAAACATATTGACTATGAAATGTTTAGGAGCGATGATGGCGGAAGTAACAACTAAGGCCGAGTGAGAGGCAAGCTTGCGGCGCGCTCTCTCACCCGACCTCATGGGACCGTAGCTCAAACGGAAGAGTCTGGGGTTCGTACCCCAGGGATACCAGTTCGAGTCTGGTCGGTCCTCCCAATTGGCCGCTGGTCTTGCGACTGGCGACCAATCTTTTGATACGGAGAGGTTGGGCATCGGTTAAGCCCATCGGTCTTTAAAACCGTTGACTCTAGCGGGTCTTGTGGGTTCAACTCCCACCCTCTCCTCACCAAAATTGAAATGATCTCTCCGCCTGCGATTCATCGCGGGCTTTGTTGTCAAACGTCAGAGTTTAGTACCTGACGGGCTTACCTGCAAGGGGACGTTCGCCCTAGTACTTTTGCCTACCTAGCCCAGATACCCCCTGAAGGAGTATCGTTCTTGCCTGAGGATAATACAAATTATAGAAATAATTACAATTATTTTTCCACAGTATTTACTCTGCGGGCACCTTCGACATGCCAACGTCATCCAAAACCAAGAAGCGGAAGAAAGGAGTTGCTTGGTACATCCCGCCGCGTCTCCGACACTGGTTGAACAGTCACGCGGAATACTTATCGGCAATCGGAAAAGAAACAGCGACGGACGAGATGGTGGTTGAATGGTTAAAGGAGAGAGTGAAGATCGAAGAGGGGAAGCGCGATCCAGGCGCACTGGAACTGGCGATGGAGATACCTGATGAGGGAGAGAAAGCCTAAAACGGTTCCGAGGTCTTCAGAGTAGGCCGCGAACGGTGTCGTCTGCCGCGCTTCCCGCGATAAGGGTTAGCCCTGTAGCGTTAGAACGGCTCTTGCGGTACTTTTCCAGTCAGTTCTCTTCTTGAAAATTTCTGTTCACTTGATCGTAAATTTGCGCAAGCTCGCTATCGACACGATCGAAGCGAGTATCCATACCCCCGCTGCAATCGTGGCCCACTGTGCCCAAAATTGTGCCCAGTGGCCGCTTGGATGCGTTGAGTTTCAAGTTAGCGCGAAGCGCTGAACCCCGCATTATTACTAGCGAATCCGAACGCATCCAAACTGCGCTAAAGTGTTGATTCTTCGTGAAACCAATCTTCGGGACCAGGGGGTCGGAGGTTCAAATCCTCTCTCCCCGACCAATCTTTTCAAACACTTAAACCGCACTTCTGGTTTTCCGTCTACATCGATGGTGTCGAAATTGTAGACGGTCGTGTTTTTCAGGATTTCCATTTGGATTTCCATCGAGAATTACAATCTGATCTCCTGCAAGAACTCGCCTTAGTCTTCCAAGTAGAACATCAATGCAGGGTCCCTTGTCTATGTCCGCGACTCGTTCTTCACGGCTAACGGCCGATCAGCCCGCCGCTCTTTGAAGCAGCGACAGATCGGCCCGTGGCCTAGTTGCTGTGGGCCAATGATGTGCATGATTTCAGATCAGGCACCCGAGTGTGACGCGCGTCCAGAGCGGCGAGAGAAGCGCCGATCGGCTTGAGACGATACTCCGCAGGGCGTTTATTGGTTGCGGTCGCGCGTTCCGCGACAATCTTCTCAATCAGCAACCGAAGCGCGTCCGCGTAGCGGCTCCGCCGTTCCTCAACGTATTCTTCGGTCTCCTTTCCTTCTCGGGTGTTCCACACCTTTTCGAAAGCGGGGGGGCTGATCCCGAGTGTTGATTGCGGTTTGCTTTTCTTCGCTCGCCGGACAAGTTCTTCTGCCACGAACCGCTCGTACTGCTCTTCGCTCAGCATTTCGAGCAATACTTCGTCTCCGTGTTCCGGGTCGGCGGTCATCACCGCATTCATGTAGAAGTGGCTGGTACACTCCCAGCGCTGCCTCAACAGTCCGGAAACCCCACAATGCTCTGGTCTTTCTCCTGATATGCGATCAGTATTTTGAGCGTTATCGCGATGTTTCAACACTTGACCCACGATTGCCTAGGATTTTGACTCTTGAGGGAAGGTCACTGTCTCTAGCGAGCATTACAGCCGCGACCGTGCGACACAATTCTGGGGTCCACGAGACAAACCAAATGACTAAAAAGCTTGCGCTGTTTGCTGTACTACTCGGCGGGCTGGTGGCTGGTACACTCCCAGCGCTGCCTCAACAGTCCGGAAACCCCACAATGCTCTGGTCTTTCTCCTGATATGCGATCAGTATTTTGAGCGTTATCGCGATGTTTCAACACTTGACCCACGATTGCCTAGGATTTTGACTCTTGAGGGAAGGTCACTGTCTCTAGCGAGCATTACAGCCGCGACCGTGCGACACAATTCTGGGGTCCACGAGGGTTGAGGATGTAATCAAGGAAAGCTAGGCCGGGATTCCTGGCGGATCACGGGCAACTCTTCCATGATCCGGTAAGGTAAGGTTTGCCGACCATCCGGCCAGAATCGTCCGATTCGCTTCGCAGGTATAATTGCGCACACCAATGGCCCTCTCTGCAGGCACCAAACTCGGGCCCTACGAAGTCCAGTCGCTGTTAGGAGCTGGAGGCATGGGCGAGGTGTACCGCGCCACGCAAAGCAGCCTGGGACGCCAGGTCGCTATCAAAGTTTTGTCTCCCGAGTTTGCGTCCAATCCCGACCGTTTGCGCCGCTTCGAGCAGGAGGCCCGCGCAGCATCTGCTCTGAACCACCCCAATATCATTTCCATCTACGACGTAGGTTGCGAAGGCAGAAATTCCTACATCGCTATGGAGTTCGTGGACGGCAAGACCCTGCGTGAGTTGCTGCAGGCTGGCCCGCTTGCCATCAAGAAGTCTTTGCAGATGGCTGCGCAAATTGCCGATGGTCTGGCGAAAGCACACGCCGCCGGGATCGTGCACCGTGACCTCAAACCGGAAAACATCATGGTCACCCGCGACGGCTTCGTGAAGATCCTCGACTTTGGCCTGGCCAAGTTGATGCCTTCGCTCGACGGTACTGCTCAAACCATGACCTCGCCTTTGCCGGGAACGCATCCGGGCATGGTGATGGGAACCGCGGGCTACATGTCGCCCCAGCAGGCGCGCGGCGCGGAAGTGGATTACCGCTCGGACATATTTTCGTTCGGCGCGGTTCTTTATGAGATGGCTGCCGGCAAGCAGGCTTTCAAAGGCCCCAGTTCGGCGCAGACCCTGGCCGCCGTAATCGAGGACGATCCGCAGCCGCTCGCGGAAGCCAATCCTAAGACACCGACGCCGCTGCGCTGGATTGTCGAGCGCTGTCTCGCTAAAGATCCCGAGGATCGCTACACCTCGACCCGCGATCTCGCGCGGGACTTGCAAAGGATCCGCGATCACCTTTCGGATACGGCCTCGGTGCAGATGGCATATGCTGCTCCGTCATCTCCGCGCCCGAAGTGGCTAATTCCAGTACTCTTTGCGCTCACCCTTCTCATCTTTGGCGCGGCGCTGACAGCGTGGCTGCTCCCTTACCCTGCCGCCCAGTCAGTGACGTTGCGTCCACTAACGTTTTCCGGCGCCGATGCCGAGCCGAGCGTCGCGTCCGATGGACGCACGGTCGCCTTCGTCTCCGGTCGCGACGGAAAAACTCGCATCTGGCTGAAGCAACTGCAAAGCGGCAGTGAGGCGGCGCTTAGCCCCGGCCCCCTCGACTTCAACCCGCACTTCTCGCCCGATAACGAATGGATCCTCTACATTCACGATCGTGCCGCTTACCGCATCCCGTCGCTGGGTGGAGAACCGCGCAAGTTGCTGGACAACGTGGACGACGCCAACTGGTCACCCGACGGACGCCAACTGGTCTTCCTGCGGGCTGTTCTGGACGGACCCAAGGTCACCACAGAAGTTGGAATCGACTCGGTTGCTGACGGAACTTCGCGTATCGCGCAGCGTTTTGAAAACCGTTTCTTGACGCAGCCTGCATGGTCGCCGGAGGGCTCTACAATTGCGCTGACCGAGCGACGCGCGGGCACCGTGGGCACGCCCATCCGCAAAGTAATCTTGTTGAGCCCCGACGGACAGAATGTGCGCGAATTGGAATGCCCGGTGCGGGGAGGTGCGCTCTCCGGCGTCACCTGGTCGGGCGATGGCCGCCACATCCTCTACGAAGTGCCGGAATCTCCTGCCGATGTCGCAGGCATAACTACCAGCAATGTCAGTTCCCTAAAACACGTCCTTCTACAGGACGTCAGGACAGGCAAGGCTCGCACCTTATTCACCACGCAGTGGCCCAGTTCGCGTCTGGAAATCGCTGGTCCCGGCCGGCTGATCTTCGACTCTCTGACCCTGCGCAGCAATCTGAAGGAAATCCCACTCGATCCGGCGCACGGCGAGGTGCCCCGCTGGCTCACGCGCGGCAGCGGCATCGACCGGCAACCCTACTACTCGCCGCACGGAGAGTCGGTCGTCTTTTCTTCGGCGCAGAGCGGCGACGCGGACGTGTGGGAGGTTTCGCTGAAGACCAATGCCCTGCGCCGTTTAACCGACCATCCCGCTCTTGACTGGGATCCGTTTGTCACCGCTGACGGAAAACAACTGGTTTGGAGTTCGAACCGCAGCGGAAATTTTGAGATTTGGATGGCCGAACGCGACGGAAGCGCTCCCCGGCAAATTTCCCACGACGGAGTCGATGCGGAAAATCCCGCGGCATTCCCCGGGGGCTGGGTGGTATACAGTTCTTCGCAACCCACGCACCCTGGGCTGTGGAAGGTGCGCACCGACGGAAGCGAGGCCTCGCTGTTGGTGCCTGGCAACGTCGCCTGGCCCGACATCAGTCCCGACGGCCAGTACGGGCTCTACCACACCGCCCTCGGACAGGGTCACTTCGGTATCTCCGTGATTCGCATCTCTGACGGGGGCCGCGCCGAATTTAAGAGCCGTGGAGATCGCTCCAAGTTCGCGCCTGATGGACACTCCATTCTTTATATCGACAAGGATGGCAACATCGCGCGCAAGGCATTCCCCTCGCCAGAGAATGCGCCGGCGATGGTTGTGGTGCCCGCCTCTCCAGACATGGTGATAGAAACTTTCCATATCTCGCCGGACGGGCGCCACATTGTAGCTGCGTACCAGGAGGCCACGAGAAGTCTGATGGTTGCCGAGGGTGTTGCCGGTGTGACGCTTCCAGGCCGCACGAAGTAAACGGCGCCTGTTTTCGCGGGACCCGGCGCGGAAGTGGCTCAAAGCACCGGACAAATCAAGGGTACCCTGAAGCCTCTCACATGCGACCGTAATTGAAGCCTTTTCCCTGACTGGGATTGTGGGCGAGCGACGGGCAAACCGGAAGTAACTGTCGAAATCAGGCCTTAGCACTCAAAACCCCTCAGAAAGATCAATGAGTGATAAGGCGATGTTACGCCAACCATCGTCGCGCCTATCTCTAGGTGCCGGGCGCACCAGAGTCGTCGTTGCCCTTCCGCGATGCCCTGAAGCCAAGAAAAAGCAAACCTGTCAACGGTAAGCCGCAGACTATGGCAACAATTCCGGCGACAACCGAATGCCACTTCACTAAGCCGAACACGAAATCGACCACGGCGCAAATTGAAAAGAAAGCAAGGAGAGTGGGACGGTTCATCTCACCAGCATTATGCTCTAGCCTCGCGATCTTGGCGATCCGAATCGAAGACGGCTGAGGGAAGATGAGTGTAATTGATTCCATGACAATGTCGGCTCCCTAGCCCCGAGTAAACTTGGTGGTGCTAACCAACCAGAAGGCTCGGGAGAAAAGGAGCCGATATGTTGATTATAGGATGCGATTACCACCCGAGCTTTCAGCAAATTGCGTTTGTCGATACGGACACAGGGGAATTACAGGAGCGTCGCCTCGAGCACCGCGAGGAAGCAGAGAAGTTCTACCGTGGTCTTGGGGTACAGGAAATGAAAGTGCGTGTGGGGATGGAAGCCAGCGGACAGGCGCGTTGGTTCGAGCGACTACTGGGGGAACTGCACTTTGAGTTGTGGATCGGGGACGCTACCGAGATCGCTAGGAAGCGCGAACGCAAGCAGAAGACGGATCGCCAGGATGCACAACACATTCTGCGCTTGCTGCTGAAGGATGATTTTCCACGGATCTGGGTAGCGAGCTGGGAAAACCGAGATCTGCGGCAATTGCTGTGGCATCGGCACCGCATGGTGCAGGCGCGCACCCGCATTATGAATCAGCTGCAATCCGTAGCCCTGAACGAAGGCTTACGCTGCAAGAAGAGGTTATGGCGGGAGCACGGACGGGAGCAACTGGAATCGTTCCGCTTGGCACCATGGGCGAGCCGGCGACGACAGGATCTGCTGGAGTTGCTGGATCGGCTGAACCCGACGATCGCTGAACTGAGTCAGGCGATTGAGCAAGAGGCCGAAAAGTTTCCCGAGGCACGATGGTTGATGACCCATCCCGGAGTGGGTCCGCTGACGGCACTGGCCTTCGTGTTGATCATCGGGAGAGCGGATCGGTTTCAGTGTGGGAAGCAGATCGCGAGCTATCTGGGACTGGTGCCGTTGGAGGACTCGAGCGGGAATCGGCGACGACTGGGGCATATCACCAAACAGGGGAGTTCGATATTGCGCTTCTTGATGGTGGAAGCGGCTCAAGTCACAGTGCGCAGCCTTCCGGAATGGCGCAGTAAGTATTTCCACCTGATGATGCGGCGAGGACGAAAGACCGCCAAGGTCGCCATGGCGCGGAGACTCGCCATTTGTTTGTACTGGATGTGGCGCAAGGGATGGGACTATGAGCAAATGAAAAAGTTCGGTTCGCACGCGGGCCAGCCCGGAAATCGCGATGGTGTGCAGTAGAACATCGAGTAATTGATTGGGCAGCCCGCTCCTCCTTCACGGAGGAGTTCGAAGTAGTAATCATGATCGAAAGTGTGACCGAAGAGATGCATGGGTCGAACTGAGTTTCTGACCTGAACGATTACGAGCGAGCCTTTGGTTGGTATGGCAGAACCTTCAACGAGAGCGAAATGGCGCTCTTCGGAGTGCACGGAGCGGTACGCTCAAAAAGTGCTTGACAGGGATCCACATTGTCAGAGACGCGATTTATCGACAGCTATTCCAAAACGCTCGGGCTCTAAGGGAGTTTCCACAACTGTCCAAAAACTGTTCAAAATTGACCATTTCTCTACGCGGGATTGTGTGACCATCTCTAGGTGAAAAGAGAACTCAGCCCAAAACAAGTACTCGCGGTCCGTTGTCCGACTTGTGGTGCTGCGCCTGGAGAGAAGTGCGAACTCTCTACTGGCCTGCCCCGAACGACGCCACACCGTGACCGCCGATTGATCGCATCTGATTGAGGTAAAAAGCATGACTGTCGGAGTGCCATTGAGGTGCCCCTATTGCACGGACAGAAATGACTTCAAGCTTATGGGGTGAACCCCTTCATTGAGACAATTCCTGTGTCTACACCTGCCGTCGTTTTTTGAAGTGACCCCTCATGTGAAACAAAACCCGTTCCTACAGGTTGCAACATCCGGTTGTTTACTGTAACTCATCTGGTTGATTCTCCAAGCAGGGATGGGGTCTGGGGAAGGGACGGCGTTTGAGTCCCTTCTCCCAGCAGCCCTGTAGAAGATTCCTCTTCGTTTCTGGCAAAGAACCTCACTGTCGCACTGCCCGCTGCTTCGACGCCATCGTGTTTCTGCTCGAACTCTGCCGGCGAGCAGTAGCCAAGTGCCGAGTGCAGCCTCTTCTGGTTGTAATACCGCTCGATGAACTCCTCGATGTGCTCGCGCAGATCGTTGAGATCGGCGTACTCAGTCGCATAAATCTCTTCGCGCTTCAGCGTCTTGAAGAAGCTCTCGCAACTTGCGTTATCGTACGGATTCGCTGGTCGACTCATGCTCGGAACCATCCCGTGCTGCGTCAGGATCGCAACGTATTCCGCCGAAGCATACTGCACACCTCGGTCGGAATGGTGCACGAGCCCGGCTAGCGGCCGACGCGTCGCAATCGCCTGCTGCAGTGCCTCAGTCGCGAGCCGGGCGGCCAGCGTGCGGTCCAGCTCCCAGCCCACCACCTTGCGCGAGAAACCGTCCAGAATCACGGCCAGATACACGAACTCGGCACGCAGCCGGATGTACGTGATGTCAGCCACCCAGAGCTGATCGATCCCGGTCAACGTCATCCGCCGCGCCAGGTTCAGATAGATTTCCAGTGCGTGATTCGAATCGGTCGTCGTCACGAACGCCCTGGGCTGCACCGCGAGCAGGTTATCCTCCCGCATCATGCGCCAGACGCGCTTGTGGTTAACCAGCATCCCGCGGCGTCGCAGTTCAGCCGTCACTCGACGATAGCCGTAGCGTCGCCGGTGCTCCAACGCGATCCGCTGAATCACTGACCTCACCTCTACGTCCTCCTCTCCCGGAGCACTCTCTAGCAGTGATCGATAAAACCCGGCACGGCTGACCCGCGCCAGTTCACACATCCGCTCGACACTCAGGCCGCCTTGCATCGGCATCACTTCCCGTATCTGTTCGTAGATGCCGTCTCGCCAGAGCTGTTGTTGCCCTGGCGCCGAGCCGCGATTTTTTGCAAGGCACCTTTGAAAAAATCCACCTCCACAGTCTTCTCCGCCAGCACGCGCTTCAGATCGCGCACCTGCTTGCGCAGCTCTCGTATCGGAGAATCGGCGGCTCCGCCTTCAATCGCCTTCAGGTGGTTCTTCCAGTGGTAAAGCACCGTGCGGTGAATGCCCAGTTCTTCTGCCAGCGCAGAGACATTCTCGCACTGCTTCATCCGCTCCAGCGCCATCAACTGGAACGCTCTTGGGTACTTGTTGACCCGCTTCTTCGCGCCCACTCGCAGCCTCTTTCTCGGCTGGGTGTAGCTATCATAAATGTCTCACTTTAGGGGTTCAGTCCACTTATGGTCGGCCATCTGGACGGTCGGCACATCTGTGCTAGATGTGGCCACCTCATTCGCCTAGACGATGCAACGTTTGTGTGTACCTGCTCTAAGTGCCTAGAATTGAACCGTCCTCTCCACAGGATGAAACATTCACTCGGATTGACCGGCTAGGAGACCGGACCAGCTAGGAGACCGTCGTTATGACGCTCCGGACGGCTGCGCGATATGACCTACAGCGAAGGCGCTCCCACGTCAGGCACTATTAGGACTTGCAATTGTCTAGCCCAGTGCTAGACTTGCGCTGTCTCTTACACATCCCTCCGCCGGACCCCATTCTGGGCGTCGGTCTCCTGTGCAATCTGATGATCCTTCTTAGCGAGGGGCCAAACCACCTATGCCGTACATTACCCCTTTCCCCATATGCTCCATCTGCAACAAACCAGTCTCCTTGGAAACAAGCAGGGCGGATGAACACGGCAACGCGGTTCACGAGGGATGCTACTTGCTCAAGATTAGCGGTATAAAGGCCCCCACCGTGCCCAAGACCTAGCAACGCAGTGTTAGGACACTACCAACAACTTTGCCGTGAGAATCGGGTGGCAGAAAGGAACCTTGGAATCTGCTTCCCGCTCAGTTGCTGAAACCAGGTCATAGCACTCAAGACCCCTGCGCAGGCTCAACGAGTGCTATAGCGATTTCGCAACAACCATCGCCGTGAGCCACCGCCAACTCCATGGCTTTCATTGACTCGCCCATTTTGCCCACGTAAGATTCTGCTCCAGTGATCGGCAAACCATCTCGCACTACCGCATCATCGAGAGGCTCGGTGGCGGTGGTATGGGTGTCGTTTGTAAGGCTGAGGACACCGAACTGGGCCGCTTTGTTGCGCTGAAATTCCTGCCGGACGACCTAGCCCAAGACCCACAGGCTTTGAACGCTTTCGGCGAGAAGCACGCGCCGCCTCCGCACTGAATCATCCAAATATCTGCACCATCCACGAGATTGATGACCAACATGGACAAACCTTTATCGCCATGGAGTTTCTGGATGGCATGACACTGAAGCACCGCATTGGTGGGCGTCCGATGGAAACCGAGTTGATTCTGTCTCTCGCCATCGAGATCGCAGACGCATTGGATGCGGCTCACGCTGAAGGGATCGTTCATCGAGACATCAAGCCTGCCAATATCTTCGTCACAAAGCGTGGGCACGCCAAGATTCTGGACTTTGGATTGGCGAAGGTCATGGTTACCGCCAGTTCTTCCAGCAACATTGCTTCCCTTAACACGCAGACGGCTTCCATAGATGCGGACCATCTGACCAGTACGGGCGCCGTGCTGGGCACGGTGGCCTACATGTCGCCCGAACAGGCCAAAGGCAAAGAACTGGATGCCCGCACCGATCTGTTTTCTTTCGGGGCGGTGCTATACGAGATGGCGACAGGGGCGTTGCTCAGATCGATCGCGTGGCTGTGATTTATGCCGATAACCCTGTTTGCCTTTGTGTAGATGATCTTGGCTTCGGCGGTCGGACTGAGGTAAGTATTCCGACACCCGCTGCGCTGGCCGCGAGTGCATACATGTTCAACTGTTGGGAGACGTTGATTGTATTGTGAGGCCGGGAAGAGCGCGTCATGAGTCTCCTCCGAAGGTGGTTCATTATCCGTTTCCTCGGATTGAGAGTCAACGCTGCGATTTCTTACGTAGCGTCCTAGTAGTGCGTTGCTGGCTTTCTTCTGTTTAATCCTTCTGTGACCACGACCGACCTCGCCGACTGAACGGCCATTCATTAATTTTCGGAAGCGTTCGACGTCGAACATACCGACGACCGTCGTAGCTGTAATACTGCGCGGTCCCGATGAACAAGAACGAAAGTGACCGCATTCACGAACTTTGTTCGCTCATCGCGGTGGAATCGGACCATAAGAAGTTTCTCCATTTTGTCGAAGAGCTGAATCGCATTTTATCTGCCCAAGACGAGGACTTGCGAAACAAATTACAGGCGGGGCGGCCAGACGAATGACTAATTCACCGTGTGCATTCTGACTCAATCGCAAGTGTCTTTGTTCAGCATGGACGGCACAGTAGACGAGCCATGGGGCGCTTTCTCTGATCTTCTACCCTTACATTGATTCGAACGTCCGTGAAATTACTGGCGTAAGTGCTATCTCGCTGAATTCAACCGACGATGCCTGCTGCATCCAATCAGAATGGACACGGGTACTCCGGTGAAGGAGAACATAATCGCAAAAAGACCTGCAAGGCTGATCAAGCCAGCTCCGCTGCACCCTGGCACCCGCTCGGATGCGGCAGGAAAGGCGGTGAGCAACGTAATTCTTTTGTCCCTGCCGGACCGGGAATACCGCCTACTCCGCCCTCACTTGGAACCTGCCGATCTGCCGCAGTACGAGATTCTAGAAGAACCCGGTGAGAGGATCGACTTTACACACTTTCTGAACGATGGCATGGCATCTCTGGTCGCTCTCAGCCGTGATGGAAGAAGCGTCGAAGTCGGCATCGTGGGCAAGGAAGGCATGGTAGGAATGTCCCTAATGGTAGGTCTGCAACGCGGTACCTTCCGGGCAATCATGCAAATGGCGGGAAGCGGGTTGCGTATACCGTCGGGAGTTTTTCAGGATATTCTGTCCTGCGCTCCCACCCTTCGCGCCGAACTCAACCGCTTTGCCTTGATGCAAGGGATGCAGGTCGCCCAACTGGCCGCCTGCAACCGCCTGCATGAGATTGAGCAGCGTCTCGCCCGCTGGCTGCTCATGTGTCAGGACCGCATGGATTCTTCGTTGCTCCCCCTGACTCACGATTTCTTGGCGCAGATGCTCGGCACCGGACGTCCCAGCGTCAGCCTGGCAGCGGGAGCTCTCGAAAGTGCGGGATTGATTGAAAACCTTCGCGGGACGGTAAAGATATTGAACCGCAAAAGCCTCGAACAGACCGCTTGCGAGTGCTACGGAGTGATCCAGCGCTTTAATGGCGGCCTGGGCCTGAAATAGCTATTAAGCGGCTGCCCGGCCCACTTTTCTCGAACCCTCATGAGAGGCTAGGAACATTAGCAAGGGAAACGAAACGTGCGGTCTTCTAAAGGGGGAAGAGACTATGACTTAGTGCGGACCAAGAGTCTTTACTCGCTGTCTTTCTCGTCAGACTCGTTCTTGGCTTTTCCTCGCTCCTTTGTCGAATCCCCAGAGGCCTGCGCCGACTGTTTTTCCCGGCGGCGGTGTGGCTGATGAGCCTCAGCTTGGAGAGTGCCCGTTTCGGCTTCTGTGCTCCACTGGCGTCTCTGCTTTGCCTTTGCAGACTGAGAACTCTTCTTAGCAACCGCGCTTGCCTGAACTTCATTTTCCAGTTTGTGAATCCGCTCTGCCTTTGCGTTGTACTCTGCTCGTTCTGCGTGCGACAGCCCCCCGAATACTTCATCTCGCCGGGTCTTGTCTTGCTCAATGCGGAGCCGCCTCAATTCGGATTCGCGCTTTTCCTTTGCCACGACAGACCTTCCACACGAGTGGAGAATGTACAAACGTTAACAGCAACCGGATGTCATCTTCTATACCTACTATCCTGTACGGAGAACAGCTCACACGCCCGCCTCGGGCGGAGTGCGTTTGTTCGATAGCGAACGGAACCGAAGGTTGAGCGATGGTACGATAGAGGGTTGCTTTTCCCATCCTTCCCCGTGCCCTCCTGACGACGGTTCCTTGCGAAAACTGACGTATGTCTACGAGGAACCGGGAGAAACTCACTTGCCCGCCTGCGACCCCTAGAAAAGGTAGCCTATGAAAGCTGAATACGCTTGGCAAGAAACCTACCAAGCTGCGATTATCGAAACAGACGACGGCAAGTTGCCAAATCGTCTGCAAGTAGCAAAGGCCGCCATTGACAACCGACTTCACGAATTGCAGCTAGATCATGGAGGTAACCCCGAAGAACGGTTAGCTATCAGCGATGCGCTTGCAGGGCTAAATGTGCTAAGGAAAGAGTTGGAAACACGTTCTTCCGAAAAGGATTCGAGCAAGTTGTAGCGGGGTGGATGCCGACCCCGACATCTCCCACCTGAAAGATGACAAAGGCGGAGTACGCTGCAATAGTCCTCGTCCTCGTTGTTGGCGGAAAAAAGCTGGACGGTAGGTAATTGTTCGATAATTGGACATGCAGATCATCACGGCAGTCATCCTGCTTCTGGCAATCCTGCTGACTCCCATTCTTCTAATCCGGTTCCGCAAATGGTGGGTAGCCGCCTTCAATTTGGCAGTCACGAACCGAATCACTAGCCGATTCGCCGCCCGATTGCCGGGCTTCGGCATTCTTACGCACGTTGGCCGAAAGTCAGGCAGGCTTTACCGGACGCCAGTGAATGTTTTTCGAGCGCCGGAGGGATTCCCGATTGCGCTCACCTACGGGCGGGAGAGCGAATGGGTCAAGAACGTAGTAGCCGCTGGGGCGTGTCAGCTTGAAAGTCGTGGCGTGCTATATCAACTTTCCGCACCAACCGTCGTGCATGACCCCACTCGGCGACGATTCCCCCTTTTCGTCCGCACAGTCCTCGGGCTCATTGGTGCGAACGATTTCATGCAGCTTTCAACATCTGGTGCAGTACACGTCGTCCCATCCTAATTCAGATACTCTCTGGCGCATTGGGCTCTGCTAGCCTACTGTCATGCAGAATCCCATCAAACAACGCATCGTAACCAGCAACCCATGACCACCGCACGGTCTCTTTCCAACTTCATCCGCTTCAGCACTGCCCGCACCCACCGCGGGCTGATCCCTAGTTCCGCTCCCGATCCTTGCCTGTCATCCGCAACCCCTCTCGTGATTCCGCCATGACCCATTAAAAGCGGAACGTTCTACTTGGCGGAATGCTTTGCCTCACGACCTTACATGGGAGTCGTCCATTTCGTGACAAATGTCACCATTTGTCACCATCCGTGACGAGCAAAGGCGCATGAACACACGTCGCGGCGACGCTAAGAATTTTCGCGCCATTTGTCACCAGTGTGGATCTGACGATGATGGAGCGGAACAGCAGCTTACAGGGTGATACAAATGATCACTAGGAGCGTAAACGAAAGGGGATTCCTCAGTTGCTCTTCTTCTTCTCTTTCTCAGCGTTTAGAGATCGAACGAGATCTTCACCGGTTCGATCGCCCGTCATCCAGGCGATACGCTCAGGGACAATCCCGGTCTTGAAGTATTCTAGGGCCTCTTCCTCGGTCCAACCTATTCCCGTTCTCAAGTCCTGAATACACTTCGCCCTCAGCAAGAAGATGTCGGCCAAGCCCATCAGTGCCGATACGCGCGCCCGCTCCGACTCGCCTTTGCTTCCTATTTCCCACAAGGTCATGACAATGTCGTTGGTGCCGAAGGTGATCGGGCGGATAACCATCTCTTTTTCATCACGACAGCCCTGCACCGATTGCTCATTCAGGAAAGCAATTCGCGCTTTAACCTACACATCAGCGGCCCATCGGCACGCCGTGTTCTTTGAGATATGGCAGAGTTTTGCCGCTCTCGCTGCTTTATATCCCTGCAATCGCAACACCGCCCCGGAAGTAAACACTATTAATTTTGGTTGGCGGTGACTGGGTGCTTCTTAATCAGCAACAAATCCATCTGGGAAAGTTATCAATTGCAATTTATCTGCGGTCCCGTGCGGGTCAATAAAGCCTTGGACCGCTCCATTTGGAAGTGGCTCTGCGAGGTGATAGAGAAACTGGGTTGTGTGTGGGCGGGTGCCAATCGGTTCAAAAGACGACCTGTAGGCGACACAACCGACCATTACAAACTGTACTTTGCCGAGGAGGGTATTAGGGCCGGGACCGCCAAAGAACCGTTTCAAGAAGGGCATATTAGCTTTAACGGCTTTGTTGACGGTACTCATCAGTGGTCCCATACCGGACGCTTGCACGACTGGCTCATGGGGGAACATGATCGTGCCATTGAGAACCATGCGATTCGTCGGATCGAAATGCTTATTGGCGCTGCACCATTCCTCACGTCTTTTGCGTGCACTCGTGCTAGACAAATCGGGATCGACGGGGATCACATCTTCCCAAGAAACGACATCCAAGGCTACGCTATTCCCAACGTTCTCCAGCGTATCTTCTACGGTCATTACTGCCGCCGCGCCAGCTGCTCCATGAAACTCAAAATTCAGCGGACTGGTTATGCGATGCTTGATTTTTATCCATGGGCGATTATTCAACACCAAGGAATCCTCGGCAGTCTTCGCATTCCTGCCCGCGATGGCAACTTGCCCCATATTGAGGGCAATGCTCTGCTGGGTTTGAATAAGAGATAGTTTCATCAACTCCGACTGCTTCCAATAAATGTAAGCCTGCAACCCTCCGACAACGAGGATTGCAAGAGTGACGCACGCCATCACTTTCTCAGCCCAGTTGACGTGCGGACGGCCAGCCTGCGGACGCCTGAATATGTGTTTTCTCCAAAGAGAGTGCCAGATTCGTACTGGGAACGGTGGTTTTTTGTGTGTACCGGAATATTGCTTACCATCATTGGGGGCTGCATCATTCGCTTGTCGTTCGATGCCATTAGAGATGCCGCTTGGTTGGGTGTTTGCATTACCCTGGTCGGATTCTTTAGGGCGATCGGAGGAATTATCTTGGTCGGGCATTGGTTTTCAAAAGCAAATTGTACACCCGGTAATAGACGAACAAACAGCGAACATGATGCCATCCCGGAATGGACGAGGGCGCAAGCGGGTTATCGGAATACTGGCGGCGATTCTCGCCAGCTTGCACCTGGAGCGAGCCGACGATCTGTTCGGCGGACCGCAAGGGAGTCCACGGACGGAGAAGCTACCTGACGCGATACTCCATGCCATAGTTGAGGAATGGCTCGTGCCATCCCTGGTCGAGCAGTTCCTTCTGGTGCGCGGCATTACGCAGCAATCTCTTTTAGCCCGCTATCGGACGCTTGAGTAGGAACTGGAGCATCTGTAGTGGGTGTCAGCGAAACTGGGGCTAAGCCGCCGTTCTACGCTGCCTGCTTGCGAGCGACGGGCCTGCGCAGGACACGGCTCGTATCTAACGTCAGTGCCGCAACAGTAATCGTGCTAAATCCGTATTGCTGCATGGATGCCTCCCCCGGTCTAAGCCCCCGAATCGCTGCCTCTACCCAGCGTGAGCGCAAACCTAACGCCCCTCCCTTCTCCGTATGGGAGATCGATTGGCAAGACTGTCCCGTCGCCCTCCGGCTGCGGGGTCTGAGTCGGTGGGTGGTCAGCGTGAAGGTGCCGACAGTCTTTCCGCCCAACGATTCCTCCGTTGTAGCCCCAATGGCATCGGAGCACTGGTTCATCGCGCACCGAGAGGATGCCGGCAAAGTTCTCCTCAGGCGACAGCAGGTGCAGGACCGCATGGAACGTTATCTCGAAAGTTCGCACGGTCGGGCTCGGCTGCAAGGGCGCTACGATTGGGATACGGTGGTGCTCGATGCGATTTACCCGCCGTATGGTAAGAACGGACTTCGAGCTTTTCTTCCAGCGGGAAGAGTGGTTTCGCCAGCACAGCTTGCCCTATCGCCGTGGGTATCTGTTCTGGGGTGCTCCGGGCAATGGCAAAAGTGCAACCATACGGGTGATGGCGGCTCATCCCCACATTCAGCCTTACACACTGGATTTAAGCGATACCGAAGAGAAGAGCGCAAGCGTTCTCCACCTGTTCGAAAAGGCTGCTACGAGTGTACCGGCGCTCGTGATCATCGAAGACCTTGACCGCGCCTTTCCGACCGAAGGCAAACGAACCAGAGAACGCACAGTGAGCTTCCAGACATTACTGAATTGTCTCGATGGTGTGGGCACGCAGGAGGGGATCATCGTGGTCGCCACGGCAAACGATCCAACGTGCCTCGATCCACCAATCCTGAAGCGCCCCGGCCGGTTCGACCGTGTGGTTCAGTTCCGAAATCCGGACCCAGAGTTGCGCCGTGAATACTACCGGCGACTCAGCCCCGTGCTCACTGGAGAGCAATTTGAATCCGTCATCACACAGACCGAAGGATTCTCGTTCGCCCAACTGCGGGAAACCTACATCCTGCGCAATCAGCATTTGAGCACGGGCGGGAGATAAGGGTCGCAGATGTCATCGAAGCCATCGAACTTCAGGCGGCGGGAGCACAGGACTTGAAAACATCGGTTGCTTCGTCGGGATTTGTGCTTGATGCCGAACCTTCACGGCGCTGAAGAAAACTAAATGCGCAAAGAACTTGAGCAACGTCTGGTCGAGCGGTGCCTCGCATGAATAACACAGGGATCATTGCGCAAACCCTAAATGTCATGAAGATCACGAGCGGTGACCATGATGAAGAACAGTTTCATTGTCTCTAAGCTTCAGGATGTGACGTTCGTAAGTTGAAAGTACGTTTCCGCCGTAGTCAAATCAGTTTGTCGCGCCAATTCCCTAGGCAACTCTGGTCCATCCACGGACAGAAGCAAACGTCTGCGAAACAACAACCTTGGAGAAGTTGCAATAAAGGAGTGAGGCAATGAACTTGTTGAAGCGTTTTTTCGGACAAGGTTGTTCCCATAAGTTCACTTGGCCACGCATCGACGCCGAAGGCCGCCACTATCAGATATGCCTACTTTGCGGGACGGCATATGAATATGACTGGAGATTGATGCGACGGACTGATCGGTTGCTGGCGGCAGATGCCCGCCACGGGTAAGTCAGACCTGTGCTCGCTTAATCTCCTACTCTTGGTGGTCAGGGCACGTTCAAAGTTTTTTCCAGTCGGTCAGCGACACCAATTCGTCCAGGATTTCTTGCAATCTTTGAAGCCGTCGCTCATGATCCCCCGCAGCACTGTGTATCTTCTTGCCGCCGTGAACTTGTTGAAGCGTTTTTTCGGACAAGGTTGTTCCCATAAGTTCACTTGGCCACGCATCGACGCCGAAGGCCGCCACTATCAGATATGCCTACTTTGCGGGACGGCATATGAATATGACTGGAGATTGATGCGACGGACTGATCGGTTGCTGGCGGCAGATGCCCGCCACGGGTAAGTCAGACCTGTGCTCGCTTAATCTCCTACTCTTGGTGGTCAGGGCACGTTCAAAGTTTTTTCCAGTCGGTCAGCGACACCAATTCGTCCAGGATTTCTTGCAATCTTTGAAGCCGTCGCTCATGATCCCCCGCAGCACTGTGTATCTTCTTGCCGCCCCGCATGTACAGACGATTCGCCTCACTGATTTGTGCTATTTCGTCTCGCAATTTTGCGATATGCTCTTTGACGGGGTTCTGCATGACGGTAGGCTATTGCAGCTTAAGGTGCCAATATCAGCACGCCACTGAGCAATGTCGCCATGACTGGGTTTCCTATAGTAGGCGAGCATCCGCCCTTTTGTTCCATTCACCAGACGCCGCTGTCACTCTGCTCGCTATTTACTTCGCTATTGGGAGTTGCGCGTTGGCAACTACTTGCCAACCGCCATCTCGCTTCTGGAAGACATGAAGGCTGCGGTGCGACTCCGTGACTTCTTTGCCATTCTCCATGCCCTTGGTGGATCCACGGTGCGTCATCACAACAACGTCCGGGCTGAGCATCTCGAACTTATATTCATCCGCAACATAAGAAGCATTCTGCACACTTGCGCTGACGGCCTTATTGTCGGCAATCAGCTCCTTTTTGTCTTGCGCCTCGCCCTTGGAACCAACGGCCAATAGGTTGTCGCCGATAATTTTGTCCAGCTTGGCGGTATCGCCCCCGGCTTCGCCCCACTGTTTATCAAGCGAGATCAGAGCCTGTTGAACGTCTTTAGGTACATCCTTGGCTTGGGCGCTGATGACCAGCGCCACAGCGGTACACAACACGGTAATAGCGAGACTGCGCTTCATAGGAAAGCTCCTTAACTGGTTAATTGCGGGTTTGAGCCATCAGGACCGTGAATGACTTGATGCCGCCGTGATAGAAGGAGCAAGCCTACGCTGCCGATGGGAACCTGTCAATCGACGCCCAGTAGAAAAACGGCTTTGGGATTTTCTTCGGCAGCCAAACCGAATCCGGCGCACTTCACTCTGGCCAAACTTGAAAATGCGCTGCACGACCGCCTTTTCGTCTGCACCCAGAACGTGGACAGCCCTCACAGATTCCGAAGGTGCTGCAAGAGAAGTTTGGAGCGCATCCAGAAATCGGTGCGGCCATCACGTGAGCCAGATAGAGCGGTACTAGAGGGAAGGTGTTGTCTACAAGGACCTGAGGACACCCGGCTGAATCATTGTTTTTGGAATGGCCCTGCTTCAGGGCGTGGGAAGAGATGATCCTTGGCGGGCCAGCACCCGAGAGAAAAACGGCAACGCCATGTTCTCAAACCGCTCGCGGATGTGGTCCGCATGGTCTCCGCGGTACGCTGCTAAGACATGCGGAATCCCGAGCTGCGTGAGTTTTTCGGAGAACAGTTGAGCGGTCAGCGGAATGTGCGAAAAATCATCTTGCATTCCGTAATCGATGACCAGTCCCCGAAGCTGCAAGAGGTTGGTCCCGTAATTCGACACGATCTCCAGAGGCATTTTTCTCATGCCACTCCGTCCAGGCTGGCTCATTCGGGATCAACCCTCGATCGATAACGCCCGCTGCACCGGCAATGCAAAGGTTTGCATCTTGACCGGCGGTACTAATGCCGCTAGTATTGCTTCGGTTCTTCACGACTTTGGGGCGAATGCTCTTGAACCTCCCTTCTGCGGATTTCCCGCTGGCGGCAGATACTGTTCAAACTGACCCGTTGTCAGAAAAACCATAATCCGGCAGGAGATCAATCCAATGAAGAAAAGTAATTCGCATGCACCATCCACCCTCAGTGCACTGGCGATCGGACTCTTGTTCATCAGCGCAGTCATCCCAGGGGCGAACGCGCAAAATGTCCAACCTGGGGTCTTCAATACCATCCCGGTGAGGAGCCAGCAAGCTCCATCACTTCCCTACGACTTGAACCCCGCAATCACGGTGGGAAAGAATAAGGACGTCAACAGCGAAAACGGACCCCAGAGCGAGACCAGCGTGTCCGTGGACCCCACCAACCCGAAACATCTCCTGTTCAGCGTAAACGACCTGACTACCACGGCAGGAGTCTGGGAATCGACCGATGGAGGCACGACGTTCGCTCGTACCAGTTTCAGCCCCAGTGTGTTCTGTTACGACACTTGGCTGGATTTCACAGCCAACGGGACTGCATTTGTTTCCTACGAGTGCGGTGGCGACGAGCGCGTGGCCTACGAGAAAAAGGCCAAATCCTCCTGGACTGAAATTGTGATACCCGGGGCTGGCGGCTTCCCCGACCGCGATATGGTGCATATCGACAACTCGGCAGGCAGCAAATACAAAGGCAGTGTCTACGTCGGGTACGACGACAATGGCAGCGGCAACATCCCCTATGTGCTCTATTCGCGTGACGGAGTCAACAATTGGCAGCGCAGCGCGGCGGCTGGTCCTGGCGGAACGATCGGTGTCAACGTCACCACCGGACCCCATGGAAGCGTCTACGCCACGTGGGAAGACTACGGTGGCCAGAAGATCTGGACGGCCAAGTCGACGAATGGCGCTCAGAGCTTCGGAACGCCCCATGTCGTCACTAACTACCGCATAAACACGACCGGGTTCTTTATTTCTATTCCTCCCCAGTCCAGCCGCGGCGTATTGCCGATGCCGTTTACGGCGGTGGCTCCAGGAGGCGCCCCTCATGCGGGCCGTGTGTATGTGAGCTACTTCGACCAGGACCCCAGCGGGAGCAACACCAACATCTACGTCCGTTATTCCGACGATGGTGGCACGACCTGGTCGGCGGAAGCCAAGGTCGACGACGATACCAACCACGCGTATCACTTCCACAACGCCATTTCGGTGGCGAAAAACGGCAACGTCGCAGTTTCGTTCTACGATACCCGTCGCGACCCCAATAACGTAAAAACGGACCGCTACGTGAGCATCTCGACCGATGGCGGGACAACGTGGCAAACCAATAAGCGGGTTACGACACAGCAGTCGGACGAAACCAAGTCCGGCTCTGATTTTGGCAACCAGTACGGAGACTACCAGGGAAGCTCGGTGGATTCATCGGGTACATTCCGGTTGGTTTGGACCGATTCCCGCTCGACTGTGACCTTCGAAGACATAGAAGAAGATAGCGCAAAACCGTAAGAGCCTGCTTGACTAGAGGTTATTTATAGTTCTTATAACAGGCTGCGGCGAGAGTTACCTGAATAAGGCGGCCTCGCCGCAGTTAGCGGAAATGCCGCCGCCGTAAACCCTGATTACGTCAACAATCCAAGGAAATAGGGTGGTCCATCGAGGAGCTGCAATGGACTAAGAATCCGAACGCGATTTCACGCACGGCATTGTCCTCCCAATGTAGAACTTTTGCAAGTGTTGGGTTTGTCAAAGGCATAATTCCGAAATTCTACCTCACTTCTGCGAGTTCCTGGTTGGAGGGTTGGGAGTCTGTCTCTCCTCACCCTGGGACCTGGGGAACGGCCGGTCCGCATGGATGTTGGGTATGCGTTTCTCGCCTCTCGAACTGAAACGAGGCTCGTCTGCCGAAGCCTCCAGCGGGTTCTTGGTAGTGTAGGCCGCTTGGTTAAAGAGCCCTCCTGAAGGCACTTTAGCCACCATGAATACTCCAAATGCTTTGCCATTCACGTACGAGGATGAAAGATAGTCGGCAAGCATCGGTCCGTTCTGCGAAGCCGGTAACCAACTGATCTTCATCGGGCCAGCTCCCAGATCTTTTCCGGCGGTCCAGGTCTTGCCTCCATCCGCGGACGCAGTAAAGCCCACGTGTATCTCGCAAGTAGAATCGTCGCAGTCGGCTTGGGGGTAATAGTAGTACGTGCTGGCAAGTTTGGCGGTCTTGCCGGAGGTGCGACGATTCACTGCCAGCCCAGGAATAAAGTGATCTACGGTGCTGTTCAGCGGATCGATCGGAATACGAGCGGGCGTGGTCCATGTCGTGCCATTGATTGAGGTGCTCATCACCAGGTCATTGGTGCTGCAGTTCTGGCGGAAACTGCAATCCGACCAGACAACGTAAAGTTTCCCAGATCCATCCATACCGGTAGAGGGAAAGGGCAAGCCGACACTCCGCAAACTGCTGTTTCCCTGGAAAGTATTAACCACTGCGATGGTGAAGCTCGAATTCCAGCTCGTACCGCCGTCGGTCGAAGTGAATGCCTCCATGTTATTTCCCAGGAACGGCACTACCACCTGGCCATTGGGCTGGACTAGAGGCTCTGCGCCGGAGCCAAAGACCTGATCTGTCGACGTCTTCGCTGGTCCCCAGGTCAGTCCACCATCGGTGGACGTGCTCATGAAGATGATTCCGCTGTCCCATTCGGAGTAGCAATTGCCGTAGTATGGGCTGGTGGGGTGGTTGTCGCATGTGATCCAGTTCTTGTCGTCTCCGCCGCTGCTGTCCACCATGATTGGGTTGTCCCAGTGAAGTCCATCCTTGGAACGGCTGACGGCGACGTTGAGCCCTGAGTTGCCGATCGGAAGGCTCGAAATCAGCCACACTCCGTGTTTCACGTCGTAAACAACCGACGCATCGCTTGCCGCCGAGTTAGTGCCGCCCTTGTAGTTGACGGTGAGTCCGGGAAGAGAGCCGTAGCTCCAGGTCTCGCCGCTGTTGGTCGAGGTGGCAAACCCGAGGTCCGCGCCGCCGCCATCTGCAACCCGAGCCACCTGAAAAGCGGCAACCATGGTTGAGCCCCAAGAGTAGGTGTCGGGCTCGACTTCGGTCTTGTGCTGGCTGTAGCCGTTGTGGAAGCTGTCGTTGCTGATCTTGACCAACTGCGCGTGTGCCGGCGCAACCATGGCGAGGGAGATCGCAAACGCTAACGCGAAAGACTGGAACGCAGTACCGCTGCCGATTCGACACCTATGGGAAGTTCGCTTCATCAGATTGTCCTCAACGCGAATCTCGTTTTGACTTCAAAAAAGCAGGGCCAAGTATGACATCCATCTTCCCCCATCGCAACACTGTGAAAATATTTTCATCTGGAGTGCTTGGACTACTACGGGCGGCGGGAAGAAATCTTACGCAGGAGGGCCGAACAGAAACAACGCACGATTGAGCAGCGGCTGCGTTACAATCTGGGCCGCTGGAACCAGAAACCAAGGGTGGAACTGAAACTCAAAGCGTAGCTTGGCCCACGGGCCAAGCTGGTCTCACAGATTCTGACGACGAACAACGTGGTGTACGCAGTGGGCGGTGTGCCTACGGTCGCCAGATGGTGCCAAGAGCACCGACATGCCCCAGTGGACGAGCAGCAGAAGACCCTCAACGCCAAGCTCCGAGGCCACTACCAGTACTACGGCCGCCCGACAAACTCTCAGAGCCTTCTGAAGTTCTATCGGGGCGTCATGAGGATCTGGCGGAAGTGGCTGAATCGCCGCACGCGCGGGAATCGGATGACGTGGGAGAGGTACAACCAACTTCTTCGTCGACTTCCGTTGCTGCCGCCTCAGATTCGACATCCCTGGACGTACCCGGAGAGTCCTGCTTGAGGAACCCGCTGCGGGAAATCTGCACGGCGGGGTCTGTGAGGGAGGAAATCCCGGTAGTGCCATGGTGGACCTAAACGGGCACGAAGCTGGAAACGGCGGACACAGCCAAGGAAAACCTACAGCCTATCGGGACTCCTCTACTCGGAGAGAGGCGATTTTTCGCCAGCTAGGTGCCCTGATTTCTTATCCAGATTAGAGGCGAAAAGGAGGAGGCACGCTCGTTGCGTGCCTCTTGTGTGGTTCGTCCGACTACTACGCTGTTTTTGTGCTCCTCAGGCGTGTAACTACTTCGCCGCGGGGGTGTAGCTTAGTTCGGGTTGGAACCTCCAGATGCTCCATTCCGTGCTCTCGATCAGCGGCTGCAGCTTGGCTTGAAACGCCTTAAATTCGGCGGCGCTCATCCCCTTTTCGGCCCCAATCGGTCCATCCAGGTCCGCCCAGCCCTTCAAGCCGATGTAGCTGTGAATTTCATTCGCGGGCGTACCAAACCGCGCCACAGCAGCTCCGTAATCGGAGGCACCGGACTTCTTAACAGCCGGGACAATCTGATCGCGGAACAGGGCTTTGAGTTCATCCATTTTGCCCGACACGACACGCGTCCGGGCAACGCGCACCATCGGGGGGACATCCTTCGAGCGAATTATCATGTCGGGCTGCATTTCGTCAATCCAGGTCTCAAGGCTGTCGGTCACCGTGTCAAAGCGGGCAAAAAGCCTTGCCATGTCAGCCTCTACGGGCTTCAGCTTCGGATCCTGCTCATCCATCTCCTTCCACCGCGAGGAGTACCAGACGACCGCGTGCTGCCTCGGTCCACTCTGAGATTCCCAGACGGTGAATCCCTGGTCTGATCCTGCCTTTTTTACCACCGCAACATAGTCTTTGACTGCAGCCTTCCAGCTTTCCTCCTGTCCATTTTCACTTTAACGAACAGCACCGTGCGGATGTTACCTTGTGCCCAAGACGGTGCACAGAAGCAAGTCAGTGCAATCGCAGCAAGCAAACAGCGGCGAAGCGAGAACGGTTTTCTAGCAGTAGCGCAAGCAGGGTGATAAGAGTCTTCCTGCTCCTACGGGTCTCCATTGAAAAACCTCCTCCGCAGCCTCTTGGCAGTGCCGCAAACGCCGGAAATCAAAAAGGGGAGGCTGCCCACGCAGCCCCTCCTCTCATGAGCGGTCAGGGCTACTTGGGCTTAGATTGGCCAGCCGCCTTGGGCGTGCGGGGGTCGAACTGTTTTGCCGACTTGATGAAAGTCGCAGGATTCTCGCTCAGTTCTTCGTGAACCTCCGGATGCGTTTTCAGATAATCGCGCAGAGCTGGATGGTTCTCGAGATATTCCTGGTTGTTGGCGAGCGAAGGATTCTTGGAAAGTTCATCGGCAATTTTGTCATGGCTCCCCATGAACTCGTTGAAGCTGGAGAGTTCCGCGCGAGTGACGTCCCGATCGCGCCGCGTCGTAGAGGAATCCTCCCGGCGGTCAAAGCGCTCCTCCTGATGCATGAACGCGTTCGGATTCTCCTTGTATTCCTCACGCACTCCCGGACGCTCAGCCAGGAACTGCTGTAGTGCCGGATGGTTCTCAACAAACTCCCGGTTGTTCACCAGCGATGGATTCTTGCGCAGTTGTTCCGCAACCTCGGGATGGCTGTCCATGAAACGGTCCATGTTCGCAAGTTCCCGTCGAGTCACGTCGTTGTCGCGACCTCGGTCTTCTCGTCGGTCAAAACGCTGCTCCTGATGCATGAACGCGTTCGGATTCTCCTTGTATTCCTCGCGAACTTCCGGGTGCTCTGCCAGGAATTGCTGCAACGCCGGATGGTTCTCAACAAACTCCCGGTTGTTCACCAGCGATGGATTCTTGCGCAGTTGTTCCGCAATCTCGGGATGGCTGTCCATGAAACGGTCCATGTTCGCAAGTTCCCGTCGAGTCACGTCGTTGTCGCGACCTCGGTCTTCTCGTCGGTCAAAACGCTGCTCCTGATGCATGAACGCGTTCGGATTCTCCTTGTATTCCTCACGCACTTCCGGGTGCTCTGCTAGGAACTGCTGCAACGCCGGATGGTTCTCAACAAACTCCTTATTGTTCACCAGTGACGGATCCTTGCGCAGTTGTTCTGCGATCTCGGGATGGCCGTCCATGAAGTGGTCCATGTTCGCCAATTCACGCCGGGTCACGTCGTTGTCGCGACCTCGGTCTTCTCGTCGGTCAAAACGCTGCTCCTGATGCATGAACGCGTTCGGATTTTCCTTGTATTCCTCACGCACTTCCGGGTGCTCTGCTAGGAACTGCTGCAACGCCGGATGGTTCTCAACAAACTCCCGGTTGTTCACCAGCGATGGATTCTTGCGCAGTTGTTCCGCAACCTCGGGATGGCCGTCCATGAAGTGGTCCATGTTCGCCAATTCACGCCGGGTCACGTCGTTGTCGCGACCTCGGTCTTCTCGTCGGTCAAAACGCTGCTCCTGATGCATGAACGCGTTCGGATTCTCCTTGTATTCCTCACGCACTCCCGGATGCTCAGCCAGGAACTGCTGCAACGCCGGATGGTTCTCAACAAACTCCTTATTGTTCACCAGTGACGGATCCTTGCGCAGTTGTTCTGCAACCTCGGGATGGCCGTCCATGAAGTGGTCCATGTTCGCCAATTCACGCCGGGTCACGTCGTCCCGGTCCGCTGGCACCGTGGTCTGCGCCTGTGGCGTCTGTGCTTGGGGCGTCATACTCTGTGAGCGCGTGCTAACGGACGCAGCGACGACAGCGATGGCAAACCCCACCAGAATTAGGCAGTAGCGGATAAAAGGTTTTGTGCGTTTCATAAAGTTAAGTGGACCTCCTAAATCTAGAGTGTGGACCTCCGTTCGGGCCACGAAGAAGGAGATGCAACGTGGGTGCCATTGCCACAAGACTTCATATCTACCTTGCGTTGAGGAACTTGCATAAAGCTCAGATAACCGGAGGCCACTGGGGATGGAATTTCGACACTGGGACAGGAAAATCGCCATACGGTTCGGGCCTTAGGTACGATTGCGTAGGGACAATGAATTCCGCCCTCGCAAACAGAAAGCGAAGGCGAGGCGTTGCAACCGGGTCCGGATTTCATGCATTCATCCCGCCAGAAAACTTGACAGAACAGGGTTGCTCATCGCGAGCCGGGCGTAGATGGTCGAGAGCATCAGCGGGCTTATGAGTGTCCCATTTCCGCTGACGTGGGACAGTCATTCAGTTGACGCGATGGAGCGATCTTTTGGGCTGCGGCGTTCTCACAGAGGGAGTGGAGGCGATCCTTATACTTCGTGACCAACCCTGCCGCCGAGGTAATGGCTTTCGACGCTTTCTTCAACTCACTGTCAATCCGATCCAGATCGGCGAATGTGCGTCTCACTTCGTCTGCAAGTGCGGCGTTCTTGTCCAAGAAATCCGAGCCCTGAATCCCTCTCAGCGGCTCCCACGGTAGCCAGCGTCTTGACCGTTCTCCTTGACATATCATCGTAAATCGCTCCAAAATTGCATCCGATCCGGGCATGTCCTTGGACCCCAGCCCCACTTGAAGGACGTGCAGAAAGAGGGGCACGTGGAACGTCTGAAAGGCACCGTAAAGTGGTTCAATAACGCAAAGGGCTATGGGTTCATCGGCCGTGCGGATGGCCCTGACATTTTTGTGCATCACAGCGCGATCACTTCTGAGGGCTACAAGAGCTTGCAAGAGGGCGATACGGTGGAGTTCGAAATCACCGACGGCAAAAAGGGACCACAGGCAGCCAACGTTACGAAGAGCGCCTGAATTCAAGGCCCAGACGGAGACCGTGAAGTGAAGTGCTTGATATACGGCGCCTCACGACGCACTTCATTCGCGCATAGGCCGTTCATCAGGCGGTATCCTAAAAGCTTCGATAAAGCGGAATCTGCGAAGGGAGCGATGCTCAGGCGAAGATGTCCTTACAGGGGAATTCGTGTGGCAAAGAGGTCCCCGCATGAGTGGGGCGGAGCGATAGCAAACGGCTAGGGCGCATGCCAATCGAGCGCGACGATTTCCTGCGTTTCGGCGAGCAACATGTGATCAGTGCCGTGGGCGTGGATCGAGCCGGACACAAGCACGTGCTGGGTATGCAGCAGGGAGCGACAGAAAACGCGGCGGCGGTCGAGGACTTACTGGAGCAGTTAGTAGCGCGTGGGCTGGACCCGAAGGCCAAGCGCTTGTTCGTGATCGACGGAGCCAAAGCGTTGCGAGCTGCGATTAACAAAGTGTTCGGAGCGCAACATCCGGTACAGCGTTGCCGCAATCACAAGATCCGCAACGTGTGCGACCGCCTGCCGGAGGAACAGAAGGACCAGGTAAAAGCGGCCATGCGCACCAGCTACAAACTGGAGGCTAAAGAGGGGATGGCTCGATTGCACAAACTGGCGGACTGGCTGGAGCAGGAATCGCCGGCTGCCGCGAACAGTTTGCGGGAAGGATTGGAGGAATGTTTCACCATCAACCGCTTGGGCATTCCACTGTCTCTGCATCGCTGCCTAGCCACCACCAACTTGATCGAAAGTCCGCAGTCGGGCGTGCGCATGCGGACCCGGCGCGTATGCCGCTGGCGGGATGCGACTATGGTCCAGCGTTGGGCGGCGGCTTCCTTTCTGGCGACAGAGAAGAACTTCCGCCGCATCATGGGCTGGAAGGATCTCTGGCAACTGGAGACCATCTTAGGAAGAAAAGTAAGTGATCAAGCAGCAGTCCAGCAGGAGGCCGCGTAGAATGAACCCCAGTGCCGCTCCTCAAACTTCCAACTACCAGCGGAACACCGTCAGTAGCGAAGGGAGCAGGCTCAGCCCTGAGCACATAGATGTTTGGTGCCACGCCACCAAGGCCGGGTCCTTGCAGTAGGACTTTTCACACTCGTTCTGCTTCTCGCGCTCTGCGGCCATTGGCGAGATGAGAAAAAGGCAGCACCATCCGGCGAGCGTGAATTACCTGCCGCTCGGCATTAAGATTTTGGGTCGAATTGTCTACCGCAAGACGGCGAATAGGCGATGCCGGTCACAGAGCGTATGCTCGGTTGTGACACAACGTAGCCTGTCTTGTTTGCGCTTGGATATTGTCCGATGCGAAGCGATTCTTAACCATGTGCAGGGGAAGAAACCTTGGCAGTTCGTCAAGAAGCGGAACGATTTTGCATTTCCAACGTACTTAGGGATATGACGACCAATTTCAGTCGTATCTACTATGGCTTCTCCAAGATCTTTTTCTGCCTGTGCTTGCTTCTGAGCGTCCTACTGACGACGGAAAGATTTGCAGTTGCCCAAATTGCATCCGGCTCTAATCCGATCGGCCGGCTATCGGCAAAGGATTGGCTTGAGGACTTGCATTTCACAGTAAAGGAGATGGAAGCCCAACATAAGTGTTTGTTTCATACCATGACTCGGACCGAACTTGACCAGTTTGTACGGAAGTTCGAGGCTGATATGCCGCAGATGAATGAAGATCAAATCATCGTGCGTTTTGCGCAACTCGGAGCCCTGGTCCAGGACGGCCACAGCGGCCTACTAGTGGGAGCGTCGTTTGATCCTGGGCCCGCGACCCACATTCCTGTGCGCTTTGTGCAATACCCTGATGGGATCTACGTTCGCGCGGCGGCGCAGGAATATGCCGACGCCGTGGGCGGCAAAGTTGTCAGGGTAGGATCCCATACCGTCGAAGAGGCAACCAAGCTAATTGATTCCGTCATTCCCCATGATCCAGGCAACGACGGCACCTGGCTCGTGTGGGGAGCCAGGTTATATTGGAACTATCCCCTGATATTACATGGACTCGGGCTGAGTTCCTCGGGCAACTCGGCCGAGTACGTAATCGAACGGAATGGCCAGCGCAGGACTTTTGAGATGCGTGCATCCATGCCCGCAGGACAGTGGTGGCGCCCTTCGTCAAATTTGTTCCCCACAACCTGGGTTGACGCGCGACCGCAATCGGTAAGTGTTCCCTTATGGATACAACATGCTGGCGATCCGTACTGGTTCACTTATCTGGAAAATCATCACGCGGTCTATTTTCAGTTCAACGGCGTCATAAATGGTGAGGGCGAGAGCCTGGGAGACTTCGCCGCGCGTTTGGCCGCATTCATTGAGCAACGTGAGGTCGAGCGCCTGATTATTGACGTGCGCAACAACCCCGGCGGGGACAACACAATCCTTCGACCTTTGCTGGTGAATCTAATCCGGTCAAGGTTGAACAGGCGAGGAGGCATGTATGTGATCGTGGGGCCGAAAACATTTTCTGCGGCTCAAAATTTTGTGAATCGTCTGGAAAGCTACGCGGAGCCAATCTTCCTGGGAGAGCCAACCGGCAACAATGTTAATTTCTACGCGGACGGCAGTGAAATAGAATTGCCGCACAGTCACCTAACGGTTTTCGCCTCTCACCTGTGGTGGCAAGACAAGGACCCCTTCGACGGCCGCACCGCTCTGTTCCCGGAGGTTGCTACTACGTCGCAGTTTCGGGACTACGTAGAAGGCAAGGATCCGATCCTGCAAATGGCGCTAACCATGGCCACGCCAACCACGATCATCGAAAGTCTGGAAGGAGCACTTCCCCAGGGACTCGATGCAATGTTGGGACGCTACGACAGCTATGTAAATAATCCTGAACACAAGTACCAGACGGACCCGGAGCGACGAATCAACGGTTTCGGCTACAGGCTACTGTCAGCCAAACGGACAAAGGAGGCGATCCTGGTCTTTGAGACGAATGCTCGCAGGCACCCTGAGTCCGCAAATGCCTTTGATAGTCTCGGTGAAGCCTACGCAAAAGCAAATGACAAGAAAGATGCCATCGAGGCATACCGCCAATCCCTTCAACTGAACCCGAAAAACACCAACGCCGCAAACGTTCTTAAACAACTTGAAGCTAACCATTAAGATTGCGTCGGTAATACGTGCTTATTTTAAATCAAAAGGGACTAGAAGCGTACTGGTCTGATGAATCGCTGGACGGCAATTTTGGGCAGCGGATTCTCTCGTGCCGGGATGAACAAGAAATGGATATTAAGTCGCGAGCCCTTTCCGCCGTCTGAAAAACGAAAGCGCCCCCAAACTCGATTGAGTCACGGGACGCTCATTCGAACAGCCCTCCCCCGAAAACCGCTCACGCCCGCCCATTGTTCTCATCTGCACCGCGAGAGATATCATCGGGCATCTCCTGTATTCCACTCGACCTCCGTGCGTGGGACAATCCCTTTCGGAGACCTTGTGTATAACACCGATCTCGTGCGGCGACTCTGCGCGGATATAGCCGCAGAGGAAGACTCTCAAAAGGTTCAAGACCTCCTTTCTCTCCTGCACGCGGTCCTGAAGGAAGATCAAGAAGAAATCCGAATCAGAATGGCATTCCTCGCAAAGAAATACTGGATGGTCGGGACTTCCGCAGCTGCAGCCTAAACCCAGCCAAGCAGTCTCGATCCCGCCACTATCTGTCTGATCGTTGTGAGCAGTCTTGTACAGATTTCTCAATCCGGTTGCCGTACTTTTCTACCATGGAACTTCAGCCAGGCGCTTGCGTTCAATTCCGCACCCAAACCTTCGATTCAACTGCAGCCCGGCCCCGTTCCGCAGGGACCGTCACCCAGGAGATTTCGTTATGCCGTCTCCCAGATTCATCATCCCTCGTTTCGTCTTAGCCGTTTCCATTCTCGCGTGCGCAACCTCGCTCGCATTCCCCCAGGATGTTCTCACCTACCACAACAACAATGCCCGTACCGGACTCAATCCCTCGGAGACCACGCTCACCCTAAGCAACGTGAATTCCGCCTCATTCGGAAAGCTCTTCATCCTCCCGGTCGATGGTTTAGTCGACGCCCAGCCTTTGTACCTCTCGGCCGTCCCCATTCCGGGCCGTGGCACTCACAACCTTGTTATTGTCGCCACCGAACACGATTCGGTCTATGCCTTCGACGCTGACACGGGTTCGCCCATTTGGCACATCACCACTCTGAAATCCGGCGAGACTACCTCCGACGACCGTGGCTGCTACCAAGTCACTCCGGAAATCGGAATCACTTCCACTCCCGTCATCACCCGCCCCATGGGATCGAACGGTGTCATCTATACCGTCGCCATGTCGAAGGATTCTTCCGGCAACTATCATCAGCGCCTGCACGCTCTCGACGCCACCACCGGCAACGAACTCTACCAAGGCCCCGTCGACATCGCAGCCAAGTACCCCGGCACCGGCGATAACAGTTCCGGCGGCTTCGTCATCTTCGATCCTGCCCAATATAAAGAACGCTCTGGACTACTTCTTACAGGCGGCCTTCTTTACCTGACGTGGGCGTCGCACTGCGACATCCGCCCCTTCACCGGCTGGATCATGGGTTACAGTCCGACCACCCTCGCCCAGAAGACCGTTCTAAATGTCACACCTAACGGCAACGAAGGAGCTATTTGGGGCTCGGGCGCGGGCCTCACTGCAGACAATTCAGGCAACATCTTTTTCCTCGACGCCAACGGCATCTTCGACACAACTTTGAATTCCCGCAGATTCCCCATTAACGGCGACTACGGCAACGCCTTCATCAGGCTCACCACCAAAGGCGGTCTGGCTGTCGCCGACTATTTCGAGATGTATAACGGGGTACAGGAAAGTGAGCAGGATGGCGATCTCGGCTCCGGGGGAGCCATTGTGCTGCCCAACCTGTGCTGCCCAACCTGAAGGATTCTTCTGGCGCGACCCGGCAACTCGCCGCCGGAGCTGGCAAGGATAACAACCTCTACCTCGTCAACCGCCACTCCATGGGAAAATTCCATCCCAACCGCAACCACATTTACCAGGAACTTTCAGGTGCCTTGCCCGGCGGCATCTGGTCCATGCCCGCCTTTTTCAACGACAGACTCTACTTCGGCCCAGTCAGCCAACCCATCCTCGCGTTCAGGTTCCAGAAAGCTAGACTGCTGACTGCTCCTGTTGCACAAACCAGCACCTACTTCGAGTATCCCGGGACCATACCCAGCATCTCCTCTAACAAAACTGAGGACGGCATCGTCTGGGCGTCGGAGAATGCCAATCCCGCCGTCCTCCACGCCTACAATGCAAATACCCTGCAGGAGATTTACAACACCAACCAGGCCGCTAACGGACGCGATCAATTCGGCGTCGGAAACAAGTTCATCACTCCCCTCATCGCCAACGGTAAAGTCTATGTAGGAACGACTAACGGCGTAGGCGTCTTCGGACTGCTGCCCCGCAGTGGAGGTTCGAAATAGGTCTGCACGTCTTGAATTAAATGGAGATTTTTCGACGGGCCATCGCGTCGCGCGGCGGCGCACCCTGACTTGCGCAATGCGAGATTGATTTTCTGCTTCCGGGGCCGGCGAGAGATTGTCTCACGCTCCAGCGCTGGGGAATGCGAAGCCGCGAGGGCACAAACGAGGGCACAGAATGCGGAACATGAGACCTATCTACGGCACACAGGAGCACTCAGGGGCGGGTTATGTGATTGAAAAATCACGAGCGCGCAGTCAAACGAGGTAATTAGAAATCCGGTGCTCTATCCAATTGAGCTACGCGCCCATAGGGAGCCAGATGCCATCCAACTCTTTAAGAATACAGTATCCAACGGATAGGCAGATGCCAAGAGCATGGGTCAAGCTCTATGATTGCGGAACTCGTGTCCAGCCTCTCATCCGCGCAACTCGCAGCAGTTGAGTAATGGCGCGCAAGCGAAGAGTGAGAGTGCAGAAAGAGGAACAACATGCGCATCAGTTCAACCATCCGCTCACTGACAATTCGTTCACTGGCGCTCGTCCTGGTATTGCTTGCCACGTCGGCGGCTTCCTTTGGGCAGTTCAGAGTAGCGATCACATTTGGCCCGCCGGCGATTCCGGTGTATGAGCAACCGATTTGCCCCGGCGACGGTTATATCTGGACTCCCGGGTATTGGTATTGGGACGACGATGCCGAAGATTACTACTGGGTTCCCGGCACATGGGTGCTCGCCCCTGAGGTCGGGTTCCTCTGGACCCCGGGCTGGTGGGGATGGGGCGGCGACGTATTTTTATGGCATGAGGGTTTCTGGGGTCCGGTAGTCGGTTTCTATGGCGGGATCAATTATGGATTCGGTTACTTTGGCGAGGGCTTCGTGGGCGGACGTTGGGACCACGATCACTTCTTCTATAACCGCGCCGTGCTGAATGTGAACGTCACCGAGATTCACAACGTGTACAACGAGAGGGTGGTCGTCAACACGGATAATCGCGTGAGCTATAACGGAGGCAGCGGAGGAATTGAGAGGCGTCCCACGACTCAGGAAGAAGCGGCCGCGCGCGAGAGACATATCCCGCCCGTGTCAGCGCAAGCGCAGCATGTGCAAATGGCGCGTGGCAACACTCAACTCCGCGCGTCGGTGAACAGCGGTAAGCCGCCCATCGCCGCCACTGCAAAGCCCGCGGAATTTAGCGGCCGTGGAGTGGTACAGGCGAAGGAGGCAGGTGCTCCTTACAAGCCGGTAAATCGTGGCGGTGGCCAGCCCCGCGGTGAAGCGCCAGGAGCGCGCCCGCCCGTCCATGTTAAAGACCTTCCGCCGCCGCAGCGTCCGGCCGCAGCAAACACGGGAAATCGGAAAGTGGACCAGAAATATCAGCAGCAGCAGGAAAAACTGGCTGCGCAGCAGGAGAAGGAACGGCAGAAGCTCCAGCAACAGCAAGAAAAAGAACATCAGCAGCTGGCGAAACAAAAGGCTGACCAGTCCAGGACACAGCAAGTGGAGCAGAAGCACCAGCAGCAGACGCAGCAACTGCAACAAAAACACGCGACACAGCAGCAGCATTTGCAGGAGCGTCAGGCTCCGGCGGCAAAACCTCGAAAGTAGCAGGATCTTGCCGGCGCCGTCGATTCCTTGAAGTCGTCAGCGGCCGGGTGCCCGTCACCCGGCCGCCGTTTCATTAGCAGAATTTGTCATTAGCTCCGGGTGGAGTATCATGCGGTGTCGCATTGCCCTCCGCCGCTCCATCCCGCCTTGCCTACATCGACTGGATGCGGGGCCTGGCCTGCCTGCTGATGTTTCAGACCCATTGCTACGACGCCTGGCTCAGCCCCGGCGCACGGCAGAGCAAGTTCTTCATGTATTCGCAGCTGGGAGGAACCTTCCCTGCTCCTCTGTTTTTATTTCTGGCGGGAATTTCGTTCGCGTTGATAACCGAAAAACTCTGGCAGAAGAATCTGCCGCCCGCGCAAATCGCCCGCGCGACCATCCGCCGCGGTGCGGAGATCTTTGGCTTTGGACTGCTGTTTCGTCTGCAGGAATATCTCATCGCCTGGGGTTGGGCGCCGCTCAGCGACCTGCTGCGCGTGGATGTGCTCAACACCATCGGCCTTTCGATGATGCTGATGGGCCTCGTCTGCTGGCTGACGCTCGTCGTCTTTATGCATCGCGGCGCGCAGACCAGGCTGGCGCTCGTTCTCGCATCGGCGGGAACGGCTTTGCTGATTTCCCTGCTCACGCCACCGCTGTGGACGACCTGGCGTCCCAACTGGCTGCCGTGGCCGCTGGAGTCCTATATCAACGGCGTTCACAATCTGGGCACACCGCAGGTGTGGCTGTTTCCAATCTTTCCCTGGTCCGCGTTCGCCTTCGCCGGGCTGGCCGCCGGATTTATTTTGCAAAGTCCGTGGGCGCGCCAGCGCGAAACCCTGACTTTCTTTTTGGTGGGTGTGGCCGGGTTAGTGTTCGCAGCAGCCGCGCGCTGGCTCGACGCCCAGCCGCGCAATCTTTACGCGGTCTACGACTACTGGCACACCAGTCCAAACTTTTTTCTGATTCGTGTGGGCATGCTGCTCGTGATTCTGACGGCGAGTTACGCCTGGTGCCGCTGGGTTATCGGACAATGGCACGCGGGGCATTGGGGATTTAGCCCCTTCATTCAATTGGGCCAGGCTTCCCTGCTGGTGTATTGGGTCCACATCGAGTTCGTATACGGGCGTGTCTCCATCCTGCCCAAACATGTCGAAAACATACGCACTGCATCCCTGGGATTGCTGAGGATCTTCCTCGCCATGCTGATTCTCGCGTTCCTGCGGACGCGGCTGAAGGGCCGCGGCGCCGAGATGCTGGCGCGGCTTCGAAGTCCGGCGAGAGCAAATTGAATGTGTGGCGCGGGCACTCATGCCCGCGGAATCTAACCATGAGCGGGGAAGTTTGACGCCGTGGCAAGGTTCAACTGAGGTCTGCAATTCTATTTGTGGTTGGATTCCGCGGGCAAGAGTGCCCGCGCCACACAACCTACCGACACTGCTTCGCGAACTCCACCACTTCGCGCTCCGCCCAGCGGCCGTCGTAAGTAGAGTCGCCGTCGCGCTCGCCCACGAAAGCACAGTGGCCGCCGTCCTGGGTTTCGACGTAGGCAATGTGGCGATTGGCAAGCAGCGCCTGGCGCGTCTCCGGCAAAATACGAATGAAGGGATCGTTGGCAGCGTGGATCACCAGCGTGGGCCGCGCAATGCGGTCGATCACGTGCGCGGAGGCGGCCCGGTCGTAATAATCGTCAGCCCCCGCAAAGCCGCAATAGTAAGCGGTTATACGATGGTCAAACTCCCGCAGCGTTTTAACTCCGCGCATGCGCGATACGTCAAAGCTCGCGGGAAACAGTCGCACCTTGCGGCGAAAGCGCTGGAACAACTGCCGCAGAAAATAGTATTCGTAAATCCGGTTGACGGGCTCATGCAGCGCGTCGGCCCCAGCCGCCAGGTTCACTGCCGGACAAACCGCCGCCACTCCGCGAAACTCCGCTGGACCGTCGCTGCCCCATTCCCCAGCCAGCTTCAAAACCAGATTGCCGCCCATCGAAAAACCAATCAGCACGAAACCTGGGATTCCATCGCACTCGACCAGGTTGCGGGCCACCGCCGCCACGTCCCCGGAGCGGCTTGAGTTGTAGAGAGTGGGCGCGCAGTGGTCCATGCCGCCGCAGTTGCGCTGATTCATGCGCACCACGTTCATGCCCGCGGCCAGACCATTGCGCGCGATGCCCAGCATGTATTGCGATTCGCTCGATCCCTCAAGGCCATGCACCACGATCAGCGTCAGTGCTCTCCGGTCTTTCTGCCAGTGACAGTGGCACAGTACCGGAACGCCGGGTTCCACTTCGATCAAACGCCGCTCGGCAGCGGGCGGATCGATTCGCCGCGGCAGAAAGAAAGCAGCGAGCGTTTGCACGTGCCCGCCCCGTAGCCAGCGACGGGGCCGGAAGACGGACGGCGCAAACGCCGGCGCCTTCTCCGTCACGCCATCCTCGAACTCAGCTCTTGAACTGGAAGGGGTCAGGCGTCACCGCCCGGTTTGCGAAGCAAGTTTGCGAAGTAAGTTTGCGAAGTTCCCACAAATTGATTCTAATAGCAGGAGTCCGTTCCAGGGGAGCGATTAACATGCCGATTTTCGAATACATCTGCCAGGAATGCCAGCACGAGTTTGAAACCCTGATCTTCGGCCGAGACAAAGCCAAGTGCCCCAAGTGCCATAGCCAGAAGCTAAACCCGCAGCTCAGCTTGTTTGCCATGTCGTCCAAGGGCATGTCCGCCAAAGGCAGCGCGGCCCCGTCGGCTTCCACGGGCGCCTGCGGATCCTGTGGCGATCCTCGGGGTCCGGGCGCATGTTCGCTCGGTGACCTCGACTAGCTTCGCTCTTAATCCCAAGAATCGACTATTTTCAGGTCACCAAACTTTCGGCACAGGTTTCGCCTGTGACTGATGTTACCTATGCTTCCCCACCCCGCCCGCCTACGATGCCTTGACCCCCACTCAAGATCACCACTCGAGAACTAAGGAGCATCGCATGGATCGGCGCCGCCAGTCGCGCGTTTTCGTTGACCTTCCCGTCCAGATCTGGGGCATGGACGCTCATTCCCGCCCCTTCACCCAGCCCGCCAGCCTGCGTAGTATCAGCGGCCGCGGGGCCACCCTGCAGTGCGTAGACGCACAACTGAAGCCGGGAGATATCGTCGACGTTCTCTACCTTGGCACCAAAGCGCAATTCCGCATCGTATGGTGCGGCAAGCCCGGAACCGAAATGGCCGGCGAGGTCGGAGTCGAAAATCTTTCCGCTGACGCCAGGTTCTGGGACATCGATCCGCTGCGCTGCGCAGCCTCCGCCGGCCAGAGCTAGACGCTAACGTCCGCCTAGGCAGGAGCGGAAGTCGAAGGTGAGGGTGACTAAGCCTGCTCTTTCATCCAGCTGCAGCGACGGACGATCGTTGCATTCGCAATCAGAGGGCAAGGAGCCATGCTCCCGTTTCAAGAATAACTCCACAAGTCTTCCGTTATAAATCTGACCGGGCTTCAATAGAAGATCCTGCAACATCTGGTGCGCCCGGAAAGATTCGTCCACGCCTATGATGTTTATGCCGTACACGAAAAACTGCTTGCCCTCATCCACGTCGATATCGAGGTCGATCAGTTGTTTTTCATCGTCAAAGATCGTATTCGGAACAGGAGTAAAGTTGATGTAGCCCAACTCTCCGTAGGTCTTGCGGAGATTTTCTAATCCTTTTCCGATCTTGTCACGGCGGAAGATGTCGCCATCTTTGATCGTGAAGAGAGCGCGCAAGGCTTCATTCGCAATCGCACGGTTGCCCTTGAACTCGATGCCGCCCAACCTGTATTGCGCGCCCTCGTCCACATGAACGCTAAGTGCGACGCGCCGACCGGCGGGAGTGCTGTCCAATGCCGTCGCATACCCATTGACCAGCACCTTGAAGTACCCATGGTTTTGCCACCCGACTCTCACTCTCTCCAATGCTTCGTCAGTTGCCCCGTCAAGAGAGTTTCCGTAGGTTTGAGCCTCCATCGACGCCACAATTTCGTCTTGGTCTGCAACCGGCATTCGGAGGAAGCCTGAAAACGTCACCCCGGCGACCGAGATTTCAGCATCGGAAGGTTTTTGGTCGTAAGAGCCGGAGGATGGTGGGCAGGATCTTTCGGCTTCAACCGCTGGTGCAGTGGTCTGCGCCTGAATCTGGATATTCCCGGCCAACAGACACGCCATCGCGAAGGTAACGACTTGCGCCATTCGAGAGCGCATGGCGGCATTATAAACTCAATGCGTTTCGATTGTTGCGGAAGGAAGGATTGCTTAAGGGGAGGGCGGGGGAAGGCCAAACCCCGCTATGCGCGGGCCATTCGCAGTATGCAGCGGGAGCAATCCAAAGGCAAGAACAAAGCGGAGCACACCCAAGAAATCCCCCGAAGGTTGCATTATCTTTCACAATTGCTGCATTCATTTCGCGGAAACCTTGCAAGTTTTGTCATCCTGTCTCACCTCAGTGAAGTTCTCCTTCGTGAACCTTGGTGTCCTTCGTGGTTAACTGAGGTCTCCGTGAAAGGCGGTAAACTCACCAGAGATGCAAGTAAAGGTTCTTGGTTCAGCGGCCGGAGGCGCGTTTCCGCAATGGAACTGCGCCTGCGCCAATTGTCGCGCGATCAGGGGCGGCACATTTCACGGCAAACCGCGCACTCAGGCGCAGGTTGCGCTGACCAAAGACGGGCGCTCGTGGTTTCTGCTGGGCGCGTCTCCCGATTTGCGCGCGCAAATCGAAGCCACGCCTGAATTGCATCCGCGGGATGGCGCGCGCCAGTCGCCGATCGCAGGGGTGGTGCTGGCCAACGCCGATCTCGACCACGTCCTCGGACTGCTGCTGCTGCGCGAACTTCAGCCGCTTCGCATCTACGCCACTTCTTCGGTTCACCGAATTCTCCACGAAGACAACTCGATGTTCGGCATGTTGCAGCGAATCCCGAATCAAGCGGTGTGGACCGACTTTGCACTCGGAAAGCAATTCAATCTGCGCAATGCCCAAGGCGAAGACTCCGGTCTGCACTGCCGGGCGTTGTCGCTGAGCACGCATTATCCCGCCTACGTCACGGCAGACCGGCAGACGCAACTCGCGCCTGGCGAAGCTTCTCTGGGGTTCATCATCGATTCTGCTTCTCCTTCGGGCTCGCGATTCGCCTACATGCCAGCCGTCCCTCAGATGGATGACATGTTCCTTGATCAACTCGACAGCTGCGACCTCCTGCTCTTCGATGGTACGTTCTGGAGCGATGACGAGCTGATTCGCGTGCACGGCAGCGGACAAACCGCACTTCAGATGGGCCACATCCCGGTCGAGAGCAGCCTGTCAAAGTTGGCGGGACTGCGCCGCCCGCGTAAAATATTTCTGCACATCAACAACACCAATCCCATGCTGGACGAGGCCAGCGTCGAGTATCGCCGGGTGCGCGACGCGGGTTGGGAAATTGCGGAGGATGGATGGCAGTTCAACCTGTAGACACGGACACAGCATCACCAGCCCGCCGGCTTTCGCTCGATGAGTTGTGCGCGCAATTACAGGCCACGGGCGAGGAGCGCTACCATCACAAGCATCCTTTTCATCAATTGATGCACGAAGGCAAGCTCAGCCGCGGACAGCTCCAGGCCTGGGCGCTGAACCGCTACTATTATCAATCTATTATTCCTATCAAAGATTCGATCATCCTCTCGCGCGGTCCCGACCCGGTCTTCCGCCGCGCCTGGCGCAAGCGCATCGTCGACCACGATGGCGACGCCACCAGCGAAGGCGGCATCAAGCGCTGGATAAAATTGGCGGAAGCCACGGGTCTCGATCCGCAAATGGTTCGCGCCGGCAAAGGCATTCTTCCTGCTACGCGTTTCGCGGTAAACGAATATCTAAACATCGTTCGCAGCCGGACTCTGTTGGAGGCGGTCGCTTCCTCGTTGACAGAATTGTTTTCCACCAAACTAATCACCTTGCGCGTGGAAAAATTGCGCCAGCACTATCCCTGGCTTGCGGGAGGTCTGGATTATTTCGAAGCCAGGCTTTATCAGTCGCCCGAGGATTCGCAGTTCGCGGTGAACTACGTCTACGACAACGCGAAAACGCGCGCCGAGCAGGAGTTGGCTCTCCAGGCGCTGCGCGACAAGTGCGACATCCTATGGGCCCAACTCGACGCCCTCTACTTCGCCTACGTTCAACCAGGATGGCCGCCGCCGGGCGCATTTCGGATCGAGGCCCGCTAGCGTGAATCCGAGATCTAACTCAAAACCCTGTCATTCCGACCGGAGCATTGCGATTGGCTTTCTCAATCGTAATGCGGAGTGGAGGAACCGGCTTTTGTTTGCAGCGTATGTCATTTTGGAGTCAGGACACTAACATGCCCCCTCCCGAAGACACCAGCCAGCCCCGCCTGGCAGCCGGCTGCCGCTGGGGTGAAAATAAGACCGGCACGGAAGATGCGAAGGTAATCCTATTCCCCGAAGGCGCAATCAAGCTGCAAGGAACAGGGCGGCAGGTACTCGAGCGCTGCGACGGTCAACGCACCTTCGGCCAGATCGTCACAGAATTACAAGCCCAGTTCGCAGAAGCCGACCCGGCAAAGATTCGCGCCGACATCAGCCAGTTTCTGGAGCAACTGCGGCATAAGCGGATCGTCGATTATTAAGGTGAGATCTGACGAAATGGAATCGACGCACCCAGAATCATTCTTGAAGAGGAATTTGATCGCGCTGAGCGCGGCATCCGTCAGCATCATAGGATCGTCCGCATACGCGTGCATGTTCGGGGGACTGGCGCCACATTCGTGGTATTCGATCTGCCGACAAATTACGTGGGTTGGCACTCCGGGCCTTATGCTCGGTGCCGTGCTCACGATCGCCCTTCAGATCGCGCCACCGCTCGGAGCGTTTTTGCTGGTGATGACTCTTGTAAACTTCTTCCTTTATCTCGGCTTAGGTCTTGGTTTAAAAAAACTGGTTAGAGTGCTCGGCAAGTTGCTTTTTCGGAGGGAGTGAGCCTCGCTGCCAGCATCATGACTTGTCCGGAATCTGAACCTCGACATAACTGCCGGGCGTGGCCGCATTTACCGCCGCCGCAATTTTCGCGGTGTGCAGTCGAACCAGCGGCCATTGCGGAGTGCTTAGCACCACAACCGCTATTTTGCGGCCGACAAGACTCTGCTGGTACTGAATGTTCTTGTCAGCCGTAAGAAAAACGTCGAATCCCGCCCGCTCCGCCTCTGCCAGCAAGTCACCGTTGGAAAGCCTGTCCCATCCTCGTTGTCTAGCCCGTGTGACAGTATGGCCCGCAAGGAACCGGGCAATGCCCCGAGGCGTTCCGTGATCAAAGAGAATGAGCATCAACAGAGGGGTGTGCCGCGGGGACGGTGACTGGAGCCGCCTCTAGACTCCGGGCGGCAAACTCCAGGACCGCGTTGATCTGTTCGCGTGTAACGTCGAACTGCTCGATGATTTCATCAACGGTAGAGCCGGCTTCGAGATTCAAGAACACGGTGGATACAGGCATGCGCGTATCGCGAAACACCCACGCGCCGCTTAGCCTCCCCGGCACGCTTTCCACGGCGGGGCATTGCGACCAATCGAGAGCTGCCATGTTCTTACCTCCGTTCTATCTTAACCTTTTACCGCGGTTGTACGACAGCGTTACTCAGTCGTAGGCCCCCACGTCGGCAAGAATTCCGCGCCTTCCATCAACCTTTGCACATCTTCTATTAGCGATCACAGCGGGCCTGGCGACCAAGCCTCCGAGGTATCTAGATGTTAACCTATTAAAAGCCCGTACGACGATTCACCGGCAGCAGCCATGATTCCCAACCCGCTCGCCCTCATCGCCGAGATCACGCACCGCTGCCCGCTCCACTGCGTCTATTGCTCGAATCCCCTTGAGTTGGCGGCGGCAAGTTCGGAGCTTTCCACCGCAGAGTGGATCGACGTTTTCCAACAGGCGGGCAAGCTGGGAATGCTGCACGCGCACTTCACCGGAGGTGAGCCGCTGGCGCGGCCCGATCTCACCGAACTCATCGCAGCCGCGCGCGCCGCGGGTCTTTACACTAACCTCATTACATCTGGAATCGGGCTTGCTGAAACAAGACTAAAGACGCTGGTCAAGGCCGGGCTCGATCACATCCAGATCAGCTTTCAGGATTCGCGCGAAGACGCAGCCAACTGGATTGCCGGCGCCAAAGCGCACGCGCACAAGATTGAATTGTCGCGCATCATCCGCCGCTACAGAGTCGCGTTCACCGTGAATCTTGTGGTGCATCGGCAGAACATCGATCACCTCGATGAGATGATCGCTTTCATCGAACAACTCGCGCCTGAGCGCATGGAAATCGCCCACACTCAGTATTACGGTTGGGCATTGCAGAATCGCGCCGCGCTGCTGCCTACACGGGCGCAGGTTGAAAAAGCGGTCGAAACGGTTGCTGCCGCGGAAAAACGCCTCGCTGGACGCATACGAATCGACTCAGTGGTCCCCGACTACTACGCGCGCTTTCCCAAGGCCTGCATGGGCGGATGGGGACGTAGATTGATGCTCATCAATCCCGCAGGAAAGGTTCTTCCCTGCCACGCCGCGGAAGTGATTCCCGGACTCGAATTCGAAAACGTCCGTGAGCAGACTCTGGAAAAAATCTGGCGAGACTCTTCCTCATTCCAGCGCTTTCGCGGAGAGGAATGGATGCCGGAACCCTGCCGCAGTTGCGACCAGCGTACGCAGGATTTTGGCGGATGCCGCTGTCAGGCTCTGCTGCTCACCGGCAACGCCGCCGCCACCGACCCGGCCTGCTCGCTTGCGCCGGCGCACCACATCGTCGAGGCAGCATTGGCCGAGGCGAATTCGAGCGCCGCCGTTTCGCAGCCGGTTCCTGCCACGTCATTCGTGCAATTGCAACAGCGCGCCGGAACTCTTTGGAGTTACCGGACAAATCCCGATTAACCCATAAAGCCCCTACCAGCGAAAGCCGATCGTGATCGGACGATAGTCGGTGGTGATGCCGTTGTGCGATCCGTGCATAAGGCGGAACTCCCCATAGAACTCAACCCCACTGGGCATCTTGCGAGTAACTCCTGCCCCAAGGTTGTATCCGAACTCATTCAGGCTGGAATTAACAAAGTTGCCGCTGAGAGGAATATTGAAATTCGAACTCTGGCAGGCGCCCCACCAGTTCCAGAACGAATTACATGGCGAACCGGGAACCGTATTGTCGGAGTTCAGGCTTCCGGAGCGATGAATGAAGCTTGGGCCGAGGAGAACGTAACCGGTGTAAAGCTTGGTCACTGGAATGTTGATGATGGGATCCAGAGCGACGGAGTATGCGTGGGTTGAGGCTCCCGACGCCTGCGCCAGTTCCTGCGTGGAGTCGCGCAGCGGCAGGTTCGCAAAAATAAAGTCCGCGCGCAGGCCTAAATACTTGTTCCCGTTGCGAGCCACGCCGGCCGCTGCGACAAAGCCTCCCTGCCTCACCCAGGTGCGCGTCGCGCCGCTGTCAAGATTCGCGCCGGCGCCCACGTTGTAGACCCAGTTCTTGTAGTCGTGAACGCGTTTGCGCCGCGAAGAACTGGACTGCTCCTCCGCGGGTTCCTGGCTGCTGTCGGGTGGTTTGGCCGCCGGAGTTGGCGTGGCAGGTTGTTGCGCCGCAGGCGGTGTGGCGGGAGTTTGCCCCGCGGGCGTGGTCTGAGCGACTCCTTGTGCTCCCAGCAGAATTGTCAGGACCAGACTTCTCAGAATCAGCAGCGCCAGCGCACTCCCAGTCGCAGCGAACTTTCCTATCATCCATTCCCCTCCTCTAACCGGGCGTGGTGGCGGACCGTAGCGCTCGGCATGAAGAGGCAAGAGGCGCCGTGAGTAAAGGTTCCGCTTGTGATTCCTCGCAGGAAGGCATTGGCCTTGGTTTCCGCGGGATCGCATTATAGTACCAACTTTGATGCCGATTCTGCCTGGCAAGCCGCCTGCTGCGTCGCGCGCCTTCACCTTCGCGGGGGCGCAAGCCCCACGTATGATAAAAATAAGTTTCCATTGTTGAGAGCAGGCATTGCACAAGATTCCACCACAGCGGGCATCAGACGCCAATCCTAACCCCATTTCACGGGATCTGACGGACGCGCTCCCGGTTGCGCTGGTGGGCTTTGGAACCGTTGGCCGCGCCGTGGCCAAGATTCTCTGCGAACGCAATGACGGATTGCTGCGCCTTACGCACATCTGCAATCGTAACTTCGAGCGCAAGAAGCTGGCTTGGGGCACTGAGAAATGGATTCCGAGCGGCGTAATTTGGACCGACGACATCCACGCGATTCTCAACTCAGACGCCGACATCGTGGTGGAACTGATCGGTGGCTTGTCGCCCGCCGAAGAACTGGTGCGAGGCTCGCTAAACGCCGGCAAGTCGGTGGTGACGGCCAACAAGCAGCTCATCGCCCGCCATGGTCCAGACTTGCTGGCTCTTGCCAGCGCCGCTGGCTGCCAGCTTGAGTTTGGAGCGTCGGTCGCCGGCGGCGTTCCCGTTCTCCCCGCGCTGCGCACCGGGCTTTGCGGAGATCGCCTGCACGGCATCGCCGGCATTCTGAACGGCACTTGCAATTACATTCTCAGCCGCATCGAGACCGCCCGCATTCCCTTCAGCGAAGCGCTCGAAGAAGCGCAGGCGCGCGGCTACGCCGAAGCTGACGCCAGCGAAGACCTCGACGGCGGCGACGCCCGCGCCAAACTTTCCATTGTGGCGCTGGCCGGTCTGCGGGTCCGCGTTTCTCCCGAGGATATTCGCGCCCGCACCATCCGCCCGGTCGATGCCGTCGATTTCGACTACGCCGCCGAGTTGGGCTGCACTATCCGCCAAATTTCGCGCGCTGATTTGAGAGGGACGACTCTATTTGCGGAGGTTGGCCCCAGCCTTGTTCCCACCGACTCGCCTTTCGGACGCGTGCAACGGAATCTGAATCTGGTTTTGACGTCTGGGCAATATGGCGGCGACATGGCCTTTCTCGGCGCAGGTGCGGGCGGAGATCCCACAGCAGTTGCGGTCGTTTCAGACCTGATGGGGGTAGCGGAAAGCTTCGCGGCGGGGCCGCGTCCGCGCCGGGCACTGCAACTGCCATCGCCACCAGTAAGCTGTGACTTTGAGACGCCCTGGTATTTGCGCCTGGTGGTAAAAGATCAGCCCGGGATTATCGCGGGGCTGGCCGCGATCCTCTCGGCTCACGGGCTGAACATCGACGCCGTGCTGCAAAAACCAGGATTCGACAAATCGGCACTTCCCTTCGTGATCACGCTCGAACCGTGCCGCGACACGCAACTCCACCCGGCGCTTCAGGAAATGTCCGCGCTGCCGTTCGCGCTTCGCCCTTGCCTCTGCCTGCCGATTTTGCGGTAAACGCTTTTCGGGATGGCTGCATCTCGCCTAACATTGTTCGCTCGCGCTCCCTCTACTTCCAGAAGGGATTCTTCAATCCTGCGGGAGCGAGGGCGCTGTTAATCTGTGCTTCCGCGCCGGTGTCGTCCGAGATTTTTTCGTCGGTCAAACGAGACGGCGGGGTATAAGGATCTTCCTGGCAGTAGGACGGCATCTTAGGGGATGGAAATTCTGATTTCATCGGGGCTACCTCCACGTATTTATGATCTAGGTTCATTGAAACACCTGAAGGTCGCTGCAGAGGCCGCAAAATCTCGATGGCTCGCATCGAAAAATCAGCAGACGGGAAACTTTCCCCTTATGGCCCATTTTCGCTGACCCCGGCGGAACTGCTAGGATGGTCCTCACCGGCAAGTCTCCTTTAGACACACTGAACTCATCCTCAAGGAATTTCATGAAATATCGCAAGCTCGGCCAAACCGGATTCGACGTTAGCGACATCGCCTACGGACTGTGGGGCATGAGCGGCTGGAGCGGCTCCGACGACCAGCAGTCGCTCGATTCCCTGCAACTCGCCGTCGACGCGGGCTGCAACTTTTTCGACTCCGCGTGGGCGTATGGCGAGGGCAAGAGCGACGGCCTGCTCGGCGAAACCATGGCGCGCAACTCCGCGAAGCGGCTGTACGCTGCGTCGAAAATCCCTCCCGCCAATGGCAAGTGGCCCGCGCTCGCGAAATACAAGTATCACGACGTGTTTTCCGCGGACCACGTTCTCAAGTATGCCGACCTGATCCGCAAGAAACTGCGCGTGGACTCGATCGATCTGCTGCAGTTTCATGTCTGGGATGACAGTTGGACGAACGCCCCGGAATTCCGCTCCACGGTGGAAAAGTTGAAAGACGGCGGCTGGATTCGTTACTTCGGTCTGAGCCTGAACCGCTGGGAACCGGAGAATGGCATCAAGGCTCTGCGCACCGGATTAGTCGACGTTGTGCAGGTGATCTACAACATCT
>CAWEDF010000023.1:0-96234 GCA_963807655.1 uncultured Acidobacteriaceae bacterium | reverse complement strand
GTAACACTACTCCGCGCGGAGAATCCGTTGAAGGCTTTGAGGAAAGAAGCGGACGAGCGGCTTCTGATCGAGGCGGCGCAGAACGACCCTGCGCGCTTTGCGGAGCTTTACGAGAACAATTTTGAGCGGGTGTACGCGTACGTGGTGCGGCGGGTGCGAGACCGCGCGGAAACCGAAGATTTGACCTCGGAGGTATTTCATCATGCGCTGGCCAACTTGCCGCGGTTTGAGTGGCGGGGGATTCCATTTGCGGCGTGGCTGTTCCGGATTGCCGCGAATCTGATTTCAGACCGCTGGCAACGCCGAAGCCGCGAGCAGGTGACGGTCGAGGTGGAACAGATCGAATCTGTGCCAGGAAGTGGCGTGGAATTCGAAGAAGTCGAACGCCGGGCTACTTTATTTCGACTCGTCGATACCTTGCCGGCGGAGCAGCGGCGCGTGGTGGTGCTCCGATTTGTGGAGCAGAAAAGCATTAAAGAAGTGGCGCGGGAGATTCGCAAGACCGAAGGCGCGGTAAAGCAGTTGCAGTTCCGCGCCCTCAACAGCCTGCGGGCGCGCATGGAGGGTGCCGATGCCTAAGCGCTCTCTGGGTCAAGGGAAGAACGATCCGCGAAACAACGACGCCAGGAAGATCGAGCAGTTGAACCGCGCCGTGGATGCTTTGCTGGCCCGGGCAGACGGCAAGCCTGCGAAAGTGGAGGCGGGCATCGAGCCACTAGTACGCGTGGCGGCGGACTTGCGCGACCTGCCGCGTGAACGAATTCAAAGTACGACTGAAATCCGAATTACTGAAAGGGAGAAAGACTATGAGTACCGTTGCTGAACCTGTTGCGTCCGTTCAGACGAGCGCAAGCCCGAGATTGACTCTCAAAGATGCCGCTAAGGCGATTGAGTTCTATAAGAACGCCTTTGGCGCGAAAGAGACTATGCGCTTCGAAATGGGCGGGAAAATTCCGCACGCCGAAATCAGGATTGGAAACTCAGTCATTCTGCTGACGGAAGAATGGCCGGAAGGGGGCCGCTTCAGCCCGGAGACGCTGGGAAGTTCGCCGGTCATGATGTCGCTGAATGTTCCTGACGTGGACGATTTTATTTCTCGTGCCACTGGCGCCGGCGCCAAGATCGTGATTCCAATTGCGGATCAGTTCTATGGGCGCCGCGAAGGAACGGTTCAGGATCCTTTCGGATATTTGTGGGGTGTGTCCACAACAAAGGAGGAGATGTCGGTCGAGGAGATGCACCGGCGCATGGATGCGATGAGGACGGCGGAGCCGCCGGCGGAAAAGCCGGCGGTGCGTTCGGTCCCGCGCGGCTTCCACACGGTGACGCCGTATCTGGTAGCAGAGAACGGGCCTGCGTTGCTGGATTTCACCAAACAGGCGTTTGGGGCGGAGGAGACATTCCGCACCGTGGGTTCGGCGGGCGGACTGCACGGCGAGGTGCGGATTGGCGATTCGATGCTGATGGTGGGTGGCGGCATTCCGGGGCGTGAGTTCCGATCCACAGCGAAGACTCACGCACTCCATATTTACGTGGAAGACGCGGATGCGGCGTGTGAGAAAGCGCTGGCGGCAGGAGCGACCTTGATTGACGAACCGCGCGACCAGGAGTACGGCGAACGCTCAGGCAGCGTGAAAGATCCGGCCGGAAACATCTGGTATATCGCCACGCATAAGGGAGAAAGCTACATTGCCAAGGGGCTGAACAACGTGAATGCTTACCTGCTTCCGTTGCGGGCTGAGCCCGTGATTACATTCCTTAAGCGCGCGTTTGGGGCGCAGCAACTGGCAAAATATGCTTCGCCCGACGGTGTGGTGCACCATGCTGAAATTCGCGTCGGCGATTCGGTGGTGGAGATGGGCGAGCCGGAGGGGAAATATCCGCCGATGCCGGCTATGTTCTATCTCTATGTGCCAGATTGCGACGCGGTTTACCGGCGGGCGCTGGTGGCGGGCGCGAACTCCATTCAGGAGCCGGCGGACCAACCGTATGGCGACCGCACTTCAGGCGTGACCGATCCGTTCGGGAACGCCTGGTACATTGCCACACATATCAAGGACGTGACGACCTAGGCTGAATCGAGATTCAATTCTCGTTGCTGCTTAAGACAGGACCGTGCTCAGTCATCGCTATTCCTGATCGCGCCATCAGACAAGCTGGTGACCTCGCCAGAGAGCTGCTGAACATTCTTGCCGCTAATTCGGACAAGAAGCCCTGAACGCAGTTGCAGGAGGAATCATCCGAAACGGCTCGCTTCTTTGACCGGCGCGGGCCCGTTCGACGGCCCGCCCTGATCCTGCTCCCCGCCCAGCAGCGGCGCCGCAACCCGCAGAGCCTCAACTTGCCGCTTCACTTTCAACAACTCTTGTTCTTTCGCCCGCAACAGTTCCATCACATCTCTCATGATTATTCTCCGATCATTCCATCAATAATAGACACGCACGATGCCATTTTAATGCCCTGAGTGATAAGGATGCCCCCTCAAAATTGTAAACGCCCGGTAGACCTGCTCCAGTAGAACCACGCGAGCCAGTTCGTGCGCCAGCGTCATCCTGCCCAGCGAAATCGTATGTTGCGCCGCGTTGCGGGCTGCATCGGTGAATCCGTCTGCCGGTCCCACCGCGAACACCAGCGGCAGCGGATTCCGATCCTGATAGTCTCCCAGAAAACGCGCTAACTCTTCGGACGAGAACTGCTTCCCGCGCGAATCCATCAGCACCAGCGTCGACTTCCCTGCGCTCGCCGTCTTGCTCGACTTACCCGCAGGAGTCCGCCCGCACATTTGCAGCAGCGCAGACTCATCCCGCAGCGCCAGCCCTTCCACCTCCGCATAACGCGAAATCCGCTTCAGATACTCATCCGTCAGCGACTGAAGCGCCGGCTCTTTCGTCTTTCCGATCCACGCGATTTTAATCTTCACCGAAGATAAACGACCGACGAAACCTACTCTTTGTTGCGACGAATAGCGGTTGCGGCAGGCTTGCGCGGCTTTGCCTTTGCCTTCGGCGCCGCTTTCGTCCGCGTCTTCGGCTTCAATTCCGAGGGTTCAAGTCGCCTGGCCGTCTTCCAAAGACGCTCCAGATCGTAGAACTTGCGCGCCTTCTCGGAAAAAACATGAACCACAAAGTCGGTGTAATCGACCAGGATCCACTCGCCCTGCTTGTAGCCTTCGACGTGCGCCGGACGCACACCCGCCGTCTTCAAGCGCAGTTCTACTTCATCTGCGATGGCCTGGACCTGCCGCGGGTTCGTGCCGCTGCACAGCACGAAATAGTCGGTAAATGCTCCCGACCCCTTCTCCATTTCCAGGATGGAAAGTTCTTCAGCTTTCTTGTCGAGGCAGGCCTGAATGGCCGCCGTTACCTGTAGCTTCAAATCGCTTTTTTTCATGCAGAGGGTTGGTCGTCGTTGGTCGTTAGTCGTTGTCCAGTCTAATGTGAGTTCCCATTGTAAACGACAGACCGCTCGTCGCGTTTTTAGTTGACGGTAAACCATGCGCCAAAGACGCCTGGCGAAAGACTCACGACTAACGACCTTTGTACAGTCCCGCTTTCTTGATGTAGTCCGCGACCGCAGGCTCTAAGAAACGCCCAAGCGGTTTACCGGCTGCCGCAGCCTCGCGAATTGTCGTGGAGGAAATCGATTGATAGACCTCGTCAAGGAGGTGGACGGTTACATCCTTTAGCACCAATTCTCCAGTGGCAGCTTGTTTGTGAAACGGCCGCGTCACTTCCTGCCGTGGACGTAAGCTCTCGGGCAACGCGTTGGCGATGTCGGCAAGCGAAAAACCCGGTCTGCTGGCCACGACAAACTCACACTCGCGAAATAGATCCTCAGCCTGATGCCACTTGGCGATTTCGTCGAAGGCGTCGATGCCGATCAGCAGGAAGAGCCGGTCTGCTTTCTTGAACGACTGCTTCAGCCTCCGGACGGTATCGATGGTGTAGTTCGGTTTGTCCATGCGAGTCTTGCCTTTGCCCGGCGCTCCCGCATCAAGATCTCGTGGCGCTTCCAGCAGTGAGGGTACGAAATCCTTTTCCTGCCCGGTGGCCAGAGCGATCATGGCGTAGCGATGCGCGAAGGCCGACAGCGGCTGGAGTTGCTTGTGCGGCGGAACGTCGGCCGGCACGAAGAGGATGCGCGAGAGATTGCAGCGCTCGCGCGCGGCGCGGGCCAGCGCGAGATGCCCGCGATGGATGGGGTCGAAGGTGCCGCCGAAGAGTCCAATATTCATGAGCCGCTAGTGTCTTCGTTTGCAGGCCCGGTTGGCAAGCTCAACCTTCCCGGCAGCGGCTGAGTGCCTAAGTTTACGGCCGCGCGTGAAGAGAGGTTCAGGGGCATTGGCCGATAGTGCATCGTTTGATGGTCTGTTCGGCGCACCGGCAAACGCTAGGACAACCACTTTTCCGAAGAATCTGGAATGAACTCCTGTAATCTCGCGCCTTTTGAAACTCGGCATTAACATTATTCCATGCGGGTAACCCTCCCCCTACTTCGCATCCAACCCGCCCGCGCGCCCATTCTCCGTTACGGAGTAGCCGTACTCAGCACCACCCTGGCGCTAATCCCGGCGCTACTGCTGCCCAACATCACGGAAAGCCGGCTGGCGGTGTTCGCCGTCGCCGTAATGGTGAGCGCTTGGTATGGCGGCTGGAAGCCGGGTTTGGTCGCCACCTCGTTCGCACTCACCGTCAGCGCATACTTTTCGTTTACCGGCGAACACACCCCCGCGCAATACCGCTCGACCATGATGCGGCTGGCGCTGTTCGTTGTGCTTGCGCTTCTGATCTGCTGGTTCAATGCTGCCCTGCGTGCGGCCCAAGAGGGTCTGCGGCGCTCCGAAAAGAATTTTCGGTCTCTCGTGACCAACGCTCCCTACGGCATTTGCCGCTGCGATTCCGCGGGCCAACTGCTGGATGCAAATCCGGCGCTGCTGGCGATGCTGGGGTATTCGTCCGCCAATGAACTCGGGGGAAAACACCTCGCGGGACTCTACGCGGACACGCAGCAGTGGTTCGAACTGGCTGACCGCTTGCGCTCCACGGCGCCCTTCAACGGCCTGATTGCAGAGTGGCTGCGCAAAGACGGCACTGCCACAGTGGTTCGCGTTTCCGGCCGCACTGTTTCGAACGGCGGCAAGGAAAGAACCTTCGAGCTGTTTGCCGAAGATGTGACCGAGAGGCGCGCTCTGGAGCAGCAACTCCGGCAAGCGCAAAAGATGGAAGCCGTAGGCAGGCTTGCCGGCGGCATCGCGCACGATTTCAACAATCTACTGATGGTGATTTCCGGATACTCGGAATTTCTGCTGGACCGCCTGGGCGCGGACCCGGCGCTACGCGGACCGGCGCAGGAAATTGCCAGCGCAGCCGTGCGTGCCACTTCGCTCACCCGCCAACTCCTCGCCTTCAGCCGCAAGCAAATGCTGGCGCCAAAGATTCTGGACCTGAATGGCGTTGTCACGGAAAACCTGAAGATGCTGACCCGCGTCATCGGAGAGGACATCGACCTGGTAATGCTACCGGCCGCCGGACTGGACACTGTGCGCGCTGATGCGGGGCAGATTGAACAGGTCATCATGAATCTTGCCGTGAATGCGCGCGATGCGATGCCGTCGGGAGGCAAGCTGACCATCGAAACTTCCAACGTTTCGCTGGACGAGGAATCCGCGCGCCTCCATCCCTCCCTGCGACCAGGAAACTATGTGATGCTTGCCATCAGCGATACCGGCGCAGGCATGGATTCCGAAACCCAGTCCCATATCTTCGAGCCGTTTTTTACCACGAAAGGGACCAAGGGGACTGGGCTCGGCCTTTCGACGGTGTATGGAATCGTAAAGCAGAGTGGCGGTTACGTTTGGGTTTACAGCGAGCCGGGCAAGGGCACGACGTTCAAGATTTATTTCCCCCGCGCCGCGGAAACTGTCGACAGCCCCGCCCACCTTTCTCCTCGCGCGGAATCCGCGAGCCCCGAGCCGGGAACGGAGACCATTCTGCTCGTCGAGGATGAGGCCAACCTGCGCTACTTGGCCCGCCAATTCCTCGAGAAGCAGGGTTATCGGGTCATCGAGGCGGCTGACGGCGCAGTGGCGATGCAAATCGCAGTAGCACATGAGGCCGTGATTCATCTGCTGCTGACCGACGTGATCATGCCCGGCATGAACGGCCGCGAACTGGCACAGCGCATTTCGGAAATTCGTCCCAATGTAAAAGTGCTTTACATGTCCGGTTACACCGAGAATGTGATTGGGCGCAATGGCACGCTGGACGCGGGTGTACGCCTGCTCCAGAAACCCTTTACCCTGCGCGACCTGAAAAGCAAAGTTCGCGAGGTGCTCGATTCAACTCCAATTCCCCGGGAGGATACGATGTCAGCTCGCACGGCTCACGCCGCGGCAACGCAAGGTCCGCAACCAATACCTTCATCGCGCGCGCAGCGTTTTCAACTTCACCTGCCGTTGAAATATCGCCGTCTCGACGAAAAGAACTGGCACGATGGGGAAACCAGAAACATCAGCCGTTCGGGCATGCTGTTTCAGGCGGAAGACCTCCTGCAGCCGAATGTGGTGCTGGAAATTAATCTGGTGCTGCCAGCGGAGATCGCCGGGCTTTCGCCCACCGAAGTGGTTTGCCGTGGAGAAGTCGTGCGCACCGTGCAGCCTGCCGGAGAAGAAATTACTCCCGCCCTGGCCGCGAAGATTCTTCAATATCACTTCCAGCACGGATCGCAATTGCCGCGGGCGTAGATTAAAGACCCAATCAGGCATTGTAGCCTTCCCGTCGAACCGGTGGCAGCGCCATCACACCCTCGCGCTGTCTCACCACATCGCCTGTCGTAACCCGGGTTTTTCTAATACAATCGCAATCGCCGTCGGGAACACGAACCTTTTTAAGGATAGGCCCTATGAGACAAATCGTTTTCGTTCCGCTATTGAGCGTTATTTTTTTGGCTGCGATGTTCGCGCAGGATAATTCCGCAGCGTCGACGCAACCTTCTGCCTCCGGCCAGGACGCCGCGCAGCAGACGAACCAGCCGCCGGGACAGGGCGATCAGATGCCGATTTTCCGCGTGCAGGTCTTCGCCCGCACTACCAAAGCCGTCAATTACCGCCACCGCGGCGGTTCCACCACCGTAGATTTTCGGGGCACAGATCTGATGCCCGAGGTGGCAGGGCATGCCAAGGTCGACGGCAAAGCCGGGCGTCTCGCCATCAGCGTGGAACTCACGCACATGCAGCCTGCCAGCAAGTTCGGTGGCCAATTTCTTACTTACGTCTTGTGGGCAATCACTCCCGAGGGCCGCGCCGTAAACCTGGGCGAAGTTCTCCCCGGCGAGAATGGCAAAGACAAGATTGACGTCACCACCGATCTGCAGGCGTTTGGTCTGATCGTGACCGCGGAGCCTTATTATTCCGTTACCCACCCCAGCAACAAAGTGGTTGCGGAAAACATTCTTCGCCAGGAAACCAAAGGATTCGAAGAGCCCATCAACGCCAGGTTCGATGTTCTTGAAGGTGCGCAGTACACCATTGACGTATCTGCCGACCAACTTCCCGCCACGCGGGCCGATTCGAAGGTCCCGTTGGATCTGCTCGAAGCTCGCAATGCCGTAGCCATCGCGAAAGCGGCCGGCGCTCAACACTACGCCCCCGATAGCCTGGCGAAAGCTGAGGACATGCTGCAACGGGCCGAAGACTACCTGCAGCGGAGACAGGGACGCACCCCGATCGGCACCGCCGCCCGCGGCGCCACGCAGATGGCCGAAGACGCGCGCGTTCTGACTCTGCGCCGCAAAGAGCAGGAACGCATTGACGCTGAAAGACGCGCCCACGAAGAGGCGCAGGCGAAAGCAGAGGCGGATGCCCGCGCCGCCCAGGAGCAGGCTGCGAAATCTCAGGCCCAGGCGGAGGAAGACGCACGCCGCCGTGCCGAAGCCGAGCGGGCACAGGCGGAAGCTCAACACCAGCAAGCCGCTGCGTTAGAACAGCAGCAGCAGGCGGAGGCTGCACGGACGGCCGCACAACTGGCTGCCGCGGAGGCAGATCGCCAACGCCAGGAAGCGGATCGCCAACGGCAGGAAGCCATCCGCCAGAAAGAAGAAATGCGTGCCCGCCTGTTGGCTCAACTGAATCAGGTTCTGCAAACTCGTGACACCGCCCGCGGCCTGATCGTCAGCATGCCCGATGTTCTGTTTGATTTTAATAAGTACACACTCAAGCCGGAAGCTCGCGAGCGTCTGGCCCGGATCTCGGGAATCGTGCTCGCGTATCCCGACTTGAAACTTCAAATCGAGGGCTACACCGACTCCATCGGCAGCGACGAATATAACCAGACTCTTTCCGAAAAGCGGGCCGACACAGTACGCGCTTATCTCGTAAGTTCAGGTGTTTCCCCGGACAACGTGGCGGCGCGCGGAATGGGCAAGGCCGATCCCATAGGCGACAACAGCACCGCAGCCGGGCGCAAGTTGAATCGCCGCGTCGAGATGATCGTGTCAGGCGACGTCATCGGTAGCCAGATCACTCCGGGAACTCAGGTCGCCCCGGCCACTCCGCAATAAGGCGGAAAAGGTAAGACGCCGAAAAGTGCGCTTCAAGAGCCCGGCTCTGAATCTTCCTTCAGGCGCTTCGGCTGTCGGGGGCTTCGGACTGCTGCAGCGCGCGCTCACGCAAAGAATCCACTTCCTTGGCCATGGCGTACTTCAGTTCGTCGATGCCTTTGCCGGTCACCGCTGAAATTTCATAGAGCTTCAGCTTGTGTTTCTTGCAGTACCGCTTCAGCGCCGCGACTTTGTCTTTGTTCGCCACATCGATCTTCGACGCAACCATGATCATCGGCTTTTCTTCCAGGTGAGCGCCAAAGCTCGCTAACTCATTGAGAATCACTTCCACATCTTTCACAACGTCAGTGCGGCCGCTCGCGTCCGATACATCGGCCATGTGAACCAGCAACCGGGTGCGCTCGATGTGCCGCAAGAACTGTGTGCCCAGTCCCGAGCCGGCGTGCGCGCCCTCGATCAGTCCAGGAATGTCGGCGACCACAAAGCTGATTTCGTTGTTCGCGTCTCCGACCGCAACCACGCCAAGATTCGGTTCCAGCGTGGTGAAAGGATAGTCGGCGATCTTAGGCCGGGCCGCCGAAATGCGGGAGATCAGCGTGGATTTTCCTACGTTCGGATACCCAACTAAGCCAACGTCCGCGAGCAACTTCAGTTCGAGCCGGTAGTTATGCTCTTCGCCGGGACGTCCCGGCTCATGTTCGCGTGGAGCCTGATGCACGGAAGTGGCGAAGCGGGCGTTGCCACGTCCGCCGCGGCCGCCTCGGGCAATGACCATGCGTTGATCAGCGGCGGAAAAATCGAACACCTTCTCGCCCGTTTCCTCGTCATACACGATCGTTCCCACCGGAACCTTCAAGAGGATGTCTTCGCCTTCGCGCCCACTCTTATTCGAGCCTTCGCCGTGACGCCCGCGCTCGGCCTTGTATTCGGGATTGAAACGGAAATGAACCAGCGTATTGTGGCGCTCGCTGGATTCCATAATCACGTCTCCGCCTTTGCCTCCGTCGCCGCCCGAAGGCCCGCCGCGCGGAACGTACTTTTCGCGGCGGAACGCCATGCAGCCATTCCCCCCGTCGCCCGCTTTAACCCGAATTTTCGCCTCATCGATGAACATGGTTTGCTTGGAGAAAGCGCTTGCTCGAAACTCGCTTGTCATCCCGAGCGAAGCGAGGGACGACAGTCTGTTTCGTTCGGGATGACAGCCTGCCTGAAACAAAAAGGCCCGCCCGAAGGCGAGGCTGAAGCCGCGTCGGACAAGTCCGCAGACGAACGCTAACTACTCCGCAACTTCCATCGGCTCGACCATTACGAACTTGCCCATCGAGCCCTTGTTCAGGAACTTGATGCGTCCCGTAATCTTGGCGAATAGCGTGTCGTCTTTTCCGCGGCCGACGTTGAGCCCCGGCTTTACGCGAGTGCCGCGCTGCCGCACGATGATAGTGCCACCGGGCACGATCTGCCCGCCGAATGCCTTGAATCCCAACCGCTGCGCGTTCGAGTCGCGCCCGTTTCGTGAAGTGCCCTGTCCCTTTTTATGTGCCATAAGAATCAGTTTCCGGTGGCCAGTTGCCAGTTGCCAGCAAAATCATGTGGAGACGGGCGACTTCGCCCGTCCTTACTTAGCTCTTCTTCTTCTTCTTCGAAGCTGACTTCTTAGCCGCTTTCTTGGGAGCAGCCTTCTTTTTCGCAGAGCCCTTGGTGGTTTTAGCTTCGCCCTCGTGCTCTTCCGCCGCCGCAGCCTTCTTCACCTTGGGCTGCTTTTTCTCCAACTCCGGAGCCTTAAAACTCTGCCCGTCAAACGCGATCTCCGTGATGCGCACTGCGGTGAAGGACTGCCGGTGCCCGCGCAACTTCTTATACTGCTTCTTGCGCTTGTAGTGGAAGACCAGAATCTTAGCGCCGCGGCCCTCTTCGACCAGTTGGCCGACGACCCGCGCTCCCGTTTGTGGTTTTCCGATCTGACCTTCCCCACCCGATACCGCCAATATCTCAGGGAACTCCACCTGGCCCTCGGTGCCCGTGGCCAGTTTCTCCACTCGAATCACATCTCCGGGCGCCACCCGGTATTGCTTCCCGCCGGCGCGGATAACCGCGTACATACGTCTGCCTCCGTCAAAAGATCGTAAAAGCCAGCCTCAAAACGCAACCCTGCGCACACGGGCGCAACCCCTGGGTGCGAAAAACTCGACTGAACTTCCTGTGCTTGCTGTGTTTTCCGCCACGGCGCTTCACCAGCCAAGGCAGGCGTCCCCAGAACGGGTCGGCGAGTACAGGCAAACTCAACTATTCTAGCGTGCGCTGTGGAAATCGGTCAATGCGCCTTTGCGGATTTCGGGCGCTATGCGAGAATTTCCGCCGAATCTTCGGATCAACTCGCGAGAAACCCAACAATGAAGCGCCTTTACACCGTTTCGTTGTGCCTGCTGGCCCTTACGCTGTCCGCCCATCGCGCAGCCGCCGAAGCCGGCCACAAGAAATCCGGGCCCCGGCGCCGCCTCCCGACAAGGCCTACCTGCAGAAGATCTGGGATGGGTGGTCCACCCTAGATCCCGCCAACGTGGCCAAATTCTATGCCAGCGGCCCGCACGTGTTCTTTGACATCGCCCCTTTGAAATACGGCAGCTGGGAGGAATATGACAAGGGAGTGAAGGTCGTGCTTTCCGGCTACAAAAGCGCGAAGTTCGCAGTGAACGATGACGCGGTCATCCATCCCCACGGAGATTTGGTCTGGGCCACCGCGACCATAACGTACGAGATGACTGCGAAAACCGGCAAAGTGGAAATGGGAAATTTCCGCTGGACCGTAGTTTTCGAAAATCAGGACGGCAAGTGGATGATTGTTCACGAACACGTATCAGAGCCTTTGCAGTAAGCGTGCTCACTCGAAACCTTCGGGCCGGAGATTACCTCTGTAATCTCCAGTAACCCGATTCTCTTGCAGAAACAACTCCCGTGCTCCAGTGTTAATACCAACTGAACGTGGGGAGACTTGTCATGCGCCGAATCGTCGTTCCGATTTCGCTTATCCTGTTCGCCAGCGTGACCTGGGGCCAGCAACAGCCCGCCGGCAGCGCTACCTCGTCTAGCCAGCAGAGCATGCCCGGCATGAATATGCCTGGCCACGACATGTCGAACATGCCCATGAAAGACAAAGGCATGGACATGTCCGCCGATAATAAGGACGCGGACAAAGACAGCGACGCCAACGCCCACGCCATGCATTCCATGGAAGGGCACATGGACATGGGTCCGCACATGAAGATGACGGCGCTGCGTGCGGCGAAGCCGGGCGATGCCGCGCGCGCCGGGCAGGTCGTAGAGGCCGCGCGCAAGGCTGCAGAAAAATATCTCGATTATCATGTCGCGCTGGCCGACGGCTTCCAGATCTTCCATCCTGAAGTCCCGCAGAAGATGTATCACTTCACCAACTACGGATACGCGATGGAAGCCCGCTTCCGCTTCGCCCCCGAGCATCCCACGTCGCTTCTCTATGAAAAACGTGGCGACGACTACAAACTGATTGGCGTCATGTACACCGCACCCAAGCGCCTCGGCGAAGAAGAACTCGACGAGCGCATCCCGCTCAGCGTTGCGCAATGGCACGAGCATGTGAACTTCTGCTCTCCGCCTCCGGAGCGTCGGAAGGAAGTGCTGACGCCGCATTCGCAGTTTGGTTTAAGGGGATCGATCACCTACGCAAGCGGCCTGCGACGCCGCGGGTGGAACCTTCCATCCTGTAATCTTCAATTGGATGGTGCACGTCTATCCTTTCGAAAAAGATCAGGCGAGCATCTGGTCGGTCAACCGGCAGCATGGCGACGCGGATTGAAACGCGAGCCTTGCAGCTAAAGACGCCCGCCTGCGATTCTTCACTATCGTGACTCAATCCCGCGTTTCTTCATCAACTCATCGGCTAACAACATAACAACGAGTGTTTCAAAGTGTGACGCTCCCGCTTGTCAAGGGAATGTAAACAGTGGGAACATTGGCCCTGAATACTGCTAACCGACCAATCGAAGCCGCGTCCAACCAGCGTAACAAGAAATTGCAAGGCGTAACGGAACTTTCAGCAGGGGCGTTACGTAACTGTCAGGAAGCCGGGCCGGAGGGAGGATTCTGGTCCGCGTCTACCAGATTGTCTCGACAAATTCTTGCGGGGTTAAGGGGATTCTCTCACTCTCGGTTTGGCGGCCCAGGTGAGAAAACCCCCGTGCACAGCGCGACAGGCCTGGCGGCTTGTCTCGCTGAACCCCAGCGGTTGCATTTTAGGCGATTCGCGGCAAAACACAAAGGGTTTTCTCGCGGAGGTCGTGAACCGGGCCGCCCCAACCGTTTCCCGACGTAATTTCGGGAAAGAAAAAAGGAGCAGTCATGAAGTTCGCGACAGTATCGAAAACCTTGGTGTTGGGGCTGGCCTTAGTCTTGGCCTCGAGCGCCTTCGCCGCAACCAAAGCCAGTTTACAACTTAGCCATCCCGTAACCGTCAACGGAACGACGCTGAAGGCGGGAGACTACAAAGTCCAGTGGGAGGGCACCGGTCCCAACGTTGAACTAAGCATCCTGCAAGGCAAGAACGTCGTCGTGAAAGCGCCCGCCCGCGTAATTGAACTGCAGACCCCGTCCGGGAACGATGCCGCCGTGACCCATAAAAATGACAGCGGAACCGATTCACTGGCCGGGATCCGATTCCAAGGGAAAAAGTTCTCTCTGGAGTTGGGTGAAACCAGCGACGGAATGCAGGCAGGTTCCAGCAAGTAAGTGAAGCACAACACGAAAATCAACAGGGAGCACGAGTCAGTGCTCCCTGTTTCTTCTTCATCTTGGCCGAAGTCGGCAAATGTGCGACTTAGTTGGACCGCCGATAACCCGGAGTTATCGACACCACACCACTCGTCGCGAAAGAAATAAAAAAGGAGCGCGAACGCGCTCCCCAAAAACGACTGACTACTGACCACTGACCCCTGCCCTCAGTACTTCGGCACCTTAGGATCCACGCGCTCCGCCCAGGCAGTAATCCCGCCGGCGAGGTTGTGCACCTTGCTGAAACCCGATTGCTGCAGAAACGCGACCGCCTTCGCGCTGCGTCCGCCCATCTTGCAGTGGACAACGATCTCGCGGCTCGAATCCAGTTCATGCACCCGCTTGGGCAGGTCGTTCAGCGGAATCAGATGTCCGCCGATGTTGCAGATCTGGTATTCGTGCGGCTCGCGCACATCGAGAACGAAAACATCCTCCTTCGCATCCAGCCGCCGCTTCAACTCTTCCACTTGAATCTCCGGAAGTCCTGTTCCCACCGGCTTTTCCTCTCCACGAATGCCGCAAAACTGGTTGTAGTCTATCAGCTTCGTGACGGTCGGATGGGTGCCGCAAACCGGGCAATCGGGATTCTTGCGCAGCTTGAGTTCGCGGAACTTCATGCCCAGCGCGTCAATCAGCAGCAAGCGCCCGATGAGACGGCTCGCCCACTCCCAGAATTAATTTGATCACTTCCGTGGCCTGCATCACGCCCACCAGCCCCGGCAGAATGCCCAGCACTCCGCCTTCCGCGCAAGATGGAACCAGCCCCGGCGGTGGCGGCTCGGGATAAAGGCAGCGATAGCACGGCCCGTCTTTGGTGGCGAAAACGCTGGCCTGCCCTTCAAAGCGGAAAATAGATCCGTAAACGTTCGGCTTCCCCGTGAGCACACACGCGTCATTCACCAGATAGCGGGTGGGAAAGTTGTCCGTGCCGTCGGCAATAATGTCGAAGTCGCGGAAGAGTTCCAGCGCATTCTCGCTGCTCAACCGCGTGTCGAACTTCTGAACATTCAGGAACGGATTGATCGCCGTCAGCTTCTCCGCAGCGGAATCCAGTTTCTTCCGCCCCACATCGGCGGTGGAATGAATGATCTGCCGCTGCAGGTTGGTGTAATCCACCACATCGAAATCCACCAGGCCCAGCGTGCCCACGCCCGCGGCCGCCAGATACAACGCCAGCGGCGAGCCCAACCCTCCCGTGCCGATGCACAGCACGCGCGCCGCCTTCAGCTTCTGCTGCCCCTCCATGCCGACTTCCGGCATGATCAGATGGCGCGAGTAACGCAGGATTTCGTCCTTGCTGAGAGTTACTGGAATTTCGGTGAGAGTAGCCATAGAGTCCTCGGTTGAGATTCTAGAATTGCCAGGCTTGTGAATCGGGAGATCGCGGCTGCGAACCAAAGACGTTTGTCATCCCAAGCGAAGCGAGGGATCCTGGTTCGCGCTTGCACCACCACCTAGTCGGGGACTATAAGCAGAAACCAAGATCCCTCGCTCCGCTCGGGATGACAAAGTGGGTGTGGTTTTCAGCGCCTCCCGCAATGGAAGGCACAATGGAAATGTTATCACCTTCCTTCACCGCAGTCGCCTCTTTCTGCAGGTAACGGATGTCCTCATCGTTCAGGTAGAGGTTGACGAATGCGCGCAATTTGCCGTCGTCGGTGTAAAGGTGCCGGCGCACCTCGGGATGCTGTGCCACCAGCGCATTCATGGCCTCGGCCACGGTCGTGCCCTTCACTTCAACCGTAGAGTGCTTCCCAACATACTGTCGCAGCGGCGTGGGAATGTGAATCTTGCTCATAACTAATCATAAAAGATGCCCAGGGAGGCCGCGAAGATTCAGGACCTTAGGTCTGAGCGCGGCCTTAATACGCCGTTGATCCGCCTGCCGTAGAATGAAAAAGAATACAAGGAATACCAGGAGAAACTACGATGACGATCTTCGATCCTGCTCGGGGCAGAATTATTGACGGTGGCGGCGGCAGTGGCTTCGGCCTTCTGCGCCTGATCGGACTTGGCATTGCCGCATTCCTGCTTGTGGTTTTGCTTTTCAGTTCCGTGACCAAGGTGGGCACCGGCCACGTCGGCGTGCTCACTCTTTTCGGCAAAGTGCAGTCCGGCGAAACCCTGAGCGAGGGCATTCACCTCATCAATCCGCTGAAGACCAATAACGAACTTTCAATCCAGACGCAGACTCTGAAAGAATCTGCCAATGTGCCTTCGAGTGAAGGCCTCATGATGAGTCTTGATACCTCACTCATTTACCATCTCAACCCAGACCGGGCTGCCGAGGTTTTCCAGAAGATTGGCGCCGATTACGAAACCGTCGTGGTCGAACCCACCCTCCGCTCCGCCATCCGCGAATCCACCGCCTCCCACACCGCCAACGCTCTCTATACCGGCGAACGCGAAATGGTGGCCAAGCAGATTTTCGATCAGGTCAGCCAGCAACTCAATCAGCGCGGCCTTACCGTCGAAAACGTTCTCTTGCGCGACATTCAATTGCCCGCTACGCTGAAGGCCGCCATCGAGGCCAAACAGCAGGCCGAGCAGGAATCGCTGGCCATGAACTTCCGCCTGCAAAAAGAAACCCAGGAGGCACAGCGCAAGCGCATCGAAGCCGCGGGAGTCCGCGACTTCCAGCAGATCGTAGCCCAAGGCATCACCCCCTCGCTGCTCGAATGGAAGGGCATCGAAGCTACCGAGAACCTGGCCAAGAGCGCCAACTCCAAAGTGGTAGTAATCGGCAACAGCAAGAACGGCCTGCCGCTGATTCTGGGGCAGTAGATCCTCCGCGGGAAAATAAAGTCTGTAACATGAATGCGCATCTCGGGACAGCCGCCCCCGGGCTGTCCCGTCGCCGCAGGCGACGGCTTTGCGACGCTGCTAACATGAACGCGTGCCTCTGCTGCTCGAAGTCCGGAACCTGAACATCGACTTCCCGGCCAAGGCCCGTGTGGAGACGGGCGCTTCGCCTGTCTATTCTGAGCCCCGAATTCTCCTCCCCGCGGTCCGCGACGTCAGCTTCTCCATCGCTCCCGGCGAAGTCCTCGGCTTGGTGGGCGAATCCGGTTCCGGCAAATCCATCACTTCCCTGGCCATCATGCGCCTGCTGCCGCCGCAGGCAAGGGTTTCCGGTGAGATCTTCTTTTCGGAGAACGGCACAACGCGCAGTCTCCCCGCTCTGCCCGACGACTCCATGCGCCAACTGCGCGGATCGCGCATCGCCATGATCTTCCAGGAACCGATGACCGCTCTCAATCCCGTGATGCGCGCCGGCGACCAGATCGCCGAGGCCGTGCTGGCCCATGGCACGCATTCGAGGAACGAGGCCGCGAGGCTTGCCGTTCAAGCCATGACTGATGTCGCCATTCCCGAGCCCGGCCGCCGGGCCCGCGATTATCCTCACCAACTCTCAGGCGGCATGCGCCAGCGCGTGATGATTGCCATGGCCATCGTCAACCGGCCGCAGTTGCTCATCGCCGACGAACCCACCACCGCGCTCGACGTCACCATCCAGGCCCAGATTCTCGACCTGCTTGCCGAACTGCGTGCCAAGTTCGGCCTGGCCATGCTCTTCATCTCGCACGATCTCGCTGTGGTTTCGCAAGTGGCAGATCGCGTGGCCGTGATGTATGCCGGCAGCGTGGTGGAACTCGGAACCAGGCATGAAATCTTTCAATCCCCGGCGCATCCTTACACGCGCGGCCTTCTGCACGCCGTGCCCGATCTGAAGACGAAGCTCGGAGATCCTCTGGAAACCATCGAAGGCACAGTCCCGCCGCTGCACGCCATGCCCCCCGGCTGCGCCTTCGAGCCGCGCTGCGCATTCCGTGTTCCCGAATGCACTCGCGCCCTCCCGCCGCTGGTGGAAGTCGCCGATGGGCATTGGGCCCGCTGCCCGGTCGTTAACCAAAATTGTCGGTAGATTTACCCTGTGTTCCGGAGCCTGCCCCGAGCGCAGCCGAAGGGTGTCCCCCGTGGTGAAGTGTTTCGGAAACTCGTCAGCCCGAAATCCCTCCACTGGTCTATAATCCCCACTTTGTCTGGTGCTCATTGCGCATACTGCTGCTTAGCGATATTCATGCCAACCTCGAAGCGCTGGAGGCCTGCCTCGCGGCAGCTCCACCGTTCGACCTGGTCGCCAACCTGGGCGACATCGTCGGCTACGGCGCCAGCCCCAATGAAGTCGTCGAGCGCTCCCGCGCCCTGGGAAAACTTTTTGTCCGTGGCAATCACGACAAGGCAGCAACCGGCCTGATCGATCTGGAAGATTTCAACTCCATGGCCGCCAGCTCCGCCATCTGGACCCGCGACCAGTTGACTCCCGACCATCACCAATGGCTCCGCTCTCTGCCGCAAGGCCCGCTCACTCTCGAGGGCTTTCCTGATGTGAATCTGGTTCACGGCTCGCCGGGCGATGAAGATGCCTACATAGTTTCCGTCGGCGATGCGCTCGTCCCGCTCCTCGCGGTCACCACGCCGCTCACCTTCTTCGGCCACACACACCTGCAAGGAGGATTCTTCGCCAACGGTTCCGGCGCGGATGGCTTCCGTCCCGAATACCGCACGGTCGGGCAAGCCGAGTCGGTCTCGTTGCAACTGAGGCCGACCGCCCGCTACATGATCAATCCAGGATCGGTCGGGCAGCCGCGCGACGGAGATTGGCGCGCCGCTTTTGCCTTGTTCGATACCGAAGGCCAAATCGTCCATTTCCACCGCGCGCCCTACAACCTGAAAGCCGCGCAGGAGCGGATCATATCCGCCAACCTCCCCGCCCGCTTAGCCACCCGCCTAGCCGCAGGCAGATGACGTCAGCTGGGCACATTGTGCGTTCACCAAAGGGCCTTGTCATCCCCCGAGTAACGCGAGGGATCTGGTGTCTTGCCGGGAACGGCAGCGACTCTCATTACAAGCAAGAACCTTCGTGTTGCTCGGGAATGTCGGTTGTAGAAACGAATGTGGCATCACAAGCGCCGTTGTAAACTCGACTCCATGCCCTACCCACGCAGTTCAGGAACAAAGCCTCTATTGCCCCGCGCCAGACTCCCATGAACATCCTCCCGAGCACTATCTCGTCGCCCACAGCGACGGCGGCGCCCGCGGCAACCCAGGCCCCGCTGGTTACGGAGTAGTAATCCAGGATCGGTCCGGGAAAAAAGTCGCACATCTAAGCGAATACCTCGGCCACCAGACCAACAATTTCGCCGAGTATCAGGGCCTGATCGCGGCGCTCGAATACGCAATCCAGCACGGCCCCAAAGCCCTCAAGCTGATCAGCGATTCCGAGCTGCTGGTCCGCCAGATCAAGGGCATCTACAAAGTGAAGAATCTCACGCTCAAGGATCTTCATGCCCGCGCTAAAGAATTGATCGCCCAGCTGGAATGGTTCTCAATCGGCCACGCCTTCCGCGAGCACAACAAGGAAGCCGACCGCCTCGCCAATCAAGCCATGGACAAAGGCATGCGGATGCAATGACAGCCAGAAACCTCCAAACCGGGCCCGGCCCCTCCCAAGTGGAGGCACTGCTTCGCGTCCTTTGCGGCTGTCCTCAGCGCACTTTGCGGTTAAAAGCTATTCTCGCAAATCGGGAAACTCTCCCACAAGCGAGAAGCTGCCTCACTCCGCCGCCGAAGTATGGTCGTGCACAATCTTCCATCCCCCGGGAAACTTGCGGAACACCAGCGTGAACAACCCCCGCGGCGTCTTCCCGTCGGACATGATCAGCTTCCACGAGCCACGCACAAAGGCCGAGTCCTGTCCCAGCACCACGACGCGCAAGCCGGAAAATTCCAGCTTCCCCATCTCGTGCCCTGGACTTCCATACGTCGCGAGATAACGATCAATCGTGGCCTGCCATCCGTCATGCTCCTTCGCATCCGAAAAAAACGTGAGCTCAGGAGAATTCCAGTAGCCCGCCATGAAGCCTTCCAGATCGTGCCGGTTCCATGCCTCTTGCTGCACACGCAACACACGCTCGATAGCCTTCGCGTCGGTCCCATAGCCACCCGACTCGGCTTGAGCGAGCGATTGACCGCTGGTTGCAAGGAAAGTGGTTGCAAGAAAAATGATCGGCAAACTGCACCAGGAAAGAGAAGAAAAAAAGTAGAGAACCAACCGGCGCATGCAAACCCCCGGCTCTCGCCCACGCAAGAGCGCACCAGTTTCGCACGATAAGGGGTAACTGCGGAAGGTTTTCGGAAGGGAGCCGCGGGACTCTTAAACTTACGCCCGGCCCTTCTTCACGGCGACCGCTTTGCCGGCAACTTCCCAGGGCCGCTTCGGCCGGTCCACAGGCGCTTTGTCATCGTCCTTAAGCCGGTCGTAATGGTAGGAATCGCTCACCGTCCCCAGCGATTCGTTATAAAGGCTGGGCAGTCCCAGCGCGATTTTCAATTCTTCCGCAAACGACTGCAGCGCTTTGAGGTGCTCGGCAGTCGCCGGCACTTCCGTCTTCGAGTTCTTCAAGAACTGCTGGTAGCCGCGGTTGACCAGCTTCGAGATCTCGCTGCCGACCAGGTAGCCGGGATAAGCGAAAATCTTCACGCCATCCTCAGGCGTCTTCTGAATCGCGGCCGAGACGTTGTATTTCCTGAGGAACACGCGCCCGTTCGTGCCCGGCGCTTCGGTCACATCGAAACCGTGCTCGCGCAACCACGCCAGCGCTTCCTCGTAAGTTCGTGCTTCTATTGCTTTCACCATTTTCTTAAGCTTCCAATCTCTTTCTTAGATGCAGCCCCGCCCAAATGGTGCGCCGCTCATTTCCGCTGCATCAAACTCGCCATCCCTATCATCCAAGTCACCATATTACATAGCGTGTTTCAATCTTCTTTGCATATTACGTTAGTCACGAGGATATGGTTCAAATATGGGTCACAGTTCAGCCAAGCTGGCGGCAACTGTCTCGGCGCATCGTGCGCCGGAGCCCGCCATCGCGCGTCCGGGGTTTAGTCTGCGGGAGCGCATCGGCAATACGCCGCTGCTGCGCTTTGATCAGCTCACCGTCCATCTCCCCCTCGTCACACTGTCTGGGCAAGGCCGAATGGCACAATCCCGGCGGTTCAGTCAAAGACCGCGCCGCCGCCAACATCGTTGCCGAAGGCCGCCGCACAGGCCAGTTCAGTTCCGGCAAGATCTTGCTCGACGCCACCAGCGGCAACACCGGCATTGCCTACGCCATGCTGGGAGCAGCCGAAGGATTTCCTGTCACGCTGTGCATGCCGCAAAACGTTTCCGCCGAGCGCAAGAAGATTCTGAGCGTCTATGGCGCGAACATTATTTATACCGATCCCGGCGACGGCTCCGACGGCGCCATCCGCATGGCCCGCGAACTTGCCGCCAGGCACTCGGATTCATATTTCTACGCCGACCAATACTCGAATGACGCGAACTGGCTCGCCCACTATCACGGCACAGCCAACGAGATCTGGCAACAGACTGAAGGGCGCATCACTCACTTTGTTGCCATGCTCGGCACCAGCGGCACCTTCATGGGCACGACGCGCCGCCTGAAGGAACTCAATCCCACCATCCGCTGCATCTCGCTGCAACCCGATTCTTCTTTTCACGGAATCGAAGGCGCCAAGCACATGGCCAGCGCAATCGTCCCCAGGATCTACGACCCGCTGCTAGCGGATGAAAATCTTGAGATCGCGACTGAAGACGCCTACGCCATGGCCCGCCGCATGGCCCGTGAATGCGGACTGCTGCTGGGAATCTCAGGCGCAGCCGGCATCGCCGGCAGCCTAAGAGTCGCCGAGCAACTTGACCTGGGAAGAGAACCGGCTGTAATTGTCACCATCCTCTGTGACTCCGGCGACAAGTACTTGAGCGAAAGATTCTGGACGGAAGGATGAGAATTGTTGTTTGCAGATTGTTGATTGTTGATTGAAAGTCGAGGAAGTTCGGTTTTCAATCAACAATCAGAAATCATCAATCAACAATCCCCCGATGCTGAAGATCGCGCCCAAAGACTACGCCGCCCTGCGCCGTCACGGCGAAGAAACCTACCCGCACGAATGCTGCGGCATACTGCTGGGCCGCACGGACGACGCCGGCGCCCGCATCGTGACCGCGACGGCCCGTTGCGGCAACACCCGCACTGATTCTCCGCAGAACCGCTACAACATCGATCCCCGCGAATTGATCCGCATTCAGCGCGAAGGCCGCGAGCGCGGCGAGGATATTGTCGGCTTCTACCACTCCCACCCCGACCATCCGGCGCGCTGGTCACCCACCGATCTGGCCGAGGCCCACTGGATCGGCTCCTCCTATGTCATCACCAGCGTGCAACAGGGGAAAGCCGCGATCACCAACTCGTTCGAACTGGCCGGTTCTGACGAAGCTGACAAGCGGTTCCTCGACGAAACCATCGAAGTGGGTTGAGGCCCGCTCCGGCCTGCAATCTGAACTTCCTTGTTCTGAACTTCCTTGTCCAGCAGGTGTTCCGCATGATTTTCACACTCCGTGAAACGATCGTCGAAAACCTTGTGCCTTCGTTATCCCCAACCAGTAACCGAAAACCCGCGTCTGGCGCGCCTTCTGCGCGAAGTTGTCCGAAGCTCTGCACCAATTCCGGTCACCCGCCTGTGGACGCCCTGCACTCGCTTGAAAATACGCGAGTTACAAATGCAAACTTTTCATTGACTCCGAAAATAGAAGGAGTAGAAACATAATCGTTCTTTGACAGCTTCTAAAGTTTTTCCGGTTGGTGCGGCGTCCGGGACTCAAGCGCAGTCACCCTCATCATGCAAATGACCAGGGAGGGCTAGCAAGGGTCTATAGCAAAGCGCTGGTCGAGGAGAACAAGAAGAAATGTTGAAGGCAAGATAGAGTTCCGAGGCGTTGGGTAGGTTTTTCCGGTTGGCGGTAAGCCCGGAGCCCGAGCGAAGATCGCGCGTGGCACCCCGCAAGGGAAGCTGCGATAGCAGGTCGAGCAAGGGTCGAAAGCGAGCTACTGGCCGAGACGAATGGACCCAACACCACCTCGGAACTCTTAATTTTTTCCTCCCTGATTCCCCCCATTCGCCCACGGACCCGCCCTTACCACTCTTAATTATAACTTGTGCCGCGCCTTTTAAGCATTGAATACGATGCGAATAAGATGTAATATCAGAGCATGGTTAATGTTGCCGAAGACATCCACTCTTTTACAACGTTTAAACGCAATTCGTCCGACTTGATGAAGCGTATGAAAAAGACGGGGCGACCGCTTGTGCTTACCATCAACGGAAAAGCAGAAGCCGTGGTACTTGATCCCATCACTTACCAGCAAGTAGCCGAACACCTCGATGTGATCGCCAGAATTCGCCGCGGTCTGGCCCAAGCCAAGCGAGGCGAGGGCCAGACGGTGGATGAAGTATTCGATGAACTGGAAAGAGAGCCCTGAGCGCCACCTCCCGCTATCGCGTCATAATCACGCCGGAAGCCAAGGCCGATCTTCGGGACATATATCGCTACATTCGGGATCGTGCTCCGCGAGCCGCGACTCAGTGGAGTGTCAGCGCACGCGCCGGTATCAAGACGCTCTCCCACTTTCCCGAACGCTGTCCCCTCGCGCCTGAAAGCACCCACTTCGACGTACCAATCCGTCAGATGTTGCTTGGCACCGCCAATCGTGGAACCTATCGGGTTCTGTTTGTAATCGTGGACAAGTCCGTACGAGTCATCCACGTTCGTCACGGATCCATGCTGCCGCTTGGGGGAGGAAGAATCTGGCGAAGAGTAAGTCTTAGCCGGAGATTTCTGTGCACCCGCGCACGGGGCTCCAGGTCGCGTCGGTCCATTCGATGTGAGAGCTGAGAGACACAAAGAACCAACAAATGATCGGAAATTTAGTGCGACGGAGCCAGCGCTAACACTCCCTCCACCTGACAGACACGCTCATAGCTTTCCCAATCTTTAGGATCGCATGTCCGTCGCTGTGGAAGAGGCGATTCTGCTTTTATCGTGAACGTTCCCGCCATGCCAATCACCGCCACGAAATACTTGCGCTCGCGATGGCTTCTGTGTCTTGAGATTTCTTTTTCTATCTTGCCGAGAGCCTTCAAGAAAGCGTTGCCTCGAACATGTGACTTATAGTTGTTATTGCTGAACGCCAAGACAGTGGTGCGTGCCAAAGCTACGGCGGCCATGTGGGGAAACGACCTCATGAAAGAGGTGTCGCTGGTCACGACGATCAAGCCCTTCTTTCCTTGATCATAGAATATCCAAGGATCGCGCTCGGTCACTTGGTAAACGTCGTCATGGACGGTAATATCCAGGCCCGCCTGTCTCAACTGTTTGGGAGAAAGACGGATCCCAAATTGCGGTCGAGAAAGTAGCGGTTCTTATGCTGCTTTACGTGCTGGGAAGTACTTGATCGCCTCTTCAACGGCACGACGGCTGATGCGGTAGTCCCGTGCCAACAACGTCACAGACTCCCCGCTCTTCTTCCTTTTCGCGATGATTTCGGCCGGAATACCTGTGCCACGAACGACCGGTCTGCCCGCTGCTAATTCTGGATCGATCACGATGTAGCCCTGTCCTCCCTCCCGTTGACTTCGAAGAGGACTGAATCGTACAGGCATAAGGTTGGCGTCGAGTTCGATCCGCGCGAGAAACTTGTCCATGACGGCTCGAATCCCCAATTGCCGATTTTGCGATAGATTGAGTCTTGTACCCAGCTTCTTCACGACAACGTCCCGCCCGAACAAGAAGAAATTCCGCCCGAGTAGTGGATACTGCGACTCCGGATACTCGCGCGCTAGTCCGCAAACGATCGCACGCAGATCGTCTTGCGAGACGCCCTTTGCCTTCATCGCCAGCAAGACGTGCGCAGATGCGATGTCGTAAAAGGAAAGCAAATCCGGACCGGAGGGCTCAAGGATAGGCTTAAATGCCTTCAGGTGGGGCTGTGTTCCGTAAGTGGTTCCCGCGAACCACGCTCTTAAAGTCGATTCAGGAATGCCGAGATAGCGCCCTGCTTCGCCAAATGTGTAGCGCGGCATAGAGCGCAGGTCGAGGTTGCGAAGGAAAGTTTCGGCGGATGTTGTATGAGTAGCCACGGCTGAATTCTCATCTTACACGCAAGGATACACAAAGCGCGTGTCGGCCTGATTATATTCGCTTTTATTTCGCCTTACAACTTGCGCCCATTGTTTGCTTACAGCGGGATATTCCCATGCTTCTTAGGCGGATTCTTATCCCGCTTGTTCCCCAGCATGCCAAAGCCTGAATCAGCTTCTTGCGCGTCTCCCGCGGCTGGATGATCGCGTCAACGAACCCGCGTTCGGCGGCAACGTACGGACTGGCAAACCGGTCGCGGAATTCTTCGATCTTGACTCTTCCGCAGTTCCTGCTCGCTCCGAGCCGTTTTCGCCGCCCTCCAGTTCGCGCTTGTAAACAATGTCCACCGCGCCTTCCGGGCCCATCACCGCAATCTCCGCCGTAGGCCACGCGTAGTTCACGTCGGTGCGGATGTGCTTTGACGCCATCACGCAATAAGCTCCGCCATAGGCTTTGCGCGTGATTACCGTCACCTTCGGCACCGTGGCCTCTGCGAAGGCGAAGAGCAGCTTCGCGCCGTGCTTGATGATGCCGCCGTATTCCTGCGCGGTGCCGGGCAGAAATCCCGGAACATCTTCAAACGTGACCAGCGGAATGTTGAAGCAGTCGCAGAAGCGGACGAAGCGTGCGCCCTTGATCGAAGCATTGATGTCGAGCGTCCCCGCCAGCATGGCCGGATTGTTGGCGACAATTCCCACAGAACGCCCGTCCAGCCGCGCGAATCCGACGACGATATTCTTCGCGTAGTGTTCCTGCACTTCGAAGAAATAGCCGTCATCGACCACGGCGTGGATCACATCCTTCATTTCATAGGGCAGATTCGATTGCGCGGGCACGATCTTATCGAGTGCCGCATCGGCCCGGTCGATCGGGTCGATGCACGGCTTGCGCGGCGGGTCTTCTAAATTATTCGAGGGCACAAAACTCAGCAACTCCCGCACCATCGACAGGCACTCGGCATCGTCGTGCGCCAGAAAGTGTGCCACACCCGAGGTTTCGTTGTGGGTCATGGCGCCGCCAAGCTGCTCCTTCGTAACCTCTTCCATGGTCACGGTCTTGATGACGTCGGGCCCCGTGATGAACATGTAAGAAGTCTTGTCGACCATCAGCACGAAGTCGGTGATGGCCGGCGAATACACCGCGCCCCCGGCGCACGGGCCCATGATCGCCGAAATCTGCGGCACCACGCCGCTGTAAAAGTGTTGCGCAGAAAAATGTCGGCATATCCGGCCAGCGACGCCACGCCTTCCTGAATGCGCGCGCCCCCGGAATCATTCAACCCAATCACCGGCGCGCCCATCTTCGCCGCCAGGTCCATGATCTTGACGATCTTCCCCGCGTTCGTTTCCGAGAGCGATCCGCCAAACACGGTGAAATCCTGCGCGAACAGATACACCAGCCGGCCCTCGATGCGGCCGTAGCCGGTGACAAAGCCGTCGCCATAAGGCTTTTGCTCGGCCATGCCGAAGTCGTTGCAGTGGTGCGTGACCAGCTTGTCGGTCTCTTCGAAGGTGCCCTCGTCGAGCAGGAACTCGATGCGCTCCCGCGCCGACATTTTCCCTTCCTTGTGCTGGCGTTCGCGGCGGGCCGCGCCTCCGCCCTCTTCGGCCAGCCGGTTGCGCTTCTTCAGTTCTGCGATTTTTTCTTCAAGATTCATAGCGGAAGGATTATAGCGGTTGGGATGGTCTGGCAAATGGGAGGTGGATCACAGCGTTTTGAGTCCCGGTCCACGGTCGCTATCGGTTCTCGGCACGGAACAATCGTGCACGCTCGTGCGTATATCCCTATTCGGTTTGGAAATTTGTCTCTGAGGAGTTCAGTACCTAATGAATACTCGGCTTGGTTTACTGGTCTTTTTGGCCGCCATAGCGTCCGGAATCCCAGTCGGCGGTCAGATTACCGTGCAACCGTCCTCAAACGACTCTGTTACCGCTTTCAAAGATATTTCCGTCATCCCGATGGACGCGGAACGCGTGCTGCATCACCAGACCGTCCTTGTTCGGAACGGCAAGATAGTCGACCTGGGTCCTGCTGGCTCGGTGCTCCTACCGCCCGAGGCGGTGGTCATCGACGGACGCGGTAAGTTTCTGATGCCGGGCCTGGCCGACATGCACACCCACGTTGATAGAGCGGAAATGCTGCCCCTTTTCCTATTCGCAGGAGTCACCACGGTGCTCAACATGGGGCTGGCGTCGCCGGAGTTTGTTGTAGCCACTCGCCAGAAGATTCGGAGCGGTTCGGTTCCAGGTCCCCGCGTCTTTGCCGCTTTTATGATCGACGGACCTGGCGACCCCGGGCCGGAGTACGTCGCGCTCTGCGAACAAGATGCCCGAGCCGCCGTGGACCGCGCCAAGCTCGTGGGCTATGACTTCATCAAGGTTTACTCGCGGCTGCAGCCCGAAATCTATGCGGTGGTGTTGGACGAGGCCAAAAAGCAGAACATCGCAGCGGTTGGACACATTCCCACGGCCGTGGGGTTGGAAAACGCTCTTGCCCAAGGGCAAGTCATGATCGCCCACGGCGAGGAATACTACAAAACATATTTTCAGAATACCCCCGATGTTGCGCGCATTCTGGGGGCCGTGGAACTTACCCGCCGCTCCGGAACCTACGTTACTCCAAACCTCTCGTTCTTTGCAGCTTTGACCGAACTGACCTCAGATCCCAAAGTTCTCGATAAAATGCTCGCCCAGCCCAATGGAGAATTTCTACCCCCGGACATCAGGGGAAACTGGTTATCGGCCCGGCCTGCGAAATCTTCGGATCGATTCGTTCCCGAGTTGGCGGTTCTGAGGAAACTGACTCTCGCCCTGGCGCAAGCAGGAGTGCCGCTCCTGGCCGGCACTGATACCCCTGCGCTTGGCGTACCAGGAACATCCTTGGACGACGATCTCGATCAGCTTGTGCAGGCGGGGCTTACTCCCTTTCAGGCACTCTCGGCCGCTACACGCACGCCAGGAGAATTCGTCCATCGCTATGTCCCAGCAGCGGACGAATTCGGAACGATTGCACCGGGCAAGTCTGCCGACCTGCTCTTGCTGGAGAGCAATCCCCTTGTAAGTATCCGGAACATTCGCCAGCCGCTGGGTGTTATGCTGCGCGGCCGATGGCTTGAAGGACGTGAACTGCAGGCTATGGCGGAGGCCCCGGTTCCGGCCTATAACCGGGTCCTAAGGCTGGAGAAGGCGTTTCAGCGCACTCTGGGTGAAAACGGGGCCAAGGAAGCAATTCGTGAACTCAAGAGCGATTCCCAATCCGGCGAAATGCTCCCGGAAAGCTTCGTGAATGCTCTCGGATATCAGATGATCAATGCTAAGAAATTGGAAGATGCCGTCGCCTTGTTTACCTTTAACACGGAGCAGCATCCCGACTCCTGGAATGCTTATGACAGTCTTGGGGAGGCATTTCTCGATAGCGGACGCTACGATCTGGCGGTACTCAACTACCAACGCTCTCTGGCGCTCAATCCAAAAAATTCAGGGGCGTTTGAGACTCTGAAAAAGGCTTCTGCCCTGACCCCTGGGCAGAACTGAGTTCTGCTGAACTTCTTTACTCCAAATCCGATCCCAATATCTGGTAACGATACTTCTTCCCATCCCAGAAGATGACCGAAGAAGTCGCTTCGCCTTCGCCCTTTTCTTCCATGTAAATTCCGAGCACGGTCTTTTTCTTCAACGCCAGCCTTTTCACCGTGAGGGTCTTGAAAGGCAGGTTGATCAGCAGGAACTTGGGCTTCTCCTTGTCGGAACGCCAGGCCCCGGCACCCACGCCGTGGACGATGAGCAAAGAAACGCCTTTGCGTTCGGGAACATCCGAGGCAAATGTCGAGGTGACTTTGACGTTACCGAATCCCATGAAGCTGTTGTAGGGATCGGCTACTACAAAACCGTACTCGGCCTGGTCGGCCATCGGATTCTTGCAGCGCGCGGCGATCACTAGATCATCCACACCGTCGCCATCAAGGTCGCCGACAAACTGCGGAGGCCCGGCCAGCACCGAGCAGTTGTCGCCAAACTCCTTGTGCACATATTCATCGGTGACCGCGGGCGTAGGCGCCTTAGCATGCGCCGGCGGCGGAGGCAGCGGCTTCTTTTCAGCGAACAGCCTTGCGGACCCGGCAGCGATCGTCAGCGAGATCAGCAAAATACGGAGGCAGGCGACTCGGGAGTACGACATGCCTCTACTCTAGTACCGTTCGTCGCGCCAGGGTATAGACACAGATGGTCACTGATCACCGAAGTAACCACTACCTGCGGAAGTGTTCCCACCCCAGCGGCTCGAGTTCATACCCAACTCCTTCCCGCCTCCTCAGGAAGATCTTCCGCCGACGGGTGATCTGCCCAATCTGCGTAATGGCAATTCCGGCGATGCGGGATGGAACCCGCTTGCCAGGGGGCGAGGTGAACAGCAGTTCGTAGTCTTCTCCCCCGTGCAGGGCAAACTGCAGATCCACCTCCCGCGCCGGCTTGCCCACCCTAGCCCGGGGGATAACCTCCCGCTCAATCTCAGCACCCACGCCACTCTCTTCGCAGATGTGAGCCAGATCGGTCGAAAGCCCGTCGCTGGTATCGATCATCGCGGAGGCAATCCCTTTTTCACGCAGAACCCGGCCCAGCTCGATTCGCGGCTCCGGAAAGAAATGCCTGGGATACTCCCGCGGATTCAGCTTCTTCTTGGGTTTCCTCCGCATCTGCCAGACGGCAGCCGCCGAGCCCCCCAATTCCCCGCTCACATAAATCCGGTCGCCGGGCCGCGCCCCGGACCGCAATACCGCCTTCCCCCTGGGCACGGTTCCTACGACAACAATGTCTGCCAGCACCCCATTCGGCGACTCCGCCGTGTCACCTCCGCTGAGGGTCACGCCGTTTCGTTCCGCCAGGCTGATCAGGCTCCTCGCGAATCGCCCCACCCAGCTTTGCGCCAGGTTGCGCGGCAGGGCCAGCGAAAGAAAAACGGCCACCGGCTCTCCACCCATCGCCGCGATGTCGCTGAACCCCCGCGCCAGGCATCGATGCCCAACCGCTTCCGCCGAATGCCAGTCCCGCCGGAAGTGGATTCCTTCCAGCGTGAAGTCCGTCGTGACCAGCGTGTCCTTCCCTTTCTCCTTGCCTCGGCCCGGCAGAAGTCGCAGCACGGCGCAGTCGTCTCCAATTCCAGTCACAACCGCAGGCCTCGTCGCAGCCGCCAGCCGGCGAACTTGAGCAATCAGCGCTTTTTCGGCAATCACCACGACACCACTATAAGCGAGGCCCACCTACGGATGCTGCTCATCGTCCCCAGGACTCAGGCTGAACTGTCCCACAGGCCACTTGCCGTTAGGGCGTAGTAATCTGCCCCGCGGTTACATTCGCTTACCCGGCTTAAGTAACTCCTAATACCCCTTAGCGTCGTTGACAGGAGGAACCTAGTTTGTTACCTTTACCCAGTCATTCACAATACTTTGGTCGAGTAAAGCTGGACCAGCTTAAGTTCTGTATTCCGTGTTAATTGCAGACAAGAGGTTGCGGCTTGGTCCTGGGTTCTGGTAGGAGAAGGCCACGTTAGGAAGTTTCCATTCCCAAGATGGGAAGCGCGGCCCGGAAGCGTCAGGGAGTCCGAACAGGCTTTCTGCAACCTGAGAACTTTGCCTGAGTTCCGGCCCTGATCGTCAAAGCAGCATTCAAGTGGAAGGAAGGCATTTGCGTAAACGCTTTTACATTCTTTTTGTGGCCCGCGGGGACGACGGCCAGTTGCGAAAGATCTCCATCCCCGTCCACTACCTGTATGTTTTCGTAATCGGGGGGGCCATCGGTTTCCTCAGCCTGACCGGGATCGCCAGTTCTTATGCCCGCATGCTGCTGAAGGTTTCCCATTACAACCAGTTGCGCACCGAAAAAGAGCAGCTTAAGGATCGCTATTCCCGCCTCGAAGAGGTCGCCAAAGAGCGCGACGTGCAGGTAGCTTCTCTGGGCTCGATCGCCAGTGAGGTTTCCGCCCTTTACGGATTGACACCTCAGCCCGCGCTGGTCACCGCTTCCGAGCAGAAAATTCAGGACGCCGAGGTCAGCTCTTCTATGGACCAGCTCGGCGCTCTCCGTGCCTCAGCCCTCACCGGCGCGGCCACGGTTGGCATCGGCTTGGGCATGACTCGCAACGCCACCACGGCCGATTGGGTCCGCGCCAGTTCCGCGCCCAACCTCTGGCCGGTGGAAGGCCGCGTCACTGGCAGCTTCGGGGAGCGCCTCGACCCGTTTAACGGAGAAGGCGCGTTTCACAGCGGCGTCGATATCAGCAGCTCCTATGGCCAGGCGATCATCGCGCCCGCCGACGGAGTGGTCGTCTTCGCCGACTTCCTCGGCGGATACGGCAAAGCCATCATGATCGATCATGGCCACGCCATCTCCACACGCTATGGCCACCTGTCCGGCTTCGCCGTCACGCCGGGACAGCAGGTCCATCGTGGCGATACCATCGGCTATGTCGGCGTGAGCGGACGCTCCACCGGTCCCCATCTCCACTACGAAGTCCGCATCAACGACACTCCAGTCAATCCCTACAAGTACCTCCGCCTGACCGTAGCCCGAAGCGGTGGCTACCAGGCCGGAGGCTAGGACGGCAGTTCTCAGTTCTCAGTTTCCAGTTTCTTGTCACTGGCGGCCTGCTTTGCGTCCTTCGCCAACCTTAGCGGGCCTTTGCGGTCAAAGGCTTTTTCCGGCCCGCGCTCCACTGCCGATACCTCTTGCACTGTTCTCCTCCCTAAGCTACGTTCATGGGGAAGAAGAAAGAAGTTTCCAGTCCTAGTTCTCAGCCTCACCAAGCAAGTGGCCGAGAAGCCAGCACGAAAGGGTTTTGCTGAGAACTGAGAACTGAGAACTGAGAACTGCCTCATGCTCCGCTCAATCCGTGAGGACATTGCCGCCGTCTTCGAGTCCGACCCCGCTGCCCGTTCCTACTTCGAGGTTCTCTTCTTGTATCCAGGCCTGCACTCCGTGTGGGCACACCACCTAAGCCATTGGCTTTGGCTTCACGGCATGCGCTTCCTGGCAAGATGGGTTTCGCAAGTAGCGCGTCTGTTTACCGGCATTGAGGTTCATCCCGGCGCCGAACTCGGACGCCGCCTCTTCATCGACCACGGCATGGGCACTGTAATCGGCGAAACCGCCATCGTCGGCGACGACGTCACGCTCTACCAGGGAGTAACGCTGGGCGGGACCGGAAAGGAAAAGGGTAAGCGCCATCCCACCGTCGGCAACAAAGTCTCCATCGGCTCCGGGGCCAAGCTGCTGGGCAACATCACCATCGGCGACAACTGCCGCGTAGGCGCAGGCTCGGTTGTGCTGCGCAGTGTCCCGGCCAATTCCACAATCGTCGGCGTCCCCGGGCACATCGTCCTGCGCGACGGTAAGCGCGTGGTCATCACCGACCCGAAGGATATCCGCGACCCGCTTTCCGACGTAATCATCAAGCTGGCCGAGGAAGTGCACGAGCTGCGCGAGAAATTCCAGCATCACTCGCACCAAGCGCAGGGAGCCGAACCGAACCTCACGCGAGACGAAAGGCTCTCAACCCCAAACATCTCTCCCGAGGAGCTGTTCCAGGACGACTATCAGATATGAAGCAGTGGTCAGTGGTCAGTGGTCAGTGATCAGTGATCAGTGGTCGGTGGCTGTCGGTGACCAGTGGCCAGCCACCACAATTTGTTGACTCGTTTCTTGCTGACCACTGACCACTGCACCTGCGCTAGAATGCTCGGTCACTCCTGATCGACACGCCTATGCATACCGCGGATGTCGTCATCGTCGGTGGAGGAATCGTCGGCGCCAGCATTGCCTATCACCTCACGGCCAGCGGTTGCCGCAACGTTCTGGTCATCGAGCGCGAATCGGCGCAGGGCAAAGGCTCGACCGGCAAGAGCATGGGCGGGGTGCGGGCTCAGTTTTCCACTCCCGTCAGCATTCAGATGTCGCTCTACTCCATTCCTTTTTACGCCGGCTTTGAAGAGCGTCTGGGCTATCCCTGCGACTACAGGCCGCAAGGCTATCTTTTCTGCGCCACCAACGATGCTCAGATGTCCTATCTGCGCACAAACTACGCCCAGCAAGTGAAAATGGGACTGAAGAATGTGAGCCTGATGGCGGGCGATGAGATTCGCAGCATGTTCCCGCAGTTGCGCGGCGACGACATTGTCGGTGGAAGTTTCTGCTCCAGCGACGGCTTCGTCGATCCCTACAGCGCCATGACCGGATTCATGGCCTGGGCCGCCGATCATGGCGCAACTTTGTGGAAGAACACCGTCGTCACTGGCTTCACTCGGGACGCAACCGGGATCGACGCAAACAGGATCGAGTCGGTCGAGACCACGCGCGGCCGGGTCGCTACTCGCACCGTTGTAAACTGCGCCGGACCTTGGGCCGCGGGCGTAGCCAAACTCGCAGGCGTGGATTTGCCGGTTGAACCGCTGCGCCGCATGCTGGTTCCCAGCGAACCGTTTGACGAATTCCCGCACACCGCACCCATGATCGTCGACATGTCGAACGGATTCCACTTTCGTCCCGAGGCTCGCGGCTTTCTGCTCGCTTGGAACGATCCTGAAGAAAAGCCGGGGTTCAAGACGGAGTTCGACGCGCCCTTTGTCGAGAAGATCCTCACCCGCGCCGCAGACCGTGTCCCTTGCTTCGCCAATCTTCCCGTGAACCCGAAGCGGGCGTGGGCCGGCTTGTATGAGATGACTCCGGATCATCATCCAATTCTGGGCGAGGCTCCTGGAGCGCACGGGTTTTTCCTGGCGAATGGTTTCAGCGGGCACGGTGTAATGCACGCTCCGGCAACGGGAAAGATTCTCAGCGACATCCTGCTCGCCGGGAAAACGGACCTGATCGATGCATCGTTGCTGAGTCTGACGCGCTTCGCCGAAGGCCGCCTGATTCACGAAACCGCCGTGCTGTAAGCGTGCGTTCCGCTCTGCGCGCAAGCTTTGAAAGGGCGCGGCTTGCGCTTTGCGCACAAGGATTTTGAAAGGGCGCGGCTTCAGCCGCCGTAAGAGTCTCCGAGAATCGGGCTTTAGCCCCTGAGGTTAACCGTTGCTCCTGCGAGAACAAAACTACTGGCTCACCACAACGGATTTCCCGAAGATAGAAACCCGTCCCCTCCCGGACCGCGCAGACGTCGCTGTGATCGGCGCGGGTTTCACTGGCCTTTCCGCCGCACGCACTCTGGCCCAACGCGGCGCGAAGATCGCCGTGCTCGAAAGCGAAACCATCGGCTGGGGCGCCAGTTCACGAAACGGCGGCATGGTGCTGACCGGAATGAAGCTTGGGGTGAACCAGCTCATCTCCATGTACGGACGCGACCTCACGCGACGCATGTACGCCGCGTCGCTCGAGACCATCGATTGCGTGGAGCAGATTGTCCGCGAAGGAGCCATCGACTGCGGTTTCTCCCGCTGCGGCCATCTCGAAGTGGCCTGCAAGCAGAAGCATTTCGACGACTACGCCCGCCAGGCGGAAGTGATCGCGCGCGAATTCAACCATCAGCTTCGCGTCGTTCAGAAACATGAATTAAGCGCTGAAATCGGCTCGAACATTTATTACGGCGGCATGGTCGATGAACTCAGCTCGGGTTTGAATCCCGCGCGCTACGTCGGCGGACTTGCGCGCGCCGCGATGAAAGCCGGCGCGGAAATCTTTGAGCATGCGCGAGTCGAAAGCCTGCAGCGCGAATCCCGCCAGGGCGAGTCAGGATGGAAAGTCACCACCTCGCGCGGCACGCTGTGGTCCCGCGAAGTCTTTGTCGGAACCAGTGGCTACACCGGCAGTGCAACTCCCGCGTTGCTAAGGAAGCTCGTCCCCATCGGGTCTTACATCATCACAACCCAAACCCTCCCCGAAGCGTTGGCCCACGAACTCAGCCCGCGCAACCGCATGATCTACGACTCGAAGAATTACCTCTACTACTACCGCCTGACGCCCGACCGCCGCATGTTGTTCGGCGGACGCGCCGCCTTCTTCCCCGAGACCGACCGCACCATCCGCCGCAGCGCCGAAATCCTGCGCCGCGGCATGATTGACGTCTATCCCCAACTGCGCGACGCCAAAATCGAATTCGTCTGGGGAGGCACACTCGACTTCGCCTTCGACATCATGCCCCACGCCGGCCAGCTCGATGGCATGTATTACGCCGTAGGCTACGCCGGACACGGCGTAGCCATGGCCACGTACCAAGGCCAGAAGATGGCGGAGCTGATAGCCGGGGACAAGCCCGAGAATCCTTTCGTAGGCATCCCCTTCCCCGGCGCGCCGCTCGGCCTGTACAACGGCAAGCCGTGGTTCCTGCCGTTCGCGGGGGCGTGGTATAAGTTTCTGGATTGGGTAGGGTGAGCGGCATGCAGAAGCGGAAGCTCCAGATTTTTCTATCCTCCACATACGAGGACCTCATTGATCATCGGCTGGCGGCCATGGAGGCAATCCTTGCGGCTGGACACATTCCTGCCGCCATGGAACAGTTCGCACCTGGCGACGAAACGGCATGGGAAAAGATCAAGGCATGGATCGACGAGTCCGACGCCCTCATCTTGATTGTCGGCGGACGCTACGGCTCAGTCGAGCCCGCCTCAGGGAAGAGCTACGTACAGCTTGAATACGAATATGCCGCAGAAAAGAAGAAGCCATTCTTTGCCTTAGTCGTCAGTCCTGAGCATCACAAACAACGAGTGAGGGCCATAGGGATCGAGGTGGACGAACGCGACAACCAGCAGAAATACAAGGAGTTCAAGAGCCTGGTGACGCAGCGTCTTTGCTCCTTCTGGAACGATAAGAAGGACATCAAAGCCGTCATATTTCAGAAGCTGCCGGAATGGGCGCAGCGGGAAGACCTGACGGGTTGGGTACGCGCTGACCAAGCAAGCAGTGCGGAAGCCATGAACGAACTGGCACGGCTTTCGCGCGAAAACCGTGAACTGCGTTCGGCCGACGCGAGATTCCATACTTTCGACGGTCTCACGTTTGAACAGTTATCCGAGTTTCTAAGTGAGCAGGAACTTACGGATAAAGAGCGCGCCATCCTGGCAGGCCACTATCGGGTTTCCTTGGGAGCCGGAAGAGTAAGTCTACTGGACGGTTTCGAGGCAGTGTTCGAAGCCCTCTTTCCTCCACGGGAGGTTCCGCTGGAGCTATACAGGGCCTTCTCCGCGCTCGCATCGTTTGGCTTAATTCAGGTTGGCTCTGGCCAGGCGTCCGCGACCGAAGCGGGACGAAGGTTTCGGAATCGGCTCATGATGGACCTTAAATCCTCCATCGAAGCAGACTAGGCTTGATCTCGCACGAGCATGGGCGACGAACTAAATCTGATCACCCATTACGAAGGGATTACGAATCGCTAGCCGACCGTCGATGACCTGCCCGTCCTGCATATCCTCCGAGTACAGAATCGTGCATTGTGCTTCCAGGGCAGAGGCGACCATGAGAGCGTCATAAATTCCATAGCCATATCTTTCCGCGATGGTTAACGCCTCTTGGTGAGTATCAATCGTGATTGCCACCGGCGAAGGGAATAACATTCGAACCGCATCCAGCGCTTCGATAACGTTCTCCCACGGCATGCGCATCTTGCGTCGTGCAACCGCGACGAACTCGTTCAAAACTTGAACGCTGATGACTCCGCCTTCCGCGACTAACTGCTGAGCCCGCTCTCTGCGGGAATCCCCGCTCACTATGGCGTAGATCAGCACGTTGGAGTCGAAGAACGCCTTAGCGCTCATCGTCCTTGCTTCCCCGCTCATAGATCTCGTCGCGGTCGAAGACGAAGCCGGGGGGCAAAGGACGGCTTAACTTGCGTAGAGCCTCTAGCGCGCGTTGCCGACTCTCATCGCGGCTGACTTCTAACTCGCGGCCGCCGGCGACTCGAATTTCGATGTCGTCGCCTTCTTTCAATTCAAGTGCTTTGACGACTGCGGCGGGCAGGCGGATGGCCAAGCTGTTTCCCCACTTCGATACCTGCATAGAGCCCCTCTATAGATAGACATTGCGATTGTATATCCAAAGCGGGGTCAGCGGCAAAGACTGATGCTCGGATGCACAAGCCCTGGTGCCGACTCCCCCAACCTCATTGTTTGCCTGTCCTTGCAGGGGCGTGGCCTGTGCAAAAATAGGTCCGTATCTCACTTAAAACAAGGCACTTAATCCTGCAAGTTAAATCGATTGATCTCGCCCGTGGAGCGACCCTAAATCACCAGCGACCTAAGGCTCGATCCGGACCTTCCTCACGCCGGGAGCACCCTTGGAATCGCCGCACGGGGCATTGCAGGCAACCGCTGGCAACCAACCAAAAATAAAAATTGTTGATTGATGATTTCTGATTGTTGATTGAAAATCTTGGAACCATAGGCTCCTCAATCATCAATCAACAATCAACAATAATCTCTACGAGTCTCTACGCTGCCAGCGTCCCACTCAGCGCGCCTTCTAGTTCCAGCAGTTTACGTTTCACGTCGAGACCCCCGCCGTAGCCGCAGAGCGTTCCGTCGGATGCGATCACGCGATGGCAGGGGACGACGATCGCAATCGGGTTGCGATTGTTGGCCATGCCTACGGCGCGGAACGCGTTCGGCTTGCCGACTGCCCGGGCGATGTCGGCGTAGGTGCGCGTTGCTGCGTAAGGGATCGCCAGCAGCGCGCGCCAGCAGGCTTGCTGGAAATCTGTGCCGCGAAGGTCAAGCGGGAACGTGAACTCGCGACGCTTCCGGGCGAAATACTCTTCCAGTTGGTTCACGTAAGGCTGTATATGTTCAGGAGAATCCTCGAAGTTGAATCCCTCTTGTTCTTCTCGCAGATGGCGCGGGTTTGGTCGAATCGATTGCTGCCCCGGCTTTCTGGCGTCGAATTCCAGGGCGACCAGTCCGCGAGCGGAAGCAGCCAGAAACAGCGGTCCGATGGGCGAGTCCATGTTTATGGTGTGAAGGGTTTCCATAGATTTGATCCTTGAGATTTGATCCTCGTTCCGCTGGCTCTCCAGCCTATCACCTCTGGTAAGGCGAATACAAGGCGAAGCAGCCTGATCTCTCCTGGGTCTGTTGGCAGTTGACACAAGGCGGCTTTTGGCCCAAAGTGTGTGCGGCGCGCTTATGGGCTTACCTCCATCCCCTATGAAGCAGGGGCTGTTTATTCTGTTCGCCGTGGTGCTGGCTCCGGTCCTGCTGGTGGGACTGGTGGCGCTGGCCGCGGGCGATTGGCGGACGGTGGGCACCACCGCGGGCGGCGATCAGGTCTTAGTCAGCTCAGTCACGTCCCAGAAAAATGGGTTGCGGACTGCCTGGGTGCGCGTGGAATATAAGGAACCTATCAAACTGCCGCAGGGTGGTCCGTACGTCGAACTGCGAGCCCGGGTTCGCTTCAATTGCGCGAGCGGCAGTGCGGTTCCGAGTGCAGAGTGGTTTTACTCCCGCGACCGCGGGGGGAAGCTCGTGGTCAGCAAGAAGACCCGGCACGACGATCAGTTCGGGCAGGCGGCCGAAGGGGATTTCGGCGGGATCGCGAGAGAGTTCGTTTGTAAGCAGAAGTGAAAAAAGCAGTTGTCAACGTGGTCGGTGGTCAGTGATCAGTAAAACCAAATCTTCGGCGGAAATGTCTTTTGCCGGTGCTCTTCACTGACCACTGACCGCTGATCACTGACCACTGCTTCTTGCTTTTCCACAGCCCTACCCACCTCGGTAACTCTCCACCCACTTCCGCAGATGCGCCTTCCGTCATATGCTGGTAGCGAAAACGTGGTTCGCGCGGGCTTCGCTTCGCATGTCGTTCCTCAGTATGGATTCATTGCGACTTTATTCGTTGATTGTTGCCGGCGGAAGCGCTGCGGTGGTTGGCGCTTACGCACTCTTGCGGCGCAAGCCCAAGGGGCCGGCAGAACTGGAACGGGAACGCCGCACCTGGCTCGACGGCGTAGGTCGCATCACTGACGGCACGGTCATCGATGTGCAGCAGTTGCCGGTCAGCCACGGCCATCACGCTGCCGTGTTGCTCATCTACAAATATGACGTTGCGGGCGTGTCTTACGAGTGCTCGCAGGACGTTACCTATCTGCGCCAGTGGATTAACCTGCATTCCTGCCGGCTGGGGCTGCCCACATCGGTGAAGTACGATCCGCATAATCCGGGAAACTCGCTGGTGGTGTCGGAGAGCTGGATGGGGCTGAGGCAGTAGGTCAGTGGTCGGTGATCGGTGGTCAGTGGTTGTCACTGACCACTGGCCACTGCTGCCTCCCACCTCGGTAACTTGCCGTGGTTACTGCGCCTGCTTAGGCTGGAATAGTATGCCCTTGCGCTGCCTATTGTTCTCGTCGACTGAGGAACTAATCCAGCCGATCTGGCAGGTGTTCCCCGATCTCGGAATCGAGGGAGAACACTGCCGCAACGCCGTGGATGCGGTGGAGAGGGTTACAACCCAGCTGTTTCAAATCGTGATCATCGACTGGGAGGATCAGCCGGAGGCAGGGTTCCTGCTGAAGACGGCGCGGGATTTGAAGGCAGCGCAACGCCCGCTGATCCTGGCGATCGTCGGCGATGAGGCCAGGTTGCCCGAGGCATTGCGGGCGGGAGCCAATTCAGTTCTGGTGAAACCAATTCGCACGGAACAGGTGCGCGACACCATGGGCACCGCATGCGAACTGCTTCGGTCAAAATTGCAGCCGGCAGTGCCGGCGCTTTCGCGAGAAGCAGCGCGTGACGACGGCCCTGGCCGCCGCGGCGGCAGTTAGCGCGGCTTCCGCACCGACCTCGGTAACCCAGGCGCCAGAAAAAACCTTCCGCGCGGGCGAATTCCTGACGTCGGCGAGTCCGGCACCCGGAGCACAATTCGACACAGAAACTGAATGTGACGTTCAGAAGTCGCTGGACCAGGCTGCAGTCGCGGAGATTGACGCGCTTACAGAATTGGAGCCGATGGCCGCCGCGGTGCAAGACGCCGCAACAGAGCCTACCGAACCGCAGACGGCACTGACGGGATGGGCAGCCCTGCAATCCCGGTTGATGCAACCAATACGGCAGCCGGTGAAGGATGCTCCGCCGAAAAGCGAGAAGAGCGGGTTGCTGTCGTACGGGGAAACGCCATCCTATGGACGCCACAGGCGGAACTGGCCGAAAAGGAAGAGCCAGTCGCGGAATCGGAATCGGAAGCTGCGCTTTTCGGCTACATGTCGGGAGACCTGGAGAATCGCGCGCAGCATCCGGGTTCGACGCGTGGCAGAGTTCGTCTGGTAGGCGCAATCGCAGTTGCGTGCGTCGTTCTGGTGGCAGTACCTCGAACCCGGCATACCTTGCAGATGTTCTATCGCGGGGCGGTGCATGGAGTAGCGAATTTGCTGAATCCGCCACCTGCTCAGCTACCGCAGGCTGTGACACAGCATGACAGTTTTGGCCAGTCGGGTGACGAGTACAAGCTTCCCGCGACGGGAAACATTCCCGATGCGACGACGGATGCCTCCCAGATTCGCGTGCTTCCCGTGATTGACCCAACGGTGAAAGTGGAGAAAGGTCCCGAGACCAGTGCCGGGCAGGCTCAGACGACCGCAGGCGAGAGCAACGCCACCGATCAGAACCGGACGGATCAAAGCCTGCCTGGACAAGACCAGAATCGGCAAGCGCAGGCTGGGCAGGACCCAATCAAGGATTCGACTCCGACGAGCGCCGGCAATGCGCGGGGAAGTTCCACGGGAGCAGCACACGGTGCGCCCACCGCGGCGCAGGCGCAGCCAAATGCACCGGTGGTCCAAGCAGCCGTGCCGCAGCCACGTGTTGTCACACCAACGGTGAGCAGCACGCCACCGCCGCATGCAGTTTCGGCGGCGAGCAACTCGGGCATTCCGTCGAGTCTGAAATCGCAGATGGCTTCTTCGACTCCAGATGCCAGCGGCAACAAGCCGGTGGAGGCGGCGATGTCATCGATCGAGCCGGTGAATCTGCCCGAATCAGCAGCGCGCGAGCTGCTGACTCAACCGGTTGATCCGGTGTATCCGGCGGCGGCAAAAGCCGGCGGACAGCTGGGCAGCGTGGTTCTGCAGGTGCACATCGGGCGCGATGGCGCGGTTCAAGACGTAAAGTTCCTGCAGGGATCGCTGGTGTTTGCGCGTGCCGCTATCGACGCCGTAAGGCAATGGCGCTTCAAGCCTTATTCCATGAATGGACGCGCTGTATCGGTGCAGAGCTTAATCACGCTGAACTTCAAGCCTCCGGCATAACGGATAGATGACGAAACTGGGGCTGGATCGTGTTAGTGTGCGTGGAGAGCCCAAATCCGCAAAAGGCTGCCGTTAGGGGCGAACAAGAGCAGCCAAGAGGCAAGAAACGGCATCAACAAGATATAATGGTCGAAGCTCCTCAGGAAGTGACTCCTTTCCAGAAACGAAGAAAACGATGTCGATGAAAATTAAAGCTGCGGTGCTGGTTTCGTCCTTTGCCGTGCTGTTGTTTGTGGTGGCCGGCTCGCTTGGGTTTGGGGGCGTGCATGCGTCCTCGAAAGACGGCTCTTACCGGCAGATGCAGGTGTATAGCGAAGTATTGTCGCGCGTGCAAAGCGAGTACGTAGAAGATCCGAACATTCCCAAGGTGACGGACGGAGCATTGCACGGGCTGGTGGAGTCGCTCGATGCGAACTCCAGCTACCTGACGCCGGAAGCTTACAAGGCCTACAAAGCCCACAAGTCAGAGGCTAAGGGCGAGATTGGGGCAACCATCTCGAAGCGGTTTGGATACGCGGACGTGGTTTCGGTGCTGCCCGGGTCGCCGGCGGAGAAGGCTGGGATCGAGGCGACGGACATCTTCGAATCGATTGAAGGCCGGAGCACGCGGGACATGTCGCTCCCGGAGATTCGCAGCGCGCTGTCTGGTGCGCCGGGCTCGAACGTGAATGTCTCGGTGGTGCGGGCGCGCAGGGCGGAGCCGCAGAAGATGACGATCACGCGGAACCTGATAACGATTCCGCCGGTCACTGACCGGATGCTGGAAGATGGCATCGGCTACGTGAAAGTGGACGCCCTAACCAAAGGGAAGGCGCAGGAAATCGCGGGAAAGATCAAGACCCTCGAAAAATCGGGGGCGAAGAAGCTGGTTCTCGATTTGCGGAACACGTCGGAAGGGGAAGAAAGCGAGGGTGTGGCCACGGCCAACCTTTTCCTGAACCATGGCACGATTACTTATCTGCAGGGGCAGAAATTTCCGCGAGAGGCGTTCAATGCCGATCCAGCGAAGGCGGTGACTTCCCTTCCAGTCGCCCTACTCGTAAATAAGGGGACGGCGGGGGCGTCTGAGATTGTGGCGGCCGCGATCCTGGAAAACGCTCGCGGCGACGTGGTGGGCGAAAAAACCTTCGGCGAAGGGTCGGTGCCGAAAATATTCGATCTCCGCGATGGTGGAGCACTGATTCTCTCGGTGGCGAAATATTATTCTCCCAGCGGAAAAGCCATTCAGGAGACCGCCGTGACCCCCAACGTGCTGGTGGCCGACGAGACGGATACCGTGATCTCCGAGGATGAGGACCGGGAGCCCGCTCCAGAATCAGAGGCAAAGCCCAAGAGTACGCAGGACGACCAGTTGCACAAGGCCGTCGAGGTGCTGAAGAGCCGGTCGAGTTAGTCTCGGTTCTTTCGCAAATCTGTCGCGCAGCGCGAGCTGCGCGATTTCCTTTTTTGCGCCTCCTTATTTGGGTCTGGTTTCTGCATGCGCGGATTCGCAGGCTACTTTGCGCCTTCGACTACCGAGGTAAATGACGCCCTGCTATCCTGAACATATATCTCGCCATGAAGTCGATCTATGAAGATCTTCCGCCGGTGGAGATTGCCGGGCGGAAATTAGTGGGCCGGGTGGTGTTTGGCCTGTTGGTGCTGGTTTCCGCGCTGGTGGGGGCGACCGCGGGACTTCTCCTGGTCTACACCACGGATTTGCCGCAGGTCGAAGCTCTGGAAGCGTACCGACCCAGTTCGATCACAGAGTTATATGACGACCGGGAGCGCGTGATTGGATCGTTCGCGCTGCAGCGGCGAGTAGTGGCTGGTTACGACGATTTTGCCCCGGTGCTGCGGGATGCGCTGGTTTCGATTGAAGACAAGGACTTCTACCGGCACTCGGGAATCAACTTCTGGCGCATTGTGGGAGCAGCATACCGCGACATTGAGTCAGGCGGAAAAGTTCAGGGGGCATCGACGCTGACCATGCAGTTGGCGAGAAACTTGTTTCTTTCTCCCGACCGCTCGTTTCATCGCAAAGTGCAGGAGGCAATGCTCGCGGTCCAGATCGAGCGACGCTTCACCAAGCCGCAAATCTTCACGCTATACGCCAACCAGATTTTTCTGGGGCACGGCGTGTACGGGTTCGAAGCTGCGTCCGAGTTCTACTTCGGCAAGCCGGCTAAGAAACTTACGTTGGCAGAAGCCGCACTGCTGGCTGGGTTGCCCAAGGGTCCGGGAATTTATTCGCCGATCAACCATCCTGACCGGGCCGTGAAGCGCCGGAACCTGGTAATCAACGCGCTACTCGAAGACGGAAAAATTACCGCACCTCAGGCGGCGGACGCGCGGTCGATGCCCGTGGTTTTGCATCTGCAGCACGATCCCAACTCGCTGGCGCCTTACTTCGTGGAGGAGATACGACGGTATCTGGAAAACAAGTATGGCGCCGACCAGGTGCATGAGGGCGGGTTGAGGGTCTATACCTCGCTTGACGTGGATCTGCAAAAGGCCGCGAACCAGGCGGTGTTGGATGGTCTGGTGGCCTACGAACGGCGACATGGATGGAAGGGGAATCTGGAGAACGTGCTGGCGGATGGAGTCGCGATCGACAAATACGCGCATCCCGATTGGGATGACGAACCGGAGGTGAATGGATACATTCACGCGCTGGTGACTTCGTCCGGGGTTGGGATTGCGACGCTGAAATTCGGGCGCTACGCGGCGGCTTTAGGACAAGCGGACGTGGCCTGGACGCAGCGCAAGATCCCGGACCTGCTGCGGACGGGAGACATTTGCTACGTGAAGATTTTGGGGTTGAGCGCCAACGGCGCAGCGCGCGTGAGCCTGGAACAGGACTCCGGCGCGCAGGGAGCGCTGGTGGCGATTGACAACGCGACCGGCGGCATCAAGGCGATGGTGGGCGGACGGGATTTCAACGAATCGAAATTTGATCGCGCGACGCAGGCCATGCGGCAGGTGGGATCGTCGTTCAAACCCTATGTTTACACGACAATAATTGACCGGGGGGGAAGCCCGGACGACACCATCCTGGATGAACCGGTGACGTTTGAGACCGGCTCCGGGCCTTATTCTCCGCATAACTATGACGAAAAGTTTGAGGGGACCATCACTCTGCGGCGCGCTCTGGCGCAGTCGAGGAATATTCCGGCCCTGAAGCTGGCGAGCAAGGTTGGGATCAAGAGCGTGATTGAGTACGCAGAGCGCTTCGGGATCACGGCCAAGCTGCCACCGTATTTGCCGGTGGCGCTGGGCTCGGCAGAAATCACGCTGATGGAACAGACTTCGGCATATAGTGTGTTTCCGAACGACGGCGTGCGCATTACCCCTCACTACATCACCAAGGTGACGGACTACGAGGGCCGAGTGCTGGAGGAGGACTATCCCGAGGTGAAGGATGTGGTCAGTGCGCGCACGGCGCGCATCATGACCGGGATGCTGCGCGAGGTCGTGCTGCACGGAACCGGAGCAGCGGCGGCGAAGATGCCTTTTCCGGTTGCCGGAAAAACAGGGACAACCAACGATTTCACGGACGCCTGGTTCGTTGGGTTTGCGCCAGCGATGACTTGCGGCGTGTGGGTGGGATTCGACGAGAAGAGAACGCTGGGAGCGAAGGAAACTGGAGCGCACGCGGCGCTGCCGATCTGGATGAACTTCATGAATGCAGCGATAACGGGGAAAGATCCTGGGCAGTTCCAGACAGCGCCGGACGTTCCCGTGACCACGGTACAGAGAGTGGACACGCCGGATACTTCGCCGGGCGCGGATGAGACGCACTGAGAGATGGTCGTTGGTCGTTAGTCGTTCGTCGTTGGTCGTTAGTTGTGGGTCGTTAGTCGTGGGTCGTTGGTCGTTGGCCAAGCGCCAGCCATTAACGACCAACGCATGATAAACGTCCCGAGGATATTGCTGATTTTGATCCAACCATAATTTTTACATCTTATGAAGCCTCTGTTCCGCTTTGCGATGATGGCGCTGGTGCTGGTGGTTGTGGCGTTGGTGTCGGCGCTGACGGCGATGCGATTTGCCATTCACGGACAGGAAGTTGAGGTGCCGGCGATCGTGGGTAAGACGCCTGTGGAGGCGGAACGCGCGGTTGCCGGGCTGGGTCTGCAGATTGAGGTGGAGCGGCAGTATTACAGTCCGCAAATTCCTGAGGGCAGGATCATGACCCAGATGCCGCCGCCGGGAACAAAGGTGCGGCGGGGATGGGCGGTGCGCGTGGCGCGAAGTCTGGGACCGCAGCGCGTGGTGATCCCGGATGTAACGAAGCAAAGCGAGCGCGCGGCGGAATGGAACATCCAGCGGCGCGGACTGGAAGTGGCTTCAACCGCGGAGATGCAGTTGCCGGGAACGCCCGCCGACAAGGTACTGGCGCAGAGTCCGCCGGCGAACGCGAGCCAGGTGGAGGCTCCAAGAACGAGTCTGCTGGTAACCGTGAGCGGCCGATCCGCCCGCATATGTGATGCCGAGTTTTGTGGGACAGCCTTTGGGCACTGCCAGCCGCGCGCTGCAGGATGCGGGCTTCAAACTTGGTAACGTGAGCATGGCACCGCTGGTGGCGAATTCTGTAGCCTCTGATGCAATTCCAGCCACGCCGAGTCTCCCGCCCGCTCAACCGTCGCCCGCCAGCATGATCGTCACACAAACGCCGCCCGCGGGACAGAAGGTTCTGGTCGGAGCGGTGGTGAACTTCGAAGTGCGCTGAGGCTCGCAGATCATTCCTGATCAAACCAAGTTTGTAACTCCGAAGCACGCTTGTCATCCCGCAACGCGCTTGTCATCCCGAGCGAAGCGAGGGATCTAGGTTCTTGCCTGCGCGAACGGTGTAGCCACCGCGGGCAAACACCAAGATCCCTCGCTTCGCTCGGGATGACAGTCCGTAATTGGGATGCGGCAACTGCAAAACTGCCTAGATTTTTTCCAGGATCGCGGCGAAGAATCCGTCGCATGGGTGGATGCCGGGCAGCGTGCGCAGGTAGGGACCACGCGTGAGCGAAGGAAGATCCGGCCAGATCAGTTCGCCGTCGTTGTTAAGCTGATCGAGTTCAGTGCGGCAGTCGACCGTGCGAAACGATGAGTCTTCCGCCAGAGCGCGTTCAACCACATCTTCGTTCTCTTCTCTTTCCAAAGAGCAGGTGGAATAGATCAGGCGGCCTCCGGCGGCGACTTGAGCCATCGCGGATCGAACGATTGCCACCTGGCGCTCCCGCAGATCGCCGAGGTCTTTGGGCTTGAGCCGCCACTTGATTTCCGGATTGCGAGAGAGAGTGCCAGTGCCTGAGCAGGGCACGTCCGCGAGAACACGGTCGAAAATGGTGGCGAAGGGAAGAGTCCGCGCATCGGCAGCGACCACAAAGATATTGCCGGCTCCAGCTTCGGAGGGTGAATCATGTGCGCTCAGCAGCTTCCGTAACAGACGTGCGCGGTGAGGATGAAGGTCAACCGCAGCAACATTCGCGTTAGGATTGCGATCGGCGATGGCAGCAGTTTTTCCTCCTGGTGCTGCACAGCAATCGAGAACGCGTGTGCTTTGCCCGACCAGGGCCGCGACGAGTTGCGAGGCTTCGTCCTGAATAACACAGAGGCCGGTTCGAAAAGCGGCGGTTTTAGTGATGTCCCCGTGCTGCACTCGTCGCGCAGAAGCAAGGAAGACGCCGGGAGCGAGTTCGATTCCCTCGGCGCTAAGCTGCGCTTCTGCTTCAGGGTAGCGAAGGCGGACTGCAGTTACGGGAACCGATTGGTTGTGCTGACAAATCCGAAAAGAGGAATCGATGCCATAGGCCTGGATCCAACGGTCGACGAGCCACACCGGGTGAGCGCTGCTGGCGGCAAGAGTCTCGGCTGAGGCATCGCTGATCTGGTGCTGCGTGGAGTTGTCGTCTTGTGATATGCCGGCGGCGAGCTTACGCAAAATCGCGTTCACGAACGGAGCGGCAGAACGTTTTCGCGCGCGCTTGACGAGCTCAACGCTCTCATTGATCGCGGCGCGGGAGGGAATGCGAGTGAGCCATCGGAGTTGATAAGCCGCGAGGCGGAGTGCAGTGAGAACTTCGCCATCCAGTTTCGAGAGTGGTCTGAGAAGAGCTGGTTTCGATTTGCGAGTCGAGCAGCGATTGCCAGCGTAAAACACCCATCACCAATTCTGTTGTCAGAGAATGATCGACAGCAGTGAGCCGGTCGTACGCTCGGGAGTGAAGCAGTTCGGATGCGTAGGAAGACTCGCGCTCAACGCGAAGCAGAATATCGAATGCAGCAGCGCGGGCTGGAGAAACCGCCGATCGCGAACTTTGAGCTTGGGATTTCACTCTCGCCAGTATGACGGAAGCGGTCGGCGCAGAGGAGAAATTCGTGTTGCGTTACACCCCGAGCTTCTCGCCGGGCCGCGGACGATAACCGCGAATGAACTCAGCGGCAGAGGTCCGCTTCTTCCCTTCCAGTTGCACTTCGAGAAGTTCGATCGCGGTCTCGCTCGCCGCAGCCGACAAAAAGACGATCGCCTTCCGGCTTCAACTCGGACATCGGCAAGGCCAGGTCGTCAAGCGCCGCCTTCCATATTTGCAGATTCTTTCCTCGGAACTTCGAGTATGCCCCGGGCCAGGGTTGGAAGCCACGCATGCGGTTCAGGATCTCGGTCGCCGGACGGGAAAAATCAACGAGGCCATCTTCTTTCTTGAGAATAGGCGCGAGGGTGGCCTGGGTATGATCTTGTTTGCGGGGACGAATGGCAGCCATCCTGCAATCCGCGCAGAGTTTCGACAGTCAGTTCCGCTCCCGGAGTCGCCAGCTTCGGCGCCAGAGTCTCCGCCGTATCGTTGGCGGCAATGGGGATTTCCTGTTGCAGAAGAATATCCCCGGTATCGAGGCCGGCGTCAATCTTTATTGTGGTAACGCCAGTGACAATTTCGCCGCGCGCGATCGCCCACTGAATGGGCGCAGCGCCGCGATATTTCGGCAGCAACGAAGCGTGCAGGTTGATATTGCCGAGCGGCGGAAGATCGAGCATCCACTGCGGAATGATGCGGCCGTATCCGACCACGATAATAGCGTCGGGCTTGAGGGCGCTGAGTTCAGCGCGAAAGGCGTCGTTGTTCTTGATGGTTTCAGGCTGGGTGATCGGTAGTCCTAACTGCAAAGCTCGCTGCTGAATTGGTGAGGAAACGAGCTCGAGGCCGCGACCTTTGGGCCGGTCCGGCTGCGTGACCACGAGTTGGACCGTGAATCCAACCACGACCAAGCGATCGAGCACCGGCACAGCAAAGCGAGGGGTGCCGCAGAAAACGAGATTGAGGGATTGACATCATTGACACATTGAATCATTGATTCATTGACTCAATCTCTCAATGACTCAATCCTCTACCATTCTCCCGCTTTAACCATCTTGCGGATCTTGCGCTTGATCAGGTCGCGTTTTAGCGCGCTGATGTGGCTGATGTAGAGCTTGCCGTTGAGGTGATCGGTTTCGTGCTGAAAAGCACGGGCCAGCAAATCGTCGCCGGTCTTTTCGAAGACCTGCCCGGTCAAATCCTGGGCGCGGATGGTGACCACTTTGGCGCGATTTACGTTTTCGCGGAACTCTGGGATGCTGAGGCAGCCTTCGCTTTGCGTGTGGCGGCCTTCCTTGTGGATAATTTCGGGATTAATGAGGACTATTTTCGCGTTGGGGTCCTCCTTGAAGGTGACGTCCACGATGGCGATGCGGCGCGAGATGCCGATCTGCGGCGCCGCCAGGCCCACACCGCGAGCGGCATACATCGACTCGAACATGTCATCGACGAGCAGTTTCAATTCTCCGTCAAAGACCGTAACTTTCTCGGCTGGCTTCTCGAGGAGAGGATTTCCGAACTTTACGATGGGATAAATCATTTCAGTGGCAATCAGTAGGTTTTCAGTTGCAGGCAGTAGCCCTGGAAATTGCGCAAAGTTTCTCCCATGGAGTCGCCGCCGAATTTGTCGAGCGCGCAGCGGGCCAGAGTAAGCGCGACCATGGCCTCGGCTGCAACTCCAGCGGCTGGGACTACACAAACGTCGGAGCGCTCGTATGCCGCGCTGACCGGTTGGCGCGTTGCGAAATCAACCGATTTCAGCGGACGGCGCAACGTAGAGATCGGCTTCAAGTAGCCGCGCATGCGGATTTCTTCCCCATTGGAAACGCCGCCTTCGATCCCTCCAGCGTTGTTGCGAGTACGAGTGAATCCGGCAAAGTTTTCAGGCTGGCTATAGCCGATTTCGTCGTGCACGGCAGAGCCCGGAGAAGCGGCGGCGGTAATGCCGGAGCCGATCTCAACCGCCTTCACCGCTTGCAGAGACATTACGGCTGCGGCCAGCAAAGCGTCCAAGCGTTCGTCCCACTGGGCGTAAGTGCCCAGGCCCGGTGGGACGCCATGGGCAACCACTTCGAAGACTCCACCCAGCGAGTCGCCGCTCTTGAGGACTTTGTCGACTTCATCTTTCATGCGCTGCTCAGTTTCTTTGTGGGCGCAATTCAGCAGGATCTCTTCTTGATTGTGAAGAGCCTGAATCTGGTCCCAAGGGACTTCCTGTTGCAAGGCGACGTTGCCGACCGCGACGACGTGGCTGAAAACGTCGACGCCGAGTTCACGCAGAAACGTCTTAGCCAGAGCGCCGATGGCGACGCGCGCCGCCGATTCGCGGGCGGAGGCGCGCTCCAGAACATAGCGGGCTTCGGGGAAATTGTATTTCAGAGCGCCCGCCAGGTCGGCATGACCGGGCCGCGGAGAGGCTACACGCTTGTGGCGGGCGGGGTCGCCTTCGCCAACGGGCAGAGACTCCTGCCAGTTCTTCCAGTCTTTATTCTCCAGTTGAACGGAAATGGGCGACCCTATGGTCATACCGTGACGCACGCCGGAAAGAATATGTGCAGCGTCACGTTCAATCCTCATGCGGCCGCCGCGGCCGTAGCCCTGCTGGCGACGCCAGAGTTCGCGATCGAGGAAGGCCTGGTCGACTCGCAACCCGGCGGGCAGACCCGAAAGGAACGCGACCAGAGCTTCGCCGTGAGATTCTCCGGCGGTGAAATAGCGCAGCATAAGTGCTCGATTTTACCTGATGCGGCGTCCCGGCGCAGTTTCTGGATGGAGAAGGATTTGTGGCCGCCGGAACCGGACGGAGGGAAAAAGCGCCCTTTGGGAGGATTTCGGGTGCGCAGGAGCGCTAATGATTGCTACAATAGCGCATTAAGCGTAGTTTGTCGTTGTTCCAGGGTCTGTCCCGCCCGGTCGTTTCGCAAACTTTACTGGCCAAACCTTCTGGCCCAACAAAGGAGGAACTGTGTGCCCCCACGCACAGATCTCAGGGAAGTAATTTTTTTTGGCAGGAAAATCCGGTGTTTGCTCGCGCACGACCATGTTCTGTTGCGGCAGGGTCTGCGGCGTTTATTGGAAGACGAACCTGACATTGACGTGGTTGGCGAAGCCGGCAACGCAGCCGAGTGCCTGCGCAAAGTTTACGAGTTTCAGCCGGATGTGTTGATCGCGGATGCGAGAACGTTCGAGCGGCCTGCGTCCGAAGCGGAGCTGCTTGTGGCGCGGGAGTCTCCCTACACCAGAATCGTGTTCCTGAGCATGCAGGAACGGGGCATTTCTCCTTTTAGCGACTTGGCTCCGACCGGAAGCTGCGCGGTTCGGCAAACCTCGGCTGGCGAACTGGTGGAGATGGTTCGGAACTCGGGCAGCGGCATGGCAAGGGACGGTATTCCAGCGAGTCATGCTCCAACAAGTCTATTCCAACGAGCCACCGGGATGCGCTTTCACGACGTGACGTGCAGCGCTCCAACGGAAGACCTTTCCCACCAGAACGCGCTCTGACCGTGCGTGAACGAGAAGTACTGAAACTGCTGGCGGAGGGAAAAACGGTGCGCGTGGCGGCAGCCGTTCTCGGAGTGAGCAGCAAGACCGTAGACGCGCATAAGTTCAATTTGATGCGGAAGATTGGCATCCACAATAAGGCCGAACTGGTGATGTGGGCGATTCAGAAAAGAGTTCTGAAGCTTCCGGCTAACTTCTAAATATCCCCTCATCACTTGTCGTCCCGAGCGGAGCGAGTGATCTTGGTTCTTGCCTGCGCGATTGCTGTTGCCGCCGCGGCAAACACCGACATCCCTCGCTGCGCTCGGGATGACAAACTTCAGATCTGGAGAAGATCATGGCCGAGCACAAGCAGCGGCCAGTTCCGCCAGGCTTGCAACCTGCAAGTCCGGACGAGCGTCTGCTGCTTTGACGGCACCGACGCCAGCTCGAGCCGATGGCCGGTTGACCCAGACCGTGGCCAGGCCGAGGGATTGCGCGGGAAGCACATCGTGGTAAACGCTCTGGCCCACGTGCAGAATGCGGTAAGCGGGGACACCGACGCGATTCAAGGCGAGTTCGAAAATCTTCAATGAAGGTTTGTAGGCGCGAGCCTGTTGGGCCGTAATGACCTGGTCAAACTCTACTCCAAGCTGAGGTCTGTGTCGCGGCGAACAGGTCGTCGTCCGTGTTGGAGACGACGGCCAATCGAAAACGGCTCTGTAGTTCGAACAGTGCGCTTACGGTGTCGGGCCATGGCTTCCAATTCGGCAGGGATTCAGGCAACGAATGCGCTTCCGGCTCCGTGGGCGTGAATCCAAGTTGTTCTCCAAACTGCCGTACGACAGACTGAAGCACGTCGCGATAGCGGCGATACGCTCCCTGCTCGGCGTGGGCTTCGAAATCGCCGTAGAGCTGCAGGATCGTGACGTTATCCGTGTCTTTGCCATGAGCAGTAAGAATGCGGTGCAGGCAGCGGAGGATTCCGTCCTCCCAGTTGATGAGAGTGCCGTAGCAATCGAAGGTGAGAATTTCGAATCGGCTGAAGTCGAGCATGGTCGGTGGCTTATCTCTCAAGTACACAAGCTTAAGACTTGCGGCCGGGCAGTATCGGGGCTTCCTCACTGGATTCGCTGATGGGCTCAGCCTCGCCCTCAGGTTCAGCGGCAGGGGAATCCTCGGGAGCAGCAGCGGGCTTAGGCGCAAGAAACTTTGCGCTGTTCAGCAGTGGGCGTCCGAGGGAAGCGTTGTAGCTGGTCCAGGGGCTCTCCAAGTCGGCCTCCCGCTCGAATTGGGCGCGCATGGCCTCCATTTTGGAATCCAGGTCGTCCATGTAGTGCAGCAGAAGCGCCTCGGGAAACATAGGCAACTTCGGTGAGCCGAATTCGTACTCGCCGTGGTGGCTGATGATGAGGTGCTCGAGAAGAGTCTTGAGTTCGAGCGGGAAGTCTGGGATCAGAGCGAGCTTTGCCTGCAGCATCTCCAGTTCGATGATCATGTGCCCGAGAAGCTGGCCGCGCGTGGTGTAGGAAAACGAGCGATTGTAGGCCAGTTCGTGAATCTTGCCGATGTCGTGAAAAAACGCGCCGGTAAGCAGCAAATCCCGATTCACCTGAGGATAATTTCTGCAGACCAGGTCGCAGGAACGAAATAGCGAAACCACATGATCGAGCAGGCCGCCGATATAGGCGTGATGCAGGGTCTTGGCGGCGGGAGCGTTGCGGTATGCCGCTGCAATCTCCGGATCGGACATGAAGGCCTGCACCAGAGCCTTGAGATGAGGATTCTGGAAGGACGCGACGAACTCCGCCAGCGTCTGCCAGAGTTCGTTAATATTCCGCGTGGTCTTGGGCAGATAGTCGGAGAACTCGATCTCCGACTCGCCCAGCTTCCGCAGCTTGTGGACGGTGAGCTGGAAGCGGTTCTTGTATTTGTTGACCAGACCTTTGACCTTGAGGAAGTCGTCCTGATCGAAGGCGTTGAGCACTTCTTCCACGTTGTCCCACATCTTGGCTTCGAGCTGTCCGCTGCGGTCGCCGAGGGTTAGGGCGAGATACGGTTCCCCAGATTTCTTGGGCTTGATTTGCTTGCTGACCACGACAAAATTGGAAGTGATGATCTTGTTTTCGTGACGGGTGCAGTCGCAGATGTAGAACTCTTTCATTCTCTCCATCAGTGTAAATCAGAAAGCAGGGGGACGTTGCTCGGTGAATGGGTACGCCTCTGGCAAGAGGATCGTGCCCGGCCGCCTCGCTGCGCTCGGCTGGACAGGCGAGGCGCACGAACATGAGTTTTCAGCTTCCTAGATGATGCCGAGCTTCTTTTTTTTCTTTAACTTCTTCGTGTCGGCGGGCTTGGCCGAGGCTGTCTCAATCGGCTTGGTCTGGTTCGGACTGGCGCCGGAATCGACAAAGCCCTCTTTATAGTCGATATAGGCCTGTTCGCGCAGCTTAGTCAGATACGCGCGCAGCGCGGGTTGCAGCCTCTGCATATACAAAGCATCCTGGACGCGAGGCTCGACTTCCTTCAGCGGCGGAATCCCTGCCAATCTGGTGCCCGACGACCTTCAAGATGACATAGCCCTGCTTGGTACGGATCACGTCAGTCACTTCGCCGGCCTTCATGGCGAAGGTCTTATCTTCAAGCTCCTTGGCGAGAGTGCCGCGCTTGAACACGCCGAGATCGCCGCCCTGTGAGGCCGAAGGACCGTCGGAATTTTTCTTCGCCGTATCTTCAAAACTGGCCCCGGCGCGAATCTGTTTGAGCAGGTCATTAGCTTTGGTTTCGGCCGCAGCCAGAGCGGCAGCTTCCTCGGCCTGTTTGGCGGCTTCCTGATTCTTCGGATTATCGCCGCCCGCTGCGGCGGGATCGGCAGCGCTGTCCTGGGCGGCAGGAGCGGCGGCTGGAGCAGGGGCAGGACTTGTCGGCTGCCGCCTTTTTCGGGGCAACCAGAATCTCGCTCAATTTTATCGACTCGGGTTGCTCCATCTCATTCTTATGTTCGTTGTAAAACTGCTGCACTTCTTCCTTGGTGATGCTGAGGTGCTGGCCCACTTCTCCGCCGATCACCTTCTGCGTGATGATGCGGTTACGCATGTTTTGCTTGAAGTCTTCGTAAGAGATGCCCTGGGCGGTGGCGGCCTTTTCCAGCTCTTCCATCGTGTCCAGCTTCATGTCCTTGCGCATCTGGTCGAGTTGCTTGATCAGTTCGGTATCGCCGGTGATGTCGAGATCTTTGCCCTTCGCCAGCAGAAGTTGCTGGTCGATAAGATCGCGCAGGACGTCCTTTTCACGCTCGGCGTAGAGCTTGTCCGCGTTAGCCGGATCCTGCTGCTTCACGTCGTCTCGAAGCTGGTCCTTGCTGCGTTGGTACTCCGAAAGCGTAATGATCTGGCTGTTCACCCGCGTGACAATTTCCTCGACCACCTGCCCTGCAGCGAATGCTGGCAGAGATGCGATACCAATGAGTATCAGAACCAGTTTCTTCATAATAGGATTTTTTCTGGCGTGCCGCCACGCTGCCTGGACTTGCGCGGGGAAGCCTTTGGGATATTTTACTACCTCCCCCGGCGGCAGGGGCGGACTCGGATCAGTTTGATGCGCTGGCGCGTTTTCCAGGTTGCTGGGCCCGCGAGCTAGCCGGCCCGCACCAGCGCGAGGGCAGTCATGTCGTCCGGAACGAGGGGCTCGCAAGTGAACTCTCCGACTGTGTTCAGGATAGATCCGCTGACCGCCTGAGCGTTCTGCGAAGAATCAGCCTGCAGGAGCTCTTTCACGCGTTCCAGACCGAACTCCAGATCTTCGGCCTTGTCATCCTTGCACTTGCCCTCAACCACTCCGCGCGAAACCAGCAGGAGGACCGCGCCCTTCTCCAGGCCCACGGTTGGAGCGTCGCTGGTGGCGTGCGAAAAAAGGCCGAGCGGCAGGCCCGTCGAGGTAAGTTCGACAATGCCATTGCTGTCGCGGAGGAGTCCGGGCGTATGTCCGGCGTTGCTGTAGCAGAGCGTGCCAAACTTCTCGTCGTAGCAGCCAATGAATGCGGGGCAGGAGTGAACGCCGGCCGCGGCTTCCATCAGACCACGGTTCAGGCGGTGACAGAGAGTGGTCATGGCTTCGGATTCGTTGATGTCAGGCGGCGCAAACAGTTCGGTTCCTACGGTGCGAAAGATATTCTGCGCGGTCGAGAGGAGAGTCTGATTGCTCTCACGACGTCCTGCAATATCGAGCAGGCCGAACAAGGTCCGCTCGGGGCTGACTCGCAAGGAGTCATAAAAATCTCCTGCGACACGTTTTCCGTAAGTGCTGGCGGCAATCTCCGCGCCCTGGATCTTCGGGAACTCGGCGGCGGCCGGCTCCACGGCTGGCACAACCTCGGGCACGCGGGACTGGAAGAGAGGGCACATTCGAATGTCTGGACGCAGAGCCGAAACTAGCACAACCGCCGACTGGCGGGCAATGGGGCAAATTCTTCAGACAGAATTCTTGTGGCTACCGGCCGTATTTGTCGCCGAGATACTTTGCCAGATCGGATTCAAGTTGGCCGTAGTCGGAGTGGACGGTCGCGCGCAAAGCAGCTTCCGTGGAACTGCCCTGGCTGAGAAGCCGCAGAATCCGCTGGATATCGCCCAACCCGTAAGAGTCGTTGATGTAGGAAACGGCAGCCAGAGATTCTGCGTACGCCACGTAGGCTTCCCCGCCCGAGAGGCGCATGAAACTGCCTTCCAGCACATTTAGCGGGATGTTGCGTTGCGTCTTGAACAGTTGAGCCAGTTGGCGTCCGTCGCTGCCCAGGGTCCTTGGTTCCAGAAGCTGGGCAACCCCCTCGTGCAACCAGTGCGGACAGCGGCCGGCTGAAAGCTGATTGATGAACGAGTGCGCTAATTCATGCTTCAAAACCCGCGCCAACTCGGGCGTCAGGGAATTGAGCCCACTGATGGGAATGCGGAGCTTGCCATCGTTGAGGGCTCCCGACCAGGATGGGGCGCGGGTAACGTCAAAGAAAGCTTGTTCCGTGTAGAGCGTTACGAGAATGTTGTCGCGCGGGGGTGTACCCAGATCGCGCACCAGATCGTCGTAGTCCGACTCTAGCGCGGCCAGGATTTGTCCGCGGAATGCTTCCGAAGTCTGCTTGCCCTCGTAGTGCAGCACGAAATGGCTGCTTTCGCGCTGGGCAAAATCAGTTTCGACGTTTTGTTCGCGCTGCGCTTTGTCGAGGTATTGCTGGACGGCCGGATCGGGACGCAGTTCGAGGGAATGCTTCCAGGATGCGACCGCTTCTTTGGTATGGTCCGAAGCCTGCTGCGCATAGCCCAGCACGGTGTAGGCATCGGGCGACCGGGGCGCGGCACTCACGGCACGCTGGGCGTAAGTTACAGCCTGCGAGGCGTTCCCCGTCCGTACCAGCAGGGCAGCATAGTAGATAAGGACAGTTGAGTTCTCTGGCTGAAAACGCAGGGCGCTGTCGAAATAACGGCGGGCTTGATCGACGTTGCCGTGTTCGAATTCAAACTTGCCGGCAATGAAGTCAGCCGTGGCGCTCAACTCAGGGTTGCCTTTGGCTTCAAGCTTCGCAAGAACGTCGTTATCAACCTTGCCATCTTTAACGATTGTCCGGGGAAGATCACCCTCGTTCGCAAGACTGTCCACCGGCGTGAACGCCGGAAGATCAGCGGAACTCTTGCCGCCGGAGGAGGCGTGCGTGGGCATCCCGCCGGCTTCGACACGATCTACTGAAGTCTTGGGAATGGCATAGCTGTCGTCACCGATTTCGTACTCATAGCGGTTGCCATTTTCGCGGACGTGGTCAACCAGGATGGTGCGGCCATTCTTCAAATGGATGGTATCAGCCCAGGCCGCCCCACAGACCAACATGAGCATCATAGCCAGCAGGATAGTGACACGAAGCCGCATTGAAGCGCATTCTAGCAACGGCGAGACCTCACACCTACGTGACGAAAGTACCGTCAACCCGATGCAGAGCTGCCATGATTCTGGCCGTATGTCTGTCCGTTTTGCCCTTCCCGCCAGCCTGGGGTAAACAAGTAAGTCCTGAACAGGCAAGTCGTGAGCAGGCAAATCCCGAGGCACGCAACGCTGGTGCAAGCGCATCGTCCCGGGCCGGCGGAGTCGCTCTATCTGCAACTGAGTGGCGTGGGCTTGGATCCGACGCGGGTATTCGGTGTGCGGGGCGCGGCGCTGGACCGATCTGCAATCCATATCACTTTGGAAGATGGAACCATCGCCTTCACCAAGGATGTGCTCGGCCGGATTACCGGGGCATTCTTTGAGGGCGATGGCGAGGTGCTGCTGACCCCGCCCAACGATGTAGAGCGCAAATCGATGAGCCTGTTCACGGGGATGGCAATTCTGGAAGAGCGCTTCTCGACCGCCTACTTCCGCTTCAACGACAATAGTGCCGCCGAGTTGCAGCCAGGGCTCCGCGCGCCGAAGGATGCCCAGGAATTTAGCGCGCGGTGGGATCAGACAGCCCGCAACCTGGCGCAAACCGACGCCCTGAGGTTGCTGGCGACTTTCAGCGGGATGCTGCCGGTCGTAGGCGGGACAATGCCAGAAAACTCGGCACCGCCGGGAGCCATCGATCCCGATGATCGCATGTTGCACGCCCGATTACAGGGAAACACCCTCGGCGTGTTTGACATCTTCTTCGACTTGACGGCCGGGGAGCAAGTCGAGGCGGGACGAACCAAGATTGGCGAAGACGGAAGCGTGTATTACGACATCTGGACCTCATTTTCGATCGAGAACGCTGGGCGCCACCGAATAGTTTCGAGTCAGGCCGTGCAAGCGGTGCCGGTAGAAACGGAATCTCACGATTCAATCCTAGTGCGCAGCTATGTGATTGACGCTCACGTGAAACCGCCTAAACAGCTCGATGCCCAGGTGGAATTGCAACTCGATGCCGTGCGCGGCGGATCGCGTTTCCTGGGGTTCGAACTGTCGCGCTTTCTACAGATCCAGACTGTGGAGGCCGACGGGAGACCGGTGGAATTCATCCAGAACCCGGCGCTGGAGGGCACGGCGCTGGCGCGCAGCGGCAACGACCTGGTAGTCGTGATTCTGCGCGAACCGGCGCGAAAGGGGCAAAAGATCAGCCTGCGCTTCGTGTACGGTGGAGAAGTGTTAGCGGAGGCTGGCAAGGGACTGCTCTACGTGGGTGCGCGCGGCACATGGTATCCCAATCGCGGAATGGCGATGGCCGATTTTGATCTCACGTTCCACTATCCGCCGGGTTGGACTCTGCTGGCGACGGGCAAACCATCGCCGCTCTCCCCGTCATCGCCACAATTCCGACAACCCTCCCCGTCGACAACTGGCGAGGAGCACGCGGCCCGCTGGGTCTCGGAACGACCTATCCCTGTAGCCGGATTCAATCTTGGCAAGTACATTCGAGGTGCGGCGCAAGCCGGCAACGTCACCGTGGAAACTTACGCCACGATCGGAGTGGAACGAGACTTTCCCAAGCCTCCGCTGGCAACTGGTCAACCCGATGTAACGATCATGCGGCCTGGGATCATTCCTTCGACGCCCATTCTTTCAGCCGCGCCTTCGCCCGCCCGGAGTGCGACCGCCGTGGCGGAGTTTACCGCACGAGCCATTCGTTACTATGCCGACCGATTCGGTCCCTTTCCCTATAGTCAGCTCGCTTTGACTCAGTTGCCGGGCCGGGAGAGCCAAGGCTGGCCGGGGCTAGTCTTCCTGTCTTCCTACGTTTTTCTGACGCCGGAAGAACGCGCGGACTACCACCTCACTCCCGCTGGCACCTTACTGGCCCAACTAACACCCGCGCACGAAGCCGCGCACCAGTGGTGGGGAGACCTCGTCCTATGGGCCACGTACCGTGATCAGTGGTTTTCGGAGGGCCTGGCAAATTACTGCGCGCTGATGACGCTTGAGGAGAAGAATCCGTCAGGCTTTCGGTTGGTCATGGACAAGTATCGGCGGGATCTGGCTGAAAAGAACAATAAAGACGGCACCGTTCTCAAAGATGCCGGACCTGTGACCCTGGGAAAGCGCCTGCTTTCGTCTCACTTTCCGGACGGTTACGAAGCCATAAGCTACGGGCGCGGAACCTGGCTGTTCCACATGCTGCGCTCGATGATGCAAGACGCAGAGGACTTAGGGAAGAAGGATTCGGGCCACAAAGTTGTCGAAGAGCCCTTCGTGCGGTCTCTGCGCAAAGTTCGGGAGCGGTATGCAGGAAAAACCATGAGCACGCGTGAACTGCTGGACGTCTTTGCTGAGGATCTGCCGCCGTCATTGCGCTATGGAGGCAAAGCATCGCTCGACTGGTTCCTGCAGGGTTGGGTGAACGGCACTTCTCTGCCCAGGTTGGAATTGCAGGGCGTAAAGTTTACAGCGAAAGCAAACGCCACGGCCGTATCCGGAGTGATACGGCAAAAAGATGCGCCGGAAGATCTGGTGACGTCTGTTCCTGTCTACGCAGTGGTCTCGGGCAAGATTCCGGTGCTGTTAGGACGCGTGTTTGCCGACGGTGCGGAGACTTCGTTTCACTTGTCCGCGCCGTTGGGCACGCACAAGCTCTTGCTCGATCCGAACGAAACTATCCTTACAGGTGCGAAGTAAGGAGGCGGAAAAGATTTCGTAAATGTTGTTCTTCCCAAAAAGGGAACCCGCTCGTCCCGCGCACCTCCCGAAACGGGCTAGGTGGCAGAGAGAAACCGCGTGCTCTGATTATGAATGCTGCCTTCTAAGTAACTGATCGTCCTGCAGTTGCTGCAGCACGGCTCCGACAAAAAAGGGATGGCAGCCAAGCTGCAGGATGAGAAGCACGGTTCAGGAGCGGCCAAATTTGAATTCAAATACTAGAACCAGGTGTGCAATCGCGGCAAAAACAACGGAGAGTCTGCCAGGCATTTTGTCTGCGGCGGTTGGGAGGACATTGGTCGGACAGACGATCGGCGAAACATCGATTATCGAAACCACGCCAGTCGAAACAACGCCCGGCGCAACCATGCCCGGCGCCGCCTTCGTTGAACCCGCGCCATGGGGCGGGCCCGAAACCATCCTGCTGGTGGAAGACGAAGGCTTCGTGCGGAAAGTGACCGCCGCGGTGCTTGAGTCGGCGGGATACAAACTTGTGATCGCCCGCAGCGCCGCCGAGGCCTTAGACGCCCACCATCGATTGTCCGCGCCCATTGATCTGCTTCTCGCAGATGTGGTCATGCCGGGAATGAGCGGCTGCGACTTGGCGGCAGAATTTCAAGGCTTGCGTCCGCGCATCCGGGTTCTGTTAATGAGCGGCTACACCGTACAACTCGCCTGGTGTCATCTCTCGCCTTATGCCAAGACGTACCTGGCCAAACCGTTCTCCGTGCGCGTCCTACTGAGAAAGGTGCGCGAGGTGCTGGACGCAAATCCGTGTGACTGGGGAGCGCTGGCTTAACCCACCCTGGTTTTGCGGTAACGCGTAGCTCGCAGAATCTCTTGTGGAATCTGTAATAGCGGCACAATCCGGTCGAGGATCCCCATCTCCGCGCACACCCGAGGCATGCCGTAGACTGCGCAACTCTGCTCATCCTGGCCTACTGTGAAACCGCCCTCCCGATGAATGGCCGTCATTCCCTGCGCCCCGTCCGATCCCATGCCGGTCATAATGACTCCCATCGCCTGCGATTGAAATACGGTAGCGACCGATTGCATCATGACATCGACCGATGGGACGTGCACCTGGTTCTCCGGTTTGAAACCGAGGCAGATCAACGTTTGTGAGTTGGTCGAACGGCCCACCGTCATGTGATATCCCGCCGGAGCAATGTAAACCGCTCCCGCCTGCACGACCTCCCCGTGCGATGCTTCGCGTACGGAAACCGCGCAAAGGTTGTTCAGCCGCTCGGCAAAAGGTGCGGTGAAGCCGGCCGGCATGTGTTGCACCACCAGAATCGGAACCGGAAGATCGACGGGAAGAACCGGGAGAATCTTCTCCAAAGCCGTTGGACCACCGGTCGAGATTCCCAGAGCAACAATCGCCGTGGCCGAGCGCAGAGACTTCTTCCGGGGCAGGTCCACTGCGCGGGGAGGCCTTCGCTGCAAGGTGGGATGATCCGTCGAACGCTGCGATTCTGCAGCCACCTTAATCTTGGCGACTAAGTCCTCACGGATGTCAAGAATGTCCAAAGACATGGAGGAGAGTTGTTTTGGCACATAATCGAAGGCTCCTGCGGCGAGCGCTTTAAATGTGGAGACCGCGTCTTTCAGAGTCACCGCGCTTACCATGATGACGGGCCGCGGGAACTCGGCCATGATCCGGCGGAGAGTCTCGAGCCCGTCGAGCCCCGGCATTTCCACGTCGAGGGTAATGACATCGGGATCAAGGGTCACAATTTTTTGCAGGGCTTCGATTCCGCTGGCCGCAGTGGCAACTACCCGGAGGTTCGCATCGGAAGCAATCATGCGGGAAAGCGCCATGCGCATGAAGGCACTGTCGTCCACAATGAGTACGCGTATTTGCGACTTTGGGGATTCCATGTTCACGTGCGACAAATGACCCGGACAGGGCTGCGCACTTCGCCACGTAGGAATTTCAGTTCAAAGGTCAAGGGAGCCCCAGTCAGATCATCGGCAGAGGAGAGGCATCCTTTAGGACATTTAACGTCTAAGGAGTTCGCGCTACATGAGCACCCAGGATGACAATGTCTACGCGACGGTTTTGCGCTCGCCCGTGAGCTGTGAGATTGCTCGCGACCGGGTGATATTCCGCCTAACCGGCGGCGCGAGCCTCCGGCGCAAAGCGGTGGCGGAGGCTGAGAAGCCGAACCAATTTCCGTGGACCGAGTCGTGCCCGGCCCGCCCATTCAACCAGCGGGCGTCGCCAGCATGTGCGCAAACACCGCATCCGCGACCTGCTTCGAGCCGACCTGGTAATCCCCGTCCAGAACCGCCTGCCGCAGCGCGTTCACCTTCTCCTGGCGAATTTCTGGGAACTGCAAGACTTGTTCCGCCAGCGCCTGAATCTGCCCCTGAGCCCCAGAAAACTGAACCTGGTCGTCCTGAGGACGGCTCGCGGGACTGCGCGCGTCAGAGCTTGCCGGGCTCGGGCTGTCGCTTCGTCCGCTTTCGGGAAGCGACTGCACTGCCTGATTCGAATCGACCCTCATACCTGTTTCCTCCCGCTATATTCCCTTGCAATTTAAGTATCGGCGGGGAATTAGGAAACTTTAATGCTGCTTCATCGTTTTTTCACGATCCGTCCATACTGCACACTTATGTTGTTCTATCGGCAGAAGTTACAGAACCCTTATCAGCCAGAAGCAGGGTTTGACCCGGGTGGGATTGGCCCTTCGGGCGCGACCTTGGTGTCCCAGAATGGGGGTCCCCAAAATGCCCGGAAATCAGTTTCGCGATTCCGATCCCGCCCCCCGCAGGCGATTGCCGGTTGCCAAGGCTTGCGTTCTCAGGTAGTTGTAGGTTTACCCGCTTCAGAGCCCGCCGGCCTGTTTCAGAGCCCGCCGGCCTGCGCGGCCTGGCCGGCTGGCTTCGCCGTGCCCATCGACTCCTCCAGCCGCGCCCGCAGACGCACCACTGCCAGGGAATGAATCTGCGATACCCGGGATTCTCCAATCCCAAGCACCGCGCCTACTTCTTTCATCGTCAATTCTTCAAAGTAATAAAGAGCCAGCACCTGCTGCTCTTTTTCCGGTAGATCGGCGACGGCCCGGGCCAGCAACTCCTTCATCTCGGAGCGCATGCAGCGGAAAAATGGCGTGTCCTCCGGCGCATTTGGCAGGTAATCGCACATATCTTCCTCTTTGCCGTCCCAGGGAGACTCCAGGTGAAGACTGCCTACTTCGAGGCCATCGAGTTCGCTCAGCAGTTGTTGAAATTCCCGCAGTTCCAGACTCAGTTCGGCCGCCACCTCCACTTCCGTGGGAGTCCGGCTCAGGTCCAGGCTGAGCTTGCGCTGCGCTTCTTCGACGCGGCGCGCTTTGCGGCGCAACTCCCGCGGGCCCCAGTCCATTTCGCGAAGGCTGTCGAGGATCGCCCCCCGAATGCGAAACTTGGCATAAGAACCGAATTGCACGTGTTTGGAGCGGTCGAACTTGTTCAGCGCATCGATCAGCCCGATCACCCCGGCATGGATCATGTCTTCCAGCGGCACATGCCGGGGCAAGCGCTCGTGAATGCGGCGCGCCAGATAACGCACCTGCGGCAACTGTTCGAGCAGGATGCGGTCGCGTTCCTCTTTATCCTGCCAGCTGGTGTAGGCTTGGGCCGTATTCTTGCTCATCATCTAATTCCTACTTCCGTGTTCGCTTCGAAAATGTTTGTCCCGGTCGAGTCCCGGCATCAGTGCAGGACCCCTGGCGACTGGACCTCGATGACCGGGGGCACCTCGAGCGGTGAGAGCACCACCACTTTTCGGCAAAAAGGGTTCGAGCAGCCGTTTCAGGTAATAACGCGCCGGGGTGGAGCAGAGCAGCACCGGGCTGGCCACCGCGACGTGATCGCCCGCCAGGCGCCGCAGTCCATCGAGAATGCGGCGGGCAAACGGAGGCTGCAGACTTGCCGAGCCGGCCGGAATGGGTCCGCCGAAGGCGCGGCCCAACTCTTCTTCGAGCGAGTGATCGAGCGTGACCGCACGCAATCCTCCACTTTCTGAAAGCAGCGGCTGCACCAGAGCCCGGGCCGGCGCCTGGCGCGCCGCTTCGACGCGAGAGGAAAACACGATGCCCATTCGACCCGATGGCTGCCCTTTGCTTTCGGTGGTCTTTTCTGTGGGCATTCGAGAGAAGAAAAGCAATCGAGAGTCCGTAGTTGCGCCCAAAGGGGAGGGGGGAGATTTACTCAGCTGCGAAACCGCAACTGCCCACAGGTCAACAGATGGGCAATTCGTGCTGGTGAGCGTGCTTTCATCAGCAAGCATTCGCCAGAGAATCTGTCCAGTCGTAAGAGAATCCTCATGAGGATTGTCTTTAAGAAGTCTTGGTTCCGGCGAATCCGCAGCTCGGCAAAAGAATGGAATGCCTGCAGCAGAAACTGCTCCGTCTCGTCCCGCGAATTGTCCGCGCCAGCCGGCCGCAAAATTCCTGCGGCAGTTGGCAAGCATGCGGGCTTGGCAAAGAAGTCAGCTGCAAGGCGACATTTGCTCGGTGATGGCCAAGAGGGCAGGGGAAAGGCTGAGATTCTTCTTATGATTGTTTCTTAGGTGCAGTCTGAAAGTACTTCTAGGCAGGGCTCGCTTCAAAGCTGCGGAAAAGTTCAGGATTCGTATCAGGGCACGGCTTCAGCCGTGCCGCCCAGAGCCAATAAGGACGCGGCTTTAGCCCTGAGGAAGCTTGCGGCCTACTTCCGTATGGCAATGTCCCGTCTCAACTCGCCCGCCCGGCGCACGAAAAATCCCGGGCTCCAGGTTGCGCAAGCGAGTGTTGAAACGGAAAATAAAGATGCTCGCTCAAAACCGTGTCCCCGTTCTCCACCAGGATTGAGGCCCGCTCCATCACATGCTGCAACTCCCGCACGTTACCCTTCCACGGATGGCCTTCGAGAATCCCCACCGCCTCCCCGCTCAGACGCAGCGAGGGCCCGTTCATCGCAGCTGCCATGCAGGCCAGAAAGTGCTTCGCCAGGGGAACAATATCGCCGCGGCGCTCCGTGAGCGCCGGCAGCTCCAGGGGAAACGCCGAGAGACGGTAGAAAAGATCTTCGCGAAATTCTCCCCTGCCCGCGCGACCCGCCAGGTCCACATTGCTGGCCGCAATCACCCTCGCATCCACACGCGTCACCTCGGCCGTGCCCAGCCGCTGCACTTCCTTTTGTTCCAGAAACCGCAACAGCTTGGCCTGCATGCCAAACGTCAACTCGCTGACCTCGTCGAGGAACAATGTTCCCCCGTGCGCCGCGGGGATGCGTCCCACCTGCGCCTGCACCGCTCCGGTGAATGCCCCGCGAGCATGACCGAATAGTTCCGACTCCAGCAACGCTTCCGGAATGGCGGCGCAGTTCACCGCCACGAACGGCTTCGCCGCCCGTGGACTCAGCGTATGCAGCGCGCGCGCCACCAGCTCCTTGCCGCTGCCCGTCGGCCCCAACACCAGCACGGTCGTCAAGCGGGGAGCGACCAACTGCGCCAGCCGATAGATGCGCTGCATCGCTTCGCTGCGCCCAATCATGCCGGGCAATGGCTCATATTGAGCTTTGTTTTTGTTTTGATTTTGATCTTCCCTGGCTGACGCCGTTCTCCACGCGTCTACTTCTACTTCTACCTCAATTGCAGATGCGGGTTCTGCGGCGGCTGCGGACGCGGATAAATCCCGATCGGGCCGCTCTCTCCCAACATCCTCTGCCGGACTGCCGGCATTGGAGTCCACCAGTACCACCTGAATTCCAGGAAACCGCCGCGCAATGATCGCCATCAGTTCTTCGCTATTCAGATCCTGCAGCCGGCGGTCGAGAAAAAGCACCTGCCAGTCTCCTTGCTCCAGTTTCACCAGAGCCTCGGCGCCCCGAGTGCATGTTGTACCGGCCGCCACCGGCCATTCAGACTGTTGAAAACCTGTTCGCGCAGCGCCCGGCTCGGACTGGCAATCAGCGCTCCACCCGTGGCCCGGGCAACGATCGGAAAAGTCATGGCGGGAAAAGTCATGGCACTCATTTGGAGTCTCCTCGCAGGACGAAGGCGTAAGGACTGAATCTCGAGCGAAGGGGTGGAACGGAATCGTCGCATCCGAGCCCTGAAAGCGGCGGCATGTGAAAGCCCGGCACGGAAGTGCCGGATAGGAAAGGGAAGCAATAGCGAGTCCCGGAGGGACGGCACAAGTTGCCACGCCGCCCCTCAGGGATCGTTCCGTAGTCGAAGCCCCGGTTCATGATGAGATGCCCTCGCAACAAGATGAAGACTAAGAACTCGTGCCGGCAAAAACGCCGGGCAGCCGGACCGTCACCGTCTCCAAGGTTCCGGTACACTCGCGTTCCCATTTCGCGCCCACCCGCTCCCAGCCTGCTTGCGCAACCACCAGGCCCAGTTCCGGCCGCGAAATTCGGCCGACCGCATTCCCGCATGCCAGCAAATTCGAACCCAGGCTCCGTCCGCCCCATCGTCCGCCCCACCGCCCATTTCAATTCGCAAGACGCTTCCCCGCTCTGCCAGACTCAAAACCGATTCCAGCGTCCGGAATACTAAGCTGGAGAATCTCCGGCCCCCAGCCCTCACCAGCCGGGAAAAGTCCGAAGAACAATCGAGCGTGACGCGAACGCCGTTCACCGCGGCCACCGGCCAGAGTTCGTCCAACACTTCGCGAAGAACAGTCTTGAAGTCCGTCGTTCCCGGTTCCTCGCTTTTCTGTCCCCCCCATCCATCACTTCACGGATCGCCTCCACCAGAACTCGCATCCGCCCGGTCAGCACCAGCCCTTCCCGCAGCCCCTGGACGTACTCCTCGTTCGTGCGCGGACCGGCCAGTGCAACTTCCATCGAGCATTGCAGCCCGGTCAGCGGCTGGTTCAGCGCATGCAACAGTTCCGCGAGCGGGCTGCGCACCCCCGGCTTCGCCGATGATGCCGCATTCTGTGGCGGCTGCGCCGCGCGAGAAACGACAGGAATCACGCCGGCACTCCCGGCTCCCCGCTCAATTCGTATCCCACCCCCCGCACCGTATGAATCAACTTCCGCGGATGGCCGTCATCCACCTTCCTTCGCAAGTAATTGATATAAACGTCCACCACGTTTGTCGTGGTGTCAAAAGCCAGGTTCCAAACGTGTTCGATGATCATTGCCCGCGACACCTGCCGCCCCGCATTCCGCATCAGATATTCCAGCAGCAAGAATTCCTTGGAGGTAAGCTCGACCCTCCTCCCTGCCCGCTCCGCGCGGTGTTCCACCCGGTCCAACTTGAGATCCTCCACCACCAGCACCGACTCCGACGGCAGATGGCTGCGCCGCAGCAGCGCCCGGATGCGCGCCGAAAGTTCGCTGAACGAGAACGGCTTCGGCAGATAGTCGTCGGCCCCCGTGTCCAGGCACTGCACCCGGTCTTCCACCCGGCTTCTCTGCGTCAGCACCAGCACCGGCAGGCTCGGCCGCTTCAGCCGCAGATGCCGCAACACGCTTACCCCATCGAGCTTCGGCAAGTTCAGATCGAGGATCACCAGGTCATAATCAAACTCGCTCCCCATGGCCCGCGCCTGCTCGCCATCTTCCACTACGTCCACCGCGTAGTGCTCCCCTTGCAACCCCTGCCGCACAAAACCAGCCAGAGCCGCATCATCTTCCGCAATTAGAATCCGCATAAGTGGGCCTTAATCACAGTGCGATTCTAGTGAGAGAAAGCTCAGTTGAAACGGAAACCTCTCCGCACGAAAGGGTGGGTTTGCAGAAACGGGGCGAGGTTTCAAAACGGGAAAAATCTGGAGCGCACGAAAAGCTTGTCAACCTGAGGGCTGAGCTTTTTGCGGGCCTCAGGATGACAAAGCCTTGTCTGAAAAATCTGTGCGCCAGCGGACAGACGACCGTCCGCCATGCGGCGTATTATTGTTTTCCTGCGATGTTGGTGCAACGCGGAACAGTAACTGGAGGCGAGTTCGTGGCATCCGGGTCGAAAGCGCCCGTAGCCTGCTGGATATGCGGGAAGGCGGTTTCTCTTGAAGCTTGCGTGGTCGACGAGCATGGGAGGGCCGTACACGAAAACTGCTCCGTAGCGAGGATTGCGTCGAAAGCAAGGTCATCGCCGCCGCAAGAGAAGGGGCCGCGAAGGCCGAGCGCTAATCCGCCCGTCAACTGAGTCACCGGAGCTACTCGGCCTGACTTTGCCAGAAGTAACGATTCAGGGTGCCCCATCTCGAACCGGAGTTTTTCCGCAACCTCTGAGCATCGTTTCTACGCGTCTTGACTCCCCCATTCTTTGACTTGCCGTTGCAGCAGGCCGTAGCAGTCACAGGCCGCCTCTTCCAGCTTGCGCCGGTCGTGGATCGTCACGTTTCCCCGCGTATAGGCAATCAATCCGGCCTTCTGCAGCGTACCCGCAGAAACCGTCACGCTGGAGCGCCGTGTTCCCAGCATCTGCGCCAGGAATTCCTGCGTCAGGGGAAGAGACTCGGAGCCGACGCGGTCTTGCGTCATTAGCAGCCACCGGGCCAGTCTTTCATTCACTTCGTGCAGGCGGTTGCAGGCTGCGATCTGCGTCACCTGCACCCCCAGCAGTTGCGCATACCGGTTCAGTTGCCGCTCCAGCTTGGGGCAATTGGGCAGCGCCGCGCGCAAGGCATCGGCATCGATTCGGAAGGCATTGGCGTCGGCTTGAACCACAGTTCGAGTGTGGCTGGTGCGAAAGCCCGCCACCAGTGGGGTGCCGGAAAAGCCTTCCTTGCCGATCAGACCCACTTCCACACTCTTGCCGTCCGGCATAACATTCAGCACCGAGAACATGCCGGAGTTGCAGAAATACGCCGACCGCAGCGTTTCACCGGCTTCGTGGAGGACTTGATGAAGCTTCAGTCTCACGAATTCCAGCTTAGGCAACACGGCATCGCGTTCTGCACGCGGAAGGGCGAGCAGGATTTCATTGTGAACGTGATTGCCGTCGCCATCTCTTCTTGATGAAGGGGTTGTGCGCCTATTGCCATCTCGCCTGGAGGCGGGTATGCGAGTGGAAGGCGAAGCGGAAGACTTGGCCATAACGGCTCCTTGCGCAGCGAACACGCTGTCAGATTTTGCAAGGAACCGTCACCCGACGGGCGCGGCGGAAAGATGCTAGAAGAGACACCTTTACAATACTCCCTTTTCATGGCCCTGATGGGGAATTAGGATCTCTTGAAGCCCCTAAATTAAGGAGGAGTGCTTGAGAACCAGATTGACCGTAATCCTATTGTGCCTCGTGTCAGTGCCATGTGTGACAGCGCAGACGACGCCACCAGCAACAACAAAGAGCGGTTCTTTCAAAACTTCCGACGGCATCAGCATCCATTACCTCGAGGCGGGCAGCGGCCGCTCCATCGTCTTCATCCCCGGCTGGACCATGCCCGCCTGGATCTGGCAAAAACAAATCGACGAATTCTCCCAGCACTATCACGTCGTCGCCGTCGATCCCCGTTCGCAAGGCGAGAGCGACAAACCTCCCTACGGACACCTGCCCGAAACCCGCGCCCGCGACTACAAAGAGCTGGTGGATCAACTGCGCCTGAAACATCCAGTCCTGGTCGGCTGGTCGATGGCCTGCGGCGAGTTAGTCAAATACGCCGAGCAATTCGGCACCGACAACGTCAGCGGTTTTGTGCTGGTCGACGGCTTTCTCAACGATAAGCCCAGCGATCTGTTCGTCCCTATCTCAGGATGGATGAACCTGCTCCAACAGGATCGCCAGAAACAAGCCGACGGTTTCGTCCGCACCATGTTCAAAAAGCCCCAGCCCGAGGACTACCTGAAGCGCGTTATCGAAGCCTCTACCCAAGTCCCCGCCGATACCGCGGTCGTCCTCATCTACAACATGATCGCCGTAAAAGACTTCTCACCCGGCCTGGCTAGCCTGGCTGCAATGAAGACGAAAAGCCCGGTGCTCTTCATGTACCAGCCCGAGTCGCAAACCAGCGCCGACTTCCTGAAATTGAAACTAGGCGACAAACTCCGTCTCGAACGATTCGACGGCGACGGCCACGCCCTCTTCATCGACGACCCAGAAAAATTCAACCACGTGCTGGAAGAATTCCTGAAAACCGCCTGGTCATCGCATTGAAGGAGAACCGAACCTTGCTCTCCAGACTCGGAAAGACACTGCTAACCAGCACTCTCGCGTTGTACTTCCTGCTAGTGGCTTTCAACAACATCATCGACTACGACACCAACTTCAAGTTTGTCCAGCATGTCTTGTGCATGGACTCGATCCCCGCCGATGCGAATGTGCTGTGGCGGGCCATACGCAACCCTCAAGTGCACCACGTTGCCTGTTGGACGATCATCCTGTGGGAACTCATGACGGGCTGCATCTGCGGGCTCGGTGCGAAGCGCCTGTTTTTAGCCCTCCGCTCCAAACAAGAATTTGAGGCTGCGAAAGCATTGCCCGCGGCCGGTCTTTGGCTGGGATTACTGCTCTGGTCGCTCGGGTTCATTACGATTGGCGGAGAATGGTTCTTGATGTGGGAGTCAAGCGTATGGAACGGCGAAGTGCCGGCGCTGCGGATGTTCACTCTGAATGCAATCACATTATTATTTCTCTATTTACCAGACACCGCCGAGAACTAATCGATTCCAAAATAAGTGCGCGGGTGCCCGTTCTGGTCCCTCCGTTCTGGGGAGGGACAGGAGCGAGGTTTTTGACCTCCTGTCCCCAAAAACGCCGAGGGTGCCCCATCCTTGCGCGTCCTTTGCGCAAGGGTGGGAACCACGGATGCGTGCAGCGCTCGCCTTTGACGTTTTCCTTGACTCAGACTGAATTTAGGAAGGGGCAAGCCGGAAGGGCACCAGGCGTCCTCCACCGGCTACGCACCCGTACCTTATAAAGTACAACCCGCGGCTGTCAAGTCTACTTTAGTAGGCATTCGACCCCCTCGAAAGTAGACATTTCTTCCACAACCTAAACCCTTGATTCCATTGCCCCGCCCAAAAGCCCGCACGAAGAATCAACAACTTACAGAGAAACTTTTCTGCAAATCGAAATGTTCCAGTTGGAACATTCAAGCGAATCGCCGGCCGACTTTCCCGAAGCCCGAAGCCGATTTCCCACGCGAACCCGATCCGTCAATCACTCCCGCCCCTCGCCGCCAGCGATAATCACAAGAAGACAATCCCAAAGGAGTCAGCAGCCAGGAACGTTCCCATTAACACCGGAGCCCACCTTCGATGAAGTCCCTGCTGACGCCCGGCATTTGTCTGGCGGCCATTGCCGCGCTGCTGCACACCGGGCTGCTCGCGCCCAACATCACGATCGTCACCTACGCCTTCTGCGCCGCGACCATCGCGGGACTGCTACTCGCCTGGCGATTTCATTCCAGCCGCATCTTCTTCGCGTTGTTGTCTCTATTCCTCGCTCAACAAGCAATCGAATACTTCTCCAAAGGACACGTCGCAGCCACCGGACCCGGCAGCACCGCGCTTGCCGCGGTCGGCCTGCTCTTGCCTCTCAACTTTGTTCTGCTCTCGTTTCAGCAAGAAAAAGGATTCACCTCCTCCAGCCTCGCGCCACCAAGCCTGATGCTGTTCGTCCAGTCGGTAATAGTCGCGGTGCTCTGCCGTCCTGAACCGTCAGCCGCAGCGCAACGCGCTCTGCATCACACTATCGCGCCGCCGCCGCTGGCTTTCGCCACTCTGCTCGCATTCGCCGCAGCCGTCGTGGTGTTGCTCATACGCTTTCTGCTGTTCCACAAGCCAGTGGAAGGCGGACTTCTCTGGGCTCTCGCGGCGTCGCTTCTCGCTCTCCATTTTGGAGGAGTAGGACGAATCCCCGTCGCATATTTCGCCACCGCCGCAATCATCCTCGCAGGCGCAGTGGTCGAGACTTCCTACTTGCTCGCTTATCACGATGAACTCACGACGCTGCCTTCGCGCCGCGCCTTCCACGATGCATTGCTTCGCCTCGAAGCTCCCTATTCCATCGCGATGGTCGACATCGATCACTTCAAGCGCTGCAACGACACTTACGGCCACGACACAGGAGATCAGGTATTGCGCATGGTCGCCTCGCGCCTGGCGCGAGTCACAGGCGGAGGGCAAGCTTACCGTTGCGGCGGAGAGGAATTTGCGATTGTGTTTGCCGGCAAGACGACAAGTGACGTCCTGGAGCATCTGGAAAAGCTGCGCGCCACCATCGAATCGAGCAAGCTCCGACTGCGCGGCCCCGATCGCCGTCAAGAGACACGCGGCCCCGACCGCCGCATCCAGCGGGGCCGCGGACGCGGCCAAACCGGGCACGCGATCCGGCAACTTGCTCGCGCGAACGCGCCGGCATCGTCAGAACTCTCGGTCACAGCCAGCATCGGAGTCGCAACTTCACGGCGGGAAAACGCATCTGCGGAAGAAGTAATTCAGGCAGCCGATAAAGCTCTTTACCGTGCGAAAGCCGCGGGACGCAACCGGATCGAAACCGCTGCCGCTCCGCGCCGCCGAACCCGCACCAAAGAGGCCGGCATCGCCTGACGGCATCGTGACGTCCGGCCCGGAACGCCACTTCACGGCGGGAGCGTGACGCCCCAGGCTCGTACGTTTTACGCAAGCACCACAGGCCGTGCGGTCAGCCCGCGGTCGAAGGAGGTCTCGAAGTTTTCCGTCCACTGCCGGCACAGGCCGGACACTTCAAACGGATAAATGCAACGCCCTCAGACTTACCGCTGATGTCCACGGGCCGCGCAATGTATCCGGTACCGCCGCAGCGCGGGCAGTCCTTCGGATCCACTGATCCCCCTCAGTTGCTGACGAGTTTTTCATCAATTCGGGTTCGCAGCGCCGCAAAGTTAATTTTGTTACGAAACCCGAACACGTCCGGGTCTGCATGTGCCACAGCACGCTGAAGCAAACGCTGTTCGGGATAAAGAAGGACGATCAAGAAAGACGGCTCAAGAAACGAGAAGAGGAGCGCGCCCGCGTCACGGACGTGAGGCACTTACTTCCAGGGCGTTCTCTTCCCTCCGCTCGTTCTCGACGCGGGACGCCGCGAGGGTCACCACCACGGCCTTGGAGGTCGGAGTGTTGCTCTTCAGCGCCACGCTGCCGATCGGCACCAGCAGCGCACGAAGAGCTGGTAGAGAAATGCCGCTTCGTTACTGGTGCGGCCGGAGGTGTAGAAGATTGCTTCGTTCGGACTCGCTAGCGCGTTCAACGTCTGCGCGATCATGGCGAAACCATCGGCCCACGAAATCCGCTGGTAGTGTCTGGATCCAGCAAGTCTCACCATGGGATGCGTCAGCCGCCCCTGATGGCCGAGCCAATGGTCTGATTGCCGCGAGAGTCCCGCAATGCTCCACTGGCGGAAGAAATCCGGCGTGATGCGCTTCGCCGTTGCTTCTTCCGCAATCGCCTTGACGCCATTCTCGCAGTATTCGTTGAGCGCGCGGTCTTCGTCGGGATCCGGCCACGCGCAGCCCGGGCAGTCGGTGCCCTCAAACTGATTGAGCTGGCGAAGTGCCTTGATGCCGCGGACGAGTCCCGGCTCCTGCAGCGTGATCTCCGCCGCCTTGATCAGAGATGTAAATCCGGCGGCGACCCGAGCCGGCTTCGAGATCCGAATCGCATCCGTTTCCACGGGTGGCTGCGGAGAGGCAATCTCGATCTCACGTTCGAATTTCGAATCGGGTTGCGCTGCTGCGAAGGGTCTCGTCACGAAGTTTAAGTTTACGACAACCGCGCAGCAGCCACCAAAGCTCCGCCGTGATTTACCCGATGTGACCCTGCCCGCCCTGAGCCCATCCGAAGGGTGTCATCTTTGGTTAAGGTTTTTCGAGCGGTTACTTAAGCGAAACCCGCGCCAATCGCGGAGTTCGCACGCTCGATTTTGTCGGTAACAATTACCTTGAAGTATGACGTTCAGGGCAATGAGCACTGATTGCTGTTGGCGTGACCAGCCGCACGGTGATGTTAAGCTTATCCGTTCCCACAATGTCGAGCGTGTCAGCTACAGTCTGAAAGGGAACGCCATCCTCAGCAAGTAGATAGAGCGCCCGGTCCACTCGCCTCTTGTAAATTTCTGACAAGCGACCCACCAGGCTGTGCCTGTCTTCCTCCTCGGTATTAAGAAAGAGCTTGCCCGTATCGGTTAGGCGCAGAGTGAGGGCCCGGTCGCCACCATCATATTCGCAGGGCGTCGAGGCAAGACCGACGAGTAACCCCCTTGAGGTGCGGAACGATGAGAACGTCATGAACCCTCCGATACACAGAGCCAGCACCGGCGCCGCTATTACTGCAAATGGAATCTTTGAGAATCGTCCCGCAAGTGGGAGCCTTTGGCGGGCGACCCGATGTTGTCGGCTGGTTCGCTCCGGGCGGTTCACTTCGCTCTCAAGCAAGTCAATGAGCGTTCGGAGACAACTGTAGGAGAGTACAGCTGGAACGGCCACGAGTAATCCCGCAGCAGTTGACATGAACGCCGCGTCTATTTCTGTGACGACCATGACGAAGAAGCCATATTTCGAACCGTCGTAGCCCCTAAACACGCTCAGAATGCCGAGACAGGTACCGGCTAGTCCGAGGTATGGCGCAGTAGAGGCGATGGATTTCAGGGAGTCAACCCAGACGTTTAGTCTGGCTATCAGTTCCCTTCGATTACGCTGGAATGCTTGGCTAGCGGTATCCGTCGCTTCTGCGTGTCGAGCCGAGTAGTAGCGGTAGGAAACCCGGATGGCAACTACAACAATATGCGCTAGCATGAGCGCGAGCCCGAGCAGGGCAAGTCGCTCTAACAAGTTCGTCCACCGCCATAGGTATCCGATAGTCCACTCACACCCATCCGTTTGCCACGCGTTGGCACAGACTCCGGGCATTAGGAAAAACGTATGCTATCGTTTGGACCTTCCATCTACAAAGACACCACAAGCACGCTTCTAGTTCCATGCTCTTATCACGATGCCGGCAGCAGTTCACTTGCCCGCGTGCGCGGCGGCTTCGCGCAGTTTGATTCCTTTCAGTGGAGCCTCTGGCATTGCTTTGACATACTTGTCGGTCGTCACCGCGAGACTTTTGTGCCGGAGGAACTCCTTCGCAGCGAGTGCGTTTCCGGTCAGCTGTCTCAGTATCGTCGCTGCTCCACGTCGGCCTGCGTACAACGTCTTCCATTCGATGTTCTTCGCAGTCAGCGTGAGAACAATCGTCCGGCCGATGACGCTCCGCAGATCGACAGGTTTGCCATTGCCGTTTCGGAGAGACCCAGCCTTCACTCGGGTTGCTTTCTTCTGACGCCAATGTTTATTTGAATGGCTGAAGATGCCGGACGCAAGTGACCAGACGAACTGAATCGGGTGCCCTACCGAGCTTCTTCGAGAGGGATGTGAGGAACATCCAGTCACTTCCCAGTGCGCCAATCCCACACTGGATTGCCTTTGTCGTCCCGGAACAACATGGTGTCCGTGCCCTTCACGAGCTGTCGGGCAAGAGTCACATCTGCAGTATCCTGCTTCACTTTGGAACCGGTGACCGTGATCTCATCGCCCTTGCTGAAACTGATGCCCATCTCCTCCTGGAATGGTTTAGGGCAAACATAGATGTGGACCTTGTCCTCTCCGCTCTTGATGATCAATTCCGTAAAGTCTTTCCTGGTTCCCACCGTGAGCAGATTGATCTCATCGATGATTCCCTTGGTTTTCGTTTCGGTTTGCAGGTCATACTTCGGGCCGTGGTTCGCGGGTTGGGATTTTTGCGAGAGTCCCGGGATCACACACAGGAGCAGAAACAAGGGGATGCACAAGAATGCTGCCACGGCTTTGGCTGGGTAAAGGGACAATTCGTGAAGGGATAATGCGCGAAGGGATAATTCCGTATCGAGTATCACGGCTCCTCCTCGTTGCTCAAGCTCGTTGCTCAGGCTTGTCGCTCAGGGAAGATCGAATGCGGAGGCGAGAATACCGCTTCCTCTGCGCTACGCCCCAGGAAGAAGACGCGCATCGCTTCCCCGATTGCCCGCTAGCATTCGCTAACAATAAGGCCGTTCACTCAGCCGCTTGCTAAGAAAGAGAATCGTACACCCTCGGATGCAATCAGGCCAGAGGCAAACCTCGCGATAAAATGAAACTCTGCACGAATATCGCTCGCACGCCGGAGAGGTGGCAGAGTGGCCGAATGCGGCGTTTGTAACCCGGACCTATCTTTTGCGGGAACGTCTCAGTTCAGGGAGTCTTGAGGAAAAAGGCGCGGCGAGCGCGCCTTTTCGGAGGGTGAGGATTTGATCGCATCGCCGGGCTTACGCTGCCACGGCGAGCGGTTGGATGTGTCCGAGTTGCGTCAAGAGTGTGTATTGATCGTAATAACAGCCTCCGGATACGACGCGCCCCTGCTTGTCGAAGTGACAGATTTCGCAGAAGGGCAGAGACATCTTGCGCCCGGTCGGCTTCAGTGAAGCAAACGGCCCGTCGTTGGTTCCTTCGCAGGTGAACTGGGCGACGACAATGTCGCCTGCGTCGATGTATTGGGGATTGGTGATGCGGCCATCCGAGAAGCCCTTGGCCCATCCTTCAGTCCACTCCCTGAACTTGTCTCGGGAGTTTAACGTGAGATTCCGGCTGTGATCGGTATACGCAAGCCCTTCGGCGGCGTTGCGGACGACGCCGGTGAAATCGCGTTTATTCCAGCTCTCGTGCGCCGCACGGAGCGTTTCCACATTTCTTGTACTCATTTATAATTTCCTCCTTGTATCTGCGAGCGCAAGGGCGGGCCAGGTGTGGGCCCGCCTCCTGCGCGGTAGGTTGTTTCAGGCGGCTTTCTCTGCAGCGACTTTGTGGGCGGTAGAGGTGTGAACATTAAAGGTCCGAACCACGGGCGCATTTTCGAGCAGGTGCTGTACCGTCTTCTTCACCGTGTCGAATTGTGCATGCTCGTAGTTTTGGGCATCCTCTCGCGTATTCCAGGAGCTGAGCGCGAGGATGCGATTCGGTTCCGTGTCTGAGACGATTACGGCCTCGTCCACGAATCCGGCCTGCTTCCTCAAAATGGGCAGCACCTTGTCATCGATGATGTTGCAAAGCTCACGTGCTTTTCCGGACTTGCTGGTGATTTCAACAACTCCGGTAAACATGGAAAGCGCTCCTTTCGGTTGATAAGAAGGGTGAAAGGAACGTCGCGCAGATTTGCGCGGCGACCACTATCTTTCAAATATGCCACCAACCTACTCTGGTCCCTGGGGAGTGTCAATTACCCGAAATTAGTGCAACCAGCAACAAAATGCCAAGAGTCGAGTTCTTCGACCGGATGACATTGAAGCCCGACCATCAAGCGCTCCTTATTCTTGTTGCCGAGTGCGGGCAGCGAGCGTGATATTCATAACTGATTATCCGAGAGGCGAAACGTTTACCATCCCCCTGAAGCCAGAATGGAGGCCGCAAATCTCTAGATGTGGCGGTTCCTGTTGGGCGGCTGCGAGGCGTCGGCGAGTGGCGGCGTACCCGGAAGTGTACATAATTGAACAGTTATCGACATTGTTACAAGGTATGGTGATTGCAGATGAAACACCTGTGAAGCGGTCATGGGTTAATGGTGGCAATGCCCCATCCAATCCTCCGACCGCTTCACTTCACTGCTCCGATATTTCCAACTATGCCGATCGGCGACTACGGGCGCCCTGTCCATAGGGCTCGGTGTCGCTTGTCGGCTTCTTTGCCGTCTGTCATCTCCATCGGCCCACATATATTGTAGAGCGATACAGCGTTATCCTGATGGTTGAAGATCGAAGCGGATTGTAGAATCTTGGTAGCTCGGAACTACATTTGGCAACCGCAAGAACCGGATCAATTTCGATCAATGAGAATCGCACAGGTCGCACCACTCTACGAAAGCGTTCCTCCCAAACTATATGGAGGCACGGAGCGTGTTGTATCGTGGCTCACGGAGGAACTGGTCCGTCTTGGCCACGATGTAACTCTGTTTGCGAGTGGCGACTCCCTGACCAGTGCCCGCCTAGTCCCAGCCTGCAAAAAAGCCTTGCGATTGGATTCGAATTGCGTGGACCAGTTGGCGCATCATGTGATCATGCTGGACGAAGTTTTCGGAGAAATAGAAAATTTTGATATAGTCCATTTTCACGTTGATTATTTGCACTTTCCCTTCAGCCGCCGCCAACGGGTCGCGCACGTTACAACGCTTCATGGCAGACTCGACCTTCCCGATCTGGATCCCCTTTATCGGCACTTCAAGGACGTGCCGGTAATCTCAATTTCGGATGCTCAGCGTGAGCCTCTGCCTTGGGCGAATTGGCAAGGAACGATCCATCATGGTTTGCCGCGGGACTCTTTTTCTCTAGGCGGAGGAAGAGGCGGTTATCTCGCTTTCCTCGGACGGACCTCTCCTGAGAAGGGTTTGGACCAGGCGATCGAGATTGCGAAACGAGCTGAAATGCCGCTGAAGATCGCAGCCAAAATCGATCGGGTAGATGTGGAATACTTTGAGGCCACAATCAAGCCACTACTGGACCACCCCCTCATTGAGTTCATCGGCGAAATTGGCTATCCAGAGAAAGAGGTTTTCCTCGGCAATGCCGCTGCACTTCTGTTCCCCATCAACTGGCGGGAACCCTTCGGCCTGGTGATGATTGAGGCGATGGCCTGCGGCACGCCGGTAATCGCTTACCCGCGCGGCTCCGTCCCAGAGGTAGTGGAAGAGAGTATCACAGGATTTGTGGTCCCCAACCTGGAAGGCGCCGTAAAAGCAGTCAAACGAATTGAAGAAATCGATCGGAAAAAATGTCGGCAATACTTTGAACAGCATTTCGATGCCGAGCGCATGGCCAAAGACTATTTAACTATTTACCAACGGGTGGTTCTACGAAAAATCTCGATGATCACCGCTTCGGACGGAGTTCTGAGTTGGACGAACATGCCATCACACCACAGTACTACATAGCTGCGAAGTCGTCGCCTGCCGATGACCGCGCCCGAGTACTAAAATACGGCAGATTATTCTCCGTGTTCGATCATCTGGGCGATATCCAAACGGCTGGACTGGGCGAGCAGGGACTTTACTGTGAAGGCACTCGTCACGTTTCAGAGCTGCTACTTCGCTTATGGAATGCTCGGCCATTACCGCTCAGTTCTGTCATCGAAGCGAATAACTTTCTCTTCACCGCCGACCTCACCAATCTCGATGTCTTACACCTCAACGAAATTGCCATACCTCGCGGTACGCTACATCTAAAGCGCTCGAAATTCTTATGGCATGAAGTCTGCTATGAGGAGTTCACGATCGTCAATTATGGCCTTGCCGCTCTGTCGCTGCCATTCAGCGTAACCTTTGCCGCCGACTTCGCAGACATATTCGAGGTGCGTGGTATGCACCGGCAAAGAACAGGCCAGAGGTTGAAAGATCAAGTTGAGCGTGACACCGTGCTGCTCTCGTATGAAGGTCTGGATAAGACAATTCGTCAAACTCACATTCAATGCGAACCCGTGCCCAAGAGTATTTCGGCATCGCACCTGGAGTTCGAAGTACATCTCCCACCGGGACAGAAGGCAATCTGCCATTTAAGAATTTCTTGCGACTCTCGTGACCCGCACGAGTCGATTGGCTATAGCAGCGCGATTATTTCTGCCAGGAGCGAACAGACAACGACCTCCGAAACTTTTCCCCGAATTAGCAGTTCAAATTCTCGTTTTAGCGATTGGATCCGACGTTCAGTTTCCGATGTCCAGATGATGATGATCGGCAACCCCGAAGTGAATTATCCCTACGCCGGAGTACCGTGGTTCAGTACCGTATTTGGCCGGGATGGAATCATTACGGCGCTCCAAATGCTTTGGCTGTGCCCGTGGATTGCCAAAGGGGTTCTGCAGTACTTGGCAGAAACGCAGGCCACAGATTTCAATCCGACCATTGAGGCCGAGCCTGGCAAAATCCTGCATGAAATGCGCCGTGGAGAGATGGCTGCTCTTGGTGAAGTCCCGTTCGGGCATTACTACGGAAGTGTGGACGCGACTCCTCTATTCATTGTGCTAGCCGGTTCATATTTCGAGCGGACGGATGATCGTGAGTTTCTGCGGCAGTTGTGGCCGCACATCGAGCTCGCACTGCAATGGATCAACCAATTCGGAGATATCGATGGCGATGGCTTTGTGGAGTACGCACAACGCTCCAGCAGGGGTTTGGTTCAACAAGGGTGGAAGGATTCGAATGACTCGGTTTTCCACGCGGATGGGAGGTTGGCGGAAGCGCCGATCGCTTTATGCGAGGTGCAGGGTTACGTATATGCGGCCAAATTGGCCGCGGCCCGAATGAGCGAGACGTTGGGTGACAAAGCGAGATGCCGCGCCTTTGAGTCTGATGCAGAGAAACTTCGCGCAAAGTTTGAAGAGGCGTTCTGGTGCGAGGATCTGTCTACCTACGTGTTGGCGCTCGATGGGCGCAAGAAACAGTGCCGGGTGAGAACATCGAATGCTGGTCACTGCCTGTACTCTGGGATCGCCAGTTCTGAGAGAGGTCGGTTGGTTGCAGAAACACTGTTGGCATCGGATTCCTTCAGTGGTTGGGGCGTCCGCACTGTCGCTTCGGGACAAGTTCGGTACAATCCACTTTCTTACCACAACGGTTCCATTTGGCCGCATGACAACTCTATCGTTGCAAGTGGCCTCGCGAAATACGAATGTAAGGACAAGGCGGGTCGAATCCTGCTCGGCCTGCTCGATGCAAGTCGGTGGGCAGATCTTGGCCGTCTTCCTGAACTGTTCTGCGGTCTGGATCGTCGTCGCAACGTAGGCCCCACGCTTTATCCTGTCGCGTGCTCACCTCAGGCTTGGGCAGCGGGAGCGGTATTCTTAGTGATTCAGGCATGCTTAGGAGTCTCGATTCAGGGTGCCAACAACCGGGTTTCGTTTGACCGCCCCTTCCTGCCAGAAGGCATCCCGCAGCTTTCGATTAAGGGCCTTCGCACGAGCGATGGATCTGTCGACGTATTTGTCGAACGTCAAAATGATGACGTGCGAGTCGAGGTCACGGACCAACAGGGCGAGATCGAGGTAGTAGAAAAACCATCCGATGAAGCTCTAAAACTGGCTAAACAATGATGATCGCAGAGCGCCGCGCTCGTTCTCTGCGGACCCGCCCGCGTCCGATCACTGGAGGACGCAGTAGGACTGGCGGTCGAGAAGACTTCTTCTGGCGCGCCAAGAATTCAACCACTGGTTCGTTGATGGGTTTTGTTCTTGTTCGCGACCAGCACCCGCACTCGACGCATTGGTATCGAAGGACTTTCCCACTTCCGTTACAGAAACATAACGTACAGCAATACACCAATGCAGATAGCAATCACTATTGCGCACAGGACAAAGCAGGTTATCCGCATGCCCCTATCTTCGTCCGTAAACTGTTCTGTATGGGCCACGATGGAAACCTCCCAACAGATGGCCTCCGAACTCTAGCCAATCTATTCGACGATCTGAAGCGCTTGCTTGCGGGATGTCGTTAGATACATATCGTGTTACGATATAAATAGCATAACAGTGCACAGAAAACCTGTCAACGGGACTTCGCGACGGTCCGACCTCTGATGAACGAATCGCTTTTGGCGGCGGGTTTCACGACAAGAAGAAGTCATTGTGCGCCATGGCCTGATTTAAACAGTCTGGAGGAGAACAGCGATTCCTCTCGGACAGCATTCAGAACAGTGGAGGACCTGTCCAAGAAGGAGCGGGGAAGTTGTTTTTTGAAGCTTGTGAACAGTCTCCTTCCGCGAATCGCGCTCGTGAGGTTTTGCGCCCCACATCCGTTATCCGGCTAAGGGCAATCTTCTAGTGGAACCATGAAAAACACTTTCGGAGCGATTGACACGGGAATAGAGATGGGACACACTTACCCCATCAAGCTGTGCTCCGACTTTTTCGTTCGCGCTGCGACGACTCTGGACTCTGGCTGATTCCAAGGAGTTGCAATGGCTCATCAACCGATACCGTTCCCCTCACCTCGTGAGGAGAGGGAGCCTGTCACTGGCTCGCATTCTCTCGCCCGGAGCTTTCAATTGGTGGAGCCGGCACGCGTCTGCCTTTCTCCGGAGGACGTGGCCGTATTGCGGGAACAGATGGAAACACACGGTCTGGATCTCGATGCCTTTCTGGATCAAATCGTCAAGCATGCACAGGCTCTCACCGGCTCAAGCGGGGCTGCCGTTGCTCTGCGTCACGGGGCGGTCATCCTGTGTCGGGCACGTTGTGGTGAGACGAGCCCGTCGTTGGGTGCCCAGCTGGATGCAGATTTCGGAATTTCGGGCGAGTGTTTGCGCACCGGCAAGGCTCTGCGCTGTGAAGATTCGGAAGAAGATCTCCGCCTAGATCCCGAAGTGTGCCGGCAACTCGGATTGCGTTCGATTGCAGTCGTACCAATCTTTGAGTCGACCACGGTCGCAGGCATCCTGGAAGTGTTTGCCGGTCAGCCCCACGCCTTCGATGATTGTCATCTGCAAATCCTCCAGCAACTTGCCGAACTTGTCACTGCCGTCAGCGGACGCGTTACACAAGAAAATCAGGACACGATCTCCGAAGGTCATGTCAGGGCGGAGGAGTGAGGCTAAGCAGGAGACTCCTGAGGCCGAGGTGAACTCGTATGCCTCGCCTTCTCGCAGCGAAAAGCTGAGGAAGTGGACGGCGCCTATTGCATTTCGGCGGTATTACGCTGCAGCAATCGCAATTTTCGCGCCCGCGGGCCTGCTGGCAAAGAGGCTGAGGAAGTGGACGGCGCCTATTGCATCACGGCATTATTACGCTGCAGCAGTCGCAATTTTCGCGCCCGCGGGCCTGCTGGCAAAGAGGCTGAGGACGTGGACGGCGCCTGTTGCATCACGGCAGTATTACGCTGCTGCAGCAATTGCGATTTTCATGCTTGCGGGCCTACTCACCATCCTGGTTTGGAAGCCGTGGCACAGAACGGAACGTACCGTCGTCCCATCGACTAAGACCGTACCGCGGGCCGAGACGGTGCCAGCAAGTGCTGCAACGATGGAAACTCGACGCCGGTTGAATATTCCACAGCCTAGAGCAGTCGGTCGAAACGTCACATCTGCCTACCCAACTCCTTCGGATCGCTCGTACAAGGTGGAAGCACAAAAGGCTGCTCGGGTACAGTCTCTGTCCGGCAAGGACGTTATTGTCGTTCCGTCCCGGCCGAGCCAAACCCGCGACCGCGCGGGGCCCGCTAATGCCGCGGAACCGCTCGCACCGATACCGTTGATCGGCACTACAGGCGGGTTCGGCAAAGATGCAAATGTAGCGGACAGCGCGCTTTTCGGGCAGGCGAACCTTCCCCTTATGGTTTCAGAGGGCGTCTCTGGTGGCTCGCTGGAGCGGAAAGTGCAGCCGATCTACCCGCCAGATGCGCGGTCTGCGCGGTTGCAGGGGCCGGTCGTCTTGGAGGCTGTGATTGACGAAGCTGGAGAGGTGCGAAATCTAAGGACAGTAAGTGGTGATGCTGTCCTTGCTCAGGCTGCTATCGATGCTGTGCGCCAGTGGCACTACCAACCGTATAAGCTTAACGGCCAACCGGTAAAGATGCCCATTCAGATCACTGTAAACTTTACTCTGCCATGACACGCGATGACTTTATGTGCTCGACAGGGAACCTGTCCTTCCCCTTCTGGGTCGCCGGACGGGCCGCGCTGTCGACAGAACTGTGGCAATACCTATCCGTTGGCTTGTTCCTCTGCTGCTGACACTATAAGCGTAGCAAGTGCCTTCAGTACAGCGGCCTTGGTAAAGAGGGGTTGGACGTGGGCACACGTCAGCATTTCAATGTAACTGTTGCGAAATCGCCTTAACACTCAAGACCAGCGGTCAACTGTGTAATTGCCTGATTTCAACCCCACTCTACGGAGCTTCCCAGTCGAGGGCATAGATCTGCTGGTTTCCGGTATTGCGCAATAACAGAGGGGCGTCACCCGGACCCAAGCCGAACCATTCGCCAAAGGCTCCCCTCGCCCGGCGGATGCCTGTAAGAGTGGCAACCTTCTCGATCTGGCCGTCGGCCACTCGCAGACGCATGGCAGTCGTCTGGTCGCCGGAGGGATCGTCATAGTAGATGTACTTGCTGTCGTGCGACCAGACCCAGTAGTTGTATTCCACCAGAGGTAATCTCTTCCACTCATGACTGGACACGTTATAAATCCACGCGCCATTCCGGGGTCCGCCATAGGCGTCGGCGGCAATGTAGCGGCCATCGGGTGACCAGATCGGGTAGATTAGACCTTCCGATCCAGGCACGATGGAAGTCTGCCTTGTTTTGAGGTCGAGCAGCCTCAGGACTGGTGCCTTCGTGCCGACCCACTCCCCCAATACGATGATATTTCCGTCCGGTGACCACGAGTGGCTCAAGGTTGGAGAATCACCCATGGGCAGCGACTCCGGTTTGCCGCCGTCCACGGAGATTATCTGGAGAGCCACCGTCGGCTGTCTGGCCACGAAACTGATTTGCTTTCCATCCGGGGACCAATCCACCATTAAAGCTCGCACCCCACTCGCGAGTTTGAGCTTCTGGGTACCGTCCACCTTGGAGCGCCACAATTCGCCGTCGGGATAGGTGACGTAGGCTACCCACTGCCCATCGCGCGAAAAACTCATGTGTTCGGCCGGCACCCCTCCCAGAAACGGAACGAACTGCTTGGATGTTGCATCATAGCGAGTCAATTCGGCTTGGGCCTGTTCACCGGTCGCAAAGATCTGCTTGCCCGCCCTGCTGGGAATGGCGCAAAGGTAGTTCAAGGGGCCTGTGGACAACAACACGGGCTTGCCGCTAGCTCTTTGAAACCAGCTGGTCTTTTCCCGCACAGCCCAGATGCCCTCTTCGCCTGCGACTCTCGAACTGAATAGAAAGTACCTGCCGTCTGAAGTCCACGCCCCGCAGCACAAGCCTCCGGCACCCGAGAATAAAGGATGGGGGTGGCCGCCATCCACGCCCACTTCCCAAAGCGTCCCGCTCTGGCTGCCCGCGGCTGTTTCCCGATAACGCAATCGTCTCCCGTCCGGCGACCAGGCAGGTGAATCGATGTATCCCGAAGCGGATACTATCTTGCGGACTCCAGAACCATCCGTCCTCATCTCAGAGAGGTCATACCCGCTCGCATAGGCGATTCTGCCGCCATCGGGAGAGAAGCTGGCGTCATGTGCAATCACCTCTCCCACGCGTCGCGGTGAGCCGCTGGGAACCGGCAGGATCCACAAGGGAAGTTCGTTTGCATCACTGCGGTCCTGCATTACCAGTAGTTCGGAACCGTCGGGCGAGATGTCAATTACTGAAATCGCTCCTAGAGGACTAGGAATCGCGAGCGGATCGCCACCCGCCGTGGAGAGCTGCATGAGGACGCCACGCCCCGCAGGGTCCTCCCGCTGAACGAAATACAGAAGATTGCCCGCGGAAAAAGGGCAATCTTTGAATCCCGAGGTGTTCGTAACCTTGTTGAAGCGTATAACCTTAGGATCCGGAATGACAGGAAGCGCAAGTGCCGCCAACAGGATCGCTGCCAGCACCGCTACTCCAGTCAGCCCCAGACCCCAGGTCAGCGCACTGCGCTTCGCGCTCTTCGATGATGGGATTGCCGCCACGGATCCACTGACCGAGCCCGAAACACGCTGGCCCCGCAGCCGCTTCAGATCCACGAGCATGTCCCTGGCGGTCTGGTACCTCTCTTCGCGATCTTTCTCCAGCGCCTTGCCAATGATTCGTTCCAGTTCGGCTGGTACCTCGGGATTCAGCCGAAGCGCAGGCACTGGGCCGCGGTTCATGATTCCCTCAGAAATTACTGCCGAGGTCTCACCCCGAAACGGTAAAGTTCCGGTTGCCATTTCGTATAGCACCGCGCCAAACGAGAACAAGTCAGTGCGTGCGTCCAATTCCTTTCCTCGCACTTGCTCGGGGGACATGTAGGCGACGGTCCCCAACGCAGTTCCCGGGCTGGTCAAGTGTTGTTCGTCGATCGAGCCGGTCTGTGTGCCAGCCGCTGCGATCTGGCTGGCAGAACTCGTTGGAGTCACGACTTTCGCCAACCCAAAATCTAGAATCTTCGCGTGACCTCGCTTGGTCACAAATAGATTGGCCGGCTTGATGTCGCGGTGGACTATGCCTTCGGAGTGAGCAGCATCCAGTGCGTCGGCAATCTCGATGGCTAGCGATAAGATTAGATCGGTTTCCATCGGTCGCCCCGCGATGCGATGCTTCAGCGTCAGGCCATCCAGAAATTCCATGGCGATGAAGGTTTGCCCGTGCTGGTCATCAATCTCATGGATGGTGCAGATGTTCGGGTGGTTCAGGGCTGAAGCCGCCCGTGCTTCGCGGCGGAAACGTTCTAATGACTGCGGGTCTTGTGCGAGGTCATCAGGAAGAAACTTCAGGGCGACGAAGCGGCCAAGCTCGGTGTCCTCGGCCTTATACACCACGCCCATGCCACCGCCGCCCAGCTTCTCGACGATGCGGTAATGCGAGATGGTCTGGCCGATCACTGGAGCAGAATCCTACGTCTGTGAAACGGGCAAGTCAATGAATGCCGTGGGGTTGGCAAGACCGCCACAAGAATTTGAACGGGGTAGTGCGTGCCTCCCGCCGGGCACTGGGGGAGCGAGCTTGCCGAAATGTGAGCGGCGTGGTAAGTTTTGGATCTCGCCACTCGTACCCTCGCCTACTTCGTCTAGAAAGATGAGGTAGGTCCATGTCCCATAAAATTGCGAAGTTAGCTTATTGGGTGGTCCCGATTCTTTTCTTAAGCCTTTGCCCGGTCGCCCTGGTGGCACAGTATGGCAGTGCGCAGGAAAAGCAAGAAAAGAAACCGGAGAAAGCTGCGCACACACAGACTGTGACCGGTTGCCTGCAGAAGGGGGACGAGGCCGACGAGTTTTCCATCACAGGCGAGGACGGAAAGACCTGGGGACTGCGCAGCAGCACAGTCAAGTTGGACCCGCACCTCGGGCACAAAGTGACGGTCACCGGTTCCAGCACCCACGAATCGAAAGCCGAAGAGAAAAACGAAGGACAGGTGGAGAAGGCATCCAGCAAAGAGGAGTATGGCGATCTGGAGGTCAACAGCCTAAAGATGGTCAGCAGCACCTGTAGTAAGTAACTCCCGCTGGCTCGGGCATGCGAATTCTGGCTTTGCCACGGCTCTGCTTCCGAGGTCGTGAGGCGACGGGGCGCGGGGAAGGAACTGCTTATACGATCGACGTTGCCCAATCGCCTCTCCGATAATGTCGGCGGCGTCAAACACTCCGCACCAGCTTCACCAACGATTTCTAGTCACAGTGGTCCTGAGGCTGAGGCTCGGACGGCCTTGCGTTTGTTGCTTCCGGCGACCTCGCTTTCTGCTTGAAGCCAGTCTTCTTCCGCATGGCCATCCATTTTGCCGCGCAGTTCATACAGTTCGTAAGCGCGGGCGCGCACGTTCTCCTCATGAGTCGCGATAGCTGCATCTCTCTCGGGGCAAAAGCTCTGGTTTCATCGAATTCTCTCCTTCCTTCATTCATTGTCTGCATCTGGTTTTGGACGGTGGGTTTCGCCTGACTTGCAGGGCGGAACTCAAAAGTCGAGCAAAAAACTCAAATACTCAGTTGTGCCGTCAGCATACAGCCGACTGCCATCGGTCTCTAAGGCCCAATTCGACGGGCAGAGTCTTAGCCTCGTCCGTTCATTTCAGACAACCTTGCCTTTTGCCAGCAATGCTTGCGTCTGTGTAATGAGTGTGGCCGCCGCCTGGGTCTTTGAAACCACTGCGTGGATTCCGGCAGCGAGAGCCAGCTTCGTCACCTCTCGGCCCTCATGGACAGTGAACAGAATAAGCAGCGTAGCAGGATAGCATTTTCCTGAGGACCGGGGCTGCATCAAGTCCAGTCATCACCGGCATAGCAAGGTCCAGGATGATTAGATCAGGCTTGAGATTTGCCGCTTTCTCGATCGCTTCCTGTCCGTTTTCTGCTTCTCCTAAAACTTCAAAGCTGGGTTGGGATTCAAACAAGCTGCGCACCATGGAACGCATAATCGCACTGTCGTCGACGAGCAGAACGCGCGTCAGAGGCATAGCGGTCTCTTGATACGCTGTTATTTTTTGTTCCAGTCTGGATAGCCCAGCTTCTCCGTCTGGATGAGCCGTAGCTTGGCAATGGCGTCACGAATCGCTTGCTGCTCAACGTGTCCGTCCGAGCCGTGGGCTAATGCCTGCGACCGCAGAACCATGGCGACTTCTGCCGCTTCCAGGCGCTCCCGCAGCTTCTGCGGGTCAGCCGCAAGAAGTGCAGCTTCAAACTCGCACTGCCAGTCCGGGAATTTTAGATTCTTGGTAGATGGAGAGGTATCGTCAGCCATTGGCGGCCTCCTATGCGGAACGTTTCCGTTCATCGGTTGCACAAGAGACCGACGCCCAAAGGGCGCGGCGGAGAGATGTGTAAAGGACTCTTCCTCCTAAACTGGGGATTGCGACATTTGTGTACTCGTCGGCACCAAACGCTTCTCCTTTGCCCCCAATAGTTCAATTGCTAGTCGTGGGCCCACGTGTCGTCGCTGCTTCTCGGCTGGGCGTCGCTAGTTGTCCGCACCTGCTGATAAAGCAGATTGGCACCCTGCGCGGCAGTCAGATCATCCCGCACTCTGCGGAACATGCTGCGCTTTATTTCTTCCTGCACTCCGATGGTTTTGAAGAAAAGCGCTTTGCCCTTCATATCTACATCCAGGGTCGCCAATTCCCAGTAACCGGGCTGAACCTCTTCCTGCTTCACATAAAAATGTCCACCTGCGTCCAAATGCCCCAATAGGCCACCGCCGAATTTCACTGGGTGCGTCAAATGTCCAGAAATTTCCGCCAGGCGTTTTTGCCGTCCGTTGACCCACAACACGCCTTCCATCGCATGCACGACAGCAGCCTCATGAGACAGAGGCCGGAAATGCGGATTGGCCTTGAATTTCAATTCGACCAATTCTCCCCGCTGTTCTCCATATTCAAAGTCCAAGGCGTCCGGCAGCGTTTTCAGCAGCCGTTGACTTCGCACCTGGTCCTCATCTTTTTCTCGCTGTGATCTTTTCAGCTCTGCGGGATTACTTATCAAACGTTGGAGACCTCGCTGCCGCTCGCTTTGCTGGTCCTCCGGAAGGGGCTTTCCGTTCACCGAAATCAGCCGATCCAAGTCTCCGTCCTTGGTCTCTACTACTTCCCTCACTTCAGTTTTTCCAGATTTTCGCGTCTCTAGCCGCAGCATCCAATGACTGCGATCGTTTTTCTCGGCTTGCAACTCGTTGTCGATGATCTGGCGTGCAAACTCATTCGCGGGCGGTCGCCCATCAGAAGTTTGCGAGCTACTTAGGCCCGCAAAGTTTAAACTGACTGCTAACACAACCGCCGTAATGACTCTGAACACAACCATTTGACGAGCAACCGCATGGGGGCAGTTGCCAAGCATCTGCAATGTGGGTGGCAAGAGAAGCTGAAAAATATTAAGCAAATTGCGTTCGTCGACACCGAACCAGCGAATGCCGCGAGCGCAAGTCCAGCCAAAGGTTGGGTCAGGCCCTCAAAGGATGGAGGATGGTCCGCTTTCCTGCGGGCCACGAAGAGCGGTTGCGATGATGGGCAACCAGGTTTCAGGCCCATTCAGCTTCACGTTGTAATCGGCACCGGCAAGTTCACTACCTTTCGGAGGATTGAGCGCCAAGATCCGAACATCTGGGTAGTGGGCCTTGAGCCACGAAACCATTTCCTTTCTTGCTTGATCATCCGCTGCATGTCCGACGATAAAAAAATCACACTGTTCTGGCATGCTCAGCACAACTTTTGCTGCTTCATTACCGAGAACCGAAACGACCTCGTACCCTTGCAGTCTCAATACCATGGTTCGCGCGGTTGCTAGGCCGCTATCGTAGGCGATCTGAAAGACCACCGGTTTGCGGCCTACGCCACGGGACGAAGGCACATTCAGGCGGGCAACAACCTCTTTTGTAGGTAGATGCATTATGAAGCATTCATTTCTTGTGGTTCTGGCAAGTTCCTGTAATTTGTGGCGGGCACTCGTCAGCCCTACCGCGTGGCCGTGCCACATGGGTTCACCATCTGGGAACTGCTCGAAGAGGTCGTATTCCCGTTCCATGCGAATCTCGCCGGGCCAGCGGTTCCGCAGACTAAATCTTACATGCATGTCAAGGGCCGCCACTACTATTTTTCGGTTCAGCGGATTCGTGCCGAGAGACGCGCAAACTGTTCGGGATTGTTACAATCCCGCCGCCTGCAATGGGCATCCAAAGATCGATATCCCGCCGAATAGAATTGCGCGTGGGTAAAGGAAAGTGGGTGGAACATGATGGAACGGAAACTTACTATCGCTGAGATCATACTGATCGCGGGCACCCGCATCGCTTTGGGCGCGAGGATCGGCTTGCTGCTTTTCACCAAGCTGAACAATGATCAACGGAAGGCCGCCGGAGTGGCTTTGGCGGGTTACCGAGCGCCTTCTTGAAATAGGTAGAGACCAAAGACTCTTGTTATGTTTCACAATAGGGACTAACGTGCGTGCCAAGAACGGCACTCAGGCCCTGACTTCAATAACTAAGGGGATTCCTTGGAGTCAGGGCTTTTCCTTGTTCCGTGATCTGTGTGCGCTGCCGGGCAGAACCTCTTCTGAACCCTTTGCTAGACTCGCTCCCGCCATGGAGCCGGACGAGCGCGAAGAGATGAATCGGCTGTGCCGTCTAATCCAAGAGGAAAAAGACCCCGCCAAATTTGCGAAGCTCGTTGACCAACTGATCGCCCTGTTGGATCGCCGGGAACTCCAACTCGAATCCAGCAAACCCCGTCCGTCCTAGCAACGCACTATTCGGCTCAAGTGTCCAAAATTCTGCAATTATATATATTAGGCTAATCCACCGATTGTACTAAAAGCGACTGTGTCCGCTACCGGGCAGACGGATCATACTTCTTCGTCCTATAGTCCTCCATACCAGCCCTTCCCTTGAGAAGAGGCTCGCCTAATGGCTAGTAACGGCGCTTTTCGACTGACCTGCTACATCTGCAATAAACTCGTAAAGCTTGAGACCGCCACTACCGACGAAGCGGGACGAACCGTCCACGAGAGATGTTACGTAGAGACGATTCATCAACTAAAACCTTCGATCCCAGCTGTTAAAAATTGACCATTTCCTGCATCCGAAATCGGGATAGTATTTTCTCCATGATCAAGAAAGAACGCAGCACAAAAGAGGCGATCACCGTCCGTTGTCCGACCTGTGGTGCCAAGCCGGGAGAGAAATGTGAACTCAGCACTGGACTGCCGCGTACCGATCCGCACCGTGACCGCCGAGTAATCGCCAAAGACCAACCCTAGCAATGCAGATGCCCACGCCCATGGCAGTCGCCCCGCCTGCAAGCCAGGTAAGACGAACTCTGCCGCGTGCGGCGGTTGTGCGGCCCGCGAGGTCAAGAGCGGTATAGGAAGCAAGCACCGCAATCAAGACCGAGAGCGCAACCAGGTGGTAGTCGTAATAACCGATCATCGCTTCAGCGGCGACCGATCATCTGCGCACGCCCTTTCCGAATCCGTCGCCCCTGGGCAAGAGTGCATCTTCAAGTGAGATCATGCTACAAGAAACCCGCCAACCAAAGCAGAGTTTCGACTTGCAGGTAGTGGCAGTTGGAATTTATGACTGTCGTCCTCCCTTTCGTTGTGTATAGAGTGCCGTTTCCCAGGACTCGGAAGCGGAAATCCAGATCAGAAGGCATGGGCAAATGGAGATTTCAAGCGTAGCGGCATAAGACTTCTGTAATCTTCACGGCATGCAAACGCACGGGGTATTCTGCGCGTGGCGGATATCAACTGCCCAATTTCCCAGTCATGCATTCCGTTATGAATATTCTTTCGTCACTCCCCTTGTACTGCTGGGTTGCGCTGATAATTTCCGCCCTAGGGCTCGCTGCGATGGGCATGCGCGCTCTCGAAACGGACGAGGCGCGGGCCAAGTCGGCCGAGCGAAAGAGAAGAAAGGAATTGCGATTGTTGGCTGACAAAATTTCAGGATATGGGCGCAATGTCCATCAACGCTACCCGACTGGGGACGTGGTCGTCAGCGAGCGGGACTTGGCAGAGCAACTTCGGAAGCCCCGAGATGCAGTCGCCACGGCGCTGAACCTTCTATTAAGAGAGCAGAAAGTCCAACGGGCTCAGCTGAGAGGGTATTGGAAATTGAACCTGTGAACTCCGCACGGGCGTCCAAACTGAAGACTGCTGATTCAGGTATGGAGAAGCAGACGGTCGTGAGGGTCTCGAATGTCAGCCGCGCTGACGCTAACCCATGACCGTCAGGGTTCAGTGCGAACCCTGTTCCAAAACTAGCTTACGCATAGACTGGGAGCAATACAGCATGTACCGTATCGAGCAGTCCTTGAAATTGGGGATTTTCTAAGCGCGATGCCTGCTCAGTCGCGGTCGTGATCGTGCTCGTCCCAATCGCGCTCGGTGTGCCAGCGGTGTTCATGCTCATCCCACCACCGGTGACGTTCACGCCAGCAACGCTCCCGAGCCGCGTGCAATTCGCGACGCTCGTGGTCTGCTTTGGCGCTATGGCGTCCATGTTTCTCGATGGCCTCGTGGAGTTCATGCTCCGCGTGAACGATCCGGCGCTGACACCGGTCTTGGTCTTCGGCGTGGAGTCGCGATACTGTGGTAAAAAGCAACGCCGCCGTCAGTAACGCTCCTGTAAGCAACGATGCTACGGGGGAGGAAAGCCTGTGCTTACCATTCATAAGGTATGCCTCGCTTGATTTGGATGCCTGAAGGTTTTTTAAGGTTTGTACAGGTTTCGTTCTCGGGGCGGGAAGTCTCCTTCAAACCGATACGCTCGCCTCATGGTATTTGACGCTCATCTACGTGAAGCCCACAAATACTTCTCGCTGGGTTGAAATCGCGGCGACCGACCTTCTTCCGTTGTGGCGACCGTCTCCCCTTCAGTGCTGTTAGCGCACCCTGATGGACAGTATTGTCGCTGCTGATTAATCTTGCAGTCTTACAGCGGACTATCTCATTGCGCGTCCTAGTGATGACCAACCGATCAGTCACGTCTTACAGAGCGCTGTGCGTGACATTATGTTATTGGGATCCAGCTGACCTTGTGGAGCCGTGGCCGGGGCTCTTCTCGTGAGATTTTCCAGTCAGCGTACTCTTGCGCCCTTTCGCGAGCCTTTGGGCCGGAGAAAATGGCGATATACACTTGGCCTTGGTTCTCATGATCCCTTCCCTCAACGCGCCAATCACCAACGTAGAGCTCTTCTGCAAAACAGGACCAGTCCATTTAAACCTCCAATAAACTAGTTTTGCCATTGTCTGCCAAGGCCGGTCCGAGGTCAATACATTGGTTTCCAGAACACGGAGCTCCAAACTCTCGTGAAATTGACAATCCACCGTGTTGTGGCAACGGCCCGTACTCCTCCCCTGCCACACCTAGCCTTAGCTCGGCTGAGGAGACCGCAATAAACCAACCCCAAGCGCGACTACTGCGAGGGCGAGAATCACCGCCCCAGCATAGACTAGTGCGACCGCTCCACTGGCTTGAGTAGCGGTTGGAGGCAGCACCGAGAAAAAGAACCCCGACGAAATCAGAATTGCCGAGAGCGGCACTCCAATTCGGATGAACCAAAGCAGGGGGATGGGTAGAACTGCTGCGTCGGCGAGTATCTGGCAAACGAGCGAAAGAATCACGATGACCCCCGCGTGGGCGTGCCCGGCACGAAAAAAATTCTGCCGCAGTGGGTTCTCCATGTAACCGCTGCCCTTGCTCATCAAAGAGGTCAGCAGAAAATACCCACCATATTGAATCGTCGGCACGGTGATGAGGATGATCCCGGACATCAATCTGGCTTCACGAGTCATAGTTTCTCCTTTTGCGTAGCGGTTAGATCGAATCTTCAATAGGTGGCGTGACGCCGACACGATTTCAGCGCCGTCTGAGCCAACCGAGCCACATACCGAGACCGATGCCCGCTAGAATTGCTCCAGTCAGCTTCTTGTGGTCGGTAATTGGAACAAAACGGGTCTGCTGATCGCTGATCTCTATAACGCCCACAGGAATAGCCCTTACTCCTCCACCGCCTCCCCCACCTTCGCCGCGTGCGCTGGCATCCCCCACCCCGCCGGTACCGGCTCCTGCGCCGTAGCCATACATTATTTTCGCAACCGGGATGACAGTTTTTCCTTGGGCTGCAATGGGTTCGCCGTAAATGGCTTTCACACTCGCTTGGCTGAGAATGCTATCCTTCAGTGATTGCAAAAGAGCTAAGCTGCTCATTGTAGAAACTCCTTGTGGCAACCATTATCCTCTTTTGCGAGGCGTGGAGTTCGTGATCGCTGGGAGCACCCCGAAATAGCCACTCCGCGAAGGCGGTATTGCCGCGCGGCTGAGATAATCTACGTATTTTCAAGCAGATTCAAAGCTCACTGCCGCTGGTATCAGAGAAGTTCTCTCAAAATCCGATGGGCTCGCCGAACATCTGCTCGCTAGTCTGAAGAGACTTCACACAGACCGCGGGTACCATAGCGCGCTCGTACCTGAGATTGATTGCATGCGGCGTCCGTGCTCTCGGGCTCATTGGTGCTCCACGGCTCATTCGAGGCATGTTTCCGAAAACAGCCACAATGAATTTCGAGGTATCATAGCTACCGCCCGTTTTCAATCGCAATCAGGCTAGCGCTTGATAGCGGATGTAGGGTCGGGACGAACGCGTGAGGAGGCCCGATGTCTCAGATTGACGTCCCATTGTCGCGCACGGGTTTCGGACAGACGCAGCGAGCTGACAATTGGTGGGTACAGCCGCTGGTTGTGTTTCTTGGTTTGTCGGCATTCATCGTTTACTCCACGTGGGCCGCCTTACAGGGGCAGCATTTCAGGTTCGGACCATATCTCTCACCGTTTTATTCGCCGGAATTGTTCGGCCCCGCCCATGAGGGTTGGTTTGGTCCAAGCCCAAGCTGGATGCCTGTTTGGGTTACAGGAGCGGTACTCATTCTGTGGGCGCCAGGCGGCTTTCGAGTGACGTGCTACTACTATCGCGGGGCGTATTACAAGGCTTTTTGGGCGGACCCGCCTTCCTGCACCGTGGGCGAGCCGCGAAAGACATATCTCGGCGAACGATCATTTCCTTTGATCCTGCAAAACGTCCACCGGTATTTTCTTTACCTGGCCCTGGTGTTTCTCCTCATTCTGGGACGGGACGTGTGGGATGCATTCTGGTTCGACGGCCGGTTTGGCATCGGTGTTGGCACTCTTGTCTTGTTGACGAACCTCGTGCTGCTGACCTCCTACACTCTGGGATGCCATTCCTTGCGTCATCTGGTCGGCGGTTTTCGCGATCGGTTGGCGGGGGCGCCGGCCCGCACGCGAGTTTACGATTGCGTGAGTTGCCTGAACCGGCGCCATATGCTGTTTGCCTGGTGCAGCCTCTTCTCGGTAGCGTTTTCCGATTTGTATGTGCGAATGTGCTCGATGGGTATCTGGACGGATTGGAGGATCGTCTAGTGGGCGAGTACATCACGCATGAGCACGACGTTCTGATTATTGGAGCGGGGGGCGCCGGACTGCGCGCCGCCATCGAGGCATCGGCCGCCGGTGTAAAGGTCGCGGTCATTTCGAAATCTCTTCTTGGCAAAGCGCACACCGTCATGGCCGAAGGTGGCGTAGCCGCGGCGATGGGAAATGTGGACGACCGGGACAGCTGGCGCGTTCACTTTGCCGACACGATGCGCGGAGGTCAATACCTGAATGACTGGCGGATGGCGGAACTGCTTGCCAAGGAAGCTCCGGCGCGAGTGCGTGAACTGGAGGCCTGGGGCGCTCTTTTTGATCGCACCAGCGACGGCCGAATTCTGCAGCGGAATTTCGGCGGCCATCGGTTTCCTCGGCTGGCGCATGTGGGCGACCGCACCGGACTGGAGATGATCCGCACGCTTCAAGACCATGGAATCCATCTCGGTCTCGACGTTTTCATGGAATACACAGTCGTCACGCTGCTGAAGGACGGCGATCGCATCGCGGGCGCGTTTGGATACGATCGCGAGCGCGGCCGATTTCACGTGTTCCGCGCCAAAGCCGTGGTGCTGGCAACGGGAGGGATTGGAAGGGCTTACAAAATCACCAGTAACAGTTGGGAATATACGGGCGATGGCCATGCGCTCGCCTACCATGCCGGTGCGGCGCTGATGGACATGGAATTTGTGCAGTTCCATCCTACGGGAATGATTTGGCCACCAAGCGTACGCGGCATTCTGGTCACGGAAGGAGTGCGCGGCGAGGGAGGAGTGATGCGTAATCGGAATGGCGAGCGATTCATGTTCAAAGATATTCCGCCGCTGTACGCCAGCCAGACCGCCGATACGGAAGAAGAAGGCTGGCGATACACGCAGGGAGATAAGAACGCGAGACGCCCGCCCGAGCTTCTGACCCGCGACCACGTGGCCCGCTGCATCCGGCGGGAGGTGCGAGAAGGGCGGGGCAGCCCCCACGGCGGTGTGTTTCTGGACATCGCGTGGATCAAAGAGAGAATTCCGAACGCAGCGGAGCATATAAAGAAGAAGCTGCCCAGCATGTATCACCAGTTCAAACAACTTGCCGACATTGATATTACTCAGGAACCGATGGAAGTGGGTCCCACGACCCATTACATGATGGGAGGCGTCAAGGTGGACGCTGATTCCCAAATGTCAGAGGTGGCTGGCCTGTTTGCAGCAGGAGAGTGTGCGGCAGGTCTGCATGGCGCCAACCGGCTCGGCGGGAATTCACTTTCCGATTTATTAGTCTTTGGGAAGCGAGCCGGAGAATACGGCGCAGCCTACGCAAAAGAGAACTCGCTGGGCGCGGTGAATACGGATGAACTCGGGTCAGCGGAAAAACGGGCGCTGCAGCCCTTCGAGCGCAAGGGCTCCGACAATCCATACGTCGTACAACACACCTTGCAGGACGTAATGCAGGAACTGGTGGGGATCGTGCGTCAGGAACAGGAGATGCTGCAAGCGCTCGAGCGCATTCGAGAGTTAAAAACTGCCAGTCAGCTAGTCGGCGTGGACGGAAACCGGGAATACAATGCAGGCTGGCACACGGCGCTAGACTTGCACAGCCTGCTGACCGTATCGGAAATTGTTACCCGGGCGGCGCTGGATCGGAAAGAGAGCCGCGGGGCGCATTTCCGCGATGATTTTCCCGCCAAGGTCAAGCAGTACGACGGCTTCAACATCGTGGTGCGAAAAGGCG
>CAWEDF010000022.1:0-21826 GCA_963807655.1 uncultured Acidobacteriaceae bacterium | reverse complement strand
CGTCCTCATGGGGAACATCGAGCAGGATTCTCCACCAGGAAGTCGAAAAACTCCCGCGTTCCTTCTAAGCAGCGAACCTCGCGGCGGCTCAGTTTGAATTCGTTTTGAAAGGGCGCGGCTTCACAGGCTGCGGAAAAACTCCTGTTCGAGGCGGTTCGGGAAGAGCACGAGTTCCACTCGCGCCGCTAAGTCGCTGAAAATGGGTCCGCGCTTAGCGCCTGAGGTGAGCTCTTCGCTGGCACGGCGAGTTTTTCCGCAGCCTGTTCAGACGCACCGTAAGTATCCTGGATTCAATCGCGGCTTTAGCCCCTGAGGGAGCGTGTTCTTCAAACCGAACCACTACCGCGAACCTGTCCACCGAAACTTTCCTCCAAAGCACGAGTTATAGTTTGGAGCAGCGTACCGGAGGGCCGACTATGCCCGCACCCGCCACTCGCTTCCGCGTTCTGGGCCTCATAGTTCTCTGTCTGGCTCTCTCCTCCGGCTTCGGCGCGCAGAATCAAGGCATCAATCCCGACCTCACCGCTCACGAATGGGGCACCTTCACCTCTATCGCCGGCAGAAACGGTCAAGCTGTGGAATGGTCGCCCTTGAATGGCTCGGTCGAGCTTCCCAGCTTCGTGGAACATATCAATGGCGCGCAATTCAAGGCAAGATTGCGCGGCGCGGTCCGCATGGAGACGCCGGTCCTCTACTTCTATTCGCCGCACGAAACCGCAGTCTCGGTGAAGGTCAGATTCTCTAAGGGAGTGATCACGGAATGGTATCCGCAGGCCAGCCGCGTCGAGCCGAATCCCGAACAGGTTCTTGACCGCGAGGCTCTTTTTCACCGCCACGGCAGCGGCAGCATCGCGTGGGATTCCATCACCGTGTCTCCCAACCTCGCCGCCAGCTTTCCCCGCGGGCATCAGCCGGGTGACAACGAAGATAACCAGTATTATGCCGCTCGCGAAACTTCAGCCGCACCTTTGGTCGTGAAGACTGCGGCCGGCGATCGGCAGGAAAAATTTCTCTTCTACCGCGGCGTCTCCACGTTTTCCGTGCCCCTCTCGGCGACGGTAACGGCCGAAGGGAAAGTAGACGTAACAAATCTTGCGCAACAGGAAATCCCCAGCGTGATTCTCTTTGAACGCCGAGGCGACAAGCTTGGCTATCGTCTGGGAGGCGCACTACAGCACGAAATGCCGCTCGACCCTCCCCAACTGAGTGCGACGGTTGAGTCGATGAGCCGCGATCTTCAGGACATCTTAGCCAGCCAGGGCCTTTATTCCGACGAAGCAGGCGCCATGATCGAGACCTGGCGCCAATCGTGGTTTGAAGAGGGCAGCCGGTTGTTCTACATCGTGCCCGGCAGCTTTCTAAACCAGATTCTTCCGCTGACCATCCATCCCGCTCCATCGCAAACGGTGCGCGTCTTCGTGGGCCGGCTCGAACTCGTCACTCCCGCCACTACGCAGGCGGTGGAGAAGATACTCGCAACCCATGACATCGCAGGATTGCAAAAGTACAACCGCTTCCTGGAGCCGATTCTTGATGAGATGAAGGCGGCGAATCCCGAGCAGGCTAAGCAGATAGAAAACGACTTGGATCTGACCTACCGTTCGCCGATGATTCAGTCGCAAATAGTTGAGCCGCAGGCGCCGCAGTAACGATCTCCGTTCTCCCCGCTTTATTATCCGCTTAGAACTGGATGATCTTCTTGATTCCCTTCTTTTTCTTCTTTTTGCTGCTCGAAACATCCTTGTCGCTGGCCAGGTCGGAGGTGGAACTGGAACTCGATACGGCCCCGCTGCCAGATGGTGCTGTCCCCTGTTGAATCTCATTGACCTGCAGCGGCGGAGGCAAGGGGGCATCCGCCGAAGCCGCGCTTTGACTCCCGGCTGCCGGCTTCAACTCGTTCGGATCCGGAAGCCCGCTAGGCTTCAATTCATTTGGATCCGGCGCCGCTGGCTTCAGTTCGTTGGGGTCAGCCGCCGTGTTCGCTCGGGCAAAAGGCTGTCCCTTGGCCGCGTCGGAGCGCGGCGCCGGCTCATTGGCTGCCGGAGCCCCACCCTTCACTGTCTCCACACTCAGACCGTGCTCGCCGGCGGGCGCTCCCTGCGCCTGCCGCATGGTAGTCGTCAATACATCTCTAGCCGCTATTGGCGTCGGGTCCACTAATGTCGGCTCGCCCACTTTCGAGGCTTGGGCCATGTCGGGCCCCTTCTTCAGCACGTTCATGAGCTGATCCAGCGTGCTGGCTTCCCGCCGGCTTTCTTCCTCCGCCCGGTTCTGCGCCAGCGCTGCTTTGGTCGGCCGCGGAATCGGCTGATGCAGCGCCGCCAGCCGCTTCTTTGCATCCGCCTCGTGCTCCATCGCCGGATACCGCGTAATGATCTGCGAATACGCCGCCGCCGCCTCCTTGGTCAGTTCCCCAATCACGCCGGACTTGTCTGATTCCCTCCCCACGCAGCCCGGCGGAGTGTTCGCTGCTGTGCAAACCGGTTGCGCCCGCAACTGCGCGATCTGCCCTTCCCGGTTCTGGCCAATCAAGTACAGCGCTTCGTCGGCCCGGCTATACAGCGGATATTTATCCACCAGCGATTGGAGCCGCGCAATCGACGCCATATACGACAACCGGTAGAAGTAAAACTTCCCAATGTTGAACTCCCGGTCTGCCAGCACCTCCTGCACTTCCATCAGCCGCAGCTTCCCTTCCTTTACCAGCTTGGGATTGTCGGGATACTGCATGATCAGGTTCCGGTACTCATCCTCGGCCCGCTTGGCGTGGGTAAAATCGCGATCGGACTTTTCCATCTGCTGGTATTGGATGTTGGCGATCTTCAACTGCGCTTCGGCCGCTTCCGGCATGTTGGGGAAGAACGTCTCGAAATCCCGGTACTCCTGCTCGGCCTGCGCCAGCGACGCAGTCCCGCCCTCCGCATACCACGAGTCCCCCACCGCCAGTTTCGCGCGCGCGATGAACTCCGAATCCGGATAGGTATTGATCAAGGTCTGCAGCGTCATCCGCGCCACGTCGAAGTGGTTGTGCTTCATCGCCTCCATGGCCCGGTCGAACAAAACCTTATCGGGCTGCTTCGATCCGACATTAGCCAGTGGATTGACAGACTTCTTATTAGTGCAAGCCGCGGTAATCGCCAGCAACACTCCCAACAACGCGATAAGTGAAACTCGACGTGACATGAACACCTCGGATCAGGATTGCCAATTTTCAATTTCCAATTGCCGATTTGAAAAGCAACGCGGCCCACATTTGGCAATCGGCACTTGGCAATGATTACACTCTCTGCAGCGCCGCTTCCGTAGCCGCCTTCAGCAGCGCCTCCGCATTCTTCCTTGGATCGCCACTCCCGAACACGGCGTTGCCCGCCACCAGAATTTCCGCGCCTGCCCGCACCACATCCGCTACCGTATCCAGCCCCACGCCGCCATCTACTTCGATGCGGTAGCTCAGCCGGCGTTGGCTGCGAATCTCGCTTAATTGCCGCATCTTGTGCAGCGCAGCCGGAATAAACTTCTGCCCCCCAAACCCCGGATTCACCGACATCACCAGCACATAGTCCACAATATCGAGCACCTCAGCCAGCGCATCCACAGGTGTAGCCGGATTAATTACAACGCCGGCCAGACAATTATGGCTTTTGATGAGATGCAGCGTGCGGTTCAAATGCCGGCAAACTTCCTGATGCACCGAGATCCAGTCCGCGCCCGCATCAGCAAACGCCGGAATGAACTCGTCCGGATTCTCGATCATCAGATGGCAGTCCAGCGGCAGTTCCGTAACCTTGCGCAGCGACTTCACCACCGGTGGCCCAATCGTCAGGTTGGGCACGAAATGCCCATCCATAACATCCACATGGATGACACTTCCCCCGCCGTCGCACGCGGCGCGCACCTGCTCGCCAAGACGGGCAAAATCCGCCGAAAGAATCGAAGGCGCCAGCTCAATCAAATCAAAGCTCTCGCAAGGGAACTTCGTCGTGGAAATTCTAACACGCAGTGCTCGTGTGGAGCGCGCACTCCTTCCCGCTAAAGGCCAGCACAACACAAATGAGGGTGCCCCACTTCTCGCGTACTTTGCGAGAAGTGGGAACCACGAATCTCAACCTCATGGAACCCTGAAGTCGCCTGGCACCAACAGCTCCGTCTATGTAGACCCCTTCATCATCTGAGCGACCTCTTTCTCGGCCCGCTCCGTCATCCGGTCAACGCTCTTGCGCATAATCGGCATCATGGCCTCCATGCCTTCCGCCGTGACCGCCGGCAACTCCCGCAATACTTTCTGTCCGGTCGGCGCGGAGTAAAACGCGATGAGCGCGTCCATGTCGCCCTTCGTGAAATGTTTCTGATAGGCGGGCACCATCGCCTCCACCATTTCATCGAAAGGTATTTCTTTCATCATTCCATCCAGCAGCTTGTTGATCCGCGCTTCGCAATCCGCGGGAAGCTTCTCTTTATCTTTTTCGCACTGCTCGTGCGCCGCCTGATGCATGGGCGCGGACATTGCCTCCATCATTTTCAGCATCATGTCATGGGAATGAACCGCCTGAAAGTATCGTTCGACGTCTTCCTTCGTGGCAGGAGCATCGGCAGCGGTCTGCGCAAAACCAGGTCCGCCAAGGGCTAAACAAAGTGTGGCTGTCAGGAATATTCGCCGCATAGTGGACCTCCCATAACTGCTAGCAGGTTATCCCACGGCCCAGGCTAAATCAATCATGTGGAGACACGGGGCTGGCCACCTTTGCCGGGGCAATCAAAGCTGAGGATGCCCCACCTTTGCGCCTTTTGCAAAGGTGGGCCCGATGCAGCCTGTCACGAGAGGATTTTGACTTTTGACGAAGTGCGCTGAGGACGCCCCACCTTTGCGTCTTTTGCAAAGAGCCTGCCCTGAGCTTGTCGAAGGGTGGGCGGCGGTGCTGCCACGGCCAAGGGGTTCTTGGCTCTGAAGCAGGCTGGCCCTACTGCAGCTTCCCAAACTCCGCCTTAGCTTCCTTCAACACCGGAACATCCGAATCAGCATCCTTCCACAGCGTAAGAAAATCCTGATAAGCGGCTCGCGCCTTCGCCTTGTCTCCCGCCAGCGCGTAAGCGCGTCCCAATTCCAAATGCGCCAGCGCGCCGGTGGCGCAGTTCCACACCAATCCAGGGTGGTCGATGATCTTCTGAAACTCCGCCACAGCCCCTTCCTGCCCCGCCGCCATGTAAGCTTCTCCGCGAAGGTAGACCGAATACAGGCACGAATTATTCCCGTTGCTCACGGTGAAGCCATATTCGGAGTTGGCGGCGCTCCTTAACTGCGTAATCGCCCCCGCCGCATCTTTGGCGTTCAATGCCAACTGGGCCTGAATCGTGGGCAGCCAATAAGACTGCACTATGCTGTGCAACGGATATCGCTTGGCCAATTCCTGGGCTGTCGCTTTCGCTTTCGCCGATTCTCCGGTCCGCGCCAGAACCACCGCCGCCAGTTGCATCGCATCGCGGCTTTCGGGAGCCAGCGCAAGGCCGGCAGTTGCTTCCCGCTTCGCTTCCTCGAGATTGCCGAAAGCAGCCTCCCGCCACGCGCTGAGAAGCTCCCAGACTGCTGCGGACTCTTTGTTATCCGACCGCACCGCAGCTTCGATCGCGTGGCGGGTCAATTCCCGCGCCTTAGCGACATGCCCGGCGTAGGCTTCTGTGTCGCTCTCCAGCGCCAGAATCTCATGCAGAAGTTCTGGCCGGCCCTCAAACCAGGCCGCTTGTTCTCCCATCCCTTTCGGATTCTTTTCGATGAACTCCAATCCATAGAGGATGTTATGCAACGTATCGTCATCCAGCTTGCGGGCGATGGCTTGTTGATACACCTGCCTGGCCTCATCGAAGCGGCCAAGCGTAACCAGACCCGCAAACAAATTCTCAGCCGCAATCACGTTATCCGGATTAAGCCGCAAGCCCTGGCGTGCTTGCTCCACCCCCTGTTCCATCTTGCCTTCCAAGGCGTAAAGCGCGCTCAGATTCGTGAAAGCTGTGTCATCCCGTGGATAATTCTCCTCCCACTCCCGAAAGGTTTCGACGCCCTTGTCCAGTTCTCCCGTAGACGCCATGTAATACATCGAAGTAATGTGCAGCTTCTCCCGCTCACTGGCGCGCTCCCGCAATCCGAATGCCTTGGTCAGATATTCTTTTCCTCGGGTGGGCTGGCCAACGTTGCCGTACATAATGCCCACGCCCTCGATCGCGCTGGCGAAGTTGGGATCCAGATCAATCGCGTGTTGGAAAAAAGGCAGCGCTGCGGCCGAGCCCTTCTCGTTTTCAACCTTCCTGGCAATGCCGTAAGTCTTCAGCGCTTCCAGCGAAGGCGTGGTCTCCTGCGCCAGCGGGGCGTCAAACTTCTTTACCGAGGCCAGCGATTCGCCCAGCTGCCCGCGCAGTTTCCCGGCGGCCTCCCCCAGCACATCGAGTACCTTTTCCTTGCCGGAGGCGGTGGCCTGTTCCTGCGCCAACGTGTCCCCATTCAGGCAATTCACCGCCTTCAACCCCACCACAAATTGACTGCCAAGGCTGGCGATGGATCCTGCAATGTAAGCCTTGCTGTCGGCACGCTGGCACAACTCCCGCGCCACCTCGGGCGTAAGCGGCGTGTTCACCGGACGCATCATCAGCTTGAGCGTGGCCGCCACCTTTTCATCCGAGAGCACATTCAAAAACGGCGACTGCCGCAGCGAAACGCTCAGCGCCTGCTTGAGCGCGTCGTCAAACACCGCATCGCCCGTCGAGTTGGCGAAGTCTCCCACCACAATGGTGTCTTTCTCCGTGAGCTTGGCCGTGGCACGGTGCGTGTAATAGTAGCCGGCGGCCCCAACCGCGACCACCACAACCAATGCCGCAACCACCAAGCCCAGTTTCGATCGCGGTGCGCCGGAAGCCGCGCTTGCTCCCGAACTTGCACCCGCCGCTCCCTTGCTCGAATCCCGCTTCACAGCAGACGCCGGGCTGCTCCCCGCTTCGTCCTCCGCAGCCGCGGCCGAGGTGCCGCTCGATTCCACTTCCCGCTTCAGCCGCTTCAAGTCCGCCCGCATATCGGAAGCATGCTGATAGCGCAGGTCGCGGTCTTTCTCCAGAGCTTTGTTGATGATGCGTTCCAACTCGGCGGGCAGATCGGGATTCAGCCGCACCGGCGCAATCGGCGCCTTATGCAGAATCGATTCGAAAAGCAGCGCCGTGCTGTCCCCGCGAAAAGGCAGCGTGCCGGTTGCCATCTCATACAACACCGCGCCAAAAGAAAACAAATCGGTGCGCGAATCGAGCGGCTTGCCGCGCGCCTGCTCCGGCGACATATAAGCCACCGTGCCCACCGTCGAGCCCGCGTCGGTCAGTTGATCCACGGCCGTGCCGGTCTGGGTCGCATCTCCCGGCACCGCCGTCACTTTCGCCAACCCGAAGTCAAGAATCTTGCCGTGTCCCCGGCTGGTCAGAAAAATGTTGGCGGGCTTGATGTCGCGGTGCACGATGCCCTTTGCGTGCGCCGCATCCAGCGCATCGGTCACATCAATCGCAACCCGCAGCAACGTCTCCATGTCGAGCGGCGCGCTGTTGATGGCGTGCTTCAGCGTCAAGCCGTCCAGATACTCCATGACAATGTAGGCGCGCCCATCCGCCTCGCCGATGTCATAGATCGTGCAGATATTAGGATGGTTCAACGCCGAAGCCGCCTGCGCCTCGCGCTGAAACCGGCTCAAAGCCTGCGGATCGCGAGCCACGCTTTCAGGAAGAAACTTCAGCGCCACAAAGCGGTGTAACCGGGTGTCTTCGGCTTTGTACACCACACCCATGCCGCCGCCGCCCAGCTTTTCCAGAATGCGATAGTGAGAAATAGTTTCGCCGATCATGGTTGGTGTTCGTGTTGGTGCTGGTCGATCGTCCAGCCGATCCGCAAAGTGGCACCATGTTAGAGTGCCGCGCCAACAGAGTCAATTTTCCGTTTGACTCCTGCGACACCTCGACTGGGGTGCCCCATTTCTCGCGTCCTTTGCGAGACGTGGGAACCACGAATCTCGACTCCTTAGGATTTGATTCTCGATGATCCCTCCTCTAAACAGCGAGTGGCCTAGGCCTTTGACCTCGATGGCATCACCAACACCCCCGTCCTCTGCGCATTTTGCGAAAGGCCTGTCCTGAGCAGAGCCGAATGAGGCCGGGCAGACAAGCGGACCCTCCAAATGCTCACTTCCAAATATCTGTAATCGCCGAAGCATCGCGATCCCCCGCTGCCAGCGGCTCCAGGCCAAAGTTGTCTTCGATCGTGCGCAGCACGTTGTAATGCGTGTAGCGGCGGTCCAGCACCTTGGGATCCTGCTGGTTCGCCTCCTTCACCATATCTCCGAGGAAGAGCGTGAAAATCCTGTTATCGGCGTTGTGATCGGACTCATCGAACGTCACCACAACCAGCGTGCCCTTGCGCAACTTCTCCGTGAAGGTCTTATCCAGAAACTTACTCACCCAGGCGCCGGCAACACCGACATTGGTGTTGTGCCCGTCGTTGTTCATGTTCGGCGAATAAAACGAATACGCTACCAACCCAGCCTTCGCATCCTTCACGAAGGAACTGTCGTCAAGCCCCAGCAGGCTGTTGCCCTTGGCGGAATCGACCCGCACGACGCGGTCACACCATTTTTCCTGCACTTCCTTGAAGCTCAGGAAGGGCACATGCCTCCGTACATAGTCGCCTTTCTTGCTTTTGGCAACGTGCTGATCGTCAATGCGAAATGGGCAAACCTCCTCGGGCAGCTCCTCGGCATAGTTCTTGAAGTCCAGTCCGCTGGCAATCAGGCGGTCGGCAATGCTTTTGTGAGCCGCATCGTCGGGAAAGTTGACTTGCCGGTCGGCGAGAAAACGTCCGCGGTGGTGAATGCCAAAATCCGCCCCTGCGATCATGGCAAGATAATTCGGATAGGAAGGATGAAATAGCGCGTGGAAGTTCGAGAAACTGGCTCCCTGTGCGGCGAGCGCGGCCAGATTCTTGTCTTGTATTGCAGTCTCGTAGTCGCCATTTTCCAGCACGATAATGACTACGCGATCGAAGTGACGCGCTTTCGCTTTCGCCGCCGCCAACGCGGCATCGTCCTTTTTTTCTTGTGCGGGCTTCGCCGCCTCCGCCTGATTGGATTGCGCGGGATTGGTTACCTGCGCGGGCTGGCTGGTTTGCGCACCATTCGTCGACTGTCCCGGAGAACCACTCGATACAGCGCAGAACAGAGCCGCAGCAGTAAGACAAAGTGATACGGCAATCATCCGGGAAAGGCCGCCCGGTCGGGAAACACCGTGCTTATCTGACATTCTTGTAACACATTCGCATATTTGCTCATCGACTAGAATACAAAGATCGCCTGATAGACGCGTCGCCCGATGCACCTACCCGAGAAAATCCGCACCATCCCCACCCAGCCCGGCGGGTGGCCACCGTTGTGATGTTCGTGTCTACCATTCCCACGGAGGGTGCCCCATCCTTGCGTTCTTTGCAAGGGTGGGCGGCGATGCTGCCTGCACATTTTCTCTGTCATATTGCGCCGCTTGCAGCGCACCCAGGCCAGCGCAAAGTGAGAGGCCCTGCTCAGGCATTACGACTTCCTGCCCTTCGCAAAGTGCGCGAAGGACGGGGCACCCGCTGTGTTGGTAATACCTGCGAGGTCAAAACCTGCGCCACCCGCCGGCTCGGCATCGTTTTGTCATCGCTTCGCAAGTATCGAAAATACTGTCTGCAAGAAAAACAGGACAACAACGCTAAGGGACCCAGCTTTCAATCCCAAGGACGAAGATCTTCCAAGCATGTTCCAACGCCCAATTTCGAAGATCAGGGCGGAAACGTTCGCGCTTAGACAGAATATTTTAAGCAGTTTAACCGTGTAGCAGTTCCGGATTCGAAGGAGATTAAACATGGCGACGAAGACATATAGTAGCCCTGTGTCCAGGACGCCGCCTCGCCAATGAAAAATCTCTAGGAGGACAATGTGAATAACACCGGCGAGAAAAATCAACCATGCACATGCTTCATCGAGATACTTCATTCGAGAGTCTCTGTTGAGTTCCAGTGAGGCGCACAGTCTATATCAGAAATGCTGGCGGGTGGCCCAAGGCCCTTGACTTCGCTGGCATCAGCAGCACGGTAGGTGCCCCGTCCTTCGCGCACTTTGCGAAGAGCCTGCGCTGAGCGGAGCCGAAGGGGCGGGAGCCGGGAAGGTTTGCGCAATAGAATCCCGCTTATGCCGCGATCCCGAGGGAAACCCCCTTCATGGTCCGCGTACCATAAAAAGTACATCGCACCCCTGTCAAGTCTACTTTAGTAGGCATTCCGACGTCCTCGAAAGTAGACGTTTCTTCCCCAGCCTAACCCCTTGATTCCATTCACTCGCCAAAAAGCCCGCACGAAGAATCAATAACTTACGCCGGAAATTTTCTGCAAAGTGAAATGTTCCAGTTGGAACATTCAGCACAATGTTCCAACCGGAACATTCGCGCGGAGCGCCACATGTTACCCTCGTCGAGCGTGCCCGCCGCACCCCAATTCGAGACCGCCGCCTACGGCATGGCCGCCGTCCTCGCCTGGGGCACCAGCGATTTTCTGGGCGGCTACGCCACCCGCCGCGCCAACGCCTTCCTGTTCGCAGTCGTATTTAATTTCGGCGGAATGGTTCTCATGGCCGCCCTGGCCGCCGCCAGCCACGCGCCTTTCCCCTCGACACACGCCGTGGCATGGGCGCTGGCAGGCGGCGCCTTAGGAGGCGCAGGCGTGGCCATCTTCTTCCGCGCACTCTCCGCAGGAAAAATGGGAGTGACCGCGCCGGTCGCCGCCGTCCTCGGCGCGGCGATCCCAACTTTATTTTCCATCTTCACCGAAGGCTTGCCTGGCAAGGTTCCGATCCTCGGCTTCGCCGTCGCCGTCATCGGGCTCTGGCTCATTACGCGCACCGACGAAGGCGCGCGGCCCGAAGGCATCGGCCTCGCTGTCCTCGCGGGTATCGGCTTCGCAAGTTTCTACCTTTGCATCCGGCAGGCGGGCGACGCCCCAGTCTTTTGGATCGCGACGCTCACGCGAGCCGGCGGCCTGATTATCACCGGTCTGATCGTGCTGCTGGGCGGCAGGTTTCGCGACATCACATCAGCCGGCGTGCGCTGGGCGGTGCTCACCGGCTGCATCGATTCCCTCGGCACAGTTCTCTTCGTTCGCGCCAGCCAAACCGGACGCCTCGATGAAGCAGTCGTAATCTCCTCGCTCTATCCGGCAGTCACTGTGCTGCTGGCGCGCGTGTTCCTGAAGGAACACCTGACGCGTTGGAGGTTCGTCGGCCTGCTGGCCGCGCTGGCCGCCGTGCCCATGATCGCGGCGCAGTAGCTTCGTTCCATATTCTAGAATCTGGAATACAAACCATGGCGCTTATCGAAGTCCGAAACCTGACCAAGATTTATCCGCAAGGCGAATCTCTTTTCGGCGCAAAGTCTCGCGGCGAAAGCGAAGTCCGCGCGGTCGATGATGTTTCACTCGACATTCACGCCGGTGAAACTCTCGGACTGGTCGGCGAATCGGGCTCGGGCAAGAGCACGCTTGGACGTTTGATCTTGCGGCTGATCGAGCCTACTTCGGGCAGCATCCGCTTTGAGGGACGCGACCTGCTCGGCGCCAGCCGCGGCGAAATGCGCCGGCTGCGGCGCGATATGCAGATCATCTTTCAGGATCCCTTCGCCTCACTCGATCCCCGCTTCAGGGTCGAGGAGATTATCGCCGAGCCTCTCATCATCCACCGAAAAACAAATCGCGGGACTCGATCGCGCGTCGTCGAACTTCTCCGCGCCGTCGGCCTTGACGAATCGATCCTGCGGCGCTTCCCGCACGAGTTCAGCGGAGGGCAACGCCAGCGCATTGGGATTGCCCGCGCGCTCGCGCTGCATCCGAAGTTCATTGTGGCCGACGAACCGGTCTCTGCGCTCGACGTCAGCGTGGGCGCGCAGATCGTGAACCTGCTCGCTCAACTGCAGCGCGACTTCGGACTGACCTATCTGTTCATCTCGCACTCGATGCCGGTCGTCCGCTATCTCTCGACGCGCATCGCCGTGATGTATCGCGGCAAGATTGTGGAAGTTGGCGACACCGAGCAGATCACCGAGCGCCCCGGGCACGCTTACACCCGCAGCCTTCTCGAAGCGACGCCGGAAGTGGCGGTGTGAGTGTTTCGGGGAAAGCGCCTCGCTTCGCTCGGCGGACAGCCGAGGGCGGCTGTCCTCACACACTGTGCCATACTTTGTTGATGTCAAGCGCCCAACCCAGCCGGAGCCGCGATCTGATTGAATTGATTCTTGGCTACGGTGTCGTGGTTGGCGTGATCTGGATGCCCGAGTACTGGCAGCGCATTTTCACTCCCTTTGCTTTCGCGCTGACGCTGTTGGTGGTGTTGGCGCGCCGCCGAAGCGGCGATGAACTGGGTCTCGGCGCTCGCGGCTTCATCCCTTCGCTCTGGATCCTGCCCGCCGCCGTCGCGCTCTCAGCACTCAGCGTGTTCGTGGCCGCGAGACTTGGCACGCTGCATCCGCTCTACAAAGCTGACTTCACGCATATCTCCGGCTATGTGTTGTGGACGGTTTACCAGCAGGTCCTCTTGCAGGACTATTTCATGGACCGCCTGCTGCGTCTTCTGTCGAATGAATCCGCGGCCGTGATTCTGGCGGGCGTGCTCTTCGCCGCGGCGCACCTGCCCAATCTCGTGCTGACCGCGGCCACGCTGGTGTGGGGCATCATTTCATGCGCGCTGTTCCGCCGCTATCGCAATTTGTGGGCGCTCGGCCTGGCGCAGGGACTGCTCGGCCTGTGCTTCGCCGTCTGCATTCCGGACGCGCTGCATCATCATTTGCGGGTTGGGTTGGGATATCTGCGCTATTGCCCAGTGGTCAGTGGTCAGTGATCGGTGGTCAGTCGTCAGTTGTTAGTGGTCAGTGTAAGTTTCCTCGATGAAGAGATCCGGAGCGATTTGCGTTTGACTTGTATCGATATTTCTGCAAATATAGAAATATGAAGGCAAGCTTCTCGAGGAGATCCGCAGACCAAGTTGCCCGGTACGCCGACATGTTCTCTGCCATGGGAACAGAGCCGCGGCTGCGGATCATGCGGTTGTTGCTGTCGGCTCATCCCGACGGCCTGGTGGTGGGGGAGATTCAGGAGGAGCTGGAGATTCCCAACTCCACCTTGTCGCATCATCTCGACAAACTCAAAGCCGAAAAGCTCGTCGATGTACAACGAGAAAGCACCTTTCTCCGCTATACCGCAAACACTGACGCACTGCAAGAGCTGCTGCAATTCCTGTATGCCGAGTGCTGCACTCGCAACAAGGCTGTGAAGCCGGAAGACATCGTTCAAATCTGCAAGTAGGAGGAATGGACATGAGCGGCACGGACATCAAGGAAGTCGTCAGGGAGAAATATGGACAAGCAGCCTTGCGCGTGAGCAGTGGCGGCAGTTCGTGTTGTGGAGCGACTGCGGGCAACGGATGCAGCGATCCGATCACGTCGAGTCTTTACGATCCATCCCTCTTTGGCCCATCTCTCTCCGGTTCGTCTCTTTTCGGTTCATCTCTCTCCGGTTCGTGTCTCTTCGGTTCATCGCAAGCACAGCAGATTCCTGAGGAAGCACTGCTGGCTTCGCTGGGCTGCGGGAATCCGACGGCCCTCGCCAAGCTGAATCCCGGTGAGGTTGTTTTGGACCTCGGGTCCGGCGGAGGGATCGACGTGTTGCTTTCCGCAAAGCGGGTCGGCCCTACTGGCAAAGCTTACGGCCTCGACATGACGGATGAAATGCTGGCGCTGGCGAACGAGAACAAGCGGAAGGCCGGAATGGAGAATGTTGAGTTCCTGAAGGGTGAAATTGAACACATTCCGCTGCCCGACGATTCTGTGGATGTCATCATTTCCAACTGCGTGATCAACCTATCGGCGGACAAGGACCAGGTATTCAAGGAAGCGCTTCGCGTTTTGAAACCGGGGGGACGCTTTGCGGTGTCCGATGTTGTGACTCGCGGCGAGATGCCGCCGGAAATCCGACAAAGTGTTTTGCTCTGGGTGGGTTGCATAGCGGGCGCGCTCGAAGAGAACGAGTACCGAGCTAAACTTGCGTCGGCGGGATTCGAGAAGATTGAGATTGAGCCAACCAGGATTTATCGCATCGAGGATGCGCGCGAGTTTCTTTGCGGGCAGGACATCGACGTGGACGCGATCGCGCCGCAGGTGGATGGCAAGTTCATGAGCGCTTTCGTGCGGGCCGTGAAGCCGCAGCGAAAGGACGACTGCTGCGGGCCTACCTGCTGCCAGTGAGAGCTGACATGCAAGGACACTACAACGTCTTGTTTCTATGCACGGGCAATTCGGCCCGCTCGATCATGGCCGAGGCAATCATGAACTACAAAGGCCGCCCGAACTTTACCGCTTACAGCGCGGGGAGCCATCCTTCGGGCGCGGTTCGCCCGGAGGCCATCGCGGAGATCGAGAGAGCTGGTTTGCCGACGGATGGTCTGCGCAGCAAGAGTTGGGACGAGTTCGCGAAGCCGGACGCGCCCAAACTTGATTTCGTCTTTACGGTTTGTGACAACGCTGCGAAAGAAGTCTGCCCGCTCTGGCCGGGACAGCCCTTGACGGCCCACTGGGGAGTTCCCGACCCGGCTGCGGTTCGGGGAACCGCGGAGGAAATCAAGCGCGCCTACCGAGATGCCTTTATGACTCTGGAGCGCCGTATAGGTCTATTTCTTGCCCTCCCCCTCGCTACCATCGGCAGCCTGGCAATCAAACAAGAGATCGACAGGATCGGCCAGCAGTGAGATTCGACCTGCGCGCCAGATTGACGGCTGAGTTTCTAGGCAGTGCATTCCTCGTTGCTGCTGTGATCGGCTCTGGAATCATGGGCGAGCGGCTGGCAGGCGGTAACGTTGCCATTGCTTTGCTGGCGAACACGATTGCGACGGGCGCAGCGTTGTTGGCTCTCATTCTGACGTTTGGGCCGATTTCCGGCGCGCACTTGAATCCCGCGGTTACGCTCGCCGATGCACTTGAACACGGTATCGGCTGGGCCGAAGCGGCGGCTTACATCTTTGTGCAATGCGCAGGAGGAGTTGCGGGAGCGATCATCGCGCATCTGATGTTTGGGCTGCGGTGGTATTCCTTGTGTTCACATTCCCGCCATGGGTGGGCGCTGGTTTTCAGTGAGTTCGTGGCAACATTCGGACTGTTGTCGGTGATCTGGGGATGTTCGCGACTGCGTTCGGCGCTGCCTTTCGCGGTTGCGAGCTACATTACTGCTGCGTACTGGTTTACAGCATCGACCTCGTTCGCGAATCCGGCGGTGACAATTGCGCGGTCGTTGTCTGACACCTTCGCTGGGATTCGACCGGCAGACGTTCCGTTGTTTATCGCGGCGCAGATCGCGGGGGCGTTGTGTGCGACGGCGGTGTTTCGCTGGCTCGTCCCAAGCCTAGAACCACAGACCCCAGATCCAATCGACGCTGGCGTGGGTGATGGTTGAGGCTGGAACGCGGCGGTGCTCGCGCCAGGCGCGTCCGTAGAAAATGCCTGCGATGGTTGCCAGCAGAACGTAGCGCCAATTGAAATGCGCGGACCGTTTGTTGAAGTGGGACAGCCCGAACAACACTGAAGCTATCACCAGAGCTCCGCGACGTCCTAAGCGGCGCTCCAGAAGGTTTTGCACCCAGGCGCGAAAGAAAAGCTCCTCCGGTACCGCGGTAAAGAAAAATATTGCCACCCAGCGCAGGAGCGCGCTGCCGATTCCGGGCAGGTTGCGATGCGGATGGATGAAGCCCAGCGCCAGTCCCAGCATTAGAACTATGGGCGTGAAATAAGTCAATTCCCGCAGGGCGGTTTTCCAGTCGCTCCATTTCAAATGGAAGTTGAATCCAGTTCCGGTGAGTTGGCGGATCGCGAGAAATCCGTACAGGCCCGCGTCCAACAGAAGCAATTCGTTCAAAGCCCGCAGGCCGGTCGGCCATGCGCGATCAAACCAGCGCAAATCTACCGCCAAGCCCAGTACCAGCAGGATCAGGGCGTCACGCCAGTTGCCGCGTTGTTCGGCGTCGGCCGCCGCGGCTTGCATTAGAAGCCAGGCCATGGCCACGGGCAGCGCCGCGTAGAGCGCGAACCACATCCACCGGAACATGTGCTGGGAAATCGAAACCATGGCGTAGGGCGCGACGAGCAGCGCTGGAAGACCCAGTCGAAGAGCAACCGGCCAGCGCTCTACTTGGCGCGCGACCCACTCGGCGGCACAGCCGAACAAGACTGCCGGAGCTAGTTCCAACGCTAGAGCCGCATTCGCGACCGGCGTCACGTTCTGCATGGGTTCATCTTAAATGCAGTGGTCAGTGGTCAGTGATCAGTGGTCAGTGTGAATTCTTCCGGTGAGATTCGGTTTTGGCTGGCGACTGATCACTGTCCACTGATCACTGATCACTCCCTCGAACTCGCCGCTTGTTTCGCCGCCGCCCCCCGGCTAGAATTCCATCGCGTTTAACAGGAGGCCAGAAACATGGCTGCTTCTCCGCTTCCGCCAGCGTTCGAGTCTTTGCCCTCGTCCGAGCCCGCCCCGCCTTCCGAAGGCGCGCGCCTGGTCAATACTTTCATTGCGCCCTCGAAAACTTTCACTGACCTGCGCCGCAACGCGAGCTGGTGGGGACCGTGGCTGGTGATTTCCATCTTTGCACTGGTTTTTATCTATTCGATGGACCGTCAGATCGGCTTTGACCAGATCAGCCGGAACGAAATTGCGCATTCCGCGCGGGCGGACCAGTTCGACAAGCTTTCACCCGACGATCAGGCAAAACAACTTCGCTTTTCCGACGCCTTGGTTCGCTACTTATCCTATGGTATCCCGGTGACTATTCTGCTGTTCTTTGCGATCACGGCGGCGGTGCTGTTGGCAACTTTCAACTTTGGCCTGGGCGCCGACGTCTCTTACAAGAGGGCTTATGCGATTGTCTTTTATGCCAGCCTGCCCGGCATCATCGGTTCGATCCTGGGCGCGGTGTCGATGTTCGCAGGGGTTAATCCGGAAGGCTTCAACGTCAACAATCCCGTGGCCACGAATCCGGCGTACTTCATGGATCGGGCGGGCAACAAATTCCTCTATGTCATGGCTTCGGGTCTGGACATTCTCGTCATCTGGAGCATCGTGCTCATGGCGATCGGCTTCGCCTGCAACAGTAAAGTAAAACGCAGTACGGCAATTGGCGTCGTCGCGGGATGGTATCTGCTCTGGAAGCTGGTGACTGCGGCACTGGCGGCCCGGGGTTAGAGTGTGAGGAAAGCCGCGGTCAGCGCGGCGATCAAGCAAGTTAAGGAGATTACAAATGAAACGCATCCTTGTCACATTTCTTTTCGTTTCTGTGTGGGTTTGTGCCTGCATTGCGTCTGGATTCGCGCAGACCATGAGCGCTCCCACGGCCGCACCGGCAACTCCGCAGGCCGCCGCGGCGGTGAAGGATCCGGTGGCGACTTCGCTGCGCATGTTGCTGCCGCGCTCGCGCGGCAACATTCTCGGGGCCATCACCGCCATGCCTGCCGACAAGTTCAATTACAAGCCGACGGCCGATCAGATGACCTTTGCGCATCTGGTGGTACACATCACCAGCTCCAACAATTTCCTGTGCGCCAAGGCGGCCGACATTGCCGAACCCAAAGTGGAGGAAGTGAAGGAAACCGATTCCAAGGACAAGCTGCTGGCTGCCGCCACCGCTTCGTTCGACTTCTGCGGCGACGCTCTCGGCAAGATGGTCGACTCCAAGCTGGGCGACAGCGTCGAACTCTTTGGCGGACGCCGGTTTCCCCGCGCCCTGGCTGTACTGCACTTGACCGGCGGATGGGCCGACCACTACGGTGCCGCTGCCATCTATTTGCGGTTGAATAATATTTTGCCGCCTTCAGCGCAACCGAAGAAATAGTCCTTAGGGATTCAATCCCACGTTGTCATTGTCCCTGAGCGGCGCGACTGGAAGGCGCGCCTTTTCAAATCCTACTTGATTTGCACCAGTTCGCCCGCGGGGGCAGAGATGGCTGGCGCGGGATGCTGCGGGGCGCGCCATCCATCGAAGATCGAGACCTGGTGTACGCATGAGACTGTGCAGTGCGGCGCGCAGCCTTTTTCGGTGAGATATTCGCGGCGCATGTCGTCGCGGGTGTAGGTGGCGAGCGGCACTCCGGGATAGCCGCGCTGCTGCGAGCAGTAGTGCACCAAGCCGTCTTCGCAGATGTAGAGGTAGCGCGCGCCGGCGCGGCAGCGCCAATCGTTCGGCAAACCTTGCGCGATGTTGTCCTGAAAGGCGTTGATGCGGGTGAAGCTGCGCTTCTCCATCGCCTTCATCTCGTTGTAGATGCGGCGCTCTTCGCCGCCTAGCGGTTGCAACTGGCCGCTGCCGTCGTGAATGATGCCGATGGTCGAACTGAAACCCAGTTCGATGGCGCGCTTGCCGATGGTGAGCGCGTCTTGCGGATTCGAGATACCGCCGCCCACCACTGAATTGATATTCACATGAAACTCGGCATGCTCGGCGAGCAGTTGGAGCTTCTTGTCGAGAACTTTCAGACTCTTCTTCGAAACCTCATCGGGATTCACATTGTCGATGGAGATCTGCAGCCACTCGAGACCGGCGCGATTCAGGCGCTGAATGCGTTCCGCGACGAGAAAGTATCCGTTGGTGATCAGTCCGGCGATCATGCGGTTGGAGCGGATGCGGCGGATCACGTCATCGAGTTCAGGATGAAGCAGCGGCTCTCCGCCGGAAATTGTGACCACGGCCGTGCCGAGAGCGCCGAGCTTATCGATGCGGCGGAACATTTCTTCTGTTGGCACGGGCTTTGAGAAATCGTCGAACTCGTTGCAGTAGGTGCAGGCCAGGTTGCAGCGGCGGACCGGAATGATGTGCGCGAGCAGGGGATGATCGGTTGAGGTCAGGGCACGCGCGGCCATGGAGGCTCCGCGCAGGTTGCGGTGGAGCGCTTTGGCGCGGCGGCGCAGGGATGTGAGGGCTGATGGCATTGGTTGAATATTCTTATTACAGCATGGATGCAGGATAAATGCAGTCTTCGCGGCAGCGTTTGGGGAAACTGACGGGGTGAATGGAGCCCACGGGCCCGCGGTCGGAACCCTTGCTAGCCTTCGACTGCTTTGTGCAGCGCAGCTCTGGCCAGTAGGCGCGTCGAATCCAGCATCGGCAAGGGAGACTGTTCCGACGTCATCAGCAGCGGGATTTCGGTGCAGCCGAGGACTATCGCGTCGCAGCCTTCATCCTTGAGTGAGCGGATTACCTCCGTCAGGTAAGCCTGCGTGCGGGGCAAGAATACACCTTGGACGAGCTCATCGAAGATGATGCGGTGGATGCGCTCGCGCTGCTCGGTCCCGGGAATACGATGGTCGATGCCGGCGGCTTTCAATTTTTCGCGGTAGACAGAGCCTTCCATGAGGGCGCGGGTGCCCAGAACTCCCAGGCGCTTGTAGCTGTGGCGGTTGGCCTCGTTCGCTACTTCGACTGCAATGTGCAGCCAGGGGCGCGGCGAACGGTACTCGACCAGATCGAAAGCTTGATGCACAGTGTTGACTGGAGCGATTAGAAAGTCCGCGCCGGTTTTGGCCAGCTTTTCCGCCGAGGAGAGCATGAGTTCGGCGACTCCCACCCAGTCGCTGGCGTCGATGCACTTTACGTAGTCGGCGAAGTTGTGGCCGTGAATGGAGATTTCAGGGTGCCCGTGCGGACCGAGCCACTCCGCACCTTCAAGGCAGATGGTGCGATAGCAGAGCGCGGCGCCTTCCGCGCTGCAGGCGACGATGCCGATGTGTAGGGGCACGGTGGTCAGTGGCCAGTGGTCAGTGGCCAGTGGCCAGTGGTCAGTGGTCAGTGGCCAGTTAGTCTCCTTCTCAGTTCTCTTTCATCCGAAGCTGCGGTCACCTTGCCGCTGCTGCGTCGAACAGGTTTAGGAACTCTAGTTTCTTTTCTGCCGGCAGGAACGACGCTTCAAATGAATTGCGGGCTAGTTCGCGCAGGTGTTCATCGGTGAATCCGAAGATTTGCTGGGCGATCTGGTATTCGCGCGCCAGCGTTGTTCCGAAGATGGCCGGGTCGTCACTGTTAAGCGTGATCATTACTCCGTGATCGAAGTAATTTTTCGCGGGATGATCGTTAAGGTTGGGGCAGAGTCCGGTGCGCAGGTTGCTGGTTAGGCAGATTTCGACGGGGACCTGGCGTTGGGCAAGCTCTTCGACAAGATCGGGATCGTGGAAGGCGGTGAGGCAGTGGCCGATGCGCTCGACGCGAAGGTTGAGTGCGCCCCAGACGGATTCGGGCGGGCCAGTCTCGCCGGCGTGCGCGGTGAGACGCAAGCCGTGGTCGGCAGACCAGGCATAGGCGTCGCGAAAAAGCTCGGGCGGCGCTTTCTGCTCGTCGCCTCCGATGCCGATGCCAACGACCTCGCGGTCGTGATAGCGGACAGCAAATTCGAAAACTTTCTGCGCAGCTTCCGCCCCGAACTGGCGCACGGCGTCGAAGATCCAGACCAGCGATATGCCGAAGTCGCGGGCGCCGCGAGCGCGGCCGCGATCCAGGCCTTCGAAGATGGCGGCGAAATCCTGCTTACGCCAGAGGCAGACTCCGACCGAGACGTAGACTTCGGCGTGCAGCACGTTTTCTTCTTTCAGCCGCTGCATGAGGCGGTAAGTGATGAGCTCGTAATCGCCCGGCGTACGCAGGTATTCGGTGATGTTCTTGAAAGCCAGCAGAAAACCCGGGAAATCTTCATAGCGGTAAAGGGCAGCGACTTCGGCCTGGGTTGCGCTTTCGCCATGGCGCTGGCGAAGTTCGAGCAGCGTGGCCGGCTCGATTGCGCCCTCGAGATGCAGATGCAACTCGGCCTTGGGCAGGAGTCGCAGGAAACTGTTCGGCGGCCGATCTGGGGCAGAGGACATTACTCCTGATTGTAGATTCTTGGGGGGAGATTTGCGAGGGAGGAGAATCCGTCCGGAACCGCTGGAAGAGAGCTGACGGCGGATTGCTATTCGCTACTTCTTGGCGAACTCGCTGCGGTGGCGGCTGTAGAAACAATAAATCAGAAGGCCGAGCACCAGCCATCCGATGAAGCGTCCCCAGGTGATGACGGTAAGTCCGGTCATGAGGCCGCCGCAGAGGATGATGGAGATCAGCGGAAACCACGGCACGAAGGGCACTTTGAAGATGCGCTTGCGATCGGGCTGGGTGCGGCGCAAGATGATCACGCCGAGCGAGACCAGCACAAAGGCGAAGAGCGTGCCGATGTTGGAGAGATCGGCGGCATCCGCCGTGGCCATGAGCCCGCCCGGAATCCCGACGGCGAAACCCGCAACCCACGTGGACCAGTGCGGAGTCTTGAACTTGGGATGAATTTTGGAGAAGAACTTGGGGAAGAGTCCGTCGCGGGACATGGCGTACCAGATGCGCGCCTGGCCATATTGAAATACCAGCAGCGACGAGAGCATGCCGGTGAGAGCGCCGATGACGATGACGGAGCGCGACCAACGGCTGGCGCCGAGCACCTTGAGGGCAAAGGCAACCGGGGCTTCTGCGGCTTCGCCCGAAACAAAACTGGTGTACCTCATCATGCCCAGCAGAACCAGGGAGACGCCTACGTAGAGTACAGTGCACACAATCAGGGAAGCGATGATGCCGATGGGCAAGTCGCGCTGGGGATTGCGCGCCTCCTCGGCGGCGGTGGAGACGGAATCGAAACCGATGTAGGTGAAGAAGACGATAGCGCCGCCGGTAACGACGCCGCCGAATCCGGAGGG
>CAWEDF010000021.1:0-112280 GCA_963807655.1 uncultured Acidobacteriaceae bacterium | reverse complement strand
TCAGGGCAGGCTCTTCGTCGGGAGTCCTCGGCTTTGCCGAGGACTCCGCTTCCTCAGGATGACAGAGGGGTCGTTCGGGCGGGTTTTCGGCGGGGGCGGAATTTCGTTTTGCTTAGCGGCTACGGAAATTCTGGCGCCCCCTTCGTTGGCTTTCGCGATTCGAGGAGGTCCCAGGCTTCTTTGTAGCGGCCATGTTTGTGGCCGTGGCGGTGGGGAGTGAGGATTACCGCCGATTGTCCGATTAGTTTTTTGGCGGGGAAGATGTACCAGATGTCATCGGGAACGAGGTAGATGGCGAAGTAGTCGATTTGTTTGGTGGTATAGGCGTGCTGGTGAGCGGCGTAGAGGATGCAGGAGTAGGAGCTGCCGGTCCAGCGGTCGGTGCATTTGACCTGGACGCGGATGAATCGTCCGTTCTGTTCCAGGATGACGTCGTAGCGGGAGGAGTCGCCCCAGGGTTTGGAGACGCCGAATCCGCGTTTGGCGGCGCGGGTCATGAAGAGCAGTTCGACCCATTCGCCGCGTTGTTTGTAGGTTGTGAAATTCTCCGGGCCGGTGCGCGGAGATTTGTCCAAGTATTTTCCCATCGGTTTTGCCTCGCCAAGTTGTTTCTGATTTTTGTTGCTGGGCTTGCCTGAAACCGGGCTAAAAAGAAAAAGGCGCGACCCGGGGGCCGCGCCTTCGATTTTCGACTCTATACTTCTATTATATCACAGAGCATAGTGTAAATGGGACATATTTGCGGAAATATTTAGCGTTTGTTTGCTATGAGATAACCTCGAATCGAGTAGTGTCTGCCTATTGACAAGATTTTCCACAGACGGGGGAAGGGAGTGCGAAAGGCGCGAGTTGGACGAAGGTTCGAGTTCATGGCGCGGGAAGCAGGTTCCTCCGGGTCGCTCCGCGAACCGTCGGCAATGAGAAGGTTTGGTTTTGGGCTACTGACGCCTGTGATCCTGATACGTCGGTAACGCATCGTGAAAACATGGGATGAAGGCAGAATCCCTCATCCTGTGTCCCAAGGGGGTGTCAGCAGTCGTTTCAACCGACGCACGGCCCGCCGCCGTGATACAATCCGGGCCGCTCAAGAGGCTCGACTCATTGGTGCGCCGCCAGCGGCAGGTACGAACGAGGAGCTTATGACCGTTGCAACTAAACCTTCATCCCCCCCAGCTACGGCCACCAAGCCGGCAGCCGGAAACCCGGTAGCCGGCATCCTGATGGCATTGGTTCTGGTCACGCTGGTCGTGCTGGCCTGGACCGGGGTGTCGCCGACTACGCCCTGGTCGCAAGGCTACGATCCCCTGGGACACTGGTGGCTTTCCACAATTCTCGCCGCCGTCCCGGTCATCGTGCTTCTGGGAACCCTCGCGGTCTTCCGCATGAAGGCGCACTACGCGGCTGTGCTGGGGCTGGTCACTGCCTTGCTGATCGCCGTCGCCGTATTTCACATGCCGGTCAAGATGGCCAGCATCACCGCTATTTACGGCGCCTGCTATGGACTGTTTCCCATCGGCTGGATCATCCTGAACGTCATCTTTCTCTACCGCATGACGTGTGAGACCGGCCGCTTCAAGGTCATGCAGCAAAGCATGACGGGTATCACACAGGATACACGGCTGCAGATTTTGTTGATCGCGTTTTCCTTCGGCGCGTTTTTTGAGGGCGCATCCGGGTTTGGAACGCCGGTCGCAGTGACGGCGGCGATACTGATCGGCCTGGGCTTCAAGCCGCTGCAGGCCTCAGGCCTGTCGCTCATTGCCAATACTGCGCCGGTGGCCTACGGAGCGCTGGGCACGCCCATCATTGCCCTGGCTGCGGTCAGTGGCTTTTCTGAATTCACTCTCGGAGCGCAAGTCGGCCGCATTCTGCCCTTTTTCTCGGTGCTGGTGCCGTTCTGGCTGGTGTGGGCCTATGCGGGCTACAAAGGAATGAAGGAAATCTGGCCGGCAATTGCCGTTGCCGGCGTCACCTTCGCAATCCCACAATTTCTGGTTTCGAATTTCATGGGGCCGTGGCTGACGGACATCATCGCGGCCATCGTCTCCATGTTGTGCCTGATTGGGTTCCTCAAGATATGGCGTCCGAAGACGATTTGGGGGCACGAGGGGCACCAGGAAGGGGAGCAGCGTGCGGCTCGCGGTCAACACGGTTACAGCCGCGCCGAGATTATTAGCGCATGGCTGCCGTGGCTGGTACTCAGCATCTGCGTTTTCTGCTGGGGCACGCCCACCGGCAAGAAGATTATGAATACTCCGGAAAAAGTGTTTCCATCCATGAGCACATGGTCGCCTGCGCCGAGCAAGATTACCAACCCGCAGTTTCCCGTGACTGGCCTCAATAAGCTGTCGCAACGAATGCCCCCAGTGGTGGCGAAACCTACGCCGGAGGCTGCCGTGTTCGGCTTCAACTGGGTCTCGGCCACGGGGTCGGGGATTCTGTTCGCGGCGATTATCTCCGGCTTCATCATGGGCCTCTCGTTCACGAGGATTGTCGCCATGTGGTGGCAAACCATATGGCACATACGGTTCTCGCTGATGACCATCGCCGCCATGCTTTCGCTGGGCATCCTGACTCGCTACTCGGGCGTGGACGCCACCATGGGCCTGGCCTTCGCGCGAACGGGACATTTGTATCCGTTCTTCGGAACCCTGCTGGGCTGGCTGGGAGTGGCGCTGACGGGTTCGGATACCTCGTCCAATGTGCTGTTCGGCAGCCTGCAGAAGATCTCGGCGCAGCAGATCGGCATTTCGCCGGTTCTGATGTGCTCAGCGAACAGCGCGGGAGGGGTGATGGGCAAGATGATCGATGCGCAGAGCATCGTCGTGGCCAGCACCGCCACGGAGTGGTACGGACACGAGGGCGACATCTTGCGTTACGTGTTCTTCCATAGCATCGCGCTGGCCGCGCTGGTAGGAATCTTGGTGACCCTACAGGCGTACGTCTTTCCGTTCACCCGTCTGGTGTTGCCGTAGAGCTGGCGTAAGCGGGGGATTGAAGAGGGTTGGCGGTGTCACGTAAAGTATCGCTGTTTCTTTCGTGCCTTGCTTCGTGAATGAAGTGCTGCCTGAGGTGGCAGTCGACACGGTCAAGGTGTAGCCAGCCGTACATATGAGATTTCGGAATTTCTGGTGAAGATCGCGGCGGTTCCCTGTCTTTCCACTGCGCTCCGCTGCCTCGCACACGCGCGACAACTCGACCGGAACCCGTTTGCCTGCGTGATCAGCGGCTCCAGCCGCACCGCCGATATCGAGAAGATTCTGGTGCAGGGCGCACACGGACCGCGAAGGTTGGTCGTGATCTTGCAAACCGGAAGCCAGGATTCACCCTTTGTTCGCCCGCGAATAACCTTGGACACAGTAGTTTACCTGCCCGGCCCGGATTTCTGTGGACCCGAAGACGCCTGAGGAAGCACGGTTTCCAGCGGCCGCAAAAGTTGCGCGCAAAATAAACCTCCCGTACCCTAAGGTGCATCTGAAGTCGCGGCGCATTTCGCGGTTTTTGGCGGCACCCCTGTGACCTGTGGGGCCCTGCGAAGGCCCGTTATAAACAGACTATGCGGTTCCATGCCAAAGGCGCTCGCTTGTTGCTTCTGTGCTGCCTGGCCGGTTGTCCGCCAGCACTGGCGCAACAGAAGCCGACAGGGTCAACTGGGACCTATCGAACTACGCGCGAGGTCCCTGCTCCGCCGGCCGGGCCGCTCACTCTGGATGAGGGGCTGGCCATCCTGAATGCCGCACTCGATTCTCGCCATCATACGGGCTTCCGTTCCGATTGCTCGCACTTCGTTCACGGACTCTATCAGCGCGCCGGTTTCCCTTACGAATACGCGCCCTCTTCGGACCTCTATGCGGGGATCGACGAATTTCGCCGAGTGACAAGTCCCCAGCCGGGCGACCTAGCCGTCTGGCACGGACACGCGGGGATTGTGGTCAATCCCGCCCAGCATTCTTTTTTCAGTTTGCTGCGTTCGGGTCCGGGAGTCGATTCCTACGATTCTCCATACTGGAAACGCCGTGGGCGGCCGCGTTTTTTTCGTTATGTCAAAACGACTCCAAGCCTGCTCTCCGGCTCGATCCGGACCGCGAGCCTGAGTCCTACTCCGCTGGACAATGCGGGACGGCACCAGCCAACTGCTGACGATTCAAGTTCTAATGAATTGGAAGAGTTCTCAAGCGAGAGCGGATCCTCCGCCAAGCTTGCGGTGAACCGATCCGTGAACAGTGCGATTCCGACTGTTTCGGTGGTGCATTCCATTCATCCCAAGCCCGAGCAGGTGAACGCAGCTTTCCTGCAAGCGTGCGCGGACTTGGAAGAGAACCTGCGCGGGCGGGACCTCTTCAAGTCGGCGCAACCGGTGATTGTGTTCGACCATGTCGCGGTAAGAAAGGTGCAAATCGCGGGGAACCAGGGCTGGGCGGAGATTCAGATCGACGAACTAGTCTCTCTCACAGGCGGCAAAGCGCAACTGCAAAAGCTTTCGGAACGGCAACGATGGCCTTTGAGCCGCCGCGACAAAACCAGCTGGGAACTGGCCGCTCCGCGAGGCACAATCTACCTGCCTCAGCAATTAGCGGTGCGCGTCCTGTCACATCAACTCGTGCAGATGACTGAGGAACGCCCCGACGCTACAGCCAGGCCACAGCAGAAGGCCGAGTTGGCGAGAGTTCTGGATTCGCTTCTGCGTGAATAGTTGGGCGCCTCAGAACTCAGGAACTCACCACTTGTTCGCCGCGCTGCTCCTCGGACCGTCGTAATCCCCGTGTTATAATCTTTTATTCCCAGTCGCTTAGAGCGCGGAGGACCGTATCGACAAACGTTTTATCCGTACCAATGACCGCATTCGTGCCCGCGAAATTCGCGTGATTGACGATGAGGGTGGGCAGATCGGCATTATGCCTCCCTACGAAGCGCTGAAGTTGGCCCGCAGCAAGAACCTGGATCTGGTCGAGATTTCGCCCACCGCGCAACCTCCCGTGTGCCGCATCATGGACTACGGGAAATATCTCTACCAGCAGGAAAAGAAGGAGCGCGAAGCCAAGAAGCATCAGAAGACCATTACCGTGAAAGAGGTCAAGTTCCGCATTAATGTGGACGACCACGATTACGAGACCAAGAAGAATCACGTGCTGCGCTTCCTGGATGGAGGAGACAAGGTAAAGGCGACCATCTTCTTCCGTGGCCGCGAAATGACGAGAACGGGGTTAGGCCGGCAGATACTGGAGCGGCTGATCAAGGACGTGGAACCGCACAGCATCGTGGAGTTCCGGCCGCGGCAGGAAGGCAACACGCTGCACGCCATTCTGGCGCCGAAGAAAACGGCGGCCGAGCGGGAAAAAGAAAGAGAACGGGAAGCCAAGCAGAAAGCGAAGCAGGAGAGAAAGCTGGCGCAGGAAAAGCTGGGACCGGAGAAAGGGACGACGGAAAGGGCGGTTCCGGAAAAGATGGCGCCAGAAAGCGAGAAGCAGCCGGCACCGGCTACCGCTGCCGGGGCTCCAAATCCAGTTTCGCAGGCTTAGTAGTTTAATCTGCATTAGAGACGCGCGCGAGTCGCGCCAGCGATCCAATCGCAATTGAAGGTGAAGATCCAAAACAGACGCTTCGCAACGGGCGGCTGATTCCGAGGAACTATGCCGAAATTGAAAACGCACAAAGGCGCGGCCAAGCGCTTCAAGAAAACTGGCACTGGCAAGGTGAAGCGGGGGCATTCGCACCTGCGGCACATCTTGACGTCGAAAGATAAGAAACGCAAACGCAAGCTGGGCAAGGGTACGCTGGTGAGCGACGGAGATCTCCGCAAAGTGTTGCGGATGATTCCATATCAGTAAGCATTGTCGATTGTGGTTTGGCGATTTGGCGATTGAAAATCCCGCGTAAAAAGTCTGCTGGGGTTTTCAGATCGTCAATGGCTCACTGCCCAATCGACCACTGATTCAGCGTGTGAAGAGGCCAGAGATCGCCGCCACGGCGAATCTTCCTTACCTCCAGCCGCCAGCACAGAGAAAGCAAAAAGGAGAAAACCATGCCACGTGTCAAACGCGGAACCAAACGCCGCGCCAAGCGCAAGAAAATACTTGATCGCGCGAGCGGATACTTCCTCACTAAATCGAAACTGTACCGATCCGCGAAAGAAGCCGTAGAGCGCGGCCTCAAGTTTGCATATAGTGGCCGGAAGCAGCGGAAGCGGCAATACCGGTCGCTTTGGATCGTGCGGATTGGCGCGGCTGCCAAGCTGAACGGATTGAGCTACAACCAGTTCATCCACGGTTTGAAGAAGGCTGGGGTCGAGCTGGACCGCAAGATTCTGGCGGACCTGGCGGTCAAGGACGCGGCTGCGTTTAAGACGCTGGCGGAACAGGCCAAGGGCGCGCTGGCGTAGTCGTCCTCAGCTCTCAGCTTTCAGCTGTCAGCCCTAATCATTTGTCATTCCGAGCCGCTCGCAGCCGCGCAACGCGCGGAGAGAGCGAGTGAGGAATCCTGGTTTGTGCTTGTGCGAAGAACCAGGATCCCTCGCTTCGCTAGGGAAGACAATTTTTTCTTACCTCAAATATAGATGGCATATTCCGTTTCCAAACTGACGGATTACTCGGCGGGGGCGCTGGAGAAGGCCGCTGCGGGGTGCGTTCGTGCGTGTGCCGACGAAGCCGCGGCCGTGCGCGACGATGCTGAACTAAAGGCGTTTCGCGATCGGTGGATGGCGCGCAAGAACGGGATCCTGACGCAGATTAATGATCTGTGGCTGAAGGGCGCTCCCAAGGGTGCGAAGCGGGAAGCGGGGATTCGCGTTAATGAGTTGAAGGCGCGGATTCAGGAAGTGGTGGAGGGAGCGAAGGTTAATCGCGGCGACGGTGAGCCTGCTGCGACGGAGCGCGTCGATATTTCTCTTCCTGGTTTGCGGCGGCCGATTGGAGCCGAGCATCCGGTTATTAAGACGACGAACGAGATGGTTCGGGTTTTTCAAAAGCTTGGGTACTCCGTTGCCGACGGGCCTGTGGTTGAAACTGACTATTACAACTTTGAGGCTTTGAATTTTCCTCCGAACCATCCGGCGCGGGACACGCAGGACACTCTTTTCATCGCGGGGCAGCAGGGAAAGCCGCAGCGGGAGCGGTTGCTGCTGCGGACGCATACTTCTCCGGTGCAGATTCGGACGATGGAGACGATGCGGCCGCCGATTCGGATTGTGATTCCCGGGACGGTGCATCGCAATGATCCTCCGGATGCGAGTCATTCGCCGATGTTTCATCAGATCGAAGGGTTGGCGGTCGACACGAACATCACCTTCGGCGATTTGAAGGGGACGCTTGATCATGCCATGAAGGAATTTTTTGGATCGAATGTGAAGACCAGCTTCCGCCCGTCGTTTTTTCCGTTCACCGAGCCCAGCGCGGAGATGTTTGTTTCGTGCTTCATTTGCGGCGGGAGCGGGAAGCGCGGGACGGATCCCTGCCGTCCATGCAAGCAGACGGGGTGGATTGAGATTCTCGGATGCGGCATGGTGGATCCGAATGTGTTTGAGTTTGTGAAAGACAACGGGTACGACCCGAAGAAAGTTTCGGGATTTGCCTTTGGCATGGGCTCGGACCGGATTGCTTTGTTGAAGTATGGAGTGGATGATTTGCAGCTGTTCTTCAATGGAGATGTCAGGTTTCTGGAGCAGTTCGGATGAAGTCGTTGGTCGTTCGTCGCTGGTCGTTAGCCAAGAACTGCGGAGGCATCGTGAGAATTTCTCGATGTGCCCTCTTTGGCGCCGAGTTGCGAGGGTCTCTTCGACAGGCTCAGGGCAGGCTCTTCAGCGCAAAGAACGCGCTTCAGGATGACAGAGCTTTTTTGTACGCATGAAGCTGGCGGGATGCCGGCGCTATACCATGAAGCTTTCTCCACGATGGATTCGCGACTTTGTTGATCCCACCGTTGATGACCGGCGGCTGGCTGAGGATTTGACTGGCGTTGGCATTGCTGTGGAGGGAATCAGCGGGGCGGGTGCGGACGCCGTTTTTGAGATGGAGATTGGGACCAATCGTCCGGACGCTATGAATCATTACGGCGTGGCGCGGGAGGTTGCGGCGATTTATGATTTGCCATTGAAGCAGCTGTCAGTCCGTCATCCGTCAGCCGTCAGCAAGACCCTCTGCTACATCCTTCCCGATCACCGTCGAAGAGCCGGCGCTCTGTCCTCGTTTCTCTGCGCGAGTGATACGCGGAACCAAGATCAAAGGTTCGCCGACAAAAATTGCAAGCCGGTTGGCGTTGCTTGACCAGCGGCCAATCAGCAATGCCGTCGACGCTACCAATTATGTTTTGTGGGAGATGGGCAAGCCTACGCACGTCTTCGATATGGACCTGCTCGAGGGCGGACGGTTGATCATTCGGCGCGCGAAAGATGGCGAGAAGCTCAAGACGCTGGATGGCGTGGAGCGGAGGCTTACCTCAGAAGATCTCGTCGTCGCCGATGCAGTTAAGCCCGTGGGACTCGCGGGAGTGATGGGCGGGTTCGACACTATGATTACAGATAAGACGCGGAATATTTTGATCGAGTCGGCCTGGTGGGATCCGGCTACGGTGCGCAAGAGTTCGCGGCGGCATGGGCTGCACACGGACGCATCGCACCGGTTCGAGCGTGGGGCGGATTTTGAGGCGACGGTCTTGTCGTGCGATCTGGTGGCGGCGCTCATACGGGAATCGGGCGGCGGAGAATCGGTTGGCAAGGTGGTTGATGTGGTATCGAGGCAGATCGACCTCGCGCCCGTGGTGCTGCGGGTTTCGGAGGTGCGGCGCATTCTGGGGGGGAATCTGGAGGCGGGAGAGATTTTCCGCATCCTGAAGAATCTTGGGTTCACGGTGATTCCTGAAGGACAGGCGGACGCGCAGTTTCGCGTGCATATTCCGAGCTGGCGGTTGGATGTGGAGCGCGAGATCGATGTGATCGAGGAAATCGCGCGGTTGCATGGCTACGACAAATTCGAAAATACTTTGCCGGCTTTCAGTGGCGCGGTAGTGGAACTTCCGCAGGCTGCCATGGACGCTGGTTTGCGGGGGCGGGCTCTGGCGCTCGGGTACAACGAGGCGGTTTCGCTGACGTTTATTTCACATGCGGACGCGGAGAAGTTTTGTTCCGCCTCGGTGCTGGAAGTTGAGAATCCGCTGAGCGAGGAAGCGTCTGTGATGCGGACGTCAATGGCTCCGGGGATGCTGGATATGCTGGCATGGAATCTTAATCGCGATTCAGAAAACGTCCGGCTATTCGAGATGGGCCGGGTGTACGAGTTACGAGGCGGGGAGCGGGTTGAGCCGGCGCGCTTGTGCCTGGGTGCGACTTTGGCTGCGGTGAAGGCGTCGTTGCCGGTGGCCGGAGTGCTGGATGTTAGCAAAGGCGAACATGCTGCGGCGGCTGAGGCATTCCGCTCGTTCAAGGGTGATGTGGAGAATCTGCTGGCGGCATTTGCGTATGGTGAGTTGGGTTTCGACCGGGAGACGGCGGAGTATTTTCATCCGGGACGTTCGGCGCGGGTTTTGATTGATGGGGCTGTCGTTGGGCAATTCGGGCAGATTGCCGAGACTGTGAAGGCGGAGCGGAAGTTGCGTCAGGATGTTCTTCTGGCGGAGATCGATGTGGAGCGATTGCATTTCGTGGGATTGCGGACGGTTCGCTTCGCGCCGCTGGGGAAGTATCCGGCGGTGGAGCGGGATTTTTCGTTTGTGTTTCGCGATGAGGTGGAGTTTGAGGCGATGCGGCGGGCGGTGATTGGGCTGGGCATTCCCGAACTGCGCGAATTCAAGCCCGTCGAGATTTTTCGTGGCGGAGCGATTGGAACGGGGAAGTATTCGATTCTGCTGCGAGTGAAACTACAGTCGGATGAAGGCACACTGCGCGATGAGCAAATTGCGGCTTGGGCTGCGCAGATCGTTGCGGCGCTGCAGGGCTTGGGCGGGGTGCAGCGGGCTTAGTCATTGTTGATTTATGATTGCTGATTGTCGATTGAAAAGTCCACCCCCGGAAACAGAAAAGAACCTTTACCACAGAGGACACGGGGTACCACGGAGTAGGGCATTTTTGCCCCTCCAATCTCGGCGATTCCGGATCAATCATCAATCAGCAATCATCAATTTCTTTCCTGTGCTAATCTGCCAACTATGGCGGATGTTGTTTCTTCTTTATCCAATCCAACCAAGCATTTTCTTAGCGACAAGGTTTCGCAGTTTACCGAGTCGGTGATCCGGGAGATGACCCGGCAGGCGATGCTTTATGGGGCGGTGAATCTGGCACAGGGGTTTCCGGATTTTGCGGCTCCGGCGGAAATCAAGCAGGCGGCGAGGGTGGCGATTGACAATGATGTGAATCAGTATGCGATCACCTGGGGCGCGAAAAATTTGCGCAACGCCATTGCGCGGCAGATGGGCGTGTGGCAGGGGATTGCGGTTGATCCGGAGAAAGAGATCACGGTTTGCTGCGGGTCGACGGAGGCGATGATCTCGACACTGCTCGCGGTATGCAACGCCGGCGATGAGGTGGTGATCTTCGAACCGTTTTATGAGAATTACGGTCCGGACTCGGTGCTGAGCGGGGCGCGGCCGCGGTTTGTGAAGCTGAGGCCGCCGGCGAGTCGGAGAGGGTGAGTGGACATTCGACGAGAAGGAATTGCGATCAGCATTCGATAGGAACACGAAGGCCGTCATACTCAATACCCCCAACAACCCTACAGGAAAGGTTTTCACGCGGGCGGAACTGGAACTGATTCGCGATTTGTGCGTTGAGTTCGATGTGCTCGCGATCACGGACGAGATTTACGAACACATTTTGTATGACGGAACCGAACACATTTCGATGGCGTCGCTCGATGGAATGCGGGAGCGGACGGTGACCATCAACGGAATGTCGAAGACGTACAGCGTGACCGGGTGGCGTGTGGGCTGGGCGGTGGGTCCGGAGAAGGTTACGAATGCGATCCGGAAGGTGCATGATTTTTTAACGGTGGGTGCGCCAGCGCCACTGCAGGAGGCGGGCGTGGGGGCGTTGAGCTTGCCGGTGGAATATTACGCGAAGCTGGCGGAGGGATACCGGGTGCGGCGGGATCACTTGATTCCCGCGCTGGAGGCGGCGGGGTTCAGGTGTTTTCGTCCGCGGGGAGCTTATTACGTGATGACAGATATTTCGGCGTTTGGATTTGACGATGATGTTTCGTTCACGAAGTATCTAGTCAAGGACATTGGAGTGGCGGCGGTGCCGGGTTCGAGTTTTTATCGGGATCCGCGGGATGGGGCGCGGCAGGTGCGGTTTGCGTTCTGCAAGAAAGTGGAGACACTGGATGCGGCGGCGGAGAAGCTGGAGAAGTTGCGGGTGCGGTAAATGCAGTGGTCAGTGGCTAGTGGTCAGTGGTCAGAAAATCCGCCTCGATTTCTGACGAATATCCACTCACGGCCAGGGAGAATCCCACGCTGACGGCCCGCGCGCATGAAAGTTTTACTTTGTGACCACGCCGCAGGCTATGCGGTCGCCGGAGTTGCCGGAGGGATCGGTCTTGTAGTCGTCGCTTTTGGCGTGGATGACGATCGCCGTGCCGCCGTTGCTGAAAAGCGAGTGAGCGCCTTCGCCGAGAGTTACGTCTTTGTCTTCCATCTTCAGATCGGCTTTGCCTTTGGCGTCTACGGTGAAGTTGTGCATGTCGCCGGCGTGATGGCCATCGGGATTCTCCAGGCCGTGCTTTTTGGCTTCGGGATTGAAATGCGGGCCGGCCGATTTGAAGTCGGGGGCATCGCACTTGGAGTTCTGATGAAAGTGGATGGCGTGCTCGCCGGGCGGAAGATCATGAAGGCGCAACTGGAGCCCGACACCTGGCCCTTGCGTCCAGAGGCTGATCGTGCCAACGGCTTTGCCCTGGGCGTCCTTGAGTTCGACTTTGGTCTTGGCGGCGCTGGGGAGGGCGGTGATGGTCAGAACCGCGGTAAGGGCGATGAGCGAAAATCCAAAGTGTTTCATGCGGGAGATTATAGCTAACTTTGTGGCGACGCGGCCACGCCGGGACCAACGGGACCTGCTTGATCCACAGGGAGGTGGAGTATACTGCGGGAAAGTTAGAAATCCTTTCGGGAAAGTGCAATCATGGCGTTGAATGCGGTGGAGCAGGTGACGGATCAGGTTCCGGCGGATTATTTTCAAGCGCTGGAAGAGAAAATTTACCGCACTATCGAGATGTACAAAGCGGCGCGCCAGGGGCAGGCTGTGGCGGAACGCGATGCGCAACGCGTGCGTCAGCAACTGGAAGAGCGCGAAGAGCAGTTGGTGACGTTGAAGCGTGAGGCCGTGCAGTTGCGGAAAGAGCGGGAAGAGATTCGCGGGCGTGTGGAGAAGATGCTGGAGCAGATTGGGTCGATTGCGGAGGAGCGGGCGAGCTAGGCTTCGGGCTCCGGCTTTCGGGCTTCGGCAACTGCGGACTTGATGGACGGATGGCGAGGCTTCGATAGGTAGACGCTGAAAGCGATTCCCCACTTCGCTCGGAATGACAAGATAAAGGGTATAGGTTATGGCTACGGCTGCTAAAGATTCGACAGTGAAGGACGCGCAGAATAGCAGCGTGCGGGTGGAGATCTTTGACCAGGCTTACAACCTGCGAGGCTCGGATCCGGAGTATATCTTGAAGCTGGCGGAGTATGTGGACGCGAAGATGCGGGCCGTGGCCGAAGCTACGAACACGATTGATACGGCGCGGCTGGCGGTTTTGGCGGCGCTTAATATTGCCGATGAGTATCATCTTTTGAAGAGGAAGCAGGATAGCGGGGCAACCGATTACCAGAAGCGGGCGCATCTATTAGCAGATGCCCTGGATGAAGTGTTGGGCGAGAACCGCAAGGCAGGCTAGCCCCTTCGGCTTGGCTGAGGGCAAGCTGGGACGGGCCGGAGTGCAGTTCTCTCTTCTCTTAGCGCTGCTGTCCGGCGGCGCTTTGTCACAGGAAACAACCTTTCATAGCCAAACGAATGTGGTGGTGATTCCCGCGTTGGTAAAAAGCGCGAAGGGCGCGATTGTGTATGGACTGGGAGCCAAGGATTTTCTGGTCGAGGACGATGGCATAGAGCAAGTGGTGCGCCTGGATGAAGCGGCGGAGGGGTCGCAGGTTTCGGTGGTGGTGGCGATTGAGCGCGGGCGGCGCGCAAACTACGAGTTTCCGCGGATTCGCGGGTTGAGTGCGATGCTGGATCCGATGGTGGAAGCGGGTTGGGCAAGGTGGCGATTGTAGAGTTCGATAGTGAGGTGCAATTGGTTCAGGATTTCAGCAACGATTCCGGAAGGACTGCCGGGAACCTGCGAGGATTGCAGGCCGGGGATGGTGGAGCGGCAATTCTGGATGCGGTGGGCTATTCGGTGAGGCTATTGGAGAAGGCTCCGAAGGAGCGGCAGCGGGTGCTGCTGCTGATAGTGAGACTCGCGACCACGGCAGCCACGAGGCCAGGGTGGATGACGTGGTGGCCGAGATCGGACAGAGCAATACAGCGGTGTATGCGCTGGCGTTTTCGCCTTCGCGATCGAATGTGCTGGATACGATGCGGGGGAACAATCTCGGCGAGATGCACGAGGGTGTGAATTTTCTGGATTTGGGGTATAGGTTGGGGCAGGCTATGAGGAAGAATATACCGGAGACGATTGCCTCCATGACCGGAGGCGAGTATGAGTGGTTCGCAACTGGAAAAGGATTTGATGCGCGGATGATTGATTTCACCAATCATGTGCACAGCCGTTATTTTTTGAGCATTGAGCCGAAGAGTCCGCATGCGGGGTTCCATCGGATCCGAGTGCGGTTGAGGAATCCGGGAAACAGTGTGGTGCTGGCAAGGAGCAGTTATTGGGCTTGTGGGCGCGGAGAAATAAGAGCCGGGGTAGGGAGAGCAAAGGCAAGAGCAAGAACAAGAACCAAAGCAGCGGGCAGGAGTGCCCGCTCCATACAAACCCGCTCCACTCAAACCCGTTCCGCACAAGCCGGTGCCGGATTGCAAGCGGGGAATCCTCTGGCGACATTACTTTGGATGCAAGTGTTCTGCCAACTATTTGCGGCCAGCCTATTGCTAATTCACGTGGAGTTCTCCTAGCATCACAGATGAAAGCCGGCCTGCGGGGTTGGTGATGGCGGTAACCGATTTTTGAACCAATGCTGAATGAACGGGGACTCGACTCGAACTAGGATCCGGTGTGCGACGCTCCGCCATGCGGAGATGCCTAAAGGGTCTCGGCGGGTTCCCAACGTCTACCTGACGGTTCATTCTCGGCCCGTCACACGGCACAGTGGGTCGGCTTGATTTTTTTCTCGCGCTAAATACCCTGTCAATAATTGCTCGGGTTGCTCGCTGCGCTCGCTGGTCAGCCGAGGCGGCTCTCTCCACATGAGTATTCTTGTTCCCACAGATCGTTTTGTCCCAACGACTATGTTTGTTCCCACCCCAAAGCAGGTTCCTCACCGGGCTCGCGCGCGGTTCGGAATGACAAGAGGTTTGGTGTGGGCTAGAAGACGAATTTCAGGCCTAGCTGGACTTGCCGGGGGGCGAAGGCAGCGTTGGGTTTCAGGAAATTTTGCGGTTGCTGGTAGTAGGCGGGGGAAGGGACTCCTTTGACGTACACGCTGTACTGCACGAAGGTGGTGGCCTCGGCGGTTAGCCCGCTGGAAGTGATCTGGACACGCTGATTGTCGTGGTTGAAGAGGTTGAAGGAGTCGGCCGTGAACTCGAGACGCCAGCCGTGGGCAATGTGGATTTTGCGGACCAGGCGGAGGTCGGCCGAGGCGTAGTCGGGTCCGGTGAAGGCGTTGCGGCTGTAGCCGGGAAGGCGGTCGTTGCCGTAGTTGCCGTCCTGGTTGGCGTCGCCAGAGACGGTCGCGTTGACGGGGCGTCCACTGCCGGCGGTAACGATGCTGGAAATTTTCCAGTCGTTGAGGATGTGGCCGAGGAGTTCGTGCTCGCGGTGGAAGGGACGAGGTTCGACGGAAAAAGCGGCCACGAAGCGCTGGCGCTGGTCGGTGACGCTGGGTCCGCGCTCACCATTGGGGTTGTAGGAATTCTGCACCGTGGCGGGCGAGCCGGCGACGAGGGCGTCCTGGCCGTCGTCGATGGCGTGGGCGTAGGTGTAGGAGAGACGGAGATAAGTGCCGCGAGACATGCGGCGGTTAATGGAAAGAGTTGCGCCGTTGTAGACGCTTGAGGCGGCACTTTGAAATTCATCGATAGCGCCGAGTTGGGCGATGGGCCGTCCTAGAGGATTGATGCAGGGTGGGAAGGGGCACGTCAGCGATTGCGTGAACTGCCAGGTGGCGAAGGAATCTACGGTGTAGTATCCGCCCTGAAAGATGGAGCCTGTTGAATCAAAAAGGGGATAGTTGAGGGCGATCGGCTGGGGGAGATTTACGTCGAGCGCACGAATCAAATGCTCGCCGTGGACGTGAAGATAGGAGACGGCAATGGTGGTGTGGTCGGCGATTTCGCGCTCTAGCGTGAGGCTGGTTTGCTGCACGCGCGGTGTGACGAAATTGGGGGCGAAAGCGGAAACGTTGTTGGTGATGCCCTGCGTGAATCCCAGGGGAAGATTGCACGACGCGGAAACAACCGGGCAGCTTACCAGCGGGTTGGGATATGTGGGAAAGACCTGGTGGTCGTAATAGTTGGAGTTGTTGAGAAAGAGTTGAGCGTCGGTGATGCCGTTATCCATGGCGATAGCGGAGTTATAGATCTGGGGAATGCGGACGTAGAACAATCCGTAGCCGGCGCGAATTACCAGCGGGTGCGTCTTGCCGATAGAGTAGGCGAGTCCGGCGCGCGGGCCGAAGTTGTTGGGTTTGAAGGGAACTTTGCCGGAGGGCGGAAACAGCGGATTCGAGAGTAGTCCGGCCGTAGTGAAGGTTTGGAGATCCCAGCGAACGCCCAGGTTAACGGCTAAGTGATCGCTGACGCGGATGGTGTCCTGGGCAAAGGCCGCGTAATCGTTGCTATTAGGGTTCGAGGAAGCTGCGCCGAAGTTCTGCAAATAGTATTTCGGGACGCTGTGGGCGTAGGCGCGCAGGGGAGTGAGTGGGAGCCCGGCTTCCATGGGTTCGAAAGTGAAGGGATCGACCTTGATGGGATCGAAAACATATTCTCCATTTTGCTGACTGGGAAAAAAATCGTAGATCCATGTCATCAGGAAGTCACCACCGAATTTGAAGGAATGGCGGCTGGTATCGAAGCTGAGGGTTTCGGCAAGCTGGGCGCGATGCTCGCGAGTGGCGCGCGGAAGCAGGTTGGAGCGTCCGATGCCGTTGATGATGTCGTTGACCTTGATGAGAGTGTCGTTCGTGTTGGTGTAGGACTGGCGAAGGTCGCGGGAGAACTGGACGCGAAGATGGCTGGTCAGGCGCGTCGTGAGGCCTGATGTCAGAGAGGCCGAACCGGTTTCGGTGGAAACAGTTTCTTCTCCGTTGTCAGAGATGGAATCGAAGGTGACGGGGCTGGCAGGATCCAGGAAGACGTTGTTCGATCCCCAGTAGCGGGAAGAGTTGAACCGCACGGCCAGTTGATTGCGTGGAGTGAGATTGATGTCGAGCTTGGCGTAGGAGGCGTTGCCGATTTGCGCGGCGGGATAGGATCCGGCTAACGACGAGAGTTGAGCGGCGGCGGCGAAGACGAGAGACTGGTCGCTGGCTTCGTAGTCGCCGGGAGAGTAGGGTCCGGTGCCGGCTTGGGGGACGACCTGCATGGTCCCATTGAGAAACTCCACTACATCCGGAACGTGGAAGTAGTGCTGATCGAATCCCGCGAAGAAGAAGACTTTATTTTTCTTGATGGGACCGCCGATAGTGCCTCCGCCTTGCTGCTGGCGGCTGTGCGGCTTGAAGGTCATGAAGGCGTCGGCGGCGCCGAATCCGCTGTCGCGGATGTAATAGAGGCCGGTGCCGTGCCAGTGATTGGAGCCGGACTTGGTGACTACGTTGACGACCGCGCCGCCGGAGCGTCCGAGTTCGGCGCCGTAGGAATTGGACGAGACGCGGAACTCCTGCACAACTTCGGTGGAAAACTGGTAAGGAGCGCGGTAGAGGCCGCGGGCCTGGGCGAAGAAGGCGTTGTTGAAGTCGCCGCCATCGACCAGGAAGCTGTTCTGGAATCCGCGCAGGCCGCCGAAAGACAGGTCACCGTTGGTAGAGGAGGTCAGGCTGCGAGGGTCTTGCGTGACCCCGGGCGAGAGCAGCATCAGGTCGGAGAAGCGGCGGCCATTGAGGGGAAGGTCGGCGATGGCACGCTCGTCGAGGAGAGTAGAGATGGCAGCCGGTTGAGTTTCGACCAGGGCGGGAGCGCCGGAGACGGTAACTTTTTCCGTCGTGCCGGCGACGGTCAGGCGAAATTCCAGCTCGGCGGCCGCGCCGACATCCACGTGGAGCTGCGGGGTGATTTGCGGAGACATGCCCCAGGCGGCGGCGCGGGCGGAGTAGTCGCCGGGCGGCAGAAGGTCCATCATGAAGCGGCCCTCGGCGTCGGACGTGGCGGAGTAGCGTGCGCCGGTGGCGGCGTTTACGACCGCGATAGTCGCGCCGGGAATGCGCAGGTCATGGAGATCGACGACCGTGCCGTGAATGGCGCCAGTAGCGGCATCCTGGGCGAAGGCTTGGGACAGTGCTTGAGTGAGTGAAAAGAGAAGGTAAAGGATAACGAGCGAAGTCCGCGGCATAGGAGTCCCATCTGTGGTCGGGATGAGGCTCGGAGACTCCCGCGCGGGTCCGGAGGCAAGCGGGTGGGGAAACCAGATTCTTTTGTAGCATGAGTGGGAGGGGATTGACGGTGACGGGGAGCGTTTCTTTTAGGGACGGTTCCCGGAGTGGGAATCGCGCCAAGTGGAAAAGATCGGGCGCGATGCTCAGAAGCTAGACGCTAATTCCCCCAATGCCAGCCGCACAGACAGACCAGCACCAAACTGAGGAGTCGTTTTCGCAATTCCCGCTTACAGATTGGACATAGGCGTATGTGCATAATCCCCTCCGTGGTCTAGCTGCTCAGGATCGCGCCAAACCTTCATTGGCAATCCGCTGACAGGTTCGAGATTACTGCATGCGCTCCTGGCCGGGTGTCACCATCGCGTCTTGACCTTGTAAAAAAGGAGTAGGAATGTAACGCGTGAGTTGACGGAATGTAAAAATCGTGTCTGCGGCTGGGTTGCGATGCTTCGAGGAACTGCTCGCTGGTAACGTCAGTTGGCGAAATCTGGTATGTTGAGAAATCTTTGTCAGGCTTGGTTCGCAGGGTCTTGAGACATGATTCGGTCCTTTAAAGGTATGAGGCCGGTGATTCCGGCGACGCTGTTACGTGGATGAGTCGGCGCAGATTATTGGCGACGTGGTGCTGGGCGAGCATGCGTCGGTGTGGATGAATGCGGTGCTGCGCGGGGACGTTTACGCGATCCGCATTGGGGCGCATTCGAACGTGCAGGATTGCAGCGTGCTGCATGGCATGAAGAATCAGTATGGCGTGACGCTGGGGGAGTACGTCACGGTGGGGCATTCGGTGACTTTGCATGGATGCGTCGTCGAAGACCGCTGCCTGATCGGGATGGGGTCGGTGATTTTGAATGGCGCGAAGATCGGGACGGGATCGATTATCGCGGCGGGGACGCTGATTCCCGAGCGCACGGTGGTGGAGCCGGGATCGCTGTGGATGGGGTCTCCGGGAAAGTTCCGGCGGAAGCTGGAGGCGGGCGAGGACGAGACCATCATGCGGTATGCGCGGAATTATCTGGGGTATACGGAGGAGTATTTGCGAGAAAGCGGCAGCCGTCGGCCATCAGCCGTCAGGAAAAGCAAATGCCTGGCGGCGAAGCGGTTCGCTGAACGCTGACGGCTGATGGCTGATGGCGCTGTGTTGACATGATTAAAGCTGTGCGAGGAACGCGAGACCTGCTGCCGCCGGAGACGGCGCTGTGGAATTTTGTGGAGTCGGCGGTGCGGGATGTATTCCGCGCTTACAACTTCCAGGAAATTCGCACGCCGATTTTCGAGTCGACGGAATTGTTTGCGCGCGGCGTGGGCGAAGAGACCGATGTTGTCAGCAAGGAAATGTTCACTTGGGAGGATCGCGGGCGCGCGGCTTCCGAGAAAGGCCAGTCGATTACGTTGCGGCCGGAGAATACCGCCGGGGTCGTGCGGGCGTACATCGAGCACAATCTGTGGGATCGCGGGCTGAGCAAGCTCTACTACATCGGTCCGCAGTTCCGCCGCGAGCGTCCGCAAAAGGGGCGCTACCGGCAGTTCTATCAGATTGGGGCGGAGGTGATTGGGCCGCCGTCGGCTGGCAGCGAGTCTCCGGCACGGGATGCGGAAGTCTTAGAGATGCTGGCCACGTTGCTCGACCGGCTGGGCATTACGGGTTGGACGTTGGAGTTGAATTCGGTGGGGAGCGCAAGTGATCGGGCGCGGTTCAATGAGGCGCTGCGGGCTGCATTGGCGCCGGTCGTGGGTCAGATGTGTTCGGATTGCCAGCGGCGCGCGGTGACGAATCCGCTGCGGGTGTTCGATTGCAAAGTGCCCGAGGATCAACCGATCATCGAGAAACTGCCGCGTATCAGCCAGTTCCTCGATGACGACAGTCGCAGCCATTTTGAGGCCGTGCAGGAAATTCTCACCAAAGTGGGGGTGCGATTTTCCTTAAATGATCGTCTGGTGCGCGGGCTCGACTACTACACCCGCACAGCGTTTGAATTCACGCACGGTGCGTCTCGGGGCACAGAACGCGATCCTTGGCGGCGGACGCTATGACGGACTTTCCGAGGCGCTGGGCGGACCGGCGGCACCGGGGATTGGGTTTGCGATTGGCGAAGACCGGCTGGTGATGTCGCTGCAAGAGTCGGCTTCGGCCGAGGGCGTGGTCCGCAAGCCGGATGTGTACGTAGCTCCGCTCGGTTTGGGGATGAACGGTGAAGCGGCGCGGCTGGCGCGGGAGTTGCGGCGTCACGATCTGGTGGCGGATTTGGGAGATGAGAGCTTCCGGCTGAAGAAATCGTTTGAGACGGCAACGAAGGCGGGAGCAAAATATATTGTGATCGTGGGCGAGAATGAAGTGAAAGCGGATGCGTTTGCCTTGAAGAATCTCGCGACCGGCGAGCAGGTTTCGGTGCCGCGCGGGGAGTTGGCGCGGAGAATTCAGGAGTAGCCAATGGGTAAGATTCGTTCTATGATCGACGATGTTGCGCGGCAGTTTATCGAGGCCCAGCATGTATTTTTTGTCGCCTCAGCGCCGCTCGACCCAGGAGGGCACGTCAACCTCTCGCCAAAGGGGCTGGATACGTTTCGCATTCTTGGTCCGACCACCGTGGCCTACCTCGATTTCAACGGAAGCGGAGTGGAGACGATCGCTCACCTGAAAGAGAACGGGAGAATCGTTCTGATGTTCTGCGCATTCCAGGGGCCGCCGAACATTTTTCGCTTGTATGGACAGGGCCGTGTGATTGAGCCGCACGAGGCGGAGTTTCCGGCGCTCGCGGAATCATTTCCTACTTACGAGAACGCCCGCTCGCTCATTCTTGTTGAACTTACGCGCGTCACGGACTCTTGTGGATACGGCGTTCCTCTTTTTAAGTATGATGGCGAGCGAGAGCAGCTTCAAACCTGGGCTCGTAACCGCGGGCCGGAGCGATTGAAAGCTTACCGGCAGGAGAAAAACAAGCGGAGTGTTGATGGGCTTCCGGGCATTTCGGAGTAGGATTGGGAGTCGCGTGGCAGGGAAAAGACGCAGGAGAACAAATTCCAAGGAGAACGCGCATGAAACGAGCAAGGATGATTTTGGCGGCAGTGTTGATGTGGCGGCGGTGGCGATGGCACAGACGGCGGCTCCGAAGCCGGGTCCGGAACTCAAGAAACTCGACGTGTTCGTGGGCACGTGGAATCTTGACGGAAACATGAAAGCATCCAGCATGGGTCCGGCCGGAACGATGACGGAGAACGAAAAGTGCGAGTGGATGGAGGGCGGCTTTTATCTCGTCTGCCACTCGGATTACAAGAGTTCGATGGGCAACGGCGTGGGCTTGTCCGTGATGGGATATTCCAACGATGACAAAGCCTACACGTATCACGAGTTCAGCAGCACCGGCGAGTACGTGGATTCCAAGGGCACGATCGATGGCGACACGTGGACCTGGACGAGCGAGGAGAAGATGGGCGGCATGACCATGAAGGGCCGGTTTACGATGAAGATAACATCGGCGGCCTCCTACAACTTTGGGTTTGATATGTCGCAGGATGGAACGAAGTGGACATCGGTGATGGACGGGAAGGCGAGCAAGAAGTAAATTCCCTACTTGTCGAACTGCCTAGCATTCACCACTCAGCATTCAGCCAATGTCGAGCAAGCGCCGGAGTGGCTGAATGCTGAGTGCTGAGTGCTGAGTGCTAAAGTGCGTTCTCCCACCGTTTATAATCCCTGATTCGGCATTCTGCCGCATTTCTTACTGTAAGGACACAGCTTGCTCGACTTTCTTAGGCGACTTACGACGAACGCATATGTGCGGGGCGCTGCGCGCTTCTGACGCCGGCAAAAAGGCCGTCCTGATGGGTTGGGTCAACAAGCGGCGCGACCTGGGCAGCCTGATTTTTGTGGACCTGCGCGACCGCACCGGGGTTACGCAGGTGGTGATCAACGCGGAGCGCGACGCGGCGATCCACGAAAAGACTGAGGCTCTGCGCAACGAGTACGTGATCGCGGTGACCGGGACGGTGAAGCTGCGCGACGCGAGCACCGTGAACAAGAACATTGCGACCGGCGAAGTGGAACTGGTGGCGGAGGAGTTGCGCATTCTGAACGAGTCGAAGCTGCCGCCATTCCTGCCTTGCGACACGGCGCTGACCAATGAAGAGACGCGGCTGAAATATCGCTACATCGATCTGCGGCGCGAGGCGATGCAGTTCAATATCGAACTGCGGCATAAAGTGGCAAAGGCGATCCGGGATTATTTGTCGGGGCAGGGATTTTTTGAGATTGAAACGCCGTTCATGACGCGCTCGACGCCGGAGGGCGCGCGCGATTATCTGGTGCCGAGCCGGGTGCAGCCGGGGACGTTTTATGCGCTGCCGCAGTCGCCGCAGTTGTTCAAGCAGATTCTGATGATCTCCGGGTTCGACAAATATTTTCAGATCGTGCGTTGCTTCCGTGACGAGGACTTGCGCGCCGACCGGCAGCCGGAGTTTACGCAGATCGATTTGGAGATGTCGTATCCGCAGCCGGAGCGGGTTTGGGAAGTGGTGGAGGGATTTCTGACTGCGGCGTTTGCCGCGGCGGGATTTGCCATCAACACGCCGTTTCCACGCATGGATTATGACGAGGCGATCCGGCTGTATGGGATCGACAAGCCGGACTTGCGGCTGCCCGCATTCACCGACGTGCGGGAATGTTTTGCGGCAGAGAATCTGCAGGAATTGGCTGTGAATGCAAACTTGCCGGTAGTGGCGATTCGCACGCCGAAGGTGGGCGAGCTTTCGCGCAAAGAGCGCGACGACATCAAGCCGATGTTCCACTCCAAGGGCGGCGCGAAGATTTTCGAGGACTTCAAACGCATTGGCAACAAGTTTCCTGAAGCGGCGGCGGCGATTGCGAAGAAGACTGGCATGGAAGAGGGTGATCTGATTGTTCTGGTGGCGGGCTCTGCTCAAGCTGGATCATCACAGACTGGACCGCCGACCGCGGTTTCCGAGCATCGCCATCACCATCACAAAGTTACGCCGCAGGAGTTGGCGATCTACGCCTCGGCTGGAGCGTTGCGCCTGGCATTGGCGCAGAAGTATGCCGAGCGGCATGGCATTTTCAAGAAGACCGGCGACGCGGAGAAAGACTTCCGGTTTTTGTGGGTCACGAACTTTCCCGATGTTTGAGTGGGATGAGGGCGAGAAGGTATGGAACGCGGCGCATCATCCGTTTACCTCGCCGCATGAAGAAGATATGTCAAAGCTGGAATCGGGCGTGGAGTCGTTGCACGATCCGCTGTCGCCGCTGAGCGCGGTGCGGGCGCTGGCTTATGACGTCGTGCTGAATGGGACGGAGTTGGGGTCGGGATCGATTCGTATTCACCGGCAGGATGTGCAGAGCAGAATCTTCCGGACGTTGGGCATGACTGAGGACGAAGCACGGGCGCGCTTTGGATTTTTTCTGGAGGCGCTCGATTATGGCACGCCTCCGCACGGCGGTATTGCGCTGGGGCTCGACCGCATCGTGATGATTCTCGCGGGGGCCGAGAGTTTGCGCGAGGTGATTCCGTTCCCGAAGACGGCGCGGGCCGTGGATTTGATGGTGGATGCACCGACGCCCGTGAGCGAGGCGCAGTTGCGGGAGTTGGGGATTGCGATTCGTAAGGCGAGGGAGTGAAGGGTTATGGGTGGAGCACGCTTCAACGCTGCGATTCAGGCAGGGCGAGATGAGCGGCTGAGCGGCCGAGATACCTCAGGGGCTGAAGCCCACCTTCATAGTTGACGCTTTACGCGGCGCTGAAGCGCCGCTCTTCCACGTTACTGCTTGCTGCAGTGACGCTGACCTCAGCGCTGAAGCCCGCAAATATTCTGACCGTTAACGGCACGGCTGAAGCCGTGCCCTTCCCGAACTATTCATCTAGCTTGCCCCTCGCCAATTCCTCCACTCGCGCCAGCACCTCATCTTCCCCTAACTTGGTCGAGTCGATGACCACCGCGTCTGCGGCCGCTTGCAGCGGAGATGCAGCGCGCGTCCGGTCGCGGCGGTCGCGTTCGCGCAGGTCGGCGGCTACGCTTGCGGCTACTTCGCCTTTGATCTTCTGTTGTTCCATGCGGCGCTTTTCGCGGACCACCGGGTCGGCGTCGAGAAAGATTTTCAGGTCGGCGTCGGGAAAGACTTTTGTCCCGATGTCGCGGCCTTCCATCACCACGCCGCCGCCCGCGCCCATCTCCCGCTGACGCGCGACCATCCATGCCCGCACTTTGGGATGCACTGACACGCGCGATGCCGCTTCGGTGACATCGCGTTCGCGAATGCGCGAAGAGACGTCGTGGCCATCGAGCAGCGTGCGGTTTCCGCCCAGCGTGGGCTCGAGCTGAATGCGCGAATCCTGCGCCAGCTTTACCAGCGCGGTTTCGTCGTCGAGCGATAAGTCATTGTCGATGGCATTCAGTGCCAGCGCGCGGTACATCGCTCCGCTCTCCAGGTTCACATAGCCGAGCTTGCGCGCCAGCCGGGAGGCGATGGTGCTTTTGCCCGCGCCCGCCGGGCCGTCGATGGCGATGATCAGTTTGCGCTGGGAGTGGTCGTTCATCGCGGAGTAGACGATTGTACACGGTGCGAAGATTTGCGACGCGCAGTTGGCCTGCGTTATAAGCGCCCTCTTTGTCATGCGCGGCAGACAATCCTTTAACAAACATGTGACAGCCGGACCCACGTCTTCTTCCCGAATGCAGCGTCCAATATGGCATACGTTCAAAGGTGATTGGTGAGCGTAACCGCTTTGCAAATGCCTAGAAACGGAGGCGGTGACGCAGAGCACAGTGGGGCGAACCTGCCCCCTGTAATGCGGCAGTCCCGGTTGCAAGCCCGGGCAGCGAAGGAGGGGTGTCATGTTGGAGATCGTTTGGCGCAATCCGCAGCCACCGGCGCGGAGAACGTTGCGGGTTGAGGAAGTAGGGGCCGATGAATCGACGTCAGCGCCCGTGTGGGTGATCTGCTATCACAGCGTCGTCGAGTCGGGCTGGCCGGAAAATGAATTTCAGCTGTTGGTGAGACGGGACTTCGAACCGCAGATTGCGGTTTAGACCAGAGGAGAAAGGGGTGCCATCGTGTCGGCAATAGCGCAAATCGACCAGGAGACGGAAGAAATCATTTATGAGTTGGCCCGGCGGGTCCTCGTTTACCGGTTGGGCGAGTTCGACCGGGTTTGGAAATCGGCGAACGAGATCTGCGATCGCCACGGAGTCGAGACTTTAGGTTGATCAGCTCTCCACGGCTCACTTCGCCGTGCCTGGCGGAGGCTGCCGCCGGTTCTTTCGCCGGAGTGATGTGCAGCATCGACCTTCCGCTGACGTGGATGAAGCTGAACTCGCGGGCGGCCAGCAGCGCGTTTACGGCTTCTTTCACGCGCGAGCGCGCGACAAAGTTTCCGAAGAACGTTTCGAGTTCGGAGAGCTCGGCGGCGATCACGCAGTCCAGATATTTCGAGAGCAGCGCCGAGAGCGCCTGCTGCACCGACAGTCCTATGCCCTCGCGAACCGCGTCCGGGGCCCAGCGATAGAGGACATCCCAGAACGACCCTTCGCCGGGCTTGTAGTCGACTCGCGTGATGCGCAGCTTCAACGACAACTCACCCAGCGCTTTGTCGAGCGCCGCCAGCGAAACGCTGCCACCCAGAGATTCCTGCAGCTTCTGCTTCGAGATGGGACCGTCGCGATCGATTAACTCATACGCATCGCAAGCCAGCGGAGAATAAGGAGAACGCGGTCCCTGCCGGGGCGCGAGCTTGGGATTGCGCTCGCCCACCAGCGCATAAAAATATGGAAACGCCGAAGCCGCGACCAGGAACGCATTGTTCTCATCGAACAGATTCGCCTCGAATGCCGAGCGCTCACGCAGCAGACGCACCATGAGTTCGGTAGCCGCTACCGCCCGCGGATCGGAGTAGGCATGCTGCCACGTGGGCAGACGATCGTCGGAGCCGACGAAGGCTCCGATGAACGTCGGCACGGGCATGGTGGGGCGCACCGGGTACATCAGGCAGAATCCAACAGCCTCGACGAAGGCGCGCGCCTCTTCGATGGTGCGGATGGGCGTGCCATCCAGACGCCACTTCTCGCGACGGAGTTGCTGGAGGTCGGATTCGGTCATGGGGTAGCAGCTAGCAATTAGCAGTTGGCAATTAGTAAGAACGCGCCAAATGCTAATTGCCAATTGCTAATTGCAGGCTTCGTTCAGATTCTCTTGAACGCCTTCTGAATGTCCTTTACAGAATACCGCAGGACGACGGGGCGGCCGTGCGGACACGACATGGGGTGGTCGGTTTTGGCCAGTTCGGCGAGCAGCCACTCCATTTTGTTTTGTTCCAGCGGCATGTTGACCTTGATGGCGGCATGACAGGCGATGGAGGCGGCTATGCGGCCGCGAATCTTCTCCAGGTTCAGGGATTGCTCTTCGCGCGAAATCTGATCGAGCAGTTCGTGCAGCATGTGCTCGACCGCGGCGGCGTCGACTCCCGCGGGCGCGACTTTCACTGCTACACTGCGCGCGCCGAAGGGTTCGGCCTCGAAGCCGTTGTGCTGCAGTTCGTCGGCGATCTCGGAAAACACCGCCTGCTGAGCCGGGGAAAGCTCGAGTACGATCGGCATCAACATGCGCTGGCTTTCGACTCTCTGCGCGGCACGCTGCTTCAGGATGCGTTCAAACAGCACGCGCTCATGGGCCACATGCTGGTCGACGATCCATAGCCCATCTTCGTTCACTGCGAGAATGAACGAATTGCGGATTTGTCCCAGCGGCCGGAGAGTCGAGAGCGCGGCCAGCGTGGGTTCTTCGTCGCGAGAATTCTCGGGCGCATCGAGCGCGGGAGCGCAGCCGTTGTCTGGAATCGTCTCGGGGATCGCGTCGTCGAAGCTCGATTCCATTCCCCGCGCTACGGGAATCGCCGCATTTGCTTCTACGGCAATTCCGCCTTCGAACTGGAACCGTGCGGAAACCAGCGGCGCTGCCTGCGCGTGCAAAGCGAATCCGCTGGCCGGTTCATAGAAGGGGCGCGCGGGCGCGCCCGACGCTGAGGCCAGGTCCGACGGCGGTTCCCAACCTCTTGCTCCCGGCGTCAGGCCGGAACTGGCGGTGGCGTGAGCGTGAATCTCGGTGGTGAACTGCGGCGCCGGGCGCGCCTTCATCAGAGCCGCCCGCACTGTGTCGCGGACGAAGTCATGCATCACGGTGGGTTGTCGAAAGCGGACTTCGGTTTTCGAGGGATGAACGTTGACATCCACCTCGCCGGGCGGCAGTTCCAGAAACAGCAGCACTACGGGGTACACCGCCGGCGGAATGATGTTGCGATAGGCCTCCGTCAAGCCATGCTGGACGAGGCGGTCGCGAATCAGGCGGCCGTTGACGAAGATGAAAATCGAATTGCGATTCAGCTTCTGGATCTCGGGCTTGGAAACGAAGCCGTGAAGACGCATCTCGCCGGGCGTAGCGCGAGCGGCGTTATCTTCACTGTCTTCCTCTTGCTCTTGCCGCCGCCACGGCGGAGGCTGCGGCAGCCCAACGTGCTCCAGCGGCTGCACGGCGGCCACGGCAATCAACTTGTCGAGCGTTTCTTTGCCGAAGACCTGATAGACGCGCTCGCTGTATCCCGCGACCGGCGGGGCCACCAGCATGGCATTCGTCGCCGAATGCAATTCGAAATGCTTTTCGGGATGCGCCAGAGCGTAATGCGTGACCAGGGAAGCAATGTGCGACAGTTCTGTGGACTCCGCTTTCAAAAACTTCTTCCGCGCCGGAGTATTGAAGAACAGATCGCGCACCGTGATGGAGGTGCCCTCGGGCAGGCCCGTTTCTTCGACGCGCGCCATCTTGCCTCCATTGATTTCAATGACCGTTCCGGCCGCGGCTTGGGCGTCTCGCGTTTCTAACCGCAGCCGCGATACCGACGCAATCGAGGGCAGGGCCTCGCCGCGAAATCCCAGAGTGGCCACACTGAGCAGATCTTCCGCGTCCTTGATTTTCGAGGTCGCGTGGCGCTCGAAAGCCAGCATGGCGTCGTCGCGCACCATGCCGCATCCGTTGTCCATGATCTGAATGAGCTTCTTGCCCCCCGCCTCGACGCTGATCTTGATGCGGGTAGCGCCCGCGTCAAGCGCGTTCTCGAGCAGTTCTTTCACCACCGAGGCAGGGCGCTCCACCACCTCGCCGGCGGCGATCTTGTTGGCAACATGCTCGGGAAGTACGTGGATGCGGCCCATGAAGACAGTTCTCAGTTCCTGGTTCTCAGTTCTCGTTTTTCAGTTCTCAGCAGGTGGAATTTAGTGTCGCAGATGGTGGGGCGGAAGGCAAAGCTGAACCGCCCCCATTGGGACGTATGCGCAGGGAAACGACCGGATTGTAGAAGCTGGATTTATGAACCGGAAACGCGTGCCGCTCTTGACTGCCTGCTCAGCCGCATTGCCGAGGTCCGCCTGGCGGCAATACGCGGGAACGGACGGACCTTCGGCATGCGCGCCCTTTGAGCGAGCCAGAGATCCCGGTGTACCTGCATCTTGAGCCAGAAGTCGGCGGAAGTGCCCAAGGCAGCCGACAGGCGCAGCGACATGGATGCAGTGACGCCCGCGTGACCATTGAGAATTCGCGAAAGATGGGCTCTGGTTATGCCCAAACGACTCGCCGCTTCCCCAACGGTCATCTCGCCAAGGTAGTCGCGCAAGACCTCTCCCGGGTGTGCTGGGTTAAAAATCATGCTCCTCCGTTCAGTGATAGTCCTGATAGTCGACCAGAACCGCATCCTCTCCTTCAAAAGCAAACGTCATCCGCCAGTTGCCACTCACCGTCACAGACCAATGGCCTTGCAGGTTTCCTTTCAACGGATGCAAACCACTGCCCGCGGCATTCATATCTTCGGGTCGACCTGCCACGTCGAGCGCAGTCAGCAGCCGCCTGAGTCTTTCGGCATGTTTTGGCTGGATCCCCGACTTCGAACCAGTCTCGGCAAATTTCTTGAGCCCCTTATGCCGGTAACTGAGTATCACCCGTACAGTGTATGGCTACAGTATACACAACGCAACCTGTTTCCAGCACAACCCTCGCCCTGCGGCGGGCAAGGCCTCAGTTCTCCGTGGGCTCAACCTTCGCCTTGGGCGGCGGCAATGATCGGGGCGGCTTCACCGGCGTTGCCGGAGGCGCGGGCGGGGCCAGGGATGCCTTCGCCGCCGCCTTGCGAATCTCGATGCCGTCGTGCTCGTTGTTGAGCACGATGTGAGACGCGCCGTTGCCCACGGTGCCGCTGGCTTTCGCCTCGTGCTCGCCGTTGTCAATCTTCAGCTCGGGGAAGTCCGACTGGATTTCGCCGTCGCGGGTGCGGGCGTCGACGCGGAAGCCGGCCTTGTCGGGCACGCTCAAATGGATGTCGCCGTTGCGGCTGTCGATCTGCACGTTGCCCAGCGAGCGCATGACGACTTCGATCCCGCCGTGTTCATCCTGCAGGCGGACATCGCCGGAGACATCCTCCAGGCGGATTTGCTTGGACCGCGTGCTCAAGCGCACCGGACCGGTGATCTGGTCGGCATGGAGGTCGTCGGAATCAAGATTGAGATCGCCCTCAAGGCGCGAGAACTCCATGTCGGTGCGGGAAGACTTGAAGGCGACGCTTTTGCTGATGCGGGCGAGCTTGACGCTCTCCTGAAATTCGCCGTCGAACTGGGCTGAGCCCTTGACGTCGGTGACGGAGACTTCGTTCAGCCGCCCGTCGATGTGGACGTCGCCATTGATCTGTTCGACCTTGGCGGAACCTTTTTCGATATTCAGTTTCACGTTGCCGTTGACGTCTTCCACCGTAACGTCGCCGTGCTGGGAGTTAATCTCCACTGCGCCGTCGCGGCCGGTGACGGAGATATCACCCCGGCGCGAAATGACGTGCAGTTCCATCTTGCGCGGGATGGAGACGTCGAGATCGCTTTGCACGGCGTGATCGCCGGCACCCTGCGTCTTCGCATCGAGCGTTACCACCCCGCCGGTCGTGGTGATGGTCGGCTTGGTTTCTGAGTTGTACTTGTCGGCGTCGCCCTGACTCTCGGCGCCAACGCGCTTGCCGACCGTGACGGAGATCTTGTTGTCGGTGGCAAAGCTGACCCGGACCGCTCCGTGATCGTTGTTCACGCGCAGGCTGGTCGCGCCGGCGGGCAAATCCCGTTCGAGATGATCGTCGAAGTTGTAGGTCTGGCCGAAAATGTTATTCAGGTCGCCGTCGTCGATGTTCATGTTGTTGCGGAGTTCGCCCCAGTTGAAGCGCGAGGCCTGAGTGGCGATGAGTCCGCAGACGACGATGAAGATAACGAGAAAGACTCCGCCGACGCCGATGCCGCGCGCGGGCAGGCCTTCGCGCTGCGCCTGCTGATACTCGACCAACTTGATCACGCCCCACAGGATCAGCAGCGCGGGCCAGTAGTGAGCGAACCAGGTTCCCAGCCGCATCCAGGACAGCATGTGCAGGTTGCCCAGCAGGAAAACGATGCCAAGGACGATCAGCACAACCGGCCCAGCAAACGACCGGCGGCGAGGCCGCATTGGAAGCATGGGTGGGACCGTAGGTGGAACCGGGTTTTGAACCGGGCTAGACATTGTGCACCTCCCCGGAAGATGACGCCGGTCCTTGATTCGAAAGCGATGGATCGGAAGTTGATGGCGGTGATGGAGGCGGCCCGACAGCAGGCGGGGCTGGCGGACCGATGTGTCCCGCCGATGACGCGCTGCTCTGAATCAACTTGACGACGCCCACGACCAGAATCCAGGCGGGCCAGGTGCGGTCAAGATAGGCAATATTCGTGGTCTGGAACAGCAACAGGATGCCGGTGGTGAGCACCATGGCCGGGCCCATCAACCAGCGTGTGCTGCAGCGTCCGCATTGGCAGGTCCGGCGCGCGCGGTCCCAGTTGCGATAGAACAGCCAGCCGCCGAAGAAGACGAGAAGCAGCGGCCAGAAGCGGTCGAAGCCATACTCCATGATGCCCATGGTGTGCAGCAGGAAGAGCACGCCCAGGCCGATGAGAACCACAGCGCCGACGGGAACTTTGCCACTGTCAAACTTCTCACCCATGCTGAACGCCTGGCCGAGGCCCATGGGATCGGGTGCGGGCTGGCCCTCTTGTAGAGCGCGTGCCGTACGCACCGCGTCAATAATCTGGTAGATGATGAAGAAGGGTATCGCAATGCCGAACACAAAATCCCATCTACCAGCGTTGTTGGCGCCGTAAATCAGCATCACGAAGATGAACAGGTGCGCCAAGCCCTTGGCGTACTGTCCGTTGTAGACTGCCCCGACGCCGAATGGGATGGCGCCCAGGATGCCGGCCACCGTGGGATTCGGTCCGCGGCCGGGCACAGGTACCCCCATCACAGGCGCTCCCACCGCCGGATACACAGCCGAGGGAGGCACAACTCCCGCTGCCGGGGCCGTGCCTTCCAGACGGGCTGCGAGGCAGGGCTCGCAGTAAATCACGCCGCGAACGTCGCGGGTGCAAGTGCCGCAAAGCGGCTTGCCGCAAGTGCGGCAAAATGCCACTGCCGCAATATCGTTGTGCGTGGCGCAGTTCATACGAACCTCCTGTACGTGGTCACCGACACTACAGGCAGATCCTGATTCAACGAATCCTGATTTATCGGATCCTGATTTAACCAATCAAAGACAGATGGACCCAGCGGAGCGCACGCCATCACGAGATGGTTCTCGTTCTGGCTGTAATTGCGATCCTGCTTCTGCTCGGGCTGTTGTGTTGTGTCGTTCTTGTGCTCTTTCTTGGCCGGTGCGGCGGCGGGCGCGACGTTGCGCTTGAGTTCGCGCACCCGCGATTCCACCTCATATACGAACCGGATATTCTCGTAATACCGCACTACGCGGGCTTGCGTGTTGTAGTACGCGTGCCGTATCGCCGCCGGGCGCAAGCTCACTGAACGCAGGTCGGCGGGTTTCACGCCGAGTACGCTCAAAGCCACCGACAGCGAGAAGAACGCCATGCCAAATGACATGGCGAACCGTGGCTGCCGCACCGTTCCCCACACAGGCTGCAATGCCTCCGAGGCCCAGGCCTGCACCCGCTCCAGCCACGTAACCCGCGGCTGTACGGACAAGTTCACCCGCAGGCGTTGGCTGTCAACGCCCGTCGTGGATGCCAGAATATTCGTGACCAGACTGACTGGAGGCTCCACCTCCGTGAGATCCTTCAGCCAGTTGCGGCCCGCCTCAACTTCGGCGAGCAGCGGCCCGCACGCGGCACAAGTCCGCGCATGGGCCTGGAAGCCTTCGAGTTTAGCGCCGCTCAGAACGCCATCGAGCGCGTCACTGAGCAGGCTGTCAAACTCGTGACACTGCATTCCGTTATTGGTCTGAGCTTTATTTGTGTGATCTGGCATCACATCACCTGCCTATAGGTACGTTGCAAGAGCCGCGCAAGTTCCGCCCGCCCACGATTTATTCGACTTTTCACAGTACCCTCCGGAACCTTCAAAACGGTTGCGATTTCACGGTAGTCAAGATCCTGTAAGTCCCTTAGAATCAATGCCTCACGAAGCTCCGGGGAGAGCTTTCCCAAGGCGGCATGAACGGTTTCTCCCACCTCCCGGCTGCGTACGCGCGCGTCGGGAAGGGCGGATTGGTCCTGAATTTGCTCAGCCAGGGGCTGGGCGTCCTCATGCGCCGAGGACGCGGCATCGAGCGAGTCGGTCATCCGGTCCTGCTTGGTCTTGCGGAAATGATCGACCAGCAGGTTGCGTGTGATGGTTGTGACCCACGTGACGAACGCTCCTTTCGAGCTGTCGTAACTCGCGAGCGTCTTGTACATCTTGATGAAAACCTCCTGGGCAAGGTCCTGCGCGTCGTCGGCCGATCCCGCAAAGCGGTAGCAGATGTTATAGATCCGCCGGTTGTAGGTCTGGACGATTTCCTCCCAGGCAGCAGCATCGCCGGCCACACAGCGGCGCACCAGCATCGCAACTACCTGTACGTCTTCCAACCCCAAGCTCCCCGGAAACCTTTTCGACAACGGTTTGAAAGGGCGCGGCTTCAAGCCGCGCCGTAAGGCCAAAAGAATTAACAGCAGCTTCAGCCGCCGAGCTTAAGGGACGATTGAGACCCCAAGCCCCACAAGAGAGTACGCGGATAGAACCCGGCAAGTTCGCGAGTCCACCAGCCGCATCCGCAACTTACGTGAAACAGGGCATTGTAGCAGTGGCGGAAAACCATACGGCAAGACTAGTTCCTGGGGAACAGGAAGATAATCGCTTCCGGCAACCGCCGGGCCCATGCCGCTTCATTGTGGTGGGCCTCCGGCTCCAGCACCACCTTCACTTCCGACGGCGATACCAGCGCGTTCTTCAAATTCGTCTCCACCTGCCGGATCATCTTCACCTCGGCGTCATTCATCCCAGGCTTGTCCCATTCCTTCAAGCCATAGCCCATAAACACTTTCTGCGGAGCCATGCCGAGATACGAGGTTTCGCGCACAATTCTTCCATTGCCCGGCCACAGAACCGGGCTTTCCGCCAGCACTTTGCCGAAGACCGTCGGCGCGCTGATGCCCACATAGATCGCGGCAATGCCTCCGTAGCTTGACCCTCCAATGCCGGTGTTCTCGCGCCCCTCGGCCACCCGGTACTTGCCGCGAATGGCCGGCATCACTTCCTTGATCAGGAATTCCGGCAGACGCTCGCCCGAGGTCGCCGCCCCGCCGGGGTTCTGCAGGTCATCGATCCATGGCAGATATTCGGAGGCGCGCGCATTCTTGGCGTTATCCAGGCCAACCACTATCAGCGGGACGATCTTGCCTTCCTCGACCAGGCGCGTGACGGTCTCATCCACCTGCCATTCGTGAACATGATCATAGGCAAGACAGGCGTCGAACAGGTTTTGCCCATCGAACATGTAAAGCACAGGATAGAGCCGGTCGTGATTTCCCGACTCTTTGTAGCCGGGCGGAAGGAATACGCGCACCGTCCGGGTCACGCCAAACACCGCGCTCGGCAACTCGAAGGCCTCCACCGTTCCCACAACTGTAGGCACGCAATCTTTCGGGACGGGTGTTTCCTTCATTTGCGCTGCCGCAGGCAACCACAACCACAAAGTCGCCACCAGCCCTGCCAACCATTTCATTGCCATCCGATTCTCCAGCCGCAATGCTATCCAACCGCCACGGCTAACGTAAACGAGCGGGAAGGTGGCCGCAAGGCTGCGCGGAAGATTCACCGGCCTTGCGCACCAGTTCCCAAAGAAAAAAGTGGCGCACCGGAGTGCGCCACTGAGTTCACACACGAATTGTTAAGCCTGTTCCTCCGCTACTGAAGCAGCTGGAAGGTTGCCAGGGTTAGCTGGTCGGTCGCGTCATTTTCGATGCCGATGACGCCGACAGATGCGCCACTGCTGGCGCCGAGCAGGTAGAAGGTGAAGTTGTCCACGGTGGTGATCGTGACGGTGTTAGTGCCGGTGATGGTACCGGTGAAGACTCCGCTCGCGTCGGCCGTGAAGGTCCCCGTCACAGTGCCAGTTGTGGCGGTAAGGCCGATGTTCTGGTCGAGGGAGCCGGTGAAGGCGCTCGTCCCGTCAGCCGTGACCAAGCCGACGCCGTCATACTCGAAGCCGAAATTCGTGTTGACTGTGTCCTGCTGGTCGATGTTCAGCGCGTAGTTCCCACTGAACGAGGCTGCCGTGAATGCGCCACGCCAGTTTGCCCGTAGCCCAGACCGGCTACCGCATCGGTCCCATCCATCGAAATCACAGGCGCGGCATTGTGGGCTAAATAGAGTTGGAAGTTGAAGGTGTTGACGCCATCGCTTACGTTCGCAATGGTTACCCTACCGGACGGGTCAACGGTGTATGTGCCTCCGGCTGCGAGAGTGGACCCGCCTTGCGGAGTTAGCTGGACCATGTCGTTGTAGCTCAAATTGCCGCTTAAGCTCCCGTCTGCGTTAAAGGTCAGCAGGCCAGCTATCTGGAGTGGTCCGTTGCTGTCTGTGCCACTCGCACCGAATACGCCGCTGGAACCGGAAAGCGAACTCATGTTGTAGGTTCCATTCTTGCCATTTTGGCCAAGAGCGTCGCCGCCCGTAACGCCCAGGTTCGAGTCGTCAAGTTTCGACCTCAGCCCACTTATGTTATCGGCGTCGATGATGTAGCCCACCAGCCTGAATTCGAAAACGGTCGAACTGGGCGTTGCGGGTTTAGGGTGAAGGTCACCATGCCCATGCTATCCGGCGTGGAGACTGTACTCCCCGCATAGAGTTGGTCCGACGACAGGGTGCCTCCATCGTTTTGGTCGAAAACGCTGCCAGCCCCTGAGATGTTACCCGGATGTCGACATTGATTACGCCTCCAATTGCAATCTGGACGGAGGATTGAAACCATCCAAACCAGCGACGAAGAATGCATAGCCGCCAGACGGTGCGGCCGTGCTCGTCTGCAGGTCGAGCGTTCCACTACCACTTGCCCATGCGTCGTACTCAATCAATTGGCCATTCGTGGTTGAAATCAGGCTGGCGTCGAACGTTTCAACTCCGTTTACGCCGATGCTGGGGTCTCCGGTGTCGAGGGTGATCAGCACGTTCCCGTTATTGTCGGGAACGACGCTGCTGGTACTGCCCACGATGGTGTCCGTCCCAAAGAGGAAAAGGTCGATGAAGGTCTGTTCACCGCCAGTGACCGCTCCGGTTCCGTCGACGGTGAAGACCCCGGCGACAAAGTAGGGGCCGACGCCCAATGGATTATTGTCGTCTCCAGAGATGGAGTAGACGTAGTTGCCGGCCGGCAGTGTCGATACGACAGCGACTGTGTTGGTCAAAGCGAAGTTGACCGGTGTGAACGTCCCTGACGTGGCCACCACGTTGTAAGGCCCGCCAGCCGTTGCATTCGCCGTGAATACCGTGGAGGTAGCGTTGCCGCTCGCGTCGGTCGTTTCCGTATCGGTAACCGCAGGCGTTCCACCGTCCGCAAACAGACCACTCGCCCCCACTGCCGGAGCTGTGAACGTCACCGAAACGCCCATGACGCCATTGCCACCACTGTCCGTGACTGTCGCTACCAGCGGATTTGCGAAGGCCGTGCCGACCGCCGCGCTCTGCCCGCCTCCACTGGTCGCTGCCAGGTTTGCCGCCGCACCCGCTGTGTTGGTGAGGCTGTAACTGGCCGATGTTGCTCCTGTGGCCGAGGCCGTCACCGTATAAGCGCCGGCCGTAGTATTCGCGGTGAAGACCTGTGAGGTAGCCACACCGCTCGCGTTGGTCACCTCAGTATCCGTCGCTCCTGGCGTTGTAGTCGCGAACGTGCCGCTCGCTCCCGACGCTGGAGCCGTGAAGGTCACGCTCACGTTGGCCGTCGGCGTTCCGCCCGTCGTTACTGTCGCTACTAGCGGCGCGGCAAACGCGGCGCCGATCGCTGCACTCTGCGGGGTTCCACTCGTCGCCGCGATCGCTACGACCGGGGGAGGAGGAGTCTTCTTGCTCGAACCGCCGCAACCGGTCCAGAAAGTCACGGTTGAGAAAATTAAGGTCGAGACGATTAATGCCGGAACGCTCCAGTAAGTTCTCCGGTTCATAGCGACTCCCCTTTCTGCGTGGTCTTGGCCTTCCTATTGTCGGTCTTGGAGTGCGCCACGTGAGCGCCTTGCGTACGCGCCAGGAATCCGTTTTCGTTCCGCACTGTGACCGTGCGTCCTCCGAAAATCAGTTGGCGGGCCAGCAAGTAATGCTTCCCATGACTTTCCTCCATCGCGCCGACGACCTGCAGCGGCAGGCCGGCGTGCAAGGCTGCCTGTATGTCTTTGGTTAAGTACGGGCCGACATGAGCGTCAACCACGCCTTCGGGCCCGGCTACCAGCAGATGCATTCCGACCGGACTGAGGGCGGCGCGTTTGGTGACGACTTCCTGAACCGTGCCGTTCACTGTGATTTCATGAGCCTTGTCGTAGCCGAACCTCACCGGTTGCTGCGTGCGGGAATCTGCCGCAGTCTGGGCACTGGGTTGGAGGGGGACGACCGCCAACAGCAGGCCGGTCAGCAGCCCCGCGATCATTCGAGCGCGTATCTTCAAACGAGTACACCTCATGGAGTCGCTCCTTAGAAATTTAATTGTGGTGCTTGTTTCCCAAGCTGGTTTTCCGGTCGACGGCAGCAAAGAAAACAAGGCTGGGAGTTTTTGGAATGGAAACCTCCGCCTTTTGCCGGCTGGGGTCAAATCCGCGATGGAGAACGATTGCCGGATTATGCTCTGCACCGCCCCACACCGTCAATGAGGAAATCAGATCAGATGTTTGTTTCTTGGATCAGCCACACGGGCTGTTGCCTATATAGTGCCGTCAAGCCTGCAAGTATTCGCAAGGCTTAAGCCCTGTGACTCTTGAGGCAGTCATTCCAGCCTGAGGGGATCCCTTCCGGGGAACCGTTGTCGGTTCCGAGAGTCGTGTCCAAACCTGGGTTCTGGGTGCCCCATTTCTCGCGTTCTTTGCGAGAAGTGGGGCCTTTCGTCGGCACCCTCCCGACCTTCACCCTGCGCTACTCCGAATCTTCTCTTCCCACCATTGCCCAGTCGTTCGGAGGCTCGAAGACAGACGAGACATTCGCTATTTCTTCAGGGGCGGTTTCGCGGAAGTAGCGCCGCCCTTGCCGCACCACAGCTTCGGCTTACCCGCCACCGCGGCAGTACCATAAAAAGTACGTCGCGCGCCTGTCAAGTCTACTTTGGTAGACATTCGACCCCCTCGAAAGTAGACATTTCTTCCACAGCCTATCCCCATGATTCCATTGACTCGCCAAAAAGCCCGCACGAGGAATCAACAACTTACGCCGAAACTTTTCTGCAAAGTGAAATGTTCCAGTTGGAACATTCAGCACTATGTTCCAGCCGGAACATTGTGACGAATTCGCCCTGGCTTACTCGCTGGTGAAGTAGTCCACCGTCACCGGATTCTCGAAGAGAGAATAGTCGCGGGTCACGACCGTGATGCCGCTGTCGGTGACGAAGTAGCGCGACCGGTCGGCTTCGGTGTCGTAGCCGATTGTCGTGCCTTCGGGCAGGTGGACGTTGCGATCGATGATGCAGCGCCGGATGCGGCAGTGGCGTCCCACGGCGACGTGCGAGAACAGGATGCACTGGTCGACTTCGGAGTAAGAATTCACGCGCACGTCGGGAGAGAGAATGGAGTTCCTGACCGTGCCGCCGGAGACGATGCAGCCGTTGGAGACGATGGAGTCGAGCGCCGTGCCCATGCGCTCCTTTTCCGCGAACACAAATTTCGCCGGCGGATACTGGCGCTGGTGCGTGCGGATGGGCCAGGCCTGATCGTAGAGGTTAAAGATCGGCGAGACGGAAACGATGTCCATGTTGGCTTCGTAGTAGGCCTCGAGCGTGCCCACGTCGCGCCAGTACAGCGCCTCTTTTTTATTCTCGTCGAGGAAGTCGTAGGCGAAGACGCGATAGTCGCCTACCATCTTGGGCAGGATGTCTTTGCCAAAGTCGTGGCTGGAGCCCTGGTCTTCGGCGTCCTTGAGCAGCGCGGGAATGAGGACGTCGGCATTGAAAAGGTAAACGCCCATGGAGCCGGCAACTTTCTGAGGGTTCCAGGGGGAACGCAGCTTGGTCTCTTTGGGCTTCTCTTCGAAGCCATGGATGCGGCCGTCCTTGTCGACGTCGACCACGCCGAAGCGCGGGCACTCTTCGAGATCGATCTGGATGGTGGAGAGGGTGATGTCGGCGGAAGAGTCGAGATGCTGCTTCATCATCTTGCCGTAATCCATTTTGTAAATGTGATCGCCGGAAAGAATGAGGACGTGCTTGGGCTGCTCGGAGCCGATGGAATAAATGTTCTGGTAAACCGCGTCCGCCGTGCCCTGATACCACTGGTCGCTGACCCGCTTCATGGGGGGAAGAACTTCGATGAACTCCCCGACTTCACGGCCCAGAACGTTCCAGCCTTCGCGGATGTGGCGGTTGAGTGAGAGCGCCTTGTATTGGGTGAGGATGTAGACGCGGCGCAGGTCAGAGTTGAGGCAGTTGGAGAGCGTGATGTCGATGATGCGGTACATGCCGCCGAAGGTGACGGCGGGCTTGGCACGGTCGCGGGTAAGAGGGTAGAGGCGCTCTCCCGCGCCGCCGGCCAGAAGAACTCCGAGGGTGTCTTTCATGGTCATCGAACCCCACCCCAGAAAAACAGTAGATGGTAGCACAGGGCAGGGGTTGGCGGGGAACCGTGGGCTCAGCTTCCAGAGTTTTCCCCGAACGTGATCCAGTCGCCCGGCTGCAATCACGAGAAGCCGCGTACCGCTGCTCCGCGTCTGCGTCTTTCAAATCCATTTGCCGCCCTGGACTCGATTGCTTGGTTCTGTACATCGATGTTAATCAATATACGGCAAAGGGCGCGGGAAGCAGGTTCCTCACCGCTTTCAGCGCGGATCGGAATGACAAGATTCAGAATGATCCGTGATTATTTTTCTTTTTCTTCTTCGATTTTGATGCGGAGGGATTTCAGGAACTTGAGATCCTGGTCGCTGATTTTGAATTCTGGGTTGGTGGAGAGAGTAGTGACGAGGGAAGTCTTGTCGGAGGATTTTTCTCCCTGCTTGCTGACGCCGATGGTGGCTTCGAGGACGAGGAAGATGTCGTAACCGCCTTCTTTGATGCGGGAGACGACTTCGGCGATCTGTTCGGAGTCGGAGAGAGATTCGTTGATGGCTTCGCCGAGTTCCTTCATGAGTTGTTTGAGTTGTTGGTCCAATGGGTCCCCCGATCGCCGTCCCGCTCAGAATCTTACACTGATGGATTAGATGCCTGCGGCCGGCAAACCGTTTCGCTGGCGGCGCAGGTTTGCGTCATTGTAACGCCTTTGTAGAGCGGGAGGCTGTTAAAATCGAGGCCGTGAGCAAGGTTTCTACTGTACAAAAGTTAGGGGTGGTGGCGCGGGTGGCGGGGCAGCAGGTCATGCGCAGCCGGATCGCGCGGGCGGCGGCCGGGGCCGTGGCCGCCACCGGCCGGGCTTTCGGGAAAGCGGCGCACCAGTTGTGGCTGGAGGTTACGGGGCTCGTCTTCCTGGTGATGGCGGGGGCTGGCGCGGTTGAGGCGGCGAAGGAGTATGGGAAATATGCGGCTGGGCGGGGCGGTTTACGAGGTGTGGTGGTGGCGATTTGCTTTACGGTTACGTTTGCGTGGTTTGGGGTTAGTTCGTTCTGGAGGGTGAAGCAGAAGGGTAAGGGCGGGGCGCGGTGATGGCTGGGGGACCCGGGATGTGCGGGCGAAGCAGCGGCCCGATACACCTGGGCCGCCGGACAGCCGAGGGCGGCTGTCCCCACATGAGTTGTGGGGTTGCCGGCGACAGCGGATTCCTCTGCGCTGCGCGCTTCGGAATGACAAGGATCAATTATGGCGGACGCAGTTAAAGTACCGAATCAGGGCACGGGGGCTGACGCGGAGACGTCTTCGCATATTCCGGTGAAGGCGCTTTATACGCCGGCGGATCTTAAGGGGTCCGACTACGAGTGTGAGGTTGGGTATCCGGGGGAGTATCCGTTTACGCGGGGGGTGCAGGCCACGATGTACCGCGGGCGGATGTGGACCATGCGGCAGTATGCGGGCATGGGCGACGCCGAGGAGTCGAACAAGCGCTACAAGTATTTGCTGGCGAATGGGACTACCGGGCTTTCGGTGGCATTTGATTTGCCGACGCAGATCGGGATGGATTCCGATCATGCGCTGGCGGCGGGCGAAGTGGGCAAGGTGGGCGTGGCGATTGATTCGATCGAAGACATGGAGCGGTTGTTTGCGGGCATCGAGCTGACCAAGATTTCTACATCGATGACCATCAATGCAACGGCGTCGATCCTGCTGGCGTTGTACGTGGCGGTGGCGCGGCGGCAGGGAGCGGACATCCGGAAACTTTCGGGGACGGTGCAGAACGATGTGCTGAAGGAGTACATCGCGCGCGGGACGTATATCTATCCGGTGCAGCAGGCGATGCGCGTGATTACCGACATGTTTGCCTGGGCGAAGGAGAACGTGCCGGAGTGGAATACGATTTCGATTTCCGGCTATCACATGCGGGAGGCGGGATCGACGGCGGTGCAGGAAGTGGCGTTCACGCTGGGCAACGGCATGGCTTACGTGGAGGCGGCGATGAAGGCCGGGCTGGATGTGGATGAGTTCGCGCCGCGGTTGTCGTTCTTCTTTAACGCGCACAACAATTTTCTGGAAGAGGTGGCGAAATTCCGGGCGGCGCGGCGGATGTGGGCGCGCATCATGCGGGAGCATTTTAAGGCGAAGAATCCGAAGTCGTGGATGCTGCGGTTTCATACGCAGACGGCGGGGTCGACGCTGACGGCGCAGCAGCCGGAGAACAATATTGTGCGCACGGCGATTCAGGCGCTGGCGGCGGTGCTGGGCGGAACGCAGTCGCTGCACACGAATTCTTATGACGAGGCTTTGGCGCTGCCGACGGAGCAGGCGGCGCGGATTGCTTTGCGCACGCAGCAGGTGATTGGGTATGAGTCGGGCGTGCCGCAGACGGTCGATCCGCTGGCGGGGTCGTATTACGTTGAGTCGCTGACGAACGAGATCGAGAAGCGCGCGGCGGAGTATCTGGGAAAGATTGAAGTGATGGGCGGGATGCTGAAGGCGATTGAGCGCGGATTTGTGCAGCAGGAGATTCAGAACGCGGCGTATGAATATCAGCAGGCCGTGGATAGCGGGGAGGCGGTGGTGGTGGGAGTGAACCGGTTTGGGGTGGAGGAAGAGAAGCCGATTCCGATGCAGAAGATCGATCCGGCGCTGGAGCCGAAGCAGATCGAGCGGGTGCGGGCGCTGCGGGTGCGGCGGGATGCGGGTCCGTGGAAGGTCGGGTTGAAGGGCGTGGAGGAGGCGGCGCGGTCAGGCGAGAATTTCATGCCTCGGATTCTGGCGGCGGTTGAGGCTTACGCGACCGTGGGTGAGATTTCAGATGCGATGCGGAGGGTGTTTGGGGAGTATCGGGAGGCGGTGGTGATTTAGGTGCGGTCGTTAGTCGTTGGTCGTTGGTCGTTAGCCGTCAGCCGTTGGCTTTTAGCCCCTGGAATCGGCGTCGGAGGGTTTGTAGTCGCAGGCGGAGCGGCAGGGTTCGCAGTACATGAGGCCGTCTTTGCAGATGCGGATGTCGAGTTGGGACTGGCAGAGGACGCAGTACTTGTCGCAGTCGCAATGATCTTCCGGCATTTCGCATTGACCGCAACGGAATTTGGTGTGGGCGGTTCCGGTGGACATGGGAGTAATGTAGCGCCTGTGTGGGAGACGGGGAACGTTCCGTTGGTAACCTGATTGCCCCGCGACACATTTGGTCGTTCTCGGCAATTGCCGATTGCCGATTTCCGATTGCCGAGTGACAAAGCCAACTTTGTCTGCACCAGATCAAGTTGTGTTAAGGCCACGAGCATAGCCTAGTCAGTTGAACGTTGGCACTCGGCACTCGGCAATTTCTTTCGTGTCCTATAATTCCTAGCAATGACCTTCCAACAGGTGCTGGATGGAGCGGAAGTTCTCGCTCGCAGCGGGGATCCGGGTGTGAGTAGTGTGGAATATGATTCGCGGCGGGTGAAGCCAGGGAGCTTGTTTGTGGCTATGCGCGGCGAGTCCAGCGACGGGAATCGTTTTATCGATCAGGCGATTTCGGCTGGTGCGGTGGCGGTGGTAACGGATTCGGCGGCGGAGACGGCGCGCCCGGGCGTGGCTTGGGCAGTGGTGCCGAATGGGCGGCGGGCGCTGGCGCGGGTTAGCGCGAATTTCTATAAGAAGCCGGCGGAGCGGATTGCGATCACGGGAATCACCGGCACGAACGGGAAGAGCACGACGGCGTTTCTGGTGGAATCGATTCTTATGGTGGCGGGGCGGAAGAGCGCGCTGCTCGGGACGATTGAGTATCACGTGGCGGGAAAAGTTTTACCGGCGCCGCATACTACTCCGGAGGCGCTCGAACTCAATCGCATTTTCAGCGAGGCATTGGGGAACGGGGCGACGGATGCGGTGATGGAGGTTTCGTCGCACGCGCTGGCGCAGGAGCGCGTGTTTGGCGTCCCGTTCGATGTGGCTGTGTTTACGAACCTGACGCGCGATCATCTGGATTATCACAAGACGATGGAAGAATATTTTGCCGCCAAGCGAGTGCTGTTTGAAGGTTGCGGCACGGATGCGCCGCGGGCTGTGGTGACGAATTTGGATGATGACGCTGGGGCGAGGATTGCGGAGTTCAGCCGCAAGCGCAGTGCCGTTGTTCTGAAATATGGGTGGGAGCGCGGCGACCTGCACGCGGAGAAGGTGGAGATCACGACGCGCGGGACGCGATTTGACCTGGTGACGCCGGAGGAGACGATTGCGGTGTTTTCGGCGCTGATCGGGCGCGTGAATGTGTATAACATTCTGGCGGCGGCGGGAGCGGGCTATGCGCGCGGTTGTCCGGTGCAGGCCATTGCTAGGGGAATCGACAGGCTGGTATGCGTTCCGGGAAGATTTGAGCGCGTGGATTGCGGTCAACCATTCACGGTGGTCGTGGACTATGCGCATACCGACGATGCTTTGCGGAATCTGACGGCATTGGCGCGGGAGTTGGTTTCTGCCGCGAAGGGACGCGTGTTGACTGTGTTTGGATGCGGCGGGGATCGCGACCGGAAGAAGCGTCCGCTGATGGGCGAGGCGGCGGGACGGGGGAGCGATTTTGTGGTGCTGACGTCGGATAATCCGCGGAGCGAGGATCCGCTGGCGATTATTAATGATGCGGTGGTGGGGCTGCAGAAGACTGGCGTGAAATACAGCGTGGAGGCGGACCGGCGCAAGGCGATCGCTTTAGCGATTGGCGAGGCGCGGCCGGGAGACATTGTGCTGCTGGCGGGGAAGGGGCATGAGAAGGTGCAGGTTACGCGGGAGGGTGCGGCTCCGTTTGACGATTTGGAAGTGGCGCGCGGGGCGTTGCGGGCGGCGGGGTTTGAGTGCGAGGGAGCGGAGGTGGGAGTGCGACCCTAGGGATTTGGACGGCGTCCCGCGAGTAGGAAGGGCGCAGTAGAAATGCCTTGCGGGGTCGATGACAGTGCCGGCGTGCTAGGGATCCTTCGACTGCGGTTGTGCTTCGCTTTCGCGAAGCACAACCTCCGCTCAGGATGGCAGGCGCTCAGGATGACAGATCCATTCGCGATGAAAGATTTATGAAGCTGACATTGTCCAGGATCGCAGAGTTTGTTTCCGCTGCGGGATCGTTTGCTCCTGAAGAGGTGGTGCAGGGGTATTCGATCGACTCGCGGACTGTTGGTCCGGGACAGCTTTTTTTTGCGGTGAAGGGTGAGCGGTTGGATGGGCACGACTTTGTGGAGCCGGCGCTGGAAAAGGGAGCGGTCGCTGCCGTCGTGCGTAAGGATCAGTTGGGACGTTATCCGAAGCGGGCGCGATTGCTGGCTGTGGAAGACACACTGATCGGGTTGCAGACTCTGGCCATGGCGGTGCGGAAGCTGTGGGGCAAGCCGCTGGTCGGGGTGACGGGATCGATGGGAAAGACGACAACCAAGGAAGCGATCGCGCATGTTTTTAGTACGCGGCTGCGGGTACTGAAGTCGGAGGGGAACTTCAATAATCATTTTGGTTTGCCGCTGATGCTGCTGAAGCTGGAGCCGGAGCATGACGTGGCGGTGATCGAGATGGGGATGTCGCACGCGGGGGAGATCCGGGCGCTGGCGAAGATTGCGCAGCCGGAGATTGGCGTGGTGACCAACGTCGCGCCGGTGCATCTGGAGTTTTTTGATTCGGTGGCGGGAATTGCGCGGGCGAAATATGAACTGATCGAGTCGCTGCCGGCGGGGGGAACGGCGGTGCTGAACGCCGACGACGAGTACGTCTCGCAGTTTGGGCGCGACTTCAAGGGCAAGGTGGTGATGTATGGGACGCGGGCTGCTGCGGATGTGCGCGCGGAGAATGTTCGCAGTCGCGGGGCTGAGGGGTCGGAGTTTGATGTGGTGATTGGGGGCGTGCGCGAACGCGCGACGTTGCCGCTGGTGGGGGAACACAACGTCGTGAATGCGCTGGCGGCCGTGGCAGTTGGGTTGGAGCGCGGGTTGAAACCTTCGGAGGCGGTGGGGGCGCTGGCCGGGTTGAGTGCGGCGGACAAACGCGGAGAGGTAGTCCGACTGGGCAACATCACGGTGATCAACGATTGTTACAATTGCAATCCGAAAGCGCTGGACGCGATGGTGGATGCGTTGGCGGCGATGGCGGCGGGGCGGCGCATTGTGGTGGCGGGCGCGATGCTGGAGCTTGGTCCGACCGAAGAGGAGTTGCACCGGCGGGCTGGGGCGCACATGGCGGAGAAAAAAATCGATGTGCTGCTGGGTGTGCGCGGACCTGCGGAAGCCATGGTGGAAGCGGCACGACGGGCTGGGGTACGGGCTGAATTTGTTTCTACTCCGGAAGAAGCCGGGGAGTGGCTGGCGCGCGAGGCGCGGGATGGCGATGTCGTGCTGATGAAGGCTTCGCGCGGGGTGAAGCTGGAGAAGGCGCTGGAAGTGTGGAAGACACGCCGGGCCGGCGCAGGCGCAGTTAGCGGAAATTGAGATCACGGAGCGGGACGGAGGCTGATTGCTCTATTGGCTGTTGTATCTGAAACTGCAACATTATTTTCCGCCGTTCCGCATCTTCCGCTATCTGACGTTCCGCACTGCATTTGCCAGTCTTACCGCTCTGTTTACCGCTCTTATCGTCGGGCCGCTGGTGATCAACCGGCTGCGCGAATTCCAGATTGGACAATACATTCGGGAGGAAGGTCCGAAGGCTCATCAGAAAAAAGCTGGGACGCCGACTATGGGCGGACTGCTGATCGCGATCGCCATTGTGGTGCCTACGCTGCTGTGGGCGGACTTGAGCAATCGCTTCGTGTGGATCGCGGTTTTTGCCACGTGCGCGTTCGCGGCGATTGGATTCGCGGACGACTACACGAAAGTTGTGCATCGCCGGAATCTGGGTCTGACCGGGCGGGCGAAGCTGGGACTGCAGATTGCAACCAGCATCGTGATCGCCGTGATGCTGATCGCCATGCAGACTTATGGAATGTATTCGACCAAGCTGATTGTGCCGTTTCTTAAACAATTCCATCCCGATCTCGTGGTTGATACCCTGGAACGTTTTCCGCATCTCTGGCCGCTGGCGTTTTTGCCGTTTATCGCATTTGTGGCGCTGGTGATCGTGGGATCGAGCAACGCGGTGAATCTTACAGATGGGCTGGACGGGCTGGCCATTGGCTGTACGGTGATTGCGGCGGGCGCGTTGACGGTGCTGACGTATGTGAGCGGGCACGCTACGTTTGCCAGCTACCTGGAGATTCCGCGCATGCCGCAGGTGGGCGAGTTGACGATTTTCTGCGGGGCGATGATGGGGTCGGCGATCGGATTTTTGTGGTACAACGCGCATCCGGCGGAAGTTTTTATGGGCGACGTGGGATCGCTGGCGCTGGGCGGGGCGATTGGGACGGTCGCGGTGGTCATCAAGCAGGAACTGTTGCTGCCGTTTATTGGCGGAATCTTTGTGATCGAGGCGCTGTCGGTGATCTTGCAGGTGGGATCGTATAAGCTGCGGAAGAGACGGATTTTCAAGATGGCGCCGATCCATCATCATTTTGAATTGATGGGATGGTCGGAGTCGAAGATCATTGTGCGGTTCTGGATTGCGTCGCTGGTGTTTGCGCTGTTTGCGTTGACGACGCTGAAATTGAGGTAGAAGTGCAGTGGTTAGTGGTCGGTGGTCAGTGGTCAGTGAAAATCGTGAAAGCGCAGTGGTCGGTGGTCAGAGTTCAGTGAAAATCTTGCGCTCGGATGTTTGGTTTTACTAGCCAGTGACCACTGGCCACCGACCACTTCTCGAATCATGGAACTTAAAGACAAACGCGTGCTGGTGGTTGGTCTTGGCAAGTCGGGCGTGGCTTCGGCGCTGTTTTTGAAGGCGCACGGGGCTCGGGTTACGGTTTCCGATACCAAGAGCGGGGATGAACTTCGCAACGAGATTCCTTCGCTACTTGATCATGGAATTACGGTGGAGACTGGCGGGCATGGTGAGCGTACTTTTCGTGGGCAGGATTTGATCGTGGTCAGCCCCGGCGTTCCCGTGGATGCGCCTTTGCTGGTGCAGGCTCGGGCTATGGGCGAGGCGGTAATTGGCGAGATTGAATTGGCGGCGCAGTTTTTGCCGGGGCCGATTGTGGCTATTACCGGGTCGAACGGAAAGACTACGACTACTACTTTGGCGGGCGAGATTTTGGCGGCGGGGGGCCTGCCTACTCTTGTTGGGGGAAACATTGGGACTCCCGCGATTTCGCTGGCGGAGCGGGCCAAACGTGAGACCGTTGTTGTTCTGGAAGTATCGAGCTTTCAACTGGAGACGATTCAGACGTTCCATCCGAAGATTGCGGTGGTGTTGAATGTTACGCCCGATCATCTGGACCGGCATCGTACATTTGAAGCTTACGTGGACGCGAAAGCGCGGATCTTCGAGAATCAGCGCGGCGATGATTTCGCGGTGCTGAATGAGGATGATCCGACTTGCGTGACTATGGCGGCGCGGACTCGGGCGCGGGTGTTCTGGTTCAGCCGGCAGAAGGAAGTGAAGCAGGGCGCGTGGGTGCGCGAGGGGAACATTCTCTTTCGTGACGGGACTGAGTCTCAGAAAAATCCGCAGCGCGAGATCATGCTGGTTTCCGAGATTCCGCTGAAGGGTGCGCACAATCTGGAGAACGTGCTGGCGGCGGTGTGCGCGGGGGCGCTGATGGGATGCGCTCCGGAGAAGATCCGGCAGGCGGTGCGCGACTTTAAGGCGGTCGAGCACCGGCTGGAGTTTGTGGCGACGATCCGCGGCGTGGATTATTACAACGATTCGAAGGCCACGAATGTGGATGCGACGATTAAGGCGCTGGAGTCGTTTCCGGCGAACATCCACCTGATCCTTGGGGGCAAGGACAAGGGCAGCGATTACTCCGTGCTCAACGAATTGCTGCGGCAGCGGGTGAAGCGCGTGTACACGATTGGGGCGGCGGCGGGGAAGATCGAGTCGCAGATTAGGAACGTTGAAGTTGTGCACGCGGAGACATTGGAGAATGCTTTGCGCAAGGCGAATGCTGTGGCCGAGCCTGGGGATGTGGTCTTGCTGGCTCCGGCTTGCGCTAGTTTTGATCAGTTCAAGAACTATGAGCAGCGGGGGCAGGTGTTTAAGGAGATTGTGCGGGGGCTGGGGTGAGGAGCGTAGTAGAGTGAGGGCGTAAAGGCCGTGCCATCGGACGAATTGGTACAGACCATCGAGGATAACGGCTTCGCAATCGTTTCAAGCTGTCTCGATGAGCAAACTCTGAAGCTTCTGTGTGCAGCACTTGACGGCACGAAGCACGCTCAGAGGAACCTGCTGAGCGTTCCAGTAGTTCGCGATCTGGCAGCTGCAGCACCTGTGAAGCAACTCGCCAGTTCCGTTCTTGGGCCGGGATGCTTCGCCGTGCGCGGGATCTTTTTTAATAAGACTCCCGACTCGAATTGGAAGGTGGTATGGCATCAAGATCGGACAATTGCGGTTCGTGAACGTTGCGATACTGCGGAGTTCGGTCCCTGGACGATGAAGGCGGGTGTTCCTCACGTACAACCTTCGGCACGACTTATGGCCAGGATGTTGGCCATCCGGTTGCACCTAGACGAAAGCACCGAAAGTAATGGGCCACTTCGCGTCATACCGGGATCCCACGGGTGGGGTTGTCTCTCGGTTGAGCAAATTGTTGCTTGGAGGGAGCGCCCGAGCGTTATGTGCATCGTTCCCAAAGGCGGTGCGATACTGTTACGGCCCCTCCTATTGCACTCCTCGTCAGCGTGCGCTATGCCTGCGCCGCGCCGAGTCGTGCATTTGGAATTCTCTGCCGACGAACTCCCAAACGGACTGGAGTGGCACGACAAGGTTTGAGTTCCAGACACCGGAAGTCAGCACAAGGTTGGCCTGCTTGACACCTCGATCTCAGGCTCTTACGCTTGAGCCATGGAAGTACGTTTGACGCCCGATCAGGAAGCGTTTGTGCGGCAGGCCATCGAATCTGGACGGCTGCACCGTTCCGAGGATGCGGTGGAAGAAGCTCTACGCCTGTGGGAAGAGCGGGAACGGACCCGAGCGGAGATTTTAGCCGCAGTGGATGCGGCTGAAGCTTCTCTGGATCGCGTCGAAGGTATCGAGGTTACTGAGCAGTCCATGCGCGAACTCGCCGAAGGTGTGAAACAGCGGGGTCGCGCACGACTTGAGGCCGAGGGCCTTGCTGCAAAGTGAGAGGTAGAGACTCCCTTTGAGGTCGGCGGCGGACTCAGCTTGCTAGGGATCCTTCGACTACACAAGAGCTTGCGCTAAGCGCGCAATCTCTTGTTCCGCTCAGGATGACAAAACTGAGATTTGATACTCCCCCGAACCAAGACAATCAACAATCATCAATCAACAATCAGCAATTCGTTCTCGCTGACTCCGCTGCTCCGTGGTGAAATGAACTTCCCATGGCAAAGCGGGTTAGTGTGGATCGCTGGTTGTTTACCGTCACGATGCTGCTGGTGTTTGTGGGGCTGGTGATGGTATTTTCGGCGTCGGCGGTGATGGCGCGGGAGCGGTTTGGGTCTCCGTATGCGTTTTTGTTGAAGCAGTTGATTTGGGCGGCGGCGGGGCTGGTCGCGATGGTGGTGGCGATGCGGGTGGATTACCGCCGCTACAAGCATCCGGGGATGGTGTTTTCGATGCTGGGGCTGACGACGCTGCTTTTGATTTCAGTATTCTTTCTGGACCGCTCGCACCATACGCATCGCTGGATCCACGCGGGCGGGTTTTCGTTTCAGCCTGCGGAGCTGGCCAAGCCGGTGCTGATCTTGTTTCTCGCGTACTTTCTCGAGAGCCGCGCGAGAGGGACGGCGAACTTCATGGACGACTGGCGCAACACGCTGGCGCCAGCGGCTGCGCCCGTGGTGGTGCTGCTGGGGCTGATTGTGTTGCAGCCCGACCTGGGTACGGCGATTGCTTGCGCGGGGATTGCGGCCTGCATCCTTTATGTGGCGGGCATGCGGCTGCGGTATTTCGGCTATGCCTTTGGGGCGGCGCTGCTGCCGCTTTATTTTCTGATCTTTCATGTGAGTTTTCGGCGCGACCGCGTTCTGGCCTTTCTGAATCCGTATGCGGAGCGGCAGAAGGCCGGATTTCACCTGATTCAGTCTCTGATTGCCGTGGGCACCGGGGGCGTCACCGGTACGGGGCTGATGGAGGGCAAGCAGAAACTGTTTTATCTGCCGGAGCCGCATACTGACTTTATTTTTGCAGTCACTGCTGAAGAGTTGGGGTTGCTGGGAGCGATGTGTGTGGTGACGCTGTTTGCGATTTTCCTGTGGCGGGGGATGCGGGTATCGTGGCGCACGGAAGACGTCTTCGGACGGTACCTGGCCGTGGGGATTACGAGCATGGTGGTGCTGCAGGCGTTCATCAACATCAGTGTGGTGTTGGGTATGATGCCGACCAAGGGGATTCCGCTGCCGCTGGTGTCTTATGGGGGGTCGTCGTTGTTTGTGACGCTGGCTTGCGTGGGCGTGTTGTTGAATATTACCAAGCAGGCGGAGTGAGTCATTGAGTCATTGAGTGATCGGGCCATTGAGTGATTGAAAGAATCGTCCGAAGACTCAAACGCTCAATCACCCAATCCCTCAATCACTCAATGACTCAATGGCTCAATCATTTATAGTCACTGCATGCGGGCCATTCTGGCGGGCGGTGGGACGGGTGGGCATGTCATCCCGGCGCTGGCGATCGCCAACGAACTCAAGAAAAGTTATGGGGCCGAGGTGCTGTTCATCGGGACGGCGCGCGGGATTGAGAACCGTCTGGTGCCAGCGGCGGGGTATCCGCTGCAACTGGTGCGGGTGGGGGCACTGAAGAATGTCAGCCTGATGACGCGGGCGAAGACGGCATTCGATTTGCCGCGGGCGGTGTGGGATGCGAGCCGCATGCTGAATGAATTTGCGCCGGACGTGGTGATTGGCGTGGGCGGATATGCGTCGGGGCCGGCGATGCTGGCGGCGGTGGTGAAGCATATTCCGACTCTGGCGTTTGAACCGAATGTGGTGCCGGGATTCGCCAATCGCGTGGTGGCGCGGTTTGTGTCTGGGGCGGCGGTGCATTTTGAGGAGACGGCGAAATATTTTCGGCACGCTGAGGTTACCGGTGTTCCGGTGCGGCAGGCGTTCTTTGAGATTCCGGTTCTAAGTAACAAGAAGCGTGGGGGGACTCCTACTCTGCTGGTTTTTGGCGGAAGCCAGGGGGCGCATGCGATCAATGAGGCGATGATCCGGTGTTTGCCCGAGTTGCAGCGGCAGGCGCCGGGGATGCACATCATCCATCAGACGGGCGAGCGTGACTATAATGACGCGCTGGCGGCATACCAGGGATTAGGTGAGGCGGCAGAGGTTTTCAAGTTCATCGAAGACATGCCGGCGGCGTTCGCGCGCGCGGATCTGGTGGTGTGCCGGTCGGGCGCGAGCACGGTCGCGGAGATCACGGCTGCGGGGAAGCCTGCGATCTTTGTGCCGTTTCCGCGGGCGGCGGACGATCATCAGCGGGTGAATGCGGAGGCGCTGGCGCGCGTCGGGGCGGCGGTGGTTGTCGAAGAGTCGAAACTGGAAGGAGTATGGCTGGCGGAGACGATTGCGGCGCTGCTTGGCGATGCGCGGCGGTTGGAAGAGATGAGCGAGGCGGCGCGCGGGTTGGCGCATCCGGATGCGGCGCGGGATATTGCGGCTATGGCGGCGCGGGTGGCGGGGATGGCAGGTTAGCGGAGCGTGTCCAACCCGCCGCGTTTCATTGACGCGCTAATTTCACCCACGTAAGATTCAGCGCAGTGATCGGCCAAACCATATCGCACTACCGTATTGTGGAGAAAATCGGCGGCGGCGGCATGGGTGTGGTTTATAAGGCTGAAGACATCCGCCTCCATCGTTTTGTCGCACTGAAATTCCTGCCCGAAGAAGTAGCCCGCGACCCTCAGGCTCTTGCCCGTTTTCAGCGCGAAGCCCAGGCCGCATCCGCGCTGAACCACCCCAACATCTGCACCATATACGACATTGGGGAACAAGATGGTCAGGCCTACATCGCCATGGAGTTTCTCGACGGTGAAACCTTGAAGCATTTGGTCGCCGGACCGCCTCTGGAAACCGACACTGTACTGGCCTTGTCCATCGAGATAACGGATGCGCTCGACGCGGCTCACTCCGCCGGCATCGTTCACCGTGACATCAAGCCCGCCAACGTCTTCGTGACCAAGCGCGGGCACGCCAAGATTCTCGATTTCGGAGTGGCCAAGGTCGTGCCCGTGACCGGTTCGTCGAGCCACAGCGCATCGACGCACGGGCTGACGGCCACCATCGAAGAACAGAATCTCACCAGCCATGGCTCCACCCTTGGCACTGCGGCTTACATGTCGCCTGAGCAGGCCCGTGCGAAAGAAGTAGACGCCCGCACCGACCTGTTCTCCTTCGGCGCTGTGCTCTACGAAATGGCCACGCGCATTCCGCCGTTTCGCGGCGAGAGTTCCGCCGTTATCCTCAAAGCTATTCTGGACGCGGCGCCAACTTCAGCGGTGCGACTGAGTCCGGACCTGCCCCCCGAACTCGAAAGGATCATCAACAAGTGTCTGGAGAAAGACCGCAACCTGCGCTACCAGCACGCCTCGGACGTTCGCACCGACCTGCAGCGGCTCAGGCGCGACACGGAAACCGGCAAATCAGCGGCGGCGATTGAGCCCGCATTCTCTTTTAAGAAGCGGCGGCTCCCCTGGCTGGCTGCGGGCGCGGTTGTGGTCATCGCAGTGATCGCGGCGGCCTTTTTCCTCTGGCAGTCAAGGCATTCCACTGTCGCTCCCATTAACTCTGCAAGCCCGAAGGCAATCGCGGTCCTGCCTTTCCAGAATGTGGGATCCAACAAGGCCGCTGATTTTCTGCAACTCGCCCTGCCCGATGAGATTGCGACTTCGCTCAGCTATGTGCCGTCGTTCTCGATCCGGCCTTTTGCCACCACCAGCAAGTACAACGGCCCCAACCTCGATCTGCAACAGGCTGGCCGCGAGATGGGCGTGACTTCTATTGTGACCGGACACTACCTCATCGATGGTGATCAGTTGGAGATCACCCTGGAAGCGGTTGACCTCGCCAACAACCGCAGCATTTGGCGAGACAGCATCCGTGTGGCGGCGTCGGACAAAATTGCCATGCGGGAACAAATCACTTCGCGAGTTCGGCAAGGCCTTGTCCCCGTTCTCGGAGGACTGTCGTCCTCAAGCGAAGCCAGCACCCGGCCCAAAAGCGAAGAAGCCTACGACCTGTACTTGCGCAGCATCGCGCTTCCGCACGACGTCGCTCCGAACCAGGAAGCGATCGCGATGCTCGAGCGTGCGGTGGGCATTGACCCCAGCTACGCGCCCGTTTGGGACGCGTTAGGCCTGCGTTACTATTTCAGCGGCGCCTACGGCGACGGCGGGCAAGAGATGCTGAAGCGTTCCGACTCCATCACCGAGCGGGCGCTGGCGCTCGATCCCAATTTGATTTCTGCCGCTGCGTGGTTGATTGCCCGGCAGACAGACCACGGCGACACAGCTCGCGCCTATGCACAAGCCTCAGCTCTGCTCAAGCGCCGCCCGGATAGTGCGATGGCCCATTTCGCTTTGGCCTACGTCCTGCGCTATGCCGGATTGCTGGATGAATCGGCGCGCGAGTGCGACTCCGCGCTGGCCCTGGATCGCGGCAACTACCAGCTTCGGTCCTGCTCGGGGCCCTTTGTGCAATTGGGTCAGGCACAGCGGGCAATGGATTTTGTCCGCCTGGATGCCGGGTCGGAATATGCCGCCATGCAAACCGGCGCGATTCTTCTGGGCCAGGGCAAACTGGCCGAGGCACGCCAAGCCATCCAGGGAGCGTCGCAGTCTCCGTTGATGGGCCGCGATTTAATTCAAGACTGCATCGACCCTCCGCGGTCCGCCCAATGCGACAAGGCCGCTCAGAAGATTGAAGCCACCGCGCTGGCCGGAGCCGACATCGAGCCTTTGTATTCCGTCGGCGCCTTACTCTCCTACTGCGAACAGAAAGATGCCGCCCTGCGCCTGCTGAGGAAGGCCGTCGAACAAAACTATTGTGCCTACACCGCCCTGCAAACTGACCCGCTGCTGGTGAAGCTCCGCGGAACTCCCGAGTACAACGCATTACTGTCAGCCGCAAAACAATGTCAATCCAATTTTCTAGCCCAGAGATCTGCGGCGCACTGACGTTTCTAAGGATGCCTTCGTGTAACTTAGTGTCCTTGGTGGTGATTTTTTCTGAATTGGCTGATCCAGCCCTCCTTTGCCTTTCGTTGACTTGCCCATCTCGCCCACGTAATAATCAGCGCCAGTGATCGGCCAAACCATCTCGCACTATCGAGTGATCGAAAAGCTTGGTGGCGGAGGCATGGGCGTCGTCTACAAGGCCGAAGACGTCAAGCTGCGCCGCTTCGTAGCCCTCAAATTCCTGCCCGACGAAATAGCCAAAGATTCCCAGGCCCTGGCCCGTTTCCAGCGCGAGGCCCAGGCCGCTTCCGCTCTGAACCACCCCAACATCTGCACCATTTACGAAATTGACGACCAGGGCGGCGAGGCCTACATTGCCATGGAGTTTCTGGAAGGCCTCACCCTGAAACATGCCATTGGCTCCCGCCCGCTCGATACTGACACCCTGATTCAACTGGCCATCGAAATTGCCGATGCGCTCGACGCTGCCCACGCCGAAGGCATTGTTCACCGCGACATCAAGCCGGCAAATATCTTCGTCACCAAGCGCGGACACGCCAAGATTCTCGACTTCGGACTCGCCAAAGTAACGGCCGGTCCTTCCAACCGGACCGTAGGCGCCACCCAAACTATGGACGACGCCCATCTCACCAGCCCCGGCACGATGTTAGGCACCGTCGCGTACATGTCTCCTGAACAGGTGCGTGGCCGCGAACTTGACGCCCGCTCCGACTTGTTTTCCTTCGGCGCGGTCCTCTACGAGATGGCGACCGGCGACGTGCCCTTCCATGGCGAGAGCGCTGCGGTGATCTGCGACCATCATGAATCGCGCGCCAGTCGCGGTCGTGCGGCTGAAATCATGATGTCCCGGCGAGGCTCGAAGACATCATCAGCAAAGCTCTGGAGAAAGATATCAGCCTGCGTTATCAGCATGCTTCTGAAATGCGCAGCGACCTGCAACGTTTGAAGCGTGACACCGAGTCGGGACGAAAGGCGATGCCGACGGACACGGGAAGCGTGCAGACGGCCGCGGCCGCAAGATCCAGCAGTTCCGCTCAACGCAGCGCCGCAAGCGCCGTCAGCGCAACGGTGCTTCCAGTAAATAAACCTTCCTATAAATTGATCGGGGCAGGAATTGCCGCGGTCGCAATCATAGCCCTGGCTGCAATCTTCTGGTTCGCCAAGCAGCGCCCCGCGCCCGCTGTCAGCACCGCCAGCCAGAAAACCGTAGCTGTGCTGCCCTTGCAGAACCTGGGAGCCGACAAGGATCTCGACTTTCTGCGCCTGGCCCTGGCCGATGAAATCGCCACATCGCTGAGCTACGTTCGCTCGCTGTCCATCCGTCCATTTGCAACCACCAGCAAGTACGACTCGCCCACGCAAGACCTGCAGGAAGCCGGCCGCGCCATGCACGTCGCCGACGTCGTCACTGGCCACTATCTGAAAGAAGGCTCGCAGCTTCAAATTACGCTCGAAGCGATCGATGTCGAGAACAACCGCACGCTGTGGCGCGACACTATGACCGTAGCCGCGCCCGACATGATTGCCATGCGAGGGCAGATCACGGCGAAGGTTCGCCAGGGGCTGGTCCCCGCCCTTGGCGCAGGAACCGATTCCGCGGAAGGCACCACGCGGCCCAAGAACGAAGAGGCCTACGACCTGTATCTGCGCAGCATCGCGGTGCCGCACGATCCTCTTCCCAACAAAGATGCCATCGCTATGCTCGAGCGCGCTGTAGGTCTGGACCCAACCTACGCGCCGGCCTGGGGCTCCCTCGGATTTCGTTACTACTACGATGCCTCCTATGCGAACGGCGGCGAGGCGATGCATCAGCGTGCGAGTGCCGCGCTGGAACGGGCGCTGACCCTGGATCCTAACTTCACAGCCGCAGCCGGTGGGCTGACTGGAAATCGGGTCGAGAGAGGCGATTTAATCAAGGCTTACAAGGATGCAAAGGGGCTGGTGGAGCGGCATCCGGAGAATGGAGTTGCCCACTTCTCTCTGGCTTATGTCCTTCGCTATGGGGGAGCCATCGAGGAATCAAGCGCACGAGTGCGACGCGGCGTTGGCCTTGGATCCGGGCAACTTTACTTTCCGCTCGTGCGCGTTCACCTTCGATCAACTCGGCAACTACGCGCGGGCGATGGACTTCCTTCAGCTCGATGCCGGATCGGTATGGGCATCTGACAACATCATGCGGCATTACGTTCGCGATGGGAAATTAGCGCAGGCGAAGGAAATCGCCGGGAAATTCAAAGATGACCGGGCCTTCGGATGATGACGGCGTGCCTCGAGAACCCTTCGTCCGCCGATGTGGCATCCCTCGCCCGGGAATATGCGCCTAGGTTACTCGCTAGAACCGACCCCGAACCCCGTTACATTGTTGCGGGCGACTTTCTTTTCTGCGGGCAGAAGGAAGCAGCCGTGCAACTGCTTAAGAGTTCGATCGCCGGGCACTATTGCGCCTACACCGGCTTGCAGAACGATTCCGCCTGGGCGAAGCTGCGAGGCACGCCTGAGTTCAGCGAACTGCTCTCCGCCGCGAAAAAATGCCAGTCCGATTTCCTCGCGCAGAGATCACAACCTCCGCAGTGAATGATCTCGGCGTCGGTTCAGAGATGGCAGGTGCACAGATCTCCGAAGCCTTACTCAAGAATGGCGTAGCACAAGGCGTTTCAAAGGCCTAGAATCGTATTCACATTGACCATAAAACACCACGGGATGGCTAAACCGTTCAAGAAGGACTGCAAAGCAAAACTAGAGGATTCGCATTTGTCCAACTCCCGTCAGATTCAACCGGAGAGCTTAGTGGAGTTTTTCCGCCAGTCGCCGCTTGCGGGCCTGGAACTAGATCTGGAGCGCGACGGCGATGTGGGACGCGACGTCGATCTGGGGGATTGACACTAGGACGAGGCCATGATCGCTTTACGCTACGGCCCCTAACTTCTCCGCCTCCTCGCGAATCCTGTTCCAAGCCCGCTCCACGTGGCGCTCTTCAGTGTTGGTTTGTCCGACGCAGAGGCGCAGAGTGAACTTCCCGTTCAGTTTGGTGTGCGTGAGGAAGAGATCGCCGCTGCGGTTGAGCCGGTCCATGATGGATTGATTCGCGGCATCCCCACCTTTGTGGCGAAAGCAAACCATGTTCAGCGGGACCGGTGCGGCGAGTTCAAAGTTCTCGTCTTCACGCACCCAGTGCGCGAACGCCTGTGCCAGTTGTACGTGGCGGCGAATGTGGTGCTGCAGGCCTTTCACACCGTAGTGACGGATCACGAACCATAGCTTCAGCGAGCGGAAACGCCGCCCCAGTTGGATGTGCCAGTCGCGGTAGTCGATCACTGCGCCCGATTCGGTGGCCTGGTTGCGCAGATATTCCGGCAAAATGCTCAGCGTCTGAATCAGCGCCTTGCGGTCCGCGACCCAGAAGCAGTTGCAATCGAAGTTGGTGAACATCCACTTGTGCGGATTGAAGTTGTAACTGTCGGCGAGTTCGACTCCGTTTTGCAAGTGCCGAAATTCGGGGCAGAGCGCCGCCGTGCCAGACATGGCCGCATCCACGTGCAGCCAGAGATTGTGCTGGCGGCAGACGCGCGCGATCTCGGGGATGGGATCCATCGCATTGGAAGAGGTTGTGCCAACGGTCGCGCACACAAAGCAGGGAACGAGCCCGGCGCGCTTGTCGGCGTCAATCTGGCGGGCGAGAGCCTCGGGGCGCATCGCAAACTTTTCGTCCACTTCGATCAGGCGCAGATTGGAGACGCCGATGCCCGCGATCATTGCAGCCTTCTCCAAAGAAGAATGCGTCTGCGTGGATGCATACGCCACGATCCGCCCGTCGCATCCTTTTTGATTGCTGGTGTAGTTTGTGGCGCGTTCGCGCGCGGCCAAAAGCGCGCAGAGCGCGGCGCTCGAGGCGGTATCTTGAATCACTCCGCCGCCGGTGCTCGACGACAAGAATTTCTCCGGAAGCCCGAGCATGGGGACGAGCCAGTCGAGCACATGCGTTTCCAGTTCCGTGCAGGCGGGGCTCGTAGACCAGAGCATGCCCTGCACTCCAAGTCCAGAAGACAGAAGATCGCCGAGAATGCCAGGACCGGAGGCGTTGCAGGGAAAGTAAGCGAAGAAATTCGGCGACTGCCAGTGCGTGACTCCGGGAAGAATCAACTTCTCGACGTCTTTCAGCAGCGCCTCGAACGGCTCGCCGTGCGCGGGAGGATTCGTCGGCAGCGATGCGCGAATCTCTCCCGGCTTCGCCTGCGAGAGCACTGGGAATGACTCGATGCGGGAGTGGTAGTCGGCGATCCAATCCACCACGGCGTGCCCGTGCCGGCGGAACTCGTCGGGCGTCATATGGAAAGACTTCTCGTCAGGCACTCGCTCGACCTCGAATGACGGTAAATAAACAGATCGTATCAGAGCGGATTCAGAATCCCTCGCGAACCTTAGTGTCCTTCGTGGTCGTCCTTATTTCTTTCTTACAGGCAAGGCAAAACCTTAGACCACTAAGGTCACGAAGGAACTCCGTTCAGGTCAGCCGCCCGAAATATAATCGCGTCTTGTATTCGAACGCGGCGCGTCCTTCGACGGCGCAAGCATCAAAGATGCGCCGCAACTCTACTAGCATGGGCGCATGCCGAGGATGCTCCGGCCCGGGCACGTAAGACGACGACAGCAGACGCCCTTCCACACCCGCGTAGTCGAACTCCTGCCGCATCGGAAACTCGCGCTCTTGATACGGAACGGGATCAAAAAACTCATGGACCGCGTCAGTAGTGCGCTCGTGGCGAACCTCTTCGTAATCCGTGCCGTAAGTCAGCAGCATCTGTTCGTAGTCGCGGAGAAACCTGGTCGAGTCCGTGAGCCGCTCGTTCCACAGAAGCACCAGCCATCCCCCGGGCTTCAGGATGCGAACGAATTCACGCCTCGAGTGCACACGATCGAACCAGTGCGCGGCCTGCGCTGCGGTGACGAAGTCTACACTATGATCCGCCAGCGTAGTCGCCTCGGCGGTTCCCGCAACGCTCCTGAACTTGGGGAACGCCGCCAGCAGACGCTCGCCCGCCTCACGCATCTCGGCGTTAGGCTCAACGCCGAAGACCGGGTTGCCATTTTCCAGCAACATTCGAGTCCAAATCCCGGTGCCGGAGGCGACGTCGGCAACCGCATCGTCTAGGGGCCAGGCCGCATTCGGCCTTCAGGGCGCGCACAACCTCAGACGGATATCCCGGCCGGTAGCGCACGTAGTTTTCTACGCGATTGGAAAAGCGGCTTGTGGCGTTGGAGGCAGGCATGGAACCTCAAGAGCGGCAAGTTTTTCCTCTTGCCAGAAAGCCATTTTAATTGCAGGATAGGGATATTGTCCTTCCCCGCCGGACTCCCCTGTGCCTCATGTCCGGGCGATTTCGAAAATGAAATGTGACAAATGTAACAAGAGAGATCCTTCCGCGGGGCCAAGTGCGATACCATTCCCACTAAACCCCGAATGTCTGCACTCATGAGAGTGGTCATCAAAGTCGGCACCAGCCTTATCGCTCCCGGCGGCCGGATCGACGCGAACCTGCTGCGCGCCATGGTGGATCAATTCGATCTCAGCAAGAACGAGTATCTGATCGTTACCTCTGGCGCGATCGCCGCGGGCATGTCCGGATTGGCGCTGCGCAAGCGACCCAGCGGCGTTCCCGCCATGCAGGCCTGCGCCGCGGTGGGCCAAAGCAAACTGATGCACACTTACGAGCGCCTCTTCTTCGGCAAAAAGGTGGTAGCGCAGCTTCTGCTTTCAAGCGACGACTTTACTTCGCCGGTTCGCTACCGCAACTTGCAGAACGCGCTGGCCGAACTGCTCTCGCTGGGAGTTGTGCCCATCGTGAATGAAAACGACAGCGTCAGTGTGCGCGAATTGGTGGGCGCTTTTGGCGATAACGACGAACTGAGTTCGCTGCTCGCGACCGCCGTGAAAGCCGACTGGCTTCTGCTGCTGACCGATGTCGACGGCTTCTACATGCCCGATGGACCGAAGAGGTCGAAGAAGAAGCCGCGCCTGGTGCGCGTGGTGCGCAAGCTCACTCCCGCGCTGGAAGCGCAATGCAATGGCAAGAGCGCGCTGGGGCGCGGAGGCATGATTTCCAAGTTGCGTGCCGCCAAGCTCGCAAGTGAAGGCGGCGTGCACGTGGCCATTGTGAACGGCCGACATCCCCAAGGAATCACTCTGGCCATGGAACGCAAGGTTGGAACGTATTTTCCTCCCCATCGGGGGTGAGACAAGTAAGATGAGATAAGTAAAACAAGGCTCATGGCGACGACGATCACCAACTCGGCTTCCACGCAGGAAAAGCTGCTGCGCGCGCGCGACGCAGCGGCGAAACTGGCACTGCTTTCGACGGACGACAAAAACGCGTTGCTGCTGGCGATCGCCGATGCGATTCAAGCCCAGACCCAGACGATTCTTCGGGCGAACCGTGGGGACGTGGAAAGCTCTGGCCTCGAAGGCGCCATGCGCGACCGCCTGCTGCTGACCCCGGCGCGAATCAAAGAGATGGCGCAGGGTGTGCGCGAAGTTGCGGCGCTCGGCGATCCGATTGGCGAGACTCTGGCGGAGTGGACTCGCCCGAACGGCCTGCGCATCCGCAAGGTGCGCGTGCCGCTGGGCGTGGTGGGGATTATCTATGAGTCGCGGCCGAACGTTACGGTCGACACGGCCGTGCTCGCGCTGAAAACCGGCAACGCCATCGTGTTGCGCGGCGGCAAAGAAGCGGCTCGAAGCAATCAGCGGCTGGTGGAGATTCTTGCCGCGGTGCCGGGAGTACCCGAGGGCGCAATCGAGCTGCTCGATTCAAGCACGCGGCAATCGGTGCAGGAACTCATCAAGGCCCGCGGGTTGGTGGATGTGATTATTCCGCGCGGAGGCGCGGGGTTGATCGCATTCGTCACCGAGAATTCCGCCGTGCCGGTGATCGAAACCGGAGCGGGGAACTGCCACATCTTTGTGGATGAATCCGCCGACTTCGACATGGCCGACCCCATCGTAATCAATGCCAAGACGCAGCGGCCATCCGTGTGCAATGCCGCGGAGAAGTTGTTGGTGCATGAACGCGTCGCGGCGGAATATGTCCCGCGAATCGTGAGGAAGCTGATCGACGCCGGGGTAGAAGTTCGCGGAGACGGCAAGTCCCGCAGCCTGGCTGCTGGGCTAAACGTAGCCCGGCCGCGGAGCAAGACTGGTACGAAGAATATCTGCGGCTATGCATGGCGGTGCGCGTAGTCGCGAACGTGGACGAGGCGATCGCCCACATCAATCATTATTCGACAAAGCACTCCGACTCCATTGTGACGCGCGACGAGGCCAATGCCCGCAAGTTCCTCCGCGGAGTAGATTCAGCCGCAGTTTACTGGAACGCCTCGACCCGCTTCACCGATGGCGCAGAGTTCGGCTTCGGCGCCGAGATGGGCATCAGCACCCAGAAGCTCCATTGCCGCGGACCTTTCGCGCTGGCGGAACTGACTTCTTCGAAGTACGAGATTGTTGGAACGGGCAGGTTCGATAATCCTTCAGTCAATCGCCCATCCTCGCCAAACGGAACCCGCATTGCCATCTGTGATACCTTCTACTTTCTTACCTTGGCCAATGACCGCATGAAACCGCTTTCCGCCTTACTCTTTCTGATTGTTGTCTCTTCAAGCGCTCAGAGGTTAGACAGCGGGCACAGAGCGGAGACTCCCAGTAATTCCCAACCCATCTTCGGCTTCCGCGACTCCGCCGCCGAAGCCGCCATCGAATCCCGCTTCCTCGCCGTGCCTGATCCCAAACTGGCGGAGCAGCACCTGCGCACGCTGACCCAAGCGCCGCACATGGCGGGCACGCCCGAGGACAAGGCCACGGCGGACTATGTGGCGCAGAAGTTTCGTGCCGCCGAACTCGACACCGAGATCGTCGAATACAAGGTCTGGATGAACTATCCGGCCGAGATCAGCGTGGATATCACCGCCCCTGCCGGAGTCGAGATGCATGGGCCAACGCGTGAGCACGTAGAGGGCGATCTTTATGACGACGACCCGCGCGTAGTCATGCCGTTCAGCGGCATGTCGCCCTCAGGCGATGCCGAGGCGGAAGTGGTTTATGCCAACTACGGTACGGCGGAGGATTTCGAGAAGCTGGAGAAGTTGAAGATCGATGTGCGCGGCAAGATCGTGCTGGTGCGCTACGGCCAGAACTTCCGCGGGGTGAAGGTATTCCTGGCGCAGCAACATGGCGCTGCCGGAGTCATTCTCTATTCGGATCCGTTCGACGACGGCTGGCGGCGAGGCGATAAGTATCCCGCCGGGCCGTGGCGGCCCGATACCGGCGTGCAGCGCGGATCGGTGGGCTACATGTTCGAGTTTCCCGGCGATCCTACCACCCCCGGATTTGCGTCGTTGCCATCGTTGCCGGATAGCAAGCGGATCTCTCCATCGCAATCCGCGCAGATGCCGAAGATCCCGGTTACGCCTCTTTCCTACCACGACGCCTCGCCGATTCTTCAGCATCTGGAGGGACCAGTCTCGCCGCGCGAATGGCAGGGTGCGCTGCCTTTCACCTACCACGTGGGGCCGGGACCAGTGCGGGTGAAGATGCATCTCAAGCAGGATTATCGGTTCCGCACTCTCTGGGATGTGATTGGCCGCGTGCCTGGCAGCGAGTTTCCGCAAGAATGGATTGTCGCCGGAAACCATCGCGATGCCTGGGTCTACGGCGCGGTCGACCCCAACAGCGGCACGGCAGCCATGCTCGAAGCCGTACACGGGATTGGCGAACTCCTGAAGTCGGGGTGGAAACCGAAGCGCACCATGATCTTCGCAAGTTGGGATGGCGAAGAGGAAGGCTTGATGGGCTCCACCGAGTGGGCGGAGCAACACGAATCCGAACTGGGTAGCGCGGCGGCGTATTTCAATATGGACGTAGGCGACTCCGGGCCAAGGTTTGGCGCCTCTGCCGTGCCCAGCCTGAAGCAGTTTGTACGCGACGTGACCAAGGCCGTGTCCAGTCCCAAGGGCGGGACTGTTTACGAGGCGTGGCAGAAGGTGGATCAGCCGGGCGCTCCCTCGACGCAGTCTCCCGGGGATGCCGTCGGGGAACCTCGCCGCACGCCGGCCGCTCCTTCGGTGAGCGATGTTCCGGTCGGCGATCTGGGCAGTGGGTCCGACTACACCACCTTTCAGCAGCACCTCGGCGTGCCTTCGACCGATATCAGTTCCACGGGGCCGTACGGCGTGTATCACTCCGTCTTCGACAACTTTGCCTGGTTCAAGAAGTTCGCCGATCCGGATTTCGTCTACGAGCAGCAGATGGCAAGAGTGTTCGGCCTGGAAGCGTTGCGCATGGCCGATGCCGACGTGCTGCCCTACGACTACGAAGAGTATGGAAAAGAAGTTGCTGTCTATCTCGGTGCGGCCAGGAAGAGGGTGGAAAGTAAGTTCGGCGCCCGGGTGCTCGACCTGGGTTTGGCGACCGCAGCTGCCAAGCGTTTTCAGGAGGCGGGTGGAAAGATGCTGATGAAGCAGAAGAATCCGCCGCGAGATGTGGCGCGTCTGAACCAGGCGCTGCGCAGTGCCGAGCGGGCCTTGCTGGTGCCGGAGGGATTGCCGCACCGCCCTTGGTTCCGCCACGCCATCTATGCTCCGGGAGAATACACGGGATATGCGGCGGTGGTGATTCCGGGAGTGAATGAAGCTCTCGATAAGGGAGATGTGGAACGCGTGCGCCAGCAACTGGCGGTTTTGACGGCTGCGCTCGAGCGCGCCGCTAAGGTGCTGGAGGGATATCGATAGTTGATTCTCTGCCGATAAGAGATAAATCTTGAGAGTGCGTCATCCCGAAACCCCGCGTTTTCACCAGCGGGGCGAGTGATCACACGCGCATCATAAGACGCCCGGGAACCAAAATGCACCACCACCGAAGAGCCCGCGCAATTGCCGTAATCGGCGAACTCAACGTAGACCTCATCGCCAGCGGATTAACGTCTGCCCCCATCCTAGGCAGCGAAGTCCTGGCCGAAGATTTCCAGACGGTTTTAGGCGGCGCCTCTGCGATCTTCGCCTGTGGCGCAGCGCGCCTGGGGCATCGCGTAAGTTTCTTCAGCAAAGTAGGAGACGACGACTACGGACGCTTCTGCCTGAATGCCCTCCAAAAGGCCGGGATCTCTACGGAAAACGTAGCCAAGGTTGCGACGTCGAAGACAGGCGTAACCATTTCCCTGAGCACCCGCAACGACCGCGCCTTGGTGACGCTGCTGGGCGCAATCTCCGAACTGCGCGACAAAGATCTCGATCTGCAAGCCTTGCACGGACACAGTCACCTGCACCTGACTTCCTTTTTTCTCCAGACAGCTCTGCGCCCATCCTTCCCGCGGATTCTGCGCCAGGCCAGAAAGCTGGGCCTCACCACGTCGTTCGACCCCAACTCAGACCCCATGTTATCGTGGGGCCCCGACGTTTGGAGCGTGGTCGATGAAACCACCATTCTGTTTATCAATCAGGAAGAAGCGCTTCATCTCACGGGGAAGAAGAATGTCCGCGAAGCGCTCAAGCAGTTGTCCGAACGAGCGCCCTGCGTAGTAGTCAAACTGGGCCCCCACGGAGCCATCGGAGCGGCGAATAGCCAGGTAGTCTCCGCGCCGCCATTCAAGGTTCGTCCCTTAGACACAACCGGCGCCGGAGACTCCTTCGCGGCAGGCTTCGTGCACGCCTTCCTCTCCGGCCGCGATCTGCACGAATGCCTCGTCGAAGGCAACGCCTGCGGCGCTCTCTCCACGCAGCAAGTAGGAGGCACAGCGGGCCAGCCAGACCTGCCGAGTCTAGAGAGATTCCTGCGCCGCAACAGGCAACACCAATAAGTCACGTGGTACTTTCATACTTTTCACAAACCCTTGTCATTCCGAATCGGGCTGAAAGCCCGATGAGGAACCTGCTGTCTGCCGACACCACCATCACTGAGGGCGCCCATCCCCGTCCCTGCGTCTTTTGCAGGGAAAAAATCCACAGCCCCCATGTGACATCTGACCTTGCGCCCGCAATCCGAATCGCGCGATCATTGTCGAGGACGTGACGGTCGGGAGAACCCGAATCACCCCGTCCCAAGTGATTTGTTATCAAGATTTTGATATCTAAGCTCTTTGAAAACAAGATTTTGCAAAATCCGTTTCGCGAAACCCGCGCTGGGCAATGGTTTCAGAGGCATCAGAAAAATTTTTTGATGCGAGATCCGGCGGTTTGCCGGGTCCGTCCGACTCCGGGCGGCCTTGTCCAATAAATTTATTTTCGGCGTGTGAGCCGGCCAAATAGATTTCTTTGCACGGCGAACAAATGGCGAATATCCCATACTGCGAGGCAAGGCGTCAGCCAATCGTAACCGCAACCCCACACTTCTTCAGCGCGCTCAAAGCCGCCTTGGGAATGCCCGAGTCAGTGATGATGTGGTGAAGAGAAGAAGTAGGGGCAATCAACGAAAGACCCGCTATTGCACCGGCGCGTTCAGCGCCGCTACCAGCTCCAGGAAACTCTTTGCGTTCACCGCTCGCTCCACCGCCTCTTTGTGGCTGAATAATTCGCTGGCGTCGCCCAGCAAATCCTGTTGCGACTGGTTGTCTCCCGTCAGAATCAGGATAATCAGGCGCGCCGGCTTGCCATCGCGCGCGTCAAAATCGATGCCCTCAGATTTCGCCACCACTACCAGAGGCCGCGTCAATCCATTCACCCGCGCATTGGGCACCGCCAATGCATTCTCCCAGCCACTCGGGAGCACACTCTCCCGTTCCGTCACCAGGCGCAGCAATCGCTCGGGCGCGTTGCTGACGGCCTCCGCCGCTGCTTCGCACATCTCCCGCAAGGCTCCGATCCTCGTCTTAGCTGCAAGGCTGGGCAGGAACAGTTTGGCCTCGACCGTGCCCTTCAGGGTAAGCTTCCGCCTTCGACTGATCAGGAAGTGGATCGCCGGCGCCGAGATCAGCGAAGTGAACAGCGCCATGATCACCATGGCTACAAACATGTTTTCCCGGATCAATCCCGCCTGCAGCGCGAGGATGCCTAGAATGATTTCCATGGCTCCGCGCGCGTTCATCGCCAGCCCTACCGCCAGAGAGGATGTCCGGTCCATCCCACCCAGGCGCGCGCCCCAGCCCGCTCCCAGCAACTTGCCCACGCAAGCCACCCCGATCACGGTTGCGGTCAATCCCAGTTGAAAGTGCGAGACGAAGTTCGTTCGCAATCCAATGCTGGCAAAGAAAAACGGAGCGAACACGTTGGTCACAATCTGGTGAATGTGCTGGGACGTGCGCTGGCGCAAGTGTCCCGACTCTCCAATCGCGATGCCAATGATGAACGCTCCAAACACCGCATGAATTCCGGCGAATTCAGTGAATGCCGCTCCCGCCATGGTGAGCGTGAAGATGAATCCAATCACGCCGCCCGGCCAGGTGGTGTGCGCCTGCAACACCGGCAGGATCTTATCGATCAGCCAGCGCCCCAGGGTCAGAGTAATGCCCACGAACAACACCACCAGAATGACCGTGTGCTTCACGCCATCGGCAATGCTGCCGCCGGCCGGCGGATGCAGCATCCCCAGCACGAATGAGAACATGATCCATCCCACCAGATCGTCAAACATCGCCGACGAAATGATGACTGTGCCCATCTCGGTGCGCAGAAGATTCAGGTCCATCAGGATTTTCGCGATCACCGGCAGGGCCGAGATCGACAGCGCCGTGCCTACGAACAGCGCGAAGATCAGCGCGTTCGCGCCCGCTTCCGCGCCCATTTCGTTAGGGAAGGCCTCGGCCGCGAGGAAGCCGGCCGCAAAAGGAAACGCCACGCCGAAAAGACTCACCAGCAGAGCACTCTTGCCCTGGCGGAAGATGCTGCGCAAGTCGATCTCGAGGCCGGCCGTCAGCAGGAAGAACACGACTCCCAGCGTGGTCACCGTGTCCAGCACGATCGGCATGGGCCCCGTGGTGGGAAACAGCGCGGCGTAAATGTCAGGGCGGTAGTGTCCGAGAACCGTCGGTCCCAGAAAAATCCCGACCGAAATTTCCCCGAGAATCGGAGGTTGGCCGATCTTCTGCATCAACTCCGCCGCCAGCTTGGCGCAGCCCAGCAGCGTGGCCAGCGCCAGGAACATGGTCATCACGTCATGCGGACTCAAATGCTGCATCGAGAACCCTCTTGCGTGGCGCGATCAAGTTGCAGGAAGACATTTTCATTTGCCTTCCGTTTCAATCGCAAAGACTTCCATTCTTGACACAAATTGCGGACTACAGCAAACACTGTAGGTTCTCATAGTATTCCCCATGCCAGGTTTTCAAGGTCCACGACGTGGAGTAGACTGTCCCGGCCTGCGGAAATTCTCGAGCAAGGAGAGACCGCCATGAAAGGCAAGTTGCTGGTTGTCGTCGTTACTCTGTTATCGCTCGCCACGCTGGGCTCTACTCAGAATCGTGACCAGCCCTCGGCCAAGGCGCAAGAACGCATCACCAAAGAAGTTCGCCACGAAATTCTCATGCTCCCCTACTTCGGCGTGTTCGACAACATCGCCTTTAGAGTGGACGGCTACGCCGTTACGCTGCAGGGGCAGGTGACCCGGCCTACGACCAAGTCCGATGCGGAAAACGTGGTGAAGCACATTGAAGGCGTCGAGAAAGTGGATAACCAGATCGAAGTGCTGCCGCCCTCGCCCATGGACGATCGTCTGCGTCTCGAGTTATACCGTGCGATCTACGGATTCCCAGCGCTAGAAAAGTACGCCCTGGGTGTGCAGAAGCCGATTCGTATTATCGTGAAGAACGGCCACGTCGCCCTCGAAGGAGTGGTCGACAACGAAGGCGACAAGAATCTTGCCGGAGTGCGCGCCAACGGCGTCCCGGGAATCTTCTCGGTGGACAACAACCTTCGCGTGGAAAAGTGAAACAGAAGGAAGACGTTAAAGAACCGACAAAACCCGCTCGCCTGCGAAGTGGCATCCTCGATTTGCGCCCCGACCGGTGCTGTTTTTCTTTTTGGTGTGCCTCTCCTGAAGATAGACCTTCGACAGTCCTTTACCAGTATCTGTATGAAATCGAGTCAGAAATGCTTCTGGTCGTACGGCGGGAGATAGAATCGTCTGATGGAAACTGGTTTTCAATGTGCGGGTTGCGGCGAGTGGAATCCAACTGCCGTGGATGAATCCGCAGGGCGCCGGCAAAGCTATGTCGAAGACTGCCAGGTCTGCTGCAAGCCCAACGTGCTGCGGGTAGAGTACGATGCGCAGTCGCAGGAATTCTATATTGCAGCTGCGCTGGAGTGAAAGGCCGGGATTGCCAATTGCCAATTTCCGATTGCCAATTGGAAAACCTCCATGCAACTGCACTTTGTTCTTTGTTCTTGCCTCGGCCAATCGAAGTCTTACAATCGGCAATTGGAAATCGACAATCGGCAATTCATCCCTTGGGCGCATTCGCGCTATAGTTAGCTGGCCCGAGTCCAGGCGCGTGGCGGATTCAGAAAGGATGACGGCGATGGCGAGCAGCTATGCAGGCGGTGGGCGGATGGTGGCGCACAATATGGTCACGACGCAGTTCGAATTGGATGGTTTCCGGGTGACGCGCACGCTGGGAGTGGTGCGCGGAATCGTGGTGCGCTCGCGCTCGATCTTCGGCACCATCGGCGCGGGATTGCAGACGCTGGTGGGCGGCAACATTACGCTGCTCACAAACTTGTGCGAGAAGACACGCAGCGAGGCGTTCGACCTGATGCTGCAGCACGCCGCTGAGTTGGGCGGCAACGCTGTGGTCGGAGCACGATACGACGCGACGGAAGTGATGCAGGGCGTCACCGAAGTGCTGGCCTACGGGACGGCGGTGTTCGTCGAACCCGCGAAATAGGCATTGCCGATTGCCGATTTCCAATTGTCGATTGACCTTCAAGCCTGCCGCTGGATTTGAAATCGGAAACCTGGCAATCGTAAATCGGCAATTGTCCACATCTGCCCGGAGCCGCTTCAGTCTTTGTACAGCCAGCCTGCGACCAGCGTGGCCAGGATGGCGCCCAGCCACATTTCGATCATCCAGCCAAAGGGAAGCCAGCGATCGCCTGCGAACCAGGTTTCCTGCGCGAAGTTTCCCGGGAAGCCGGCGAAGAAGCCGGCCAGAAAGCCGATTTTGAGTGCAGCGCCCGGACCGGCTCCCAGAGTCTGGCGGGCCCAGGCGTAGAGATGGGCGACCGCGATTGCCAGAATAAAAAGGAGCACGATCCACTGGACTACGAAGAGTGGATAGCGCGGCGTTTTCAAGAAGAACCCGGCGCTCTGCGCCGCCACGTAGCGCGCATCGGTGATGACGTACTTCCCAACCAGGAAACTCCAGAGGGTCCAGACCACGCCTCCTGCCAGACCGCCCAGCCAAATCCTGCTCCGGTTCAAATGCATAACGCCTCCGTGAGTGGTTGCTCAATAAACGGAGCAGTGTACACCCGGAAAGCACAAATGAAAAACGCGGAGGAGGAAGCAGAGGACGCTGACAGTAATACGTACGTGCATGTACAGATTACCGATCAAGGAGCCGCCGGGACGGCGGCGCTACAAAAGCTGGGGAAGTATCTGCTGACGCTTTGCAAAGGTGCGGCGGATCTGACGCGCTATGAAGAGTGAGTTGGCGAGCGCGCCGAGCGGTCCGAATCCTACTTCATATTCGATTGCATCGCGGACGAGGGTGCCGCGGATGCCGTTGCGCGTTTCGGAGAAGAACTCATGACGGTGATGCCACCGCTTGAAAAGGCCTGTGTGCTGAACATTCTGCTTCACATCGGCGAAATAATGGTTCCATTCGAATTCGGTGATGCGGGCGACCCAGCGAGCGCGCAGGGGCAAAAAAGGGAAGAGGCGGAACGAAGTCACGATTACTGTGCCGACGCCGGCGGTGTATGGATACGCCACAGAGTCCTGCGGCGGCGGAGGCGGGACGCGATGAAGTTCGTCGATTCTGGTCGCGGTGGAGGCGGGCATGATGCGCGGCAGGTTCTGCGGGTTCGAGAAAAACGCGAACACGCGCGGGACCGGGAAGGGAACCCAGTCTTCGAACTGGAGCTGGTGGTTCATGGTTCGGAGACGTTCACACCCGCCAAAACAGCCGGCTTTGCCCGGCGGACAGCCTCTTCGATTCGCTCAGGGCAGGCGAAGGTGGCTGTTCCGACATGATTCTTGCGCAGCGTCGTCATTATCCACAGGAAAATCCGCGCCGGGCGCGGGGTGCAAGGGAAATCTTAGCGAATAAATGGCGAAGGAACCTGGAGCGTAAACGCAACCGCTTGTGGTCGTCTTTGTGATTAACCACAAGTACTCGTAGTTTGTCGAGTCAGCCCTACAGTGGGAACCCTACCTTCAAGTTTGCGCTTGACAATCAATGACTTACGGGTAAGATGTGGTACAAAGTGGAACACAGTGGTAAGCATGGTTAAGGTCGTGGGAACGGGAAGCCAGTAAAGAGGAGCCGGTGGGAAACCGACCCAAGAGCACGACAAATCGCCCGAACCACCCGAGATTGACCCTAGTTTGCGTTGCTTTTACCTCCCTGGTTGCAGTCGTGATTAAGGAAGTGCGCAAAACGCGCGATTTTGCATTCGCGCAAAGAACGCGCAAATGCTCGCGCAGCGCACTCAGATCCTTCGGACGCAAAAGCCGCGTCCTCAGGATGACAGAGAAAGAATATGTTTCGCGGCAATCACCCAACTCGCGTCGACGAAAAGGGGCGGTTGAAGATCCCGGCCGAGTTCAAGCGGGTGATCGACGAGAAGTACGGACAGCAATTCTACATCACGAGTCTGGATGGAAAGATTGCTCAAGTATATCCCTTCGAGGAATGGGAGCGGATCGAGCAGAGGCTGGCCGGGCTCTCCACTTTCGATCCTACGAAGAAGAAGTTTCTCAGCAAGGTGAACTATTGGGGACAGCTGGTCGAGATGGACGGTCAGGGGCGATTGCTGATGCCGCAATTATTGCGCGAGTCGGCTCAGATCAAGGGCGAAGTATCGGTGACCGGATACCAGACTTACTTGGAGGTCCGCAACCTGGAGTCGTACCGCAAGCAGGTCGAGGAAGACAAGTTCACGTCTGACGATGAGAAGAAGCTCAGCGAATTGGGCATCTAGTGGGCGAGGGTTCTACAGACACCCCTCAGGGGGTTGGGCATGGTGGTGGAAGGGAAGCGAGCCATGTTCCAGTTCTTTTAAAAGAAGCGATCGACTTTTTAAACGTGCGGCGTGGCGGGACTTATATCGACGCCACGGTGGGCTTGGGCGGACACAGTTACGAAATCGCAAAACGCCTCGGCGCACCGGGACATTTGATTGGGCTCGATAAAGATCCGGCGGCGTTGGAAAGAGCGAAAAGCAAAATCGTCGTTAGTCGTTCGTCGTTAGTCGTTGGCCAAACCGATTGGCCGACCGTGGAACTGAAGACACGGTTCTTTTGCGGATTTGGCGAACGACCAACGACCAGCGACCATCGACGGTTTGCTGGCCGACATCGGGGTGAGTAGTTTGCAGCTTTCCGATGCGGCGCGCGGATTCAGTTTTCAGGCGGATGGACCGCTCGACATGCGGATGGACCCGCGGTCGGAGCGAACCGCCGAACAAGTGGTAAACCACCTCGACGAGCGCGAGCTTGCCGATGTGATTTACGAATTCGGAGAGGAAAGGAGGTCGCGGAGAATCGCCAGAGCCATTGTCCGGTCGCGGCCGATACGATCTACCGCACATCTTGCGGATGTCATATCAGCCGCGGCCCGGCCAATGAATTCCGAACAGAGGCGAATTCATCCGGCGACCCGAACCTTTCAGGCGCTCCGAATCTTCGTAAACCGCGAACTGGACGATCTGCGGGCGCTGGTGGATGCGGCGCCCCGGATTCTGAAGCCAGGGGGACGCGTGGTGGTGATCAGTTTTCATTCGCTGGAAGATCGCATCGTAAAAGATGCCTTCCGCGAGGCGGCGCAGCAGGGTTCCATGAGATTGCTTACGAAAAAGCCGCTGACGGCGACAGAAGAAGAGAGCGATCGCAATCCGCGGGCGCGCAGCGCGAAATTGCGGGCGGCGGAAAAAGTTTAGAAGCGAGCATCGGGCTTCGGCTATCGGGCTTCATGAAGCCGAAAGCCGGAAGCCGATTTAAAAGTTTGATTCCGGAAAACCTGCCGGAGTCCCCGGCACAGCTGTCATGGCGTGCCGGGCGTTCAAGGTCTGAGAAGCGGCATCGGGCATCGGGCTTCGGCTGTTGGGCTTCAGCAAGAGCCCGAATTAAGAAAGGCCGAGGCCCGAAAGCCGAAGCCCGAAGCCGGGTTTTGAGGGTTCCGTGGTAGGAATCCAAATTGAGGCTGGGAAATGTATACGGGAACATTGATTAAGGATCTGGTGGCGACAGTGGAGCGGGCGGAGCGAGGCGTTCTACAGAAACTACTCGCCGATGAAAGGGAACTGCGGCGGATGTTTGAGCTGCAGGTTCCGCGGATGCACAACGAACCGGCTTACGCAGGAGCGGCATAAATGGCAGCAGCAGCGGCGGCAATTCGGAATGCAGTCCCGGCGGCTCGGCGAAATACTTTCTTTACCGGAACTCCGGAAATCTACTTCGCCAAAGCGATCGACAATTCGCGGCTGGTCAAGGTGGAAGATCCTGGGCGCAATCGCGAGATGAAGCAGTTTGGCACGGCGCTGGCTTTTCTGTTTCTGCTGGTGTTTACCTATGCCTGGCAGCATTTCCGGGCGATTGAATATGGGTACCAGATCGAGTCGTCGAAGCGCGAACTGAATAATCTGACGGAGATGAACCGGGCGCTGCGGTTGGAGGATGCGTCGCTGCGCGATCCGGAGCGAATTGATGTGATGGCGCGGCGGATGGGGATGGTGCCGCCGGAACCGGGGCAGGTGATTCGCATGGATAGCGCGTCGGCGGATTCGAATGCGCCGGTGATGGCCAGCGCGGAGCCTTTGCTGATGTGGACGCGGGCAGTAGCGCGGCAGCAGAGAGCCGAGCTTTTTTGTGAAGAACAGGCTCGGCTCGGCGGACGGGCGAGAGACCCGTCCCTACACGAACTTTCCTGGCGGTCCGCCTTGCCGGTGGTCCGCCATGTTTGTCTGAGCACCAAGAACTTGTCATTCCGAGGAGAGAATGCGACGCGGAACCTGCTGTGTGCCTGCGCTGGCAGAGAGCAGGTTCCTCCTCTGCGCTTCGCGCATCGTCGGAATGACAAAAGCGTTGGGATAGTCTCGGAATGACAAAGTGCTGGGATAGTCATGGCCAATAACTCCAATCCGGGCAAGAATTCCAGGCTTTACCTGCTGGGCGCGATGCTTCTGTTCTGGTGCGCGGCGATCTGCGGGCGGCTGGTCTATTTGCAGATCTTCCGCTATGGCAGCTTTGTGAAGCAGGCCGAGCACCAGCAGCAGCGGGAGATTCCGCTTTCCGCCAAGCGGGGCGTGATCTATGACCGCGCCGGGCATGAACTGGCGATGTCAGTGCTCGTGGATTCTGCGTTCGCTGTGCCCAGCGAAGTAAAAGATCTGCCCACGGCGGTGTCCCTGATTACGCGCATCACCGGCGACGATCGCAATGTGGTGCTGGCCGACTGCCGCAACCGCAGAACTTTCTGCTGGGTGGCGCGCAAAGCCGATGACGAAACGATTGAGCGCATCAAGTCGCTGCGGCTGCAGGGAATCCATTTTCAAAAAGAGCCGAAACGTTTTTATCCGGCGCGCGATCTGGCGGCGCAAGTGGTGGGGATGGTCGGGATGGAGGACTCCGGGCAGAGCGGCATCGAGCATGGGTTCGACGAAGCGCTGCGGGGGCGTGCGGGGAAGATGTTTATTTCGGTGGATGCGCGGCGGCAGTGGTTCTCCGACGTGGAGAAGCAGCCGGAGGCGGGCGAGAGCCTGGTGCTGACCCTCGACAAGAACATTCAGTACATTGCCGAGAAGGAACTGGACCAGGCGATTCACGACACGCAGGCAATTGCGGGCACGGTGATTGTAGAGAATCCGCACACCGGAGAAATTCTGGCGCTAGCCAACCGGCCGACGTTCAATCCGAATCTGCGCAAGCAGATCACGCCCACCGCTCTGACCAACCGCGCGGTGAGCTATGTATACGAGCCGGGATCGACGTTCAAGCTGGTCACGATTTCAGCGGCGCTCGAAGAGAAACTGACTAATCCCGATGAGGTGTTCGATTGCCAGATGGGATCGATTGTCTACAACGGCATGCGCATTCGGGACTCGAAGCCGCACGGACTGTTGCCGGTGTGGGGCGTGCTGGCGGAATCGAGCGACGTGGGCGCGATCAAGATTGCGTTGCGGCTGGGCGAAGACCGGTTCTACAAATATATTCGCGCCTACGGATTTGGCCAGCAGACCGGAATCGAGTTGCCAGGCGAGACGCGGGGGCTGACCAAGCCGGTGAGCCGCTGGTCGAGGGTTTCGATTGCGGCGATTTCCATGGGCCAGGAGATTGGGATTTCTCCGCTTCAGTTGGCGGGACTGGTCTCCACATTCGCGAACGATGGTGTTTGGGTTGCGCCGCGCATCGTCACGGGAAAAGTTGAGCCGAAGGGCACACCGCAGACGGTGGCGTTTCATCCGGGAGCGTCGCGGCGGGTGATTTCGAGTTTCACCGCGGCCCAGATGCGCGCGATGATGCAGAAAGTGGTGCTCGAAGGCACGGGGCGCAAGGCAATTCTGGAAGGCTATACGTCGGCGGGGAAAACGGGGACGGCGCAGAAGGTCGATCCGGCGACCGGAGCGTATTCGAAGACGAAGTATATCGGGTCGTTCGCGGGATTCGCGCCGATCAACAATCCGCAGATTGTGGTGGCCGTGATTCTGGATTCGGCGGTGGGGCTGCACCAGGGTGGGCAAGTATCGGCGCCGGTGTTTCGGCGCGTGACGCAACAGGTGCTTGAGTATCTGCACACGCCGCACGATCTGCCGCTGGCGCCGAATCATCAGTTGCTGGCGCAGGCGAAGATGAAGGATAACGATCTGGAAGAGGGCACGCCGGACCATCCGGGCGAGCCGCTGGAGACGGCGGAGGTGAACGGGGATTCGGGGGCTGGTAAGGACCGTGTGGCTCGGGCACTCCCGCCCGCGGCTGCCGGCGGTGAGGGAAATGTCGTGCAGGCGGCGATGCAGCAAAATGAACTAGTGGCAGGCACTGGAAGCGAGCTGCCGCTGGCAAAGAGTTCGCCCGCGGCGGATGCCGATGCCACCACGCAAGCTAAACTTCCGTCGACCGGAACTGTCGTCCTTGACGTTGAGCAAGGCGGAATCGAAGTGCCGTCGTTCGTGGGCAAGACCGTTCGCGGCGCCGTGGAAGCTGCTCAAGATGCAGGTCTCGAACTAGAAGTTGTGGGCAGCGGCGTAGCGCGGCAACAGAGTCCAGTGGCCGGCACGCACGTGGCCGCGGGGGCGCATGTGACGGTGCAGTTCGGACGGTAAGAAAAATCTTGAACACAGAGGACACAGGGTTCTACAGACGAACTACGAATCGTGATCAGCTCTGGATGTCTGCGTCGCTGCGGTATAAGTCCCTTCCCGTTTGACCGCCTGAAAAAGCGCGTGATACGGTAATCAGTCACACCATCCCAGCAGCGCGGCCGTTGCGCTGATTGAGGTCTTGCTTGTCCGCCGTTGAGACGACCGCTCCCGCCGTTCGCAAAACTGCGTTGAACGCCGTCCATCGCCAGATGGGGGCGAAGATGGTCGACTTCAACGGTTGGGACATGCCGGTGGAGTATCCCGCGGCGATTGGCTGTGGAATCATTAACGAGCATATGGCGGTGCGCACCGGTGTGGGCATTTTCGACGTCAGCCACATGGGCGACATTCGCCTGGCGGGGCCGCAGGCGCTGGCGGCGGTGCAGCACATCTCCATGAACGACGCGGCGCGGCTGGCGATGGGGCAGGCGCAGTATTCGGCGCTGCTTTATCCGTCGGGGGCGTTTGTCGACGATGTGATCGTTCACCGCCTGGGCGAGGACGAGTACCTGCTGGTGATCAACGCGGGGACGCGCGAGAAAGATTTCAACTGGGTGCGCGACAATACGCGGCAGTTTGATTGCGTTGTCGAGAATCTCTCGGACGACTTCACACAGATTGCGATCCAGGGGCCCAAGGCCGTGGACGTGCTGCAGAAAATAACCACCGCCGATCTGTCGGCGGTGAAGTTTTATTGGGTGACTCGAGGCACTATCTTTCTGCATCACAAATCGATGCGGCGCTTTCTGGAAAATACTCTGATCGCGCGAACCGGATACACGGCAGAGGATGGATTCGAAATCTACGTTCCGTCCGACGAACCTACCAGTGCTTGGGTTTGGCAAAGAATTCTTGAGGTCGGCAAGGAATTCGGAATCGTACCCTGCGGCTTGGGCGCACGCAATACTTTGCGACTCGAAGGTAAGCTCCCGCTCTATGGGCATGAGATTTCCGATACGATTAATGTTTGGGAGGCTGGGCTCGACCGCTTCTGCAAGATGGAGAAACCGGAGTTCGTCGGCCGTCCCGCGCTGGAGAAGGCGAAGTCTGAAGGCGCGACGCGGACGCTGGTTGGTTTGGAAATGGTGGAGCGCGGAATCGCGCGGGATGGGTACAAGGTGCTCGACAGCGGCGGTCGCGAAATCGGATACGTGACCAGCGGATCGCCAGCGCCGTTCCTCAAGAAGAATATTGGGCTGGCCTATATGCCGCCGGAGTTCGCGGCTCTGGGCGCGTCGGTGAAAGTAGAGATTCGCGGACAGGGCGTGGGCGCGCGGGTGGTGCCGACGCCGTTCTATAAACGACCGAAGAAGAATTTGTAGCGCCGCCGTCCCCGGGGGCTTTTTGCAGTGGGCAGCGGCGGCGAGGACGCCGCCGCGACAACCACCGGGACGGCGGCGCTACACTAGGAACCGGAGATCATGGCCTATCCAACAGATCGTAAGTACACGAAAGAGCACGAATGGATTCAGGCGAGTGTAGCGGCCGCCGCCATCGGCATCACCGACCACGCGCAAGAGTCGCTGGGCGACATTGTATTCGTCGAGTTGCCCAAAGTCGGCGCGGAACTGGCGGCGGGCAAGACGTTTGGCACGGTCGAGTCGGTGAAGGCGGTGTCGGATTTGTATGCTCCGGCCTCAGGCACGGTGACTGAGACTAATGGCGAGCTGGCCACGTCTCCGGAGAAAGTGAACAAGGATCCCCACGGTTCGTGGATGGTGAAGATCACGCTGAAAAATGCTGGCGAACTGGATGGACTGCTTTCCGCCGCCGACTATGAGAAATTCGTGGCGGAGGAAGCCGGACACTGAGAGTCATGTGATTCTGGAGACTGCGCGAGCCTGCGGATGACTTCACAATCGAACTGACCTCGAGTTACATCTAATCAATTTCCTATGCGCTATCTGCCGAAATCTCCTTCCGACCGCGAAGCCATGCTGAAGGCGATTGGCTTGCGCTCGGTCGACGAATTGTTCGCGCCGATTCCGGCGGAATACCGGCTGAACCGCGATCTCAAGATCCCGCGGCAGATGGCGGAGTCGGAAATCGTGGACTATTTCCGAGAACGCTCGCGGGAAAACGGCGAAGGCTACACCAGTTTTCTGGGCGCGGGCGCGTACGCTCATTACCGCCCTGTCATTATTGATTCGCTGATCTCGCGCGGCGAATTCCTCACCGCCTACACGCCCTATCAGGCGGAGATTTCGCAGGGAACGCTGCAATCGATTTTTGAATTTCAGACGATGATCTGCGAATTGACCGGCATGGAAGCCGCCAACGCTTCCATGTATGACGGCTCAACCGCCGCTGCTGAGGCCGTGATGATGGCGGTACGGCTCACGGGCCGGCGGTCTGTCGTGGTAGCGCGCAGTTTGCATCCGGAGTATCGCGAAGTGCTCGCGACTTACGCGACGCACCAGGGGATGCCGCTGTCGTTGGTCAGTTTCGGCGGGGATGGCCGGCTCAACCTCAAAGAGCTGGAAAAGTCGATCACGCCGGAAACGGCTTGCATGCTCATCCAGTCGCCGAATTTCTTTGGCACGATTGAAGATGTGGTGGCGATCGCCGAGATCGCGCACAAGCACGGAGCGATGCTGGTGGTTTCCATTGCAGAAGCGGTGTCGCTGGGAATCGTGGAACCACCGCGCGAAGCGGATGTCATCGCGATGGAGGCACAATCGTTTGGTGTGCCGCTGGGATTTGGCGGGCCTTACTGCGGCGTGATTGCCACGCGGGAAAAGTTTGTGCGCCAGATGCCGGGGCGACTGGTGGGCCAGACAGCCGATAAGCAGGGCAGGCGCGGATTCGTGCTGACTCTAGCCACGCGCGAGCAGCACATCCGACGCGAAAAGGCGACTTCGAATATTTGCACCAACCAGGCGCTGGTCGCGCTGATGGTCAACATTTTCATGACGGTCTACGGTAAAGTTGGATTGAAAGAGTTAGCCAAGCAAAATCTTGCGAAAACGGCTTACGCGGCAGGGCAATTCGCCAAGCACGGCAAGGTGTTGTTTGCCGGCACGCCGCGGTTCAACGAGTTTGTGCTGCAGACGAGCGAAGATCCGCATGCCATCAACAGCCGGTTGCTCAGTCACAAGGTGGTTGGAGGCTTGCCCCTCAAGAAATATTATCCAGAACTGGGGAATGCGGCTTTGTGGTGCTGCACGGAGCTGACCATGCGCAGCGCGATCGACACGGCTGTGGGACTAGTCGCCGATAGCGAGGGCTCGTTGCGAACGGCGAAAGATGAGGTGGAAGAAGTCGCGCGATGACCGCGATCGAGACCACTTTGAATGAAAGGGTGATGGAAAATGCGTCGAATGCGGTGGGAGGGTAATCGCTCCAACGAAACTGATCAAAGTGTCGAAGTTGTGGGGAAGGGCGTATGCCGCGGCTGTAACGGAACCGGATTGTATGCCACACTGACTTGAAAATTTATGAAACACGAAACACGAAAAGCGACGCGCCACGTTAATCAGAACGAAGGCCTGATCTTCGAGAAGTCTTCGGCCGGAAAAGCCGCGTGGAAGCTGCCGCCGCTTGATGTGCCAGAGGTAGATACTTCGAAGCTGCTGGGATCGTCCGAAAGAAAAGATCTTGGCAACATGCCCGAGGTGAGCGAGATCGAAATCATTCGCCACTTCACGCGGCTTTCTACTTGGAATTACGCGATCGATCTCGGAATGTATCCGCTGGGCTCATGCACGATGAAGTACAACCCGCGGGTGAATGAAGCCGTCGCGCGGGTGGAGGGAATCGCGAACGGGCATCCGTATCAGCCGGAGAAGATTTCGCAAGGAGCACTGCACATTCTCGAAACGCTGCGTGAATGCTTACTTGAAGTCACGGGCATGGATGCGATCACGCTGCAGCCCGCAGCCGGCGCGCACGGAGAGATGACCGGATTGCTCATGGTGCGGGCGTATCATCAGTCGCAGGGAAATGCGCGCAAGAAGATTCTGATTCCCGACTCGGCGCACGGCACAAATCCGGCGACCGCGGCCATGGTCAACTATGCCGTCGAGAACCTGAAGTCGGATTCGCGCGGCATGGTGGATATCGCCGCGCTGGAAGCGCAGATGAGTGAGGATGTCGCCGCACTCATGCTTACCAATCCCAACACGCTGGGAGTCTTCGAGCAGCGGATTCACAAGATCGCCGACATTCTGCACGCCAAGGGCGGGCTGCTCTACATGGATGGCGCCAACATGAACGCGCTGGTGGGCAAGGTGCGCCCGGGCGATTTTGGCGTCGATGTGATGCACTTAAACCTGCACAAGACTTTTTCCACTCCGCATGGCGGCGGCGGGCCGGGATCGGGGCCGGTAGCGGTAAAGAAAATCCTTGAGCCGTTCCTGCCCACGCCGGTCGTGGTCACCAAGAACGATGGCACGCTGGGTTTTGATTACGACCGTCCGGAGTCGGTGGGGCGGGTGCGCGCGTTTTATGGCAACTTTGGGATGTTTACTCGGGCGCTGGCTTACATCCAGGCCAATGGGCCGGATGGTTTGCGGCAGACTACTGAGGATGCGGTGTTGAACGCCAACTACATTCGCAAGGGCCTCGAAGGTACGTACGATCTGCCGTATTCCACGCCGACCATGCACGAAGTTGTTTTCAGCGACAAGTTGCAGGCGAAAAAGGGCGTGCGCACCATGGACATCGCCAAGCGGCTGATCGACTACGGCTTCCATCCTTATACGACGGCATTTCCGCTGATCGTGCCCGGGGCGCTGATGATCGAGCCCACCGAAAGCGAGTCGATAGAAGAAATGGATTTGTTCATCGAGGCCATGAAATCGATTGCGGAAGAAGTGGAAGAGGATCCACAGACGGTGCTCGACGCGCCGCATTCCACACGGGTTTCACGGCTCGATGAAACCGCGGCTGCGAGGAAGCCGGTGCTGCGATGGAAGCCGGCGGTGTAATCGTAGCGCCGGCGTCTCGCCGGCTTTTCGCTGCGGGCAGCGGCGGCGAGGACGCCGCCGCTACGCCGGCGCTACGGCTGCTCATCACTTTGCTGTCACATTCACTGCCGCACGGGTCGTTTCCCAGTCGATCCTCAGCACACAACCAGCCTTCGATTTGTCGTAGGCGATGGCGAGGTTCTCCACGGGCGCGTCGAGCTTGGAAACGTTCATGTCTACGCGGCCGAGTTCATCGCTCTCGTACTTGTAAGGAATACCCCACTCGCCAGTCTTCTTGTTGATGATCAACGTCCACTTATCCGCGGTGGGTACGGTGAAGATGGTGTAGCTGCCCGCGGGCACGGCTGTGCCGCCAACTTGCACATCGGCGCTGGTGACAAAGGTTGTGGCTTCATTGGCCCCAGTGCGCCAGACCTCGCCGTAGGGGACAAGGCCGCCGTAGATCTGGCGGCCTTTCGCGCGCGGACTGGAGTAATCGGTCTTAATGGTCTTGCCTCCGCCCAGATCGCACGAGGCTGAGGCAGGTGGACTGGCTTTGCCTCCGCCCATCTGAGCGAAGGCGGCGGTGGTGAATAGGACAAGAAGCGTGGGAAGGGCGATTCGTTTTTTCATGGATTCTCCCGGGAAAAGTTGCTGATTGCTTAGACGCGCGTGCCTGGATTCCGAAGGTGAGCAATTATGCTCCCCGGAACGCGCACGTTACAATCTTCAGATGCCGGTATTTGATGAAAAGCAGGAAGAATTGGAGCACTACGAGACCATGATGGGCGTGCCGCGCGGGCGTCTGGCCGTGAGCATGGACGCCATCACCGACGCCATGGCGCTGGTCGGCCAGCACGGCGTCTACTGCCAAAGCCAGCGCTGGCCGGGCAAGCCGGTGATGGACATCCAGATCATCATGAAGAGCCTGACCGACGCCAAGGAATTGATTCAGAGCGTGATGGAAGAGCTGAAAAAGAACTAGGCGACGCCGCTCACGGTTCTACCCAGAGCAACGGCTGGGTGGAAATTCCTCCAGGTAGATTTCAGTCGCTTCCTTAAGATTGGTGGTGACCTCTTCGGCACTCTTTCCCTGACTGACCGTCGACACTTTTTTCCTGACTGACCGTCCCACACTCCGGGCAGTCGGCGACTTAGCGGCCGCCTTCCTTGTGCTACGCCAGCGTATATTTCCCGCGCTCAATCGCCTTCTCCGCAATCTGCTGTCGCAGTTCAATGGTGTTGAACGGCTCGTACTTCGCCAGCCGGCGCAGTATCGCCAACTGAGTGCGAAGCATGTCGCCGTCGGCAACGGCAGCAATGACTTTCTTCGCGGACGACTCGACTTTCTCCATCGCCTGTGTGAGATAGACGCGGGTCATGGCAATCGGAAGAGCGGCGGCAGCTTCGCCTTTTGTCTCAGCAATCTTCTGTGCGCGCAGCACTGCTGATTCCATCGCGTAGGTTTCGATGGTGATGTCGGCGATGGCGCCCATGATCTCCTGCTGGTCCTGGATCGCCTGCATGTATTTCTGCGTGGCGGCTCCGGCGGCGAACAGGCCGAGCTTCTTGGCTTGTCTCACCAGTTTGCGCTCGTCGGCGAGCGGTCCCTCAAGCTCTTCGCCCATGGAAGGCCCGGAAAGCACTTCGTCCATCAGTTTCTTGATGGCGGGCATGAGCGGCAACTGACCGCTCATGGCGCGCTTCAGCAGGAATCCCGTGATAATGAGCCGGTTGATTTCGTTGGTGCCTTCGAAGATGCGGTTGATGCGGGCATCGCGATAGGCGCGCTCGGCGGGATACTCCTCGACAAAACCGTAGCCGCCAAAAATCTGCATCGTCTCATCGACCACGTAGTCGACCATCTCCGAAGCCCAGACCTTGATGATGGAGCACTCTACCGCGTATTCTTCGATGGCCTTTCGAGTTTCCTTCATCGCGTCCGGGCTGGATTTGTCGACTTCGCTGAGCGCACCATCCATCATGCCGACCGTTCGATAGACGAGCGATTCGCCAACGTAGAGCAGCGTGGCCATGTTGGCGATCTTTTCGCGGACCAGACCGAAGTCGGCGATGACTTTGTTGAAAGCCTTGCGCTGCTTGGCGTAAGCGATGGCGTGCTCGAGCGAGACCCGGCCTCCGCCCACGCACATCGCGCCCAGTTTGAAGCGGCCAATGTTCAGAATGTTGAAGGCGATAGTATGGCCTTTGCCGATTTCGCCCAGCAGGTTTTCCACCGGGACCTTGCAGTCGTTCAAGATGATGGGACAGGTGGAGGAGCCGCGAATGCCCAGCTTGTGCTCTTCCGCGCCGATCGAAAACCCGGGGAAATTTCTTTCCACCAAAAATGCGGTGAACTTCTCTCCGTCGATTTTGGCAAAAACGGTGAATAGGTCGGCGAAGCCGGCGTTGGTGATCCACATCTTTTCGCCGTTGAGAATGTAGTGCCGCCCGTCGGGCGAGAGCTGCGCGCGGGCGCGGCAGTTGAGGGCGTCGGAACCGGAAGACGCCTCTGACAAGGCATAAGCGCCAACAATTTCGCCGGCCGCCAGGCGCGGCAAGTATTTCTTCTTCTGCTCTTCGGTGCCGAAGTAAACCAGCGGCAGCAGGCCGATGCCGCTGTGCGCGCCCCAAGTGGTGGCAAAGCCGGCGTATTGGGCGATGTGGTCGGCGATCACCGCAGCGGTTACCTTGTCCATTTCGAGACCGCCGTAAGCTTCAGGGATTTCAACCCCGCTCAGGCCAAGGTCGCCGGCCTTCTTCACCAGATTGCGGGAAATGGAGAAATCTTTGTGCTCCATCTTCTCGATATTGGGCAGGATTTCGTTGACGGTGAATTCTTCCGAGGTCTGCCCGATCAACTGTTGCTGCTCGGTGAAGTCTTCGGGGGTGAAGACTTCGTCGGTGCGGCGCTCTTCCAGCAGGAAGCTGCCGCCGGAGATTCTGGTCTTGGAAATCGCAGTAGTAGGGGCCATTGTCTTACTCCTCTAAATGAGAACCGCAGAGTGTGCGGAGGATACCGGGGAGGAACGCACCATTCTAATTCGGTTGAACTTGAAATGAAAGAGATTGAAACTCAGGGTTCTTGCGGATGTCGGCTCGATCCTGCTGCGGCGCCCAGGGTCTATCAGAGAGACAATGGATCGGGCACCGTGCCGCAGTTTGCCGGCACCCCGCTTTGAATCGCCCTGTAGCGCGCCACCGCCCCTTCCCGTCTCTGCGACAGGAAGCCGCACTCTTGTCCGGGAGAAGTTCGCGAACACCCGGCGGTTTGCATTTCTGCCTTGATGCTTCTTAGTTCCGCGGCCACCGGGTCCAATTGCCCACGGAATGATGCACAGTGATCCGCACTATTTGGCCACGAGTCCCCGTACAAATTCGGTGGATACACATCGTTCGGGCACGAGCCCCCGTACAAATTCGGTGCGCACTGCGTCGAAGCGTTCGTGGGGTTCGCCATGCAAACACCGTGCTTGCCGGCAGACTGTACCGGGGGACACACTCGGTGCCGATGTTCATCGTCAACGGGCTGCGCTACGTCTCTCGGTGTAGGTTTATGATGGCGATGCAGAAAAGCGAAAATTCCCTTATGCTCCGGCTGCGGTTTCTTGCCATGTTCCGCTGTGTCACGGGTTTCCTTTTCCGTCTTGTTTGGTTCACGGATCGCGTCTGCCCCGCCAGAGCGGGAAGGGTGCGCGTTCGAATGTGACGCCGCTGATCCTGAACTGGAACTGCGCGAAACCGATCCTCCGGAACTGTGATTGCTTGAGGAAGACGAGCCGCCCGATGAGTGAGCGCTCGACGAACTGGATCCACTTGAAGAGCTGCTGTGTGAAGAGATCGAAGAACTGCTCGAAGAGCTGCCGGAACTTGATCCACCACCGGAAGAATGTTGCGCGAACAGGACGGGGGAAAACAACAGGAGGACGGTAACAATCAGGCTGGAGAGCCGCATAAAGCACCTCATCACCAACCGGGGAGCTTCAGTCTAACACTGGTTAGACTCGTCTATCTAAAAAGGATAGCCCAAGGCCGTGTAAAAGAGCGTAATGATTCCGCAAAGAATCATTATGCAAGGTTTTCAAAAATTCCCGCAGCGCCCATCCCGCCGCCGACGCACATGGTCACCAGGCCGTAGTGTCCGTTGCGGCGTTTGAGTTCGCGGATGATCGTGGCGGTCAGCTTGGCTCCGGTGCAGCCCAGCGGATGTCCGAGGGCGATGGCGCCGCCGTTGGGATTGACTTTCTCCGGGATCCAGCCCCGCTTCTTTGATCACGGCGAGCGATTGCGCAGCAAAGGCTTCGTTCAACTCGATCACGTCGATGTCAGAAAGCTTCAGCCCAGCCATCTTCAAGGCTTTCGGAATTGCGAACACGGGGCCAAGTCCCATTTCTTCGGGCTTGTATCCCGCGGTGGCGAACGAAATGTAACGGGCCAGCGGCTTGATGCCGAGCGCTTTCGCGCGCTCGGCAGACATTACCACTGCCGCCGCCGCGCCGTCGGACATTTGCGAAGAATTCCCGGCGGTTACGGTGCCCTTCACGTGGAATGCGGGTTTCAGCGCGAGTAAGGCTTCGAGAGAAGTGTCGGCGCGCGGGCCCTCGTCCATTTTGAAAACAATTTCCTGCCGCTTGGGCTTCGACCCATTCGGAGTGGTGAAGCTCACCGGCACGGGCACAATTTCGTCGTCGAATTTGCCGGCCTGGATTGCGGCCAGCGCCTTCTGGTGGCTGCGCAAAGAGAATTCGTCCGCCGCCTCGCGCGTGATGCCGAAGCGCTGGCCGACACGCTCGGCGGTGAGGCCCATATTGAGGTAAGCGTCTGGGTAGTGGTCGACGAGCCAGGGATTGGGCGAAACTTTGTGGCCGCCCATCGGGATCATCGTCATCGATTCGGTGCCGCCGGCGACAATCGCGTCTGCGCCGCCGCTCATGATGCGCTCGGCCGCCATCGCAATCGCCTGCAGGCCGGACGAGCAGAAACGGTTGATGGTGAGCGCCGAAACTTCGACGGGCAGCCCGGCGCGCAACGAGGCGATGCGGGCCACGTTCATCCCCTGCTCGGCCTCGGGCATGGCGCAGCCCAGGATGACGTCTTCAATTTCTTTCGGATCGAGTTGCGGCACGCGGCCCGAGCGCGCCTTTGATGGCGACGGCTGCCAGTTCATCGGGACGGGTGGCGCGGAGCGTGCCCTTGTAGGCGCGTCCCACGGGCGTGCGGACGGACGAGGCGATGATGACTTCTCGCATGGCAACTCCAATCAGCAACTTACATTTGTCTACTCCATGTTAGATCGCTAAACGTCGATTGGCGATTCTCGATTGCGGAGCGAACAACGGGACCGTCGAACTTAACTCGCCGCCGCCCCTCAATTCGGACTGTGCTGCGGAGGCTTCGCCGCGGACGACTGTGTGGCCGCAAGTTGCCATTGTCCGTTGCGCTTGATCAGAACCGCCAGGAATCGCACTTTCGCGCTGAAGGGAGTGCCGTCCGCTTTTTTCCCTTGCGCGGAGATCAATCCCGAGGCGATGGCGGTGTTTCCAAAGAGGCGCGCGTGGATTTCGTCCACACTCATCGCGTCCCACGCGGCATCGTTCTTTGCAGTCGCGATCTCGATTTCCTTGCTGCTGACTTTGTTCTCGAAATTTACGGCCATGTAGTCATCGGAAATCAAGTTCTGTAACGCCGCGATATCTTTGGTCTTCCAGGCCTGTATATACGCCTTGTAAGCGTTCTCCACCGCCTCGTCGCCGCTCGGCTCAGCCAGCGCCGCCGGCTGAACAAGAGTGGACATGGCTGCGACCATTGAAATTATCGTGATCATCCTGAGGGGTGGCAGACGTCTTTTCACCTTCGAGCCTCCTGCTTTAGCTTCCGGGCTTTTAATTTCCGAACAAGTTTGGACGTTCGCCGCGGAAAATAGTCTGCCGGCGAAGGCGCGTGAAGCCAGCCTGGCAAGGCAGCCCTGCGTACTTCACTTCGTCGGAGCGTAGAAGTAATAGTCCGCAGTGTAACTGCTTTTGGTTTCGTCGCCCTTATGAGCCGCATCACAGCCCTCGGCCGGAGGCTGTCCGCCATGGGTACGGACTCGCTGAATGGTTGTCACGTTTGTCAGCACACCGTTTCCTGCATGACTCACAACCTTCACCAGCAGCCATGGAATTGAATCCGGATCGAGCGCGTCGATTTTGGCTGCCGCTTTCCCGGTGACCTCGCTTCCATCTTTCAGCTTCCACGAAGGCCCTGCAGAATGCTGGCCAATCACTTTATCTTTTCGATCGTGAAGCTCCGCCTCGGGCGCTTTGAGGGTCCAACTGAACTTGCCGTCCGCCGCGGCCTGGCAATTATAGATCTGCGATCCAGTCGCGTGCGCGAGCAAAACAACCTCTTCGCCCGCGGGCGCCTGAATCGTGTCGGGCACGTCCGGCGGAACTTCTTTCTGCGGGGCATCTTTAGCCTGGGCAACTGCCAGTGAGGGCGCAAGGCCAACGAGGACCACCCCGAGGATCACCACAATAACCAGGAGAAATCTGCGCATAAAAGCGATTGTAGCAGGCAAGAATCCAATCGTCTTACGGCTTCTCCCAATGAGTTGAGCCAAATTGCTTGGGATCAAACGTGCCCGGATCGAGCTTCGCATTGCACTGAATGTCGGAATACTCCTCGCTGAAAACTTTCTTGTCTTCCGCGTAAACCTCGACCCGCGCCGCCACCCATCCGCCCGCCATCTCGCGATAGTCCTCAAAGCGGATGTCCTGAAATTTCTTCGGATCAGCCTGCGTCGGTTCAAACAACCGGACAAATAACAACCGATTCTTGTCCACCCAGAACTGCTTTGACTTCAGATCGCCCTTTTCGGCACCCACCACGTAGACCGGTTGCCCTTCCCAAGTCTCTTCGTGAAGCTTTGTAAGGTCGTAGCCCTCGGCCTTTGCGATCTTGGCAGTGACTTCCGTGGCCTGCCGATACACGTCAAATCCCAACACCAGAAGCATGTTCTCCCGGGGACGCGTTCCCGCCTCCTTGCCTGCCTTAAGTATCGTGAGCGTTCCATCGACCATGAGGTATCCGTTGTTGTCGCTTGGAGTCCCAATATCGATGCGCAACTTTCCGGGCGCAGCCAAAGCTTCATACCAGGTCTCGGCACTGCTCGTGCCGTCGGGATTGAAGGTTGTGCTCTTTTGCGTGAAGGTCAAGGTCTGATACCACGTCTTTGCATAGCGGTCGTGCATGACTCGCAAGACGTCTTCTCCATTGCGGACGTCTTCATGACGAACGTCACGCATGAGCCAGATGCTCAAAAGAAAGAGAATCATTAAAGGCAGGCGCAATCTTGAAGGTTTCATTGGTGCCTTTCGGATAGGGCTTGGCACTCAACCATCGGAGCTTAGACGAAGGAAAGCACAAAAGTCTCAGCCAGCCATTCTACGGCTTCGCCCAGTCCTGCCACGAGAGTCCTTTCACACGCGAGAACTCGGAGACGTTGGCCGTCACCAGCGTGAGTCGCCGCGCCAGGGCCTGACCGGCGATCAGATAGTCGTATGCGCCAATAGCTCTGCCAACAGCTTCCAATGCTGCCCGGATCGAGCCGGCCGCGCGGGAATCCTCGTTGTTGAACGGAAGCGCGATGACGGCACTGGACAGGAGCGCTTCGAGGCGCTGAGTGTTGATTGCAATGCGTGCGCTCTTTGCAATTCCATACCAAAGCTCGAAGGCGACGATAGAGGAGATATAGACTTGGAAATTCCCTCGAATAGCTTTCTCAAAACGGCTGCGAACGGCAGACGGCGCCCCATTCATCAGCGCGATGCAAGCGTTCGTGTCGAGCAGGTAGTTCACTTCAGTCCGACCTTTCGTCGGGGGGGTTTGTCCCGGGCCGGAAACGGCTCAGAATTCAATTCATCGAGTCTGCGGAACAATTCCGCCGGATCTTGGATGAGCGGTTCGAGGAGCACGCCCTGACCCACGCGCCGTATGCGCACGCGGTCGCCTTCAAAACGAAACTCCCGCGGGAGCCGCACCGCCTGGCTGCGACCGTTCTGGAAGAGCTTAGCAATGTCGGTCTTTAGCATATGGGCACCTTTTCGAGCGCTACGATCAAGTATATATCAAACGTATATACCAGAGCAAGATGGAGAGACTAACACACCCGGGGCTAATAATAGGCCCACTCCTCCATCCGTGGTGATGAACCCACGAGAGCCTCGATTGGTTCCTCCACTTGACCTAGAACGTACGCAGTGGCCCGCGTGTGACCCTCTACAAGGATTATCGAATGGCCGGGGCCGTCGACGCCGATAAGAGGTGGATATCGTTTTCCTACGCGGTAAGCCTGCAATACGGCATTGGTGTTCTCTCGAACGTTCCCCTCCGAGAAAGCCTCGACGTTTCTGGCACCGTCAGTTACTCTTCTGGACCCGCCGGAAAGCTGCCGCCACGTTTCGTGGTTTGCGTAAATCAATGTGTCGAGATCTGCAGCCTCGAGAACTACTCTTCGCCAAGTCACGCCTGGTGGAAAGTGCTGGAACAATAACGTCCTATTACCGAACCCACGCACGACTGTCAGCAGTTCAGTTCGGATGCTATTGTCCCGGTCTGACAGCCTATCGGGCTGATCGATGAGCGATTCCCGTCGAACTCTGGAATTTGCGAGGATAGCAGCGTAGACATGACCGAACCTTGCAGAGTCTATTTCAGCTTGCAGGAAGGCAAGCACCATCTCGTTCTCGACAACCTGACCCAGGTTTCGCATGTTCTTGCTTCCCGATTCGCTGCGTTCCTTCGTCCGACCTCTCAAAATCTCAATTCCTCAGCGTCTTCCCCGTCTTCAGCGTGAACTGAATCCGCTCCTGCGTCTTCTTCTCGCCACACAGCGACTTGAATCCTTCGCGCTCCAGATCGAGGATGTACTGCTCGCTCACCAGCGAGCCGGGGGTAACGTTGCCGCCGCAGAGAACTTCGGCGATCTTCCCGCCCAGCTTCACTTCGTAGTCGGTGATGTATTCGCCCTGGCGCATCATGTGGACGCCCATCTTGAGCGTCGCCAGAAGATTTTCGCCGGGGGCAGGGATGTCGGTGCGAGGCACCGGCGGTTCGTATCCAGCGCGGACAAGTTCGAGTGCGCGAGCCTTGGCGTCAGAAAGCACGCGCTCGCGGTTCATGGTGATGCGGTCGCCGTCGGCGAGGAAACCGAGGCCGCGGGCTTCATGCGCGGAGGTCGAAACCTTGGCGGTGGCAATGGTTTCAAATGCCCGTTTCATAGCCTCCAGCATCTCGATAGATCCGGCGAGGGCCTCTCCCGAACTCTTCCCGTGCGAAGCTGCGGCGCCGTCGACGGCATGCAGCAACATCTCTTTGCAGCCGCCGCCGCCGGGCAGCAAGCCCACGCCGACTTCCACCAGTCCCGTATACAGCTCGGCATGAGGCTGGCGCGCCGCGGCGTGCAGGGAAATTTCCGTGCCGCCGCCCAGGCACAATCCGAATGCGGACGCCACTACCGGCTTGGGCGAAAACTTGATGGCCTGCGTCATGCCTTGAAACTGGCGGATGGCGAGGTCCACGTCGTCCCACTCCTCTTCCTGCACGCTCATGAGCAGCAACATAAGGTTGGCGCCCACGGAGAAATTCGCCGCGTCATTGGTGATGACGAAGGCGTCGAAGTTGTCGCCGGGGCCGCCGGGCTTGAGGGTTTGAAGAATCAAACTAACGATGTCGGCCCCGAGTGAGTTCATCTTGCTGTGGAACTCGATGCATCCCACGCCGTCGCCAAGGTCGACCATCGACGCGCCGGAATTTTTCTTGACCACGCCGTTGGATTTCTTTGCCACCGTGACCGACCACACGCCGGCAGGAACCTCGACTGATTTCCAGTTGCCGGTTGCAAGATCGAAGTAGACGCGCCCGGACGAAGTCTTGGGATCATCGCCGTACCACGACTTCTTTCCCGAGCCGAGCAACCTCTCGACATTGGCCGCCACCGGGTTGCCTTCTTTCTTCATACGGTCGACGGTGGCTTCGACTCCCGCAGCATCCCAGAGTTCGAAGGGCCCGAGTTCCCAATTGAAGCCGAGGCGCATGGCGCGATCGATTTCAACAATCGAGTCGGAGATCTCGGGCACGCGGTTGGCAGAGTAGGTCCACAAATCGGAAAGGGCCGACCACAGGAACGCTCCGGCCTTGTCGCCTCTTTGGGGGCCGCTGCCTTCCAGTCCAAGCAGCGTTCGCAGCCGCGCACCGGTGTCTTCGATGTTCTTCGCCATGTCGAGCGCGGCGAACTTCGGCCTCTGCCCGGGATGGTATTCCAGCGTCTTCCAGTCGATCGCCAGCCGCTCGTCTTCCTTGCCTTCGCCGCCTTTTGCTTTCTTGTAAAATCCGCCCTTGGTTTTGTCGCCCAGCCATTTGCGCTGCAGCATCTGCGTGAAGAAGTCGGGCAGGCGAAGGTCGGTGCGTTCGTCGTGGACGTTCGCGGTCATATTGCCGACCACATGGCCCAGAATGTCCAACCCAACCAAATCGATGGTGCGGAAGGTTGCCGACTTGGGCCATCCCACGAACTGTCCCGTCAGAACGTCGACCTCTTCGATGGTGAGGTCCATCTCCTGCATCAGGCGAATCACATTTAACACGGAAAATGTGCCGATGCGGTTGCCGATGAAGTTGGGTGTGTCCTTGGCGATGACGACGCCTTTGCCCAGGCGCACGTCGCAAAAGTGAGTTACCGCGTCGATGGCAGCCGGATCGGAGTCCGGCGTTGGAATAATTTCCAGCAGGCGCATATAGCGCGGCGGATTGAAGAAGTGCGTACCAAACCATGAGCGGCGGAAGTCATCCGAGAAGCCATCCGAGATTTTTCCCACGGGCAGCCCGCTGGTATTGGTGGTGACGATGGTTCCGGGCTTACGAATGGCTTCAACCTTGCGAAGCAACGCCCGCTTGATGTCCAGATTCTCCACGATGGCTTCGATGACCCAATCAACTTCAGCCAACTTCTTCAGATCGTCGTCAAAGTTTCCCACGGTGACCAGGCGGGCGAGTGAAGCATCCATGAAAGCCGCGGGTTTGGATTTCTTGGCGGCATCGAGACCGGCGGCCGCGATCTTGTTCCGCGCCGGAGTATCAGCTTCCGGGGGAACGATATCGAGCAGATAGCTGGGTACGCCGGCGTTCGCGAAGTGCGCGGCGATGCGTGCGCCCATGGTTCCGGCGCCAAGGACGGCAACTTTATTAATGCGTTTCATAATCCAGCCTCGATAGAAACTCTAACGACCGGAAACATCGGCGGAGCACTACCTATTGCCAAGTTCCGATTTCCGATTGGCAATTGAAGACCACGAAAATCGGATTTTTAATCGGCAATTGGAAATTGACAATCGGCAATCCCTGCCCAAGGCAGTTTATCTACTGCCCAGTCATTCTTGCCAGTGTCCACAATCACAAGCTGGAAAATCGCTGGCGCGCCTGGTTCTTCGAAGTGCTGACGAGCGCGACGGGGAACTCCTCAGCCGCCCATTAAAGTTCGGCGTGCGCCTTTACATACCCCAATGCGCGCCGGGCCATTTGTTTCTCGCCCCCATAGCCGAGCAGCGTCGGAGCGTCTTCCAGCCGCACCCAGCGCGCACGAGCGACTTCAATTCGCATTGCGGGAGCAATATCGTTGATGCGGCCCGAGCGGTAGCGCATCAGGTAGAAGCTGACAATCTTGAAAACCCGCCGCCCGTCGCCCCACGTGCGCGTATAGATGTACTTGCTGTCGCCGAGTTTGGTGACTGGATCGGCCGTCACCCCGGTCTCCTCGTACACTTCGCGAACTGCGGTATCGAGAGGCTTCTCGCCCGAATCTACCAGGCCCTTGGGAAGGGCCAACACTCGTCTTCGCCTTCCAGTGGAGTGCCGGGAGCCAGCTGCCCCAGACCGGCCAAGTTTAGACCGGCCAGATTTGGCTCTCCGCGCCGCCGCCCGCGCGGCTTCCGTGGGCGGCTCAATGGTGGCTATCCACCACACTCCCTCGCGCTTCCGGATTACCACTCCACCGGCAGAAATCTCCCGCACCATAGTTCCGCAACTTAGCAGGATTACGGGAGTTAGTCACCCCCACCGGAGAGGGGTTACGCCCTGGTAACTCGGCTGGATTACGAGCGAATCAACCTATGGCACGGAAGTGCCCTGCATCTTTGCCTGAGATCGTGGCATCCTAAGAGCTAGTTGGGGTTCCCGGGAAGCTGGGAACGTGGGGTTCCGGTGAAAAGTCTCGGCAAGATCATTCGATCGGTGCAGGCCTTTGGACGGGAACTTTCGCAGAAGGGCGAACCTGCTGAGACGCACCTACCCGCGATCGGGGTTGCGCTCGGTGGCGGTTTCGCCCGGGGCATGGCCCACATCGGAGTCCTGAAAGTTCTCGAAGAAGAAGGGATTCCGGTACGCATCATCACCGGTACCAGCGTGGGTGCGCTGATCGGCGCATCCTACTGCGGCGGACTCTCCATTGAGGACCTCGAGAAAGTCGCGTACTCCTGCCGTTTCACCACCTTCGCGCGCTGGACGGTTTCGCGTTACGGCTTCGCCTCCAACGACCGTATGGTGTCGTTCCTTGCGCGAACGCTGAAAGTGAAAACGTTTGAGGAGTTGCGCATTCCACTCGGCGTCGCCGCCACCGATTTCAACACTGGCGAAGGCGTGGTGTTTCATTCCGGTTCGATCATCGATCCGGTGCGCGCCAGTTGTGCCTATCCCGGGATGTTTCTGCCGGTCGAGATTCGCGGCCGGTACCTGGTCGATGGCATGCTCTCGCATCCCGTGCCCACGCGCCCGCTGCGGGAAATGGGCGCCGATCGCGTGCTGGCCGTGCATCTGAAAGGTACGTGGGCGAAAGGTGGAGCGCCCCGCCATCTCTTCGATGTGATCGGACAATCGTTCGCCATCACCCAGGACGCGATGTCCAGCCTGTGGAAAGACGCGGCCGACGTGATCGTCCAGCCCGACGTGACCGGCTTCGCTTACGACGACTTCAAACGCGCCGGCGAACTGATAAGCGCTGGAGAAGTAGCCATGCGGCAAGCTCTGCCCGAAGTGCGCAGGTGGCTGGAAGCGCCGGCAGAAGCAGTTGCCCTGACGAAAGTCCAGACGAAAGTGCGTCGCACGGTGCCGCGTCCGGCACCTATGCCCGCGGACTGAGGACACAACAACGGTCTGTCCGGGCTCCCAGTGCGGGGCATTCTTGGCAACTCTGCGGTTACCCCCAGTGAAAGAGATCCTTTGACTGCGTAAGCGCTTCGTATTCGCGAAGCACCTACTCCGCTAGAATGACAGAGTCGCGTTCGGTTCATCCACATGTTTGCCAAGATTCAGCAGATTCATTTCGTGGGCATTGGCGGGATCGGTATGAGCGGGATTGCCGAGGTGTTGCTGAATCTTGGCTATCGAGTTTCAGGATCTGACCTGAAGAGCTCTGCCGTTACGCTGCGACTGGCTGGATTGGGCGCTGCCGTGTTTGAAGGACATCGCGCGGAGAATATTACCGGAGCCGAAGTGGTGGTGACTAGCTCGGCGATTGCAGCGGAGAATCCTGAGGTACTCGAAGCTCACAAGCTCCACGTGCCTGTGATTCAGCGGGCGGAGATGCTGGCGGAGTTGATGCGGTTAAAGTATGGCATCGCGGTCGCGGGGATGCATGGCAAGACGACTACGACTTCGATGGTGGCGGCGGTGCTGGCCGGGGGCGGGCTTGATCCGACCGTGGTGGTGGGCGGGCGCGTCGATGCGATGGGGTCGAATGCGCGGCTGGGGAAGTCACAGTATCTGGTGGCTGAGGCGGATGAGAGTGACCGGTCTTTTTTGAAATTGTCCCCAATTCTATCGGTCGTGACCAACATCGACCGCGAGCACATGGATTGTTACCGCAACATGCGCGATGTGAAGAAAACGTTCCTGGAGTTCATGGACCGCGTGCCGTTTTATGGGATGGTGGTGGTGTGCAATGACGATCCCATGCTGCGCCGGTTGCTGCCACAGGCGCAGCGGCGCACCGTGACCTATGGGACGAAGCGTGGGTCGGACTTTCTGATCAAGCTCGAAAAAGATTCCGCGCGGGTAAGCGTGCAGGGCGTGGGCCGGCCCTTGAGCCGCTTCCGCGTGAGTTACCGCAAGCAAGACCTGGGCGAGTTCACGCTGCATGTGCCTGGAGTCCACAACATCCTGAATGCAACGGCGGCGATCGCGGTGGGAGTGGGGCTGGATGTTGGCGTGGAGGCGATTCGCGCCGGGCTTGACCAGTTCCGCGGAGTGGACCGGCGGTTTCAGTTGCGCGGGCGGGCTGCGGGCGTGAGCGTGATTGACGATTATGGGCACCATCCTACGGAGATTCGGGCGACGCTGGCGGCGGCACGGTCGTGCGGGTTTCGCAAGGTTCATGTGGTGTTCCAGCCGCACCGGTACACGCGCACGCGCGATCTGATGGAGGAGTTCACCACAGCGTTTGCCGACGCGGATTCGCTGTTTGTGCTCGACATTTATGCGGCGAGCGAGAAGGCGATTGAAGGGATCAGCGGGGAAGGGCTGGCGCGGACGATCCGCGAGAAGGGTGGGCGCAGCGCCCAGTATGTGAGTTCTTTCGCGGATGCGGTCAGTTCGGCTGCTGCTGCGGCGGAAGATGGGGACATGATTCTTACGCTGGGGGCGGGTAGTGTTTCACAATTGGGGCCGATGCTTCTGGAGAAGTTGAAGGCGCAAGCCGCCGGAGCAGGCTGATTTTCGGAATGTAGGCGCGGACTCGGCAATGCGGTAGAATAGAGCAGCATGAGCATGTTTATGCTCATGTGCATACAGAAGGATGATGCTAATGAAAACAGCCAGATTGCAGGTTCTGACAACACCCGCCTTCCGGGATTGGCTGCGCAAAGAAGCCAGCAAGGCCGGAATCAGCGTGGGGGAACTGGTGCGCACGCGCTGTGAGCAACGGGTGGGCGACGAAGAGGCCGCGTTGGCGAAGCTGACCGCGCTTCTTCGCAAAGAAGTGACCGCAACGCGAGCCGAGGTGCGGCGTAACCTGCACGAAACGCGGGCGATTCTTAGCGACCTGCGAGCACGCCGCAAAACAGATTCGGCGGAGGATCGGGCATGAGCGTGTTCAGCGAGGCGGTTGCCGCTGTGCAGTCGGCCTTGAAACTTTCAGACGAATTGCGCCGAACATCGCAGGAACTTAAAGATGTGGCGGTGGAGTTGCGCGAGCACGATCGCCGGATCACCCGCCTGGAGGCGCAGTGGGAGACCGCCGCGCTGCTGTCGCGCCGGCGCTTGGAATGAGAATGGCGGGGAGGCGTTTCGCGGACGAGGTCTGCAATCAGCCGGTGGCCGTTCGATTTATAAGCACGTCCCACTCCTCGTGATGTGATTCCTGCCTCAGCACATCCGCCGAGCTGAACTCTAATGCGACGTAAACAGCCCAACGTTCACAAACGAGGCCACCAGGATCTTCACCGATCTTAATTTCATACGCCTCTACCCAGTTTCCGCCCTGTTTGGCCACATAGTAGTGGATGTTTCGCGAGTCGAGATACTTCTTAACCTCCGTTCTAGGCGTGCCGATAGGCAGGTCACGCTGAAATTGGTCAAAAGCCGTCCGATAGGTAGAGTCCCGCCTCGACAGCGCCACTCTGGACCCAATGAGCCACACTGAAACCAGGACAGCGCCCCGATGACGGTGAGCACGATGATTTGTCTCATCGCCAACATTCTATAAGTCGCGTTGTCGCCGCGTCTTGGCTGCCGAGACGGCAGCGCTACCGTCGCGTGGGACCGCAACGCCACGGAACTAATTTCCTGGCGGCTGCGTATCTTCCATTGCTAACCGATTTGGGTGGTGCCCGTCTATTTTGCCAAGTGGGAGATATGGCGATGAGAACTACACAGGGTTGGGGATGGCTGATGGCTGGGGTGCTGGCGCTGGGATTGAACGGGGTTTATCAGGACGGCGGAGCGGCTTGGGCGCATCGGGCTGTGGATAGCGTGGTCTCACGGGTTGCCGATCGGTCGGGGGTGTTGGCGGATCTGGCCTACGAGCGGGTGGACCGGGTCCTCGAAAGGGCCAACCTGGTCGCTGCGCGCAGCGAGGCTTCTTCCTGCAGATTGTCTACCGCCGTGGCCCGGTTCCAGAGCAAGATTGCTCGGACGCAGAGCGGGATGGCGCACTTTGAGGCGATGTCGGCCCGGCAAGAAGAGGCCTTGGCACGATTGGAGGCTAATCGGGCGCGGATCGAAGTGCAAGTTGCCCGCATTCGCCTGGCTCCGGTTGCGTTTCATTCGATAACGAGTCCTGGGGTGGTTTGTCCGCGGGTGCGCGTCAATGTGAATGTTCCCCGCGTGCAAGTGCCGATGGTGAAAATTCCGGCTCCGCTGGTGGATGTCGAGATGAAGGGTGCGGGGCCGGTTTAAGAGTTCTCTCCTCCTGGAAGCGCGGACGCGGTGAAACTGCCGCGTCCGCTTTTTTCGTGTTACTTACTTATTGTCACCGCCGGGTTCAAAGATTGCTTCGATGGGTTGTTCGAAGAGCCGCGCGATGTTGAACGCCAGAGGCAGACTCGGGTCGTACTTTCCGGTTTCAATCGCATTCACGGTTTGGCGCGATACCTTGAGCCGCACGGCCAGGTCAGCCTGGGACCACTCGCGTTCTGCGCGGAGAACTCGAAGGCGGTTTTTCATTGCGCACCCACTGGCGGATCAGCAACGCTTTGCCGGTTCATCGATACCTCCAGGCTGAAACCGCGTAGGAGCGCGCCCACAAGAGCATCATGAAGCTTCCTACCTCCTCCCACGGCGGGCGGCCGACTCCGGCTTGCTCGATGCCGCCGAAAAAAGCCGTGATGATGAGAGTCAACAAGAACGCAACGGATGCCGACTCCAGGCAGATGCGCTTTTGCATCTCGTCCATCTTGAGGACGCTGCGTACCATTGCCGCGAAGAACAACATGTAGGGCAAAACCGGCAACAGTCCCAGCCAACGCGGAACGTGCCCGTGAACGACGAGCCATGTCACCAGGACCTCGGTTAGTGCGGCGGCTACCGCCCAGAGAAATACCGGGCGGGTGAAGCGGGAAGAGAACGTTCGATTGGCGGTCATGAAGCACCTCTTAATCTAATATAGTAAAGTATACTTTACATATTGTCAAGTGTTATTTACTCATGTTTAGGTGGATCCGAAACGATGGATCGCCAAGGGGCGCATCAGGGTGTGAGATCAAATATGAGCATGTGTATGCTCATGCGTAGGAGGGAGGAAGCGATGAAAACGGCTGCGATTGCAGGTGCTGCCCACGCTCGCGTTCCGGGATTGGCTTCGCAGAGAGGCGAGGAACGCAGGAGTCAGCGTGGCGGAAATAGTGCGTACGCGCTGCGCGCGCAGGCCTTGCGAAGAGAAGCCCAGTGAAGAGGAACAGGTCGTTGCCGAACTAGCGGCTCAGTTGCGCAAAGAGGTGGGTGCGGGCGCAATCCTCGTTAAGGAGCGGCTTGGCCGAAGCCGCCGCGGCTTTGGAAGAGATGCGAACTGAGCGCACCGCCGCCGCAGTTCAAGACCAGTGGAGCGCGCATGAGCCTTCTTGCCCAGACCGTCGAGGCGATCGAGGACGCGATGAAACTCGCCGACGACGTCCGTCGCGCCGGCGACACACTCAAAGAACTGGCCCAGGAAATACGAGATCACGACCGTCGCATTACCAGCGTCGAGGCGCAATGGGAAACGCCGCGTTCCTGTCGCGAAGGCGCTTGGAATGAGATCGCCCCGATGGCGTTGATCGCAACGCGGATTCTCCTCCCTGATGTCCATTCCGGTTCCTGCTTGTGAAAAAGAACCAACATTTTGTCTATCTCAAATCGCGAAATGAAGTTATAGTTTGAAGGCTCAGCGATTCCACAGCGACAACTGACCCTACTGATGGCGCGGAAGTCTGGTTCCACCATCTTGCAGGAGGAGTTGTACCCACCCAGCGCTTCGGCAGCGCGCGCGAGTCTCCATGAGGATGATCTGGAGATGGACGATGCGCGTCTGGTCGACCTGGATGTGGATGAGGAATCTCCGTTTCTGCGCGCGCAAAAGCGCGTCTCCGCCCGCCGAAGTACTCTTCCCAGGAAAACTGCAAATGGTCTGCTGTGGGCTGCCGTGGCGGCCGGCGTGGTCTGCGCCGCGGGATTAGCCGCAGCCTGGCTGTATCACTATGGCGAGCATTCGTGGCGCTTCCGCGTGGAATCGAGCGACAACATTGAAGTCACGGGCACGCAGAGTGTGACCAAACCGCAGATCATGGAAGTGATGGGCGCCGACATTGGGCGCAACATCTTTTTTATTCCTCTGGCGCAGCAGAAGGCGCAACTGGAGCAGATTCCGTGGGTGGAATCGGCCAGCGTGATGCGGTTCGTTCCCAACCGGCTGAAGGTTGAAATTCACGAACGCACGCCGGTGGCATTCGCGCGCGTGGGGCCGCGCATGTCGTTGATCGACGCGGGCGGAACTTTGATGGAGTTGACGCCGAAGCATAAATATTCCTTCCCTGTGATTCTGGGAATGAATCCGGGCGAGCCGCTTTCGACGCGGGCGCCGCGGATGAAAGCTTATGCGGAGATGGTGCGGGAACTGGATTCGGGCGGGGCGCGCTATTCGCAGGACCTGAGCGAAGTGGATCTTTCCGATCTGGAAGACGTGAAGGTGCGGGTGAACGATCCGGCGGGCGATGTGCTGGTGCATCTGGGATCGTCGGATTATCTGCGGCGCTACAAGATTTATGTGACTCATGCGCAGGGCTGGCGGCAGCAATTTCAGAAGCTGGAGTCGGTCGATCTGCGCTACGACAACCAGATCATCGTGAATCCGGAGATTCAGCGAACGGCGAAGCAGACGGCGTTGAGTCCGGCGGCGGCGAAAGCGGCGGCAGCGGCGGGAGTGAAGCCGGCGGCGCTGGTAACTCGCTTGCCACCGCACGATCGTGCCGTGCCTAAGCCCGCATTCGAATTGACCGAGAAGAAACTGGATCCGAAGTCTGCTGCCGGCGGAATCAAGAAGCCGGGCCCGAAACCCAAAGTCAAGAAGACCGCAGCGAAGACGGGGAAGGCAGCTGCGGGCTGGAAGAAGAAGCCAGCGACGGCTAAACCTGCGACATCCATCGCGGCGAAGAGATCTTCTGTGACTAGCGGCGGTCAGAAGCCGAGTCCTGCAGTAGCTAAGACTCAGAGTCAGGGGCCACGGTAGTGAGAATCGACTTCATTGCGGTGCAAGGAATTCATTGGAGAACTTACTTGGGGAACTTATAAAGAATGGCGAATCAGCAGGGAAGCTTTCTGACGGCAATTGACGTGGGCAGCGCGAAAACGTGTGCGCTCATGGTGGAGGTCACCGACAATGGCTTGCGTCATCGCGGGCACGGCGTGGCCGAGTCGCGCGGGTCGCGCAAGGGCGTGATCGTGGAATTGGACAAGGCGGTCGCGGCCATTCAAAAAGCTGTGGAAGCGGCCGAAGATATGGCGGGCGCGGCGGTCGAGCACGCAGTCGTCGGCATCGGCGGAGCGCACGTGCGCGGCGTGAACAGCCACGGCGGCATCAGCCTCGGCACTCGTCCGAGGGAGATTGGGCGCGATGAGATCAAGCAGGCGGTGGAGCGGGCGCGGGCGATTCCTCTGCCGGCCGATCGCGAGGTGCTGCATCTTCTGCCGCAGGAGTTCATTCTCGACGAGCAGGCGGGCGTACATGATCCGCTGGGCATGATGGCGGCGCGGCTGGAGGTGCGCGTCCATCTGGTGACGGTGGCGGCGAGCGCGGCGCAGAACGTGATTACGGCGGTGAATCGCGCCGGCGTCCATGTGGATGACACGGTGTTTGAGCCGCTGGCGGCGGCCGATTCCGTGCTGCGCGCCGACGAACGCGAGATGGGAGTTTGCCTGGCTGACATCGGAGCCGGATCGACGGAGCTGGTCATTTTTTTGCAGGGAGCGGTGGTTTTCACGGGAGTGATTCCGGTCGGCGGCGACCACTTCACCAGCGACTTGTCGGTCGGGATGTGCACGCCGCTGGCCGAGGCAGAGAAAATCAAGAAGGCGCACGGCAACGCGATCGTCACGTTGATTCCGGAGGGGAATGAAGTGGAGGTGCCGTCCGTGGGCGATCGGCCTTCGCGTCTGCTGCCGCAGCGGCTGGTGGCGGAGATTCTCGAGCCCCGCGCGCGCGAACTCTTCGAGATGATGCGCGAAACTCTGAGGCAGAGCGGCATGTTCGATGCCTGTCTGGCGGGCATCGTGCTGAGCGGCGGAGGGTCGCGGCTGCCGGGAATCTTTGATGTGGCGGAGTCGGTATTGCGGCGTCCGGTGCGGTTATCGTGGCCGACGCCTCTGGCAAAAATGCCTGCGACGTTGGCGGAGCCGGAGTATGCCACGGTGCTCGGCATGGTGCATACGGACAAAGGGCGCGGGTGGCGCGAGGGTTTCAGGGGGATCGGTGGGGATCGAGATTGAAGGCAATGTTGGTGGGATAAAGCAGTGGTCAGTGGTCAGTGGTCAGTGGTCAGCAAAAAGCAGTGGCCGGTGGTCAGGGGTCGGTGGTCAGTAAAACCCGGTGTACGACGTAGCACAGATTTTATTGGCCACTGACCACTTCTGTACAGTCGGTATACGGCGGACAAGAAATTTACAATAAGGTGGACAAAATGAAAAAAGATTCGAGCATTCGCATCAGCTTCAACGAAGAGCCTCTCAACGATGCCAAGATCAAGGTCATCGGCGTGGGCGGCGGCGGTGGCAACGCGGTTAACCGCATGATCGATGCCGGCTTGGAGGGCATCGAGTTCATCGTCGCCAACACGGACTTGCAGGCGCTGCGCCTGTCGCGCGCGCCGGTGAAGCTGCAACTGGGCGTGAAGCTCACCAACGGGTTGGGCGCGGGCGCGAATCCGGAAGTGGGGCGCAAGGCCGCTCTCGAGGACTCGGACAAAATTATCGAAGCGCTCGAGGGCGCCGACATGGTGTTCGTGACCACGGGGCTGGGCGGCGGCACGGGCACGGGCGCGGCTCCAATTATCGCGTCGCTGGCCTGCGAGATGGGAGCGCTCACCGTCGCCGTGGTCACCAAGCCGTTTTCCTTTGAAGGTAAGCGGCGCATGACGCAGGCGGAGAAGGGGATCGCCGAGCTGATGGAATCGGTGGACACGACCATCGTGATCCCAAACGAAAAGCTGCTGGCCGTCGCCGAGAATGCGGGATTCTTCGAGTCGTTCCGCGTTGCCGACGACATTCTGCGGCAGGGTGTGCAGGGGATTTCCGACATTATTACGATTCCCGGCATCATCAACCGCGACTTCGCCGACGTGAAGACGATCATGGCGCGCATGGGTTATGCGGTCATGGGCACGGCGACAGCGAGCGGCCAGAATCGCACCACGGAAGCGGCGCGGCGGGCCATTGCGTCGCCGCTGCTCGAGGCCGGTGCGATCGACGGAGCGCGCGGCATTCTGATCAACATCACGGGCTCGGCTTCGCTGAAGCTGGCCGAGGTGCAGCAGGCCTGCACCATCATCCAGAGCGCGGCGCATGACGACGCCAACATTATTTTCGGCGCCGTGATGGACGAGAAGATGAAGGACTCGGTGAAGATCACGGTGATCGCCACCGGTTTCCGCGAAGTGAGCCGGATAGGAATCGGCCGGGCAAACCAGCGGCTGGCCGAAGCGCATCACTCGTTTGCGGCATCGCACGACGACGCCATGGGTCTCTCTAATATGGATTTTCCCGATCCTGTAGGACCGGCACCCACGCCGCCGCCATTTCCGGAACCATATCGCGAGGCGAAGCAAGACTTGGTGGACGAGCCGAGGATGGCCGAGTCCTCTCCCGTGGCGTTGGCTCATGCCGGCGGAGAAGTCATTTCGCTCGACACCATGCGCAGCGCGATGGTGGCGAACTTCGAGCAGGACGACCTGGATGTCCCCGCCTTTCTGCGCAAGCGCGGTGAAGTGATGTGAGAGCAGTGGTCAGTGGTCAGTGGTCGGTGTTCAGTGAAAACCTTTTCGCGTCCTTCATTTTGATTTTGTTTTTGCTGACCACTGACCACTGGCCACTGACCACTGCTTAAAGAGGAAAAACTTTGCGGCACAGTGCCGTATCTTTTCAGTAACGAGGTAACCATTACTGGAGGCTGTCGCACCAAGGTAATTCCCATTTAAGTACTTGTCCCATAATGGGTTAGATTAGAACTAGTGTTTCCTGCGATAGAAACTTTGTTATTGCGTGAAACGGTGTAACTCCAGTAGTATCGCGAGGATGGGCGAAGCTCTCGGTCAGGGCTGGCCACTGGCAGGCTTCGTGCACCGGAATAGTTAGGAAATCGGGGCAAGCAGGGGAACGAATCAAGATGTCGAAGTTGGGAACGCGCCGTCTTCGTCTGGTAGTGATGGTGGGAGGACTTTTGCTTGCGCCCGGCATGTGGGCGGCGCACGTCAACCCACGCCCGCTGAATCCACCCAAATCGAAATCCACGAAGCTGAGTGAGAGCCAGCGGACCAGGCGCCGCATGCATCATCTGGCGAGCAGCCGCAGCACTGCCGTCCGCCACGCAGGGGTACACAGCACAGGCAGCCACAGCACAACGGTCACCCGAGCCTCGGTCAGCAGGTCTTCACACCGATATCACGAGCGCTTTTTTGCAAGTTCGTTCGCCGAAGGTATCACGGGCGGCGACGTCGCGGCAGGCGAAGACCCGGTTGTCCGCCAGGCCGCCATCGACGCCCTGGGCAATATGAATGGCACAGTGGTCGCGATTGAGCCCACCAGCGGACGCGTGCTGGCCATGGTCAATCAGAAACTGGCGCTCTCGAGCGGCGCGCAACCTTGCTCGACCATCAAACTTTCTGTGGCTCTGGCCGCGCTGAACGAGGGCCTGGTGTCGAAGGACACCGAGGTTCCGCTCGGGGGCCGCAGCCAGATGAACCTCACGGAAGCTCTGGCGCACTCGAACAACGCCTACTTCGAGGCGCTGGGACGCAAGCTGGGCTTCGAAAAGGTCGCTTATTACGCTCATCAATATGGTTTGGGCGAACTGGCTGGCTACGATATTCCGGGCGAACAGTTGGGGACTTATCCCGAAGAAGTGATTTCGCAGAAGCTGGGCGGCGTGGGCAAGATGTGCTCGTTCGGCGAAGGCATTTCGATGACCCCGTTGCAGTTGGGCGCAATGGTTTCCGCCATCGCCAACGGGGGCACGCTTTATTACTTGCAGCATCCGGCGACGGCCGAAGAGATCGCGAATTTCCAGCCGCGCGTCAAGCGGCAACTTGATATCGCTCCGCTGATCCCGGAACTTTCCGATGGCATGGCGGGGGCCGTGCACTATGGCACGGCGCGACGTCTCGGGCTCAACTTCAATGAGGAAGAGATACTGGGCAAGACCGGAACCTGTTCCCACGCCGGGACCCGCTTTGGCTGGTTCGCCTCCTATGCGAACACCAGCCGCGGACGCATCGTGGTCGTAGTTTTCCTGCAGGGCGGGCGTCCCACGTTTGGTCCAAAGGCGGCCGAGATTGCCGGGGTGATGTACCGCAATCTCTACGATCACAACTTCTTCATCGCCGGAACACCGACTGCAACGGACGCCACTGCATCGCGACACTACCGGCACAACGCCGTAAGAAGTGGTCGGTGGCTTGGTCAGTGGCCAGTAAAATCTGGATCCACACGGATAAAGCGTAGTTTTTCGAATGCCGGTCTTTATTATTTCTTTTTATTTATAGAGCCTTGTAAGTAGTGGTCGGTGTCTAGTGGTCAGTGGCCAGTAAAATCTGGATCCACACGGACAACGCCGTAGTCTTTCGAATGCCCGGTCTTCATAATCTCTTCAATTCATCAGAGCCTCTGTACAGAAGTGGTCGATGGCTAGTGGTCAGTGGCCAGTAAAATCTGGACCTTGCTGTGACCCGGGTTTTGCTGACCACTGACCACTGACCGCTGATCACTTCTGTACGGCTCCCGCCCTACGGTTAAATTAGCTTCTTCTCATAAGGGGACAGGGAATCCCGCCGATATGCAGTGTGGGGGGACCTCAGCAGAAGTGTTGGCCGGCAGAATCCGCGCGCTGGCCGGTCTCGCACGGACTGTGAATTGAAGCGCAGTTCGGTGCTAAAGGATTTCAAAGTTAGAAACAAGAAATAGAAGATGAATGCAGTCACCCCACTAAACGGCAGCGACGATTACAGGCTGGTGGCGCTCTCCATCGTGCTGGCGGTGTTTGGATCCTATGTTGCGTTGGATCTAGCGGGACGCTTGACCGCGGCGCGGGCCTGGGTGCGAGCTGTCTGGCTGAGCGGTGGAGCCCGGCAACGCGAGTTGTATTTTCAGACCATGGCGGAATCGACTCCAGAGATCATCTGGACCGCCGACGTCGATGGCGCGGACGACTACTTCAACCAGAAGTGTTTCGATTACACAGGCATGAAGTTTGAGCAATTGCGGGGTACGGGATGGACGGTGATCGTCCATCCCGATGACTTGGCGGTTTGCCTAGAGAAGTGGGAAAGTGCACGCCGTGCCGGGGAACCTTACGAAGTGGAGTATCGACTGCGCGGAAAAGATGGAACCTACCGCTGGTTTTTGTGCCGCGCCAATCCTATCCGTAACTCCGCCGGTGAGATCGTCAAATGGTTTGGCACCTGCGCCGACATCGAGGATCAAAAGCGAAACCAGCAGATTCTAGAAGAGCAGATTCTGGAGCGGACCATGCAATTGGCCGACACCAACAACCGGCTGCAGGAGGAGATTCTGGAGAAGGACTCCGCCCGCAAAGAATTCGATCGGCACAATGAGCGAATGATGGAAGAACTCCGAATGCGTTCAGAGCGGGCGACCCTGCTGGCGAAGATGGGCGAACTGCTGCAGAGTTGCGTCAGTCTCGACGAAGTATTCGCGACCTCCATGGGCTTCGCTCCCAAGATATTTCCCGCCGCCCGGGGAGCGATGGCGCTGCTGAATGCTTCGCGAAGCCTGGCCGAAGTAATCGGCTCGTGGGCCGAATGCCAGCTTCCGGCGATGGAGTTTGAGCCCAGCGAGTGCTGGGCCCTGCGTACGGGTCATCCGCATCTGGTAACGGCGGGCGATTTGACCGCGCCTTGCGCTCACGCGGCGGGGGTGAAGAATACGTACTTGTGCATTCCGATCCTGGCCCAGGGTGAAACGCTCGGCATCCTGCACCTTCAGGCTACGGACGAGGCGCCGCAACTGAACACCTCGGAACTCTCGTTCAAGACAACTTTTGCGGCGCAAGTGGGATTGTCCATCGCCAACATCAGACTGCGGGACGCATTGCGAACCCAGTCGGTGCGGGATGAGCTGACCGGCCTCTATAACCGGCGTTATCTGGAGGAGGTGCTGGAACGCGAAGTGCGCCGCGCGGCGAGAGCGGCGCAGTCTCTGGGAGTCCTCATGATCGATCTCGACCATTTCAAGACCTTCAACGACACCTATGGACACGACGCGGGCGATGCGGTCCTGCGCGAAACCGGGGCCGCTCTGGCCCGGGGAATCCGGGCAGAGGATTTCGTCTGCCGCTTCGGCGGAGAGGAATTTGTCGTGATTCTGCCGACAGCGAACCTGGAAGCTACGTGCGCGCGAGCCGAGCGTTTGCGTTTGAAGATGAAGGAACTTACCGTCCTGCACCAGGGCAGATCGATGGGGATGCTCACAGTTTCGATCGGCGTCGCAGTGTTCCCCGAGCATGGACTGTCGCCCAAGGAATTGATGGCGGCAGCAGACGCCGCCCTGTATGAGGCCAAACACCGCGGGCGCGACCAGGTGAGCGTGGCATTGTTGAAGAGTGTGGAGGAAGCGACGGCGCCCGGCGCAGTGAAACTGGTCACCCGTTGGAGTTAGCCGGGATATTCCGCTTGCGAGTTGTCATCCCGGCCTGCTATGAATGTCATCACGAGCGAAGCGAGGGATCTTGGTTCTTGCCTGCACCATCCGTGTGCCCGCCGCCGCAGGCAAACAATGCTGCTCGGGATGACAATGCGTGAGGGGAAACTTACTTCTTCCGCTCGTCGCGCTCAACTACTCCGTCCTTGATGTTGACGATGCGATGAGCGTACTCGGCGATGTCGTGCTCGTGGGTGACCAGGACGATGGTGTTTCCCTCGGCGTGCAGGCGGTCGAACAAGGCCATGATCTCGTTTCCGGTTGCCGAGTCGAGGTTGCCGGTGGGCTCGTCCGCCAGAATGATGGAAGGCCGGTTGACCAGAGCGCGCGCGACGGCAACACGCTGGCGCTGGCCGCCGGAAAGCTCATTGGGCTTATGGGTCATGCGCGATTCCATCCCGACGGATTTCAATGCGCCCTGGGCGCGTTCGATGCGCTCAGCCGTCGGAATGCCGGCGTAGATCAGCGGCAGCTCCACGTTATGCAGGGCAGTGGCGCGAGCCAGCAGGTTGAAGGTCTGGAACACGAAGCCGATTTCCTTGTTGCGGATGCGCGCCAGTTCATCGTCGTCGAGTTCGCTCACCAACTGGCTGTTGAGCCAGTATTCGCCTTTGGTGGGCGTGTCCAGGCAGCCGATCAGGTTCATCAGCGTGGACTTGCCTGAGCCCGAGGGTCCCATGATGGCAACGTACTCTCCCCGCTCGATGCGGAGATTGACCCCGCGCAGGGCGTGTACCTGCTGCTCCGAGCCCATGTCGTAGGTCTTCCAAAGATCCTCGGCTGCGATCATGCAAGACTCAGGCGGTGCTGCTACGGGGTTAACCGGCATGCTGATTAATTCTGCGGTTGCCATTTTTTTCTCCTGCTCCGGTGCCACTGGGTTCTCCGAGATTGAATTCGACTCCGAGAGCTCCGTTTTGCTATCCGACGACTGCGGTTCGAGACTTCTTTTCGAGACTTCCCTTCGACACTTGCGATTCAGACCGGCTTCTCCATTGGACGCATGAAGCCGTTGAAGGTTAAGTCTCGTCTTCCTTCTTGGGAAGGGAGTTATCGATTTTGACGCTGCTCCCGGAACGAAGCGTGCGCAAAACCTTGTAACTTCCGGTGATGACCTCGTCCCCCTCCTTCAAGCCGTTGACCACCTCAATGTCGCTGGTTCCGGCGATGCCGGTGGTTATGGGCACGAACTCCGCCTTCTTGTTGCGAATGACGAAGACGCCCTGCATCTCCTCTTTCTGATCTTTGTCCTTGTCCTTCTGATCTTTGTCCTTGGATGCATCTTTCGATACTGGAGCGGCGGCATGTACGGCGCCAGGGGAAGCTTTTTCCTGCGCCAGTTGGGCCTTGGTGCGGACCGAGAGTGCCTGAATGGGAATGGCCAGCGCGCTGCTGCGCGAAGCCGTCGTAACCTTCGCGGTGGTCGAGAGTCCCGGACGCAGATCCTGCGGAGGATCGCTGACGGTCACAACCACCTTGAAGTCTTTGGCCTCTTCGCTGGTGGATGCCTGCTGGGAAGTGGCCACTCCGGTGGAACGCACGATGGCGTTATCTCCGATTTCCGAGACCGTGCCGTGGAAAACCTTTTTGGGAATGGCGTCGATGGTGACTTCGGCAGGCTGACCTACGCGCACGTTTACTATATCGGTCTCATCGACTTTTACTTCAGCCGTGATCACGGACATATCGGCGAGCGTTAGCAACGTGCTGCCGAGAGCATTCTGAATGCCGATCACGACCGACTCGCCTTCCCGAACCGGCAAGTTCGTGACCACTCCATCGTAGGGCGCGGAGTAAGTAGTTTTCTGTAGAACGTCCGCTACGCGGGTAAGGTTGGCTCGCGCCATTGACACGTGCCGGTCCGCTGATTCTTTCTGCGCCTTGGCCTGGGCGACGCGAGCCTTGGCCTGCACCAGCCCGGCGTCGGCTGTGGCCCACGCATTCTCGCGGCTGTCGAAATCAGATTTCGCGATCAGCCCATCCTTGTAAAGGTTCTGAGCGCGATCCCAATCCAGCTTGTTGCGCTCATAGTCGGCCTGGGCGCGCGACAGGTCGGCGGTGGAGGTCTTGAGTGCCGCATCGGCGGCGATCGCGTCCGTTTCCGCGGCCTGCACCGAGGCCTGGTTGGCGCTCACGTCCGCCGTGGACTGCACGTTTTCCAGTTGCGCCAGCAATTGACCCTTCTTTACGTGATCCCCTTCCTTAACGTACAGGTGGGTGATCTTGCCATAAGCGTTGGCGCCGATATTGACGTACGTCTTCGGCTTGATTTCGCCGGAAGCGCTTACCACTGAGGACAAGTCCTCGCGTTGCACCTTCCCGGTCTGCACCGTGACCACATTCTTGCCACTCTGATAGACCGTGAAGCCGACGATGGCGGCCAACACCATAACCACGCCGCCGCCGATCGCAATTTTCTTCCAGAGTTTCATTGTTCCCGTCACCGTCCAAGGCCGTTGCCCCGGCAGATCGGCTGCGATCTCAAGCAGTTACTCCTGAGTTTACCTCGCCGATAGCCACCGGCCGATCCGCAAGTGACGAGCCCACACTCTGGGATACGATCCTGCTGGCAGGAAAGTTCCAGTCTGAAAGAAGTGCACCAAGATCCAGGGAATCCGGAGAGTAGCGCCGCCCCGCGAACACAAGATTAAAATAACCTGAAATTATAGCTTGGTCCAGGCGACCGTTCTAAAATATTCGCTGTCTGTCCGGGCAACTCGGCAGGAGCCTCGACGCGTCCAACGGAACGGGTCGGGCTCGGTCGTCAATCCGTTCTCTTGCTGTGACTTAGCCTTGCTTTCGCCCAACTGAGGGCCTAGAATATACCGACAGAAGTTTGTCGTGGCAGGAGTCCCTCTCATGGTTCGGGTTGGTTCACGCTATCTCTCGTCTCTTGTAATCTTGGCGGTCGCTGCGGTCTTCTGCGCCCCGGCTGGCGCCCAGAGTGACAAGCCTGCTCCCGGTCCGCCATCTTCCAACGCACCCGAATCCACAACAGCAGGATCCAGCGCGGCCAACTCCCCGGCGCAAGCTTCTGACGAAGTCGATCCCCTGAAGCGCAAGCCCACGGAAAAGCAGAAGAAACAGCAGAAAGCGTCGCTCAAGATCGAACTCAGCAAGGTGTACAAGAAGTGGCTGAACGAGGACGTAGTCTGGATCATCACCGACGAGGAAAGCGCCGCCTTTAAGCAGCTCTCGAACGACGAGGAACGCGACAACTTCATCGAAGCCTTCTGGCAACGCCGCGATCCCACGCCCGACACGGAAGAGAACGAGTACAAGGAAGAACATTACCGCCGCATCGCGTATGCCAACGAGCATTTTGCCGCGGGAATCCCTGGTTGGAAAAGCGACCGCGGCCGCATGTACATCATGTATGGACCTGCCGACGAAATTGACTCGCATCCCTCCGGCGGCACCTATGAGCGGCCCACGGAAGAAGGCGGCGGCACGACCTCCACGTTCCCCTTCGAAACCTGGCGCTACCGCTATCTGGAAGGCATTGGGCAGGAAGTCATGATCGAGTTCGTCGACACTTGCATGTGCGGCGACTTCCATATGACGCTGGACAGGTCGGAGAAAGACGCTCTGAAGTACACCCCTAACGCAGGGTTGACCATGTATGAAGAAATGGGCTTGGCCAACAAATCAAGCCGTTTCAATGGGGGGTTGGAGCAACTGGGAGCGGGCCCCTTCACCGCCCAACAAAGCACCAAACAGTTCGAGCGCCTCGAGCAATTTTCCAAGCTGCAAGCGCCGCCACCGGTCAAGTTCAAGGATCTGGAAGAAATCGTCAACACAAAGATCATTACTAACCTGATGCCCTTCGACGTGCGCACCGATTTTGTGAAGGTCACTGGGGACACGGTCTTGGTGCCGATCACGGTTCAGTTGAAGTATCGCGATATTACCTTCGCCAACAAAGATGGTGTGCAGCGCGGCACGGTAAATATCTTTATGCGCGTAACCACCTTGACCGGACGCATTGTGCAGACCCAGGAAGAACCGGTCCAAGTGGACGTTCCGGCGGAACTGCTGCCCCGCACGGCGGAGAATTCGGCGGTGTACTGGAAGGCGCTGCCGCTGCGCCCGGGACGCTACAAAGTGGAGATCGCTGTGAAAGACGTGAACGGCGATCGCAAAGGCCTGTGGAGCCGCGGAATTGTGGTGCCGGAGTACTCCGACGACAAACTGTCGACCTCCTCGCTGATTGTGGCCGACGTGATGGAGCCGGTGCCCACCAAGGATGTGAGCACGGGGCAATTCGTAATTGGCCTGAACAAAGTTCGTCCGCGCGTGGCTCCCGCCGACGGCAAGCCCGCTCTCTTCAAACGGAGTCGCGACCAGAAGGTGAACTTCTGGATGCAAGTCTACAATCTTGGCGTGGACGAGAAAACGCACAAGCCTTCGGCCACGTTTGAGTACGACATCGTCAACGTCGCAACCAACAAGCCGGTGGTTCAAAAGACGGAATCCACCGAAACGATGGGAAACATAGGCGAGCAGGTCACTTTGCAGAAATCGATTGCCGCGGCGAACCTGCAGCCGGGTATTTATCGAATCGATATTAAAGTGAACGACAACATCTCCAAGCAGACTATTGATCCTTCAGCAACGTTTGCTGTAGAGTAACGGTCGGCTTGTTCCCCGGGGGGTTGGAGTGAAGCTTCGCCATTTTGGGTCTTGGGCAGTAGTGATAGCGCTGTCCTTTCCGGCGTGGGCCGGAGAGCGTCCAGGTGCCATTTCCGGATACGTGCGCGATTCCGCGGGCACGCCTCAGATGGGCGCGGTGGTTGAGATCGCGGGCTCGGCGGCGCGGACTCTTACCGTATTTACCGACGGTGCGGGCTTCTATTCCGCCACGGACCTGCTTCCCGGACTGTATTCCATCAAAGTCTCGGCGCCGTCCTTCCTTCCTGCGCTGCGCGAAAAAATCGGCTTGCAGCCCGGCAACAGCGTTCACCTGAACATCACCCTCAATACTTTGCTCAACGCCATGCGAGTGGGGCCGCTGCGCGGGACCGCCGCCGATGACGACGACTGGAAGTGGACCCTGCGTTCGGTGGCGAATCGCCCCGTTTTACGCATATTGGACGATCCCGCTTTGCCTGAACAGCACGATCACAACCTGAAGGCGAGCCTTTCGTTTCTGGCCGGTTCCGAGGCAGGCGGCTATGGCAGCGGATCGGACATGAGCACCGGCTTCTCGGTGGAGCGCTCCATTTTCTCAGTGAACCGCATCGGGCTGAGTGGGAATGTCGGTTACGGGGAAAGCCTCCCCTCTGCCGTTCTGCGGGCCGCGTACTCGCACGCCCTGCCCGATGGCTCCGGGCCCTCGGTGGCGGTTACCATGCGCCGGTTCGCGCCCTCCGATCCTAGCCTGCACTACGCTGCGTTGCAGGCCCTGGCGCTCAGTGCCGGAGACGATCTCGCCGTGGGCGATGTTCTGGAGTTAAGGTTCGGAAGTGAACTGCAGACCATACAGTTTCTTGGGCACGTGACTGCGTTCCGCCCCTACGGCTCCGTAGATCTGCACGCCTCTCCGAACACCGTCGTGGAGTATGACTACGCGACCTCCCTGCCCAACACGCGGGCGGAGAAGGGTTTCGATTCGGCGCCCGCGGATCTGAGCGAGGCCGATCCTCGGGTCAGCATGGTGAACTTTGCCACTCGCCTCGAACGCGCCCGCCACCAGGAACTGAATGTCTCCCGGCGCCTCGGCAAGAACAACCTTCAGGTTGCGGTGTACAGTGATCGCGTTGCCAACACCGCATTGATTGGCACCGGCGAGGTCACTGCTGCCGGCGGGTTCCTGCTGCCTGATGTTTCCTCCGGAACGTTTACCTATAACGGCGACACTCTGAACGCCCATGGCCTCCGGGTGGTGCTCGAACGGAAGTTTTCTTCCGACCTCACGGCCACTTTGGATTACGCCTGCGGCGA
>CAWEDF010000020.1:0-85924 GCA_963807655.1 uncultured Acidobacteriaceae bacterium | reverse complement strand
TCGTTGCTGGGTATGGATCGCGCGGAGATCGCTGCGCTGGTGAGCGATGCGAGTGAGCCTGGCTATCGTGCCAAGCAGATCATGGATGCGGTGTACCGGCAGCGCGTAGAAACGCTGGAGGAAATTTCAACGCTGCCGCAGGAGTTTCGGGAAAGGCTGGCGCAGAGCGGAGTGACGGTTGGGGCGGCGCGGATTGAGAACAAGTTTGTCTCTATCGATGGGACTGTGCGGTATTTGATTGGGTTTGGCGATGGGCAGAGTGTGGAGACGGTTTGGATGCCGGAGGGGGATGGAGGGGAGGCGGGGGATGGAGGGGAGGCGGGGGATGGGTCAGAGGCTGGGGAAGCGGCTGAGCGGGCTGAGTCAGGCGCCTCAGGGGCTGAAGCCCATTCCGAGAAGGGTGAACCTATCGCAGCGCGGAAGCGCTGCGTCCCCCCAAACCCTAGAGGACAAAATCAAGGGCGGTCGACGATTTGCATTTCCAGTCAGGTCGGTTGCGCGGTGGATTGCCAGTTTTGCCTGACGGCGTTGCTTGGCGTGAAGCGCAATCTGACCGCTGGTGAAATTGTGGGGCAGGTGTGCGCGGTGCTTAAGGATCAAGGGGTGTCACCGCCGGAGGATCGCATCAACCTGGTTTTCATGGGGATGGGCGAGCCGTTCCTTAACTACGACAATTTAATTAAGGCGGCGCGGTTGCTGGTGGAGGGCGTGGGGATTGCCGAGCGGCGGATGACGGTGTCGACGGCGGGGATTGTGCCGCGCATCCGCGACTTTGGCGGGGAGACAATCCGGCCGAAGCTGGCGATTTCTCTCAATGCTTCGAACGATGCCCTGCGCACGCGGCTGATGCCGGTGAACAAGAAGTGGACGCTCGAGATGCTGATGGCGGCGGCGCGCGAGTTTCCCTTGCGCACCCGGGAGTGGATCACGTTTGAGTATGTGCTGCTTGGCGAAGTGAACGACTTGCCGGAGAATGCGAGGGAAGTGGCCGAATTGCTGCGCGGGCTGCGCTGCAAAGTGAATCTGATCGCGCTGAATCCGGGCCCGGGCATTGACTTCACTACTCCCAGCGCGGAGCGGGTGGCAGCGTTCCAAAACATCTTGCGGGCCATGGGTATTCCTGCTTATGTCAGGCGTCCGCGGGGGCGGGACATCTACGCCGCTTGCGGTCAGCTTAAGCGTACGGTTGAGGTTGCCACATCACCGGAACTCCAGCTTCAGACGATTGCTCTTTCTCCACCGGAGGGATGACGGGGATCTCGACGCGGATGTTGGTTCCCGTGTTCCGGTGTTGCTGCCAGAGAATACGGCCGTGATGTTGCCGCAGGATGCCCTGACAGGCGCTGAGCCCCAGGCCGGAGAGAGCCTGGTCTTCTTCTTTTTCTTTGCCTTCGGCTGAGTCGCCGAGGCCGGCATCGCAGATATTAATGATGGCGAGGCCATCTTTGCGCTCCGCGGTGATGGTCAGCGTTCGGCTGCTGTGTTGGCCCACGGCATAGAGCGCGTCGTTGATGATTTGCACGCAGACCTGGAGCAACTGGTTAGAATCTCCGCGAACGAGCAGCGGGTCCGGCGAAAATTCGGTGTGCACTTCGATGTCGAGGGCCTGCCACTGAGGCTGCGAGAGTTTAACCGTGGTGCGCAGCAAGGTTTTGAGATCCACGGGGGCCATTGCGGCCGGGCCTTGCCGGGCAAAGCTGAGCAGGCTGGCGACCAGAGACTTGGTGCGCCGCACGTGCTGGCCGATCTTTCCCGCCAGTTCGTGCTGCTCCGGGTTGAGAGGCGTGGTCAGGAGAAGATCGGAATATCCCAGCAGGGCGGTGATGGGATTGTTGAGTTCGTGGGTTACGCCGCCCACAAGCTGTCCGATGGAGGCGTGTTTTTCCGCCTCGGTGATCTGCGCCTGCAAACGCTTCAGGTTGGCCAGGGACTCCTGCGAATGGGTCAAGAGGCGGAGCAACTCGCGGTCGAGCAGGCGTTGCCGCACAAAAACCATGACGCCCATGAGCAGCGCCATGGCCAGAGTCAGAACCAGGCGGAAGGAACGGATGGGCGGGGGCAGGGCAGTATCCATGAGGGCCCAGGTGGCAAAGAGCGGGAGCGAGAAGGCGGCGATCATGCCAAGCCGGGCCAGCCACACACCGTGAGAGGTGGAAGTGGATGCGACGCCGGCCTGAGGCGTGCGTTCGCGAGTCGACAGGCCGATCACGGTGATCCAGGCCATGGATACCGCGAGGGGAATGTCGTAGAAACTTCCGCTGTAGTAGACGTGGCGTCCGATGGCCCAGTTGGCAATGTGAGAACTGGCGGCGTAAATGAAGCTGGCGCCGAACAGACTGGCATAAAAAATCTTCCAGCTGTCTTTGCTGTCGGTCCATGCCAGCAACAGGGCGCCTAGAAACGCCAGTTTCTCGATGAGATACAAGGAATTAAGATTGTTGCCGTAGGCCGGGACATCGGGGACGATGTATTGCCAGGGGATCACGATGAGGGCGTAGAGATAGGCCCACCAGACCATCATCAAGGCGAAATCAAGGCGGCGAAGGCGGGCGGCATACTCATCCTCCGGGGCGTGAGGGCGGAGGGCCAGAGCAGCCATCAAGGGGACGATGTGCAGGAAAAGAACCATGTCGGCCGCGCACAAGTCTGGGACATCGGCGCGCAGCCAGACTTCGTAGTAGGTCCAGAACAACTGGTAGGAAGACCAGAGGGCAATACCGGCAGCGATCAGCGTCCAGAACAGACGCAAGCGGCCGCGGGAACGTACGGCATGCGGAATCAGGGAAACCATCCCGGAAAAAAGCAGAATGCACTGGATGATATCGCTGAGAGCGGTGAGACGGAAGGACTGTGGCAGGAGAAGAGCAGCCAAGACCAGGGTCGCCAGACAGACTGCGACCGCCGCGGTCCAGAGCTTGCTATAGGTACGCAGAAAAAGAGCCTCGCTGCCATTTTAGAATGGGAGGGGAGAGGCGCTTGATTACGGAAGTAATCCGGGGGAATTTGTAATTGGGTAATTTAGTAATTTGGTAATTGAACGGCGGGGCGGAATTTGCGTGGAGAATCAGCGCCTGAAGGCGCATCGACAGTCAGGCGCTTGCGGTACGGTTGAAGGCGTGCCGTGATACGAACCTTAGGTCCTGAAGGCTTGCGCGGTAGGAAGCTTACGGTCGATTGGAGGCCACCCAGGAGGGCAGCCAGAAAAGTTTTGCTTGCTTCCTGATATTTCTCATCAATACTATGCCTAGCATTCCGGGGGACCTGACAAATTCGTTCTCCAAATTTATTTTCCAGCGGGAAGTGACTCGACTTGCACGCCGACGCTAATCGCCGTTTTCATGTTAGACCGCAGGCTGCAGCCGACCCCAGCGAGATACGGCGTATCGAGCGCTGGCTGGCGACGGCACGGGTATTTCTAGCGATATCCGCGCTGGCTGCGATTTACATGGATCCCACGCAGTTGGGGCAAGCGCCGGTGGCCTACGGTCTGCTGGGGTTCTACCTCATCCACGGCGTGCTGGTGATGACGCTGTTGCGGCGACGACAGCAATCGACGCCGGCGTTTCGCGTACTGGTTCATACTGCGGATATCGTATGGCCGGCTTTCATCTCAATATTTGCCGAAGGACCGCGAAGCCCGTTTTTCCTTTTCTTCTTTTTTGTTCTGGCTGCCTCGGCCTACCGGTGGGGACTTTGGGAGACGTTGAGCACGGCGGCGGCCGAAGTGGCTTTGCTGTGGATTGAAAGCTTCCTGCTGTTTCACGTGTGGGCAACGCGCGGAGGAAGCCTGCCGTGGCGTTTTTTATCGGGGCTGCAAATCAATGCGGAGACTTTTGAGCCGAAGCGTTTGTTCATGCTGTCGGTTTACCTGCTGGTGATGGGTGTTCTGCTGGGCTATCTGGCGAGGCAGCAGAAACGCCTGAGGGGAGAAAAGGCGGCGGTGACCCGCATCCTGTCGAAGGTGCGGGTGGAAGCGGGGTTGACGGGGACTCTACAGCAGATCAGCCGTGAAGTCCTGCGAATGTGCAGGGCGGAGCGGTTGCTGGTTGCGTCGCAGGAGATTCACAGCCAAAGAATGTTTCTCGGCGAGTTGCGCAATGATACCGGGGACGTTTCGGATTTCGTGTGGCTGGACGCCGGGCCGCGGGACGCGGAAAACTATCTGGAGGATTTTCCGGGGGAAGCTATTTACGCGTCGAACGTGGGTGGGCGCTGGTCTGTAATCGCGCTCGACAGTGAAGGCCTCCGCATGGCGTCGGCATCCAGCGAGGCGCTGGCTCGATTGAAGCAGCGGCAATCGTTCCGGTCGGTGATCGCGATTTCCTTCATCTTTGGAGGCGAGTGGCGGGGGCGAGTGCTGGTGTTTAACCCGGCCTGGAGACTGGAGATACCGGAGAAGTTGCGTTTTGTGCTGGATTTGTTCCGGCAGGCAGGGCCGGCCGTGTACAACGTTTACCTGCTCCACAGGTTGAGGCGGCGGGCTGGGGCCGCGGAGCGCGCTCGCTTTGCCAGAGAATTGCACGATGGGGCGGTGCAGTCGTTGATCGCGGTGGAGATGCAGGTGGACGTTCTCCGGCGCCAGGCTGAGACTACGCCGGCCGTGGTGAGTGGCGAACTGGGCCGGATCCAGGGTTTGTTGCGCGAGGAAGTTCTGAAGCTGCGAGAACTGATGCAGCAGATGAAATCGATCGACGTGGATGATCGACGGTTTATGAGCGTGGTGAATAACACGGTGGAGCGGTTTGAGCGAGAGACGGGGATCTCCGCGCGCTTCGTGACCGACATTGAGAAGCTGCAGATGCCGGGGAACGTCTGCCGGGAGATGTTGCGGATTGTGCAGGAGGGACTGGTGAACGTGCGCAAGCACAGCAAGGCGCGGCACGCGCTGGTGCGGCTGAGTTCGACGGACAGCCAGTGGAGCCTGACGCTGGAGGATGACGGCAAAGGCTTCCCGTTTTCCGGCCGCCTGACGCAGGACGAACTGGACCGGATGGGAAAGGGGCCAACGATCATCAAAGAGCGGGTACGTTTGATTGCAGGCGCACTCACGGTAGAATCGAATCCCGGTCTGGGGACGAGGCTGGAAGTGAAGGTTCCGAAGGGCGGAGAGGTTTCCGATGAACTTTAAGAAGTCACAGACGGTTCGAATCGTGATTGCGGACGACCATCCAATTTTCCGGGATGGGCTGCGCCGTCTTCTGGAAGCGGAACCGAATTTGAAAGTTTTGGGTGAGGCCTCGGACGGCGCGGAAGCGGTGCGGCTGGTGCGGCAGTTGAAGCCTGACATCCTTCTGCTGGATCTCGCGATGCCCAAGCATCCGGGATTGGAAGCTTTGCGGGAACTGGGTTCGGGCGCGAGTTCAACGCCGGTGCGCGTGATCCTGCTGACGGCGGCGGCGGAGAAGAGCCAGATTGTGGAAGCTCTGCAGTTGGGCGCGCGGGGAGTGGTGCTGAAGGATTCCGCCACGCAGTTGCTATTGAAAGCGATCCAAACGGTGATGTCAGGGGAATACTGGGTGGGACGGGAAAGCGTTTCGAATCTGGTGCAGTATTTGCGAACGCTGGTGCAATCTTCCAGCGACGAAGCGCGGCAGAAGAAGTTTGGCTTGACGCCGCGGGAGTTGGAGATTGTGGCCGCCGTGGTCGCGGGATATTCGAATAAAGAGATTGCGGAGTACTTCAAGATCAGCGAAGACACGGTCAAGCATCACCTGAGCAATATTTTTGACAAGCTGGGAGTGTCGACCCGGCTGGAGTTGGCGCTGTTCGCGGTGAACCAGTCGCTTCCGCTGAAAAGCATTGGCTGACCTCGCCTTAGAAGCTTGTCGATGGGAATCAAAGATGGCACCTATGGGCTATTGGCGGGAGCGGCTGCTGCACTTATCATTTATCCACGGACCAGCCTCGGGATAGAACACTGATCCCCGTCACAACTTGGGGTTATTTTTTTTTTGTGAACGAAGAGGGTTGAGACCAGTTCTAAGGAGAAAGAGCCCGTGGCAAGAATTCTACAAAAGCTTTGGCAGGACGATAGCGGTCAGGACATCGCCGAATACGCGGTGATGCTGGCAGTAATTTTGGTGATCGTCGTGGGCACGGTCCGGTTGATCGGCTCGAACGCCAACAACGTGTTCTCGCAGGTTGGGAGCGCCATCCAGTAGTCGGTGTCAGGTCTTCGGTGTTAGGTCTTAGGCCAAGTCCCATTTTTCCCCGGGCCGCCATTCCATTTTATTTGCTACTGCGCCGGCGACATTCCTTCGATTGTTTCGCGAAGTATTACGTCCAGGCTTCTTGGTGGTTACCTCAGGGCTAAAGTCCTCGATTCCAGATATTCTTTTGGACGCAGACCTGGAAAAGCCTGCTCCACCGTGCGCTTTGCGCTGCCGTCAGCTACCAATCCGCTCCACTGTACTCACCACTTCACCTTCTTACTTCGGGGCAGGCGCGGTCAGCGCCACCTTGTCGCTGCCGGGAGTCGCGTATCGGGTGAGGAAGGGGAAGAACGGAGTGACCTCGAACGGCCTCTTTTCTTTTGGCGAGGTCAGGGGGACCGGTTTTGCTTTTGCCAGTTCCACCTGGTCGGTCCAGGGATCAAGCTTGATGCGTCCTCCGAGCGGAAGCGCGGCAATCTGATCGGTGCGCTGCGGGTCCAGTTGTGGCGCGGAAGCGAGCAGCGCCGACATCCGAATGGTTTTGCCGCTGCCGACACCATTGCCCAGGCGCGGGCGAATCAGATTGGGCAGACTGGGTGCATACTGTTGCACGGCCTTCAAGAATAACCCGGCACCTCCCAGCTTGTCCTTGTAAGGAGAATTCTTTAACAACTCCAGAGCCTTGACATCGGCGGCTTCCTCGTCGGCCTGCCGGTGCTTGAAGTCGAGGCGCTGGAACGAGGTTTCATCGGGGAAGAACATGCGGTCATTGAATGCCAGCCTGGTATCGAAAGGGTGTCCCAGAACAATGTGACTGAGTTCTTCGGCCAGAATCACGGCGAGCGAGGCCTCATCGGGCAGCACATCGAGCAGGCCACGACTGATCACGATGGTGTGCCCGATGGTGAATGATTCCAGAGGAGACGTGAGCAGCACGCGGCAGCGCACATCGGACTGCAGATCGATGTTATTGGTCACCAATAGGTTGTTGACGACGGTCTGAAGCACTTTGTCCAGGCCGCCGGGAGGGGCCAGCAGGCCGATCCTTGTCATGCGCTCGACCGCGTTATCTTCGGCCTGGCGTTCCCACATGCGCTCGGCAACCACGGGAGTTGCGTCGGCGGTTACGTCGCTCTGATCTTTTACCCCAGCATCCCCAGACGAGCCTCCGGAAGCGCCCGACGGTGGAGGATCCACCAGAATCTGGGTGAACTCCGAATTCTTGTTGAGGCCCTTCAGGTCGTATCCCCAAAGACGGGTCTGGCCGCGGAAGTGAAGAGTCTGTCCCAAATTGCCCTTCAGGTTTGATTCCTCGCTATAGATATAAGCGGGGAGCCAGGAACCGGGACGCATATTCAATCGCCAACTGTCGAAGTGCAGGAAAAGGCGGGTCTTGGAAGGGTGCGAGTAGGTGCCGTTAAAGCGCACCACGTTGTAGTCCTGATCTTCGACCCAGATCCTGCCCATGAAGCGGCCCACGCCCGAGTCTGCCCTGGGTTGGACATCGATGACCAGACAGCGCACTTCTCCGAGAAACTCGCGCCGCACGAAATTGAAGGTGTAATACCTCTTCTGGAAATCGGTATCGAGGACCACCATCTGGGCGAAGCCCAAAGGCAGGAAATGCATGGAGTAAAGTCCGGTGAGCTTGCCGACCATGCGCTGGCCGAAGCCGGGTTGGCCCACGAATGAAGTGTCCTCGGGACCGTCGCTCATGTTGAGGCGGCCGAGATAATACTGGTCATTCACCATCACGGCGTTGCCGTCTTTGCCGGTCTTGAGATCCTGCAGGTAAGTCTCAACGAGAGGACGCATGTGGCGCATCTGAGCCACGAAAAGATGCTCTCGCTGGACCACGCGGTCGATGACCTCATTGAAAGACACTGGAGGCGGAGAAGACAGATCCTCTGCACTCTGACCCGCCGGGGCCGCGTCGTTTGTTGCCGCCGGGGGCGGCGAAGGTGGTGAGGAAGATGCGGGGTTTTGCGACCCCGGATTCTGCGACACGGCGGGCAACGAACCGACGAACCACAGGAGCAACGAGAGTAAGCCTACTTGAAAGATACGCATAAGAACCTTGGATGCAATTTATGCCAACTGAAAAATAATGTGCAAGACGACGGTGGAATCGGTTGGCTGGCCGTCCCGCAACGCCGGTTTGAAGTGAATCTGTTCGGCGGCCTTGACGGCATTGTCATCGAGGCCGTGACCCAATCCACGCACCACGCGCACCACACGGAGGCTGCCAGAGGCCTCCAGAACCACTTCCAGAAGAACTTCGCCTTGAATCCGCAGACTCCGGGCTTCTTGAGTATAGACGGGAATGGGCTTGAACAGGATTTCCGCCGGCAACGTCTTGGCCGCGGTCTCCGCCGGACGAGAGCGTACGGTTGGCGGCGCGGGAACATCGGTATTGAAGCCGCTGGACTGAACGGTGGCGGATGCGCGAGGGCGGTTGTCCGGGAGGGCGGTACCGTTGCCGAAACCGGAACTTACGACCACGCCCGGTATGCCTTTGGCGCCGCCGGTGCCGTTGCCAGAGCCCGGTCCCGAGGGCAGATCGAAAGATCCGAGGGCTGCGATGTTAACGGCCTTGCCTTGACCTGCTTTGGCGGGAATTCCATTGGGATCGCCGAAGCCTCCGGTCTGCACCTGCGACGGAGGGCGCGCTGTGGTGGGAGCGGCCGAACTGCCGGTGGTAAACACGTTGGTTTTCACAGCCTGTTTGGGAGTCACCGGGGCGGAGTTAATCTGCTCGAGCTTCTTGCTTTCGATGCTCACCTTGGGAGCGGGGTCGTCCTCCACTCTTGCCGGAGCTTTCGGCAGTGGGGCCGGCAGCCGTAAGGCGTTAATCGGCGGGTCCAGCCGGGCCACGAACGTGGGCTGCGGCAGCCGGCGCACAGGCTGTGGCTCATGATTGACGGGAACCGGGGTGCTTACCAGCTGGACCGAACGGAAGTTGTGTTCCGGAGCTGCGACAACCTGGGGATACAACAGGCGCACCCATACCAGTAGGGCCACCGCCAGCGCTTGCATGCCGGTGCCAAAAACGAATTCCGTCCAAGGAGTTCTGGTCTCCGGCAGCAGGGAGAAGAGATTGTCTCGGGAGGCAGAAGTGCTCATATCCATCTTCACGTCAGTTGTTGAAAACACCTATTCAGGCCTGAAGGTTTCTGGGGACCGTCGCGATAAATGCCGGGACCACAGAGGCTATAGTCTACAACTCAAAAGCTGCACGGCAAAGGCCATTTCGCAGCCAATTTGGAAGTCTATTTAGTTGATCTTTCAAGCACTTACGCTGGCTGCGCTGGACGGGCGGAACGGACAGCGGCCGACAGTGCAAGAAAGAAGCCAAAAATTACACCTTTGGAACAAGTCTTTACGTCCGGAAGGAAACGTAATCCCCGGCCCAACCGCAACTATGTTTGACCGGGGGTTGCAAGATTTTGCACTAGAGACGGGGCTGGGTGTTACATCGATATGGCCAACCTCGCTCGTCGCGGCACTCCTGATTAGCACCTTACCACCTTGGGACTGTCGATGCCCCTGGTCGCGTTGCGGGTGTCGACGACCAACTGGGCTTCGCTCACAATTTTTTTATAGTCGTAATCGGAGTGGTCGGTGACGATTACGATGCAATCATATTGTCCTAGTTTGTCCAGTCCCGTTCGTTTCATCTGCAGGTCGTATTTGCGGCCTTTGCCGATGAAAGGGAAGTAGGGATCGTGATAGCTGACCTGGGCTCCTTCCCTTTGCAAGAGTTCGATGATGGTGAGGGCGGGGGATTCGCGTAAATCGTCGATATCTTTTTTGTAGGCGACGCCCAATACCAGGACTCGCGCTCCGTTTACCGATTTCTTGTGCCGGTTCAGCGCTCCGCCGATAGAGGCTAGCACGTGATACGGCATGTTGTTGTTGATCTCTCCCGCCAGCTCGATGAAGCGGGTGCGGAAGTCAAATTCCTTCGCCTTCCACGAGAGATAAAAGGGATCGACGGGAATGCAATGTCCGCCGAGGCCGGGTCCGGGATAGAAAGGATGAAAGCCGAAGGGCTTGGTGGACGCCGCTGCGATGACTTCCCAGATGTCGAGCCCCATGCGCAGGCAAAGCAGCTTCAGTTCGTTGACCAGGGCGATGTTGACGCAGCGGTAGATATTCTCGAGCAGCTTCGTCATCTCGGCCACGGCGGGCGAGGAGACGGGAATGGTGCGATGGAAGATGGATCCGTAAAGCGCGCCGGCCAACTCCGCAGCTTGCGGGTTCACTCCGCCCACGACTTTGGGGATGTCGGCGCGTGCGACTGTGGTATTGCCGGGGTCCTCACGTTCGGGAGAGAACGCTACAAAGAATTCCTTCTGCGTGCTTGAAGTGGCCCCGGAGGACGCGCCTCGAGCCGCCTTCAGCCCATTCTTGTTTTCTTGCTCGAGAATCGGCAGCATGACTTGTTCGGTGGTGCCGGGGTAGGTTGTACTCTCGAGCACGACCAACTGTCCGGCCTGAAGATGAGGCGCGAGCGCGTGCGTGGTGCCGGTGATGAAGCTGAGGTCGGGTTCGTGATATTGGTTGAGAGGAGTGGGGACGCAGATGATAACGGCATCCATCTGCTCGATGCGGGAGTAGTCGGAGGTGGCCGTGAAGCCTTGTGATTGGGCCGTGCGGATTTCATCTTGGGTGATGCGGTAGATGTAGGATTCGCCCTTGGCGAGGATGTCGACCTTGCGTTGATCGATGTCGAAGCCGGTAACTTTAAACTTTTGTTCGCTGAAGAGCAGGGCCAGCGGTAGGCCCACGTAGCCCAGGCCGATGATGCCAACCCTGGCCTGGCGCTGCTGGATCTTGTTCTTGAGTTGGGCGGGAGTGCGATTTGCGGCAGGCTGATTCGTCATCGTTGCGACAGGTGGTCTCTTCTGTGTCTGGTGAACTTCATTTCGGATTCTAGCACGCGGTTGCGGGCGAGAGGGTGCTGCCGTGCTTAGAAGTTGTGGCTCGTGCCGCGCTGACGAAAAGAGGTGAGCTTCGCTCGCCGGACAGCCGAGGGCGGCTGTCCCTACATGAGCGTCTGCATCTCGAAGTTGGGAACTTATGAAAAGTCAGGTAGCGATGAAGCGTTCGTGGTTGCTGGCTTTGGGAGTGGTGGCAGCACTGGCGGCAGGGTTGGCGGCGAAAGCGGGGAGCTTTCTGATAGTGGATGTGCCGCGGCCTTCCGATGTGATCCTGGTGCTGGCAGGGGAAACGTACCGGCGTCCGGAACGCGCGCTGCAACTTCTGGCGCAGGGATATGGGCGGCGGGTAGTGCTGGATGTACCGAGCAGCGCGAAGCTTTACGAATTCACTCAGATTCAGTTGGCCCAGAAGTACATTCAGGATCTGCCGCAGGGGGCGGCGGTCAGCGTATGTCCGATCGACGGGCTCTCGACCAGGGACGAGTCGAAGGACGCGGAGAAGTGCCTGGCACGCGACGGCGGCAGGAGCGTGCTGATCGTCACCTCGGACTTCCACACCCGGCGCGCCTTGGATATTTTTCAGCGGGAAGTTCCGGGGCATGAGTACTCGATAGCCGCTGCCCGAGATGCAGAGCAATTCGGCGCTCGATGGTGGACGCATCGCCAATGGGCGAAGACCTTGGTGGATGAATGGCTGCGGTTGATATGGTGGGAGACAGTTGATCGGTGGCTGTGAGTTCCACTCCAGATAGAGTCTTAAAGCTTTTAACCGAGAAGACCGCGAAGCAGGGCGGCGAAGGACGCTTAGAAAGGCGGGAACCCCTGTCCTCTCTGCGTCTTCGGGCCTTCGTCGCAAAGAGTTTTCCACAGCGGGCACCCGCTCTACGGCACAAAGGGCATTGACTGCTAAGAACATGGGAAGGTACGATGCCTTAACAGTCACCAACTTAGTTATTAACGGAGTGTGGGATGGGCATGTCTGCTTTCCGCAAGATGGTAAGTTGCGTGCTACTTCTGATAGTGCCTGCTTCGCTGTATGCCGCGGATTCCGGTGCGGCTATGCTTTATGCCAACGGCGCTGCCTGGTTGAACGGCAGCCATGTGCCTAACTCCTCCGCAATTTTTGCCGGCGACCTGGTGCAGACCCGGTCTGACTCCGCGGCCAATATTCATGCGCCCGGCTCCAGCATCACCGTTCTGGGCGATTCTCTGGTGAAATTTGAGGGCGCCTCGCTGAATGTGGAACACGGGGGCGTGAGTGTCTCGACATCCAAGAGCGTCGCCGCCGTTGCGGGCGATGTGCGGGTGGCGCCGGTATCGAACGCCTGGACTGAATTCAATGTGACGGACATTGACGGAACGGTGAGAATTGCCGCCCGCAAGGGCGACCTGACGGTCACCGATGACAACGGTACGGTTACTTTGGCGCAGGGTCAGGAAACCACGCGGGATGAGCAATCCGATCAAGGCGACAAAAAGAAGAAAGATAAGAAGCGGGGGACTGGCGCCGTTCCGGCCGCAGGTGGCGGCGTGCTGAACTCTCCGATCGCAATCGGCGCGGGAGCCGCGGCGATTGGCGGGGTTACCATATGGGTGCTCACGCGGAGCAGCAATCCGGTCAGCCCGGCGACGCCCTAGTTTTCCTAATTTGTGTTTACAAACTTTGGGCCGTCCGGCTACGCCGGACGGCTTGATGTTTTTGGGCCCCTTCTTTACCGATTTCGGAACTAATCCATATGTGTCATCCCGAGAAGAGCGAGGGATCTTGGTTCCTGCCAGCCCGGCTGTGTACTCGCTGCCGGCAAGCACCAGGATCCCTCGCTTCGCTCGGGATGACACGTATGGGGATGACAATTCGTGAACGGGCTAGAAATTTGTGGCGGGCTGCTGCAGCTCCTGTGCCGAGGGCAGAACTTCCTCCGGGGGCTTACTGCGCGCCACGCGGCGTTTGCGGGCGGGTTGCACGAAGGGTTCCGAGGCGGCGATCGTACACAGCACATAGAACAGCGCGGCGTTGGCTGGAATCTGCAGATTGAAGTCCACGGCGCTGTGGACGAGGATGCCGCTCAAGCCGAGCATACACGCCAGAGTTACCGCGCCGCTGATTTCGCTGGTCCAGTGCCCAATCTTCTTGATGGCTCGGGTGTAGAGCGTTACCAGAAACCACAGCATGGTTCCGAATCCGAGCAAGCCCATTTCCACGAGCAGTTGCAGATAATCGTTGTGCGCCTGATTGATGGAAAAATTCGTGTAGAAGCTGCGGAATTGCGGATACACAACTGGAAATGTTCCCAGACCCCAGCCCAGAACAGGCTTCTTCAGGAACATCCGAAGGCCGTCGCGGTTGATGTCAAAGCGATTGTCTTTGGAGAGCTCAGAGTGGGACGGCCCCAGGGTGGCGAAACGCTTGCTGAGTTCGCCGCCACCGATCCAGACGAGCAAGCCGGCCAGAATCACCAGAAACACGCCGATGCCCATGGCGGTACGCACGCCGCGTTGCTGCTTGACGAGCAGGACGGCGACAATGAGAAGCTCGACGAGAATCGCGAGCATGCCGCCTCGCGATCCCGAAAGAAAAATGGTACCCACCATCATGGCGGCCACGGCCGCAGCCGTGGCGCGTGTCTTGGCGGACGCCAGCTTGGTGAGCGACAACACCAGCGGAATGGGAACCAGCATCTCCATCAGCCCGGCGTAATGGTTGTGGTTTACATACGGACCGTAGACCGAGCCTCCACAGCAGGGCTGACGCACCCAGTACAACTTGCCGTTTGAGGAGAGTCCGTAGATTAACGAAAAGCTGGCCAGTACAGCTCCGTACAACGAAAACACAACCGCAAGATCGCGCGCCTGCGAACTCCGAAACAGGGCTTGTCCGGCGAGGAAGCAGAGTATGCCATAGGAAAAGTAGAGAAGCCCCAGTGACGCGGTGTCGTGCGGATACGCGCTCATACGGAAGACGAGTTGCAAAACAATGAGCAGGCCAAATACTGCCATGGGAAGAAACAGGGGATTCCACCTGATCTTCAGTTCGCCTTCCAGAACCTGCTTGCCGATCCACAACAGAAATAGCGCTGCGGAGGCAGACTCCATCAGGAAGATCGACCAAGATTGGGTCGCGCCGAAGGCGAGTGGTCCAAACAAGAGCAGGGTGAAGACCCCGTACAGCAGGGCCGAGCCGGCGTGTGCCGCCAGTTTGTTGCGCGGGTTTGCGGTAGTGCTGGTCGCTCTCATGAGATTGAATCTACCCAATTCCAGGGTCTACTGCCGCTTGGCCACGAGGCGGAAATCGCCGACCCAGAGCTTACCACGGATCGGACTTCCTTCCGGCAGGCGCCGGACGCGCAGCACCAGCAGTCGGCAATCGTCTGGGGTGGTGAATTCTCCACCAACAGGCTTCCAGGATTCCCCCGCCTCTTTCAGTTCGTCGCTTTCATATAGCACAGCTTGGGTGACCACATCCTGGATGCTGATATGCGGGCCCCCGGCACCCTCGAAGTCTCCATTTCTGTAGTACGCAGAGAAATCATAGTTAGTACCGGGTTGCACCGCGATGAATTGATAAATCCCGGCATCGATTACTCCCGATCCATCGAAGGTGATCAGCAGCGAACGATTGCCGCCTCCGTGATGTTCGGTGGGATCGAGAGTGAGAGTCACTGGTTGCTGCTTCTGATATTGCCAATCGAAGCCGCCGTTCAAAATCTCCAGGCTGAAGCCCCCGTTGACGATCAAGTTATTCCTGGTGGGCAGGTAGGAGGACAGGCCGAAGGGCGTGGCCGCCTGCTGCCACACCAAACGGGCCTGATCCACATTCTTGTGATCGAGCAGGTAGTGAAGGTATTCGTAGACATAGCGCAGTTCGAAACTCTGCGAGGGCCGAGTTGCGACTAGTTTTTCCCACACTTTCGCGGTTGCCGCCATCTCCTGCTTCGTGCCGCCGATTGTGAGAACAGGCGAATCCGAATCGGCCGATGTGTTGGCCACCGTGCCCGTAGGGTTGGCGATCTCAATTGTGGTCGAAGTGCTGGCCACGATCATGGCTCTAACGTTGTTTCCTTTGGCGCCATCGGTATAACCAGAAAGCGCCACCGAAGCATCGACCCAGCCGTTTGATTCCGCGCCGGCGTCCGGGTCTTTCAGCGTGTAAACCCAGTGGTTGCCGCGGGCATGCGACGGCGCCGTGATCGTGCTGAGATCAACTCTCTTAGGGGTCGTGAGTAATTTGAGAAACGCGATATTGGCCGGTGCCGTTGCAGGAACTACATCGCGCAAGAGCATATCGACATCCTGGCTGATCCGCCAGCAGTGTTGAATGGCGAGACCCGCAAGGGACGGATCGTTCTCCAAAACCACGCGGTACTCGCGCAACGCCTTCTCGTGGTAGCTCAACTTTGACCCGCTGTCTTGCTCGTTGTCGCCTCGTACGTGGAAATTGTTGGCGGCTTCCCAGGCCACGCCAGGCGTAGTTGGATCGGCCTCGATAGCGTGTTCCAGCGCCCAGGTTTGATTCGAGGTTTCCGCGAGCACCTGGTAGGCGGAGGCCAGATGGAACCAGTAATCGGCCGAATGCGGATTGAGCCGCACGGCAGCACGGTAGGGTTCGATGGCGGCGCTCGGGTCCATGACGACCAGCGCGTAGTAGCGTCCCAGATTATAGCGGTAGTCTGCGTTCCAGGGGTCGATCCGGGCCGCCCCTTGTAGACTTGCGAGTTTCGGTGCTTCCGCGATCGGAACCTCCCCCATCGGTATTGCGCCCAGTATGGACGCGACAAACAGCCGGCCCACGAGAAACACATAGATAACGCACAGAACTGCCGCCGCGCCTATGAGGAGCCGTTTCCGCGAAGCAGAATTGAGAACTATTTCCATGTTGTTCAGACGGGAAGCGCAATCACAAATCTTACGTGCATTGTCTTAAGCCGCCGGCTTTCACCGCAGAAGCATTGAGCAGCGCTCGAATGGACAGCCGAGGGCGGTTGCCCCCAAATAAACATCTACGCGCTATTGGGGGATGCTTCGGCGGCTTGTTCGGCGTCGGCATCCTCATCGTCATCATTGTCCGATTCGTCGTCGCGATAATAGCGGGAATATTTGCCCTGGTATTCGTAATAGTAGTAGTAATCGGGCGAGCTTAGATCGACCGCATTCAAGAGCACGCCGGAGACTTTCGCATTGACCTGCATGAGAATATCGCGGGAACGGCGGAGCGCTTGCTTGGTGGTATGTCCGGAACGGATGACCAGTACGATGGCATCGGCGCGCGGTGACAGCACCACGGCATCGGTGACCGACAAAGTGGGGGGCGTGTCTATCACGATGTGGTCGTATTGCCCGCGCAGTTCCTCCAAGACATCCCGCATGTTGGGGGACGCCAGGAGCTCGGCGGGATTCGGGGGAGGCGTTCCTGCCGGCAATACAGACAGGTTGGGCAGAACGGGGGAGCGGGTGATGGTCTGTTGCAAGTTGGCGCTCCCAGTCAGGACGTTGCTGAGCCCGCTGCGGGGACCCATCCCCAGCGTCTTATGGATGCTCGGCCGTCTGAGGTCGGCGTCGATCAGCAGGACTCGAATGCCTTTCTGAGCCAGCACTACCGCACAGTTAATGCTGGTAGTGGTTTTCCCCTCCTGAGGAAGCGCGCTGGTGATCATGATTACTTTAGGCGGCGCTCCGAGGTTCGAGAGCAGGAGGGAGGTGCGCAGCGCGCGATAGGATTCCGCCATCTGCGACTGCGGCCTGACCTGCGTGACCAGCTCCACCGCCTCCTTGGAAGTTGCGATTACCAGGCGCTTCGAGTGGCCGCCTTCGCGAGCCGTCCTCGAACCCATGGGAATCATGCCGAGCGGTGGGAGGCCGGAAATCATCTGCGCCTGTTCGGTGGTGCGGACCGTGTTGTCTAATCCCTCGAGCAGAAAGGCGAGTCCAACTCCGGAGGTCAAGCCCAGCATGAAGGCGAAAGCGAGATTCCGGGGGATGTTGGGTTCAATGGGAGCGGTGGGAACGCGGGCGACGTCGACAATGCGGAAGTTGTTGGATTTGAGACCAGCCGAGACTCCGGCCTCCTTCATTTTCTGCATCAGTCCTTCGTAAAGCGTGCGGTAGGTCTCCAGATCACGCTTCAAGATGCTGTATTGGATGGCGCTCTCGTTGAGTTTGTTGGCCTCCTGTTTCTGTTTTTCGAGAGCGTCGTGCAGCATGTTTTCGCGCTGCAGGGCCGCCATATACTGTCCGCGGATTTTGCCGGCGATCTTCCTGGTCTCCGCGAGAATCTGCGCGTCGATCTCTTTGAGTTGAGTATTCAGTTGCGCCACTTTCGGGTACGACGGTCCGAATTGTGTGCTCAGTTCGGCCGCCTGAATCTTGACGTCGGCCTGCTTGGAACGGAGAACCTCCATCAGTCCCGAAGCGGACTGGGTTCCAGTTCCAGCCGCGTCCAGGACACCGGCAGCGGAAGCGATGGTGTCGGCGTCTCCCGATTGCACCAGGCGGTACACCGATTCCTTGTCCATGCGCTCGGATTCCGCGGCGGTCAGGGCCTTGTTCAACTCATCAAGTTTCTGCGTGGTGATGTTCTGCTTTTCGTCGATGCCCAGAATTTCGTGCTCTTTCTGGTAACGCACCAGTCTTTCCTGGGAGGTTTCGACTTTCATCTGCAAGTCGACGAGCTGCTTGGAAAGCCAGTCGGAAGCCTGCATGGTCGAGTCGAAGCGCGATTTGAAGTTGTTCTCCGTGTAGGTGCTCATCAAAGTGTTCACCACGTGCGCCGTCAAATCCTTGTCGGGATTGCGGAAGGACACTTTGATGATGTGGGTGTTAGGAGAGAGTGTGACAGCCAGGTTGCCGCGGAACCCGCCGAGCAGTGTGGAGGTTCGGGCGGGGTCAGCTTGCAACGGGTCTGGTGCAAGATCGAGCGAAGATGGCAGAGCGGGCGTTTTTCCGCCGAACTCAGGCCGGCGATCCAGGCCCAGTTCTTTTACTACTTGCAGGGCGAGAAGATCGCTTTTCAGGATCATCACTTCGGTTTCGAGTTCAGTTGGATCATAGTAGTCAACGTTGAACGTCGGAGAATTGCTGAAGTTGACCAGGCCTGAATCGGGCTTGTTGATTTCGATGCTGCCGCTCGCCTCATAGATAGGCGTCATCTTGAGACTGGCGATGGCGACGATGGAGAAGATGGTGATCAGGCAGGCAAGAACCGTCCACTTGCGCTTGACCAGAACGCGAATATATTCCCCGAGGGCGGATTCCTGGGAAGGCAATTCAGGGTAGATGCGCGTGCTGATCGGCCTGCCAAAGTCCGCGCCCGCCGGCTGCATTTCGCGAACGGTTGGGTTATTGGCCTGTACCAGCGGTCCGGAATCCATGCATTCTCCTCAACAAGTTCTCAAAAACCTTTTCGGGCTGGACGGACCGGGCTGGCGGCCGTGGTCCTAAAGAAAAGCCCCAAAGAAAGCCCGGCGACTCGATGGCTGGCTCATCACCCGGGAATATTCGCACAAGAGTGTGAAGTGGTTCGCCAATATTTTAGCATTGCCAGAGGGAAAACCTATGGATGAATCGGGGACGCAACGCTTCTGGGCAAAGGCAGTATCCGCGCAGATGCGAGCAAACTCGGCTATACTACCTTGCAATCATGACCCGCGGCAAGGAGCGGAGCCGCGTTTATTTTCGTTTTCTTTACCCAGGCAGGAAAAAGTAGTGATCGGCGTGAGGCAGGCTTGATAAATTGGGCGGAAGAGGTCGTTCTGGTAACCGGCGGGACGGGCTCGTTCGGAAGGAAGTTCGTCGAAATCATGCTGCGGGAATATCATCCCAGGCGGCTGGTGATATTCAGCCGCGACGAACTCAAGCAGCATGACATGCGCTGCTCTGGGTTTGATCATCCCAGCCTGCGCTATTTTATTGGAGACGTGCGCGATGCAGGCCGGCTGCAGCGCGCTTTTTCGGGCGTCACGGTCGCAGTGCATGCGGCCGCGCTGAAGCAGGTTCCAGCCTGCGAATACAACCCGTTTGAGGCCATCCAGACCAACATCATGGGCGGACGCAACGTGATCGACGCGGCCATCGATCAGGGCGTGGGGCGCATTCTGGCTCTCAGCACCGACAAGGCGGTGAACCCGATCAATCTGTACGGGGCGACGAAGTTATGCGCCGAAAAGATGTTTGTGCAAGCCAATGCCTATGCCGGTGCGCAGCAGACTCGCTTCAGTTGCGCGCGGTACGGGAACGTTGTGGGCAGCCGCGGCAGCGTGATCCCGGTGTTTCAGGAACAACGCAAGCGGGGCCGGATCACGATTACCGACCCTCGCATGACCCGCTTCTGGCTCACTCTGGAACACGGTGTGCGTTTTGTGATCCGGTCGATCGAGCAGATGCACGGTGGCGAAATCTTCGTGCCCAAGATTCCCAGCATGCGGCTGGTGGACTTGGCCGAGGCGGTTGCTCCGGGATGCCTGGTGGAATATATCGGCATTCGGGCCGGGGAGAAGCTGCACGAGGTGCTGGTCTCGGAAGATGAAGCGCGCAATGCCCTGGAATTGGATGAAATGTATATCATCCAGCCGTCACATCCCTGGTGGAAGCAAGGAAACTGGGTTCATGCCCGCGAATTGCCGAAGGGCTTCCGTTACACCAGCGACAGCAATGAACAGTGGCTGAGCCACGAGCAACTCCAGGAATTGATTGAGCCCGGAGCCGCGGCCAAGGCTCGCGTGCCGGCATAGATGCCAGGTCTTAGGTAATAGGTCTTAGGCCTGTGACCTGGAACCTATCAGCTAAGGACCTTCCAACCCACATGCAGACAACGTCCAGTAAGGAGCTGCTCGCCGTCGATGGAGGAACTCCGGTTCGGAACACGCTTCTTCCTTACGGACGGCAGTCGATTGGAGAAGACGACATCCAGGCTGTCGTGGATGTGCTGCGCTCGGATTGGCTTACTACGGGCCCGAAGGTCGGAGAATTCGAGGAAGCGTTCGCCGCGCGCGTGGGAGCCAAGTATGCGGTGAGCTTCAGTTCCGGCACGGCGGCATTGCATGGTGCTGCTTTTGCGGCGGGGCTCGAGCCGGGCGATGAAGCCATCACTACTCCTTTGACCTTTGCGGCCACCGCGAACTGCGTGCTGTATCAGGGAGCAACCCCGGTTTTCGCGGACGTGAGCGCCGATACGCTCAACCTGGATCCGGAGAAAGTTGCGGCGCGAATCACTGCGCGCACGCGGGCGATACTTCCGGTGGACTACGCGGGGCATCCGGCCGATCTGGATGCGATTCTGGGACTTGCGGCGCGGCACGGGCTAGTGGTGATCGAGGATGCCTGTCACGCGCTGGGCGCCGAGTATCGAGAACGGCGCACCGGCAGTATCGCGGACATGACCGTCTTCAGTTTTCATCCCGTGAAGCACGTCGCGACTGGAGAAGGCGGCATGGTGACCACCGGCCGCGCGGATTGCGCCGAGGCGTTGCGGCGGTTCCGGAATCACGGCATCTCGAGTGAGGCGCGGCAGCGTCAGGCTGAGGGGCAGTGGCGCTACGAAATGGTGTTGCTGGGTTTCAACTACCGGCTTACTGACATCGCCTGCGCGCTGGGACTGTCGCAGCTGAAAAAGCTGGAAGCGAATCTGTTGCGCAGGCGGGAGATCGCGGCGCGCTATGCGGCTGCGTTCAGCAGTCTTGTGGGAGTGACACTTCCCGCGGTGCGCGCCGATGTGAATCCAGCGCGGCATCTTTATCCCATCCGGCTCAATCTCGAAAAACTGAGTGCCAATCGGGCTCAGGTTTTCCGCGCGTTGCGGGCGGAGAACATCGGCGTGAACGTTCACTACATTCCCGTGCATTGCCATCCCTACTATCGCGATCGCTTCGGATATCGGGGAGGCGAGTATCGCATCGCGGAGGACGCTTACGAGCGGCTGATCAGCCTGCCGATGTTTCACGGGATGAGCGATCAGGACGCCGAAGACGTCATCCGTGCCGTGGAGAAGGTGATCGGTCACTTCGCGAAATAATTGCCTTGGCCTACTTCCGGATAAAATCCGTGTTGGTTGCCGGGGCCGGTTCCATCGGCCGCCGCCACCTCGCGAATCTGAAGAAGCTGGGGCTAACTCGACTGGCGGCGTGCGATCCGCATCCTGAGCGGCTGGAGTATGTCGCGTCGGAATTCCAGACGGAATGTTTTCCTGCTATCGAAGAGGGACTGGAAAAATTTCGGCCAGACGTAGTTCTGGTATGCACTCCGCCGGTTTATCACGTTGCCCAGGCACTGCAGTCGCTGCGCGCGGGCGCGCACGTCTTCGTGGAAAAGCCTCTTTCCGATCGGCTGGATGGCGTGACGGAAGTGGGTGACGAATCGGCGAGACGTGGCCTCGTCGTGCAGGTGGGCTACAATCTGCGTTTTCATCCGCCGATTCAGAAACTCAAAGAGTTAGTGGATGAGTTGGTGGTCGGGAAAATTCTTTGGGCACGGGTTGAGGCCGGAAGTTACCTGCCCGATTGGCGTCCCTGGCAGGACTACCGGAAGAGCTACACCGCGCGCCGCGAACTGGGCGGCGGGATACTGCTCGACGGGTCGCATGAAATTGACTATGTGATGTGGTTGTTCGGAGCGCCGAGGGAAGTGGCGTGCATGGCTGGCCGGGTGAGTCAGTTGGATGTGAACGTGGAGGACTGTGCCACGATCCTGCTGCGCTTTCCGGACGGAACGCGAGCCGACGTTCATGTTGATTTTATTCAGCGATCTTATGCTCGCAACTGTACGCTGGTGGGGCCCGAGGGCAAGGTGCATTGGGATTTTGCGAGCAATGCGGTGCAAATTGTGCGCGCCGGTGGGCAAGCTGAGACATTGAATTTTGATTGCGAGGTTAACGCGATGTACGCGGCTGAGCTTGATCACTTCCTGCAATGCGTGGAGAACGGCACGCGGCCGCGGTTCGGATTGGAAGACGCGATTCTCACTTTGCGCATAGCCCTGGCTGCACGTACTTCCGCCGAAGAAAGGACTTGGGTGACTCTTGCCCGATAGTGGCAAACCTGTGGCCGTCATTCCTGCACGCGGCGGATCGAAACGTCTCCCGGGGAAGAATCTGCTTTCGTTTTTTGGGCATCCGATGATGGCTTACGGGATTTCGGCGGCGGTGAACAGCGGGTTGTTTGACAAGGTGCTTGTGTCGTCCGATGACGCCGAAATTGGGCGTGTGGCCGAGTGGTACGGAGCGGAGTACATGGAGCGACCTGCGGAATTGGCCACTGACACGGCCAACTCGATTGACGCGGTCACTCATGTATTGAAAACACTCGGTGTCGCCGGAACCTGCCCCGTCACGCTGTGCCAAATCCTGCCCAACTGTCCCTTGGTGACGAGCGCCGATGTTATCGAGCACGAGCGCTGGTTCCGCGAAGGCAATCGCACGTTCCAAATCTCGGTTGTCACTTATCGCTGCGTCTACCCAGAGTGGGCTATGGTCGAAGACGAGGCTGGCCATGGGCGGTGGAGATTCGGCGCTGAGTTCCTGGTGCGAAGCCAGGAACTAGGGCGGACGTTTTGCCCGACGGGGGCGGTGTGGTGGGCCCGGTGCGCAGATCTGGTGGCGCAGAACACGTTCTACGGATCGCCGTACTATTTGGCAGAGATAGACGCGAATCGCGGTGTGGACATCGACGACGAGGAAGATCTGCGGCTGGCGGAGCTGCTGGTGTTGGGGTTGACGGCGCGCGATGGCTGCTCACCTCTCGAGCCGATGAAGGAAAGCTACTTCAGCCGAGGACAGGCTTGCGCCAAAAAATGATTTGTACGATCCCCGCCCGCGGCGGCAGCAAACGCCTGCCTCGCAAGAACGTTCGAGACCTGGCGGGCAAGCCCTTGATTGCTTACTCGATTGAGGCCGCGCAAGGAAGCGGGCTGTTCGATCAGGTCTACGTTTGTACGGAAGACGAGCAGATCGCGCGGACAGCCATGAAGTTCGGCGCGAAGGTGCAGGAGCTTGTGCCTGCAGAGCTCTGCGGAGATCTGGTGGCATCGCACATTCCGTGCCAGTACATTGCAGCACGACTGCCTGCGCAGGAGCAGATGGATTCGCTATTATGTTTGCAACCCAGTTCTCCGCTGCGGAGCGCCCAGGACATCCGTAATGCGGTGGAGAAGTTTTCCGAGGGGCAGTTCGACTTCGTGGTCAGCGTGACGCCGGTCGATCCCCATGATTTTCATTGGGCGGTGGTGCCTGGTGAAGGAAAGTATTGGAAGATGTTTTTCGGAACGCAATATTTGAAGGAGCGTCTGTTGCTGCCGCCAGTGTATCGGCCGAACGGATCGATGAAGATTGCCAGGCTGGGCGCGCTGGCGGCGACGGGAAGTTTTTTCGGCGAGCGGCTGGGCGTGATCGAAACTCCGCTGGAGCGGTCCGTGCATGTTGCCGTGGAGTTTGACCTGAAACTTTGTGAGACCATCTTGAGGCAGTAGGAAGCTGTTTCACCTCTTCCGATGCCGGTGTTAAGTCTCTCGAGTCCCGCATGAAGATCTTGCTCATACATTGCGAAGACGAACCAGAAAACGGTCCGTGGGCCGGTCTGCCTTGGGACCGCATCGTGGATCTCGGGCTGGGAGGAGTGAACACCTACGCACGCTGGCAGCGTCAGTTCCAGTGTCCTGTCACAACTCTGGATTCTTTGCGGAACGGGTTCGATGATTTTCGGCGAGTGCGGGCTCTGCTGGATCTGGGATGCGGACGGTTGACCGACGAACATGGCCTGGACTGGTGGGAGATTATGTCGTTGCTCCTGCACGGTGAACTGGAGACGCTGATCCTGCTGCAACGGTTTGTACCGACGGTTGAGTCCGGCGATGAAGTTTACGTTTCGCGTCCCGGTCTTCATGCCAGTCTTCTGCAGCGCCTGCTGCCGGGGCGTGTAAGTGTTTTTCCACTGCGACGTGGAGCCAAAAAGAGCGGGCTGGGGCACTACGTCCGTGTTTCCAACAAACTTTCCGCGCCGCAGATCATTGACGTTTTCTGGGATAAATACGACGCGGGATACCAGATCCGCGGGCGTCTGGCACAAAAGCGCCCGTCTTCTCCGCGGCCGGTAGTTTTGCTTCCCACCGCCTATGTAAACGTGTCGCGAACCGGCATTGCGTACGCGAAGACTTTTCCCGATGAGAACTTTCTTCTGGTGACTACGCGTCAGAGCGGGTGGGTGGAAGACCTACCGAAGAACGTAGCGGGCGCGTGGCTGTCTTCGTATGCCTCGGTGCGCGACCGCAGCGGTGAAAATGCAGATCTGGAGAGACGGCTGCAATCTCTGCTGAACGAATTAGGAGGAGTGGAGGAATTCGAGATCCTGAACCGGCTGGGATATTTGGATAGTTTTCCGCGGCGGTTCCGGCGAGGACTTGAGGTTCGCGATGCCTGGCGAAATGTCCTCGATACCGAGCCAGTGCAGACCGTGCTGTGCGCCGATGACAGCAATCCTTACACAAGGATTCCGCTGCTATTGGCGCGGGCTCGTGGCTTACCCAACGTGGCCTGCCATCATGGAGCCCTGGATGGCCGTTATGTGTTCAAGCGCAGCTACGGGGATGTGATCTGGGCGAAGGGGAAAATGGAGGAAGATTATCTGGTGCGAAAGTGCGGCGTGCCCCAGGAGAAGGTCGAGATTGGGGCTCCGGCGCTGCCGGCGAACGGGAACGGATTGGAGCAGTCGAACCGCCAAGATTTTCGGCCCTGCCTTCTCTTTATTTCGGAAGCTTACGATGTGGGGGGTGGACGGGCCGAGGAGTTCTACCGGGATCTTTTGCCTCCGCTCGCAGACCTGGCGCTGGCCAGTGGTCGCGAACTAACCGTGAAGTTGCATCCGGCGGAAAGCGAACGCGAACGAGCCGGCATGTTGGCCCGTATACTTTCGGCCGAACAAAAAGCGGCTACGCGCATCGTGAGCGGCCCTCTCACCGAAGATCTTCTGGCAAAGGCGTGGTTTGGGATCACGATACTTTCCACGGTAGCGTTCGAATGCGCCGTGCGCGGAATTCCTTGCTTCTTGTGCAAGTGGTTGGAATCGTGGCCGTATGGTTACGTGGAGCAATTCATTCGCTTCGGAATAGGGATCGGCCTGAACGATCCTAGTGAGATCGAGAAAATTCCGGCATATCTGCAGCAGTATCCGGTGAGCCCGGATGTGAAAGAAAATTGCTGGCAGCCGGCCGCCGCAGGACGCTTGCGGGAGTTATTGCACCCATCGGGCAAAGCGTGCACGACAGCCACGCGCTGGGTGGCGAAGGTGGGTAGAGGTCAACGTCGTGGGTGAAGGAACGCTCTTAATCCGGGCAGATGCCAACCTGGCCATGGGAACCGGCCACGTGATGCGATGTCTCGCGCTGGCGCAAGCTTGGCAGGACATAGGAGGCACAGCCGTATTTGCTATGGCCGACCCCTGCGCTTGGGCTCGGGAAAGGCTGATGAAGGAGTCGGTCGAGATTTTAAGAATTTCCGCGTCCAGTACGGAAGATGATGCAAGCCAAACGGCCGAGATTGCTCGCTATCAGGCTGCAGTGTGGGTTGTGGTGGATGGCTACCGATTCGGCGTGGATTACCAACGAACTCTGAAGTCTGCTGGTTTCAAGATCCTGTTCGTGGACGACTACGGCCACGCAGGCTACTACTGTGCTGATCTCGTGCTGAATCAGAACGTGTCCGCTGACGAAAGCGCATATGAGCACCGTGAGCCTTATACGCGGCTCTTGCTTGGTCCGCGGTACTGTTTGCTGCGGCGGGAATTCAACGCGTGGCGGGGGTGGAGACGGGAAGTCGCGCCGTACGGTCATCGAGTGCTGGTGACCATGGGGGGCAGCGATCCGGAGGGAGTCACCGAGCGGGCGATTGCGGCGTTGAACTCGATCGAGGACGACTATCTGGAAGGTACTGTTGTCGTAGGTGGCGGCAATCCGTGCCTTGAATTGCTGGAACGTGCGGCTGCGGGGGTTGGCAAGAAGATCGTTCTGCGCCGAGACATCTTGAATATGGCAGAACTGATGGCATGGGCCGATGTGGCGATTTCCGCAGCAGGGACCACTTGCTGGGAAATGTGCCTGATGGGTCTTCCGGCACTACTCGTCGACTTGGCAGAGAATCAAACTCCGGTTGCGCGGGAACTGGACCGCCGAGGATGCGCAATCCACTTGGGCGGCTCACACGACGTCTCTTCCGAGAAGATTGCGGAACAAGGGGGCCGTTTGTTGAGGTCGCAGGAGGATCGGCAGGCTATGTCGTTGCGCTGCCGCGAACTTGTGGATGAAAAGGGAGCGAGGCGCGTGGTTTCGGCTCTCCACGGTGTCAAACTCCGCCTGCGGCCCGCGCAAGAAAAGGACCGCCGCTTGTTATGGGAGTGGGCTAACGATTCTGGAGTTCGCGCTGCGGCGTTCTCATCCACACCAATTCCCTGGGAACAACACGAGGCTTGGTTCACTAGTAAGATGGGAGATCCTGACTGTCATATTCTTATCGCCGAGGACGGACAGGGCAAAGCGATTGGGCAGCTCCGGACGGACTGGCGTTCTAGCGAGGATGCCTACATCGACGTGAGTGTTTCAAGCGAGTGTCGTGGAAAAGGCTATGGGCGCATGCTGATCGATCAGGGCGTCGACAGAGCCCTCGCCGAACGACGCGCAGCCAGACTGCATGCTTTTGTAAAACCGGAGAATCAGGCATCGCGCCGCTCGTTCGAGTTGGCGGGATTTGGGAGTTTGGGTGAGGAGTATGTGAACGGGCATCTGGCCATTCACTATGTCCGCACTGGCAAGCCGGATCAGGATTGAGGAGTGGATGGTGTCCCGGGCAACTCAAGCGGAACTCTTGGAACACAGAATTGCGGAGAACACCGCATCGCAAGAAATTGATTTGGCAACGTGGGTGTTCGAGCGGATTCAGGTGAGGTCGGGCGACGCCGTTTTGGAACTATGCTGCGGCACCGGCGGGCAGACGCTGTCCGTGTTAAGCCGGGTTGGCGATGCTGGACAAGTGGTCGCGCTGGATATTTCCCTGGAGGCGCTCAATACTCTGACTTCGAAGGCAGCCACGAGCCGGAACCGGCTCACGACTATAGAGGCCAATCTGGACGGCTTCTCCTCCTCGCTGCAAAAAATCGGCGTAGAAGAGGAAAGCTTCGATCTGATATTTTGCGCGTACGGTCTTTACTACGCCGCGGATGCTCGACAAACCTTGCACGAGGCCCGGTCATGGTTGAAACCTCAAGGCACAATCGTGGTGGTTGGCCCGTTTGGACCTAATAACAAGCCTCTTTTCGATCTTCTGCGTGCCAGCGGCATTCGGCTCGCCGAGCCGGTTACTTTCTCAAGTGAGCGATTCATGACCCAGATCGTATTGCCCTGGGGGGCGGAGAATTTCGAAACGCTCTCGGTGCGGACCATGGTAAACCGCGTACGCTGGAGGACGCCGGAACGAGTCCTGAACTACTGGCAAAACACAACTTTCTACGACGCCGAGAAGCGTCCAGCATTCCAGGAATTGCTGAATTCTCATTTTGTAAAGCACGGAGAATTCGTCAATGAAAAGTGGGTCATGCTGGTGGAGATGAGCCGTGGCCGGTAGACCGGTTCTCGTGGTTGCAGCCCATCCGGATGATGAGATTCTCGGATGCGGGGGAACGGCGGCGCGTCTGGTTCACGAGGGCCGCGAGGTGTACTTCGCCATCTTGGGCGAAGGCATTACTTCACGGCACGAAAATCGCGAGGCCGCCGATCCCGAGCGCTCGTCGCTTCTCCATCGCCACGCGCGAGCGGCAGCGGCGGCAGTCGGAGTGAAGGATGTTTTCCTGTATAAGCTTCCCGACAACCGTCTCGACACCGTACCGTTATTGCAAGTGGTGAAGATAGTCGAAGATGTGATCGAGAAGCTGAAGCCAGAAATAATCTACACCCATCACCCGGGAGATTTGAATGTCGACCATGGCGTGATCCATCGCGCCGTTCTCACCGCAACGCGGCCGATGGCCGGGCAGCCGGTGCGCGAGATCTACGCTTTCGAAGTGCCATCGTCGACAGAATGGGCTTTTGGTAGTTTGCAGCCGGCCTTTCGACCGAATGTTTTTGTCGATGTGTCAGCAACACTTGATACCAAAATCGCTGCCATGGCCTGCTATGAGACGGAGACGCGGGAGTTTCCACATCCACGCTCGACCGAAACGCTGCGCGCCGCCGCGATGCGCTGGGGCAGCGTTGCGGGATGCAATGCGGCGGAAGCCTTCGAGTTAGTGCGCTCGATACGATTCAAGGACAGCATTTCGTGACCGCGAAAATACAAATTGGCGAACACAGCATTGGCCCCGGTCATCCAACTTATGTGATCGCCGAGATGTCTGCCAATCATGGTCGGAAGTTTGACCATGCCGTGGAGATCGTTCGCGCAGCCAAAGATGCCGGCGCCGACGCGGTGAAGCTGCAAACGTACACGCCCGATACGATCACGATTCAGAGCGATCAGAGCTGTTTTCAAGTTGGCGGCGGAATGCTGTGGGATGGACGCACGCTCTACGATCTTTACTCCGAGGCCTACACGCCTTGGGATTGGCAGCCGAGACTCAAGAAGGCGGCAGAGGAACTCGGGATGGATTTGTTTTCGAGCGCTTTTGACTCGACCGCTGTGGACTTTCTCGAACAGATGGGCGTGCCCGCTCACAAAGTGGCTTCATTCGAGTTGGTGGATATTCCTCTTATCCAGCAAATGGCGCGCACCGGCAAGCCACTGATTATTTCGACGGGCATGGCCACGGTGGAGGAGATCGAGGAAGCTTTGCTTAGCGCTCGCGCGGCGGGCGCGACTCAGATTGCGTTGCTGAAATGTACGAGCGCTTATCCGGCGCCTGCCGAGGAGATGAATTTGCGGACGATCCCGGAAATGGCGAGGCGATTCGGAACGCCCGCGGGATTGTCCGACCACACGATGGGAATTGCAGTGCCGGTGGCCGCGGTGGCGCTGGGCGCCTGCATCATCGAAAAGCATCTGACATTGTCGCGCTCGACTCCGGGGCCGGACAGCGCATTCTCTCTGGAGCCGCAGGAATTCAGAGCCATGGTGGACGCGGTGCGGACCGCAGAGAAGGCTCTTGGCGAAGTGCACTTTGGCTTGAGTGAGAAGGAAGAAGCGAGCCGCACGTTTCGCCGTTCCCTGTTTGTGGTGGAGGATGTGAAGCCGGGTGAGGCTTTCAGCGCGTTAAATGTCCGCTGCATTCGGCCCGGACACGGGCTTCATCCGCGGCATCTAACGGAAGTGCTGGGCAAGCGTGCGGCGCGGGGCATCAAGCGCGGTACTCCTCTGAGTTGGGAGTTTGTGGTCCGATCATGAGGTGCTGGTTGTGAGCCCGATTTTGAAGCGCGTGGTGTATCCATGGCTGGCCAATTCCGGATACCTTCGCCGTCGTGCGGATGGCGGGGCGTTCTGCGTCCTCACCTACCATGGAGTTTTGCCTGCAGGATACGAAGTCGGCGATCCCCAACAGGATGGAAGCCTGGTCACCTCCGAAAATTTGCGGCTCCAGCTTCAGTTGCTGAAGGAATGCTATCAGGTTGTGTCGCCCGATGCGGTGCGTGACTGGGTGGTCGGCGGCAAGGAACTGCCCGAGCGGGCTGTCCTGCTTACCTGCGACGATGGGCTGTTGAATGCGCTTACCGACATGACGCCGATTCTGCGGGAAGAAGGTCTGTCGTGTCTTTTCTTTGCGCTGGGTGCGTCGGCCGCGGAGAACTGCCGGACGTTGTGGTACGAAGAACTGTATCTCTTGCTGCTGGCTGCGCCTGCGGGGAGCTACTCTTTCGATTCGCTGGGAGTGAGCGTCGTGTTGGGAGATCGGACGCAGAGAAGGTCTGCGTGGTGGAATCTGGTGAAGAAGCTGTCGCAGTATGAGCAGTCGGCGAGAGCAAGGTTCCTCGAGACTTCGCGGATGCAATTCGGCTTGCCTGATCATTGGGATGCTGAATCCACGAACAACGAGACGCATCGCCGGCGTTTCGGCTTGCTCGACCGGAGCCAGTTGCGTCAGCTTGTCGACCAGGGGATGAGCGTGGGATCTCACACCCTGAACCACCCCATACTCTCGCAACAATCCTCCGATTTGGCGTGGCGGGAGATTTCGGAGAGCCGCAGCCTGCTGGAGAGTGCAACTGGAAAGCCGGTATGGGCGCTGGCTTACCCGTTTGGCGATGCAGCGTCGGTGACCACAAGAGAAATGCAGATGGCGGAGCAAGCCGGCTTCGAATGCGCATTCATGAACATCGGAGGAGGCTTCGGCGCATCCCTGCCAAGATTCGCGCTTCCCAGAGTTCACGTCACGGCGGACATGAGCCTGTCCGAATTTGAAGCCCATATCTCCGGTTTCCACCGCGACTTCCGGTCTCGCCTGTCCGGCACAGCCCCGTAAGAGACGATTCAGTTAGACTCGGGCCAGATTCCCGATGGCCGATACGAAGCCCGATTCCGCGCCGGATCCGAATATCCCCATCTACAACGCGCCGGCGGTTGCCGAGTACTATGCGGCGCTGAACTATCTCACACCCTGCGAACGCTTGTTATTTGATGAGTATCTCAGACCGGGCATGGCGATCCTCGACCTGGGTGTGGGCGGAGGCCGCACCACTCCTTACCTTTCGTCGATTGCAGGCCGCTACGTCGGAGTCGACTATGCGAGCGAGATGATTGCCGCGTGCCGGAAAAAGTTTCCTCAGCTTGAGTTCGAGACGGCGAACGTAGCCGACCTGTCAAATTTCAATTCGCAAGGCTTTGACGCCGCAGTGATGGCTTTCAACGGCATGGATGCCATGATTCCTGACGAATCGCGTTTTCGCGCATTGCGGGAAATTGGCCGGGTGCTCAAGCCGGGAGGGATTCTGATTTTTTCCTCCCACAATCCGCGGGCGATCTGGGTGCGGGCATCGTGGAATCCGCAACGGGTGCGAGATCTGGCACGGACTATTGTGGCGAACGACTCGGTTCTCTTTCGACCGCTGCTATGGTCTTTGACCGTAACGCGCATGACGCTGGCCGGACTGCAGGCTGTGGTGCGGTCGCTGGGCCGAACTGTGCGAAGATTGCTCACAAGAGCCTTTTGGCACGGAGAAGGTTATTGGTGGGATCGCGCGCATGGTGGTATGGAGACTCATGTGGCGGTCCCGAAGCGAGTTTCGCGCGAATTGGGCAGGTTCGGTTTTCGTTTGCTGCGTGTGCTCGGGGACGACTATCCCCGGAGCAGCCGCCTCTACGTTACGGACTGGTACTACTATGTGTTCTCGAAAACTGAAGCGACAGGGGAGAAATGAGTCTGCGCATCGTTGTACACAGGAGGATTCCTGAGGATTCGAACCTGCGGCATCAGTGGAATGAGGTAGCGTTGCAGATGGAACGGCCGGAGGTGTTTTATACGTGCGAGTGGGCGCTCGCCGTGCAGTCTGCTTATCACGCCTCCCTTAAGCCCCTTCTGTTCTTGGGTTACGCGGGAGAAGATCTGCTTGGAGTGGCGTCACTGGCGACGGATGCGTCGGAGGAAAGCGTCAGTTTTCTTGCCGGCACGACCGGGGACTATTGCGAGTTTCTGACTCAGCCGCATCTGCGGGCCGAGTTCGTCGATGCAGTTTTTGCGGAGCTCGGAAGGGGCAAAGCGAGCTTCCTGGCGCTGGCGAATCTCCCGGAAGACTCCGCGACCCCTGCCGCACTTCGAGCTGCGGCGAAGAAATACGGCTTTCACCTGTACATTCGGCCGGCATACTCGTGCCTCCAGGTAGAGCTGGGTTCCGAAGCACAACGCCAAGAGTTGAAGACCACTGTGGCGGGAAAGAGGCAACTCCGCCGGTGCCTGAAAGCGATGGAGCGTGAGGGGCGCGTGGCATGTACTTATCTTCGGTCGTGGGCCCAGATCCAGGCTGTCTTGCCAGACTTCGTCGACACCCAGGTGGCGCGCTTCCGGGCTAAACAGCGTATCAGCTTCCTCTCTACCCCCGAGCGCCGGTTCCTCCTGGAGGACCTTGCCCGAAGATTCTCGGGTACCGGGATCGTGACTTTGAGCATGTTGATGATCGGGGACCGGACAGTTGCGTGGAGCCATGGTTTTCAATTTCATGGAGGCTGGTCCTTGTATCAGACGACCTTCGACACTCGCTACGAAGAGAATTCTCCTGGCTATTGCCTGCTTGCCAGGATTGTGATCGAAGCGTGCGAGATGAGCACGTTGAGCCGGGTGGACTTGGGGCTAGGGGCAGAGGCCTATAAAGGGTGGTTTGCGAACGGCAGTCGCCAGACGCTCCACGTCACCGCGACAAAATCCTGGGGCCGCCATCTGCGAGAGATCGCGAGATACCGAGCAGCCAGCGCGTTGAAATGGTCTCCGAAAGTCGAGTCCGCAGTCCGCCGTGCGCTAGGGCAAGCCGCGCGAGTCTGCGGTCGGCGCCCGTGAGTCGATCGTCGCTCCTCCACGCCAAGTGCCAAAAATGTTTAAACTAAGTGGCAAGCCAAGGATGACTCGACTCAAAACTCGCCTTATCACCGTCTTTACACCGTCGGATGCCGCTGCCGGCAACACCAATGCTCAAAACCTGACGGTAAAGGAGATCATTGCCCGTCTGCCCGAAGACCAATTTCACGTGACCATGCTTTGCGATGGGAAACCCGACGCCCGCTTGGCGGCGCGCAGGAACACGCGACTTGTGCCGTGGACCAATCATGGCAATACGGCTCGCCTGCTGTGCCACTGCCTTTTCCCTCCTCCGGATATCTATTTTTTCCCCCGGACCGGTCCGCTGGATCGTATTTTCTTCGACGTGCGAAAGCGCCTACGACTGAGAACCTCACTCATCACATATATTGTTATGGCCATTAATGCCGTGACCGGCAGGGGAATGATCGGCCGCTCTATTGTGGAGGGGGACCTGGTGTTTGGCAACTCCAAACACGTCGTGGAGACAATCCGCGAGATGTTCGGGGTGGAGGCCCGTCCGATCTACGACGGGGTTGACCGCCGCCATTATTTTTCCGCCGAAAAGCGCGCGGAAAACGTCAAGCCGGTCGTGTTGTATGCCGGATCGTTGCAGCCACGCAAGCGGGTGGAGTTGGTGATCCAACAGGCCGCGCGGTTGCCCGATTTGCAGTTCCGGTTGGCCGGCAAAGGGGAAACGGAAATGCACTGCCGCGATCTCGCGCAACGACTCGGTTGCCGGAATGTATTTTTCCTGGGACACCTGTCTTCCGGGGAGCTGGGCGAAGAAATGCGCAAAGCAGACATTTTCTTTTTCCCCAGCATTTTGGAGGGAAATCCGCAAGTCTTGTTGCAGGCCGGAGCCTGCGGACTGCCATGCGTCGCCATGGAGCTTTATCGCTCGGATTATGTTATCGATGGCAAAACCGGCTTTCTGGCTCGCTCGGATGGAGAACTTTCCGAGGGTCTGAACCGGCTCGCCGGCGACGCCGCTTTACGCCAGTCCTTTGCCGCCGCAGCGGTTCAGCACACCGGCCAGTTTGTTTGGGACGACATCGCCGGGCAGTGGGCGGGTGTGTTTCAACGGACGGTGGCAAGTCACCAGCCTTACCTTAAACGAAGAGCGTCTTAAGCAATGCTGCCACCCGCATGGGGACTCCAACCATGAAACGAACGAGTGCGCTGTTTCGGTATGGCGGATTCGTGTTGTCCGTTGGAACGGCGCGCGCCCTTGGCACTGTGATCACCTCGATCACGTTTCCAATTCTTGTGCGGCGCCTGGGCGTTGAGATGTACGGATTGTGGAGTTATGTGGTAGCGATATGCGCCTTCCTCGAGGTTGTGGCTAATCCGGGACTTACCGCTCACATTGTTCAACAGGTTGCCGCCCGCCGGCACGGTGCCGCGGATCTGGTGCCGGATTTTCTTGCCTTGCGCGGGTTGAGCGTCTTGACCGCAATTATCATCCTGCAGGTGATTGCGGGTTTTGAGGTTCGTCCCGATGTGCGCTGGTTGCTGCGTTGGTATGGTGTGGGCATTCTCTGCATAGGTTTGACTGGATCGGATTTTTTCTTGACTTCCCTGGAACTATTTCACGTCCGCTCACTGCTCGCTTTGATTCAGCAGGCTTCATATGCAACGGGCGTTCTAATCCTGGTCAAGGCTCCGAAAGACATTGGTTGGGTTCCCGCCAGCATTTTGGGATCGGCGCTGGCAACGAACGTCGCCGGATGGCTCGTGCTATGGCGCCATGGATTCCGTCCGTCTCTAGTCTTTGCCCCCCGCCGTTGGCGGGCGATGCTGGTGCCAAGCTTTCACTACGCCGCGACCAGCCTGATGGCCACCGTTTACCACCGGACCGGACATATCGTCGTGCGCTGGTTTCTGGGTGACCATGCTCTGGGACTATACGCGGCCGCAGTTCGTTTTGTGGATATCCTGCGCAACTTCGTGAATATTGGGTTGAGTGTGCTCATGCCCCGAATGGCACTCAGCGCAGAGTCTCGGGCCGGGTTAAGAAGGGTCGTCGATGCTGCCGTATCAGCCATGGCTGTCGCCAGCATTTCGCTCATGCTTGGTACTTTCGCTACAGCTCATCTGGTGGTGCCATGGGTGCTGGGACCTAGTTATGCGGGCGCGGCCGTCCTGGTGCGCTGGATGGCGGTCTATATGCTGGCCGCTCCCATTGCATCGCTGCTGTCGGGAACGGTTCTCTACGCACTGGGGCGGCATCGCGCGTATCTGGCGTCGGCGACTGCTGGCGCACTCGCTGCGATTTTACTTTCCCTGATTCTTGTTCGTGCCCTCGGTCTGATCGGGGTTTGCATTGCTTTCATCCTCGCCGAAATCGCAGTGGGCGCCACCGCATACCTGTTGATTCCCAGTGATCTGAAGGATCTCTGGAGGAATCCCATCATCGCGGTGGCGGGATTTTCGGGTTTGTTGATGGTAGCGGCGGTCCGATTGGTGAATTCCTATAGTTCTCGACCGGTACTTGTGGTGGCGGTTGGCGCGGCCGTTTATTCGATTGCGTTGGGTGTGCTGGGCAGAGGGCCACTGAAGCGACAATTCGGAGGCGCGAAGTGATAGGGAAAGAGCGATACTCGCAGACCGAGCCAGTGCGTGGGATGGACACTGTCAACCCTTCTCTCACCGACTTCAGCTATCTGGATTGCCGGCGCCGAACTCAACTGATTCGGGAATCAGCCGCGCGGCTGCAGGCAGGGACAACCAAGATATTGCTCGACATCGGCGGCAGGGGAAAGCCATACGCGGAATACTTCCGCGACCGGGTACTCCGGCATTTCGTCTTAGACATTGAACCCGGCACTTCGGTAGATTTTGTCGGGGACGCGCGCGTTTTGCCGGTGGCCGAGGGCAGCGTCGATGTCGTCCTTTGCACCCAGGTCATTGAACATATACCCGAACCGGTTCGGGTGTTGCAGGAAATCTTTCGCGTGTTGCGTCCGGGAGGGACACTGATCTTAAGCGTGCCTGCGATCTTCCCCCAGCACGGATCGCCGGGGGATTATTGGCGTTACATGCCGCAGGGGCTGGCGTGGTTGCTGCGGGATTTTCGCACGATCGAGATACAGGGAGAAACCGGCACAGTTGGCAGCCTGTTTCTAGTTTTCAACATGTATTTATACGTCTTCACCGGCCCCTGGCCATGGATGAGGCGATTGGCCAGCCTATGCGTTTGTCCGGTTACAAATCTGCTGGGCCGAACCGCGGCCGCAATTTATCGTGGCGATCAGTTCGCCAGCAACTACTTTGTCGTGGCTACGCGTTAAGGTGAACGACCCAGTTCGAGCTTCGTGCGGCGCTTTTCGAGACTTGGCACGATCTGGACTTCTCCACCTGGAGTCAATCGCTTGATCCCCAAGCTCGTAATCGTTACCGAAATCATTGCGCCCTATCGCATTCCAGTGTTCAATGCCCTGGCCGCGAGACGGGAAATTAACCTGCATGTTATGTTTCTCGCCGAGAGCGATGCCAGCCTGCGCCAGTGGCGGGTATACAAAGACGAGATCAAGTTTCCATACGAAGTGCTTCCATCCTGGCGGCAGCGCTTCGGCCGATATAACGTTCTGCTCAATCGTGGAGTGCTTTCTGCCCTCAACAAAATCAGGCCCGATGCTGTGTCGTGTGGCGGATACAACTATCTGGCCTCTTGGGAATCCGCTTGCTGGGCGAGGGTTCATCGCGTGCCGTTGCTGCTTTGGTCGGAAAGCACGGCGCTGGACAAGCGACGGCGCTATCCTGCCGTGGAATTCATGAAGAGACGGTTCTTGAGCCTTTGCAAGGCTTTCATTGTGCCGGGGAGATCAGCGTTCGAATACTTGAAAGATCTTGGAATTCCGGATGAGCGCATCTTCACCGCGCCAAACGCCGTCGATATCCAGCTATTTGCTGCATTGGCGGACGAGGCGAGGCGGGAAGAATTGCAGGTGCGCGTCCGCCTCTCTCTGCCTTTACGATACTTTCTTTGCGTTGGCCGGTTGGTGCGGGCCAAGGGAGTTTTTGAACTTGTGGAAGCATATGCCCAACTGGACCAAGAGATTCGCGCCAAAGTTGGGTTAGTATTTGTGGGAGAAGGCGCGGACCGCTCCGAACTGATACAACAAGCTTCACGAATTACACCGGGGATCATCCAATTTCCGGGTTTTGTCCAGCGGGAAGGGTTGTCCGAGTTTTACGCTTTGGCAGATGCGTTGATTTTTCCAACTCATAGCGACACTTGGGGGCTGGTGGTGAATGAAGCGATGTCGTGCGATTTGCCGGTGATCGCCACCAGTGTTGCCGGATGTGTGGCGGACCTGGTGCAGGATGGTCGCAATGGATTTGTAGTTCCGCCTCGGGATCCGCCGCAACTTGCCGCAGCAATGGCGCGTCTAGCCGGCGATGCCGGACTGCGGGTTGAGATGGGTTCCAGGAGCAGGGAACGGGTGCAGGCGTACTCTCCTGCGGCTTGGGCTGAGGGATTGGTAAAGGTAGTGCAATCTGTATGCCCGAGGGAGCCATGAAGAACTGGTCGCAGGTGATTCTTCTCCCGCTGGGAATGATTGCGGTTCTGGGACTGTTGGTTTTGGTGGAACGCCGCCCGGTCTTATTCGCCAACTCAACTTACCTCGGCGCAATTCTGGCCTTGCAGATCGCCTTTGTGGGCCTGACCCATTTTGATGAGGTGTTCTTTCCCATTTTGATGGGAACGTTTCTTTGGGCAGGATCATCGCTGCCCTTTAGTGGAACGGGGATGGCGTTGCGCTGGCTTTTTCTGGCAGTGGGCGCGTTTGGCGGCTTCGTCATCTGGATCAAGAATCCACGGCCGCGGCATTTTGGGGCCTTCCATCTAGTGGCCTCGTTGTGCGTGCTTTCCGCGCTCGTCTCCGCCATAGTTTCCGAGATACCGAGAACCGCCCTGCTCAAAGTCGCGAGCTTGTTCTTGCTGTTCTTGTATGCATCCTCGGGAGCCCGCGTGGCGATTGCCGGGCGGGAGTACAAGTTTATGAGCGGCCTGGTGCTGGCATGTGAGGTGCTGGTTTACCTATCGGCGGTGTCCTACTTCGTCTTGGGCTACAGCGTCTTTGGCAACCCTAACGCGCTGGGGGCGATCATTGGCGTTGCTGTGGTTCCGGTCTTGCTATGGTCGGCGGTTGCGGCTGAAACTCGGGGCCTCAGACAGCGCCGATTTTTCACCCTGGCCCTGTGTGGCGGACTGCTTTACCTGGCCAACTCCCGCGCATCGACTTTGGCCGCAGTTGTGGTCGTGGTCGTGTTCACGGTGGCTTTACGTCACCAGCGATTGCTATTGCAGTGTGCCTTTGTTTCTCTCTTCTTCCTTACCGTGATGGCTGTGGTTAATCCCTCCCACATGGATGAAATGGTTTCATCGTTCACTGGAAGGGTTATTTACAAAGCAGGTGGTAGTCACCCCGGCGCGTTCGGTTCCCGCCTTTCTCCCTGGGCTGACACGCTCGCCGTTGTCAAACGGCGCCCATGGTTCGGCAGTGGATTCGGCACCAGTGAACTTGGCGACCTTCGGCCCGGCATCGGTGCGTCATCGGTATACACGTTAGAAGGAACCAACCGGGAGCACGGCAACAGCTACTTGGCGCTGGCGGAGTATATGGGACTGCTGGGCGCCGTGCCCTTTGTGGTCTTGCTTTTTATGCTGGTTCGAATGCTGGTTCGAGTCTGCAGATGGATGCGCAGAACCGGGAATCCGTACCACTATTGCATTCCACTCTCTCTGGTTGCGATCGCGGGGCTCGTGCATGCCTGCTTTGAAGACTGGCTGTTTGCGGTGGGATCTTACCTTTGCTTGTTTTTTTGGGTATCGGTCTTTCTGCTGGTAGACCTGGCTCCGGAACTCAGGGCCGAGGTGCGAATGTCCCTATCCAAGCCCTTTCCTGCCTTCGGTCAGCCACAGGCGATCCGGCAACCAACGACATAGTCGGGGGAGCCCTGCTCTGTTGTCTGGAATTCTGCAATCTCGACATGAACGGAGGCGAGCGAATCAATCCGGCTGGGATGAGTTCGGAATCGCCAGAGTGTGAAACCAGGCTCGCTCTATGGGCCGGTGGGGCTGGACTTGTGCCCCGTAGAGATTGTATTTCGCGGTGTGCAACAGCTTCGTGAGTTCATCGGAGTTCTGCTCAGAAACCTCGCACCAGATTGTGGGTCTGACCTCTTTCAGCACTCGTTCTGCTCCCTTCAAAACTCCCACCTCGTGGGTTTCGGCGTCGATCTTCAACACTGAAGGGGCAGGGAAATACTCCAGAAGAGAATCTAAGGTTAGCGAGACCGTCGGCTGGACGCAACGCGCACCCATCGCCTCGCTAGACCCACCGGCCTCAGTCAAGTAGTTGGAAGCCCTGGCCCGCTTGGCGATCGCCAGCTTGGAGATCCGGTTTGAATCTGAAATCGATGCGCATAAAACCTCAACTGGCGCACATGTGTATTGGCCAGCTTCCAGTTGCTGGGAAGAACGGTTGATCAAATGCGCAAGCCAGAAATCCGGCTCGATCGCCAATACCAGTCCAGATTGTCCCGACACGGCAGCAGCGCAAAAACTGAACAGGCCGACATTGGCACCCACGTCCCATACTACAGAGCCCGGCTTCACGATCTCTTCCGCCATGCTATACAGCACCGGATCTACTCGCGACATAGCCGACCAATAGCGCAAGCCTGCCTCGGGCGTGACATAGATGGGGAGACGCGCAAATCTCGCGGGGAGCCGCCGGCGCAATACCACTCGCCGACTCAAGTATTCCGCCCACCTACGAATGCTCATGACACCCGGTCTCCTCCGATTTAATCATTTCGAGGGTGACTAAAGTATTGTGGGACAGGGACACGGGGAGATTGTAAAGCAGTTCTCAGCTCTCAGTTCTTGTCTCCGGTTGGTTGGGGCTTTCGTTCAGGCGGCAATACAATCCCCAACTAAAAACTGACGCGGTTGGACTCTACTTCCCCCACAGAAATTGCCAGACCTTCTTCTCAAAGAGAGGATCACGTAACCTTCGGAGAAGGAAGTATTTGTTGACCGGACGGTCGTCCGTCAGCGGCCGAGTGTCGGGATGCTGTTGGAACTGCCTGATTTCAGGGCGCCAGCTTTACTTGAAAAACGAGAACCGGAATTATAGCATCGCGCGTGAATCGCCAGAGGTTTCACGGCGTTGTTGATGAAAACTCTCGGTATCGACGGAAAGTGCCGCACCTGGCCACTCGCCGATTGCTCCGCTCACGGGTTTCCGTTGTAGTAGACTTTCGCAAGAAGCGAATTAAGCCCCGGTGGTAAAAGCGCGGGGCCTGGAACTTCAGAACGAAATTTCAATGAAAAACGATTTGACGCCCCACGAATGTTCCGGCCAGCGAGTGGACATCCTGGAATGCACGCTGCGGGATGGCAGCTACGCCGTAGATTTCAAGTTCACCGAAAACGACACCGCGATCCTCGCTGGCGTTCTGGGCCGCCTTGGTTTTCGCTGGATTGAAGTTGGCCACGGCGTCGGTCTGGGCGCTATGAAGGCCGGCAAAGGAACGATGCCGACCACCGACGAGCGGCTCATCGAGGCCGCGAAGCGGGCCGCACCCAACGCTCAGATCGGTTGTTTCTTTATCCCTGGAATCGGGACGGGCGACCACCTCAAGTCCGCGCGCGCGGCCGGCTTGGACTTTGTTCGCATCGGTTACAACGCCCCGGAAATCGAGGATGCTTATCCGCACCTAACCTTGGCCCGGGAATTGGGGCTTAAGCCTTGTCTCAACTTCATGAAGACCTACGGCATTTCGCCGGCTACCTTTGGCGAGAAAGCAAGGGAAGGCGCGGCGGCCGGGGCGGAGGTTATTTACTGCGTCGACTCCGCCGGAAGCATGTTTCCTGAAGACGTGCGCAAATATCTGAGCGCTGCGCGCGAACTTTCCGAGTGCAAGCTGGGCTTCCACGGACACAACAACCTGCAGTTCGCCGTAGCCAATAGCGTGGAAGCGGTTCGTTGCGGCGCCAGCTTCATCGACTCCGCGCTCTTCGGATTGGGACGAAGCGCAGGCAACGTTCCCACCGAGATCGCAGTGGCGGTCTTCAATAATCTTGGGATTGAAACGGGCATCGATCTGTTCGAGGTGATGGACGCCGCGGAAGAGTTCATGGGCCCGCTCATGTCGCAGATGCAACTCTACGACATGATGTCGGTGGCAATGGGATGCAGCCAGTTTCATTCTTCGTTCCTTCCAAAGGTCGCCGAGGCGGCGCGCAAGCACGGAGTTGAGTTGCGCAGACTCGTAGTGGCCATGGGCAAGCTCGACCCAGTTAACCTCGATGAGGACAGTCTGAATCGTGTGGCTGCCAGTTTGCCGAAAGCAGCGCCGGAAAAGAGACGCGAGATGCTGACGTCGTTCGCTGCGCCGGGCATTTCCAAACACAGCATCAGCAGTTCGCTTTCTGCGGTGCAGTCGTTAGTCGACGGAATGATCGTTACCTGTGCCAAACGCCGCGCTCGTCCTGTGCTGGAACTCGTCGCTTCCGAAACTCCTTCTTCCGATCTGGTCTTGGCCGACCTGGTGCTTGCGGAAGGCCCGGTTGTTCTCGGTCGGGTAGTTTACGGCTCGTTCGACGTGCTGGAGCAGGTGCTAAGGATGACGGGCGGAAGTGTGCCACTTTATCTCAACGACAAAGATGGAGGCGTGTGGGCCGCGGAGTGGCCTGCGTCCTTGAAACAGATTGTGGAGGCGGAGAGAATCCTTCCCCTGCGCTCGAAGCGCCTGTTTGCGAGTTATATGGAGGATGTTGTCCTGACTACGGCCCAGCGACATGGCGATTTCTGCGTGATTATCTACGGAAATCCGAACACTGCCCTGTTGCAGTATTGCTCCGAGACCTTCAGCAACGTTGTCGTACATGGGAATTTGGCCGCTGGAGTGCCCGCGAACTGTTGGCAGATGGCGGATTTTTCTGATCGCATGCATTTTGACCTGGGCATCGGTGTCGCGCTGCTTCTCTGTCCACCGAGTGGCGCCGATTCGGCCTCGATCGATCAGTTGCTGTTGCCGGAAGGAATTGTGATCACCGCCGGCCACTTTCCGCGCTTCGAAATGGACATTCCCGGCCGCGCGATCCTGCGTCTCGATCCCAACCACGCCTATCGCGGCCAGATGGACCGTTGGGTGGCCATCTCGAATCTCATGAAGTCGGCTCAACCCATTCCCTTGGCGATGCAATGACGATCGGCGAAATGAAGCTCGGCCAAATGAAGATCCGCACAACCATCCTGGATGTCATCGCCCGCCGCGAGGGGCAGGTATTCCTGGTCGACGCTATTACTGGCCGTGAAATTACCTACGGCGAATTTCACCGGCAAGCCTGTGCCCTGGCTGCGGAACTCCGCCGTTGCGGAGTGCGGAAGGGCGACCGCATCGCCGTGATGGTTCCGAACTGCTGTGAACTCGCGGCGCTTTATTTTGCCTGCATATACCTCGGAGCAGTGATCGTTCCCGTCAATCCAGCCCTCAGCAAGAGTGACGTTCAATTCATATTGGCGAGTTGCAAGCCCGCGCTGATGGTGGCAAACGCAACCTGCGCAGAAGCATTCAAAGGCTTTCACGCGAATATGCTGCGGTTGTTCACAACACACGAACACGAAGCGACGAAGGACTCGGACCAGCTCGACCAAATCAAGATTGATGTCCTCGACAATCCGACAGATTTCGTGCCGCTGGAAACTGCCGATGGCGAAGATCTGGTCGTAATCATGTACACCTCGGGTACCTCCGCGAAGCCTAAAGGATTGGCACACAAACTCGGACGAATGTTCCGTAACGCGGCTGCATTCGCGACCTCTCAGGGAATCAACCAGGATTCGCGGTTTTATTTGACGCTCTCGATGGCATACATGGGGGGCTTCTACAACCTGCTCGTTCTGCCGTTCTTGTGTGGCGCCAGTGTGGTGGTGGATCACGTCTTCGATGCGCGATCAAGCCTGAATTTCTGGGAGAAAGCAAGAAACAACAACGTCAATGCTCTTTGGCTGGCTCCAACTGTGTTGTCGATTCTGTTGAGGATGGACCGTGGCCGCATCGGTGAGGAATTCTGCCGCAGTTCAGTGCGCCGCGCGTTCGTGGGGTTCGCTCCGCTTCCACTCAAAGTAAAGGATGAGTTCGAAACCCGGTACGGCGTGCGCTTGATTGAAAATTACGGTCTCTCGGAAACTCTGTTTGTAACCGCTCGCACCCAAGGTAGTCTCAGCGGGCACGGTTACGTCGGCGAAGTGCTGCCAGGAATAAAAATCCGGGCGGTGAGTGACGAAGAAGAACCAGTCGCGCCGGGCATCGAGGGCGAACTGCAGATCCTGACGCCCGATCTAATGGCCGGCTACCTGGACGCCGATGGCGCCCTGTTGGAAATGGATGCTTTTGCGTGGTTTCCAACCGGCGACGTGGGCCGTCTTAATGATCAAGGATCGCTGTTTATCACCGGCCGCAAGAAAGACCTCATCATTCGCGGCGGCGTGAACATCAGCCCCGCCGCCATCGAAGCGGCCCTGATGCATCTTCGCGGCGTCGCAGAGGTTGCCGTCGTGAGCATTCCTCACGAACTCTATGGCGAAGACATCGTGGCCGTTCTAAAGCTTGAGGCGGGCGTGGAACTCGAGTCCCTGGTGGATTCAGCGGTGGCTCATGCGAAACGCACTCTGGCGCAGCACCAGCAACCCGCCCGCTACGTTGCGATTGATGAACTTCCCAGAACTGCGAACGGCAAAGTGCAGAAGGCTCGCATCCGCGAGTTGGTGGCGCAGAAGCTTCAAGTAGGTTCGACCTCGACTCTTCGAACGCACGCGACGGAGAGCGCAGGCGTATCGCATTGATGGTCCGTACTTGGATGTTCCGTACGAAATATCCGCGGTCAATCTCGGAACCATAGACGAATGAAAATTATCGACCTTTCATTGCCCATCGAAGAAGGCATGATGACGTTTCCCACGCACTGGCATCCTGTGGTCGAGATCACAATACTCGGCCGGCATGGGATCGAAGGCCGCGAGACCCGCAAGCTCGTCCTCGGAACGCACATCGGCACGCACGCGGATGCGCCACGTCACTTTATTCCAAATGGCAAGACCATCGATGAAGTTCCCCTGGACGTGCTGATCGGCCCCGCCACAGTCGCGGACTTCACGGACTGCGCGCCCTTGCAAGAGATTGACGTTGCAGATCTCAAGCAAAGATTAGGCGAGAAAGTGCCGGCGCGCTTGATTCTGCGCACTGGTTGGTCCGAGTATTTTGGCAACATGAAGTTCTATAACGAATATCCTTTTTTTTCGGAGAACGCTGCGCGGTGGCTGGTAGAAAACGGAGTGCGCCTGATCGCCATGGACACGCCGTCGCCGGATAACCCCGCCCATTCCAGAGGCACGCCCAAGGACTCTCCCAACCACAAAGTGCTGTTAGGCGCGGGAGTAGTGCTGGTGGAATACGTCGCCAACCTCAAGGCCTTGACCGCAACGGACGTGGAACTCATCGTGATGCCTCTCAAGTTGAAGGGATGCGACGGTTCGCCGGCACGCTGCGTGGCCATCGAAAAGTAAAACGAGGGAAGAGTTGAAAGAACAGACGCAGGATTGGCTTACAAACTGGTTCGTGGCGAGAGGGAAGCTCGGTAAGAGCGCGCCAGCAGCCCCGCACGACACCGATTACTTCGAAGTTGGCTGGCTCACGTTGATGGAGGTTGTCGAATTCGTTACCGAGATCGAACAACAGTTTGGCATGCAGTTTTCCGAACGCGACCTGCAGGATCCGCGTTTCGTGACCATCGCCGGCCTCACCGAGTTGATTCTGCAGCGCTCGACCGAGACCAGTGAGAGCAGGTAAACATTGCGCATCCAGCCTCATTTCGCACCTGGAACATAGTGGAGAACGAAATACCAGCAAAGCTGCACGTCCTGACCCTCACTCCTTTTTATCCCTCTGCTGGGGACGAAGTGAGCGGTTGCTTTGTGGCTGAAACCCTTCGACAGTTGCAGGCAAAGGGCGTGGCGTCGTCAGTGATCGCGGTCGATTCGATTTATCATGCCAGCCGAAAGCCGAGCAAGGATTTTCCCGCCGACTGGATTCGCTATCCGCAGCTCCCCGGAAACTTCGGTCTGTCGAGCGCGGGCAAATTTCTGGGCGAACTTCTTCTGAGAAGGATCGGGCAGCTAAATCTGCGTTCGCCGATTCATGTGATTCATGCTCATGCCGCTCTGCCTTGCGGAGCTGCCGCGGCGTTGCTTTCGCGGCGAACGGGCATTCCCTTCGTTGTTACTATTCATGGTCTGGACGTCTTCAATAGTTGCTTCCAAAAAGGAATCGCGGCAGGATGGCGCCGCAAAGCTTCCGTGAACGTCTACGCGAGCGCAAGAAAAGTAATCTGCGTCAGTGGCAAGGTGCAACAATTGCTGACGGATGGGATGGACGTACCAGTTGGTTCTGAGGTTCTCTACAATGGCACGGATCCGAGCGTGTTTACACCCGGCCGCGTGCAAGAGCAGGCGCCCACCATCTTGGTAGTTGGGAATTTGTTGGCGGGAAAAGGGCACGAGCTTGTACTGAAGGCCCTCGCCCGAGTGAAAGATTCACATCCGGGCCTGCAGTGCCGCATCATCGGGGAAGGGGCGGATCGAGACCGTTTTGCCAACCTGGCGAGAAGTCTGGGCATCAGCGATCGGGTGCATTTTCTCGGGCGGCGAAGCCGCTCCGAGGTTGCCGAAGCCATGCGCAACTGCACGGTTTTTGCGCTGCCCAGCCGGTACGAGGGGCTGGGATGTGTTTACCTGGAAGCGATGGCGAGCGGCAAGCCTGTGATCGCGTGCCGCGGGCAGGGCATCGACGAAATCATTCAGCATGGCGGCAACGGATGGCTGATTCCGGTCGACGGTCTGGTGGAACTCGTGCAAGGACTGCAAGACTTGTTGTCAAACAATGAGCTGCGCGCGCGAATCGGCCAGGCCGCCCGGCAGACGATCCTCGATAAGCTTACGCTGACACATCAGGCGCAGAGCCTGCTGAGGATTTACGAGGAAGCTGCGCGATAACAATGACCACGCCTCGAATACTTCCGCAGGAACGAGTTCCGCGCGCGGAACTGGTTGCAATCGCAGAGAAGGACATCGCCGAGGTTTGCTGCTTCATCGCGGCTCAATCCGGGCGAACTTCAGAAATCGTAGGGGCGCATCTCCGCTGGTTTTTGCTTGAGAACCCGGCCCGCAGTCCCGAAGATCTGCTAGGCTTTGGATTGCGTTCCGCTGGCGAACTCGTCGGATGCATTCTGTGCAGCCCGCAGTCCTTCCGCTTCGCGAATGAAAGAATCGTTCTGATGGGCTCCAGTTCATTCTACGTGGATGATCGCCATCGCGGTCACGGAGGCCGAATCTTCTTGCAATATTGCCGGCTAGGAAATCGGCGGCCTTTATTTGGAACATCAGCCAACGGGGAGGCTGCGGCCTTGTGGAAAGCGGCCGGGGCGAGGCCCATCGCGTACTCAGACGGCGAAATGTTCGGTGTGCTGCGCTGGCCGCCGGTGGTGGAGGAGTTTGCCCATCGACGGTATCTTGGTCGCGTGCTTACCCGTTTGGCGAGCAGTCCCATCTCCAGCCTCGCGGGGGTATTCCGGCGGCTTGACATCAATTGCGACGAGCCCGAAGCTCTTCAGCCGCTCACTTCGGCCGAGCAGGCAGCTGCTCTTTCTCTTCACGATTCCTCCGTAAAGTTGACTGCGATGCGTGATTTACCCTATCTTCGCTGGCGCTATTTTTCCGGCAGGGATGCCACAGTTGCGGCATTTGCTTTTCGCAGCCGCCACCCGGATCGCGAGATACTGGTAACCGTGAACCAGCGCACTCGCGGATATCGCGGGCAAATCAACACACTCAACGTACTCGATGTTTATCCAGAAGTTTCTCCGGATGAATGGTTGCGAATTGTCGGGGCATTGATTGCCCGCTACAGGAACAGGGTGGATGCGGTGGTCCTGCGCAGCCAAGATTCAGACAGGCAGAAAATATTCCGCGAGAGGGGTTTTCAGCCCCGCGCCTTCCAGGCGCCGAACGGGTGGTTTCTTGACAAAGGCAAGCTTTTGCCGGCTCGCGATTGGTATCCTGTGCCGGCCGATGGCGATGGGCTCATTTAGGAGTCGGCGACGCTGATGGTCCGCCATCGTGAAGCAACGCAATGAACTTCACACAATGAACTTCAGACCATGAACATCAGAAGCCAAGCCCGGTCATTGCTGATTCATGCTGCCACTCTGGGCCGGTTGGACGAGATAGCGCTCCGCGTTCAGAAAGGCGCCGGACGCTCGCGAGGGCTGGCCATTGGGATACATGAAACTCCTGCTTCTTCGGCAGCGCAGTTCCGCGAGCAGCTTGGGTGGGCGTCCCAGCATTTTACAATTACCAGCCTGGAGGGTTTCGCCAAGCTGTGGGAACAACAGTCAGAATCGGATGACAACGTTAAGCCTCCGGTCCTGTTTACCTTCGACGATGGGAGGGAGAGCAACTACACAGTAGCGGCGCCGTTGCTCGAATCCTTTGGCGGCCGGGGAGTTTTTTTCGTGGTGCCAGCCTTCGCAGAGTGCGCGGCCGACGAGGCTCTCGCTTTCTATCGGTCGAGAATTAATCCAAACTCGCGACCCGGCGACGAGAAATGGGAGGACTGGAAACCGATGAATCCCGCCCAGATCGGCGAGTTGGCAGCTCGAGGCCACGCGATCGGAAACCATACGCTCACGCATCAACGGTTGGCGGGACTCTCCCCCGAAGCGTTGGAGCGCGAGATTGGCGATAGCGCACGCAAGCTCGCCTCGTGGACGAAAAAGCCGGTCGATGCATTCGCCTGGACATTCGGATGGGAGGCAATCGATGTGAACGCATGGAAAGTAATCCAGCGCCATCATCGTTTCTGTTTTGCCCCTTGCGCTGGAACTATAGATAGCCGTTATGACAGCCCCTCGCTGCTGTGGCGTCGGGAGATCGAGGTGAAATACTCCGCTGCCGAATACCACTTTCTTTATTCGGGGCTGGTGGATGCGTGGTGGAGCACTCGACGAAATCGCCTCCGCAAGATGTTGCGAGCCTCGCCCGCCGGAATTGTCGCGTAACCATTACGTTACGCTATCGAGTGACCTTGGTTACGCCTGAGAACGCGATCGGAGCGAAAGATTCGCACCGGAAAATGATCCACCTTTTTATCAATGCGCTCGCAGCCAGTGCCGGAGGGGGACTCACTTACGTCCGCAACGTGTTGCCGCGCCTGGCGGATCGGGACGACGCTCGCGCGACGGTGCTGCTCAATGCAGCCTTGCGCGGAGAGATCACAGAATCCGCACGCGTTAGGGTTGTGCAGGGGGATGGTCCCGCGCGTTCTGGCAGACGCTTCTGGTACGAGCAGCGCAACTTGCCCGAAGTCATTCGTCGCTCCGGGGCAGATGTTCTATTGTCTACTGGAAATTTTGCGCTTTACCGTTCGCCAGTGCCTCAAATCCTTCTGAGCCGCAATGCTCTATACACCTCGGCAGACTTTCAGCGCGATTTGCGGGATCGAGGCGACTACCGCTTGTGGCTTGACATTCAAGTGAAGGCCCCGCTCGCCAAATGGTCCGTGCGCACCGCGGACTGCACGGTCGCTCCCAGCGCCACCTTTGCCCGCGAACTGCAGAGTTGGACGGGAATGGATGTGGTCTCGATCCATCACGGTTTCGATCACGAGGCTTTCTTCCGCGAACCGGCGCCGTTAATGCCCGACGTCCAAGGACAACTCGCTGCAACCTCAGGTTCGCTGCGGCTGCTGTTCGTGAGCCACTACAATTACTACCGGAATTTTGAAACGCTAATTCGCGCGCTCGCGATCTTGAAAGAGACCCTGCGCCCTCGAAGGGTCCGGCTGATTCTCACCTGCAAACTAAACTCTAAGGACAATCCCGGAGACTACCGCGCGGACACAGCCGCAGAATTGGTGCGGCAACTCCGCCTTGGCGAAGAGGTCGTTCAGTTGGGTACGGTGCCGTACGGCTCTCTGCATCACCTCTATCGAGCGTGCGATTTGTATGTGACTCCCGCCTACGCCGAGACGTTCGCTCACCCACTGGTCGAAGCGATGGCCAGCGGCCTTCCTGTGATTGCGTCGGACCTGGCTGTGCACCGCGAGATATGCGGCGAGGCGGCTGTATATTTTCCGCGCTTTTCGCCGGAGATTCTGGCAGAGGTCGCGATGCAGTCTCAATCGACCGAACCGGCCACGACTATGCGTGAACTGGGATTGCTGCGTTCCCGCGACTTTAGTTGGGACAAACACGTTGCGGAACTTTTGCGGTTGGCTCGGCGCTTGGCTGACGAAAGCTCTGGCAGATAAAGCGCGGGAACGGAAATCATACTAGTCAAAGAAAAACGAGGTACCCTTATGCCACGGCGAAGAAAGTTTGCGATGGCTGCACTGGTCGCGCTGGTGTTTTCTCCTTTCAGTAGTGTGGCCGCCAAGGGTCAGGCAAGGTCCACGGATGTAGGCCAACCCACCCCAAAATACGCGTCGGCGTACAACTGGATTCAATCTCCCGCAATGCCGCCAGTGCTCGCCGAGGGGGCGAATACGATCACGCTCAGACCTTGCCCGCGCGGTTTAAGAGTAGCTGACCCGCCGGCCCTAGTCAGCCACGTCGCGCCGCACGAGTACGTTTACATAACCGGGACGGGCGACCCGGAAGCCGCACTCATCGCCGGTGGAGGCGGGCACGCGGGAGACGCATCGTGCACCATCGATGTGATTTTGAAGTACCCGCATCCCGCCGGCTACAGCGCAGGTTCGGCGACCGGCGGCATCAAAGAGGCCTCGGAAGATGCCATGTTTCTCGCAGAGCCTTACGGCGGAGGGATCCGCCGCCGGCAAGGCGGCATGGTCGTTCTGGATACGGCGGGTTCTCCCTACAAGATTCATGCGCCTGTTTACATCGAAGCCACCAGCCAGGTGATTAGCGGAGCGGGTGGAACCATCGACTGCTATCTTCTCGATGAAGATTGCATGAAGGTCGGAGACAGCAATCCCAATCACTTCGGCAGCATTCAACTCGAGCACCTGCGATTTCACCCGAACTTGATCGGCGGCACAAACAGCGCGCTCTATGTAAATGCAAATGCCACGATTGTGCGCGACGTCACGGTGCTCTATTCCTCGACTCACGCTACCTTCGGCCACCTTGTAACGGTCTGCGACGATCAAGCCTTTGCGTTGGACGGCTTGAACTATGGCGGCGCCGGAATACGGAACGATGCGAAGTTCGTTGGGTCCGTGGTCTTTGCGCCTGGCCCGTTCAACAAGTGCTCCGCCGTAGGCTGGTTGAAGAACATGCAGATCAGCGGGCAAGGCGCGGGGAACGGGATCGACTGGCAATCCGGCAACTCGTTGCATGTTTCGGACAGCGTGATTCAAGGTTTCTCGCAGTTCGGAATCCGCACGGGCACGATGCGAGGCGGCTACAGCCCCACCCAGATTGACAACGTCTACATGGAGTTGAACACTCCCATGAACCCTGCAGGCAACGTCGGAGCGGCGGGCATCATTGTGGTCGGTTCTCGCCTGAGCGCAAAGACTGAGATGCTTGCCGTTGGTAGCCAGCCGTCCTACGCCCACACGGGAAGCACCCATTATGTGTATTGGATCGTCGCCAGGGATTCCTCCCGCGGATACTCACTCCCGCTTCAGTCCGGCTATGCCGACACCAATGGAAAAGGGAACATCGTTGTGTCCTGGCCCAAGATAAACGGAGAAAAGACAAGCGGAGAAAAGACAAGCGGAGAAAAGACAAGCGGAGAAAATATTTCCTATGACGTCCTGCGCACGGAAGGCGCCGGAAATGCTCTCAAAGCTCCATATGGAAAAGGAGACTTCGCCGTTGCCACCGGTGTGCCTCAGTGTGCCGGCGACGTTTGCCAGGCAACAGATTCGCAGGCAGCACTCAAGACATACGAAGTCAGCAAGAATCCTTCCTTTCAACCAATTCTCATGTTCTGGCCGGGCAGCGTGATCTTGTCTGGCGGAGCCTACGCCGATCTGGTCATGCCACCCGTGACGAATGTCTCTCCAGTAATCAGCACGTTGGCCAACGTTCCGAGTATTTTTGCCGACCGTTGCCCCAGAGGTACGCCGGGCGTCTACGCCGTCTGTTTCGCAGGCGAGTCCGCAGGCAATAATCAACCCAGAGTTGTGGGCACGCTGATGCAAAATGGACCAGCGTCGGGCGGTCCAGATCCGAATGTGAAAGGCCGGCTCAATTTTCTGAATTCACCCGCGGCAATCGTAGGACCTTCCCACATCATTACGCTGGTGGATTCCGATCCCGCGAAAACTCTGGCCGATGCGATTCACCGGCCTTCCAACGACGACAAGGACACTTATATCGGGCTGGACGTGCCCGCCAGAGGCGCAAGCTTCGCGCAGTCGCAGTTGGCGTTCGGCGCGCCGGTTTCCGTCTCGAACTACATTGGCAACAAAGGCGACGGCACGCACTGGAAGGAACGCCTCACAGCGAGTGGGAAGACCTTCGCCGTTCCGGTCGCGATCGAGAAGGGCAACACACTTACGGTGGGTGAGGGATCTCCCCTGAGCAGGATGAAGATATATTCCACACCAGGCATCACGTCAACAAACGTGGCGGCTCAGAGCTGCAAGGATGTCACGCAGGCGTTACCGGGGTTGACCAAGTCTGATCTGATCACGGGCATCACGCCCCCCAAGTCCTTAGGCAATCTTTCGCTGAATGCCTATGCGAGTGCGGCGGATACTCTCACGCTGCACTTTTGCAACCCCACCGCCTCGAGCGTGAGCATTCCCTCCGGTGCGTATTCGTTCCTCAGCGTGCACTGATGGAGGCGATCTACGAAGATTGCGTCTCTGATGACCAAGATCACCGACATCTGCCTGGCACACAAGATGCCCATGCGCGCTGCGTTTTCTCTAAATGAATGACCCCGATGGGGATAGTGGGGTACGTACGACTAACCTCATGTTTCAGAAAGAACGTTCCAGTTCCCAAGGGCAATGTTGAGTCTAGAGCCAGTCTAGGACCGCGAAGCCCGATGTTTCGGATGCGCGTTACCAAGGTGACCCACAGTTAAGGACACGGTGGTTCTGCCGTGACGGGAGTTGACAGGAAGAATGCTGAACATGCACCGCAGGCAGCTAGGAATACGTCAGCGCTGATGTGCACTGGCGTGGCAAGCAGAGCAAAGTGTAATAAGGTTCAGCTCGTAATTTCGCCGGAGTGACTCCGAAACCGTTTGTGGTGGACCTCCAGATTCGACATCGTGCCACAGGATTGACACCTCCAGCCATCGCGACGCAGAACCTGCTGCCGTAGGGTTTCGTACGACGGCGGATCCAGCCGTAACGGGAGTTTTGAGCGAATCGAACTCATGATGCCTTCTCGTTCAGGCCTTCAAGGAATGCCTGCCGCTGCTGATCGGGCAGAAACCTGAAGAACCTCGTCATCGAAAACAGCAGCATCTCCGGATCTCCGTGGTCCAGGTTGGCCCCAGCCAGGAAGTCCGCACAGATCATTTCCAAACAGTAGCCTCGGGATCGGTCACTTCCGAGCATCAGAGCTGCCGTCTCGATCGCTCGCTCAATGACCGGCATCTGGCTCTGGTAAAGTTTGAAGTAGATGATCTCCCACGGTTCCGTCTCCCGCCCCGTCAGTTCCTTCTCGACCTCCTGCTAGAATTCTTCTTTCGGCATCTGACGGGCTTTGTGCAACCAGGTTGCACAATCGAAGTGCTGCCGGTCCCTCCGTGCCAACTTGGCCAACTCGATACCCTTCGTCCAGCCCACTTCCTTCAGCTGCTTTCTCGCCTGCGGCGGCAGGTGTTCGTGAATCGACATCAAGTAGTAGGCCTTCCGCCTCGATTCCGGGAAACGCCTCTCGAGAAACTGGTCGAAACACTTCAAACCCTCCACTCGCCAGTACTGTCCCGCCCGCACCTCACACAGGTAACGCCCAAGTTCCACCCATCGGGTATCCCGCTCCGCCTCTTTCTGTTCCTCCCACGCTAGAATCTCGTCAATCTTTCCCAATACGAACAGGGCACGGCGGCGATTGAACTTCGGCGGCATGGGCGGATTCTCAGTATGCAAGCTCGTCAAGCCAATCAAGACTCTCTGCTCCTGGACGTCGCACCAAGCGAGCGTCAGCCATCTCCTGCTTCCCAAGACACAGTCCCACATAGGGACAGCTGCTGCAGGGGTTCTGCGGGAAGCGGATGCCACTATGGGGTAGGAACTGCGCAGATTCGATTCTTTGGATTGTGTCCCCTACCAGGCGTTCGAACTCGTGGCGCTGCTCCTCTGTAATGGTGGTTCGCAGGTATTGAACCTCGACCAGCCGTTTGCGAACGAATACGACCTGGGCAACCTCGGCGATGCCGGTCATCCAGGAGTAGCAAACCAGTTGGGGATCCAGAGAGAGCAGTCCATCAGGCTCTTCCGGGTATCGGCTAGACGAGGTCTTCCACTCCAGCAGGCAGCGCTTTCCGTCGAGTTTCCCGATGGCGTCAATGTATGCGACGAAGTCGTTCTTTCCGGCAACCGGCCGGTTAAACTTGATCTGCAAATTCCGTCGAGGCTGGGGGACCTGGACACGATCGTCCTGGCAGAACCGGGTCAATAGCATGATTCCTTGCCGCAGCATGCGATCCCAAGAGTCTCCGTTGGAGTAGTGCAAGCCTTGGTTTTGGCAGGAAGTCCATTCAGCGAACAAGACTCCTCCGGGATCTTCACGGCGAAAATAGGCACCCAGGGCTCGTTCGAAGGCGCGACCGAAGAGCATCGCTGCTCGGGTGTCCTTCTCCTTCCAGCCATCAAGGTAGCGATGCCGGTAACGCCGCGGGCAGGTGAGGTACTGGCTGATCTGGGTGTAGCTGTAGGTCATTTCAGGCCACCTGCGGGCTGTCCAGATTTGCCGGGGAAAGATCTTCCCAACGGCCGGCAGGAGCAAAGCCGTCGAGTCGGAGCAGGGAAGTGCCGTTGCAAACGATGTGACTGATCTTGACCACGCCCTTCAGACCGACGAGTTGGATCTCGTCGACCTCATCCCGCCCGAGCAGCTCGGTGTTGTAGCCAAAGTCGCGCAGGAACCAGTTCAGCTTCCAGAGGGCTTTCGGGCTGCAATAGAGGTGGCTTGAAAGAATGTGGGCAGCAAACCTGCTGGGCTCAAGAATAGCCAGAGCCAAGGTGTAGTAGGGCTTTTGTGCCTGGCGACGGAACTGGGCTAGCTGCACCCGAACCAGGAAGACACCGTCGGGGATCTGGTCGGTGGAACAGCGATCGGCGGCGTGCAAGCCATTGATTTGGCGTTTCATGCGGCACCTTCCTTCTGGCCGAGATAGCTGTTGAGCTGGCAGAGCAACGCAGAGCGGTCTTTCTCAGCCCAGTCGGCCAGCTGCGTGACGAAGGTTTCCACCTGTGCGCGGGTGGCATCGCGAAGGATTTTGACGCCACAGAAGTCGGTGGCGTAAGCCTTAACCAGGTTGGGGTCGAGTTGATGCTGGCGGATGAGCTGGCAAAGGCGGTCGCGAACCTTGGGGCTACCGTTCTGTCCGTTAGAAGGTTGCGGCGGGAGCTTCTTCGACTCTCGGGAGGATTGTGGCGGCTCCGCGAAGGAGCCGATTTCCTCAACCGAGCAGATGCCAATGCCGTAGGCCTTGCGCAAAGCGCGGTTGACGGCTCGAGTTTCCGCCACCCGCATTTCGGCGCCGTGGACGAGGAAAGAGACATTGGAAGGGTCAGCGTCGCCGTATCCGACGAAGCCTTTGCACTTCATGGATCTGAAAACGGTAGCCTGAAATGCCCAACGAGATGCTGCCTGATCAGAGAACTCAGCCACAGGTTTCACATCAATGCCAACGCAGCGTTTTCTGCGGGCCAGACGAATCAAGCCGGTATGGGTTACATACCACCCTCTATCCAAGTAGAGAAGATCACCTGCAACAATTGAGAAGCCGAATTCCGTGGAGTAGGCCTCGAGGTTTCGAAGAAACCAGGCTTAAGGTCTCCCCACATCTGTCTTGCCAACCTTAGATTCCTCCCGGCTAGTTCCTTGCGGCGCCTGGGTCCGTGTAATTCAGCTGATCCGGATCTCTTCTGCATTACCAACCTCCTCGCAATAATGTTTAACAAACGTTAACATATTAAAACTAACTTGTCAACGGTTGTTTAACAATCAGAAACTATGTTTGGAGTATATTTGCAGAGTGACGAAGAGCGCATTTCTCGGGATACGTATGAATCCAGAACTAAGGACGCAGCTGGAAAGAATTGCGCAGAGAGAGGAACGCAGCATATCTCAGGTCTGCGAGGTACTACTGCGAGGAGGTGTCGCGGCGTATCAGAAAGAGGGCTCCAAGTACCTTCAGCGCTTCCTTTCAAAACAGAAATCTGAAACGGAACAGTAGCGGCAATTCTCGATGGCGTCTAGCAAGCAATCGCTAGCAAATCTTCCGACAGGTCGACTTCCCAGTACCAATCCGGCCAACTTCCTCGAAGCCCGTTTGAACGAAGCCTTAGCGGCAGACGCTTTCGCGTGTCCGGTGTGAGCGGTTGTGTGTGAGCGAATAAGGTTGGGTCATAAGGAGAACACCTATGACCCACCTTCGCAAAATGATGCTCGAAGAACTCGAGCGTCGTAATTACGCTCAGACTACCATCGACTGCTACATCCAAACGATCGAGGATTTTGCGCGTCACTTTCGGCGCCCTCCGGATCAGCTCAGTCCGGAGCACATTCGCGAGTACCAAGCGTATTTGTTCCGCGAGAGAAAGCTAGCCGCGTCCACAGTGACGCAACGGCTCGCGGCTCTGCGGTTCTTCTACACGCAGACGATCAAGAAAACCTGGAGCGTGGCCGCCATCTTGAGCCCGGAAGAAGTGGCCCACCTCATCGACTCGTCCCAGACTCGGTTTCATCGCATGGTACTGATGACGCTCTATGGCACGGGGGTACGGCGCGCTGAGTTGGCTCGCTTGCAAATCCCCGATATCGACAGCCGACGCATGGTAATCCACATCCGCAGTGGCAAAGGTCGTCAGGACCGGGATGTCATGCTCAGTCCCACGCTGCTGGAAGCCTTGCGCGACTATTGGCGTAGCCTGAAGCGCAAACCCACGGAATGGTTATTTCCGGGCGGATCCCGGCACACCTCCAACCGTCCCGTCACTCCCCGAGCCGTGTGGTATGCGTGCCAACGTACTGCCCAGCGGGCGGGCCTGCAGAACCGGGTTCATCCCCACACGCTGCGCCATTGTTTCGCTACGCACCTGCTGGAAAACGGGGCTGACCTGCGCACCATTCAACTGCTCCTGGGACATCACGATCTGAAGGAGACCACGATTTATCTTCATCTCTCGCGACGGCATCTCCACGCTACCGCCAGTCCCCTGGACTTGCTCAAGTTGAAAGATAAGTCACCGCAGAACCCGTAGATGAACCGGCCGCCGCTTGAGGTGGCCGCTCTGGTTCGCGCCGCGGGCCGCGCCTTCATCGAACGCAGCCGCAGGTGGATCACCTGGCAACACCTCACCGTGCTGCGGGCCATCGTACGCTGTCGCACCGCCGCCTTGGGAGGGCATCTCGATGAGTGCATCGCCTGTGGGTACCGCCCGGCTATCTCTTACAACAGCTGCCGCAACCGGCACTGCCCGAAGTGTCAAGCCAACGCCCGTGCTCGTTGGCTCCAAGCGCGTCGTCAGGAGCTTCTCCCCACGCGCTACGTCCATGTTGTCTTTACCCTACCTCGTGAACTGGCGCCGCTCGCCTTGCAGAACAAGAAACTCCTGTACCATCTTTTGTTGCAGTCCAGTGCCGCAACCCTCCTCGCAGTCGCTCGCGATCCCCAACATCTCGGCGCCGAGATCGGCTTCTTCAGTGTGCTCCACACCTGGAATCAAAAACTCGAACATCACCCGCACGTGCATTGTGTCGTGCCCGCCGGCGGATTGTCGCTCGCTCGCACCCATTGGATTCAGCCACGCTACCCCTTCTTTCTTCCCGTCAAGGTGCTCAGTCGCGTCTTTCGCGGTAAGTTTGTGGCCGCTCTCCAACGCAACTTCCGGCAGGGCAAGCTGGGCTTCCATGGCAACCTGAAACCCCTCGCTCACCCCAACGTCTTCTCCGCCTGGTTAAGAACCCTGTTCCGAAACGACTGGCACGTCTACTCTAAACGGCCTTTCGGAGGCGCCGAGCATGCGCTCTGTTATTTAGGCCACTACACCCATCGCGTCGCCATCCTCCAACCACCGCCTCGTCTCCTTGGCTGATGATCAAGTCACCTTTCGCTGGCGCGATTCCGCTCACGACAATGAACACAAGTTGATGACCCTTGCGCTCGATGAGTTCCTGCGCCGCTTCCTGCTGCACACGCTGCCCAAAGGCTTCGTCCGCATCCGTCACTTCGGCTTCCTTGCTAACCGCCGCCGCGCCACTCTCCTGCCGCTTTGCTTTCGACTACTCGATTCGGAACAACCGTCGCAATCCGAACCAGAAGCCTCGCCATCCAAGAAACTGAACCCACTTTGGCTCTGTCCCCAATGTGGCGGCCCCATGGTGGTCATCGAGAGACTGACTGCTGCCCAGATCCAACTCCGTTCTCCGCCCTTTCTCATCGGAGCCGCGCCATGAAACTCCCATTCCGATCTCGCTCGCTCGGTGCTTCCCATCACCTGCAGCCGTGGTGCGCTCTCGTTGTTCCCCACCAAGCTCCTGGCTTGAAATTTTCGCACGCAAACTACAATCGAACCAGGCCCATCTGCACTCCGGTTAGGTCCATCACCGATTCCCAGGGTCTTTCTCATCACCGCAACCCTATTGAATTTGCATAACCGCTTCTTCAGCAGCGGCTTCCTTCAAACAGCTGTATCGGACGCGCCCCGTAGTGAGTGGCAGGTAGATTTTGGGAGTCGGGCGGGGCGCGTCCGATACAGCACTAGCGTTTCTGGACCGCGTCATGTTCGTGTCCGGTATGGCGAACACTCAAAAGAGGTGTTCCACGACACGTCTACGGCATCGGCGTTAGAAAACCTGCCCAGAATTGCGCCGTGGAAGCCCCGTAAAGATTGGCCTTCTTGATTTCCACACATAACGTTAGGAATGGGTAGTTTTCTAATCTGGCCATAGCAGAATTGCTTGGACTCGTCTGGGACCCGCGGTCAAAGGGTTGACGAGTGTAATGGCGGATGTTACGACAGCTACTGACGGACTAGGGCATCCAGAGAAAGTCAGCGTGCCGATAGTCGTCAAAAACGCTTACCCATTTGCGTGTTATGGCTGACTGACAACGATACCCCAACTCAGAAAGCAAAGGCCAAGTTGTTTCGCGTCCCGCGTCCGAGCATTCGACAAATAGTATGGGCCTTGCTTTAGCGACTGTACGGCGCATTCCTTTTAAGACCTGCCCCTCAGCACCCTCGACATCGATTTTGACAAATGTCGGTTCGGGAAGGTCACCCATATCAACCAGGTCATCGATTACCACTGTTTTAATGACAAGCCCTACCGCTGCCGGATTGTCACGATGCCAAACCAGACTTGCCGTGGAAGGGTTCTCAGCAATACGGATGACCTCTTCTCCACACTTGTCCGAGGCTGCAACCGCCAAGAGGTGAACATTTGCGAGTTGATTATCTTCAATGTTTCTCCGAAGCAACTCCACATTTCGCGGAACGGGCTCAAACGCGATTACACGACCTCGTATCCCAACCAGTTTTGCAAGTGACAGGGAAACGTACCCCATGTTCGCGCCAATGTCGTAGACTGCGTCGCCAGGCGCAACGTATTTCCTGATGATTCGTTGCAAGTGAGGTTCAGCGGTTCCTAGCAAGTATCCGAGATTTTCGGTTGGAGAAACACAAATCCGGTACCCGGATGCTGCGCCCCGAATTATCGTTCGGGGCTTGGCTTCCGGTCCTAGCACAGCAACGGCGCAAGATTTGGCAAAATTCCGAATTCCAGAAATGGCTCTCATGTTTCGATGGTTGCTTTGCCGGTCACGACTAGGATAGCGCATCGACAGGAGTGATAGTTGTTGCAAATACAATCCATTGAAATCAAAGGGCGCAGGCCCTGATCGCAGGATAACTGTTGTAAACAGGCGTGGCACCAAACGCTCCACATCGCTCTTGTTCAACGGGAAGGAGGCGTTTTACTTGTATTCGGTGGAGAACAATATGGAGGATCGCCCCCGGCGTGCAGATACAATCAGTTCCGTCCCAAACTGTCCTTCCACGTTCACTCCAAAGAGCCAATGGCGGGCTCGATTTTCCTGCACAAATGGCCAGCGGAGAATTGCGCCGACTCGCTGTCGGAGTGTCGGACGAGTTACTCGCATATCGTGGAACTGAATTTGATCAAAGCAGCAGATATGGAGAAGCGATTTCAGATTCGAGCCGCAAAACCCGCATTCGTGAGCGAGCGTGACGTAGAGGCTGGAGTTTGGCGTCGGTCCTTCCATGTTGGGTGTTCGCAGCAGGAGCGCACCTCCGGGCTTAAATGCTTGGTAAATCACATCCGCAATCCAGAGCAAAGAGTGTTTTGGGATGTGCTCGATAACGTGTGACATATGGATGAAGTCAAATTGCCCTGGGTGATGGCTGAGAAAGGTTCCGATGTCCGTTTGGATCTCGTGAAGGGTGACGGGTCCTTTTTCCAATCAGCAACGTGACGCTTATTCTCAATTCCGAAGTCTGCGCCTGAAAGGTTGGTGTAGCCGAGAATTAAACAGGCTCCAAGGAACCAGCCGCCTCCAAACCCGATGTCCAAGATCGCGGACAGTCTTGTCGGCGGGCAGAAGCGGAGCGTATTCGGCCATGGCCAGCAAGACCCGTGAATTATTCTGAATTTCTGCGAAGCTCGGCTTCGGGCGCTCCGCCACGTGCCTCACAGACATTCGGCGATACACCTCGGCTACGAACGCATTTGGTTCCATGGTTGCATTAAAACTTATCTGGCGATTCGGGCATGCGTCAACCAAACAGGTCGAGTTGGAGCAGCGTGCTTGGATCGTTGGTCGTTCTGGAGCACTTATCAGAAGGTTGTAATGCCAGCCGCGTGGGATGGCTGGGTAATATCGCCATAGCACTCAAAACCACGGAATCGGCTCGTCACTACTGAGATACGTCTCTCCGAGGAGCTTGGTTCACACTTACAACCCCACGTCGCCGCCGCAGCACAGGACCGACGCGAACGTTACTGTATGCCGTTGCGATCCGTGCGGGCCGACGCCGACCGCATCCGAGACATTGGGAGGTGCTGGCGGAACTCGCTCGATTCGAGTGTCAGGGGAGACTTTGAAACGCCAAAAAGGGCAGCGCTGAAATCTGCGACCGGCGTCTTGGGGGAGATTACCATGTGAGATAAGTCCGGATAACGGACTTGATGGTGTGCTATAGTGAACGCGCCATGCCGCTTCAGTTGGTCCCCGCTAGCTCCCTAGCAGGAAGTGAACCGTCCGGCGAAGCTGTCGTTCGTAAACGTGCCGATGGCGAATTTGATATCGTTTGCGCAAAATGTTCCAAGGTGCTAGGTGTGGCAATCAATGAGCGTGCTTTGTATTGGGCAGGCGGAGTTGTCCTAAGTCATCGCTGTGACGATCCGCGACACAAGGTTAGCGCCGGATCGCGTTAGCTCGCCGAACCTCGCGCTCTTTAAGTCGTTCGATATAAAAATTCTGTACTTCGGATCTAAAGGAAAGGACTATTTCGGGACATAAGAGAGAAGCACCAAATCATTGCTGGTCTGTTGTCCTTCGAGCTTCAGGAGTGAAGCGAGTCGGTCCGCGGCGAAAGTCCGGTCCCGCTGGTTGTCGATAACGATAATCCTGCGATACTGATGAAAGAAGGCATCCACGGCAACATCATGCCGTTCGACTTGTTCCAGGAATGGAATCAGATCAGACTGAATCGCGCGAACCCCTTCGTTGCGTTCTTCACCCGGCCATGGCGTGGCCTCCGCCCAATAACCCAACTGGTACATCTGCGATGAAGGATCAGGGCCAGCAAGTGTGCGTTGTAGTGAGCCGCTGTCTTTTCCGCTCAAGTAAAGATACACAGCTTGCCGAAAGCGGTGTATGTCGCGGTTTTGCTGTGGGGTGAGCATGGTTTCGGCATCCGTACAGAAAAGCACAGGTCCTTTCGATAGCAGAGCGATCCAGCCGCAGGCATCATCAACGGTTCGTGAACGTGCAACAAGAAGATCTCCCTCCATAGGTCGCGACGAACTCAGCAACCGTACCACTTCCACCTGTTGCAGGTTGAGCGGGAGGAATGCGTTGTATGTTCCCAGAGAGAGTAGCAGTCCGTTCAACGGCAGAATGGTCAGGACAACACTAAAAGCAATGCCTACTCCCACGGAATTGTTACGTGTGCGGACCAATGCCGTGGCCACGAGAAACGTTAAGAGAACGGCAATCGAGACGTGCGCAAAGAAACCTGCATGTGTTGACAACAGCAGGACGGTTGGGGGAACCACAGCGTCCCCGAGCATCAGCAGCGCAGTGGTTACGCCCAAGCCGACCAATGGCCATTTCACTTCCGGGGGCAGAGTCCTGGCAAGAACCGTGGCGAGGGTTAGCAGGCATAGCAAGAGCCACGCCCCACCGATCAGATGAGGCAGCAACTGTGGTTGAAAATGGACAGGGGAGGAGTGGCTGGCGTATATGTTCAGTGATCCGCTCATCAGAAATGCGCCGTCCGCGATTGCGCAGCCTAAACCATAAACCAGGGGAATGTGCCACATGCTAGATCCGCTTCGTGAAAACACCTGCCACGCAACGCTCACGAATGTCAGTCCGGCCATTATCAATGTGGCATAGGGAAAGGTCGAAAGAGCGAGCAATTGCAGCACTCCCATGCCAATCCAACGGTGGAGACCTTTACCGCGCAGGGTACCCATTTGCAGTCCGAGATAAGCGAGGAGCAGCGGGATGGGAATTTGGGGTGAGAAGGCGCGCGTGAAGGGAAGGGATACACTCTGGAAGCCGGAAAGAGACGGCAGGTGGATCCACGCGGCTAGCAAAGGCTTGGCCATGGGGGTATTGACCAGCATCAGCAAGCCCAGACCGGCCACTGCGGTCCCCCGTGCAGTTATGGGCAAGAAACGTTCGAATAACCAAAGCGCAATGGCGCAGAGAACGGCCCACCAGAAGAGGTTCCACAGGAACATCGCGAGGTACATCCGGCCACCAAGGAGTTGGTCCCATTCGCTGAATAGAGCAGCGCCCAGGCGGCATTTCAAATATGCCGTTCCTTGCGCAGGTACGGGGACAGAGTAATAAGGATTCAAGACCTGTCCAGTCCGGACCGTTCGAAGGCTGCTTAAGTTCAAGTACAGGCTGAGGTCAGGCGCAAACATCGGAGGCAGGACCGATGGTCCGAAGTCCGCTCGGGCCCTCAGTGAAGGATAAGAATAAATTGCGAGGACGATGAAAACGGCGCAAACCTGAGCCAATGCTCGGCTTGCAGAGTAGCCCCCGGCCTTCACGGGAGAAGCGTCCTGCTCTCGGGAGGTTGTGTGGGTGTCACGGAGCAGATTTGTCATCTTTGGTGCTGCGTCCGACGATCTTATCGGGCGAATCGGTTCGTCAGCGATGGTGGCAATTATATGGCAGGATCGCATTTCTCGACGAGTGGCTTTCCTGATATCATTCGGCAATTCACCATCTGCAAATCGCGAGCGAGGCCAGCTTATGAGTTTGGTAGGCGTACTTGGTCACACTGCCGTCTACCGGCTGTGGCAGGCGCAGTTTGCGGAACAGAAGCTTTCCCCCGGTTCTTGCGAACAACGATCTATGCCGTGTGCGTCGGGCACTTGATGTGGGGTGCGGTCCTGGTACAAACACGCGACATTTTGCCCAGGACGAGTACCTCGGTATCGATTTCAATCGACGTTATGTCAAAAGTGCCCGCCGACGGCAGGGGCGAGATTTCATGGTTGAGTTCTATCCCGTGACTCTAATGGGCACAATCTTGTGGAATATGGTGTATTTCATAGGAAGGGCCAAGCCGTGACCGCACGGGCGAACCATCTGGAGGCTCATGACGGTGATTTGGTTGGATCGGCAGATCGAGCAGCATCAATCCGCCAGGAGAGGTCTGCGGTGACGGCTGAAGATCGTATCACGTATCTGTCCCCTTCCATGCCGGTAAGTATGGGCGATTGGTGGTTCGACATTGCCACCAGCGATCATTTTTGGATTCGGCGTCGTTTTGAAGTCATGAGGAGGCTGGCGGATTCGGTATTCCGGAATTCCAGCCGGGTTGGCGAGATCGGCTGCGGCAACGGATTGCTTCAAAGGGACATCGAAGATTATTACGGGATCTCGTGTCGCTGGATTCGAACTGAATGAGGTCGCGCTCCAGAAGAATGTGAGCCGTCAGAGCCCGCTCTATTGCTACAACATTCATCAGCGCAACCCGGAGTTCCGCGCTCACTTCGATCTCTTGTTGTTGTTCGATGTACTTGAACATATCGAAAACGAATCGCGGGTTTCTGCAATCCGTTAAGTTCCATCTGGCGGAGTCTGGCATTCTCCTGATCAACGTTCCCGCAAATCAGTTTTTCTATTCCGACTACGACCGCGCGGCGGGGCATGTTCGGCGGTATTCAATGGATCAGTTGGCAGAGGTCGCAGAACAGAATGGTTTGAAGGCACGATGCTTTTACTTACTGGGGTCTTCCCCTGGTTCCGCTCCTTCTGCTGCGGAAGGCCATGAGTATGCAGCGTAGCAACGGCAGGGCCGGATTCGATGCTCGGGGGCACATACATGAACCGCGTCCTGTCATTTTTGGCGCAGATGTGAGCCGCTTCCGCAGAGATTCTTGGGCACATCTGTTATGGCTGTTCTGGAGAAGCAAGCCTAGAAGGAAATCAGGTTGGTCATGTTTCGGGTGAGTGAAAAGGAGCTTCAGAGGTAACATGACCGAGCAACCAAGCGTTTCCGTCGCGATCCCGGTTTATAACGAAGAAGCGGTTGTGCCCGAATTGCTTCGACGGACGCGCGCCGTTCTCGATGGGATCCCGGGTGGGCCGCACCAGATCGTCCTGGTGGATGACGGAAGTTCAGACCGCACGTGGCAACTGCTGGAAGAAGCTGCGAAAAAGATCCTCGGTTGGTTGCGATTGCGCTCTCGCGCAATTTTGGTCATCAGACCGCTCTTGGGGCGGCCTTGGATTATGTTTCGGGCGATGTGACAGTACTCATGGACGGGGATTTGCAGGATCCCCCCGAAGCCATTCCCATTTTGCTGGACTTCGTATAAGCAGGGCTATGACGTGGTGTACGTGCAGCGCGTGAATCGCAAAGAGGCCTGGTGGCTGCGCGCTTGCTACTACCTTTTCTACCGCCTGCTCGCCACCCTCTCTTCGATTCAGTTGCCGCTCGATGCTGGCGACTTTGGGCTCATGTCACGACGCGTCGTCGAGGAAATCAGGAGAATGCCAGAGCACCATCGGTACCTGCGTGGAATGAGGACGTGGGTTGGATTTCGCCAGATTGGTGTTCCTATCGAACGCGCGGCCCGCCGCGCGGGCCGTACGAAATACAGTCCACTGAGTCTGCTGAAGCTGGCATCGGATGGGATTTTTGCTTTTTCCATCGTCCCTCTGCGGGCTGCGGCGATATTCGGAGCAGCTGCAACCGGACTTTCGTTGCTGTACTCCATTTACGCGCTGTATGTGAAGTTTTGGTTACACGCACCACAGGGTTTCACGGCGTTAGTCCTCGCGATCACCTTTCTTTCCGGTGTGAATCTGTTTTTTCTGGGAATCATCGGGGAGTATGTAGGGCGGGTTTACGAAGAAGCGAAGGGCTCGTCCGCACTACGTTGTTCGTGACGTAGTTAGGGAGCGAAGTCTCAGCACGCGCGCAGCGACCCCGAGCATTGATGCACGGGGGACGCTGGAACGAACTGGTACCGACTAAGGATTGGAGACTTGACCGAAACACCGACGCGTTCTTCATATGCGCGGTGCAATCAAGTCCATAGCGAATTGGACGGGCGCGATTGCGGAACTGACGAGTCTTCCACACAAACTGGCATTTCCGTAGTTGCCGTGTTCAATATCGGCTAGATTTCGACGGATGCAAGGCTGTGACATATTTGGTGTTCCCTTAGAATCCTTCCCGAACTTATGGTCCGCCAGTGGATCGTATTGGACAAGGCAGAACGTGGTTCTCGCCTTTCCCCGAATCGAAGAGAGGAGTTGTCGTCGTGCGCAGAATTGGGTGGAACAACTGTTATTGAATCGTCAGCCACTTAGGCGAACAAAGGGCACAGGTGGAACCGGAGGGATCAACGGTTTCGGCGTTTGGGGCCGCGCTTTCCGCGCCCAAGTAGATCTGCCGGCAAGGGAGTCCAGTCTGCTCGCCTGCTTTTCCATCAGCCACCGCGAAAAGATGCGATTTTGTTTGCCCCCGGCGCCGGGCCCCGTAGAATTCGTTTTTTGCTGTCAAGACCTCATGAATACTGGGTTGACCCATACGACCACTTACAAGGAGTTCAAGAAGGAAATGTGATTTAGATTATGATGCACGCCGGCATGGCACTGCGTGCAGAGCGTGATCAGGTTCTCCTCGGAGTCGTGGCCCGTGTGGCTGCGAAATAGTTGGTGGTGGATCTCCAGGTTCGACATCGTGCCACAGGATTGACACCTCCAGCCGTCACGACGCAGAACCTGCTGCCGAAGGGTTTCGTACGACGCCGGATCCAGCCGTAACGGGAGTTTTGAGCGAATCGAACTCATGATGCCTTCTCGTTCAGGCCTTCAAAGAATGCTTGCCGCTGCTGATCGGGCAGAAACCTGAAGAACCTCGTCATCGAGAACAGCAGCATCTCCGGATCTCCGCTGTCCAAGTTGGCTCCGGCCAGGAAGTCGGCACAGATCATCTCCAAACAGTAGCCTCGGGATCGGTCGCTTCCGAGCATCAGAGCTGCCGTCTCGATCGCCCGCTCAACGACCGGGATCTGGCTCTGGTACAGTTTGAAGTAGATAATCTCCCACGGTTCAGTTTCCCGCCCCGTTAGTTCCTTCTCGACCTCTTGTTTGAATTCCTCTTTCGGCATCTGACGGGCTTTGTGCAACCAGGTTGCACAATCGAAGTGCTGCCCATCCCTCCTGGCCAGCTTGGCTAACTCAATCCCCTTCGTCCAGCCCACCTCCTTCAGCTGCTTTCGTGCCTGTGGCGGCAGGTGTTCGTGAATCGACATCAGGTAGTACGCCTTCCGCCGGTACCCCGGAAACCGCCTCTCCAGGAACTCATCGAAGCACTTCAGGTCCTCCAGTCTCCAGTACTGTCCCACCCGCACCTCGCATAGGTAGCGCCCCAGTTCCACGAACTTGGTGTCCCTCTCTGTCTCTTTCCGTTCCTCCCAGGCCAGAATCTCGCCAATCTTGCCGAGTACGAACAGGGCGCGGCGGCGATTGAACTCGGCGGCACGGGCGGATTCTCAGTATGCAAGCTCGTCAAGCCAATCAAGACTCTCTGCTCCTGGACGCCGCACCAGGCGTGCGTCAGCCATCTCCTGTTTTCGAAGACAAAGCCCCACATACGGACAGCTGCTGCAGGGATTCTGCGGAAAGCGGATGCCACTGTGGGGTAGGAACTGTGCCGACTCGATTCTTTGGATCGTGTCCCGTACCAAGCGACCGAACTCCTCGCGCTGCTCGTCGGTGATGGTAGTTCGCAGGTACTGAACCTCGACCAGCCGTTTGCGGACGAACACAATCTGGGCAACTTCCGCGATACCGGTTATCCACGAGTAGCAGACGAGTTGGGGATCCAGAGATAACAGTCCCTCTGGCTCTTCCGGGTATCGGCTAGATGAGGTCTTCCACTCCAGTAGGCAGCGCTTTCCGTCGAGTTTGCCGACGGCGTCAATATAGGCAACAAAGTCGTTCTTCCCGGCAATCGGCCGGGTGAATTTGATTTGCAGATTCCGTCGAGGCTGGTGGAGTTGGACCCGGTCGTCCTGACAGAACCGGGTCAATAGCATGATTCCCTGACACAGCATCCGATCCCAGGAGTCTCCATTGGAGTAGTGCAAGCCTTGGTTCTGACAGGCAGACCACTCGGCGAACAGGACCGCTCCGGGATCTTCCCGGCGAAAATAAGCACCCAAGGCTTGTTCGAAGGCACGACCGAAGAGCATCGCAGCGCGAGTGTCTTTCTCCTTCCAGCCATCGAGGTAGCGATGCCGATACCGCCGCGGGCAGGTGAGGTACTGGCTGATCTGGGTGTAGCTGTAGGTCATTTCAGGCCACCTGCGGGCTGTCCAGATTTGCCGGGGAAAGATCTTCCCAACGGCCGGCGGGAGCAAAGCCGTCGAGTCGGAGCAGGGAAGTGCCGTTGCAAACGATGTGACTGATCTTGACCACGCCCTTCAGACCGACGAGTTGGATCTCGTCGACCTCATCCCGCCCGAGCAGCTCGGTGTTGTAGCCAAAGTCGCGCAGGAACCAGTTCAGCTTCCACAGGACTTTCGGGCCGCAATAGAGGCGGCTGGAAAGGACATGTCCAGCAAACCGTGTGGGCTCCAGAATGGCCAGAGCCAGCGTGTAGTAGGGCTTTTGAGCCTGGCGACGGAACTGGACTCGTTGCACGCGAACAAGGAAAACACCGTCGGGGATCTGGTCGGTGGCACAGCGATCGGCGGCGTGCAAGCCCGTGATCTGGCGTTTCATGCAGCACCTACTTTCTGGCCGAGATAGCTGTTGAGCTGGCATAGCAGGGCAGAGCGGTCCTTTTCGGCCCAATCGGCCAGTTGTTGTACGAAGGTCTCTACTTGTTCGCGGGTGGCATCGCGAAGCGCCTTGACGCCACAGAAGTCGGTGGCGTAGGCCTTAACCAGGTTGGGATCGAGTTGATGCTGGCGGATGAGTTGGCAAAGGCGGTCTCGAACCTTGGGGTTGCCGTTGTTTCCATTCCCATTGGACGGCTGCGGCGGGAGCTTCTTCGACTCCCGGGAGGATTGCGGCGGCTCGGCGAAGGAACCGATCTCCTCAACCGAGCAGATGCCGATTCCGTAGGCCTTGCGCAGTGCGCGATTGACTGCACGGGTCTCGGCCACACGCATCTCGGCGCCGTGGACGAGGTAGGAGACATTGGAAGGATCGGCATCGCCATATCCGACAAAACCTCTGCAATCGCCGGACCTAAAGACCGTGGCCTTGAATGCCCATCGTGTTGCGCCTGGGTCGGAAAATTCTCCCAGGCACTCTACCTTTATTCCAGAACACTTCCTCCTTTGAGCAATCCTTAAGAGACCCGCGTGGGTTACGTACCAACGTTCATTAAGGTAAAGCAGATCGCCTAACGCGACGGACAGCCGATATTCTCGACTCAGCTCTCTCAATGCTATGAGCGCCACTCTAGGCAGTCCCGCCCATCGTTGTTTTGCAAGCCGAACGTTTTGATTCGCTGCCATTGCCGCTCGCGTCATAGAAATCCTCACATCCTCTCGTATTATGCGTAGGCGCTAACGCATACTATTTGTATTATGCGTAGGCGTGTACGCATTGTCAATAGGATTATTTACTGTTGCGTTCTTGTCGCCAGTTCAGGCATAAAAGTAAGCAGAAATGTCCAAGAAGAATCCTCACGCCGTTGCATTGGGAAAAATGGGAGGCTCGAAAGGCGGGAAAAGACGAGCCGCCAATTTGACCCCGGAAGAGAGGAGTGCTAGCGCCAAAAAAGCGGCTCTCGCAAGGTGGGCTACACAGAAGAAAGAGAAGTAATAGCCGTCATCTAGGTGCCTTTTCTCCGACCGCGGCGGCCACTCCGGGCCCGGTTTGCGAAGTGCTACTGTCTGAAGGTGTGCAGGCCTACAAGAAAGAGGGACCGAAGTTCTTGCAGCGCTTGGTGACCAAGCAGAAAGCCGCGATGCAAGACTGATGACCATGGCAGGCAGGACGGCACCATTTTTGGGTGAATGGGTGCCTCGATCTGCGAAAATAAGGTCAAAAGCGATTGATTTAACACTATTTTGTGAGTGGGCTAAAAGTACTCGCTATCCACTACCTGCAGGGGTTGACAAGCGTCACATGACGGTGTGAACATTTCACTAGATCGCGTCAGGCGATTCTCTCAGGTGCGCCAGTACTTGAGATGCTGTATAGACCTCGAATGATGAGTATGGATCTGAACGTTCTGTGCAATCTGGACAGGTAATAGTAAGTCCTGGGAACCAGTAGCAAATCCTGAGAACTAAGTTGCATGGATAGCCGTATTGGCGCGACCTGACGGGTCATCTAGCGTTTGAATCTGCAAACGAGGATGACATCGGAACAACCGAACTGCCCGAAAATTCGCAAATTCAGGAGAAAAATATGTCACGGATGAGCAAACCCGAATCAAATCGGGAAAACTCGCGCGAGTCTACCGGCCCGAAGACGCAAATCGGAAAAAACAATGTTCGACTCAACGCTGTAAAGCTCGGATTCTACGCTAAGGAAATGATTATCCGCCGCGAGAACAAAGCTAAGATCGAAAAGTTGCAGCGCGATCTTCACGCGCAGATGCTGCCCAAGACCGCGTTGCAGAAGCTCGCGTTCAAGCAGATCTGCTACTGCGCATGGGGGTGCGAATTGGGTGCCCTGCTCGACATGCGCCGGGTGAACGCCTTGCTCTTTCCTCCGGAGGAGCAGGAATCCTCACCCGACACAGGTCGCGACCCCACCATGGACTCTTGGTATGCAGCCAGCCCTGAGGACCTGCGGAAAGGCGTTCATTTTCTGGACCACCTGAAAATCGAAGTCGAACGCGGCGGGCGTGTACCTGAGGACTTAAAGGATTCCGTGCGCAAGGGTTTCGGACCTCGGTTCTTGGATTTGCTCGACCAGCCGAAATCACCGAACAGCCACGATGCACTCCTCCTGGCACACCATTTGTTTCGGCATGCAGGGACATTCAAGCGGCCGCTCCCACCAATAGCGGGGGCAGCCCCTGAAGTAATTGTCGATCCGCAGCAAAGCCTGCTAGCGACCCTGAAGCTAATTGAACTTATGAAGGAGTTCCTAGTCGGCCTCCGGCAAATGGACAACCGGACTCTGCAGGCGGCTGCCCGAGTAAGCTCTGGCGATTCTCCGCCTCGTCATTTTGCAAGCGCTACACGAGCGTTACAGCGTGCAGTGGACTGGTATCAGTATCTAGTGGCCAATAATCTGTGAACCTGGAACAAGCCTTCGGGGGCGGGACGTGAGTTTGCAGTCACGCCCCTGCTTTTGCGTTCCATTGTGTTATATCTATAAGATGTTGTGTATATAATATAAATATCTTTAACATAATAAAATAGTATTTTTGCCGGAACAAAGCCAATAAGTCATTTGTTTACTATGAAATGCCTGTGGTCTTGCAGAACGATCAACGATTTGGAATTCGGACTTGTCTTTAGGTCGCTCCAATGGGGCTTAAGCTGGATTTTCAGCACCGCAGTTCTCCGCTAATCCCGAAGGTCGAAGGCTTCGCGTAAGATGATTGACGAAGCCCTGAGGGAGCGACAGTCCGGATGTGCGGAATTTTTGGCATCATTGGCCGCAACGCGCGTGTGCCTGCCGACGTGCTCGAGCGCGCTACTCAATCCCTCGCACATCGTGGGCCAGACGACGGCGGCACAGTCATTCTGCGTGACTCCACGCGGGAAGATGTTGAAATCGGATTGGGTAATCGACGCCTCGCAATCCTCGACCTTTCTCCCCAAGGGCATCAGCCTATGAACGATCCGGGAACCGGCAACTGGATCGTCTACAACGGCGAAGTCTACAACTTCCGCGAAGTTCGCACGAAGCTGGAGCAAGCGAGAGTGAACTTCCGCAGCAACTCCGATACGGAAGTCATTCTCAAAGCCTACGGGCACTGGGGCAAGAAGTGCCTGCACGAATTTCGCGGGATGTTTGCCTTCGCCCTCTGGGATGCGCAACGGCATTGCCTGTTTGTCGCCCGCGATCCCATGGGGATCAAGCCCCTGTACTTCTACCACTCGGATCGCTATTTCATGTTTTCTTCCGAGGTCCGGACTTTGCTGGGAACTGGTCTCGTGCCGCGCGCAATCGATGGCGCAGGTCTGCTTAACTATCTGACCTTTGGATCGCTTTACGACCCGAACACGTTAGTGGAAGGCGTAGAAGCAGTCCCGCCCGGCTGCCATCTGACATGGGAGGACGGGCAGGTGAAACAAGTGCAGTACTGGGACCTGGTCGGGCCAAACCCCGGCGCGGGATGCGATCACGCTGGCGATGCTGGCCCGGGAAAGCGCCGTGAACTCGAATCTCAGATCGCAGAGATGCTCGATGAATCAGTGCGCATGCAGCTAGTGAGCGATGTTCCGGTGGGCGTGTTTCTGTCGGGCGGCATCGATTCCAGCAGCCTCGCCGGCATCCTGAGTCGAAACGGCGTGCGCCCCAGCACGTTTTCTGTCGTGTTTCGCGAGGAGGACTACTCCGAGGCGGAGTTTTCCCGTGCGGTCGCGCAGCATTTCCATACCGATCATCACGAGATCATGGTTTCCCAGTCCGATTTCTTTGCGGCCATTGATCCAGCCATTCATGCCATGGATCTGCCCACGATAGACGGGATCAACACATACTTCGTCTCGGAGCGAACGCGTGCAGCCGGTGTGAAAGTTGTTCTTTCGGGCCTGGGTGGCGATGAAGTGTTTGCCGGCTACTCAAGTTTCCGCATTGTGCCCCGCATGGAACGATTTTCCACAACATGGAACCACGTGCCGGGAGCGGTCCGCAGTCCGTTGGCAAGCATTCTTGCAGCACTCGCCCCGTCCAGTGACCAGAATCGCAAATTGGCGGCTCTTGCCCGCAACGGCGGGGGATTGGTTCATCCGTATTTTCTCTCGCGCATGCTGTTCACGCCGGAGCAGCAGAGCGAGTTACTGCCTGAGATGAAGACGAACTCGGCCGCTTTCCAGCGTGCGGAAAAATCTTTGACCGCGAGCCTGAGCCGCGCCCAAAGCCTGGACCCGGTCAACCGTCTTTCCTATCTTGAGGCGCGCTGTTATATGCTCAACACACTGCTGCGGGACTCCGACTTCATGAGCATGGCGCATGGACTGGAGGTGCGCGTACCGTTGATCGACCATCGACTGGCGCGACAGATGCTCGCTTTGCCAGGATCGTGGAAGCTGAATTCTGGAACACCGAAGCCTCTGCTGGTCAAAGCGCTCAACGGCCAACTCCCGGAGAAGATCGTCCATCGACGGAAACGAGGTTTTACGCTGCCGTTCGAGCACTGGCTGCGGGACGCGTTGCGTCCCGTGGTAGAAGAAAGTTTAAGCAAGATTGGAGACGGTGTTTTGGGGAGTCTGATCAACGAGCCAGCGGCCCGCGCTGTCTGGAAGGGTTTTCTCGAAGGACGCACTTCCTGGTCCCGCCCCTGGTCGTTATACGTGCTGCAAAGCTGGTGTCAGCAACACCTTTCGAATTGAGTGCTTGCCGCAATGGAAAAGATCGAAGAAGTTCGGAAGGCCGCAAAGAAGATCGCGAACCCTGTCTCCGCCGGCAAACTCCCGGTCAGCGTGATCATTGCCGCGCGCAACGAGGCGAAGAATCTGCCTCGCTGTTTGCAGGCGCTGAAAGATGTCGGTGAAGTCTATGTAATCGACTCGCAGAGCACAGACGAGACCGTGGAGATCGCACGATCCTACGGCGCCCAGGTCGCGCAATTTCATTATCAGGGCGGATGGCCGAAAAAGCGGCAATGGGCCATGAACACGCTGCCGATTGCGCACGACTGGATTCTGCTGCTTGACGCCGACGAGGTGCTCACGCCTGAACTAGCTGAAGAAATTCGAGCGGCGCTCCAGAATCCAGCGGTCGACGGATATTCCATATTGCTTCGCACCTGGTTTCTAGGCCGGGTACTGCGCTATGGCGATGTGGCCTTGTGGAAGCTGTCATTGTTTCGCCGCGGCAAGGGACGCTATGAATGCCGCCTGAGAGATCAGGATGTTTCGATGGCCGACATGGAAGTGCATGAACACGTTGTGGTCGAAGGCGCGACGGCTAGGCTGCGCAATCCGCTGATTCATCACAACGTGGAGTCGCTTTCGCGCTACATCCAGAAACATAACGAATATTCCAACTGGGAGTCCCGCGTGCTGGTCCAGCGTGGGGAAGACAAAGAATTGCCGCCCTCGCTTTTCGGTACGCAGGCTCAGCGCCGCCGCTGGTTGAAACGTAAACTCTTCGCTGTTCCCGGTTCTCCGGTGCTGCTTTTCCTGTATCGTTATGTCTTGCGCCTCGGATTTCTGGATGGTGTGCCAGGCCTGATCTACTGCGGTTTTCAGGCTGTTCAAATGTTTCACACCAAGGCCAAGATCTACGAACTGAAGTCAAAAAGAACAGAAGTTTAGGGCAAGGGAGCCAGTTCAGTCATGTGTGGGATCGCCGGACTCGCCAACTGTGGGGACAGGGAAGTGCTCGCCCGCATGACGCACGCCCAGGCGCACCGCGGTCCCGACGACTCCGGTCTGTGGGAGCGAAGATTCCCTAACGGTTCCTATGTTGGTCTCGGCAGCCGCCGCCTCGCCATCCTCGATCTGTCGTCCGATGGGCACATGCCCATGTGCAACGAAGACCGCACCGTCTGGATTACCTACAACGGAGAAATCTACAATTTCGCCGACCTTCGCCGCGAGCTGCAAAGCAAAGGCCACCACTTTGCCTCGAACACCGATACCGAAGTCGTGATTCACCTCTACGAACAGGAAGGTGAAAACTGCGTGCACCGGCTCAATGGCATGTTCGCCTTCGCCATTTGCGATCTGCGCTCGGGCAGGCCCGAGTTGTTTCTGGCGCGCGATCACTTTGGAGTGAAGCCCTTCTACTACGCTCAGCGCGGAAGAAAGCTGGTGTTTGCTTCGGAGGTCAAAGCCCTGCTCCACGTGCCGGAGATCGAGGCTCAGATTGATCTGGAGTCCTTGCATCAGTATCTGACCTTTCTCTGGGTTCCAGATCCCAAAACAATGTTCCGTGGGATTCACAAACTCCCCGCAGGACATAGCGCGACGTTCCACGACGGCGAACTGAAAATCAAGCAGTATTGGGATTTAAGGTTTCCGCTGGCCGGCGCATTTTACCCGCGATCCGAAGCTGATCTGGCCGATGAAGTTCGCGAGCGCTTCCAGCATTCAGTCGCGGCCCAGATGGTGAGCGATGTACCAATCGGTGCATTTCTCAGCGCCGGGTTGGATTCCTCGAGCATCGTAGCCATGATGTGCCGGACGACCAAACAGCCGGTCAGGACTTACACGATTACGTTTCCGCCCAAGTATCGCGTCGGCGAAAGCACGCTCGATGATCCCAATGTGCCGGCCCGGCTGGCGCGGCAACTGGGCTGCGAGAATCAGCAGATTGTGGTTGAGCCGGATGTAACCGAGTTGCTGCCTCGTCTGACATGGCACATGGATGAGCCCACCGCCGACCCTGCGATCATCACGGCATATCTGGTCTGCCGTGAAGCACGCAAGCAGGCCACAGTATTGCTCTCTGGAGTAGGCGGAGACGAATTATTCGCCGGATATCGCAAACATGCGGCGCACCGCTGGGCGCGCGCGTATCAAAGAATCCCCGGAGTGTTGCGTTCAGGAATCGAGTCTGGCGTGAACGCTTTACCTGGCTTGCGTGGCACAGCCATGAAGGGAAGTGTGCGATTGGCGAAGAAAATGGCTCGAAGCGCGTCGCTCGAACCCGAAGACCGCTTCATTTGCAACTGCACTTACCTGGATGCCGATCAGAAAATGAGTTCCTATACGGACGAATTGCAGCATCAGCTTCGAGCCTCCAACCCCGCGGCTCGCCATCATTCCAGTTTCGACTCAGTGCGCCACGCCGACTTCCTGAACCAAATGCTGTATCTCGACACCAAGATTTTCATGGTGAGTCTGAATCTAAACTACAACGACAAGATGAGTATGGCGTCGTCGGTCGAGGTCCGCGTCCCATTTCTCGACCGTGAACTTGCCGAGTTTGCCGCCTGGAATATTCCGCCGGATCTAAAGCTCAAAGGGTTCCTCCAACCCGCCACCAAGCACATCCTTCGCAAGGCGATGCAGGATCTTCTGCCCGCCGAAGTGCTGCGGCAGCCGAAGACCGGCTTCGCCGCTCCCGTGGATTACTGGCTGGCGAACGATCTGCGGGAGATGGTGGATGATCTCCTCTCCGAAACGAATATCCGAAAGCGCGGTTTGTTCCGCCCGGAAGCGGTGCGCCGCTTCATCGATGAGCAGCGCAGTGGAGCCGAAGATTGGTCGATGCAAATCTGGCAGTTCCTGACGTTGGAAAACTGGATACGCATTTTCCTTGACGCCGGAGCCGAGCAGAGAACGGAAGAGTTCGGCCAACCACGCGAGGCGGCGACCGCGTGAACCGTTCCCCAGACCTCGACATGACCGGGCAAATTGCCAAGGCCCTGGCTGAAACCGCGGGCCTGCTACGCGCACCGCAGCGCGTAGTTCCGCTAATCGAAAAACTCGTATCTGACAAACTACGCATTGCCTTCGAGCCGCGCCATCTCTATTCGTATACGACAACCAAACGGGCCAGCGCTGACACGCTGAACTCGCTGCTGCGATGGATTCTCGACGCGCAGCGGCCCGATGGTGGCATAGCAGCCTATTACAGCCTGCTCACGGGATACTCGGAATCCTACCCGGAGGTCTCCGGTTATATCGTTCCTACGCTGTACGAGTTTGCGCGCACATCCCGCGACGACAAGACAGTTGTTGCTGCGGAACGCATAACCCGGTGGTTGCTTTCGCTGCAAATGCCGAGCGGCGCCTTTCCCGCCGGGTTGCACGGTGGATCACGGGACGAAACGCAGCCGTCGGCGTTCAACACAGGCCAGATCCTGCAAGGCTTGGCTCGCGCTCACGTAGAGACGAACCGTGTCGATATCCTGCAAGCCGCCGTCGCCGCCGGCGACTGGTTGATCGAGGTGCAGCAGGCGGAGGGATCGTGGTCCGGTCCGGGCGCATATCAGAACACAGCGCACACTTACTACAGCATGGTGGCATGGGCTCTGGCTGAGTTGTCCGAACGTGCTGCGGATCGTTATCGCGAACCCAGCCGACGCTATGCGCTGGCGGCAGAGAGAAATCTGGACTGGGTGTTGTCGCACTTCCGCCCCAGCGGGTGGATCGATGGTATCAATCTGCAAGGCCATCCCAACTATTTGCACTTCATCGCTTACGTGCTTCAGGGTGTTCTTGAATGCGGCATCTTGCGGCGGCGTAACGATGCCATCGAGGCGGTTGCGAAATCGTCATGGGTGCTGCTGCGGAAGTTTGAAACCAATAAATTCTTGCCGGGCGCCTACGATTCAGACTTCAAGAACGGGCAGCGCTTTACTTGTCTCACGGGAAACGCGCAGATGTCGTGCGTCTGGCTGCGCCTGTTTGAAGTGACTGACGATCTGCGCTATCTCAATGCCGCACTCAAGATGAACGAGATGCTGAAGCGATTGATTCCGGTGCGCGCGCCGCAAGGCATTGCCGGCGGGGTCAGTGGCTCCTATCCCATCTGGGGCCAGTATCAGCCGCTGCGCTACATCAGTTGGGGAAATAAATTCCTGGCCGACGCTCTCCTGCTGGAACAGCGGCTCGCGCGGTCATTTCAAGCATCCGCATTCGAGGCCTTGCCATGCGCATCGTAGTTCTCTGCTCCAGCGTGTACAGCGAAACTGGATGCGCTATGGCAGTGCGCATGGCCAAGCTGGGCTGTGTTCCAGTCGGTGCCCTGGCTCTTTCCACACTGGACAGCGGAACTCTCCTGCGCAAACTTGGACAGTGGGGTGCGCAAGACGTTATCCGTTACGTGCGCGCGAAACTGATTCCGAGCGGCGATGGGCAAGCACGAGCGCGGAATGCCCACCTGCAGCCTTTGCTTCAACACGGAGACACAATCTTTCGCAGCCTGCGGGAAGTGGCGAAGTTTTACGGCTTTCCGCTTGCGGTCTGCAGAGATCAAAATGCCCCGGATTCGATTGCGCGGCTTAGGGAGTGGTCTCCCGATCTGATCATCTTCGCCGGCGGCAATATTCTACGCAAGCAGTTGCTCCAGGTGCCTCGTCTCGGAGTTCTCAACGTTCACCTCGGCTGGCTTCCGGAAGTCCGCGGCATGAGCACCCCGGAGTGGTCGTTACTGAACCGGGTTCCTGTCGGGGTCACCATCCATTACGTCGATGCCGGAATCGATACCGGGCCAATTTTAGAAAGATGCGAGTTTCCCGACGCAGCCCGGTGCGAGTCGTTAAGCGATTTGCGGAACCGGCTGATTGCCTTTGGCGTCGAGAAGGTCGCCGAGGTAGTTGCCGGCCTCGATCGTGGAACGATTTCCGCGACGCCGCAATCCGATCTCGATGCAGATCGCCAATTCTTCGTTATGCATGAGTGGCTGCAGGCTCGGGCGGCCGAACGCTATCGAAAGAGCCACCCGACGGCCGTTGCGAGGACCGTCAATGGGTAAGGCGACGAGTAAGCCGATGAGTAAGATCGCCACCATGTTGCAGGTCAGCCGCACATTCGGTGTGCGCGACGGCATGCTGCGCCTGGAATACGAACTGCAGCGCGGCAGTGGCTTGATGTCGTGGAGGATGCGTTCCGTGCAGGGCTGGGATTCCTGGGACCTGAAGCGGATTGCCGCTGGCACGAGCGCAGAAGAGATGCGAAGTGCGCGCCGTCACGGCGCGCGGCCCTTCTTCTTCACCGGCGCGCAGACCGTCGGAGCGAGTATCAGAAAAACTATCGGGCTCGACGGTGAAAAATCTGTTCTCCTCGAAGCGGAGAGGATTCTCGCCGGCAACCTGCCGTTCTTCGGCGCACTGTCTTTCGCATGCGAATTCCCCCCTCGATGGTTTCACAATCCCGTGACCGGCCAGAGTGTCTCACCGCATCAACCCTGGACGCAGATGCGATTTGCATCGCCCGCCTATGGCGATCTTAAATTTATCCTTGAGCCTTCCAGGTTCCTGTTCGTCTACCCACTGGTTCGGGCCTACGCTCTAAGCGGTGACGAGCGCTTCCCACAGGCTTTCTGGAACGCGATAGAAGACTGGGCCCGCCACAACCCGCCCATGGCTGGTCCGCTTTGGATTTGCGGTCAAGAATGCTCCTTACGCATTCTCGCCTGGTCGTTCGCCCTGCACGCCTTTATTCATTCGCCGTCTACGACCAGCGAGCGTGTTGCCTTGCTCGTCTCCATGATCGCAGCTCACGCCTGGCGCACCGCGCAGACCCTCGGTTACGCCCGCTCCCAGCGCAGCAATCACTTGATCACCGAGGCGGTTGGTTTGTGGACCGCGGGCGCGCTCTATCCAGAACTGAGAGAGGCCGAGGTTTGGCGGAACCTCGGCGCGCACCTGTTGCAGGAAGCAGTTCTCGACCAGATCACACCCGAAGGCGTATCGCAGCAGCATTCTTTCAACTATCAACGCATGATTCTGCATCTGCTGTTGTGGACGTTGCGCCTTGCCGAGATTCACAGCGCTCCACTCCACCAAGACGTTCGCGCGCGCGCGCAAGCCGCCTTTGACTTCATGCGCCCCTGGGTAGATCCAGTGAGCGGGCTTGCTCCGAACTACGGTTCCGATGATGGCAGCCTGATCCTTCCGCTCGCGCTTGGATCGTATCGCGATTTTCGGCCGCTGCTGCAGTTGGGTGCTGCGGTTCTGAACCGCCCCGCGCTGAACGCGGGACCCTGGGATGAAGCCGCGCTCTGGTTCGGCGTGAAGCCCGGAGTCGCCAAAAAGACTGCTCCGGTTTCGCTTGCTTCCGCCACGACCGGATATTTTCGTCTGGGGGATGAGAATTCTTGGGCGCTGATTCGCGCCGGCCGCTACACGCGCCGGCCGTTTCAGGCGGATCAATTGCACGTAGATTTATGGTGGCAGGGCATCAACCTGGCTCGCGATGCCGGAACATATCTCTACAACGGGCCTCCGCCGTGGAATAATGGGCTCGCGGGGACTGCCGTCCACAACACTGTCATGGTCGATCACCGCGACCAGATGCGCCGCGCTGGCCGCTTCCTCTGGGTGGACTGGGCTCAAGCGTCAGGCCGGTCGCCTTCTGTGTCCGGTCGAGCTTGCGCCGATCGTTTTGAGAGCCAGCACGACGGTTACAAACGGCTTGGCGTAAAGCATCGCCGCGCCGTGCAATGGCTGGCTGATGCCGGCTGGGTTGTCGTGGATGATATAGATGGACACGGTGTGCATGAGGTGCGCTTGCATTGGCTGATGGCGGACTTGCCGTACGAGGTTTCTGCTGCGCCGTTTCAGGTTGTGTTCACATCGGGGCAGTCGCAGGTGCGCTGCAACATTCTTTCCAGTTCACCGGGAAATGGAGCGATCATACGGGCGGGAGCGCGAGTAGAAGGAAATTCTGTTTGCGCGGACACGCAGTTGCTCGGCTGGGAGTCGCCCACATATGGCGATCTTCGGCCAGCAGTCTCGCTGGTCTACGAAATTCGATCGCAATTGCCAATACGAATAGTGACCGCAATGCTGATCGGCGAGCGAAGCAAGTATGAACTGATAGACGAGAAACTGATCGTCTCGCTTGGCGAATCCGAGATTCATCGCGTGAATCTTTCAGCAAAAATATGAAACAAGTTTTCCAGGATGCCCGCAGCGCCGAAGTCACCGTGGTGGAAGTTCCTGCCCCGAAGTTGCTGGCGGGATGCGTGCTGGTTCGTACTGCTGCCTCCCTCGTCTCCGCGGGCACGGATCGGGCTTCCTCCGAGTTCGCCAGCAAGAACTTGCTGCAGAAAGCGAGAATGCGGCCTGATCTGGTGCGCGATGTCCTGAGCAAGATCGGCCGAGACGGACTGCTGGCGACAGTATCCACCGTCCGCAGCCGTCTCGATCAACCAAGTGCGTTGGGATACAGCAGTGCCGGAACCGTCGTCGCGGTGGGCGAGGGCGTTTCCGATATCAACCCCGGAGATCGCGTGGCATGCGCTGGCGCCGGTCACGCCGTGCACGCCGAGTTCGCGTGTGTTCCCCGGTTGCTGGTCGCGCGCATTTCTTCCGATGCCATAAGCTTTGACGAAGCGGCTTTCACCACGCTCGGAGCAGTGGCCCTTCATGGCGTGCGCAACGCAGACGTCAAGCTGGGCGATATTGTGGCCGTAATCGGGCTGGGCCTGCTCGGTCAATTGACGGTGCAGATTCTTAAAGCGGCCGGCTGCTGCGTAGTGGGGATGGACATCTCAGAGGAACGCGCGCAACTGGCGCTCCGCCTGGGCGCCGATGCGGTGAGCATCTCATCTTCCGCCTTCCAGGATTTATGCCTGCAGCATTCTGGCCGTAATGGGGCGGACGCAGTAATCATCGCTGCGCAAACCGCCAGCAACGATCCCGTGGATCTTGCAGGAGCAGTCGCGCGAAATCGCGCCGTCGTGGTCGCTGTGGGAACGGTCGCCATGGAGATCCCGCGAAGATTTTTTTACGAGAAGGAACTCGACTTCCGCGTCTCCCGCTCCTACGGGCCCGGCCGGTACGACTCCGCCTACGAACAAAAGGGGATCGATTATCCGATTGGCTACGTGCGTTGGACCGAAACCCGCAACATGGAAGCCTTTCTCAAGCTTCTCGCGGACCGCAAACTTGATTTGCATCCGCTGATCACTCATCGCTTCCCAATCGCGCGCGCGCACTCCGCCTATGATTTGATCACCGGCAAGACGCGCGAGGCATTCTTGGGTGTGCTGATCGCCTATCCGGAGCTTGCCGACGATACCCGTCAAATAGAAATGTCGGGCCCCGATCGGCCCAGCCCAAGCGACAGATCGATTCGGATCGGTCTTCTTGGAGCCGGCAATTTCGCTACCAGCACGCTCTTGCCTGCGATCAAGCGAATCGGCGGTGTAGAAATGGTTGTGGCCAGTGCGGCGAATGGTTCACACGCGCGTCATGCGGCAGAAAAATTTGGTTTTCGTTCCTGTACTACCGACGACGAGATGATTCTCGACAATCCGGACGTGAACACGGTCGTCATCACTACGCGGCATCAGCTGCACGCGGCGCAAGTGACGGCGGCCCTTCGCTTCGGCAAGAATGTTTTCTGCGAAAAACCTCCTTGCCTCAATGAGACAGAACTCAGCCGCATTGTTGCCGCGCACGACGATCAAACGTCTCCTCGCCGGCTTCTCATGGTCGGTTTCAATCGTCGCTTTGCGCCCCTAGCGGTTCGACTCAAGAGTTTTCTGCAGGACGTGCGTGAACCGCTGGCGCTTCATTATCGCGTGAATGCAGGCTTCCTTCCCCCGGATCACTGGCTGAATGATCCGCTGCAAGGCGGAGGCCGCCTTCTCGGTGAGGTTTGCCATTTTGTAGACTTCCTGTGCTTCCTAACGCGCTCGTCCCCGGTGGAAGTTGAGACGCGCAGCCTGCCGAACCCCGGTCAATATAGCAACGACAACATTGCATGTTCGTTGCGCTTTGCCGATGGCTCTCACGGCACCATCAGCTACCTCGCGAACGGCGACAAGTCTTTTTCCAAAGAACGAATCGAGGTTTTCGGCGGCGGCAGCGTCGCGGTGCTGGAAGACTTTCGCCGGCTGGAACTTGTCCGGGGCGGAAAGAAGCGCGTGTTTCGCTCCCTCCTGCGCCAGGACAAGGGTCATCGCGGCGAATGGGAGGCGTTCGCCACAGCGATCCAAACCGGCGCAGAATCGCCCATCCCGTTCCGCGAGGTCTTGAGCACGATGCTGGTGACGTTCGCGCTGGAGCAGTCGCGGTGCCTGGGGCAACCAGTCGCCGTGCCCAGTTCAATGAAAGACGTTCCCCGCGACCACAATGCTCCAGACGCCGGCGGCCTCGATCGAGCTTCCTGATTAAAGGCCGCTGAAAGTTGTTCACCGTCCCATGAAGATTCTTTACGTCTCGCAATACTTTCCACCGGAGATGGGAGCGCCGGCCGCGCGGGCCGCCGAGTTGTCGCGGCATTGGGCTGCGGCGGGGCACGAAGCGAACGTGCTCACGGGGTTTCCGAATCATCCCACCGGCGTTGTGCCTCCCGAGTATCGCCGCAAGTTCGGTCGCCTGGTGATTCGCGAGAAAACGGAGGGGGTCAACGTGGTTCGCACCTGGCTTCTTCCGTTCCCTAACCGGAGAGCGTACGAGCGGATGCTGAACTACAGTTCATTTTGCGTCTCGGCGGCCAGCACTGGGCTCTTCTTGTCGCGGCCTGACGTAGTAATTGCGACCTCGCCGCAGTTGCTGGTCGCGGTCTCGGGGTGGTGGTTGGCCCGCTGCAAGCGCGTCCCGTTTGTCTTCGAGGTGCGCGATCTTTGGCCGGAGTCGCTGGCCGCGGTCGGCATGGGCAACGGCGATTCACTGTTGCACCGCGCTCTCGCGAAGATCGCCGGCTTCTTGTACCGCCGTGCGGATCGGGTGGTCGTGGTCTCGCCCGCCTTCGCTGATTACCTCGTGGAACATTGGAGGGTGCCTCGGGAAACGATTTCGGTGATCGAGAATGGAGTTGAGACCAAACTCTTCGCTCCAGAACCATTTACGGGAGAAGCCGGAACTCGCTTAAGAAGGGAACTCCGCGCGGAGGGAAAATTTGTCGTCTCCTACATCGGCACAATGGGAATGGCGCACGGGCTGGAAACCATCATCGCCGCCGCTGCTCAGTTGCGGGACGCGAATCCTGAAATTGTTTTCCTGATGATCGGCGAAGGCTCCGATAAAGCCCGCATCGCCGCGCTGGCCCGGGAGCGCGGTCTGACCAATCTTCGATTTGTCGATCAGCAGCCCCGCGAAAAAATTCCCGCCTGCATCTGCGCCTCAGACGCTTGCCTCGTCCTGCTCAAGAACACCGACCTGTTCAAGACCGTGATCCCCACCAAGATGCTGGAATTCATGTCGTGCGCGTGCCCCGTCATCCTCGGTGTCGACGGCCAGGCGCGTGCGATTCTTGAGGAAGCCTCTGGTGGGCTGGTGATCGAACCGGAGAATTCTGAGGCTCTAGTCAAAGCGATCCGTTACTTGGCCGTGAATCCAGAATTGGCTCGTACACTCGGGCAGAACGGCAGGGAATACATCATACGCAAATTTTCTCGGCGGCAAACCGCGGAAAAATACATCCGCACGCTCGAAGACCTGTTGATGCTGCCGGAACGGCGTAACACTGAAGCCGCCGCGTAAATGATTTTCCGCGGCTCCCGCTCACGGATGGGCGGCGATGATTGCCAATCCGCTGGCCGCGGTTACAGCCGCGTTAAACCCGGTTCCCGCCGCGACCCGGGCTCCGCTCAAAGGCACAAAAAGAATGTCATCGGCCTGCAGATTTATGTCGGGAGCCTTCGCCTCCAGCATCTTCTTCAGCGGAACCCGCGTTTCGGTCATTCCGGTCGGGCTCTTGCGGATGATACGGGCTCCGCCTATCTTTGCCGTGCGATTCGTTCCACCCGCGAGCGCAAGCGCCTGCAGCACGGTCAAGCTGCCGTTATCCACCAGAAAACCGGCGGGATGCCCCACATCCCCCACCACGTAGATTACCGGCGCCCGCGGCACTGAGATGGTGTCTCCGGGCATGATTTCGAGGTTGTCTTGCAAATCGTCAGCCAGGTTCCTGGGCAGGTTCACCGTGATAGGCCCACTCTGACTGTGCTGCCGTATGATGCTCACCTTTCGTCCTGCCGTGGGCGCAAACCCACCCGCCGCCGAAATCAGGTCGTACAGCTTGCGGTCCCCAAGCGCCGGATAGATGCCGGGCTTCGCCACGTCACCAAGTATCGTTACTCCCTGGGAAGCAGATTCGTCCAGGTAGATCGCAACGTGCGCGCCGCGGACAAAGCCTCCGTCCTCCAGTCGCTTCTGGATCACTGTCTGTGCCTCTTCCACCGTGAGGTCGCCGACATGCACATAGTCAATCAGGGGAAGGTAAACGTCGCCTGAATTGCCGACCCGTGCTTTGGTGGTCAACTCCGGAACGTTATAAACGCTCACTTCGAGCAAATCACCGGCGCCCAGCCTCAGCGACGACGAATCGGCAGCCGAAACCGGGTTCGCTGAGGCGCTGCCCGGTGCGGGCTTTCCGGCGTCACCCCTGTTGGGCGCACTTCCACTGCCAGTTGCAGCTTGGGAGATCGGTTGCGCCGCGGGCAGCGCTGGCAGGGTGTTTTCCACAGGCGACGATGCGGGCGCTTGCTGGCCCCTACCTGGCTCCAAACTGCAGAGCAAAACAAGCGAGAACGCAAACAGGCTGCGGGCAAAATTGAATCGGCCGAACTCCATTAGGACGCCTCTGGTTGGAAGATGAATCAAGGGTCGTTGAAAAGTCTAGCACAGCCTGCCCCACGGGTCAGCATCGAGTTCTCTCGGAATTTGTGTTTTCCACAGGTTTTTCGCTCCCAGCGATTGAAAAGCCTGTGCCTAGGCTGCTAGATTCCCTGTAACTCTTAAACGCAGACTTTTCAAGCCGAACCCGGTAACTCACTACCAGTAGCATCGCGCTGCTGCAATACTTTCAATTAGACGAGCCGGTTGCGCGCCGATGTTCGTGAATGATGGGCTGAGGTGGCATCGTTGACGGTAGTCTTTTTTGCGATTTTTTTCCTGTCGCTGCTGTTCTCGTTCGCGCTCACTCGTTACGTGCGGGACTTCGCATCCCGGCGCGGATGGGTTGCTGCGCCTTCGCATGACCGTCACCTGCACGCCAGCCCTCTGCCCCGCCTGGGCGGCGTCGCCATTTTCATCTCCTTTTCGTTGAGCATCGTCGCCGCTGCGGCCATCGCCTCTTACGTTCCTCACTTGCACGCGGCCTTTTCCCTGAAGACCCTGCTGACCATCCTGATACCCGCATCCCTCGTTTTCCTGCTGGGCGTCTACGACGATATTTACAGCGTAGGCCCCTACGTTAAGTTTGCGGTTCAGGCGCTTGCCGCCACCATGTTGTTCATGGGCGGTCTTCGCATTCTCAATATCCCCGTCCTGTTCGGCGAGCATCAACTGCCATGGTTCGTGGGGCTGCCCTTCACCATTTTGTGGGTGCTGGCCATCACTAACGCCTTCAACCTCATCGACGGCCTCGACGGCCTGGCGGCCGGTTCTGCTTTGTTTTCCACGCTTGTGGTGTTCGTGGTCGCGCTGTTGAACGGATACTCCCTGGTCACGGTGATGACCATCGCTTTGGCCGGCGCGATCCTCGGCTTCTTGCGCTACAACTTCAATCCCGCGACCATCTTTCTGGGAGATTCGGGAAGTCTCTTCATCGGCTTCCTGCTCAGCGCGCTCGCCCTCGAGGGAGCCCAAAAATCCCCGACCATTGTCGCGGTGGCGATTCCTGTGGTTTCCTTCGGCCTGCCGATCTTGGAAACGTCGCTCTCCATTCTCCGGCGCTTGATCAGCGGCCGCCCCGTCTTCACCGCCGACCGCGAGCACATCCATCACAAACTGCTGCAGCACGGCCTCACTCATCGCCAGGTTGTGATTGTGCTATACGGTGTTTCCGCCGTATTCGCTCTCCTCAGCCTGTTTCTGCTTTGGCCCACCGGCAGTTCTCTAGGCCTGGTGCTCGCCGTCCTTGGAATCGGTATCTGGGTTGGAGTGCAGCGCCTTGGCTATCTCGAGTTGGGTGAACTGGGCCGCGTCGCCCAGCGCACCTTCGAGCAGCGCCAGATTGTCATCAACAACCTCGCCATCCGGCGAGCCACCGAGGAACTCAAAGCGGTTCGCGATTATGACCAGATTCGCACCGTTCTGGAGGCCGCCTTCAGCTCCAATGACTTTGACGGGTTCGATGTCAAATTCAAACTGTTTCCCGGGGAATCCCATCCCGTCGCGCCCGACCCCGGCGCGCCGCCGCGGCGCAGCGAGGTCTCATTTCATTGGGGTAAAACGCGAACATCAAGGTCCCTTGAGGGTCTGCCGGTCTGGACGCTATCGCTCGATCTGGTAAGCTCATCCAACCGCCGCCGCGGCGCGCTGGCGGTTCACCGGCTTTATTCGCAGCGTGATCTGCAGCTCGATATCAACCTTCTGACGACGTCTTTCCCCATCGCCCTCGCTGATGCGTTGGACCGCACTTTGCAGCACACCGTGCAAGTAATTCCCAGCACCAGTCAGGATGACCAGGGCTTCGTTGCTGCACAAGCAGGCTAGGGATTGATCAACGATTGAGGATCAACGATTGAGTTGGAGCAGCGCCAGGATTGAGCAACGTTTGAACGGCGCCGCTTCCTGGAACTGGCTTCAGTCACACACGAACGTCTCTCAATTATTGTGTGGCAAGACGACAGAAAAAGACACGCGCACCAGCGCGCGATTCAAGCTTCAGAAGGGTAGGGAAGGCTGACGG
>CAWEDF010000019.1:0-17828 GCA_963807655.1 uncultured Acidobacteriaceae bacterium | reverse complement strand
CATGGCAGCGGCTACGAACGCCGCGCACTTCCCTGCTCCCACCTTGCCCGAGGTCGCTTTCCTAGGCCGCTCAAACGTGGGCAAATCCAGCGTGATCAATACTCTCGTGGGCACCAAGCTGGCCCGCACCAGCTCCACGCCAGGTCGCACGCGCAGCATCAATTTCTTCGAAGTGCGCTGGCCGGGAAAGCCTCAGCCGGAGGTCATCTTCGCCGACCTGCCCGGCTACGGCTATGCCAAACTCTCCCGCGAAATTTCCCAGGAGTGGCCCAGGTTCATCGAGCCTTACCTCAACGACCGGCCCACGCTGGCATTGTGCCTGGCGCTAGTGGATATCAACGTTCCCCCGCAAGCCAGCGATCGTCAACTCTTGGATTTTCTTAATGCCACGGGCCGCGACTTGGTAATGATCGCCACCAAAAGCGACCGGCTCTCGAACAATCAACTGCGCAACGCGCTGAAAAGCCTGGCAGACGCCTATCCCACCGCGACCGTGATTCCCTTCTCGGCAAAAACCGGCGCTGGGCGGGACGAGGTCTGGAATAAGATCCGGCACTCGGCAGCAGAATTCCCCGCGACCACGTTCCAATCTTGAACTTCTCCCGTTTCGGAACCCGCCGGTTCCCATCGCTACGGCCGCTCTCGTTTCCGCTAAACGTTAGGCTCGAAAGCTCCGTAGAGTAAAAGAGAGTTCCTGCGGGCGCCAGCCAGGCCCAACAACTTTTAAGCAGCAGGCAGCCAAGCGAAGAGGCAAATCAACGGCATGGCGTTCGATGAAACCAGCGACGGCGCGGACTATCTATCGGCCCTGAAGAGATCAGGCTCGCCTCAGGCTGCCGGCGCGGCCACGGCGCGCGCGTCCCAGCCCGTGCCTGCTGGAATTCAATTGGACGAAGGTGGGCCATCCAGCAGGGCAAACCCTGCCCACGCCGACAAGCGCAAAACCCCGCGCTACAAGTGCAAAGGCAGCGCCCGCCTGCAGGAAAGCGGCAGCGCCTTCTCGACCCGGGCAACGTTTGCAGACGTCAGCATGTTCGGTTGCTATGTGGAGACGGCAAGCCCGCTGCGCGTGGGGACCGTGCTCGGCTTGAAACTCGAGGTCAACGGCTTCCAGGTCGAGGCCACCGGAGAGGTACGCGCGGCCTACCCGAACCTTGGAATGGGAATCTCTTTCATCCGGATTTCGGAAAAAGATCGCGAACGATTGCGGGAACTGGTGGCCTCGATCTCGCGGCCTTCAGCGACTCTAAGCGCGCAAGGCGTAACCCGCGGTCTCTCGATTCCGCAATCAGACGCCTTGTCCGCCGCGGCCAATCCGAGCGCCGCGCTGCAGGCGATGCGCAACTTCTTTGAGAACCGCCACGTCATGGGCCGCGACGAATTCCTCAGGATTCTGCGAAAGAACCAGTAGCAGCTCTCAGCTCGCCTTGCGCATGAGAGCTGGGTTTCACTGCCAACACAAGGCAAACCATTGGTGCCATGGTGAAGCTCTGCTTTTCCACTCGGAAGCCAGCTTGCGTAACCAACGAATGCAAGGTGTCAGGGCTCGCTGCCTTAATTCCATGGAACAAGCGCCTAACCCAGCCGGGCACAGTGATGTCGGCGAGGCAAAGTTGTCCGCCAGGGCGCAGCACGCGCGCAGCTTCGCGCAAGCCTTGCGCACGGTCTTCCCAGTGATGCAGTGAGACACAACTCAGCGCCAGATCTACAGAAGCGGCCGGCAACGGTAGCGCCTCAGCGCCCGCGACGTCCATCGTAGCCTTTGGAATTCGGCGCCGCGCCACCTCAATCATCCCCGGGGCCGGATCCACACCGAGAAGCCGCGCGGCCGGCCAATGCGCGCCGGCCTTCTCAAGCAGTCGTCCCGTGCCGCAGCCCACATCGAGCACAGCGCTGGGCACCGCCTCGCCGCTCCCGGCTATCGACTCCAGCATGAGTTGCTGAATGCGATCCACGTAGCGTTGTCCCCAGAATGCGTCGTAAGTCGGCGCCCAGCGGTCGAAGTGTTCAACGTCATTCGTACTGCCGTGCATCGCCGCATTCTCCCTGCGGTTTACCTTATCACGGGCATTGCGGATGTATTGACTCTCTGCAGGTGGCGCCGCCGCTCCCAGCCCGAAAGCCGAAGCCCGAAGCCCACATTACGTTGGTGATCTACGTCGCGATTACCGCTATGGATAAAGTGAAGCCATGACACTCTCATCTATGGTGGTCTCGCGGGATTGGCAGGAAGTCAGTGTTCTGGAATGCATTCTCGGCGGTTTGCACATGGACGTCGCCGTCGAGAGCGAACCGCAACGAGCCCTCACGCGGCTCACAAAATCGAAAGTCGATGCCCTGATTGTTGACTGTGATCTGAATGGTACGTGCCAGTTCTTTCGTGAACTGCAACGGGAAGTTCCGCGCGCCAGCACGGTCCCGCTGGTGATCATGGGCAGTTCGCCTGCCAAGCACGACATGGAGGGAACCGGCGCGATGTACGCCTTCGATAAGCCGATTTCCGTGGAGCAAGCCGTGCGCACACTCTCCGCCGCACGCAACATGATTCTTGACGGACGCCTGCGCTATCACCGCGCCGGCCTGGAAGCGCCAGTAACTCTGCTCGGCCGCCATCAGAAGCGCGCCGAAGGGCAACTGATCAATCTAAGCCAGGGCGGACTGCAGGTTCGCGTCGAGGATGGATTCGAAGCCACTGAAGCCTCGCGTGTCGCCTTCCAGCTGCCCGGAACCAAGAGCGGAGTGAAGGCCGAAGTGGAAGTAGCATGGTCCGACAAGCAGGGAAATATCGGCATCCGCTTCGTGAACATGAAGCCACAGATGAAAAACACCTTACGGCTGTGGCTGGCACAGCAGTACTTCGCGAACTAGGCGAACCGTGGAAGAGCGGCGCTGCAGCGTCGCGTAATGCCCCAAAAAGACTTTGGGCTTTAGCCCCTGAAAAGCCGTCCCGCAGGGACGACTGATTTCTCACTCAGGTTGTCCTCCAAAAACGGAGAACTGAAAACCGCGAACTGAGAACTGCTTGTTCTAACGGATCCGAACCGCTTCTTCGTTATCGTCTTTCTCTCCAGGACCAGAGACAGCTTGCGCCAAACGAGCGCCGAGGCTCGATCCTCCAAAAACGGAAAATATAACCCAGTACCCAGCCGCGACGACGATCGCCCCTGCAAGAACGCTTCCTACCGTGAGGGGCCAAGGCGGAAGTTCATGAGCAATCGACAGAAAAATCAGGGCAAACATCAGCAGAGCAGCGGTCACCACCAGACCATCCACCACCCAACTCAAGGTTCGGCCGGAGATTGGCCGGGAGAGCCAGCTTAATTGCGAATACGGATCGCAGGCAGGATCCGTGCGCTGCTGCGGGATTGATGCCTCGGGCTGCCCGGTAACGTCCGGCTCCAGCCGAATTGCCGGGCGGGGCGAAGCGGAAAGAGTCAGCCCGTCGTTTTCCTGTGGAGCATTTTCTTCACGAGCAATCGAGACGACAGAAGCCCCGAAGATGGAGCCAGGATGGCCGGAATTGCGGGCAATGGCATCCAGAAGGTTGGAAAAGATCCACGCGTTGATCTGATGACGTGTGCCAGCAGGCAAGTCAAGAAAGCGAATGCCGCACTGTCCCGAGGGCCTCGTCCAACTGACCTGACCGGCCGTTTCGACGCGCAAGCGGGGAAATTTCAACTCGAAGCGGAGGTGGAGGCGCTGCTGTGGGCGCAACGCAGGAACGGCGTGCACGGCCACACCCAGGTGATTGAGGTTACGAATAATTCCACCGTTGGCGTTGTCCACGGTCACGTAGGTGAGTGTGCGCAACTCATGCCGGTAGTGAGTGCGTGCTTGCCGCGCGGGAAAAGAGACTGCCTGCATACTCTCCCCAGGGAATGGCTTCGGGACAAAGCCTACTTCGTAAAAATTTTAGTTTCTGACAGACGCTGGCTGGCAGTAACTGAGGTGGTTCGGGAAGGCCCGCGAAGACCGCTCTTACTAAAGGCCATGGCCGAAAGGACAGTGCAGGATCATTGCAACTAGCGCGAAACGCCGCTAACTTACTGTTATACCCTGCGAGAAGCTGGTATAGCGAAGCTCCTGCATTCGTGGCGCTTGGCAAAAGGCGGCGCAGCTACACAAAGTAGTTAATTGACAGAGGCTCCACTCGGTGCCCACACTCGGCAGTAAGGAGATTGGCCGCAAGAAATTGAATGGCAACAACTCCCACCAAACCGACGATCGAAGTTGACGCTACGCTGCGCGCGGCGCGAGTGCCATCGTGGCCGCTGCAACGACGTGCGTTTGCTCGGGAGCAAGGCATTCCTTATGACGGCGCTTCCCATGAAGCGGCTGTTCATCAGACTAGTGATCTGCGCCCGTCGGGGCGCGACGCCCTGCAAGCGCTTTTGGCGTTCTCAGCCATGCATCAGCAGGTGCGCCAGCGGCGGGCGCTGGCCTCACGGCGCAATGGATTTGAAACCATTGCGCAGGCGCATGAGTTCGAACCGAGAGAGCAATTCGTTCTGGACGAAGTGCTGCAGTTAGTGGCGGAGCGAGCGATTGCCATCACCGGAGCCGATGGCTTGGGAATCGCCCTCGCGGAAAATAATGAAATTGTTTTGCGAGCGTCGGCAGGCGCGATCAAGCCGGACGTAGGCCAGCGCATCCAGCGCGATTCGGCTTTCTCGGGAGCATGTTTCCGGACCGCGCAGATTATCCGCTGCGACGATACCGAGACCGACGATCGCGTAAATCTCTCTGCGTGCCGGCAACTAAGGGCGCGGTCGATGGTCGCGGTGCCGCTGTGCGGGCGGCGGCGCGTGATCGGCCTGCTGGAAGCTTTCTCGTCCGAGCCTTTCGGATTCAACGACAGCGACGTCGGCAGCCTTGAACTGCTGGCGGAGTTGATCCTCGGCGCTCTCAAACCAGAAGACGAAGAACGCTTCGCAGAATCGGCGCAAGTCGCGGAGGCGGAATTAGTCGCACCGCCGGTCACGCCGCAAGCAACTCTGCCCTTTGAACAAGCTTCTTCAGAAATTGCCGCTGCGGTTATCGCACCCGCGCCGCAGAACGAGGACCATGCGAAACCAGCGTCGCAGAATACAGCGGCGGTCGTTGCTCCGCCGATCGTTGTTCCGCCCGTCGCTGTTCCGGTCGTTCTTCCTCCTCTCCAGCCCGCTCTCTTGTCTGCGCCGGCGACGGAACTAAGCACCGAACCGGAAGAGGCAATCGAAAACGCAACTTTCCCACTAGAACCGGAACATTCCGCAGGTCATCATCCTGGGATCGTGCTGGTGTTAGTGCTGGTCGTGGTCTGTGCGCTGCTCGCTGGTGGACTATGGTGGAAATTGAAGAATGCGCAACTCAGCAAGGTAATGGTGAAGCCTGAGCAGAGGATGACGCAATCGGCATCCGCGGCGAAGCAGCCTGCCCCTTCAGCAGCGGCGCCTTCGGTTACTCCACCTTCAGCCACTTCATCTTCAATCAACTCATCTTCCGTAACCTCCTCAAACACCAGCTTGGATGGGCAGACGAATTCAGAGACTGAACCGGGCAGCGAAGGCCCCAAGATACAATCTTCGAAGGTGCCAAGCATTACTGGAATCCGGCACTGGTCCTCCGCCGATTCCAGCACGGTTGTGCTTGATGTCGAAGATCAGGTGCAGTACGAGGCGCATCGCCTGGCCTCTCCCGATCGCATTTATTTTGATCTGCATGATACCTCGCTCGCGCCTGACATTGAAGGAAAGGTCATCGATGTCGGCGACGCTCTGCTGGTGCGCGTCCGAGTGTCGCGGCCGGTCTCAGGCGTCACGCGTGTGGTGCTGGAGACAAAAGGCAAACCGAATTTTTCCGTCAGCCTGGAACCGAATCCTTATCGCCTCGTGGTGCAGGTAGGCAAGCTGGGCGCGTACTCCAAGGCTCAGGCGAATCTTTTCCCTGGCGCCGCTACCGCCGACAAAGAGAAACTGGCCATAGTAGTTCCTCCGCCGACACACGAGGACTTGCAACTGCGGGCGCGCATGCCTAAGACGAAGATGCGCATCGTGGTGGACGCGGGTCACGGCGGTTGGGATCTGGGGACCGTCGGCAAACGCGGATTGCTGGAAAAAGATGTCGTGCTCGAAATTGCCCAGCGGCTGGGGAAGTTGCTTGAGAGCCGTCTCGGTGCCGACGTGATTCTCACACGGAACGACGACAACTACGTTTCGCTCGACGAACGGGCTGGGATGGCGAATCATTCGCAGGCGGATCTGTTTGTCTCGGTCCATGCAAACTATAGCGATCTGCCTTCGGCTCGCGGCGTGGAAACTTACTACACGAATTTCTTCTCGGCCCCCAATGCCAAGGACAAAGACGTGGAGACTCGGGAGCCGGACCATGCCAAGAACGCGAGCGCAACGCTTTTGTCGGCGGCTGAGCTTCACGAAAAAATCGAGCAGTCGCGGCGGCTGGCAGCCAGCGTGCAGCGCTCGCTGTATGGAACTTTGTCGGTGCAAAATCCCGGACTGCGCGACCGCGGCGTGAAAGAAGCGTCTTACGTCGTACTCACCGAAACTGCGATGCCGGGAATTCTGGCCGAAGTTTCCTTCGTAAGCAGTCCCGACGACGAGCAAAATCTGCGCAGCGACGGCTACCGCGAACAGATCGCCGAAGCGCTGTACAAAGGCATCGCGCGCTATGCGGCTGGATCGCGCGGCGTTAAGGTGGCTAGCGCGGCTAAATAGTACCTAGTACCTTGTACCTAGTGCCGAGCCAAATCAGCTCTAGTCCGGCTTCGCTGCTGCCTTCTCTCTCCCGTTTTCCAGCAGCCAATTTCGGACTGCGCCCTGCACCCTGATTCGAGCTTCTTCCAGGCTTACTTGCTTGACTATCTTTCTGGGAGCGGCCGCGGCAGCCACTTTTCCGGCGGCAACGGTGGGTTCGCCATCCGCTTCAGCCTCTCCTTCTACTTCGCCTTCCTCCTCTACCTCTTTTACCTCGTCGTCGAAGTCTTCTTCATACCACTGCGGGCCGTTGATGCAGGTGCGATCGACGTCATCGCGGTCGATGACAACTTCGGTCACTCGACGCACCTCGAACTCCGCATTGCGCAGGTTTACGCTGGCGGTCTGCAGCGCATAGAGGATCAGCCCGGCGGTCCGGTGATCGAGGCGCCCGCAACCGAGCATCTGGATCGTCTTCATCAGCGCCACCTGCACCGAGTTCGCGTCTTCGAGCAGCGGCAGATCAAAGCCGCGCTGCGCCGACGTATCGGCCGCGATTTTCGCCCGCTCGCGCCGGATGCGCTCATGAAAAAAACAATGCCGCCTGCGCCGCAGCGCCGGAGACCCGCACTGCGTCCCATTGATCTTTACGTGTTGACATCGAGGAACATTTTCGAAAGACATATTTTTCTCACATCCTCCACTTCGGTTTGCCGGAAGGGAATTTGGCGGGGGCCCCCCTCCCCCTCCCCCCTCCCCCCTCAATCTCTGGAATGATGGGGTTAGCAAGAAATTCCCCGCAAAATCCGGCGGCCAAAGAACTTAGATATCAAAATCCGTGAAACAAAGGATTTAGAGGCGGCGATTTTGGTGTTTAGCCGATTGTCACTGCCTCAGTCATGATTGCGCGAGTTGTGGGCTGTGGACAAGGTCAGATGTCACACGACTTGCCTGTGGAAGGATGTGGAAAAGTGCGGGCTAGCGTGGGGTATCCGTTGGCATAACCCCTTTCTTGGGCCTAGGGGAGAAAAATATATCGTGCGTTGCGATTGCCATACCCTGCATCGTGGTCCCGTGTCGGCGGATTTCAAACTCCTGCGAAGTCTTCTCGTAGAGGCGATGTGGCTCCAGTTCGCGATCTGAGAGCATGATGACCCGTGTCCTCCCCGGTTGGTTAGCAAATCGGCAGTTCTCCACGTCGTCGGCGGTAAATGCGGCTGTTTTCGAGAAGATAATGTAACAGTGCAGTCCGCTATTCGATAGCGCATCGGCAACGGCTGCCATCTTCGTTGCATCATCCTTGCTTATCGATCCTCCTGCGTCTTTGCACTCCCCTATAGCCAGTAGGGTGTCCTCGCCCTCCTGGATGGCAATAAAGATATCGGTTTCGCAGGACGGGATTTTGGCGCTGGCCGGTTCGAGCTTCATGCTTGGAAGGAATAGGGATCTGCCACGTGTGCTGGAGAATTATGCTTGGAGTTGGTGGAGCGTCAGTGCGACCGGTATGCTTCCCTCCTGATGGTTGTCGCTGCCGAATATTCCAGAGCGCCGATATCGCCAGTCGCCGCGGTTTTTCAATTGGCGGAGCACGTTGAATCTTCCTCCGCACATCTCGCATGTCACCTCAGTTGACGCATCGTCGAGGCTAATCCAGAAGGGAAGCTCACAGATAGTACATTTCAAGGTCATTCCGACTCGGAAAACGTTATGGCTCAGAAGGTAAAGGAATGCGTCTTCGGGCTTGAGTTTCTTTGAGAAATCTCGCTCTTCGATGAATAGATTTTCGTATTCTTCGAATCTTGGCCTGTGAGTCTGAGGGTCTGCGTTTCCGATGAGGCATATTGCCTGTGTGCGGTTGAATTCGCTAAGCGGGCCATACTTTCTGATGAGATTGCGGACACCAGCAATCTTGAGCACGCGGCATCCAGATAGGCCACCAAGTTGGGAGATGAGCCTAGCGGCAATTCGGCCTGGGTCGCTTGGGCTTGCGTCGATTCCCGCCAATTCGAATAGCTTTTTGGCGACCTCCATCTTGTTTAGCGGTGTTACGGTTATGTTTTCGCTCATGACGGGGCTAACTATTCCAATTCCATCGATTTCCACCCTTGCCTCGCGCCCGCTAAAGAGAATCTGCCGGCCATACCAGCGGTTAAGGCTCGGGATGTAAGGGGTCCAGAACGTGCTCCATTCGTCTGGGTCTTCCGAGGGCGCCCTAAGCGAGACGATAAAGTGTTCGTCCGAAAATTCGGTTGGTTCAAAGGGCTTCTCGGGAAGTTGAAACGAAAGCGCGGGCCGTCCGTAGCGGTCTGCTACGGAGCCCAGCACTGCTTTTCTTTGGAAGAAGTGAAGAGGCGGTTTTACCTCCGCGCCGATGGCTACTCCTTCGATGTGTCGGTAATGTGGCACATCCTCCTTCGAAAACTCTAGCGCCGCAACCACGTCCTGTGAACGGCTCCAAATTGGGATCTTGTCTTCGTCCCAGCCAGCCTTAGCGTACCCGCGTACCTGCTGGCGGTCCTCTTCGTACCGTTTCAAAATATCGCCAGCATGCGCGCTCCGAATTTGTTTCATGCGTTCGGCGTGGGAAGGGTCGAGGAAGATAACGTTTAGGTCGGAGGCCTGTAGGTTCCAGTAGTTAACCACGTCCTCAAACTCGCGTGCGTTTCCTGCGTAAAATCCCATCGTCGAGCGCGCTGGCACGCGGTCCCAAGTCAGCTCAAAGGTGCTGACATCGGCGATTGACGAACGATGGATCAACTCCGCCGGCAGCGGTTCGCCTTTTCGCGCCTTGTAGGAGAATGCCCCGATGTTTGTAAGAAAAAATCCTTCGTAGTCCCGCCTCGTCTGTTCCGGAGAGAGGAGTCCTCCGAATGTGGCGAGGAGGATGTCGGCGAGCGGGTCATCGTCATCCCAGCGAACAATGACATAGTCGCTTGATTCGAAGGCCTGCGGCGGCGCATCCTCTAGCCTATCGGCCCTGTCGTGCAGCCTTAACTCCTTGGCGATTTTGGTCAAGGGGTGCGAAATATCAAGGAAATTTGGAGTGTCGTATCCAAGTGCAAGTTCATTTTCCAGTAGCGGCCACGGGAGGGCCTCGGACCCTCTGGTAAATTCGACCACCTCGGGACTGCCGTTGATCGGAAACAACACGTCCACACGGAATTGCCTGACAAGATGCTTTCCGGTCGCCATTCCAACTGGAATAATAGGGTTGAACTTGCCGCCCCAGAACATGTGCGTGAGCCTCAGTGCGGCTCGCAGACCGTCCCAATTGCCGTGCCTGACACACCATCCGATGCGGACGGGGGCGGTAACGGATTGTTAGGCTCAGGTTCGCCACGAGGGCTAGGTTCCTATTTTCTTAGCTTACCCCGGACTTACGTCCGGGGCTATTATATGCCGTCCCTTTCGGGACTGGGGTTGGGTGGGCCGGACTGCGTCTTTCCTCCGGCACCTCCACCGCCGTTCATTCCTGCGCAAATCCACATGCGGCACAAGCAGGTTGCATAGGTCCCTTCGACGGGCTCAGGGCAGGCTCTTCGTAGGGCAAAGAACGCCCTCCTCAGGATGACAATGCCTTGTACGGGAACGACGCAAAACTTCGGTGCTAGCGCTCGTGGGCTTCGTGCCGGTCAAAAGACACGCCGTGGCTGTCGCCACGTCCAGAGAGGAGCTTGAATTCTTTGATCCACTTCTCGGGGTTATTCGAGCGGCGCAGGTGGCTGCGGAACAACCGGTCGAGGCTGCGGAGGACGCACTGCCGGGCCAATGAAAGAATATCCTTCATTTGTCGAGTATACGCGCCGCGAGTAGGTCAATTAATCATCGGGCTCCCCGCCGAAAATGCAGCGGCCCGATAACCCTGGGCCGCCGGACAGCCGGGAGCGGCTATCCCCACATGCGTCTGATTGGGCTCCTAGGCCTTCCGTCGGCGAAGCCCAGCAACCCGGAAGTGAGAACTACCGTTAACAGCAAAATGTGTTTTGAGATTTTCATAAGGACATTGCGGAAGTAGGGTTATACATTGGCAGGTTTCTGATGGGCAACCTTTCCGGGGTCATAGACAGTGTCCTAGAATCTTTACCACAGCGGACACAGGGCCACACAGGGTAAAGACAGAATGCCGGCGTTATTGCGCAGGCTCGGCGTTTTTGAGCGCATCGTCGAGAGGCTGGCCGGGATGAGGAGCGGTTGGCACGATGCGCCAGCCGTCGTCATACCTGCGCACAATGGTTGTCGATTGGTAACGGTTGCCGCCGGGGTAAAGGGCTGCGCCAACCTCGTTGAGTGCAATCCATCGCCAGGTAAATTCGACGTCGGCAACATCGCGCTGCCGGGCGATGCCGGTGATGGCAACGAGTTCACGCCGCGCGGCTGGAATGTTGAAGGATTGTTTTTCAGCATTGCCGGGAGGGATGAGACTTTGAAATGTATCCACGCCTGCGGGTGTGAGCATTACATCCCAGCACGGCGACGGGGCCAAGGCTGCGGGGCAGGCGGCCTTGGTGGCGGAAATCCAGCCGTGATGCTGCAGCACTAGATAGTCGGGCGAGGGATAGTCTTTGCTGGAGATTATGCCGGTGCGAAACTGAAATCGCTGGTGGGCGCGGAAAGGGTCGGCGCGGCGAATGAGATCGGAGGCGAGGCGGCGGGTGAGATAGTCGCGGGGAGAGCAGGAGGAGAGCAGGAGCAGGAACGCGAGACTCGAACTGACAGCTAGTGTTTTTCTCATGACCGCCCGTTGGAGTCCTTGATTCTAATCTAGTTGCCTCCAGCGAAGAGCCTCGGCCCTCAGGACAGCCGAGGGCGGCTGTCCCCACATGAGCATGTCTGCAAACTGGGAGACGAACCGGACATCCGAATATTCTTAGGAGAGACGGACAAAGTTTCGAATGGATTTGCGCGGCAAGAAAGGGCGGGAGGCGATTTGGCCTTCGAAGCGGGCAGACCAGCGGCCGGGGATCGCGGTCGCGCACTTAGGGCAACGGCCATCGGGCGTGAGGCGGTAGTCTTGGATCAGGTAGCCGTAGCGCTTGATCAGAGTTTCATTGCAGTGCAGACAGCGCGTGTTCTCCCAGTGGCCGACCATGCCGGGAAGGTTGCCGGGATAGATGTAATGCAGGCCTGACTGTTGTCCGATTTCGACGGCTGTCATTAAGTCTTCCGGGCTGGTGTCGCGCGCGACATCGTTTTGCATCTTGTAATCGCCGTGGAAGGCGGTGACGTGCCAGGGGATATCGGGCGAAATGCCGGCAATGAATTCGGTGAGGTGGCGCAGTTCGTCGGCAGAGTCATTGAAACCGGGGATGAGAAGCGTGACGATCTCGAGCCAGAGGCCGCTCTGGTGAATGCGGCGGATGCTGTCGAGGATGGGAGCGATGCGGCCGCCGAGTTCGTGGTAGTGACGGTCGTCAAAGCTCTTGAGATCGACCTTGTAGAGATCCAGCCAGGGCCGCAGGTATTCGAGAACCTGAGGTGTGCCGTTGCCGTTGGAAACGAAGCCGGTGATGAGTCCGGCGGCCTTGGCTTCCTTGAAGACGGCTACTGCCCATTCGCTGGTGATCAGAGGCTCGTTGTAGGTGCTGACCAGAATCTTCGCGCCTTGAGCGATCGCGTCTTGCACGAGAAGTTCGGGTGAGGCTTCGAGCGGAGGCGAGACGGCGCTGGGGTCGCGCAGAGCTTGCGAGGTGACCCAGTTCTGGCAATAGGCGCAGTGAAGATCGCAGCCCAACATGCCGAAGCTGTAGGCTAGAGCGCCGGGGTGCGCGTGAAAGAACGGCTTTTTTTCTACCGGGTCGCACTGGGTGCCGGCGGTGTATCCCCAGGGGACGTAGAGCGTGCCGCCGCGGTTGTAGCGGACTTTGCAGACTCCGGGCTGACCTTCGGGGATGGGGCAGCAGTGGCCGCAGGCGAAGCAGCGCACGCGGTGGTTCGCGAGTTTCTCGTAGAGAGCGGGATCGGCTTCGCGGACTCGCTCGTCCAGAACGGTACGGAGAGTGGGCACGGAGGACCTCTGGTTCTATTCTAACGCTGGGGAGGGGAGAGGGCCTCCGGCTTCGGGCTTCGGGGCCTCGGGCTTCCGGCTTCCGGCTTCCGCGTCCGTCTGCCGGGCTTGGCGAAGGAGACGTGAGCTTGGTTCGGCGGAAAGCCGAGGGCGGCTGTCCCCACATGATTATCTCTGCAAACTAGCGGGCGGGGCTTAGGCTTGGCTTGCGACTCATGCTGCTGGTACCAGATCTCTGCTTGTTGTTCGATGGATGCGGCCTGGGCGCGCGTCATTCCGTTGGCGAGGACTTTGGCTAGATCTTTGCTGCTTTCCTGGCCACCGGCGCGGGCCAGCACCGTCCAGAAATAGGCCTTGTTCGTATCCTTGGGCAGGCCGTGATGGCCACCCCAGTAGAGCAGGCCCAACTTGTATTGGGCGGACACGTCGCCGTGCTCGGCGGCTTTGGTAAACCAATCGGCAGCCGCGCGGTCGTCCGGCTTGATAGCCTGTTTTTCGTCGCCCTGAGCGAAGAGAAGGCCGAGAGCATTTTCGGCGGCAGGATCGCCTCGCGTCGCCAACTCGCGGAGTTGTTCAAGATTGGCAGAATGGACCAACGGAACCACTGGTACTGATTTCGCGGCCTCGGCCGGGGTCTCGAAGACGCGAGAACGGTTTGCTCGCTGGTGTGGCCGCGCGCCCAGAGCTTTTCCTGAATCTTTTTCTGGACCCAGGGCTGGGCAAGAATGACACCGAGCGCCAGCGCGATGGTGGCGGCGACACAAAAGAGCAAGTACAGGTGAGCGCGAGGCACGCGAATGCCACCAACTTTGTCCTGGCCGGCAGACACGTTCTTTTTTTCCGTCTTTTCTGCGGGCTTTTGTTCTGGCTTTTCCTCAGGCATGTGAGCGAAAAGAACGCTGCCCTGCTGGGCGGTAAAAGGTTTTGGAGCAGGCGGAGGTGGGTTGGGGGGCTCGTCTCTGCGCGCGGCGCGATTGACTGCGGCGAGAATCGTCTCAGCGAAACGCTGCAGAACAGCGCCGTCATTCTCACTAAACGATTTGGGTTGGGCGGAAAAGACTTCGATCAGGCCAATCACCTTTGCGTCCGAGCACACTGGAGCCGCGAGCATGGAGCGAACGCCGAGAGCGCGACAACTCCGGCTATCTACGCGGCTGTCGGTCTCGGTGTCGTCGCAACGCAACAGGCTTCCGGTGCGCACGCATTCGCCGGAAAAGCCTGAACCCACTTGCAAGGTTGCGCCCACGGGCGGGGCGCTAGGGCCGGCGCTGGCCCGGCAGGTCATTGTTTCGGCGAGCGTGGTTCCTGCGAGCGTGGTTCCAGCTAGCGTGGTTCCGGCGAGCGTGGTTCCTGCGAGCGTGTTGCCCGAATCTTTTGCGGCAAGGGCAATCGCCGCGCCGGAAGCTCGAAGCAGCGACTGAGACCGGGAAGCAACCAGCGACAGAACGGCTTCGATGTCGGCTCCCAGGGACTCACATTCTCTCTGCACGGCAGACGCCGCCGCGGTGAGCGTGTCGGGATAGCTCGGCGGGAGTACGGAACGCGCCGGCACGGTTGACGGCTGCGCACCTGAAGCCGCGGCATTTGCAGCCGCAGCCATGGCATTGAGAAACAGCCACTCGCGCAAGCAGTGCAGGGCGGAATTCGGCAGCGGTGCGAGTCCGAGCCCGACACGTCCGGCTGAGTCTGACCAGACCACCCGGGCGGTGGTGGAGATCTGTTCGCGGGCTTCCGCCAGATCGAGACACACGTCCACTTGCTTGCCGATCTCCATGGGCGACACGCACTGCACCGCCACGCCTACCTCACTGATGTCTAGGATCTCGTAGAGATCGAGGGTCTCATTTTCCGAGGAGCCGAAGAAACTGGCATAAGCGGGAGCATGCACCTTCTGACGCACACGACGGCGGCGATTGAGGGAAGAGGGTCGAGAAGCCTGAACGGTGGCCGCCATGGGGAATCGGGGTCGAAGTCTCGACTGACATCTTAACCCGAAATCACGGAAAAGTAAGCAGAAAGAAGTACACGAGCTAGCGCCAAAATCGCAAGCAACCCCGCCGGATGCGGGCCTAATCTAACATCCACGCCCAACCGAAATCAGAGGTGCGTCGATGTCGCAGCTACGGGAGTGTCCCATCAAATCTGCACTGGTGGCGCCAGGAGTCTTGGTCTTGGTCTTGGTCTTGCTCTTTGTCCTTGCGACCGGTTTGCCGGCGTGGGCGTCTTTGGGTGGCGATGCCGCTTCGATCCAGGCAGACCAAGTCCACCTGCAGGGTACCCGAACAACAAAGCCAGCCGAGTCCTATACGGTGCATGAGATTCAATCCGCCACTGGAACCGTGGTAAGGGAATATGTCTCGCCTGAGGGGAGGGTATTTGCCATAGCCTGGCATGGGCCGTGGCTGCCCGATCTGCGGCAATTGCTGGGCGGGTATTTCGAGCAATATCGAACGGCAGTACAGTCACGGAGCGGCACGCGCATGGTGCGCAAGCCGATCATGATCGATCAGCCAGGATTGGTTGTGCAAATCGGAGGACACATGCGGGCGTTTGCCGGCAGGGCTTACGTTCCCGACATGTTGCCGACCGGCGTGCGCGCCGAGGATATCGAATGAAAAATGTTTGGGTCTTCATCTCTGCCTCTTTCGCGGTTTGCTTGACTTGCGGGTTTTTTGTCGCGTGCGGCGGAGGGAGTAGTCACAGCGCGTCGAACACGATCACATCCTCGGGAAATAACGTGGCGGCGATTTCGGTAAACGGCGGACCACTGGGCAACTATGCCGATGCAGCGTTTGTAAGCGTTGCGGTGTGCGTTCCGGGAACGTCGAATTGCCAGACGATAGACGACGTCTTGGTGGATACCGGCTCCTTCGGGTTGAGAATCTTGTCTTCCGCACTGACGCTTTCGTTGCCGCAGCAGAAGGCCGCCGATGGCAATCCGGTGGCTGAATGCCTTACGTTTCTGGCCTCGTATACCTGGGGTCCGGTGCAAACTGCGGATGTGCAGATCGCCGGGGAGAAGGCGAGTTCCGTGCCCATCCAGGTTCTGAGCGACACTGACTTCAAGGCTCCCAGCCAGTGCACTAGTTCGGGATTTCAATCGGCTGACACGCTGGACAATTTGGGCGCAAACGGCATTCTCGGAGTTGGTCTGGCGGCGCAGGATTGCGGCAACGCGTGCGTAAACTCGACGGGCCCAGGTCTTTACTTCAAATGTCCGTCTTCCGGTTGCGTGCCGACGGTTGAGGCCCTGGCCCAGCAAGTTGTAAACCCGGTTGTGTTATTTGCCACAGACAGCAACGGAGTGATCGTCGAACTGCCCGCGGTTCCCTCGGGCGGGGAGGCGAGCGTAAGCGGTTCGCTGGTTTTCGGCATCGGAACGCAATCGAACAACGGACTGGGCGGTGCTAAGGTTTACACTGCGCCGAGCGGAAGCCTGACCACCAGTTACAACGGCCAATCTTATCCCGGAAGTTTCCTTGACAGCGGTTCGAATGGTTATTTTTTTCTGGACAGCAGCCTGACAGGATTGGCGAATTGCCCGAATAATTCGGTTGCACCGGGATTCTATTGCCCTGCGAACTCTCAGAATTTCATGGCAACCAATCAAGGGAGCAACGGGACCAGCGGGACCGTCAGCTTCAGCATCGCAAGTGCTGTCACGTTGTTTGCGAACCAAGGCGATAATGCATTCAGCAATCTCGGCGCGCCATCCTCGAACTCAGCGCCCTTCTTTTTTGATTTTGGTCTTCCCTTCTTCTTCGGCAGGAACGTATTCGTGGCAATCGAAGGTGCGAATACGTCCGGTGGTACGGGACCGTACTGGGCTTACTAAAACCGAGCGAGCTTCGCTCGACTGGACTCTTCGAGCTCAGGGCAGACCAGCCGAGGACGGGCTATCCACGCGAGCATCCGCTAACCAGCTATTCTTGAGAGCCGGGCGTGGTGCAGCCTGGAGATGCGGGAGATGGCGGCGACCATCATGCTGGAAAGAAGTTGCATGGTGGCTACGTCGCGTTCGTCGAAGGCGCTCGGCGACGACGAGAGCACTTCGAACACACCCAGAGTCCGGCGGTAGTAGCGGAGGGGCGAGACAAGAATCGAGCGGACCCCCAGGCGGCGGCAGCTGGCCAGGTCAACGCGGGGGTTGCGTTCGGCGTCGTGGCAGAGCATGATTTCGCCGGTGCGCACGGCTTCGGCGGAGATGCCGGCGTCGGTCTGCAAGCGGACACCCAGGTCGGGTGCGGTGCGGCCGGCGCGGGCGCGGCAGACGATCTCATCGCCGGCACGCAGGGCGATGGCGGCGCCGGTGGCGCCGGTGAGGTGCTGGGCGCGTTCGGTGATGGCGCTGATGGCTGGTTCAAGATCGAGTTCGGCGGCGCGAATGTCGACCTCTTCTCCGGGATGCACGATTCGAATGCCGGAGACGGGATGGGCGGCATTGGCGACGCGGAGCTGGCTGCGAAGCGCAGTCGAGGGCACGCGGGTGTGATGGTCCGCAACGTTGAGAAGCTCGGGATCGGGGACTGTGCGCAGCAGGTCGCGGACGAGACTGTCGAGTTCAGAATCGGTGATGAGATGCGCCGTCTGCTGCTGGCGAAGGGTTCCCCCCAGAACGCGGGAAAGGCTGAGCAGCGAAGGGTTGCCGCAGGCGAGGCAATACGGGCGGCTGTTGGTGCTGATCAGTTCGCACTGGACGCAAAACGCTGCCGATTGGAGAGGGACGAAATTAACGTCCTTGAAAGTCGTGCCATAAACCGTCTTGCGAAACATGATTACCTTTCCCGCCACTATCAAGAGAAGAATCAAGATAAATAGGGAGAGCGAGGTTAGACAGTGGCCGCAATGGTACCTCGTGTGGAAAAGTCTGCCATGGGAAGGGAAGTATTGCTGGAGGTATGCAAGAACTTGCAACTCCTTTCATTTCGCCCCAGATCGGCTTCCAGCAGGCGGTTTGACGAGTTTGATTTTTTGGGAGGGCTATTGATTTGGGGATAGGGGTAGGTTAGAATTACTCAACGTTCAAGGCAGAAAAGCTTTGAGCAACCAGGGGGAAGAAAATGCAGTGGACAGCACCCGCTTTTGAAGAAGTTCGCTTGAATTGCGAGATCAATTCTTACGTCAGCGCGAAA
>CAWEDF010000018.1:0-112188 GCA_963807655.1 uncultured Acidobacteriaceae bacterium | reverse complement strand
GCGGAACAACGTTGAATCATGAATCATGAGCGCATCGTCGGCACCGCGGTTCCACGCAAGGAAGGCCACGAGAAGGTAACCGGAAAAGCTCGGTACGACGATGACATGCTCCTGCCGGACATGCTTTATGGCGCGACGGTTCGCAGCCAGATTCCCCGCGGCAGAATCAGAAAAATCACATTCGACCCGGGCATTCCGTGGAACGAGTTTGTGATCGTATCTGCGAAGGATATTCCAGGGAAGAATTGCATTGCGCTCATCGGAGACGATCAACCGTGTCTGGCAAGTGAATTCGTAAACCATCCTGAGGAACCCATTCTGTTGTTAGCCCACCCGGATCGCCACGCTCTCCAGAAAGCGGTGGAAGCGGTCTCGATCGAATACGATCCTCTTCCCGCCATATTCACGATTGAAGAAAGCGAGCGCTGGCCGAAATCTTTTGGGGCGCGGACAACATTTTCAAGACCTATCGAATTGAAAAGGGCGATGTCGACGGCGTCTGGTCGAGGGCCGACTACATTGTCGAAGGCGAATACTCGACCGGCGCACAAGAGCAGCTTTACATCGAAAATAACGGAATGATCGCCGCCTACGACGCGGAGCAGGGCATCACTGTATGGGGTTCGTTGCAGTGTCCTTACTATGTGCATAAGGCCTTGATGGCTTTATGTAACTTGCCTGCGGAAAAAGTTTGCGTTGTACAGATGGAGACCGGCGGCGCTTTCGGCGGCAAGGAAGATTATCCATCGATGATCGCGGGGCACGCCGCGCTGCTGGCGATCAAGTCGGGCAAACCGGTGAAGATTATCTATGACCGCGCGGAAGATATGGCCGCGACTACGAAACGGCATCCCTCGCGGACTCGTCATCGCACGGCCGTGAGCCGGGACGGCAAGATTCTGGGAGGAGAAATCGATTTCACGATTGACGGCGGGGCTTATGCAACGTTGTCGTCCGTAGTTCTTTCCCGCGGCGCCATTCATGCCGGCGGTCCGTATTACTGGCCGAATGTTCGAATCCGGGCGAAGGCCGTCGCCACCAACGCTCCGCCTCACGGAGCATTTCGTGGTTTTGGCGCGCCTCAGAGCATTTTCGCCATGGAGCGGCACATGGATCGGATCGCCCAGGTGGTGGGGCTTTCTCCAGTCGAGGTCCGGCGCCGGAATTTCCTGAAACCCGGACAGACCACCACCACGCAGCAAACCGTGCGCGAACCGGTCGAGCTCGCGAAGCTTCTTGATCGAGCCCTCAGCCTCTCGGAGTATCACTCGAAGAAGAAGCGATTCTCGATCGAGAATCAGTCCGGGTCCGGGAAGAAAGGAGTGGGCATCGCAGCCTTCCTTCATGGCGCCGGATTTACCGGATCGGGTGAGCGTTATCTGAGTTCTGTGGTTGGCGTGGAAGGGTGCGCCGATGGCCGTGTTCGCGTACTGGTGTCGAGCACGGAATTTGGCCAGGGAACGAAAACAGTTCTTTGTCAAATTGCGGCCGAAGCACTGGGCCTCCGCTATGAAGATGTAACGATTGCGCAGCCGGACACGACCGAGGTGCCGAACAGTGGCCCCACGGTTGCGTCGCGCACTGTAATGGTGGTGGGAAAGCTGGTGGAATCCGCAGCGCGAGGAATCCAGCAGACGCTGACGTTGGCGGGCATGCTCGGCGATTCCTACTCAGCGGATGAATTCCGCGCGGCTTGCCAAAGCCATGTTGCTGCGCATGGCCAACTGCGCTCCTGGGCACAATACGAGCCGCCTCCCGACATCTTCTGGGACGATCAGGCATATCGGGGAGAAGCCTACGCCGCGTATTCGTGGGCGGTTTACGTTGCCGAGGTTTCGGTTGACCTTTCGACATACAGCGTGTCGGTAAACGACTTTGTCGCGCTTCAGGAAGTCGGAAGAGTGCTCCACCCGGTTCTTGCCGTCGGCCAAATCGCGGGCGGCGTCGCCCAAGGCATCGGATTTGCCTTGTATGAGAAAGTGATCTGGCAGCAAGGACGAATGCAAAACAGCCAGATGACAAATTACATCATGCCAACTTCCAGTGACCTGCCTCCCATCCGGGTGTTCTTCGAGGAGTTGGGCAATGTCCACGGCGCTTTTGGCGCGAAAGGAATCGGAGAGCTTCCCATGGACGGTCCGGCTCCGGCGATTCTGAATGCGGTCGAAGACGCGTTGGGACTTCCTTTCGATTCAATACCGCTGATGCCGGAAGACATTCTCGAAGCGATTACAGCCCGCTCCGCCGCGAGCGAATCCGATGTTGCGAGCGAAGTTCGATGATCAGTTCATTGCAGGATCGCGGCAAGTCCGAGATTTCGCTGACCGTCAATGGTGAGCGGAAGACTTTGCTGGCGTTTCCCATGGAGCGGTTGCTCGATGTGCTTCGGCAACAACTCGGATTGACTGGCGCGAAGGAAGGATGCGGAGAAGGCGAATGCGGCTCATGCTCGGTGGTGATGGATGGCACGCTGGTGAACAGCTGCCTGGTTCCGGTCCTGCAGGCAGAGGGAGCGACCATTGTCACCATCGAAGGACTCGCAGCGGGCGCGCAACTGCACACGCTGCAGCAGGCTTTTCTGGAATGCGGCGGCGCGCAGTGCGGCATTTGCACTCCGGGATGATTCTGGCGGCATTTTATCTTTTGAACCACCAGCCCAGGCCCTCACTGGAAGAAATAAGAGAAGGGCTTTCCGGCAATCTTTGCCGCTGCACGGGCTACCTGCAGATTTTCGAAGCGGTAGCGAAAGCGGCGGATCGCAGGACAGCGACATCGTCATAAGGCGTGCATGAGATCCGATCCGAAGGATTACGAACTCGTTGCACCGGGAAGCTTACAGGCGGCCGTTGGGCTTCTGGCGCGGAGTCCTGGCGAGTGGCTTCCGATCGCGGGTGGCACCGACATCATGGTGCAGTATGCGGCGGGCAGGCTGCCATCTCGAAGGTTGGTTAGCATCTGGAATCTTGCGGAGTTGCGGCACATTGAAGTGCTGGCCAACGAAATTCGCGTCGGCGCCGGATGTACCTACACCGACATTCGTGAGCATGAAGTCCTTGGGCGCGAGCTCCCCATGCTGGCGCGCGCCGCATGCTGGACCGGCGGAATTGCCAACCAGAATCGCGGAACCCTCGGGGGAACATCATAAATGCGTCGCCAGCAGCGGATTCACTTCCCGCGCTGCTGGCCTATGATGCGGAGTTGGTTCTGGTATCGGTTCGGGGTGAGCGTCGCTTGCGATACGCGGGTTTTCACACCGATTACAAGAAGACGAAGCTCGCGCCTGACGAATTGATTCAGGCCATATGCCTTCCGCGGCGATTTTCAGGATATGTTTGCCACGCGCGAAAAGTCGGAAGCCGCAACGCCCAGGCAATCTCAAAAGTGTGCATCGCCGCGCTGGGGCGGGTTGCGGAAGGGACGATTGAAGACGTGCGCATCGCTATGGGAAGTGTGGCGCCGGTTCCGCTCCGGCTGAGTGAAACGGAACAGGTCGTGAGAGGGAGGGCCATTGATGAATCGCTTGTATCGTTGGCAAGGAAGACGGCAATGGCGGAGATCCAGCCGATTGACGACATTCGATCGACCGCGCGATATCGCACGGCAGTGGCGGGCAATCTGGTCGCCGAATTTCTGAACCTGCTGAGGGCAGATGGAAGCAAGGCATGAATGACGTTCTGGTGCGCTGGAATGCCGCTCTGCAGGATGCCGCCGCGACGCAGATCCTGCCTTGTTGCGGTTCCAAAACATGGGCCAGCGAGATGGCGACTCGAAGACCTGTGCCGGACGAATCTGCTCTAATAGCTGCGTCCGACGAGACATGGCGCCGCCTGAACGAATCCGACTGGATGGAAGCCTTCAACAGCCATCCGCGGATTGGCGAATCGAGCGCGCCGAACCCGTCGGCCGATCGGTCAGCCACTTGGGCGATGCAAGAGCAAAAAAAAGTCGCGGACGCGGACGATGCGATTAAGATCGCTTTGGCGGAAGGGAATCGCGAATACGAAAACAAGTTCGGGCGTATCTTCATCGTGTGCGCTACCGGCAAATCGGCCGCGGAACTTCTGGAGGCTCTCCGGCGTCGGCTGCAAAGTGATCCGCGAACCGAGCTTTATGAAGCAGCCGAACAGCAAAGGCAAATCACTCAGGTTCGTCTAAGAAAATGGCTTAAGGAATGAAAAGTATTTCAACACATATTCTCGACCTCGCTCTTGGTAAGCCGGCGAGCGATGTGGCTGTGCGCCTGGAGAAGGACGAGCCTTCAGGCTGGCGCCTCTTGGCATCGGAGTTAACGGACCGCGACGGCCGGTGCAGTCAATTGCTGCCCGAAAGGGAAGTTTTGTCGCCGGGTATTTACCGTTTAGCCTTCGAAACCGCGAGTTACTACGAAGCGCAGAAAATTGACGCGCTCTATCCTGTCGTCGAGGTCACGTTCCGGGTGCGGGATAACGACACCCAATTGCACATACCGCTGCTGCTGAGCCCAAATGGTTACACAACGTACCGGGGAAGCTGAGGTACAAAACTAACTATGACTCCAAAGGATCAGCAAGGTAACGATCAGCAACGACAGGCCATGGAGTTTGCAAGTTGACTTCTGCGATCCGTGAATGGCTCAACCTGAGCCTGCGATGGTTCCACGTTTTTGCCGCCATCCTGTGGGTTGGCCAAACCTATTACTTTACGTGGTTGGACGGCCAATTCAGGCGGCTCGATAAAAATGCGGCGGAAGCCGGAATACCGCTCCAGGTCTGGATGGTGCACAGCGGCGGCTTTTACACGGTAGCGAAACAGGACTCGCTGGGGGTCTTGCCCGGGCAAGTGCGCTGGTTTCGCTGGGAAGCATTAATGACGTGGTTGAGCGGGATGGCGCTGCTTTTCCTCATCTACTATTCCAGCGCGGGACTCATCGACACCGACGTAGCGAATATTTCGCAGGCAGCCGGAATATCCATCGGACTCGGGGTCTTGGTTGGCGGCTGGCTTATTTACGATCTGGCGGCGCAGTCGCCTCTGGGAAAATCGGAAGCCGCTTTTGCCTGCTTCTCTCTCATCGTGATTGCAGCGATCTCGTGGGGCGTGATGCACCTGCTCAGCGGCCGCGCGGCTTACATCGAGGTGGGAGCGATGCTCGGAACCATCATGACCGCCAACGTGTGGTTCCGAATTCTTCCTTCCCAACGCAAGATGATCGCGACGGCCGCGTCTGCCGCCCAGTTCGATGCGTCACTCGGCGCTCAGGCCAAGCTACGCTCCAAACACAATACTTTCATGGCAGTTCCAGTTGTCTTTATCATGATCAGCAATCACTTCCCGGTTGCGACTTACGGAAACACCTATGGGTGGGAGATTCTGCTGGCCCTGATTGTCATCGGCTGGGCTGCGGCCAAACTCATCCGCGAGGCCTGAGTGCACAAAGCAATGACGATCATCGAAATGCAGAAGTGCGCCGAAGAAGTCATTGCCCGCTGCCGAAGGCTGGCGTCCTTCTCGGAAGATCCGGGGAGCACGCGACGCACATTCCTTTCTCCGCCGATGCGCGACTGCCACCGGGAAATCACGCGATGGCTGGAACCTCTCGGCATTCCGGTTCGAATCGATGCCGCCGGCAACTTGCGGGCATTGTATCCAGCCGCTCAATCCGGCGCGCCGACGCTGCTCGTGGGATCGCACCTCGATACGGTTCCGAACGCCGGGGCTTACGACGGCCTTCTCGGAGTGTTGCTCGCGGTTAGCCTGCTGGAAGCCCTGCACGGTCGGAAGCTTCCATTTGGAATCGAGGTCGTCGGATTTTCCGAAGAAGAGGGAATTCGCTTCGGTGTACCGTTCATCGGTAGCCGGGCGCTGGTAGGGCGCGTCGATGAAGACCTGCTGAACGTTAAAGATCCCCGCGGAATTTCCGTGCGGAAGGCTATCGAGGCGTTTGGCTTGAACCCTGCTGATATTCCTCAAGAACGTCTGAGCGAGGAATATTTTGCATACATTGAGTTTCACATCGAGCAGGGACCAGTTCTCGAAGAGCTCGGCCAGCCGCTCGCGCCGGTCGAGTCGATCGCGGGTCAAAGCCGGATCGAGTTCACATTTCTCGGCCGCAGCAATCACGCCGGCACCACGCCGATGCATCTTCGATACGACGCTCTCGCGGCAGCGGCGGAGTGGATTACCGCAGTCGAGCACCGTGCCCGAAGCGCAACCGGCTTAGTGGCGACCGTAGGAAAGATCGAGGCGAAGCCGGGAGCGACCAATGTTATCGCCGGTGAGGCGCGATTGACCCTCGATGTTCGTCACGGCTCGGACGAAATTCGAATCCGGGCTGTGAAGGATCTCATCGAGCAGGCGCAAGAAATCGCCAGGACGCGAAGATTAACGGCGAGGTGGAGCACTTTGCTGGAGCAGCGGGCGGTCGCGATGGATCCGTTCCTGGTCGCCGAAATCGAGCGCGCCATCGGAAAAACCGGGGGTGCACCGCACCGCATGGTGAGCGGCGCTGGTCACGATGCTATGATTCTGGCCAAGAAGGTTCCAGCCGCGATGATTTTCTTGCGAACTCCTGGTGGAATAAGCCACGACCCTTCAGAAGCGGTTGCAGTTGAGGATGTAGAGAAGGCAGTCGAATGCGGCTTGCATTTACTGGATCAACTCGCCGCTTCGTTCTCCGTACTTCGTCGCCCTTAATGCAAGAGAGGATGTGACGTGCATAACCTTGGCCAGACACGCAGTTCTCATCAGCGCAATCATTTGCTTGTGACCGCCGACACTTTTGTCCGCACCAGCCTGCCCGGAATGAAGTCATGCTCTGCGATTGTCCACATCGGTCCCGCAATGGGCGCAAGATTCACCGAATATACGGCCGAGTTCGAGACGGGCGGGGAACTGGGCAGCACGACCGCCCAGCGCTTCATTTACGTGATTGAGGGCAGCGTGAACGTAGAAGCCAACGGAAAAACCAGCGGACTCGGCGCGCGCGGCTACACTTATCTTCCCGAGGGCCTACCCCATCGTGTGATGAGTACGAGGGCGAGCCGCATAATTGTGATCGAGAAGCCGTATCAGGCGCTCGATTCGGTCGAGCCGCCAGGCCTCATCGCTTCCAGGGAAGATGCGGTTGCCTCGCATCCCCTCGACGACGATCCCAGCTTGCAGGTGAAATGTCTGCTCCCGGATGAGATGAACTTCGACTGCGCCGTGAACACCATGGTGTACCAGCCGGGCGCAGCCTTGAGCATGGTCGAAATGCACGAGATGGAGCACGGACTCATGATGCTCGAAGGCGGCGGGATCTACCGGCTCGGCGATTCCTGGTATGCGGTGACCGCGGGAGATTTCATCTGGATGGGGCCATGGTGCCCGCAGTGGTTCGGAGCCATCGGCAAGGTGCCGGCAAAATATCTCATCTACAAAGACTTTCATCGCCATCCCTGGGCAAGCCCGCAACCATGAATCTTGAGATCGATCGCGACCGGCTGCTCTCAGAAATCGAAGCGCTCGGTTCGTTCTCTGACGCTGAAGCTCCCGCGGTAACGCGAATCGTTTTCACGCCGACGGATCTGCAAGCGCGTGCGTGGGTCAAAGCGCGTTGCGAGGAGGCCGAGCTCACGTTGCGGCACGACGCGATTGGAAATACCTTCGCTCGCTGGAATGGTTCGGACCCGGCGGCGCCCGTAGTCGGCACCGGTTCGCACATCGATGCCATTCCTAACGCCGGCAAGTACGACGGCGTGGTCGGAGTGCTGGGAGGTCTCGAGGCTATTCGGATGCTGCAGCGCTGCGGATTTCGTCCGAAGCATTCGATAGAGTTGCTCATTTTCATCGCTGAAGAACCGACTCGCTTTGGAATCGGCTGTCTCGGCAGCAGGCTTCTGTCTGGTGCGCTCTCTCCAGATGCGGCACGAAAGCTGACGGACAAAGATGGCGCCACACTCGACGAAGTTCGCCGCTGCGCCGGTTTCGGAGGCGAACTCGAAAAAGTGAAATTGCCCCGCAGCTACTATAAAGCGTTCGCGGAGTTGCATATTGAACAGGGTCCCCTGCTGGAACGAGAGCATATCCCGCTTGGCATCGTCAAGAAGATTGCGGCGCCCGCAAGTCTCCGCATGTTGATCGAAGGGTCAGGCGGACACGCCGGCGGAGTCTTGATGCCCGACCGCCACGACGCCCTCTGCGCCGCGGCCGAGTTAATCCTGGCGATTGAGAAAGCGGCCCGCACCAGCGGAGCGATCGACTCAGTTGCGACCGTAGGCATCTGCGACGTGTTTCCCGGCGCGGTCAACAGTATTCCCAGCCAGGTTCGTCTTAGCGTGGACATCCGCGATACCGATCTCAGCCGCCGTGAGGCGGTCATGCAGGCCTTGGAGACCGCGACTCGCGCCGTCTCGGCAAAGCGGCAGGTCTCCATCCACACCGAGTTGTTGAACGCAGATGCTCCCGGGGATTGTGCGCCAAGCGTGATCGAAGCGCTTTCTCAATCCTGCCGCGCGCACGGGCTGACTTTTCTTTCCATGGTCAGCCGCGCCTATCATGACTCGCTCTTCATGGTGCGCATTGCTCCTGTCGCCATGCTATTTATTCCCTGCCGGAACGGATACAGTCATCGCCCCGATGAATACGCCTCTCCCGACGACATTTTTCGAGGCACGCTCGTGCTTGCGGAAGCCCTGGCGGCACTGGCGACCTGATTCTTCATTGATGGGAGTAAGTAGAAGTGCCCGCAGACTTACGGATCTTGGCATAACCCGGCTTGATAGTCGAGTAGATGAAGTCATAACGCTGGCCATAAGGTAAGAAAGCGCTCTTCATCGCATTAATGGTGATCTTCTCGAAGTCATCCATGGACAAGCCAAACGTTTCGGCGGCGGCTTCAAATTCCCGCGTCATGGTGGTTTGGCTCATCAACCGGTTGTCGGTGTTGAGCGTGACGCGGAATTTTTCCTGATGCAGAATCTTGAAGGGATGCTCGGCCAGACTTGGCGTCGCGCCCGTGTGGACGTTACTCAGCAGGCAAATTTCCAACGGGATTCTTTTATCCAATACGTATTGGGCAAGGTCGCCTAATTTCACCGCCTTGCTGTTCACAACAGCGATGTCGTCGATGAGCCGCGTTCCGTGCCCTATTCGGTGTGCCCCGCAATATTGGATCGCCTGCCAGATCGATTCCTTTCCGTAGCCTTCCCCGGCGTGAATCGTGATGTTGAAGTTCTCGCGCTGGATGTAATGAAAAGCGTCAACGTGCTTTTTCGCAGGATAACCGCCCTCTTCTCCGGCAAGGTCGAAGCCCACCACACCACGCGCGCGAAAATCGACGGCCAGTTCCGCCATCTCGAGCGACTCATGCCGGTTGCGCATGGCACAAATGATTAGCCCGGAGGAGACTCCGAAATCCTTGCGGCCGCGCTCCAGCCCCTTCAGCACGGCCGTGACTATTTGCTGGTGGGTCAATTCTTTTCGGGTGTGAAACACCGGCGCAAAGCGACTTTCAAAGTACACCACGCCGTCTTTGCTTAGATCCTCGGCCTGTTCATAGGCCACGCGCTCTAGAGCGTCCTCGGTTTGCATGACCGCGATGGTGTGTGAAAACCCTTCCAGGTATTTCGAGAGGCTCCCCAGGTTCGCGCCGCGATGAAACCATTGACCCAATGCCTGGGGATCCGTGGTCGGAAGCTGCGTGTACCCCTCGTCCTTTGCTAGTTCAACGACAGTTTGCGGCCGAAACACACCATCCAGATGTTCATGCAAAAGGACTTTGGGAAGTCTCTGCAATAAGCCTTTATCAAGTTTCATGGGACTTCCGCTTTCTCCCAACAGCGCAACGTCTGCCGCAATCCTATATTCTTGTCATTCCGAAGTTCGCTGAAAGCGCTGCTAGGAACCTGCTGTCCTTTCGGCCACCGATCCGATTTGCCAGAACTTATGTGAGGGCGCAGCACCTCCGCACGAATGCAACACTCTACCCCTCCCCGATGTCCTCGTTCCACACTTCGGGATTCTCGCGGATGTATTCGCCCAACAACAAGGCGCACTCGTCGGAATCGAGATCAACCACCCGCACTCCAAGCGAACGGAGCCACTCCAGCCCGCCCTGAAAGTTGCGGCTCTCTCCGACCACCACTGCGCCAAAGCCAAACTGCCGAATCAGTCCACTGCAGTACCAGCAGGGCGCAAGAGTAGTAACCATGGTGAGATTGCGATAGCTGCGCTGCCGCCCCGCATTGCGAAAAGCATCAGTCTCCCCATGCAGGGAAGGATCTCCATTCTGCACCCGCCGGTTGTGACCGGAGCCGAGAAGTTTGCCCGCGGCATCAAAGATCGCGGCCCCAACCGGGATGCCGCCTTCAGCCAGCCCCGTGCGGGCCTCCGCCAACGCCACCGCCAGCATCGCAGAGTGATCGGGTTCAGACATGACGTTTCGATTATATGGGCAATCAAAAGCTAGGCTTCACAGAAAAGGCAGCATGGTCTCGCAGAAAGCACGGCAAAATTGAAGAAGAGTTGTGTGGCGGATGCGGCGGGAGTCGAACTTTTCAGGGTATTGATAACACGTAACTTATTGATTCTCGGAACTGCTAAAACGGCTAAGAAGGCCCCATTGCCCGATCCATTGTGGGTTAGCAGTTGTGGCTCCCGATCGGATCGGCATTCACGCACTGCATTCTGATTGAGAACGTGTACGGGTCGTCTGTTAGTCAGGTAATCCTCAGCGGGGCATCAGCCTGAAAAATAGGGACTGCTTGGCAACAGGTTCTACTTTTGCTTCCAGGGCAGCCATCTGGGCCTGACTTAACGGGGTAAAGGAACGGGCGAGTTCCACGCATTCCTCGACCTGCTCGACTGAGTCACATCCGATGATTGCCGTGCTGATGGGCAACGACAGCGTGTAGAAGAAGGTTTCGCGCTTGGTCAGCGTACCCGGAATGGTGGCGATTGCGCCTCGGCCTTCCCATGAACGCTTTTGTTGTTCCACAGGAGGCGGCGTCCAACTGGAAAGAATGCGGCCGCGTGCCATCACCTTCATCCCCCATTTGTTTCTCGGCGGCCAGCGGAAGGAGATCCTTTTCAAAACTGTAATAGTATTTGTCGGCCGCGTTGACGCCCATCAGGACGGTGTCAAAGGGAAACCGGCGTATGCATTCGATGAGTGCTTCGGGACGGAAGCGTCCGGTGACGCCCAGATGGCGCACCATTTTCTGATCGCGCGCTTGAACCAGGGCTTCTATCGCACCGCCTTTGCCAAATATCTGATCAATGTCTTCCTGAATTCCAACATCATGCAGTTGCCACGTGTCAATGTGATCGGTATCCAGAAGCTTGAGAGACACGTCGAGGTTTTTAAGCGCGGCATCGCGGGTTCGCTCTTTGGTCTTGGTTGCGATAAAAACGTGGTCCCGGCTGCCCTTAAGACCTTTTCCAAGATAACGTTCACTCCACCGGTCAAGTCCGCCGTAAATGGCGGAGGTGTCGAAATAATTCACTCCTAACTCGAGAGCGCGTTGGATGATCTGCAGGGCCAAGCTTTCGTTACTGGCCTTCTCCAGCGCTCCTTGGCCGCCGAGGCCAAAAATCCCAACCCGAAATCCGGTCTTACCCAGATTGCGCGTCGGCATCATGTCCTGGATGGCCCTTGCCGCTGCTGGACTGTTTTCCGTTGACATCACCTCGCCCGATGCGCGAGAAGCGATCACTCCGGCGGAGAGACCCGCAGCTAGCGATGCTGCCCCTGTCTTAAGGAAACCCCGGCGGTTCTGGCTACCGGCATCCTGCGGTGTGTCATTCGTTTTCATGTCCATCGCTCCAAGTCATCCGAAATAGAATACCGATTTTCTTGGAACCTGATCGGATCGATGCGAGTATATTGTTCTCTTTGCGAGCCAGTCAATCTTTTGTCTTTTTTGCTTCTTCTTGTTGCGTTGTGCAGTTGGTTTCACTGTCTGTTGAGAGCGTCCGATTTTTATTCATGTTACCGATCGGTGCTGAGGAGAGATGAAGAATGAGTCGTCGAGTGTTTTCCTTTTGCTTCATGGCCGGATTGATGATGCCCACAATTGCGTTTTCCCAATCATTCTTGAGCCAATATAAAGGCTTGCCTTATCACGACACCCGCTATAGTGGCGGTCCACAAAAAATACCGGGAAAGGTATTGTGCGCTTACTATGACCTTGGCGGCGAAGGAGTCGCGTATCACGACACCGATCCCAAGAATCACGGCAGCGGAGAATTGAATCCGGCTGACGGAAGCTACCTCAACGAATTCCGTATCCATGTGGGAGTGGATACTTCCTACACGAAGTTTCAGCCGAAGCCGGATCCGATTGACGACAACCCCTTCGACAAGATCGTTCCTCCCGCAGATCTGCTCTATGTTGGCTGGACCGAACCCGGAGAGTGGTTCAACCTTACGGTAGATGTGGCACACTCGGGAACATACGCGGCCGATTTCCTTTACACATCGAACCGCGGCGGCACAATATCAGTCGATGTGAACGGAAAGGACGTAACCGGACCTCTGCAGATCACCACAACAAATGATCCTGCAGACCCGCTTGCCTGGCGTCAATGGCACCATTGGAATCTGGCTTCGCAACTTTTCAAAGTCCGTCTGAGCAAAGGAGAAAATGTTCTCACCGTACACATATTGACGAACGGAAACATGAACCTGGCCTATTTCGACTTCAAACCGGTCCACAGATGAAATGGAACCCCTCAGCGATTCAACTCAGTGTCAAACGTGATCCCGTCGCATGGGCAACAATGACGGAGCATTTGCCCTGCCTGAGTGATTCCGTCTTCGTTGACGTTATGATGTGCGCTTCGCGGCTGTCTAGTTCCGGTGCGTGTAATGTCTCGGTTTGCACCACTCCACTCGCGTCGCGACCAAAGTCGAGTTCTACCTCAAGGTCTGCTGCCGCGTCCTTGTTCAGAATAATGACGGATGTTTGCCCTCCGGTCAGTTTCGCGGCATACGCCGTTGCATTGACCCCCGTAGACTGCAGCTTCGTCGAGAAGTCGGTCTTCAACAGTGTTCCGCCGCTGAACGAGCCCGAGAACTTGAGCCCATACGCGACCGGCTCCAACACATAGTCCGAGCCAAATGTCCCAATCGGTGTATAGAAAGGATGCGGATGCGCGGCAATCTGTTCGGCAGTTTCTCCCTTCGCTTCGAGAAGCGCGTCGCCGGGCAGAGATCCGCCCACGGAATTGGCCACAGATTTGCCAGTGCCACCGTGCAGATTGACGCCGGAATAATCATTACTCGCCAGAACAAGCGAATAGTCGGCAGACCAAAGCGCAGCGGCAAACACATCGGAGACACCCGGCTTGCCTCCGCGATAACAAGTGTTGCCTTCGGTCATGCGTACGCGCGCACCCATCTTGCTGGCTGCGGCCGATGCGATATTCGCCGTGTTCTGCACCTTTTGCATCGTCGCCGGTTTCAGCAGGTTCGGAATGTTGACCTCGGGATTCGTCGCCGGGCCGCCAAAGTAATAGTGATGAGTCAGGGTGGTTACGCGGGGCGGGTTCTGGATGGAAGGCCAAAGATCCGCAATCTCGGTCAGCCATGACACTTTGCTCGCTACATCAGGCATGCCGAACTTTGCTGCCGGTACCCGAGCTGCGATCGCCCGCGACAGCGAGAGCCATTCTTGCAGGTACGTCTTGGCCGACCATGTTTTCGGATCGCGCAGGTGCCGGTCAAATAAATCCGCCTCGTTTCCGATCTGGAAATACTGGAGGCGGTCGCCCAGCGTCTCGGCTACAAAGATCGCTTCCTCGGCGGCGCGTGCCGGTGTGTTCGTGCCCATCCCGATGCCGTAGATGCAAGTCCAACCAGTGGCTTGGAGGAACTCCGCCAGGTTTCTGACTGCCTCGACCGTCACCGCGTAGTACCGAGCCTTCGGCTCGCCCACGACCTCACGCACTTGAGGATGCTCTGGTTTGGGAGAGTCAGGCTTAGGTTTCCAGTAAGCGAACTCGCCGGTGTTGCCTCCAAGGCGCAGAACGCCAGTTGACGAAAGCGCTTTGAACTCGCGAATCAAGCCGCTGTTCTGCGCCGAAAAGAAACTGGGATCTGCGAGTTGCTGTACCTCATAAGACAGGCCGACAAAGTCGATCGGCATATGCGGACCAGTCGCCTCCCTGGGGATGCTGAGGGCAACCCGGACCTTGCTTTGGCCCTGCGCGTGAAGACGTGCTGCAGCCATGGTGCAGGCGGCAGTGGCAAGAAACTTTCGTCGTGTGAGCATCGGACCTCTCGATTCTTTTCTTTACTGCTGGCCCAAAGCGCCTTCGTTGTTTGGTGAGATTATCTTGGTCGCGGCGCGTTTCCTCGGTTCAGCATTTTGAGTCAATTACGGAAAATATTGTGTCATTTTACTTTAGGAGGCGCCTGCTGCGACTGGACAGTTCCCGCACTTGTAAATTGATTGTAAATTCAGTGTTTGCAGGTGTTCATCGACGCAACTGCCCGCCGGCAAATGAGTCAAACGCGTTGAGGTGATAGCGTTGTGGGCGCAGGCGCAGGGATAATTGTGTCTATGGTGTAGTTCGCCCCGCATGCGTTTGAAATAGAGGCGAGGAACCGGTGGCCCTCATAGTCCAACGTTAGCGAAAGCAGGGACTGGTGAGAACCTTTATTGCTTTGATCCTGAGCATCTCCGGAGCCGTCAGCGGACTCGCAGCTGACGTCACAGCGGACAAGGTCGATCATTTGTTTGCGGCGTTTGACAGACCCGGCTCTCCGGGATGCTCAGTCGGCGTCATCCACAACGACCGCTTCGTCTACAAGAAGTCCTTCGGCTATGCGAGCCTGGAACTTCGCGTTCCGCTCACACCGCAATCGGTTTTCTACGTTGGCTCAGTATCGAAGCAGTTTACGGCAGCGAGCGTGGTACTGGCTGCGGAACAGGACTATCTCTCCCTGGACGACGACGTCCGCAAGTACCTGCCGGAGCTTCCGGATTACGGTCATCCGGTTACGCTGCGCCAGATGCTGCACCAAACGAGCGGGTTCCGCGACTTTTTCGACCTCATCGCGCTTTCCGGGGGCAATCCCGCGGAGATCGGTTCCCCGGCCGATATTCTAAAGCTCATCGTGCGGCAAAAGGGATTGAACAATGTCCCCGGGGCGGAGTGGAACTACAGCAATTCAAACTACTTTCTCCTCGCCGAAGTGGTTCAGCGCGCAACCAAGAAGTCGCTGGCACGGTTCGCAGCCGAAAACATCTTCCAGCCTCTTGGGATGAAGCACACGCTTTTCTTCGATGACAACACGCTGGTCGTTCCGAACCGTGTTGCGGCTTACGATCCAGGCAAGAACGGCGAGTTCCTGGTCGACTGGTCCACAAACTATAACCTCGTCGGAGGGGGCGGTCTGATGAGCACCGTTGACGACCTCCTCCTTTGGGACCGAAATTTCTTTGCCAATAAACTGGGCAAAGGCACGCTGGTACAGCAACTTCAAAGTCACGGCGTCCTCAACAACGGCAATCAGATTAACTACGCGATGGGCCTGACGCTGGGCGAGTACCGAGGCCTGCCGACAGCCGAGGATGGCGGCGCAAATTTCGGATATCGCAGCGAATACCTGCGCTTTCCGCAACAGCGATTTAGCGTGATCTTGTTTTGCAACCTCTCCACTGCGGGTCCCGTAGGCCTCGCCCACAAGATTTCTGACGTGTACTTACAGGGCGAGCTCGCGCCGACCACCGCACCTCGCGTTTCGTCGGGATTCCCCACCCCCGAAAGTTTCGCGGGCACCTATCTCGATCCTGACACGAAGACGATCTACAAATTTACTGCCGAGGTCGGAAACCTGATGGGCTGGGGAGAAGCGCTACAGCGTGTTGCCGCCAACCAGTATTACGATCTTCAAGGCGACGTCATGACTTTCTCCAGTAACAATGGCATCATGCACCTTTCCCTTCCGATTCCCGGGGAACTGTATTTCTCCCGCGACCGCATGCAGCCCCTCGACCTTAGTGCGGCCGAGCTGAGCAGATTCACGGGCAACTTTCACTCCGAAGAGCTCGACGTCACCTACACTTTGTCGGTAGAAGGTACGCATCTAACCGTGAAGGTTCCCAATAACCCTTCGATCCCGCTCGACGCTGCCGGTCGCGATGAGTTTTACTCCAACGACCTCGGAGACCTGGTCTTTCACACTGACGCCGGTCATCGTGTCTCAGCGTTCAGTCTATCCACGCAAGCGTCCCGCGGGATCATCTTTGTTAAGGCGAATTGAACGGATCGAACGTGGCCAAGGCGACATAACCTACGGCCAGTTCTTGTCAACAGCTCGTTTCATCCGCCGACCATTTGTTTAATTACGAAAATATTGTGTCATTTTACTTTAGGTGGCATCTGCTGCATTGCTTGTTCCTTGGCCTGCGGCAAGGATGAGGGTGAAAGACGGGCGGCAGGTAGGGTAAGATTCATCGAATTCGGAGCTTCTGTTGCCAATGGTGCAGTTTCTAATCATTCTTGCTCTTTCAATCGCGTTAATTGCCGTGTTGGATGGCTGGCGCCGAGACCGAAGACTTCTCTCCGAATCGCGTAAGGGTTCGCAGGATCGGGACGTTGAACGAACAGCTGCCCTTGAAAAAACCAACGAAGATCTAAAAGCTTTCCAGGCCGATTTGCAAAGACGATGGCAGTATCTTGCAGAGGCTCAGAGGCTGAGTCATTCGGGGACTTTCGGATGGAAGGTGCACAGCGGTGAACTCGTTTGGTCTGACGAAACCTACAAAATTCTGGGTTTCGCACGACAAATGAATCCTACGCTTGATCTGGTATTCGACAGAGTTCACCCCGACGACCGGGACCGCCTGCAACAGATCAGAGATCGCGCTGCGCAGAACGGCATGGATCTGGATGTCGAGCATCGAGTTCTCTTGCCAGACGGTGTCATCAGACACGTCCATGTAGTCGCACATGCAGGAAGAGACAACTCCGGCAACCTCGAATATGCCGGCGTAGTGACAGACATCACCGAACGCAAACGAGCCGATGACGAACGCGAGACACTGTCCCGGAGCCTTCAAGAAAGCAAAGCAAGACTTGAAGAAGCTCAAAGTGTCGCCCATGTCGGCTATTGGGATTGGGATCTTGAGACGGGCAAGATCATCTGGTCGGACGAGACCTATCGAATATTTGGCTTCAAGCCGCAAGAACGCCCTATGGACATTGAGACGGTTAGCGGGTTAATCCATCCCGATGACCGCGAGGCTCTCTACCGCACTGTAGACGAGGAGGTTGCTGAGGGCGTACATCCCGTTCACCAACATCGGATCGTCCGTCCAAGTGGAGAAGTGCGCACCGTTCAGTCCGTTACCTCGAAGCTCTGGAAGACGACGCATGTAGGAGCAGAGGATGGGATTTCCAGAGAGCACAACAGACTTTTCGGCACCGTTCAGGACATAACCGAATTGAAACAGGCCGAAGAAGCGAGTCACGCCTTGTCTCGCGATCTACAGGAAAGCAAGGATTGGCTCGAAGAAGCCCAGCGTGTCGCTCACCTGGGCTATTGGGTCTGGGATTTAGAGACGAATCAGGTGATTTGGTCTGATGAGACATATCGCATTTTTGGGCTGGTCCCCAAAGCGGGTTCCTTCGACGTCTCGGTTGTGGGCGAAATGATGCATCCCGATGACCGCGAAGCTGTATTTCTGACGGCCAAAAAGGCGATTGATACCGAGACACGCGCCGACTGCGAGCATCGTCTTTTTCGTCCCGATGGGGAAATGCGGGTAGTTCATAGCTTGGGTGATGTCAGGAAAAATTCACAGGGCCGAATCCAAATGTTCGGTACGACCCAGGACATCACCGATCGGAAACGTGTAGAGGAAGATCGCCAGGCGCTATCAAACGCTTTACAGCAAAGTAACGCGAGGCTTGAACAAGCTCAGAGATTGGCGCACATCGGGCACTACGAGTGGGATCTCATCGAGAATCGCGTTACGTATTCTGAAGAGCTTTGCCGTATCTGGGGAATACCGCCGGTGAAAGACTCTTTTGACGTGAGTGCGATTTTTGAAAGAATTCATCCGGAGGATAGGGAAAAGGTCTCCCGCGAGGCTGCCGAAGCCATTAGCAACGGGATTCATGCCAAGTCGGAACATCGAATTGTGCTTCCCAGTGGTGAAGTGCGCGTCATCCTGGGTCTCGGAACTATAAAGAGAGATGCATCGGGGAAAGCCTATGAGATGTTCGGGACCGGTCAGGACATCACCGAGCGAAAACTAGCAGAACAGGCTCTGCGACAAAGCCAATTTTATCTGAGCGAAGGGGAACGCCTTGCCCACATCGGGAGTTGGGCGTCGACAGATTTGGGCATTCGTTGGTCAGAGGATTTGAATATCTATTGGTCTGACGAGGTCTACAAGATTTTCGGGTTCGATCCAAAAAATGGAACTCCGAGTCTTCAGCAGTTCTTGAGTGCGGTTCATCCCCAGGACCAAGCCTCGTTGACAGCAACAATGAAGAAGATGCATGAAGAGCACTGCGGCTGCGATGTTATGAACCGGATAGTTCGTCCCGATGGCGAGATTCGATACGTCAGGTGCGTCGGAATTCCAGTCGTAGAAGATGGAGTGTTTAAGGGATACCGCGGCACCACGATGGACGTCACCGAGCAGGAGTTACTGACGCAAGAGTTGCGACGCGAAAAAGCATATCTCGCCGAAGCGCAAAGCCTCACCCACATCGGTAGTTGGGCGACCAATTTCCACACAAAGCAAATGTTCCACTTGTCGGACGAAGTTTATCGTCTGCATGGTTTTGAGCCAGCCCAGGGCTATTTAGTACTCGACCGTTTTTGGGACACCATTCACCCGGAAGATGCGCCGTTCGTAAAAGCAACGCTTGAGGATGCGATGCGCAAGAGAGCGGACTACGACATTCCCGAGTTCCGGGTTTGTCATCCCGACGGAAGCGTGCGATTTCTGCGCACCATCGGACATCACACTTCTGGAGAAATGGGCCACTACGTCGGTATCACGATGGACGTAACAGACCGAAAGCGCGCCGAGGAGGAGCGTGAAAGATTGCGCCAGTTAGAGGCCGATCTCGCGCATATCAACCGCGTCAACATGATGGGAGAACTGGCCGCCGCGCTGGCGCACGAAATCAAGCAGCCCATCGCCGCGGCAGTGGCCAATGCCGGCGCTTGCCTGGGATTTCTCGATGGGGAACATCCCGATATCTTAGAGGCCCGCGAAGCTGCCTCCGGAACGATTGGATGTGGCAGGCGTGCGGCAGAAATCATCGACCATGTCCGCTCACTGTTCAAAAAGAGTCTCCCACAGCGTGAACCTGTTGACGTAAACGAACTTATTCGTGAAATCGCTCTTCTGTTGCAGAACGACATCAGGCGCAATTCTGTGACTGTCCGTCTCGAACTTGCAGAAAACCTTCCGGAAGTCGCGGGAGATCGCGTGCAATTGGAACAAGTGTTGATGAACCTTATGCTAAATGCCATTGAGGCCATGCACGATGCCAAGGGAGATCTGACGATAACCTCGCAATCCACCGATGATGGGCACCTGTCAATTTCCGTGAGCGATACTGGAGTCGGCATCCCAGCTGACAAAATTGACCAGATTTTCGATACCTTCTTTACCACCAAGCCCCAGGGGACCGGCATGGGTCTGGCAATTAGCCGTTCTATTGTGGAATCACATGGTGGCCGTCTCTGGGCCACTTCCGACTCCGGACGTGGCGCTACCTTCCAATTCACATTGCCGCACAAGGGGTAGATAGGAACATGAGTACTTCATCTTCCCCAATCGTCTTCATCGTTGATGACGACGAGGACATGCGCCTATCGATGCAGCGCCTTCTGAAGACGGTCGACTTGCGGGCAGAATTGTTTGCCACAGCGCAGGATTTTCTGCAGAGGAATATTCCAGATGCTCCGAGTTGTCTGGTGTTGGATGTGCGCCTTCCTGGAATGGGCGGACTCGAGGTCCAGCGTAAGCTAATTGAAGCGGGGATCAATATCCCGATCATTTTCATCACTGCGCACGGGGATATTCCCATGACTGTAAAGGCCATGAAGTCGGGTGCTGTTGAGTTCCTGACAAAACCATTCCGGCATCAGGACTTTCTGGACGCGATTCAGCAGGCGTTGCAGCGCGACCAACTATCGCGCCAGCCAGCGGAATGAGATGGCCGAATTGCAGGAAAGGTACAAAGGCCTGACTGCGCGCGAGCGTAAAGTGATGGACCTCGTAGTTTCCGGTATGCAGACAAAGCAGATCGCCTCGATACTCGGGACGAGCGAAATTACCGCAGCCGTCCATCGCGGACACGTAATGCATAAGATGCAGGCTGGTTCTCCCGCTGAATTGGGTAGCATGGCAGAAAGACTGAAACTTTCTGCGAACAGATAGGCTTCGGACCACCACAATGCGGGATCTCTCTCTCGGCGGGAGATTCTGCCTGCCCTCGGCTGTACTTATCCGCACATATAAGCGGCCTATAAGAAATCATAATTGCGCTTTTTGAAGGCCGAGATAGATTGTGTCAGATATGAGCAGCGTAAAGAGGACGAACTTGGTCGCCGTCGTCGATGACGATGACTTGCTCCGGGATGCACTACGACGCCTGCTTAAAGCTTCCGGGTTGGGAGCAGTCTCATTTGAATCAGCCGAAGATTTACTGAACTCCGGCCGACTTCCGGAGATTGCTTGCCTGATCGCCGACGTTCGCATGCCGGGCATGTCCGGTCTTGAACTGCAAGCGAAGCTTAAAGCTGAGCGATGCCCGATACCGATCATCTTCATCACGGCCCATGGCGATGCCAAGATGCGGATTCAAGCAATGCGCGACGGGGCAGTGGAGTTCTTGACTAAACCCTTCGACAACGCAGTCTTACTAGAGATTGTTCATGCCGCGCTCGAGGATTAGCTCGCAGGCGCGAAGGTTTTGGGAGTCGAACTGATGAAAGTGGTTGATCAAGACCGTCGGGCCCGCAGATTCGAGCAGATCATTGGCAATAGCCCGGCTTTGAAAGTTGTTTTGGAGCAAGCGGAGCGCGTTGCAGCGGCGGATACCACGGTACTCATTCAAGGAGAAACCGGAACTGGCAAAGAACTCATCGCTCACACAATCCACAATGCCAGTCCCCGCAGCGGCCAGCCTTTGATTAAGCTGAACTGTGCCGCCATTCCTTTTGACTTGCTCGAAAGTGAGCTCTTTGGCCATGAGCGGGGGGCTTTCACGGGCGCCATCGCACAAAAAATTGGCCGCTTCGAATTGGCCGACAAAGGGACACTATTCCTTGATGAGGTCGGGGACATACCACTCGCATTGCAGCCCAAACTCCTACGTGTTCTCCAGGAGCAGGAATTTGAACGCTTAGGAAGTGGCCGCACGCATCGTGTTGACGTGCGGCTCGTCGCGGCAACTCACCGCGACCTTGAGCGAATGGTGAAGCGTGACCAATTTCGCAGCGATCTGTACTATCGCCTGAACGTATTTCCCATCACGCTGCCGCCCCTGCGTGAGCGAGTCGAAGACATCGGTCCTCTAGTGGAACATTACGTTGAAGTCTTTTCCCGGCGACTGGGGAAGCCCATAGACAGCATCCCGGATGAATTCGTTAACGCTTTCAAGTCCTATTCGTGGCCGGGAAACATTCGAGAGATGCAAAACGTGATCGAACGCGCGGTAATACTTTCCAATGAAGGCGTGCTTCCCAATCTTCTACGCCCAACTCGCGCCGCCTCGATTATTGGCTTTCCTGTGAGGACAACGCTTAGCGAATCCGAGCGCACCTTGATTTTGAGAGCATTAGAGACATCGGGATGGGTGGTCGGCGGACCATATGGCGCAGCCGCAAGATTGGGCTTGAAGCGCACTACGCTAGTCGCCCGTATGAAAAAGCACGGGATCTTTCGACCGCCCGAGGAGAGCACTCTCGATCAGGCCCTCAACAGCTAATTGTCCAGTGACCCAGCCTCTTAGACGCGTGCTGAGGGCCTTCGGCCACCGTGCACGGGACAGGTTAGTTGCGCGACTCCACGCAAGGTGAAACCATCCGCAACTTCGCAAATTTCCCTCCGCATCAACTTCTCTCTTCTTTCGTTGAGCTTCGATTGATCAACCGCGCCCTGATCCACGATGAGTGGAAAGCAAGTGCACTGCCAGATGCACAAACCTCAGTCCTCTTTGCTAATCACTTGCATAAATACCGCCGCGCGTTCGACCTGACACAGAGCCTCAAGTGTCAGGATCATGCCACTGTTCTTGTTTGGTCACGGCTGGAGCTGGGATGTGGATCACTTGCGCAGAACCGACCGTGATTTACAGCGGTCAATTGGTGGCAGAAGAATTGCGAGAAGCTTCGGTGTACTGCAGCTTTGGGAAGGATTGACGTGGCTGAACAAAATCCTGGCCGAATTAATGAAGTTGCAGGGCGGGAGAGTCTCTGAAGTGCGTATCCTACGCCATCGTTGCCTACCGGCCATTCGCGGCCTCGTTTCAGGCCTACGTCTCGCGTCGTTCTGATTCTTCTGCTGGCAACCGTATCTTTAGCAGCGGGTTGCGGAAGAACGAACGCGGCGTCCCGCAGTTCCGAGTCCTGAGGTGGAAGTCGCCAAGGTAATGCAGAAAGACGTCCCTATTGTCAGCGAATGGGTGGCGACGCTCGACGGCTACGTAAACGCGCAGATTCAGGCTCAAGTCGACGGGATACATCGTCGCGCAAAAGTACAAAGAAGGTTCGTTTGTGCGCAAGGGGCAAATTCTTTTTCGAATTGATCCGCGCCCTTTTCAAGCGCTGCTCGACCAGGCAAACGCCCAGTTGGCACAGGCTCAGGCACAACTTGGCAAAACCGAAATGGATGTTGCCCGGGATACTCCGCTGGCCAGAGAACGCGCCATTGCGCAGAGCCAGTTGGATAACGACAGACAAGCGAACCGGGCGGCTAAGGCGGCGGTCAAGGCCGCGGAAGCGCAAGTGGAACAGACCCGGCTGAACCTCGATTTCACTGACGTTAAATCGCTGGTAGACGGCATCGCAGGAATCGCTCAGGTACAAATCGGAAATCTCGTCAACCCGACGACGGTTCTGACGTCCGTTTCGCAGATGGACCCTATCAAAGTGTATTTCTCGATCAGTGAACAGGAGTATCTGCACTTCGCCGAAAGAATTAATGCCCAGACGCAAAAGGAAATTCCTTCCGGCGGGCCCCCATTTGACCTGATTCTGGCTGACGGATCGACTTATCCGCACAAAGGCACCGGCCTGCTCACCAACCGCCAGGTGGACATAAGCACCGGCAGTATTCAGCTCGTCTGCTCCTTTCCCAATCCCCATAACATCCTTCGTCCCGGACAGTTCGGGCGTCTGCGGGCTGCGGCCGAAGTGAGGCGCGGCGCGCTCCTCGTGCCGCAGAAAGCCGTGAGCGAACTCCAGGGAGCTTATCAGTTGGCGATAGTGGGGAGTGACAACAAGGTGAGCATCCGACCCGTGACTGTCGGGGAGCGCGTGGGCGAGGCCTGGATCATCGAAAGTGGCGTCAAGCCAGGCGAACTCGTGATTGTGGAAGGATTGCAGAAAGTGCAAGGCGGCTCAACCGTGAAAATTAAACAGACTGAGCCGGCGAAAGGCGAGTAAGCTGTGTCCAAATTTTTCATCAACCGCCCCATCGTAGCCATGGTGATTGCAATCCTTATGGTGATCGTTGGAGCGGTCACGATCGCCATCCTTCCGGTAGCTCAGTTTCCCAATATCGTCCCGCCTGAGATTCAAGTGATCGCCACCTATGTCGGCGCGGATGCACAAACTATCGAACAGTCTGTCTCAACTCCGATTGAGCAGCAAATGAGCGGCGTGGACAACATGAATTACATGTACTCGCTGAACTCGACGGCCGACGGACTCGCACGCCTGATCGTGAACTACGACGTGAAAACCGACCCGAATACCGATCTCGTGCTGACGCAGATGCGCCAGACGCAGGCGGCGTCTCAGCTTCCAGCCGATGTCACCAATTATGGCGTGACAGTCCAGAAGACGGTAACCGCTCCGTTAATGCTGATCACTCTCTACTCGCCGCATGGCACCTACGACGCGCGCTTCCTCGCCAACTACGCCTACATCAATCTGGCTGATCAAATCAACCGCTCCTATGGCGTCGGAAGTGTCCAGGTTTTCGGCGCAGGTCAGTACGCGATGCGGCTATGGGTGAAGCCGGACCGGCTCGCGAAGCTGGCGATCACAGTTCCGGAGATCGTCTCAGCCATCCAGGCTCAGAACTCTGTGAACCCGGCGGGACAGGTGGGGAGCGAACCGGTCCCCAAGGGGCAGCAGTTCACCTATTCCGTACGGGCGCGAGGCCGCCTTACATCGCCGGAGGAGTTCGGAGAGATCATTGTGCGCGAATCGCCCGGCGGGGCGGTAGTCCGGCTGAAGGATGTTGCCCGCGTGGAACTGGGCGCGCAGAACTACAGCATGGTGAGCCGCCTGGATGGGAAAGCGGCGGCTATCGTTGCAGCCTACCAACTCCCCGGTTCAAACGCTGTGCAAACAGCAAATGGCGTCAAGAAGCTGATGGCTGAGCTGAAGGGTCGGCTCCCGCAGGACGTGGACTATGTTGTCTCGCTGGACACAACGGAGGCCGTCAACCAAGGGATGAAAGAGATCGTCCTAACGCTGGTCATTGCCATTGTTCTGGTGCTCATTGTTGTTTTCATCTTTCTGCAAGGGTGGCGCGCCACGCTGATTCCATTGCTTGCCGTGCCCGTATCGCTGGTGGGCACCTTCACGTTCTTTCCTCTGTTCGGCTTCTCGATCAATACGCTTTCGTTGTTCGGACTGGTGCTCGCCATCGGGCTCGTCGTGGACGACGCCATCGTCGTGGTGGAAGCGGTGGAGCGGTATATCGAGGAGGGCCTCGCGCCGAAAGCGGCGGCCCTCAAAGCGATGGAAGAGATTTCCGGCCCAGTGATTGGAATCGCTCTCGTCCTCTCGGCTGTCTTTATTCCCACTGCATTCATTCCCGGAATCACCGGACGGCTTTACCAGCAATTCGCCGTTACGATCGCCGTGTCAGTCCTATTGTCAGCATTCAATGCGCTTACGCTGAGCCCCGCCCTGGCCGCACTTTTGCTGCATCCGAAGACATCTACTGGCGGGCCGCTCAAACGGTTTTTCGACTGGTTCAACCGTATCTTTGCCAATGCCACAGAAGCTTACGTGCGGCTTTGTGGTGTTCTGATTCGCAAGAGCGCAGTCGCATTGATTTTGCTGGCGGCCTTTGCCGTCGCGGCCGGCTTCTTTGGGAGCAAAGTTCCCTCAAGCTTTCTTCCTGATGAAGATCAGGGTTATCTGTATATCAACCTGCAACTTCCGACCGCCGCGTCTCTTCAGCGAACCGACGACGTAGCCGCGAAAATCGAGAACGTTCTGGCCAAAACGCCGGGAATTGAGCACACGAACAGTGTCGTCGGCTACAGCTTGTTGAGTTCGGTGCGCACCAGCTACAACGCGTTCTTTTTCGTGACGTTGAAACCTTGGGACGACCGCACGTCACGTTTGGTGCAGCTTCAGGCCATTAAGGAACGCCTCAATGAAGAACTGTCGTCACTGCCGGAAGGCGTGGCCTTTTCTTTCTCGCCTCCAGCCATTCCCGGAGTTGGAACCTCTGGCGGATTCACCTTCGTGCTTGAAGATCGCGCTGGCATGGATCTCAAGTTTCTTTCGTCGAATCTCGATACCTTTCTTGCAGAGGCCAGGAAGCGCCCCGAACTCATCGGTCTGAGCACCACGTCTCTGGCCAGCGTGCCCCAACTGTACGCGAATGTGGACCACGAGAAAGTCCTGAAGCAGGGAGTGGCACTCAGGGATGTGTACCAAACCTTGCAGGCGTTCATGGGCGGGCTGTTCGTCAACTATTTCAACCGCTTTGGACGGCAATGGCAGGTTTATGTCGAGGCCGAAGGCGACTATCGAGCCAGAGCGGAAAATGCCGGCCAGTTTTACGTGCGAAACATTCGCGGCGAAATGGTGCCGCTGGCGTCCATCACCCGCTTTGAACCGCGCCCAGGTCCGGAATTCACGATGAGGTTCAACGAATATCGAGCCGCCCAAATCAATGGCGCCGCGGCTCCCGGTTACAGCGCGGAGCAAGCCATGGCTGCGCTGGAAGACGTTTTCCGGAAAACAATGCCACCTCAAATGGGCTTCGACTATCTCGGAATGTCATTTCAGGAAAAGAAAGCACAGGAGGGTGTTCCGGCATCTGCCATTTTCGGCTTCTCGCTTCTCTTCGTCTTTCTGATTCTCGCTGCCTTGTATGAGAGCTGGTCGCTTCCCTTTAGCGTACTTCTCAGTACCCCAGTTGCAGTCTTCGGAGCTTTCTTCGTTTTATGGTTGCGCCGGACGGCCTTGGGAGCCTTCCTTCCGGGCTACATGGTGCAGATCGAAAGCGACGTGTATTCGCAAATCGGTCTGGTGATGCTGATCGGCTTGGCGGCGAAGAACGCAATCCTGATCGTGGAGTTTGCGAAAGAACAATATGAGCAAGGCAAATCCTTGCCGGATGCGGCGCTGGAGGGAGCGCGCCTGCGGCTTCGGCCAATCCTGATGACTTCCTTCGCTTTCATTCTGGGCGCGGTCCCACTCTGGACGGCCTCCGGGGCCGGGGCTGTGGCTCGCCAGATTATGGGTACAGCCGTGATCGGAGGCATGCTGGCGGCGAGCCTCATCGGTATTTTCTTCATTCCCGCCATCTTTTATCTCGTCGAGAAGTGGTCCGGTGTGGGCGAGCAGGGCCAAGTGTTCGCTGTTCACGAAGCCGCACCGGCCGAGGGCGATTAGCATGAAACGTTGCGTTGTGTTGCTGAGCGCCGCTGCCCTTCTGAACGTCGGTTGTACCGTGGGTCCAAGATACAAGAGACCTACTGTCGCCGTACCAGGCTCATATCGGGGAGCGGCTACCGAACAGGCCGCGCAACCGCCGACCGACCTCTCTTGGAGAACAAAAATGGTGGGACGTATTTCAGGACGAGCAACTGCGTGCGCTGATCCACTCCGCCCTTCAGCAGAATTACGACTTGCGCATAGCGGCGTCCCATGTGCTGGAAGCCCGAGCGCAGCTAGGGATCACGCGTGCCGATCAATTTCCGGCCCTGAGCGCGGGTGCGGCCATTGCCGATATTCGCACAGCCCAATCGAAATTCCTTCCGGCATTTGAAACCAGTACAGGCCAGGTGAATGTCTCTGCCGCTTGGGAGCTTGATTTCTGGGGTCAATTTCGCCGCGCAACGGAAGCGGCGCGAGCCAATCTTCTTGCGACTGAATGGGCACGGCAAGAGGTTGTTTCAACGCTCGTGGCCAATGTCGCTGCCGCATACTTCCAACTGCGAGCGCTGGACCTCCAACTGGAGATTTCAAAGCGTACGCTCAGTTCCCGGCAGGAATCGTTGCGGCTGACGCGAATTCTGGCAGACGGCGGTTCGACCTCTTTACTGGACGTGCGCCAGGCCGAACAGTTGGTTTTTACCGCGAGCGCTGAAGTCCCGGCTCTGGAACAGCAGATCGAGCAGCAGGAAAACTTGCTCAGCATTCTCCTCGGCCAGAATCCCGCTGACGTACGCCGGGGGCAAACTCTAATCGAGCAACGACAGCCGCCGGAAATTCCAGCGGGACTGCCTTCGACATTGCTGGAGCGCAGGCCGGACATTCGAGAAGCGGAAGAGCAGTTAATTGCCGCAAACGCCGAAATCGGCGTGGCGCGTGCAGCATATTTTCCTCAGATCTCGCTCAGTGGGACTGGTGGATTTCAGAGTTCCGCTCTGAGCAATTTGTTCACGGGGCCCGCGGGAGCGTGGAGTTTTGGCGCTTCGCTGACCCAGCCCATCTTTACGGCGGGCAGGCTCCGCTCTGGAGTGCGTCTGGCCGAGGCGCGTCAAGAAACGGCGCTGCTGGTTTACCAACAATCAATTCAAACGGCGTTTCGCAGTGTCTCCGACGCCCTGGTGGCGTACCGCAAGACTCGCGAATTCCGGGTACAGGAGGAATTTCTGTTCCAGTCGGCGCAGGATGCCGCGCGTCTCTCGCACATGCGTTATACCGGCGGCGTCACGGGCTATTTGGAAGTCTTAACTAACGAAACCAATGCCTTCTCGGCGGAACTTGCTCTCGTGCAAGCGCGCCAGAACGAATTGCTGACGCTGGTTCAGTTGTATCAAGCACTGGGAGGAGGCTGGCAGCAGTAACGCTTGCGGCGTTTGAATGAAATCGAAACCATGGAATGGCTGGACGGCACGGACATGACTGAGAATCTTGCGGCCAAGCCGCGCAGAACAGAGAGAGGTCAACGCTTGAAAAGTCCTGGAAGCACTTCAACCAGCCACCTCGAATTGCAGTGGATCACAGTGGCATGGATGCGATCGTCCGCTTGAATGGCCACATTGATGTCGATTCGTCGCCCGATGTTCGGGATTGCCTTCTGGGTATCCTGTCGAGCAAACAACTGGTTCATACGGTCACCGTCGACCTGAGTGACGTTACCCATATTGAAGCATCAGGAATCGCGACGCTGGTTGAAGCTCTTAAAATCGCCCGCCATCGTCAGATTCGAATCCATTTGCAGGGACTCCACGGTTCTGCGCTACGGCTGTTCGAGGTTACGGGGCTGCTCCCGCTGTTCGAGACAATTCACGGCGGGAAAGGGGTGGCGTGATGGCAGATGTTCTTGAAAGTGTCGGTGAAAAAACAATCGAACATCTCGACTACGTCGGAAGTCTGAACATTCAGTGGTGGGCCACACTGCGAGCGATGGTGCAATCGCTTCCTTTTGTCGGGAACCGTTATCGATGGCGGGCCGCAGTGAAGCAGATGCTGGAAATCGGCGTCGATGCAATGCCCATGGTTTCTTTGATGTCCATATGCACCGGATTCATTTTCGCCATGCAAGGGGCGTCAGAGCTTCGCCGCTTTGGGGCACTGCGCTACGTCGTTGACCTGGTCGCAGTCGGCTTCACGCGCGAACTCGGCCCGCTGATGACGGCAATTGCCGTAAGTGGACGATCCGGCTCCGCTTTCGCGGCCGAGATTGGGACAATGAAAGTGACCGAGGAGCTCGATTCCCTCCGCGTCATGGCGCTCGAGCCTATCGAGTTTGTCCTCGCACCAAAGTATCTGGCCGCTTTGATTGTGGTCCCTTGCCTCAGCGTTGTCGCGAATGTCTGGGGCATTTTGGCTGGGGCGTTGTTCATGTTTTTCAGCATTCGCTTGACGCCCGTGTTGTACCTCCACTATGTGTTCGCTGCAATTGACTTGCGCGACGTAGTTATGGGGCTCATCAAGAGCATTGTCTTCGGAACCATTATTGCTCAGGTTGGGTGCCTGGAAGGCTTTCGTGTTCACGGAGGTCCCGACTCCGTTGGCCGCTCCACTACAAGCGCTGTAGTGAAGTCAACGTTCCTGGTCATCGTTGCGGATGCGATTTTCACCGCAATCTTTTACTTCACGGGGAAACACTGATGCCAATCATTTCCGTCCGCGATCTTGTGGTTGAGTACGACGGCCGCAGAGTGCTGAATGGATTGAACCTCGACATCGAGCACGGAGAAACGATGGTGTTGTTGGGTGGCAGTGGCTCGGGAAAGAGCACATTGTTGCGTCAGATCATTGGGCTGGAGCGCCCCAAGTCGGGCAGCATCAACGTGAACGGAACGGATATTACCTGTTGCTCAAAGTTGGAATTGAAGAAGATGCATCGCTCGATCGGAGTGGCGTTCCAAAGCGCAGCTTTGTTCAACTCGTTGAGCGTCGAAGATAACGTCGCGTTGCCCCTGCGTGAACATACGCGGCTTGCACCTTCAATCATCGAACTGGTTGTCTGGTTCAAGTTGGCTGCGGTTGGCCTTGCGGACCATGGGAAGTTATTTCCCCAGGAGCTTTCCGGCGGCATGAAGAAGCGTGCGGCGGTCGCGCGGGCGCTCGCACTCGGCCCTGAAATCCTTGTGCTCGATGAGCCATCAGCCGGGCTTGATCCAATCGTTGCTGCAGAACTCGACGAACTGATTCTGCTGCTCAAGGAAGCCTTACAGATGACGGTGATTGTCGTGACCCACGAACTCCCAAGCGCGTTCCGCATCGCAGACCGCATCGCCATGCTCTATCAAGGTTCATTCAGCTCGGTCGGCACAAAAGACCAGATCAAAGCGAGTCAGAATCCGCGTGTTCGGCAGTTTCTTGATCGGATTCCCGGAGATATAGCGAAAACATCCGCAGTAGCTACACATTTCGAACAATACCTGAACGTCGCGGAGGCATACCAGTGACCACAGAAGCAAAAGTCGGAACCTTTGTTCTTGGATGCGCCTCGATCCTGGCGTTCACGATCATCCACTTAGTCAACGCGCAGCTCAATGGCCACACTGCTCCATACCGCACCTATCTTCGCTACGCCGGCGGGCTCGAGCCGGGGGCCCAAGTCCTTTTCGGTGGAATCGACGTGGGCAAGATAACAGCGGTTCGGCCTTGGAAATCAGATCCAACCAAGATCGAAATTCTTCTAGACATGAAAGAAGACACTCCACTGAATGAAAAGTCTGTTGCCAAGTTAGGGCTGGTCAGCGTGATGAGTGGCGCCGCGCTGTCCATTACGACCGGCAGCAACGATGCTCGGCGTCTTCCGCGGGACTCGGTCATTCCATCGCAGGAAGCCGCGAGCCTGGATTCGATCACCGACAAAATGGCGGTTGCCGCAGACAACGCCAACGATTTGATCACACAGGTGCGGGGAGAACTGGGAGGAATCAGCGGAGATGCGCGGACGCTGCTGGCAAATCTGAATACGGTAACCGGCAAAGCCAACCAGCAAAAGATTCAGGCCGTCCTGGATAACGTCAACGGAATGATAGCGACTGACCGTCCAAAGATCGACCATCTGACAGATGAATTAAACGCGCTCAGCCAGCATGCTGATGAGACCATTCAAAACGTGAATGGCGCGGTGGGCGATTTGCGTAAACCGATCCGCAACGACCTGGCTAACCTGCAGAGCACGTTGGTACAAGCAAAGCAATTGCTTGCGGATATGGAGGTATTGGTGCGGGCCAATGATTACAAGATTGATGACACGATCGAACATTTGCGGACTGCGACGGAAAACTTGGACGAGTTGACGGACTCCGTGAAACAGCGCCCGTGGAGTCTTATTCGAATCAAGCAACCGGAAGACCGCAAGGTGCCGAAATAAATGAGTCGAATCAAGGATGGGTCTCCCCGTCCTTCCAGCTTCAACGGAGATCAAACATGAAAAGAAATCTGGCTACGATCGTCGTTGTACTTGCAACTATCGCCGTCCTGGCCGGCTGCGCGGGCAAGGTGGGGCATGCGAACTACTACACTCTCAACCTGCCTGCGCCGCCTGATCCGCCAGCCGCGGAAGAGGCGCACACTACGGTGGCGATCCGCGAATTCACCGCGCCCGCCTACCTTCGCCGTGGGGCCATTGTGTATAAGACGTCTCCGGAACTCGTCGGTTTTTATGCGTACCATCGCTGGGCCGTTGACCCGTGTGAGTTTGTCACCGACTCGGTCATCGATCGCCTTGGCGCCACAGGGATCTTTTCACGCGTGAAGCATTACGACGGGCAGCCCGACGCTGACTACGTTGTCAGCGGACGATTGGAGAAGCTTGAGGAAATTGATTATGAGGGCGGCGTCAAGGTCGAGGTCGCAGTCTCCGCCCAGATGACCAGACTTGACAGAGGCACGATTGTTTGGAGTAAGGCTGTTTCGGAAGTCGGAGAGGTCAACCTACACGACGTTCCTACGGTGGTATCAGAAATGAGCCACACGATGGAACGAGCGATCGAGAAACTGATGACGCCGGTGCCCGGGGCCTTACCCGAGGTGTCAAAGGCGGTGGCTAAGAAATTAGACGTTCAAGGCGACAGTTCTCAAAGTCGACCACCTCTTCACTGAACGTGATGCGCTGTCAAATTGCATTCGACAGTGTCAACACTCGACGCACCAACCTGCTGAACGTCAGCATTGCAGTCCTTCTACTCGGAGCAGGGGAGGTTTGGCAACCGCCTTGCTACTGATGGATTTTCGGAAAAACCCGTGCTCAAGATGTGAACCAGGGTTTGAAGCAGGATGCGCGCTGTGCGAGCAGAAATTCCCGAGATGTTAAGAAATGGCTGGGCAGGCCCACACTCGAATATCTGAAAGGGCTGAAAATCGGTACGCGACGCGCGAAGATTTTCTCCAGATTTTTGACGAGGACCTGAATCCTCTTTATCAGCTTTCGTTTCTCCTTACGGGAGATCACCAGAAGGGAGAAAGGTGCTTTCTAGCCGGTATTGAGGACTGTGCGAATGAGAACCGGGTGTTCAGGGAATGGGCGCGTGCTTGGACCAAGCGCGTTATCGTGGTAAACGCAATTCGTGAACTCAATCCCCGACGGAGCCATTCCAATTGGTCCTCGCTGCCATCTGTTTTCTCTCACCATCAGCAGTCAAGCAGTCCAGCCCGACATTTCGATGCCGACGCTGTGTTAGGGCTTGCAGACTTCGAGCGCTTTGTTTTCGTACTATGCGTCCTGGAGCGCTACCGGGAAAACGAGTGTGCTCTCCTTCTCGGCTGCTCATGCTCCCAAATTCGGGAAGCTTGCACTCGCGCCATAGAGGCATTGACCAGTATCGGCCAGTTGTCGTTTTCGGGGGATTCAGTTCGCCGATAGAGCGATCTGGCAAGCGTTCCGGTTACTCGAAAAGATATTCCCCTCAAACCAGATTCACCTCTGGCCGCTGCGTGGACTGTTCGGGGCGCCTTCGAGACCAATTCAATTGCCTGAGCCGAAAAAGCCACGTCGACAAAGTCCAGAGACTTTCCCAACAAGCGCTACTCAAGGCCGGTGAGAAGTACTGTCAACGGACGGACACTGGCAATTTCACGCCGCACCTAAACCCATTTCCCCTTGCCTAAGCCCTTATCCGGCAATGATGTATGAAGGTGAGGCCATAGCTCGTCACGGAATTCGGCTTGCATTCCAAGGAGTATGAACGCCGTGAATATTCGTACCAGGAGAGGCGATGGCAACCATCACAGAGAAAGACACGATTAAAACCATAACGACACACTACATTGATGGTGGGTTCGTTGAATCCCATGGCCGCGAAGTCATGGACATTATCAAACCGACCAACGGGAAAGTAATCGCCCGCGTCACGCTGGGAGACGAGGAAGATACACGGCGTGCGATTGCCGCGGCCAAGCGAGCTTTCGCCAGTTTCAGCCAGACCACCAAGGAAGAGCGTGCGCGTTACTTGCGCCAGCTATATAAGGCTGTCTCAGCTCGCATCGACGATTTAACGGCTGTGATGGTTGAGGAGTACGGCGGGGTCGCCCGGTTCGCCCGGCTTATTGTCGAGTCGGGGGTCAACGCCTTCGCCGCGGCCGAGAAGGCACTTCAAGAGCTCCCGTTGAAAGAAAGCTGGGGCAAGACGACGGTCACGATGGAGCCAGTCGGAGTTGCCGGCCTAATTACAGCATGGAACGCGAACGCCCTGTTCATTTGCCTGAAGCTTGCGTCGGCTATCGCGGCTGGTTGTACGGTCGTGCTTAAACCGAGCGAAATGAGCCCGCTGCAGACCCGCGCAATGGTTGAGGCTCTGAACGAGGCCGGACTACCAAAGGGTGTCTTCAATGTGGTGACAGGTCTCGGCACTGTCGTTGGCGCTGAGATGGTACATAATCCGGATGTGGCAAAGATATCGTTCACGGGTTCGGTCGGGGTCGGAGAACAGATCATGCGCGACGGCGCCGCGACGATGAAGCGGGTCACGCTCGAACTCGGTGGAAAGTCCCCCACAATCCTGTTGGATGATGCCGCGCTTGACAAGGCCATCCCGGCGGCGCTTATCTTGGCCTTTTTGAACAGCGGTCAAGCTTGCGCCGCAGGAACGCGGCTTCTCGTGCCCAAGAGCCGGCTCGACGAGGTAAAGCGGGCCATACGGGATGAGATGCGTAACTACACAGTCGGCGATCCAGCCGATCCCAACATCGCCGTTGGGCCAATGGTGTCGCAAAAACAGTATGAGCGCGTCGAATCCTACATCCGCAAAGGCATTGAAGAAGGCGCGGAGGTGCTGGTCGGCGGAGAAGGCCATCCGAAGGGTCTTGAAGCGGGTTACTTCGTGAAGCCCACGGTGTTTGTCAATGTGAAGAACGATATGACAATCGCCCGGGAAGAAATCTTCGGCCCTGTGCTCAGCGTGATCGCCTACGACTCAGAAGACGAAGCGATCCGCATTGCGAACGACTCCAACTATGGTCTCCACGCTGCCGTCATGGGAACTGACCTCCAGCGTGCGCGCCGCGTGGCCTCTCAGCTGCGGGCCGGCCGCGTCGTGATCAATGGGATGACGGACGATCCGCAGGCACCCTGGGGCGGATTCAAATACTCCGGCGTCGGCCGCGAATATGGCAAGTACGGCATTGAGGCGTTTCTCGAACCAAAGGCCATCCTAGGTGCCCTATGAAAACGGCATTTGCCCGGAGAGCTTTAGGCCACGTGCTCGAACAACTACAGGCTCTTCGAAGGAGAACAATCATGTCTGCTTACATCGTTTTCACTAGAACTAAAACACTGGATCAGAAAGAGCTTGAGACTTATTGGGCTGGAATTAAAGCGACGATGAAAGGACATCCAATTGACGTCTTGGTGGCTTATGGGAAGCATGAAGTCTTGGAGGGCGATCCCATTGAGGGAATCGTGATAGCAAAATTCCCAACCGTAAAGGCAGCGAAGGATTGGTACTGTGGCGAAGCATACCAAAGTGTCGCCAAGCACCGTCAAAAAGGAGCGATTTACCAAGGCCTGATCGTAGAAGGTGTTATCTAGCTTTTAACGTTTTTCAAGATTTCTTGCCGGGCCACAAGAGTGACAGTCTTGCCGCGAGGGAACGAATCGAACCGGGAGACCAACTTATGAGCAAGCACATCACGATCTCCCCCAGCGAAGCCGCGGACCGCCTCGCCATCCGCGAGCTCGTTGAGGCCTATGCACATTGTGCCGATCGTCGCGATGCGAACGGCCAAATGTCTCTTTTTACCGCAGATACTCACTTTGTGGTCTACATGAACGCAAAAGATCCCAAGCCTTCACAGGAGCTACACTCCCGCGAATCGCTTGCTCCCGTATTCGCAGATCTGAACAAGTACGCTGCCACGATGCACTTCGTCGGACAGAGTACGATTCTCAGCCTGACAGCAGACAGAGGCACTGGCGAAGCGTATTGCCTGGCACATCACCTCACCGTCGACGGTGGAAAGAGAAGTCTCATGATCGCGGCGCTCCGCTATTTCGACACTTTCGTAAAGCAAGAAGGTGCCTGGTTGTTTGAGGAGCGAAAGCTGTTCGTTGACTGGATCGAGGAGCGCATTCTGTCATGACGGCCCCTAACACGACGGCTTCGATGAGTGTTGCCGCTGTTGGCCAAAAGCGTCTTGTCATTGTTGGCGCGACCGGAATGGTCGGCGGATACGCTCTTCGCAATGCACTCGATAATTCCATCGTCAAGAGCGTCACTTCGATTGGTCGCAAGAAGCTCGGCATCTCGCACCCCAAGCTGAAGGAGATTCTGCATCAAAACTTCGCAGACTGCTCCACTCTCGCAGATGCGCTTTTGGGCCAGGATGCGGCGGTCTACTGCCTGGGGACGTACACCGGGTCAGTGTCAGACGCGGAACTCCGCGCTATAACCGCCGATTACGCGATCGAGTTCGCGCGAGTTCTCCGTAACAGTAGTCCGAATGCTGCGTTCTCGTTCTTGAGCGGGAACGGTGCCGACCAAACGGGACGAGGCCGGCTTGCCTTCGCGCGTTACAAGGGAATGGCCGAGAAGGCATTACTCGCGGACGGTTTCCCGCGCGTTTACCTATTTCGGCCTGCGTATATCTACCCGGTGCAGCCGCGAAAGGAACCGACTGTCAGTTACCGGTTATTACGCGCGGTCTATCCCGTATTTCGACTGTTGTTTCCGAACCAGGTAATTCGGGCTGACAACTTGGCCTGGGCGATGGTGGATGTTGTGCTTCGACAAACACAGGAGCGCCAAGGCTTGGTTTTAGAAAACCGAGACATCCGAGCCATGATCAAGTCGCAAATGCCCGGTCGGGATCGCTATGCGTGAGTGATCACAGTTCGACAAGGATCCGTGACTGAATTACAAAATGAGGCAGTGTTATGAAGCGAATCGTGATTATCGGCGCTGGTTTTGCCGGGCTTGCTGCCGCTAAGGCCCTTAGGCATGCGAACGCCAATGTCCTGGTGATTGATCGAGCGAATCACAATCTCTTTCAGCCTCTGCTCTATCAGGTGGCGACAACGGTGCTTTCGCCCGCTCAAATCGCATCTCCTATCCGGGGACTTCTGAAGAATCAGCGAAACACGACCGTATTTCTTGGCGAAGTCAGCGGAATCAACAAAGACGCAAAGTTTGTCTACGCTAGCAATGAGGACCATAAGGATGCGGCGCTTGGTTACGACATCCTGGTGATCGCAACCGGAGTCGCGCATAGTTACTTTGGGCACGATGAGTTTGCGCAGTTTGCGCCCGGTCTGAAGGGACTGGCTGACGCAGTCCGCATCCGCAACAAGGTTCTAAAAGCATTCGAACAAGCAGAAATGGAAGAAGATCCGAGCCGGCGGCAAGATTTTCTGACCTTTGTTTTGGTCGGGGCGGGGCCAACTGGTGTAGAACTTGCCTCATCACTCGCAGTGCTTGTTCGCACCAAGTTGAAAGCGGAGTTCCGTCGTATCAACCTCGCGGCGACACGGATCGTGCTGGTGGACATGGCGCCTCGCGTCTTGGGGACTTTCGCTTCGGAACTCTCCGAGGCAGCTAAGCACCGGCTGGAAAATCTTGGCGTAGAAGTGCGTTTGGGGCACAGCGTTCACCAAATTGACGCGGACGGGGTTGTCGTAGGCGGAGAGCGTATCGCTAGTAAGGTCGTCATCTGGACCGCAGGAGTAGCGCCTTCGCCAGCCGGTAAATGGTTGAACGTCGAGACTGACCGCGCCGGCCGCGTCCGCATTCAAGACGATCTCACCGTTCCCGGATATCCAGAAATATACGTAATCGGAGATACAGCTTCGCTCCAACAGGACGGAAAGCCACTGCCAGGCGTCGCCCAGGTGGCGATTCAACAAGGCCACTATGCAGGTCGTCGCATCGCCCAAAGCTTGCTTAGTAAGCCCTTCCCCAAGCCGTTCCGATATTTCGATAAAGGAAACATGGCTGTTATCGGAGCAGGTTTCGCAATCCTTCAAGCAGGTAAAGTCCGGCTGAGCGGGATAGTAGCCTGGCTCGCGTGGGCAGCGGTTCATCTACAGTTTCTCGCAACTAGCAGTCTACGTCTCACGGTCTTTTTGCAATGGATCTGGAGCTTTTTGACCGGTCAGACTGGGGTTCGGTTGATCGTGAATCACATTTCTGTTTCCAAGCAGAATAAGGGTATGGAACTGCCTACTCCGCGGACGTGACTCATCTCTTCCTGTAGTCTCGACCCTCACCGCCTGGCCGGTGAGGAACTGAAGTTCCAAGGTCGCACCATTTGACACTGATCTATTTATGACACTGACACAGTGATCAACACCAGTCTTCAGACTGCAACTCGCTTCTTGTCACGTTGCAATCTCTGAAGGCGTTTGGCCCCGCACTTGCTCTAAGTGAAATATCGCAGACGGCAAGGCAGAAATAGTAGGGGAGGAAGTTCTGATGGCAAGTCCGGGAAAAGAGAGAAACCCCGCGTCACTACCGGCGCCCAATAGCGACTTCTATGAACTCGTCGAAATGTTGCCCGCTGAAGAGTTGGCGACCGTAAAACAGGTACGGGCCTTCATGGAGATGACAATCGCGCCAATCATCACGAAGTACTGGGTTGAAGACGCGTTCCCGTTCGAGATCCTGCCCGCACTCAAAGAACTTAACATTGGCGGCGTCGCCATGCAGGGCTACGGTTGCAGGGGTGGAAGTGCGCAGCTATTTGGGCTGATTGCCATGGAGATGGCGCGCTGCGACTCGTCGATCGCGACCTTCTTTGGTGTCCACAACGGTTTAGCGATGGGTTCGATCTACCTGGGCGGATCGGAAGAACAAAAACAGAAATGGCTTCCTCCCATGGCTCGCTGGGAAAAAATTGGTTGCTTCGGCCTGACTGAACCACTGGTTGGGTCCGGAACTGCCGGCGGGATGTTGACGACTGCGAAACGCGATGGCGACACCTGGATCCTCGATGGTCAGAAAAAGTGGATCGGCAACTCGCCGTGGTGCGACATATCCATCATTTGGGCGCGCGACGTAGCGGACAACCAGGTCAAAGCGTTCATCGTGGAGAACAAGACCACGCCTGGTTTCAAAGTCGAAAAGATTCAGAACAAGATCGCCCTCAAAGTTGTCCAGAACGGGCTCATCACGATGGAAAACTGCCGCGTGCCGGAAACGAACCGTTTGCAGCACGATCAGTCGTTCCGCGACACCGCCCGTGTTCTGAAGATGACGCGCTTCATGGTGGGTTGGGAGGCAACCGGATGCGCCATGGGCGCCTATGAGAACGCACTCAAGTATTGTCAGGAACGCCTTCAGTTCGGAAAACCCATCGCCTCATTCCAGATGGTGCAGGACCTTCTCGCCAGGATGCTCGCCAACATCACTGCTTCTCAGTGCCTGCTGGTCCGCATGGCGCAGTTGCAGGCGGAAGGCAAGCTCACCGATGCGCACGCCTCACTTGCCAAAGCGTTCACCACTGCCAAGTGCCGTGAAACGGTCGCGTGGGCGCGGGAGCTTTTGGGCGGTAATGGCATCGTCGCAGATTACAACGTTGGCCGCTTCTTTGCCGATGCTGAAGCGCTTTACTCCTACGAAGGTACTTTCCAGATGCAGAACCTGATTCTCGGTAAAGCCATAACGGGCTTCAGCGCCTTCGTCTAGCGGAATAGAAACGAATTGCGGTTCCTATCCAACCTGTCTACCAAAAGCTGAAGTAGTCAAGGAGCGAAGATAATCATGGCAGTGAGGTCGTCTAAATCAGAAATCAAGAACAACATAGCAAAAGCCACGATGGCCCGGCTGTTCTTTCTCAGTGCGAGTAGTGGCGAAATCTTTTCCGCCAACCCCGACGGCTCTGACCTGAGGCCTATCGTGAGCGAGGGCAAGCGACTGCCAGATGGCATCGTTGTGGACACCAAGGCAGGTCATATCTATTGGACCAACATGGGCGTTCCCACCGCCAATGATGGCTCCATCGAGCGCGCGAATATTGATGGAAGCAACGTTACCCACATTATTCCTCCGGGGGGCACCTTCACGCCCAAGCAACTGCAGCTCGATGACAAGAACCGGAAGCTTTACTGGTGCGATCGAGAGGGTATGCGGATCATGCGCGCGAACCTGGATGGTTCCAACATCGAAACCCTTGTCGATACCAGCGAAGGCGACGCGCGCCCTGGTAAAGACATTAAGAAATGGTGCGTGGGCATCGTGCTCGACGTGGAAGCCGGCAAACTTTATTGGACTCAGAAGGGCCGGGACAATGCCGGTGAGGGACGCATCTTTCGCGCCAATCTCGAAATTCCGAAAGGCCAGACTCCAGCGAACCGCAAAGACATCGAACTCCTCTACGGGGGCCTGCCAGAACCGATTGACCTGGAACTCGACCTTGCCAACCGAACGATCTACTGGACGGACCGCGGCGATCCGCCGCGTGGCAACACCGTGAACCGTGCCCCCATGGATCCCGCCCCGGGAAATGGGAGAGAACCCGAGATTATTTTTGATCACCTGATGGAAGGAATCGGTATCGCGTTGGATCTGAAAAACGGCCGCATGTTTCTGACCGACTTGGGGGGATCCGTCTACAGCGCGAATCTCGACGGCTCGAACCGGATGACGGTGCTTGCGGCGGAAGGGAACCTGACCGGCGTCGCGTACGCCGAAATCCCTGCGCAACAGTAATCATCCGGATACTTATTGGAGATTGAAAAGGAGACGGAATGAGCTCATTGGCCTCTGCTCTAAAACTGGAAAATGTTGTTTATGAGAAGAAAGGTCCGATTGCGTATGTGATGCTGAATCGGCCCAAGGTCATGAACGCGTTGAACAAGGCCGCGATCAACGAGCTGCGGGCAGCCTTCGAGGACGCCCGTGATGATTCCGCCGTCCGTGGAGTCATACTCACGGGTGTCGGTGAGAAAGCATTTGCTGCGGGCGCCGACATCGCGGAGATCGCCAACAACACAGCTGTAGAAGCGGAGCAAGCGACTCGTCGAGGGCAGGCATTGACTGACCTTATCGAAAACCTTGGCAAGCCGGTCGTCGCCGCAGTCAACGGCTTTGCCCTGGGTGGTGGGTGCGAGCTGGCGATGGCGTGCACTATCAGAATTGCTGCCGAGGGCGCGAAATTCGGCCAGCCGGAAGTAAAGCTTGGAGTCATGCCCGGCTATGGAGGCACGCAGCGCATGCCTCGTCTGGTCGGAAAAGGCCGGGCACTCAAGCTCATCCTCTCCGGCGACATCATCGACGCGGCTGAGGCTTATCGCATTGGCCTGGTGGACGAACTGGAGCCGGACGCGCACGTGATCGAGCGTGCCGAAACTGTGTTGAAGAAGATCATTGCGAACGCACCCCTTAGCGTGCAGTACGCGCTTGAGGCGGTCAACAAAGGGCTGGAGACGAGCGTGGCCGAAGGCTTGGTAATCGAAGCCTCGCTTTTCGCAGTCTGCGCATCGACCGACGACAAGAAAGAAGGTACGTCGGCGTTCCTCGACAAACGCGCGCCGAAGTTTCAAGGAAGGTAGAACTTTGCGCGCCAGTTCGAAGTTTCAAATGAATCGCTGGCCTAGGTAGTGATCGTGAAGTAAGGAGATGAAAATGACAGAAGGGAACATATTTTCCGGATTGAAGGTCGTGGATCTGGCGAGCTTTATTGCCGGGCCGGGCGCTGCGACCATCTTGTCCGATTTCGGCGCGGACGTTGTCAAAGTCGAGCCGCCCGACGGAGAGCTGTGGAGAATCGGGCAGAAGATCCCGCCGCAACCCACGTCGGAAGTGCCTTACCCCTTCCAATTGGCGAATCGAAACAAGCGTGGCGTTGCGCTCAATCTGAAAGTTGCGGGCGCGCAGCAGGTCCTCGAGCGGCTAGCCAAGTGGGCCGATGTGTTCATTGTCAACACACCGCATCCCGCTCGCAAGAAATTGAAGCTTGAATATGACGATCTGACGCGGTGGAATCCGCGCCTGATCTATGCCGATCTCACCGGCTTCGGCGAGAAAGGTCCGGACGCTGCTCTTCCGGGATTCGATCTCACGGCCTACTGGGCGCGGAGCGGTTTGTTGTTCATGACGCGCGATGCTGGATCGCCGCCGACCTGGCCAGTGGCAGGTAGCGGTGACAATGCGACTGCGGTCTGCGTCTATGCCGCGATTGCAACCGCACTTTATCGTCGCGAACGCACCGGCAAAGGATCCTATGTTACGACTTCGCTCCTCGCAGCGGGTGTCTGGTCGGCCAGCGTTTTTGTCCAGGCGGCTCTATGTGGCGCGAGTTTCTATGGGCTGCACGATCGAACCCATCCCGCAAATGCAGCTTTGAACACGTATCGCTCTTCCGATGGCACCTGGTTCGTTCTTGTAGCCACTCCGGACAAGGTGCCCGCGGTCCTGAAAGCGATGGGCCGTGAGGACATCCTCACCGATCCGCGATTCTCCGATCCTGCCAAGCTGGCGCAGAACCGGCCGCAACTGACGGCAATGCTCGATGAGATCTTTGGTTCGCAGCCAATGTCGCATTGGTATGAGGTCTTCAACGGCGTTCACGTCCCGTTCGGTGCCGTGCGTGATCCGCAGGAAGTCGTGAATGATCCGCAATTGCGAGCGAATGACATCGTCGTTCCGATCGAAGGAGCGGGCGAGAAATTGACCTCGACCATCAGCAGTCCTATTCAAGTGCACGGTGTTTCGAAGGTACCTGCCAAGCGCGCGCCGCGAATCGGCGAGCACAACGATGAAGTCCTGAAAGAGCTTGGTTTTGGAGATGACGAAATCGACAGTCTGCGTACTAGCGGCGCGATTCTGGGTGCACAACCAGGCAAAAACGTGGAAGAGGCAGTCCGAGCCGGGTAAGAGTCTCGTAGCAGACGAACGATTGAATTGAAGCTAACTTTTGGAGGATCAAATGGCAAAGAGCCGTGAAGTTAGGAATGTAGCGATTGTTGGGACGGGAGTCATTGGCGCCAGTTGGGCTGCTCTATACCTGGCGCGTGGCCTTGATGTTGTCGCCACAGATCCGGCGCCAAACGCCGAAGCCAATCTGCGGCGATACATCGATGCGGCATGGAAGGACTTGACGGCGCTTGGAATTTCTCCCAACGGCTCACGCGATCATTTGCGCTTCATTCTTGACCTGAAGGAAGCCATTGCCGACGCCGATCTCGTTCAGGAAAACGGACCGGAACGCAAGGAGTTTAAAGTCAAATTATTTGCTGACATGGATGCTGCAGCTCCGACCGATGCCATCATCGCTTCGAGTTCATCCGGTCTGACCATGAGCGTGATGCAATCCGCCTGCAAGCATCCGGAGCGGTGCGTGATTGGCCACCCGTTTAATCCTCCTCATATGGTTCCTCTGGTCGAGGTCGTCGCTGGCGCGAAAACGTCCCCGGAAACCGTTGAGCGGGTCATCTCCTTCTATACCTCGATCGGTAAAAGGCCGATCCACGTGCGTAAAGAAGTGGTTGGCCATGTCGCGAACCGTCTCCAGGCTGCTCTCTACCGCGAAGTCGTGTACCTCATCGAACAAGGTGTTCTGGATGTCGCCGATTCCGACGCCGCGGTGTCCTGGGGACCTGGATTGCGTTGGGGTTTAATGGGCCCCAATCTGCTGTTCCATCTCGGAGGCGGCGAGGGCGGGATTCAACATTTCATGGAGCACCTTTCCGGCCCCGTAGCCACATGGTGGAAAGATCTCGGCACGATCACTGAATTCAGTCCCGAGGTGAAGCAAACCATTGTCAACGGCGTATTGAAGGAAGCGAATGGCCGTTCGATCGCAGAACTCGAACGGGAGCGTGACAGTATGTTGCTCGAATTGCTTGCAACCCGCTCGAAAGGGGAAAAAAACGCACACGCTGGGACAAACGCTGCGGCCGATTAGACCAGTTTCCCTCAGCTGTAATGCGGAGGGCAGAAAATGAGAACAGAAGATGATTTACGTTCATTCTCTCGGGCGGGCGTTGCGATTCTCTCCCGGCCGAACCGCGATTGCTCGTGACGGCCGATTGTTGACCTTTCGCGAACTCCACACTCGCGTCGAAGGCATCGCAGGAACGCTCACCAGGCACGCTTTTGGAGTGGGAGACCGCCTTGCTCTGTTGCTGCCTAACGGGCCCGACTACCTCGAACTCACATATGCCTGCAGCATGCTCGGCGTGATCGCCGTTCCGCTGAACACTCGGCTCTCGACCAAAGAGATCGACCGGGTGCTCGAAGATGCGCGTCCGCGTGGGATCGTCCGCCATTCCTCCCTCGCTGTGCCCGGAGTACAGTTGAGCTGGCAACGGGTGATCGACGAGGAACCCCTCCCAATTAGCATCGACCCTGTTGTGAAGGTCTTTTACGATCCCGAGGCGGTACTTGGGCTAATTTACACAAGCGGCACGACGGGGCAGCCAAAAGGCGTCATGGTGACCCATGGGAATATCCTTGCTGACGTCCACAACTTCAACTACTGGATGCGCTACGCCGAAGGCGGGATCTACCTGCACGCCGCTCCGATCTTCCACATCGCAGACTTTGCCAGCATGTTCGCGGCCCCGGCATTCGGCGCCAGCCAAATCATAATTCCGAAATTTAGCGCGCAGACTTTCTGCGAGACGGTGGAACGAGAGCATGTGACTCACACCGTGCTAGTGCCAACGATGATCAATTTACTCACACAATTTGTGGAAGCGAGAAAGTTTGACCTGAACAGCCTGCAGGTGCTGGCGTATGGCGGCTCACCCATGGCGCCGGAGCTCGTCCATCGGACCCGGGAACTCCTGCCAAAGGTCAAGTTGATTCAAGTGTATGGGTTGAGTGAAACAGGTTTTCTTACGGGCTTGCAGGACCAGGAGCACAGTGAGGACAAGCTGATGGCGTGCGGACGGCCCTGTCCCGATGTCGATCTTCTGGTGGCAGACACTTCAGGGAAACAGGTCGAGCCGGGACAGGCAGGGGAACTTATCGCACGGGGCGCCAACGTCATGCGCGGCTATTGGAACAATCCGGAAGAAACGGCTAAAGCGTTTCGCGACGGATTCTTTCGTACGGGAGATATCGGCCATCAGGATACTGCCGGATATTTTTACATCCTCGACCGGCTGAAGGACATGATTGTCACCGGCGGTGAGAACGTTTATTCGGGAGAGGTGGAAGCAGTGATCTACGGACATCCCGCCGTTCGTGAAGTAGCCGTCTTCGGCGTACCCGATCCGCAGTGGGGCGAACTTGTAATGGCTTGTGTAGTTTTGAAGCCACAGGCAATTCTTACCTCCGACGATCTGATTGCTTTCTGCCGGCGAAGCCTTGCGACTTATAAACTTCCCAGGCGCGTCGAGTTTTCAGAAACGGATTTGCCCAAGAACAGTTCCGGCAAGGTACTGAAGAAGACTCTACGCGAGCGTTTCTGGATGCATCAACAGCGCGCCGTGAGTTGACGCAAGATTGCTTTTGCGGGGATCGAGGGCAGGTGCGTGCAACTTGAGACTACGCGCTAGAGCATGTTCTGAAAGAGATCGATCCACTTCTTCATGAGCGTTACCTGGGCATGATGAAAATCTGCAGGCTCAACGGCAGCGAACGTCCGCCAAGTCTATACCCAAATGCTTGAGTCCCGGCCTCCCGAAAGTAGATAGACAACCGTTTGCTCACTGCTTTCTCCTAGCTGGTTGCATGTTCAAGCTCCCTGTCGAACCAAGTATTCCTCAGTGGAATCCAAGCAATCTCTATGCCGTGGAATGTCTGACCATAAAGCACGACTGACATACTTCAATGGAAAGCGCACTTGCAAAGCCTGGCGTGACGAAGGGATGACAGTTGCAAGGAGATGACACTGTATACCACGACGTATGCGCAAGCTCAGTAAAGTTGGTTACAGAATTTGTTGGGGTTTCCTGCTCTCATCGCCACATAGAAGAGGAGACAGCGAACGATCTGTTTGGTAGAGCGCTTGCTCTCTCCAATGGAATTCCGGACTGCAAATCCGGTGCTTTGGAGACTTAACCACGACAAAGGCCTGGACAATGAGTTCATTTGCCGCTGAAGCAGTCTGAATCAAACGGAAGAAGGTCAGTCTTGAAGAGGAGGATGAAATCGAGCTTGGATTGCGCCTGGCGGATCGCCCTTCTTCTGCTTTTGTCTGCTAGGCCACTTTGGGCAGCCGAGCCCGGCAGTTCGATCGACCAAAGCACGAACATTTTTTCTCCTGCCTCAACGCCCGCCAAGTCAATCGCCGACCTATCGGTCTTTGTGCTTATCATTACCGGAATCATCTTTCTCGTGGTCTTTGCCTTGCTGCTTTACTCCGTCGTCAGGTTCCGTGGGCGCGGAATGGACGGCGGCCGTGAACCGGCTCAGGTGTATGGAAGCATGCAAATTGAGTTGGCATGGACAATCATTCCCATTCTGATCGTAGTCGTTCTGTTTCTGGCCACCGCGCGAGTAATCCACTCGGTTCAGGATGCTCCCGAGCCGGCTGGCGCTCTGGATGTGATCGCGATTGGACATCAATACTGGTGGGAATTTCGCTACGCGAAGCTGGGTGTCGTCACGGCGAACGAACTACATATTCCGGTGAGCGATCCCAGTCATCCGACACCAACGTTCCTGCAAATGCTCTCGGCCGATACTGACCACAGCTTCTGGGTGCCGCAGCTTGCAGGCAAAACGGACCTCATTCCAAACCATCCCAACAGAATGTGGATGGACCCGCAGCGCACGGGAGTCTTTCTTGGCCAGTGTGCACAGTATTGCGGAACACAACATGCCAAAATGCTGCTCCGCGTTTCTGTAGATGGACCGGAGGATTTTGCCGCATGGGTGCGCGCCCAGCAGAAACCCGCAGTCGAAGACGCTGGTGCAATCGCTGGCAAGCGAGTGTTTGAACGTAATGCGTGCATGAACTGCCATGCGGTGGGCGGAACTCCAGCGAACGGCCGCTTTGGCCCTGACCTGACGCATTTGATGAGTCGCGCAACGATTGCAGCGGGCGCGGCTGAAAACACTCACGACAATCTCCGTCTTTGGATCCAGGACCCCAGCGCAATCAAACCTGGGTCGCTGATGCCCGCCATGAAGCTGAGCGACGCGGATTTGGATGCCGTCGTGAGTTACATGGAAACGCTGCGCTAGAGCACGCTGGAAATTAACTATGTCCTCGAACGCGATCACCGTTCCCGTGGGCCAGACAGAAGCCGGGCCTTGGGTCGACGAGCTTCATCAGTGGGTCGCCACTGTCGACCACAAAAGGCTGGGCATTCTCTACATTGTCTCGGCTCTGGTGTTTCTCGTGATCGGTGGAGTCGAAGCGCTCATCATTCGCGTTCAGTTGATGCATTCGCACAGCAACTTCGTTTCGCCGGAAGTCTTCAACCGCATGTTCACTATGCATGGGACCACCATGATTTTTTTTGTGGCCATGCCCATCTTGTTCGGATTTGCCAACTACCTGGTGCCCTTGATGATCGGTGCCCGCGATATGGCTTTTCCGCGCTTGAATGCATTTAGTTTTTGGCTGTCGTTTCTTGGAGGACTTCTTCTTTATTTCAGCTTTCTCGGAGGAAGTGGCTTGTACGGCGCCGGAAATGCACCGGACGTGGGTTGGTGGTCGTACGCGCCATTGGGCGCCCGAGCCTTCTCACCTGGTCATAGTTCCGACTATTGGACGCTCGCGCTGCTCGTCTCCGGCCTTGGAAGCATCGGAACGGCCATCAATATCATTGGGACAATTCTGTGCCTGCGATGCCCGGGTATGAAGATCAATCGTATGCCGCTGCTGGTGTGGATGAACCTTGTCATGGCAGGAATGGTTTTACTTGCGATTACCCCCTTATCGGCCGCTCAAATCATGCTGCTCATCGACCGCTACCTGGGCGGCCATTTCTTCGATACCCAGGCTGGCGGATCGGCAGTCCTCTGGATGCACTTCTTTTGGATCTTTGGCCATCCGGAAGTCTACGTTCTGATCATTCCTTGTTTTGCCTTCGTCTCGGAAATTATTCCCGTCTTTTCGCGTAAACCGATTTTCGGGTATCCGGTAATGGTCGCCGCAACCGTTTGTATCGCGTTCGTGAGCATGAGCGTTTGGGCGCACCACATGTTTACGATTGGAATGAACTCCTACGCCAACAGCTTTTTCACACTCACCACGATGGCGGTAGGCGTTCCCACGGGAATTAAGATTTTCAACTGGATTGGCACGATGTGGGGCGGCAGGATTCAGTTCAAAACGCCGATGCTGTTCAGCATCGGGTTTCTATTCCAATTTCTCATCGCCGGCTTGACCGGCATCATGATGGCCGCCTCGCCTTTCGATTGGCAGCTTAGCCTCTCCTATTTTGTAGTGGCACACTTTCACTACGTGATCGTGGGCGGAATTCTGTTCGCGCTCTTCGGCGCGTTCTATTACTGGTACCCGAAAATGACTGGCCGAATGCTGAGTGAGCGGCTCGGCAAATGGCATTTCTGGCTGTTCTTGATTGGCTTTCACCTTACGTTCGACGTGATGCATATTCCCGGCATTCTGGGGATGCCGCGGCGGATCTACACGTACGAGCCGGGCCGTGGTTGGGACACCTTGAATCTGCTCATCACAATCGGCGCATTCATCCAGGCGATTGCGATCCTCATATTTGTAGCAAACCTGATCATCTCGTATTTCAAAGGAGCGGAGGCGGGCAATGATCCATGGGACGCATGGACACTGGAATGGTCCGTCAGCTCACCGCCGCCTGCGTATAACTTTGCGACCGTTCCGAGTGTGGCGAGCCGCCGCCCGCTCTGGGACGAGAAGCATCCGGAAGATCCCGACAGCCGCTATGAATAAAAGTGAAAGCGAATGAGCGCGACCACCGCCCCATTTCCGAATGCAGCGGAGCGTTGGAATCTGCCATCTCGCGGGAAGGTCGCGATGGCCGGTCTCATCGCTGCCGAGTCGGCGATCTTCACGATCTTCGTCGTTGCCTATCTTTTCTATCTAGGGAAGAGCGTCACGGGACCAACGCCTACCGAAGCGCTTGAGACGCCAATCTTCTACACGATTTGCTTGCTGTCGAGCAGCCTGACCATGCACCTGGCGGCGAAGTGTCTCGCGCGCGGTATTACATTTGCATTTCTTGGACTCTGGCTGCTCACTATCGCGCTAGGTGGATTATTCCTTTACGGGACAGCCCAGGAATGGCATCGACTGATCTACGAACACGCGCTGACAATCTCCACCAACCTCTTCGGAACAACCTATTACTCGCTGGTCGGCTTGCACGGGTTTCACGTCACCGCAGGTCTTGTCATGCTCGTGATCGTTGCGGTGTTCGGACTGAGTGGTCGTGTGGGAGTGAAGCAGTCTGTCCACATCGAAGTGCTCTCGATGTACTGGCATTTCGTCGATGCCGTATGGGTTGTGGTTTTCACGGTAGTTTACGTTCTTGGACGCTGAGGGATATATGGCAACAAGGTCGGCGACAGACGAATTGAACCAGAATCCTCGTGCTCCGCGCGAGATCGAAGTCCCCGCGCCGACAGCGTGGCCGTTTATTGTGGCCTTTGGTGTGGCGCTGCTGTTCGCAGGCCTTGTGACGAGCACGTCAGTCAGCTTTCTTGGGGCCCTGCTGTCGCTGGCAGGCTCTGCCGGCTGGTTCCGTGAAGTCTTTCCGCACGAGCATGAAGAGATCGTACCGGTCCTCCCTGAAGACATTCGGTTATCGACTGCGCGGCGAGTTGTGGATCGGCTACCCATTCTGGCGGATCAATTCCGCGCTTGGCTTCCTGTGCGAACGTATCCGATCTCGGCTGGTGTGAAAGGCGGATTGGCCGGCAGCATCGCAATGGCAGTATTGGCGTGTGCTTACGGGATACTGAAAGCCGGCAGCATTTGGTATCCGATCAACTTGCTGGCCGCGGTTGTTTATCGGGAATCCCTAAAACTCGTACCCGCACTGCTGAATTCATTTCATGCTGATGCGTTCGCGATTGCCTTTGTTCTGCACGGCGTTGTGTCCATCTTTGTTGGGTTGCTCTACGGCGCGATGCTGCCCATGTTCCCGCGCCGTCCGATTGTCGTCGGGGGATTGGTTGCTCCCGTATTGTGGTCGGGGCTTCTATACACGATCCTCGGGCTGCTGAATCCATTGCTGGCGAGTCGCATTGATTGGCTCTGGTTCATGGCTTCGCAAGTGGCTTTCGGAATCGTCGCTGGACTTGTTGTCATGCGCCAACCGAGTTTTCCTACCCGCGAGAATATTTCGTTTGCTCTACGGGCAGGAATCGAGGCTCCCGGAACCATGCCACCACGAGAGAGCGCGGAGAACCACCGATGAAGATCAACCGGATCAGAACTCTCTCTGCGCTCGCGGCCCTCAGCTCAGTGATCCTCGCTGCTTGCAGCGCTCTAAATCGTGAACCGCGAACCAATTCGGAGCCAGTTGCCCCGAACCAGGTTTCGGACTTCGACACTCTCTACGCGCAGAACTGTGCGGGCTGTCATGGCGCGGAAGGCCGCGGCGGAGCGTCGATCGCCCTGGCCAATCCAGTGTATCTGGCCATCGTCGATGAAACCACAATGCGCAACGTTGTCGCCAATGGCGTCCGGGGAACATCGATGGCCGCGTTCGCGCAGCGTGCCGGGGGAATGCTGACCGAGCAGCAGATCGAGGTGATCACGAGTGGGATCTCTTCCCGCTGGGGGCACAAAGAAGTTCTCGATGCAGACAATCCACCTTCATACGCGGCAAAAGCCGCGGGGAATGTCGATCATGGCCGACTCGCGCTTGGAATATATTGCGCATCCTGCCACGGTTCTGAAGGCGGGGGAACGTCCAAGGGAAGCGCCATCACGAATGATTCATTCCTGGCGCTGGTCAGCGATCAGGGACTGCGTACCATCGTGATCACCGGTCGGACGGAATTGGGCGCACCCGACTGGCGCAGCAATGTTCCCGGACGTCCAATGACCGATCAGGAAATTACAGATGTAGTTGCCTGGCTGGCATCCCGGCGTGCGCAGAATCCGGGGCAGCCTTATTCCGCTTTGAAGGGCGCGCAACACTCGGAGAAAAAAGATGTCAACTAAGACTGTGACGGCCCCGCCTGCTGAAGCTACCCTTTCGCGACGCGGATTCCTCATGAAGCTGGGGATCCTGTTCAACGGATTCGCTGCGATCGTATTGGCTCTGCCGGTTGCCCGTTTTCTTTTTTCCTCCATCATTCGTGGTCGCGGGGATGGCTATCTTTCGTGGGTGCGCCTGGGAGACGTCAGCAACTTTCCTGATGGAGAGACGCGGATGGCTACTTTTCGCAATCCGCTGGTCATGCCAACCGATGGAAAGACTGTAGACACAGCGTGCTGGGTGCGCCGCATCGCGGGCGATCAATTTCAGGTGTTTGCCATCAACTGTGCGCATCTTGGCTGCCCCGTTCGCTGGTTCCCCCAATCTGGTCTTTTTATGTGTCCCTGTCACGGCGGTGCGTACTATCGCGACGGTTCGCGGGCGTCTGGACCACCAGAGCGTGGGCTCTTCGAATATCCCTACAAAGTCGAAAACGGTGTATTGACGATTGAAGCCGGGCAGTTGCCAACCCCCGGCGACCCAGTGGCGAGTCTAACTTCGGAGAAGCCTCCATGCGCGTGATCAAGAAGATCGGCGAATGGTTCGACCATCGCCTGCAGCTGGCAGCGCCGATTCGCGAAGCGGCCGGGCATCCTGTGCCACGCAGTACGGCGAGCTGGTTCTACGTCTTTGGCAGCGCCGCTCTCACGGTATTTATTCTGCAACTGGTCACGGGAATTCTATTGGCGCTTATTTATGTGCCCTCGGCCGGCGAAGCATGGAGCAGCCTGCAGGCCCTGAATCATCAGGTTGCGCTTGGCTGGTTCATCCGCGCCATGCACGGATGGGGCTCCAACTTCATGGTCGCCGTCGTCCTGATTCATATGGTGCAGGTGTTTCTCTTTGGAGCTCACAAATATCCTCGCGAACTGACCTGGATCATCGGCGTGTTTCTTCTGTTGATGACTCTTGGCATGGCATTTACCGGTCAAGTCATGCGCTTCGATCAGGACGCCTACTGGGGGCTTGGAATCGGAGCGTCGATTGCCAGCCGGGTTCCCATCCTCGGTCCTTTTGTGGTGAAGCTCATGCTGGGTGGCCCGATCATCGCTGGTGCAACTCTTTCCCGGTTTTTTGCTTTGCACGTATTCGTGATTCCCGGACTGTTGATTATGTTCGTCGGCCTCCATGTCCTGATGGTGTTGAAGTTGGGCATCAACGAGTGGCCGATGCCGGGACGCATCGTAAAGCGAGCGACATATGAGGCCGAGTACCACGCTTTGACCAGGAAAGATGGCGCGCCGTTCGTTCCGTATGCGGTATGGAAAGACATGTTCTTTGCCGCGTTCATCGTTCTTGCAATCGCCGCATGCGCTTTTTATTTTGGTCCTTTTGGGCCCACAGGGCAGCCCGACCCGACGATCATCCAAACTGCGCCCAAGCCCGATTACTTTTTCCTGTGGCTCTATGCGCTGCTTTCACTTCTTCCTCCGTCGCTTGAGACGCCGTTCCTTCTCATCGTCCCGCCTTTAGCAATTCTTGGCTTGATTCTTCTGCCATTTCTTTCGGGAGAAGGAGAAAAAAGCTGGAAGCGCCGTCCGATTGCCGTTGTCACAGTGCTGATGATCGCGATCACTCTCGGCACCTTTACCCGGATGGCCCAGTTCACGCCTTGGAGTCCGCACATGAACGCCTGGAGCGGCGATCCCGTACCCGACCGCTATATTCGTGGCACGACCGCCCTTGAGCGGCAGGGTGCGCTCGTGTTTCAGGTCAAGCAGTGCCGCAACTGCCACTCTCTTGGCAACACAGGTGGACAAAGGGGGCCAGCCCTAGACAGCGTTGCCGTGCGGCTGACGCAGGACCAACTCATTCGGCAGGTGATTCAAGGCGGCGGCAACATGCCTGCCTATGGGAACAACTTGAGTCCGGCAGAGACTACGGCGCTCGTAGCTTTCCTCGAGACCTTGCACCCAACCACACAAGGTCCGGCTCGCGATGCGGCACGGGAACTAGTACTTAGCAACGGCCAACTGCAAACCTCCGGGACCCAACCATAGGCCGCCGATGATCTCACACGTTCATCTTCATCAAAGCGCGTCCGGGTCATTCTGGGTCTCGAGTGCCTTGATTTTCGCCGTGCTTCTCTACTTGCGTGGATGCCTCGGTCTTCGCAGCCAGGACCATGGCAACGAGGGTTGGCGCGCTGGTAGTTTTCTATTAGGTCTCTTATTCATCTGGATTGCAACGGCTTCACCTCTGGCTGCACTCGACCATGAGATGCTGACAGCGCACATGGTGCAACATCTTCTTCTCATGAACCTTGCGCCTCCTTTGATCTTGCTTGGCATCCCTCGAAAGCCACTGGCGGATGGCTTGTTACAGCGATTCTTACAAGTGGTCGGTCGTCTATTGCGATCAGAACCGATGCAGCGATTGGCGAGCGTAGTAACGCACCCGGCAATTTGCTGGTTTGCAGCGGCGGGCACGTTAGTTGTGTGGCATATTCCTTCGGTGTTTATGCTCGGCCTGCGATCGCAAATGTGGCATGGGGCTGAGCAAGCATCCTTTCTTGCAACGGGTCTTCTATTCTGGTCGCCGGTTGTTCGGCCGTCGCAAAAGAGCTGGAAATGGCCAGAATCGTCCATACTCTTGTATCTGTTTCTGGCTACCTTGCCGTGCGATATTCTTTCGGGATTTCTGGTGTTCTGCGATCGAGTGGTTTACCCGGATTTTTGTCTCTCCCCCTTGGCCTCTGCTCTAGAAGACCAGCAATGCGCGGGGGCGTTGATGTGGACTTGCGTCACTGTCGTCTACTTGATCGCCGGGACCGTCTTCACCGCGCGTTTACTGTCTCCCCTTCGATCGCGCCATCAATCGGAAGAGCTCTCGATTCCGCAATTCGACTCGCGACGCCATCGCGGTACGGCACACGGGTCCGCACAGGATGGAGGTGGTCTGAAATGTCACACCGGTCCGCACTTACCGAATTTTCTTCCACCGCGGTGCAAGAGCGCCATTTGGGGCGATCCACGGTGCTCTCCGACTACTGGGCGCTCACGAAGCCAGAAGTGAACTTCCTGATCTTGATCACAACTTTTGTAGGGTTTTATCTGGCTTCGGCAAGTGATGGGCGGTTTTCATTCGCAGGGCTATTCAACACTTTGCTCGGAACGTTGCTGGTAGCAAGTGGGACCGGGACGCTAAACCAATACCTCGAACAAAAGTTCGACGCGCAAATGCGCCGAACCGCCCGGCGTCCAGCCGCCGCCGGCCGTCTCACACCGTCTGCAGTCTTGGCTTTCGGAACAGCATTGGCAGTGACAGGCAGCATCTATCTCGCGATAGCTGTCAACCTGCTCGCGAGTACGCTCGCCGCCTTGACGTTGCTCACGTATCTGTTCGTGTACACCCCGCTGAAGCGAAAAACACCAATGTGCGTTCTCGTCGGAGCTTTTCCGGGTGCCATGCCGCCGCTCATTGGTTGGGCCGCAGCCTCCGGTCGACTGAATATTGAGGCGGGGATCCTCTACGCCATACTCTTTCTCTGGCAGTTTCCACATTTCATGGCAATCGCATGGATGTACCGCGAAGACTACGACCGCGCGGGCTATTTGGTTCTGCCCAAGGGCAATGCGAGAGTTCCCTTCGTGATTATGGAAACTCTATTGCCGCTCCTTGCTCTCGTGGCCATCAGCATCATGCACTCTCCGACACGGCACGCGGCGACTTTTCACTGTGCAGGGGCTCTTCTGGGAACAGGATTCACCTACTTCGGATGGGTATTCGTATTCGAGCGTTCGAGAGTTGCTGCACGCCGGCTGCTGGCGGCCTCGATTGTCTATCTTCCACTGTGGTACGGACTCATCGCGACCTTTATGCAATCGGGCCAGATGATGGTGGAGGCGGCGGGAGTCGAACCCGCGTCCGAAAATGTTACTGGTCAAGAGACTACATGCTTATTCCAGTTCATGCCCTCGGCATTACCCGAGGACGTTCGCGGCCCACGCTCAGAACGGACAAGAAACGCTAGCCGCTAGCCTGTGATCTTAACCTCGCCGCCCAGACGTAACGGAGAAGAGCAGCCCTCTGTGTGACGCTCGCTCACCGCCCAAGGGCGAAGCGGTGGAAAGCGGCTGCCTAATTAATTAGGCTGCGTATGCCATTTGTTGATTGGCAATTATCATTTTGCCCACGATTACGGGTGTGTGCACCCCGGCATGCCTCTTGGCCGCAAGCATCTCCGTCGAAGCCGTGACGCCCCCACTGGTGGGATTGGCCATACTCAAAGAACTACTTCCAGACTAGGGTTAGTTCAAACCAAAGTCAACACACTGTTTGATCGTATAACCTCAAGAAAAGATTCAGTTTGCAATCTTCTGGTAGTAGGCTGCCTTAAGATTAGTAAATAGTCGGTCACGTGTGGAATTCTCAAAATAGGCCACTACCAGCCTTCTTCGTTCTTTTCCGTTATACGATGTATGGAGTGCACTTATGGCCTCCGATAAAAAGCCAATTTCAGAATTCAGGATTCGCGACGGGAAGCTTGGCGTCGACTGCGCGGAATCGCGAAAGATATTTACGCCGAGGCGACAGAGAAGCGTATCTCCGCCAGGAGCGGGAAGCCTTCAACCGGGCATGGAACATCGGGAGGTCTTAATCTCGGAAGCGATGGGTTTGTCAGCGAATGAAGCCGAGATTGCGAAAGACGAGAGTTAGGAAAGTAGACGCCCTTCCAGCCTCGCCCTTACCGCCGGCCATTCCGAATCGAGGATGCTGAAGTACACCGAGTCGCGCACCCGGCCCGTCCAGGTAATCACGTGCCGGCGTAGTGTTCCTTCTTCCTTTGCGCCAATGCGAAGAATGGCGTTTCGTGATTTCACATTCAGCGCGTCTGTCTTCAGTTCGACACGAAAGCAGTTCCAGACTTCAAATGCATGCCGCAGCATTAGGTATTTTGCTTCGGTATTGACAGCGGTACGCTGCCACGGCCGGCGCGATCCACGTCGAACCAATCTCGACCCGGCGATTGATGCGGTCGATGTTCATGTAGCGAGTGCTCCCGATCACCCGCCCGGAACCGCGTTCCACGGTAGCAAACACGACCGATTCGCCGCGTTTCTGCTCGTCAAGGCCTTTCTCTACGAGACGCTGAAAATCGTCGCGTGTTTTCATGCGGTAAGGAATCCATTGGAAAATATCGTCGAGAGCATTCTGGGCGACATCCCAGAAGTCCCCGGCGTGGTCGCGGCGGATTGGCTCGAGGCGCACGACGGAACCTTCCAGCGTAATCGGCGTTACGATATTCAGCGGGGATGCGACTGTACTCATCATGCATTCCTTGCCTGACCGGCACCATTATCTTGCATCTTGTGCCTGTTTGGGGCATCTCTACTACGACGCATCTGTAGAATAAAGGGCGTTGACCTGCGATGATCTCAGCCGTCCAATACTGTACAAAGAAGGACTGTACCAACCGGCAATGTCAGGAGGGCCAGCGGTGAAAGCGCAGTGTCTGCCCTTCGCCCAGATTCCGCATACGACCCGCCTGTTCACCGATTTCCTCGCATATTCCCCGAGCGTCCAGCCCTTCTACCCGCATTCGCCGCACTTCAGCGAATGGTCGAAGCCGCAGGCCACGACGATTCAGTACGATCCATCACGGCGGGAGCGCGTCAGCGCGATTCTTGAACGGCAGAATAAATCCTGGGATGCCTCGCCGCAGACTTTCGCGAACCTCACTCGTCTGCGCCAGGGTGCGGCAGCCATTGTGACCGGGCAACAGGTCGGCCTCTTCGGCGGCCCGATGTTTGCCATTTATAAGGCTCTGACCGCGGTGAAATTAGCGGAAGAGGCCACGGCGGCCGGCGTCGATGCGGTTCCCGTCTTCTGGCTTGCGACCTCGGATCACGACCTCGCCGAAGTGAATCACGTTTCGATTCCCGGCCCCGATGGCCTTCGGCGCACGCTTTCGACTTCCAGCCACGGCGTTGCTGGCGCGCCGGTAAGCGACGTGCGCCTGGGCGAGGAGATCCTGCCAGTGGTGGAGGAGGCCGCATCGCTGCTGGGAGATTCCGAGGCGACACAATTGCTACGCGAATCGTATCGTCCCGGGGAGACGCTAAGCAGCGCATTCGCCCGCCTTTGTGCGCGACTGTTTAGCTCCTGGGGCGTGATTCTTCTCGATGCCTCCGACGCCGAGCTTCATCGCATTGCAGAGCCCATTTATCGATCCGCGGTCGAGCGGGCGGAAGAGTTGGATGCCGCGTTGCTCACCCGGGGTCAAGCCCTCGAGAGTGCGGGCTACCATCAGCAAGTGAAAGTGACGGCGTCGTCGGTATTACTTTTCGCAATGCACGAAGGAGCGCGCACGGCGATCCATCACCGGGATGGATCGAACAAAGCTGCGGAATTTGTAATCGGCGGCGAACCTGGAGCACAAAAGCTTTCCTCCACCGACTTGCTGGATCGTATCGCTTCGGCGCCGGAAAACTTCAGTCCCAACGTGCTGCTGCGCCCGGTCGTGCAGGATTATCTTCTGCCCACATTGGCGTACACCGGCGGCGCTGCTGAGGCGGCATATTTTGCTCAGGTGGGTGCGGTCTACGAAATTATCCTCGGCCGCGTAACCCCCATCGTGCCTCGCTTCTCGGCAACTCTGGTCGAGCCCAAGGTTCAGCGTTGGCTCGGGCATTACGGCATCGCAGTTTCAGACGCATTCCAGGGGCTTGAAGCGCTTCGCCAGACGCTGGCCTCGCGTACTCTGCCGGCAGGTTTGCAGGAGGCCTTCGAGCGGGCGAACAAGTCGGTGGAAGAATCTTTCTCTGGTTTGAAGGAAGCGCTGGCCAAACTGGACCCCACGCTCGTGGAGGCCAGCCAGACCGGCGCTTCAAAAGTGAAGTACCAACTCGACCGCCTCCGGGAACGAGCCATGGCCGCCGAACTGCGCCGCAGTGAAGTGGTGAGCCGTCACGCCGGGGCCCTCAGCCAGGCGCTCTATCCCGAGAACGCATTGCAGGAACGCGGCGTGGCAGGCATATATTTCGTGGCCCAGCATGGAATGGAACTGCTGCGAGGCCTGCATGAGACCCTGCGCACCGATTGCCACGATCATCAGATTCTGGAGTTGTAACGCGACAGATCCCGCGTCAAACGTCAGAGGATTCAAGCGTGATCACTATTACCAACGCCGGCAAGAAAGAGCCACAGCGCGGTCTTGAGCATGTCTCGCGCTCCCTGGCAGCGTGGTGCGGATCTGTAAATGACTAGCCGTTTCCAACCGAATCTTGTTACTTGCTCTCGCTCGTCGCCAGGTACGTTCCCAATCCGATCATGATGGCTCCTGTCACCGTTCGCTGCCTGCGGCGGAAGACTGCCGACGATCGAATCTTTTTCCCCAGCGGTCCTGCCAGCAAGATCACGATCAAGTCCGCAGAGGTATTCAGAACCACCGAAAGCGTTCCCAGCACGACGAACTGAAGGAATACATGTCCCGCGCCACGGCTGACGAATTGCGGGATGAAGGAAAGAAAGAACAACGCGGTCTTGGGATTAAGCACTTCTGTAGCCACGCCCTGCCAGAGAGGATTTCGAACTCCTGCTCCAGGGGCCGCGGGGAAATTGTGTGCGGAGAACGTCTCTTGTTTCCCCCCATCTCTACGGGCCTCGGCGATCATTCTCACGCCCAGGAAACAGAGGTAGGCCGCACCTGCATACTTGACGGTGGAAAACGCTACAGCCGACCGGGCCAGGATTACCGAAACTCCCAGGGCCGCGGCAAAAACATGCACCATGCCTCCCAGGAATGTGCCCAGCGCGGAGAGCACGCCCTCACGCTTGCCTCCGGCCAGACTTCTGGCTAACACGTACAGCATCCCCGGCCCCGGCGCTACGGCAAGCAATACCGCTGCCGTCACAAACAACAACAGTCGCGTGGAATCAAACATGATGGAGAGGATTGTACGACAGGAGTTTATTGCCGGAGCCAGGTTTCGAGGTGTTCCAGAGACTCCACGCGCGGCAGGTCGCGGCGGTCGCGGTAAGCCCCCGATACGTCGCGCAAAACCGCATCCATTCCCGCGTTGCGGGCGCCTGTGTAGTCCACGGAATATACATCTCCCACGTACAGGCTCTCATTAGCGCTCGCCTTCATACTTGCGAGGGCTGCTTCAAAGATTTCCGCGCGCGGCTTCTCGACTCCGACTATTCCTGAATCGGTGATGCTTTCGAAGCAGTCGGCGATGCGGCAGCGCGAGAGCACGCGCTCGATTCCGCCATCGGCATTAGAGATCACGGCGAGGCGGAATTTCTGGCTGATTCGGACGAGGGCATCGCGGGTGCCAGGCAGAATCTGGTCCCAGTTGGCCGAGTTCTGGGCGTTCTCGAGCAGCACCTGGCGGATGCCGATGTCCTGTCCGATGTCCACTCCGATGTCCTTGAGCAAATATGTGTGAAACGTCCACCAGAAGCCGTGATCGACTTGGCCAGTTTGCATGCCCTGGTCGAACTCCTTTTTGGTTCTGCGCTCGAGGGCCTGCCATTGCTCAAGCGTGGGATGACGGTGGCTCGTGACGGGGGCGAGCATCTTCGCCCGGTTGGGGAAGAGAAGGGTATTGCCGACATCAAAGAAAATTACGCGCCGTTCAGCCATGGGTCCATCTTACTGAAGGCATCCGTGGAAAAGGGACTAGCTGGGTTTGGAACCTAAAGCTTTTGACCGCAAAGTTCGCGAAGGAAGGCCGCAGAGTTCGCGAAGAAGTTCGCGAAGAAGAGCACGAGGCGCGTGACCTGTGCTGGGAAAAATTGTAATATCCAATCACTTGGATGCGATGTAGTTTTTCGTGGGTTCGGCTTGTGCTATGGCTTTATCCTCGACGACCCTGATTTCGGGCTTTGCGCGCACCACGCGTACGGCGCTGTCGCTGCTTCTGCATGCTCAGTCTGCGTTTGCGGCCAGCCTGATGCTGGCCGCGCGACATTCCCGCCGCCAAAGCGGCGTATACAACATTCTCTGGGCCTTTGTCTTTGGATTCGCTACTCTGAACATCCTTAGCTTAGCCGCACGGCGCTTCGAGCCCAACCGCCGCGGTCTTACCTTTGGAGAATTGCTGGCGGTGGTGGTAGTTTTGCTATCCGTCTTTCTGCTCAGTTGGGAATTGCTTGGCGTGTTCCACGTTTTTCCGATCAAGCTTCACCGGTGAACGTTCTCCCGGTGGAAGATCAAGAGCCTTTAACCGCCAAGGCCACGAAGTTCGCTGAGAAGAACTTGAGTCAGTACGTGGCGGCGTTCCTCCACCATTGAAGCTGGCCCGCACCGACCACTTTTGCGGTATGATTCGCAGAATGGCGAAGAATCCCCCCAATTTCGAAGTTACTTGTCCATGTTGCAGCGCGCTGCTGAAGATTGATGTGGCGACGGCCGCTATCATCGCCCATACCGCCGCGGTGAAGCCCCGGATGTTCAACGACATGGAGGACGCGGCCCGCGCTATGAAGGAACAGGATAGCCGCCGCGAATCAATCTTCCGGCAATCCGTGGAAGCGCAAAAACATGCTTCCGAATTGCTGGAAAAGAAGTTTCAGGAGGCGGTGAAGAAGGCTAAGGAATCTCCGGACACGGGCAAGCCCATTCGCGATTTCGAACTGGATTAGAGCAGAAGGCAGTGGTCAGTGGTCGGTGGTCAGAAACACCTACTGACCACTAGCCACTACCACTGACCCCTGTTTATGGAACTTCGTCCGCTGCTTGTCGGTCATCGTGGCGCGCGCTCTGAGAAGTCTATTCCGGAAAATACGCCGGCCTCGTTTGATCTCGCGCTTGCGCAGGGCTGCGATGGTTTTGAATTTGACGTGCGGCTCACGGCCGACGGGCAGGCGGTTGTCTGTCATGATGCGAAGACGCGCGGTCTAACGATTGCCAAGGGTTCCGCCGAAAAGTTGGGCTTGCCCTTGTTGCGTGAGGTCCTCACTCGCTACCGGAGCAAGGCCTTCCTCGATATTGAACTGAAGATCCCCGGCCTGGAGACAATCACAGCGGACTTGCTGCGGCAGCATGCCCCAGCTCGCGGCTACGTGGTTTCGTCGTTTCTCCCCAAAGTGCTGCAGGCCATCCACGCCGTGGACGCAACCATCCCCCTTGGCCTGATCTGCGAGACGCGGGTGCAGTTCAGCCGCTGGCTTGAGTTGCCCGTGGAGTACGTGATTCCTCACTACACGCTGGCGCGGCAGGATCGTATCTCTGAAATCAAAGCTGCAGGCAAGAAGATATTCGTGTGGACGGTGAACGTGCCGGCCGACATGAAACGCTTTTCGAAGCGGGGCGTGGATGGAATTATTTCGGACGATCCCAAACGGCTTGCGCTCACCTTTGAATCGGAAAGCTGACTCCCCAAGAAACAAGGAAAGAAGATTTCAGGATCGGAAATCCGATTCGCCGCAGTCTTCGTACACCTCACAGAGCGGCACCGTAGACCGCTGGTGGGGGAGGACCATGAAGGCGTCAGTAGGCCGGACTGGACTTCTTGCGGCCGACCAAGGGGCGATCAGTCGATGCACGCTCGCCATTAGAAGACTGGCGTTAGTTCGGCGTGGGGGCGCTGTTCCGGCGCCAAATGCGACAGGCTCGATCTTACGATCGAGCCTGTCGTTGCTTTCGGGATTTGGGAAAACTATGCAGGGAAAAACCGGTCGCGGATTCGCACGGATTTTTAGGGATGCCTTTCTTCTTGCTTTTGTAGTGAATCCGCGAAGATCGGTGGCTGGGAATTTTGTCAATCCGCGGCGGCTTCGAGCGCGGCGGCACGCCCCGCTGGCCGCAGAAACCCAGTGCGCTCCATTTCAAAGTTTTCCAGGTTGGCTCCCATGGTCTGTTCGCTCCAGCCGAGAACCGCGCCGATACGCAACGCCGCTTCACGGCTGCAGGATTCCGACCAGCACGCGCCCAGCGCCACGGGCACCCGGCGCAGCAGCACATCGCCCAGGGTTACGGCGCACTCTCTGCGATACGCTTCCACGACTTCGGCGATCACGTGTGAGGTGTGTGGACAAATCGGCGCCCGCAACTCTGCGCTCACTAAAGCCATGCGGGCGATGTCAGGAGCGCGTTTGCCGTGCCATTCCACCATTCCGCGCGCCGTCTCCTCGCTCACGGCGCCGATCCGGGCGATCTCGAGCACTGCGTCGTCCAGCAGGGGATCGAGCGCAGGTCCCGGTCCTACCGCCATCGGATTTGGTTCCTCCGCATTCAATCCAATCTTGCGGGCGCACTCCCGCGCCAGCGATGCTGCCGTCGTCAACTTGCCGCCGATCACAGACAGCATGTGAGCCACGCCGTCATCCGCGTGGTCGCGCAGAATGTGCCGCCGCGTGACTGCCGAAGGACGATTCTCCGTGGAATATGGCAAGGGCCGGATTCCCGCAAAGGCGTGCTTCACGCTCTGCGCCGATAGCTTCGCTCTTGGAAACAATTGTGCCAGGGAGCGCACCAGATAGCCGATCTCGTCCGCCGAGGGAACGGTCTTCCCCGGGTCGCCGTTGTCGGCAACTTCGGTTGTTCCCACCAGGATCTGGTCGTTCCATGGAAGAACGAAAATAGGACGGCCGTCCACGGCCTCGGTGTAAATGGCCGCGGTCGGCGAACCCGGGAACCGCGGGAGAACGATGTGCGAGCCGCGCACGCCGCCCAGCATCGGCTTGGCCATGCGGATCGCAGAGCGCTGGCAAACACGATCAGCCCAGGGCCCGCTGCAGTTGATTACCCAGCCGGCGTCCACGCGCGCATCTTTGCCGGTGATCTGGTCACGCAGCAGTACGCCTCGGACGCGGCCATGCGCCACATCAACCGCCAGCGCTTCCATGTGGTTGCGGACTGTCGCTCCAGCATCTACGGCTTCCATCAGCCATTCCGCTACCAGCCTCTCCGGAAATTCGCACTGCGCATCTTCATAATTGAAGAACGACCAGCGATGCCCAGAGTCGAGAGCCCGCTCCAACCGCTTCGTTTCCATCTCTCCGGAGTCTTTGCTGGGCGGTTTTCCCGCCATGCGCTGGTACAGCCACAATCCGGCACGCACCTTCATCGCGCTGCGCTGGCTGGTCTCGTTCAAGAGCAGCAGAAAGTGCATGGGATGAACCAGGTGCGATCGCTCCCGCAGCAATCTTTCCCGTTCGCGCAGCGATTCGCGCACTAGATCCAGTTCGCCGTGCTCCAGGTAGCGCAGCCCGCCGTGGATGATGCGCGTGGAGCGGCTGGTCACTCCCGAGGCGAAGTCATTCTGCTCGACCAGCAAAGTATGCTTGCCGGCGCGGGCGCATTGCCGCGCCACGGCTACGCCATTGATGCCCCCGCCGATGACCACCACTTGAAAGTGCTGGTCGTTCAAGTGGAGCTCGCGGATTCGTCTGCTAAGACCATTCGTTATCAATTAAATGCGGACGTTCGTAAATGTAACCGTGGAGCTATGAGCCCTGCCCTGTCTCATCACTACGACCTTCTAAAGTGTGCACCGCGTCCTCCTGAGCCGGAGAAGGTAACCTTGGTACCGCAAGATAGATGACCAAGAGTCCAACCACGGCTCCTCGGTTCCGAAATGCGAGTGTAGAACATCCCGGCCCGGCGCGACAGCGGCAGTCATCAGCAACGCTATTCCCACTCGTTGCCCGCACCGCGACTGCTCATTTAGAGTGGTTGCGAATGTCTACGACCGGCGAACGTTTCGAACGCGCAGTCGCAATCATGGAGCGGCTCCGGGCTCCGGGGGGCTGCCCCTGGGATCGCGAGCAGACCTTCGATTCCATCAAGCCCTACACGCTGGAAGAGACGTATGAAGTGCTTGAAGCGATCGATAATCGCGACTGGGACGAGCTGCCCGGCGAACTCGGCGACCTGCTGCTGCAAGTGCTCTTCTATTCGGAAATGGCCAAGGAGCAGGGAAGTTTTTCCATTGACGACGTGCTCGACCGGCTCTCGCGCAAGCTGGTGGACCGGCATCCTCACGTATTCGGCGATACGAAAGCAGATACCGCGGCCGACGTCAAACGCAACTGGGAGGCGCTGAAAGTCGAGGAGCGTAAGAAGCGCCTTAAAGAGACTGAGACTGCGGATGGAACTGATGGCAACGCGGCAGGAAAGGCTATGCCCTCGATTCTAGGTGGGATTTCTTCGTCCATGCCGTCGTTGCTCGAGGCCCACAAGCTCAGTTCGCGCGCGGCGCAGGTCGGTTTCGACTGGCCAGATATGGAGGGCTTGTTCGAGAAACTCGGAGAGGAGACTCGCGAACTTCGCCAGCATTTGCAGGAATTTCCCCCTCCCGGACCGCGCCCCGAAGGCCGCGGGGTCGCCGGTTCCGGGCGCCAGGTCGTTCCCGAAGATTTGCGAGCGCGGCTGGAGGGGGAAGTCGGCGATCTTTTCTTCGTGCTGGTCAACATCGCCCGCTATCTCGCGCTCGATCCGGAATCCGCGCTGCGCAAGACCAATCGTAAATTCCGCCGCCGCTTTCAATGGATGGAACAGCGCCTCTACGAGCGTGGCACCTCTCCCGAAAAGGTTTCGATGGAGGAACTCGAATCCCTCTGGCAACAGGCCAAGCAGCAGGAGAAGCCAGCGTGACCGCGGACGCGATCGTGATTCGCAACTGCCAGGGGCTGGACGAATTGAGGCCTGCGTCGGCTTTGCAAAAAGAAATCTGGAACTTCAGCGATGCCGAATTGGTTCCGCTGCGCATGTTCGTCGTGGCCGAGAAAGTCGGCGGACAGGTCATGGGCGCGTTCGGCGGCAATGAGATGGTTGGCTTCGCTCTTTCGGTGCCGGGCACGCGGTCGGGCCGCGTCTATCTTCACTCGCACATGCTGGCGGTCCGGCCTGAGCACCGCAATACCGGGCTGGGCCGCCGCCTCAAACTGCTGCAGCGCGAAGACGCGCTCGCGCGCGGCATCGAACTCATCGAGTGGACCTTCGATCCGCTCGAGATCAAGAACTCTTATCTCAACATCGAAAAGCTCGGAGCGATTTCCCGCCGCTACAACATCAATCAGTACGGAATCACGTCATCGCCCTTGCAGGGCGGGCTTCCCAGCGACCGGCTAATTGCGGAGTGGTGGCTGAAGTCGAGGCGCGTGGAAACTTTGTTGGCAACGGGAAAGTACCCGGTGTTCCACCAACAGATGGCGATTGAAGTGCCGGCGCAGATTTACGAGTGGAAAGCGGCGACGAAAACACGGGTCAAGGCGCAGCAGGTGCAGGAACGCAATCGCGAGCAATTTCTGGGGGCGTTCGACGGCGGGATGGCGGTATTAGGTTACGAACGCGACTCAGCAGGCAACGGCAAGTTCCTGCTGGGCAACTGGGATGAGACGTGGTCGTATGCATCGGCAAGATTGAATCTGGCCCGGCTATTGAGTGCGTCGGGCGCCGGGCACATCTCTTGTGTGCAAACAGCGTTGACCCACGTCAGATAGCTTCAGTCGTTCCTCGGTTGCCGAGGCCCTCGGAAGCCTCGGTAGCCAAAGCCCCTCGACATTATGAAGATTGAAGCCATCACGCTGCGCGAGATTCACATGCCGCTCGTCCAGTTCTTTGAGACGAGTTTTGGGCGTACCTCCAGCCGTCGCATCCTGCTGCTCACCGCGCATTGCGACGGGCTGAACGGCTGGGGCGAATGCGTGGCCGGCGAAGATCCTTTTTACAGCAGCGAGTGGACTGAGAGCGCGTGGCTCGCCATTACCCGCTACCTTGCTCCTGCGCTGCTTGGCCGCAGCCTCGATTCGGCACGCGATTGCTCCGCATTGCTCTCCAGAGTGCGCGGCCACCGCATGGCAAAGGCGGCAGTCGAGAACGCGCTTTGGGATGCCGAGGCAAAACAGAAGAACTTGCCACTGTGGAAGCTGCTGGGCGGCACGCGGACTGAAATCTCTTGCGGAGTTTCCATCGGCATTCAGAATTCTGTCGAGCAATTGCTCGATAAGATTCAGATCGAACTGGCTGCCGGGTACCGCCGCATTAAAGTGAAGGTCAAGCCGGGCTGGGACATGCGCGTGCTCGAAAAAATCCGCTCGCGCTGGACCAACATTCACGCTGAGCTGCGACGCCAACTCCGCCTACACCCTCGACCAGGTCGAACACTTGCGGACCTTCGATCAATTCAACCTACTGATGATCGAGCAGCCGCTGTGGGACGATGACATTTTCTACCACGCCCGCCTGCAGAAAGAACTGCGCACCGCGATTTGCCTCGACGAGTCCATCGTCAACGCACGCGCTGCGGCGATTGCCGTTGAAACCGGCGCATGCCGCATTGTCAACATCAAAGTCGGACGCGTCGGCGGGTTCACCGAGGCGAAGAAGATTCACGACCTCTGCCACGCCCAGAAGATTCCGGTATGGTGCGGCGGCATGCTGGAATCGGGCATTGGCCGCGCCCACAACATCGCGCTTTCCACGCTGGAGAATTTCAGCCTGCCCGGAGACGTCTCCGCTTCCAAACGCTACTGGAAGGAGGACATCGTCGATCCGGAGGTGCAAGTCTCGCCCCAAGGAATGATTGCGATCAGCGACCAGCCCGGGACGGGCTATCGAATCAGAGAAGACCTGATCGAGAATTTGACGGTGCGGAAAGAGACGCTGAAGGCCCGAGCATAACACTGGAGCCATCTCGCGAAAATGATAGTTGAGTGATCGCTGTTATACTTATGTCAGGGAGCTAAAGGGACTGATGGAAGATTTACCCGAGAAACGACTGTCTGATTCCTGAATGCGCCCACGCCATCTACGCAGTCTCTCGGAGCGGGATTCCTCTGAGATATTCCTTGATTCAGAGTCAGCCCGGTGAAACTTCTCGCCATTGCTGTGGGTTCTCGTAGCTCGGTTTTCGCGTTAGCTTTCTTCGTGATGGGCTCAGACTGGACGCATCAATGCCGCATTCCCGCTCGATGGGTTGGATTATTTCTATTGAACTAGACTCGGACCTCATGTGGGTCATTTTTGCGCGACCAGTTCAAGTGTTTCGATTTCGGCGAACAGCGAGCAGTTATTCCTCCGGGGCGCCTTCAAGGTTTTCCATCGCGCTTCACCTGGAGAGCGTCTTGTCGCTCGTGCTTCGGACTATCCACAGTCGCTTCCAGCAGTTTGATTTGATGCCGTCATCTTTCTCATCGAAAGGCCACCACGGCTTGGCTGATCGCTACGTTGTCACCGAAGTGTTGTCCAGAGGCCGCGCCATGCATCAGTAGCGCCGCAATTCGTTATTGTTCCGGGTTTATTCGGGGTAACGTCTCGCTATTCAGATCGATCGCCTTGTTCGCTAGTGCGCCTTCGTGTCCGCCGCCGCTGCTCCCGGCTCATGGTTCCCGGCTAGCCTTGCCTGTTCCGCCTTCAGCATTTCCACTCCCTGGGCAAACGTGGTCTCGGCGGGCACGCGCCGGAAGTCGCTGAATACCTCGTCGGAAGTGATCGCAAGACTCTTGAACAAGAGAATCTTTCCGGTAAACTTCAGCGACATGTGCGAGATGTCCCACGAGCCATCGCCGACTTCGCTCTGCTCGACCAGAAAATGTCCGCCCTTGTCGAGGTGCCCCAGAATTCCCCAGCCGAAGCCGACCTCCTTGAATAGAGTTCCGTCGATTCTCGCGATCCGGCGCGCGTCGGAATCGATCAGAACAAATCCCTGCATGCCCTGGAGCACCTGTTCCACACGGGAAGGCGGTGAATATGCCGGATTGGGCCGGAACTTCAATCGCACCAGCCGAGCCCCATCTTTGCCCAAGTCCGCCGTGCCTCGCTCCTCGCCGTCATAGTCATAGAGAAAAGCATCCGGCAAAGCCTTTACGATGCGCAGGGTGCGCTCGGTGCTCTCCTGCTCCTGCGTATGTTTGCGGCTAAGCTGCTCAGGCTTACCCACAAGCCCCTCCAGCCGGGCTTTCCTCGCCTTGCTTTTGTTCGGGCGATAGCGGCTTGTCATTGTAGGCAATGGTCATGCCCGGCCATGGCCTCGCGGGTCTCCACATAAAGTCTGGTCTGGGAGCCCTGTAAGGTTTGCTTGCGGGAGCGGAACATGTGTTTCGCCGAACTGTCATTGGCGGCTGCGACCTCATTTGCAACTGCTGCCCGCACCAGGTCGAGGTGAGAAGCGGAATCCTGAGAAGAACTCGACAGTGAGGCGGCAGCCAGAGAACTCTTGGCAGTTCCCGCAAGCGGGCCTGCCAGCACGGCCCCCAGCAAAACCGCCTTGGCGATACGAATCATCTTTGTCCGTCTCACGCTGTCCCGCACACTTATCAGTGTAACAACTAAGCTTTCGGGTTCCTCGGCAATGTCGGGAGCGCACACATCTCGCCTATCTATATCGGAGGCCCGTCCCATCTCGGGAATTCTGAGCCACTTCTAATCTCCAAGGCGCCGGATTTCGGATAGTATCCAGGCATGGATAACAAAGCCAAGCTTGCGGAGAGGCGGGAAGAATCAGAAGCAATCCAAGTAGCCAACGATCTGTACTCAAAACACGATGAACACAGCGCCGCAGCCACTGCGGAATATCGGCTGAGGGTGGATCGGCTGGAGGAAGTTCTGAAGGACATGAAAGAATTAGCGAGAGTGATTGCTGTGCAAAATTGACCACATCCCTCGCATTGAGGCCGGGACGAAGCGGTTCGGCCTGAAAAGGAACTCAGCCCAAAGCAGGCAATTGCCCTCCATTCTCCCGCCTCAGAGCAAAACTGGCGATACACGTCTGAAGACTGAATCGTCAAGGGTTCACCTCCGAGGAACTTGCCGCACCCTCCGTGCCTTGCGTATAGTCGTTGCAGGGAGCGGCCTTCCGGTATTGCCTCATGAATTGCGATTCGGCGGCAAACCGTTCAGTGATTACCGCTGCACCGATTGCCGTGATAAAGATCGCCGTGGTAAAGATCGCCGTTGAACTGATTGCGTTGAACTGATCGCCGTGAACTGATTGCGTTGAACTGATTGCGTTGAACCAGGAGAGCGTCCAATGAGCGCACCCGCCGGTGGGTTACAGAGTGGGTTTGCACAAATCGGCAAGTCGGTCTACATCAAGGGCGAACTTTCCGGCAGCGAGGATTTATATCTGGATGGCAAGGTCGAGGGCAGCATCGCTCTCAAGGGCAACAGCCTGACGGTCGGCCCCCACGGCCAGGTCAAAGGCGGCGTCGAAGCCAAAAGCGTGGTGGTGCAGGGCAAGCTGGAGGGTAACGTTCAGGCCAGCGAACGCGTCGAATTGCGTAAGTCGGCAATCGTGACCGGGGATATCACCACCCAGCGCCTCTCGATCGAAGAAGGCGCATCCTTGAAAGGCAAGGTTGATGCTCAACGGGCCGATGCGAAGTAAAACCGCAGGAGTTACGAAGTCAGGATGTCGTCAGTCTCACAGAATTTCATGAAACTTTTTCGCGGTTCATCCGGACCGGAAACCATCCCGCAGCAGGGCTCGCAGAGGCTGACCCGCCGCTCCAGCGGCCTGGGAGAGTTGTCTCGCATGTGGGAGTCCGCGGAAGGCCTGTGCGTTCTGGATTTGGGATCGACGTCGGCAACCAACATCCGGCACTTCACCGAACGCGGCCACAGAATGTACAGCGAAGACCTGCTGACCGCCTCCACCGATCCCGAACTGCTTACCACAGACGAGAACGGCGCCCCTGCGCTCGACAGTCGAAAGTTTCTCGCCGCCAACCTGGTCTATCCGGCGGCGCACTTCGACGTTGTGCTGTGCTGGAATCTCCCGGATTACCTGGATGAGAGCCTGGTGAAACCGGTGGTCGGCCGCCTGTGGTCAGTGCTGAAACCGGGAGGCATGCTGCTGGCGTTTTTCCACACCCGCGACGCTGGCCCGGACTCGCCCTGTCACCGCTTTCATATCGTGGGCGCCGACACTCTGGAGATGAAAAAAATTGAACTGCGCCAGGAAGCCCGCCGCGCTTCCACGGGAGCGGCGAACAAGGCCACTGCGGATGGTTTCCAGTTGCAGCGTGTGTTCAACAACCGCCACATCGAAAACCTCTTCCACGACTTCGCTTCCATCAAATTCTTTCTTGCCCGCGACAACATTCGCGAAGTGCTGGTCGTGCGCTAGGCGATTCGCGGCGAAACTCCGGCGCGCGGCTCCAGCGCCTGAAGGCGCACTCATAATAGGGGACTTTTGGTATGCCTGAAGGCATACCCTGATACGACGGACTTGCACCAAGGGTTTCTGGTAGCCTGCCGAAAACGCGAGATTCGTATCGAGCCAGAGATTCGTATCGAGGCAGAGTTCGTATCAGGGCACGCCTTCAGGCGTGCCGAAGCGCCGCAGAATGGTGCGCCTTCAGGCGCCGAAGGGTTCCTTCCACACAATCACCCCCATGCGGAAAAGAAAATTGCGAGAGATCTCAACTTGCGCGGCCGCCGGAAGGAACGCAGACGCGAGCATGCTCCGAATTTCGTCCGGAACATAGGCCCGGCGTACTGAAGTTAAACCGTCCAGCCAGGCCACCCGGCTGCGCATAATGGAGTAGCCCGCATACGCCAAAGCCAGATGCAAAGGATGCCGCACCAAGTCGTTGATCAGCAGCGCCCGCCGGCTCACGCGCAGACCCTCGCGCACGAACTGCGCCAGTTGCTGCGCCTTCAAGTGATGCGCAAAAAGGCTGCAGCTCACCAGATCGAAAGCGCCATCGCCGAATGGCAGGGCCAGCGCGTCGGCCGCAACGCCGGGGTTGCCCCGGGAAGATGAGACCGTTGCCGGTCCAGCAGCGTTACATCGAGCGTGATCCCACGCCGCGCCAGCCTTTGCCGGACCATCTCTGGGACTTCTCCCGACCCGGCCGCCACTTCCAACAGGGAAAAATGTTTTACCCCGGCAGCCTGAGCCGCGCGTTCCACCATCTTCTGCGTGGTGGCAACCCCGCCGAACCAGCGGTTCACCCGGCCGAGATCGCGCAGCGTAGCTTCGACGTCGGCGGGAGAGCAAGCATCGGAATCGAGAATCTCAGGTGCGTCGACTCGCTGCATGGAGATGCTTGATTGGGCGGCTTCTCCGCGCCGCACGCCGTATCTGAGAGTTTTAGCCGGCCTTACACCTCGGCCAGTTCTTCTTCCAGCAATTGCTTGTTATACAGGTCGCTGTAGTAGCCGTTCAAGGCGAGCAGTTCGTCGTGTGTGCCCAATTCGACGATGCGTCCGTCGTGCAGCACGGCGATGCGGTCGGCGTTGCGTACGGTAGAAACGCGGTGGGAGATGAAAATAGTCGTGCGGCCCTGCATCACTTCGCGCAAGTGATTCAGGATTTTATCTTCGGTGTGCGTGTCGACGCTGGAGAGGGCGTCGTCGAGAATAAGAATGCGCGGGTTGCGAATCAACGCGCGCGCAATCGCAGTGCGTTGCTTCTGTCCTCCCGAGAGCGTGATGCCGCGCTCGCCCACCATGGTTTGATACTGCTCGGGAAAGCTCTCGATATCAAGGGCGATGTTGGCGGCTTCGGCGGCCTCGTGAATCTGCTGATCGGTAGCCGATTCGACGCCGAGCGCAATGTTTTCCCGGATGCGATCGCTGAACAGAAATGTTTCCTGCGGCACAAAGCCAATATTCTTGCGCAGCGATGCCAGCGAAACCTCCCGGATCGGCCGGCCATCCACCAGAACCATCCCGGGCGCCGCATCGTAAATGCGCGGGATCAGATTGACCAGCGTGGTCTTCCCCGAGCCCGTCGGACCGACGATCGCCATGCTCGTCCCTGCGGGGATGCGCAGGTTCAGATCGTGCAGGACGGTCTTGCCGTCGTAGCCAAAATTCAGTCCGCGGAATTCGATTTCGCCTATGACTTGCCGGTCGCACGCGTCAACTTCATCCTTGATCTCGGGCTGCTCGTGCAGAATCTCGTTCAGGCGAATCAGCGACGCCGTGCCCCGCTGGAAAATATTGACCACCCAGCCCAGCGCGATTACGGGAAACGTCAATTGCAGCATGTAGATGTTGAAGGCGGCGAAGCCGCCAATCTCCATCCGGCCCGCCAGCACCTCGCCGCCGCCGATCCACAACACCAGCACGACCGCCAGTCCGAGCATGAGTTCCAGTGTGGGCCAGAGCATGCCCATGAGCCGCACCAGCTTCAGGCTGCGTGCAATGTATTCCTGATTGGCGCTTTCAAAGGATTCGATCTCCGCTTCTTCCTGCACGTAGGCGCGAATTACCCGTGCGCCGGAGAAATTCTCCTGCGCCCGCGCCGAAATGTCGGAGAACATTGCCTGAATCCGCTCAAAGCGTTCATGGATGCGCCGCCCAAAATATTGAATGACAATGCTGACCACGGGCAACGGCAGAAAAGCATAGAACGTCAGCTTGGGGCTGATGCGCCACATGAACGACAGCGCCGCGGCGGTGAACACAAACGTGTTCGCCGAGTACATGATGGCCGGGCCCAGCAGCATGCGCACCGCATTCAAGTCATTCGTAACGCGAGCCATGATGTCGCCGGTGCGCATGCGCTGGTAGTAGGAGTAAGAGAGCGTTTTCCAGGTGCGCGAAAAGATCGTTGCGCAGATCGAACTCAATGTCGCGCGAGATGCCGATCACAATCCAGCGGGTTAGAAATAGAAAGACGCCGCGGACGGCGGCGACCTCCAGCATCTGCAAAGCGAAGTGCAACAACTTCGCCGACGTGACTCCGGTATTGAGATCATCCACCGCGTGGCGGATGACCTGGGGCAGCAGCACCCAGGCGCCGTTGCTCAGGAAAATGCAGAAAACGCCCGCCACAAAGCCCCAGCGGTAGCGCTTGAGGTAGGGCACGAGCGGACGCATACTCTTCGGAATCATGCAGATTGTGTAGATGAAATTCTAGCAGGCAGGGATGCAGAGTAGCGCCGCCGTCCCTTCGGCAGGCTCAGGGCAGGCTTCGGCGGCTTTCGGAGGGAGGGCGGCCCGAATTTCTTCGCGTCCTTTGCGGCCTCTCTTTGCGCTCTTTGCGGTTAGAAGCTCTAAAGCTCTTAACCGCGAAAGACGCTAAGAACGGCCGCGAAGCGGGCGAAGAAGAGCCTAAGCGCTACTTATGGGCGTTTTCTTTCGCCCGCAGTCCGTCCAGTGACTCCTCGAATGTCGTGGCCGAAGGCGACTACGCTGACTGCCGCTAGAGCCATCCCCCAGGCGGCGAAAAAAATCCATCCTGCATCGAAGATGAATACCGGAACCATATCCATGGCATTGTTCCTCGGGGAATGCCTGTAGAAAAAAGCGCGGGGTCAGAATGACGCCCAACCCCGGCGCTGCGATCGACCGCGCTTCAAACCAAGGGGAAGCGGAAGTCTGCTCTACTGCTGCGACGGCCCTGCCCCCTGCATGTGTTGCTGCATGCGCGCTTCGCGATTAGCCTCGATCTCTTTCAGCTTGGCCTGCTGGTCCGCTGTGAGCAGCTGGTAAATTTCGTTGTGAATGCGCGTCTCTTGCACCTTCAGTTGCACTAGGGTCTGCGCCTGCTGCGCGACCAGAGCCTGCACCTTGGCTTCATCGTATGTGCCTTCCGAATACTGCTTAAGCTGCTGCTGCATGGTGTGAACCTGCTGCATCAGCGGCTTCATCGTGGAATGCTCTTTCTGCATGACGCCTTTGACCTGTTCGCGCTGGGCATCGGTCAGATCCAGCTGTTTGAAAGGGAAGCCCATCATGTGGCCGTGCATGCCCCAGGAATGCTCATGCTTGGGTGGAGGCGCAGCTGCGTCCGCAGTTTGCGATTTGGCGATCGCGCCGCCCAACATCACTGCCAGCGCTGCTACAAAGAGGCGTAAACGAATCGACTTCATAAATTCCCGACTCCTGAAGGCCGGCTCCTTGGCGGAGCCTGGGCCATTTTGCGTACACTCATGAGAACACGGTTCCCGCGGAAATGTGGTAAAAAGTCAGTCAATCCGAGTAAAGTTTTGTCAAAGAGGAGAGCCGTTTTCCGACAACCGCGTTTTAATAACGTGTGACAATTCTTTACCGTCAGCGGCCCGCTGCCTGGTGCACAATGAAAGCTGCAAAGACGAAGATGGAACGCATTCTGATCATCGACGATGACGTCGAACTCTGCACCCTGGTCGGCGAATACCTGCACGCCGAGGGCTTCACGGTGGAGTCGGTGCATGACGGCGAGAGCGGGCTGCAGCGCGCCTCCGGCGGCGGTTACCTGCTGGTCGTCCTCGATGTAATGTTGCCCGGCATCAACGGTTTCGAGGTGCTGCGCCGAATCCGGGCAACCTCCCGCCTGCCGGTGCTCTTGCTTACTGCCCGCGGCGAAGATGTGGACCGCATCGTCGGTCTGGAGATTGGCGCCGACGACTATCTGCCGAAACCTTTCAACCCGCGCGAACTGGTGGCGCGGATTCGGGCCATCCTGCGCCGCACGCACGGTGACAAATCGGTTCCCTCAACCCCGGACATCGTCCGCGTGGGAGAGATTGAACTCGATCCCGCCACCCGCAGCGTGCGCCGCGACGGCCAGCCCGTTGACCTCACCTCGGTGGAATTTAACCTTCTGGAAGTGTTGTTACGCGAGGCCGGCCGCGTGGTCCCGCGCGAACGTTTAGTCAATGCCGTGCTCAGCCGCAAGTTCTCACCCTTTGACCGCAGCATCGACATGCACGTCAGCAAAGTCCGCAAGAAACTTGGCGACACTGACGCCGACGAGCATATCAAGACGATCCGGGGCGTCGGCTACATCTTTGCCCGTCCCCGGGAGAAGGCTGGGGAAAAGGTAAAAGCCACGTCATGAAGAGTCTGTTCCTAAAAATCTTTCTCTCCTTCTGGGTGGCGCAGGCGCTGTTTCTGGTGATTGCTCTGCTGGTGATGCTGGCTTTTCGGCCGCAACGCAATGCAACCTGGGAGACGCAGCGCTCGACTGCGTTAACCGAGGCCATCGACGCGTATGAGCGAGGCGGGACGGCGGAAGCTCACGAATACCTGGAGAACCTGCAGACCACGCAGCACGTGCGCGTCTATGTGTTCGATGAGCAGGGAAAGGAAATTTCAGGGCGTTCGAGCCCGGGATGGGCGGAGCATGTGGGCGCTGGCCGGCCGATCCCGCCCTATCCTGGAGTGCTTTTCCCGCGCCCGCAAATCCTGACCGAGTCGCGGGCCTCCAGCGATGGACGCCATCTCTATACCATCGCGATGCAGTTGCCGCCCGGTCCGCGCGTCTTTCTCGGACCGCGAGGCATGCCCTTTCCAAGTTTGATCATCGCCGTGTTGTCTTCGGGATTGGTTTGTTATTTCCTGGCCTGGTATATGACCAAGCCGGTTACCCGGCTGCGCGCCGCAACCCAGCGGCTTGCTGCCGGAGATCTTACCGCGCGCGCCGGCGATCCCAAGAGCAAGAGAAGCGACGAGATTGCCGGACTCATCCGCGATTTTGACGCGATGGCCGCCCGGCTGGAGACTCTGGTCAATGCGCAGTCGCGTCTGCTGAATGACATTTCGCATGAATTGCGCTCCCCGCTGGCACGCTTGAATGTAGCTCTTGGGCTGGCGCGGCAGCGCTCCGGCCCGGAGACCGAGACGATGCTGGAGCGCATCGAACTCGAAGCCGGCCGCCTCAATGAACTGATTGGCCGCCTGCTCACTTTGGCCCGCCTGGAAGATGGCGAGCAGCGCGTCGCCGCGGCGCCGGTTTTGCTGGACGAAATTGTGCTCAACGTGGCCGAAGACGCCGAGTTCGAAGCGCAGGCCCGGCACTGCCATGTGCGCACTGAAATTCCCGCGGGAAGCTGGGCCGTGCGTGGAGATGCATCCCTGCTGCACAGTGCGATCGAGAACGTAGTCCGCAACGCGATCCGCTACACCCGCGAAGGCACGGCGGTAGAGATCCATCTGGATAAGTCGGAAACCGACGCGGGTAGTGCGGAAGCTGTGGTTCGAGTTACCGACTGCGGTTCCGGCGTTCCCGCCGATGCGTTGGAAAAATTGTTCCAGCCGTTTTACCGCCTGGACGACGCGCGCGGCCGCCAGACCGGCGGCGTTGGCCTGGGCCTGGCCATCACAGAACGCGCGGTCCGCTTCCACGGCGGACGCGTAGCGGCCGTGAACCGCGCCGAAGGCGGACTCATGGTCGAGATTCACCTGCCCCTGATGCCCTTAACCCCAGTGGTCAGTGGTCAGTGGCCAGCGTCCAGTGAGATTCCGCTGACCACCGACCACTGACCACCGACCACTGACCACTGCCTAGGCAACTCGCGGCCCCCTCTGCGGTTCTTAAGGCCTGTCGGCAGTTTGCTCTTCCCGGGCATTCCTGATACATAAATGGATGGCAACTCACGCCTTCAAATAGGATTTGTGCTCGGTGGCGGCCGGGGGCTTGAATACGTATGTTCCCATGGAGATAAAGCGAAGAATGCGGACAAGATTTACCTGGATTGCGGCGATTATAGTTCTGGTGGCAATCGGCTTCCTGATAGCTTGTAGCACCAAGTACTCGTCTTCCTCGAATGGTTTGGTGGTCGTGCCAACTCAGGGCACGACTGAGATACCGGGGGCCACGGCGGTGATGGAGACCTTCACCCTCAATCTGGCCAACGGCGCAGACTTCGCAGATCAACAATGTGAATGGTCCTCCGACGCCGGGATTGCCGACGGCCGTTATCCTTGATCCGGCGGGCAGAATTCGCATACGTGATCGTCCACCAGAACGCGGAGCTGGTTCCAAGCGTAACAGGCATCGCAGTGTTTCCCATTGGCTCCGATGGCAAATTGGGGGCGGGAACGACAACGCCCTCTCAACAACACCGTCGGCGGATCCCCGGTTTTGCCGGTGGCCCTGGCTATAGACTCTGCGGGGAAATTTCTCTTCGTAGCAGACAGCGCAAATAATGGAGCGCCCGGCACGGTGTCGGTGTTTGCCGTGAGCGGCGGTACGCTCACGGAAGTCGCGGGTTCGCCGTTTCCCTTGCCGGTCGAGCCGGGCGGCAGCGTAGCGAGTACGGTGGCGCTCGCGGTGACTCCGACGGTTTACCCCGTGCAGTTTTCGTTTTGTTCCGGCCACACCCCTCCCGCGACGGAGAATCTCTATGTGGCCGATTCGACCAATTATGTGCTCTTGAACTACTCCGTGGACGCTGTCGACGGGCGCGCTTACGTTATTGCCTTACTCGCAGACCACGCCGGGAATTCCGACGGGCGCTGTGCCCTCCGGGGTTGCGGTCGATCCCTGCAACCGGTTCGTTTACGTGGGGAACGCCGGTCCAGGCAGCAACCAAAATACGGTCAGCGCCTATACGATCTGTAGTGCCATTAATGTTCTATCGCAGCCGCCCTGCCCGGTCGCGGACTTCAGCCTGAACCCCGTCACCGGTTCGCCCTTTCCCACTAATAGCAACAGTCCCGGGCCTATCGCCGCGGACGCGTACGGAAATTTCTTGTACGTGGTGAATACGGGATCCAACAACGTCTCCGGCTTCCGGATCACTCCAAGCAGTGGCACTTTGACCGCATTTACCGGAGGCCCAGTCGTCGCCGGCATGGGGGCAAACTCGATTGCCGTTCGCAGCGACGACAGTTGGGTATTCGTGGCCAACACCAATGCTACCAGCGTCTCGCAATATGCCATCACTCTCACGACGGGAGCTTTGACCCCGGTAACGCCCATCAGCACCCTCGATTTTCCCTCGGGCGTTGCGGTGAAGTAGAACTGGCTCCGGAGTACCCAGCACCCAGTACCGGGCAACCGCGCCCTGAAGGCATCCCGCTGGCAGACCTCTTCTGGGTACTTGCTACTCGGTACTGCCGGTAGTGGTGCCGTTTGCTTTCCACAGGGCTACAGTCTCCCCGACCAGATGCGCTAGACTGTAACTATGCTGAAGCGGAGACTGCGTCTGGTGAGGTTCATCTTTCCGCTGACAGCCATCTGTGAACACTGCAATCAAACCTTCCAGTCGAATAACGACACGTCTGTATTGGCCGAACGTGAACTCCAAGTCATGTTTGACGAGCACAAGTGCAAACTGACCGATAGCAGCCAGAACGCGCTGCGGATCGTGCGTGAATCTACCAAAGGCAAGTAGCTTCTTCACTCTCCCTCGCTTTTCAATATCTTCTCCTGCATCGCTAGAAAGTGCTCGTACTTCAAGAGCACTGCTAGTGGCTTATCGTTGTCCTGAATCACCAGCGTCTTGTCGAGTTCCCTTAACTGAGTGACGTTCAATGCACGCAAGCGGCTGATTCCCACATGCTGCACGCTCGGGTCTAGATACGGAATCGAAACCTGATTTGCTTTTGCCATAATCCCTCTATGCTGTCTTGTTGAGTGCCTTCAAGACCAGCGCCTTATCTGCACGCGCATTCGGCTTTTTCTCGGGTAACAAGCTGCACAGTTCCGCCAGCGTCCAGACGTGATCTGTTAGGCCAGCTTCCATCGCCGGAGTCACGCGCAAAGTGGAATGCACGCGGCAGTAGTTGTAGTGCATGAAGTAAAGCGCAACCTGGTGCGCGTGGTTTTCAAACTTCTTACTGAATCCATTTGTGAGCCGCGTAAAGCGCCGCATCCCCATTCTCATCGAAAGGTTCTGCCGCTCTACGTAGCTGGTAGAGATGTACTTTTGATCAGGATTGCCAGCTAGAACACCTGTGCGGCATCCGATACAAGTTGCAGGGCTGTAGCGCGATTCTCCATCGTTCGATGCGCCGTAGATTTTAACCAGCATCGCGTAATCAATTTCCGACCCAAAGGCGTTCTCTACAGCCTCAGCGTACACGCGATGGCCGTCCGTGGTTAGCTGAATCCGGTTGGCGATCCGCGAGGCAACGTCCTGCATGAACGCCTGAGCCGTGGACGCGCCGCGATCCCCAAGCATGTAGGAAATTATCAGCTTGGAATCGGCATCAATCGCCGTCCACGTCCAGCAGTCACCCGCGCCTTCTTCCATCTGCTCCATCGTCACGTTCTTTTGCTTGGCGTAGATGAATGACCAAACCTCATCGCACTGTGCCCGACCCACACGAAGGTTCCGCACGTTTGCATCGTGATAGGCGGCACAGGCGCATCCCGCATCTTCCAAGAGCCGCAGAACGGTATGTTTGCCCACTCCCAGCATTCTGCACGTCGCGTTAATGGAGTTCCCTTCGATCAAGGCCGCTACGATCTGGCACCGTTTGGTTGTGTTTAGTTGATTCATGCTACCCTCTAAACTGCCTAGATGATAGCACTATAACGGCTAATGTCAAGCATTATATCGCTGTTTTACGGTTTACTTATGCTTTTATTTCTGCCTATGGTAAACTCTCGATAGACTTTTGATACGAGCACCGTAAGGAGTGCAGCCAAGCAAACAAGTAGACCCCTACGTTCCCTTCGTTGGTGGGCCAAGATGATTTTGACAGCCGCCGATATTGAATCTTTATCAAGATCGCTGTCCCGTTGGGAATGGGGAGAATACATTTCGGAAGCATTCGTGATCATTGGCTGTGCGGGAGAACTTGTTGCGGATTTAGAGGTAAGTTGGCTAACCGAAGAACGCAAGAAACACCTCCAAAGACGCTCAACGATCCTGCTTGTAGCAGCACTGTCAGTGTCCCTGATATGCCTAGTCCGAACAAATGAACTTTCCGGCAGCGTTATAGGTTCTCTCGGTGACAAGGCCGGAGCAGCCGAAACCAAGGCACAGTCAGCGATTGATAAGTCATCTCTTGCTGAACATAAAGCCGATGTGGCCAACACAAACTCATCAACCGCGCTATCCCAAGCCACAGATGCGCTGACCAAAGCTGGAAAGGCCGCAGCCTCCCTTAAGAAGGCAGAGGACGAGGCCGATAAGGCGAAAACAGCGGCATCAAACGCTTTAACTCTTGCGCGAGATGCGCGGAAGGAAGCAGACTCGTTTGAGGGAGATATTAAGACAGCCAAGCAGCAAGCTGCTGATGCAGAATCGCATCTAGCAGAAGCCCTTAAAGAAGCAACTAATGCCCAAGCGGAGCTAAATCGACTCAAAACCCCTAGGTCACTAACTAACGTCGCTGCGTTGGTTTCCGCGCTAGCGTCTTTTAACGGTACAAAATTTGGACTTTTTTGGAGTCTTTGGAGACCAAGAGTCTACGACTCTCGCTGAGGAAATCAGTGATGCGCTGCAACGTGCCGGATGGGAGCCTACATACGCCCCAAATACTGGGATGGGAACCTTCTTCATCCACCTCAAGAATTTTCCATCCGGCATTACCCCCTCCATAGAGACCGGGGTACACATATAGGCAGAATCGAAGGAAGAACTTAAAACCCTGCAAGCCATGCCACAACTGCCGCTACAATTCCAGGCGGCAATCGCGCTCAGGGCTGCATTGGCTTCTTCTATTTCCCCCCCACAAGAGAACCTAGACAAGAACCCTATCGAGTTGGTAAACAATGAGCGATTTACTACCGTGCTGATTGTCGTAGGAAAGAAACCGTAGAATACGAGAAGGACCAGCGCGAGCCAAAAACTAGCCTGTGGACGCGAACCGGCACCAGTACCGTACTGCCGCTCACATTGCCAGGCACGCCAGCCAGTGTATATACTTGATGTATATACGAAGGAGGTGCAGGCATGGGCACGGCGCGGGTCTTCCGGTCGGGAAACAGCCAGGCGGTCCGTTTACCGAAGCAATTTCGATTGAAGAGTGACGAAGTCGAGATCTTCCGTCGAGGCGAGGAGATCGTTCTGCGGGAGAAAGATGGAACCATGGTCCGGGCATTCGATCTGCTGGCTGACCTGCCGGACGACTTTGAAATCCCAGGGCGTGGGACTGCAGGGCGTGGGACTGCAGGTGGTAAAAAAGACCGGCCGCAGAAACGCAAGGGGCTGTAATGGAGCCTCGCTATCTGCTGGACACGAACATATGCATCTACATCCGGCAACGCAGGCCGGAGCAAGTCTTGCGGCGATTCCGCAGCCTGCGTCCGGGAGAAGCGGCGCTTTCGGTGATCACGTATGGCGAACTGCTCTACGGCGCGGCCAAGAGTGCTCATAGGACGGCAGCTCTGGAGCGGCTCCGGGAGTTGGTCCGTTTGCTACCTGCGCTGGCCTTGCCGGAAAGCGCTGCCGAAACTTACGGAAAGATGCGTTCCGAGTTGGAGTCGAAGGGCGAGATGATTGGCAACAATGATCTTTGGATTGCCGCCCACGCGCTGACGGCAGGATTGACGCTGGTCACCAATAACGAGAGTGAATTCCGGCGGGTGCGCGGGTTGAAGCTGCAGAACTGGGCTGCGTGAGCAGTCTTCATCTGTTGATTCCCAACGGCCTTCATGTGTTGGATAATGTGCCCTCTGGACTGCGTGAGATGCCGGAGTATCAACACCTGACCGATGATGAGCTTCTGCACCTCGGCGAGGAAGGCGACCAACTCACCGAGGAAGCCCTCCACGAGCTCGAAGCAGAGCTCAGCCGGAGAAAACTCTCATCCCGCGACGTCGATTCGTATCGGCTCCAACGCGAGGTTGCAGAAGAGTCCGATGAACTAAAGCGCGCGACTCCCAAATTCGTGCATCACAGCGGCGTGGGCCAGATGTTCCTAGGCAAGACCAACCGCCGTCGCGACCCGAGCGGCCTCTTCGAACAATACGATGCAACTCTCTGGATCGTCGTGTTTTGGTTCCCAATTTTCCCAATTGCTACCTATACGGTGAAGAGGAGCCTTGAGCGGTGGCTTGGTTTGGCTTGGGCAGGGGGCGAGACTGCGGTCGAGCGTCATCCCCGAAATTGGGAACAGATTCTGCTGACTTGGGTGAAAGCCGCGGCGCTCGTGCTTGTCTCCGTCTAGTCTTTCTGCTGGTGGTGCGCCATCCCGACTGGCTTAGGCATATCGGCTGATCTGGCTTCGGGAGTTCCCGAAACTGGACGTTCGAACGCCCGGAGACCCGGAGCCGCTTTCTCTTGCATTGGTTTACAATTGTCTGTTTTAGCTGTCACCTTTCCGGCACTACTCTTGGAGGAATTTATGAAGCTCACCCCTGGCAAACTGGCGGGTCTCAGAAAAGTCTCGAACGAACACGGCGTGATCGCGGCGGCTGCGATGGATCAGCGCGGGTCACTGCAGAAATCCCTGAGCAAAGAAAAAGGCGGCGACGTCAGCGACGCCATGATGGAAGAATTCAAGACGCTGGTCACAGAAGTTTTGACGCCGCACGCCAGTGCCATCCTGCTCGACCCGGAGTGGGGGCTCCCCGCATCCAAACGACGGGCCAAGAACGCGGGCCTGTTGCTGGCCTATGAGAAGACGGGATACGACAAGACCGGTCCGGGCCGGCTGGGAGATCTTCTGGATCATTGGTCGGCGCGCCGGTTGAAAGAAGCCGGTGCGGACTGCGTCAAGATTCTGCTTTACTACACGCCGTTCGACCCCAAGGAAGTGAACGATAAGAAGCACGCCTGGGTGGAGCGCATTGGCGACGAATGCCGCGCCAATGACATCCCATTCTTTCTGGAATTTGTGGGGTACGAAGAAGGCGCAGACGAGAAGGGGCTGGAATACGCTAAGAAGAAACCGCAGATCGTCACTGAGAGCATGCGCGAGTTCAGCAAAGAGCGCTACGGCGTCGATGTGCTGAAGGTGGAAGTACCGGTGAACATGAAGTTCGTCGAAGGCGTACAGTGTTTCGGCGGGCAGAAGGCATATACCAAGAAGGAAGCGATTGACTTCTTCCACAAGGCGGCGAACGTGGCTACCAAGCCGTTCATCTATCTATCGGCGGGCGTGAGCAATGCGGAATTCAGCGAGACGCTCGAGTTGGCTGGAGAATCCGGAGTGAAGTTCAATGGCGTGCTGTGCGGACGCGCCACCTGGAAGGACGGCATCCCGGTCTATGCCAAGCAAGGCGCAGCGGCGTTCCGCAAGTGGCTCGAGACCGAAGGCGTGAAAAATATCAATAACGTGAACGGCAAGCTGAAGGCCGCAACTTCGTGGCATTCGATCTATGGAGTCGAGCCAGTGCTGGCGGGGGCGTAGGCACCCCTGGGACGCGCCGCGGGCATTTGTGAGATATGTTCCGACTGGAACATAGATGCTGAATGTTCCAACTGGAACATTTCACTTTGCAGAAAAGTTTCGGCGTAAGTTGTTGATTCCAGGTACAGCCTTTTGGCCGGGATCAATGGAATCAAGGGCTTAGGCTGTGGAAGAAATGTCTACTTTCGAGGGGGTCGAATGCCTACTAAAGTAGACTTGACAGGCGTGCGGCGTACTTTATAAGGTACGGGCTGCCGAGGTAGCGGGTTGTAGCGGACGAAAAATGGGGAATGTCCCGTCTGTCCCCGGATCGTCCAGGTTTCGTGCTTCATGCCGAAGTTCTGGGTGCCTGCGTCTCTAGCGCCCGTCTTTGGTGGCTTTGCCTTCTAGGATAGTTATGTAACCGCCCTTTTCATCTGCCATTTCATACTTCATTGTGTACTGAGTGGGTGATGACATCGTGATTGTAGTTCTTCCTTTGACGGCATCGCCCGCAAACTTGTCTTCCTCCATCCACGTCCAAGTGTTTCCGTTAACCGATCCTGTGGCGGTACCCACGAGTCCGACACTGCTGGCGTAATAGGATGTGTAGACCTTCGCATGGCTGTCGTAGGCCATGATAGCGAGGCGCGTCGGTAATTGGCCTTCAGCGCGGCTCTCGACATAGAATCCCCCCGGCCCCAATGTACCTGTTTCGGTGCTGACAGTCTTACCGGCTGGCACATACCCGTTGGCTTTAATCTCGCTTTCCACAGTCCATTTTCCAAGGAAGTACTCCAACTTCTTGTGTTCCGGACCAGGCTTGGGTGGCGCTGGTGGAGCTTGTGCGAGCAATAGTGATGTGAATCCGCAGATTAGAATGACGGCGACCGACGATCGTGTGCTCATTTCGTGAATCCTCCTCAAAGTGCGCACAGTAGCAGCCGGGCCGTGACCTGTCCCGAAGGATTTGTTAAGATTGGCCGAAAATTTAATGGCTATCCCGGAAGTATTTCATTTCGACGAGTTCACGCTGGACGTGGGAGAGCGGCGGCTGCTGCGTGGCACCGAAACCGTTCGCTTGTCACCGAAGGCCTGTGATGTGCTGATTGCGTTGGTGCGGCAGTCGGGGCGGTTGGTCACGAAGGACGAATTGCTGGCGCAGGTTTGGCCCGAGTCGTTTGTCGAAGAAGGCATTCTCAATGTTCACGTGGCAGCACTGCGCAAGGCGCTCGGCGACGACACGCGGCCTCCGGCCTACATCGAAACGGTGGTGCGGTCAGGGTACCGCTTCATCGCTGCAGTCACGTGCGATCTGGCCCACGAGAAACCATTAACACCGAGCGCCATAACGCGACCCGTCGAACTCTACGAGCAAGTCGGCCGCGGCCGGTCTCACCTGCTGTCAGGCTCGTACTTCGAGCTGCCTGCCGCCGTGGACGCCTTTCGTTCCGCGATTGAGATCGATCCGACCTATGCACCGGCGCACGCCGGCTTGGCGCGCGCACGGTGCCTGCAGGCAGTGTTTCGCGCGGTGCCGCACCAGGAAGCGTTTGCAGAGGCGAAAGCGTCCGCCTTGCGCGCGCTGGCGATGGACAGTGCCTCGGCGGACGCGCAAGTTGCCCTTGGCACCGTCCTTTTTCTGAGTGAGTGGGACTGGACGGCGGCGGAACGCAGCCTATGCCGTGCGCTCGAAATCAATCCGGATCACACCGAGGCGCTCCTGCAGTATGGGTCGCTGCAGGAAGCGCTCGGGCGGCTCGACGATGGGCTGCGCTGCAAGCAACAGGCGCTCGCGCGCGATCCGCGATCGCCCGGCGTTCTGGTGCAGATCGCCATCTCGTATTGGCATCAACGGAAGTACGACGACACGCTTGTCTGGGCTCGGCGGGCGCTGGAGGTCGACCCGAAGCATATGCTGGCGTGCCAATTCATTAACCACGTCTATTGGAAGGTCGGGGACATCAATAGATTCGCGGCCTGGACCGTCAGCCAAGCCATCGCATGGGGCTTTCCCGAAGAGAGGGTGTCGGTGATCAAGCAGGTCATCGCGGACATGCAGCAGGTGTACGCGACGGCCGGCCTCTCCGGGGTGAGAAGATTCATGGTGGATCAGATCACGAACCCGCAACTGGACTTCGACGTCTTGCTGAAGATGGCATTCTTTCGCTCCGTTCTGTATGGGGGAGCAGGCCGGCTCGATGAAGCGTTCGACTGCCTTGATCAGGCCATCGCGTACCGCGACCCAGCACTCGTGCACCTGGCGGTCGCACCGGAGTGGGACAGCATGCGCGGTGACCCGCGGTTCGCAGAACGCCTGCGATCGATGGCGCTTCCTTCGATCGCCCATGACAACATCGTACCGAAGACTGTCGCCGAAGTTGCAGGCGGCGGAGTACTACCGCATCCTCCGCTATCTTCGATATCGGACGCAAGACGATGAAAGCTCTCGGTTCTCAACACGATTCAAATCCTGTTTTCTCTCGTCGATGCGCCAAGGCCCCGAAGCCGCTGCCGAATTCCATAAAATTCTCGACCACGGCGGCATCGTCTGGAACTGCTGGACGGGAGCGTTGGCGCATCTGGGCGTGGCGCGTGCGAATGCTTTGCGGTCGAGAACTTCACAAGGAGCGGATGCAGATGCCGCCCTCGTCCGTGCACTCGCTGCGTACAAGGATTTCCTCACACTCTGGAAAGACGCCGATTCCGACATCCCCATCCTGAAGGAAGCCAAGGCGGAGTACGCGAAGCTGCAATAGTGGGGCGGCGGGTGGCCCATCTTTCTTCCTCGGTCTTTCTTTCCCGTTCCGGAACTGTGGGTGCCCCTCGATAAGAACGAAGGGCACCCTTGAAAGTGGAGCCAACACATCGTGGCGGCTACTGAATGGATTGCAGCTGCGCGGTTAACTGATTGACAGCCGAAACGTCAAAGACGCGCCGAGAGATCGGCGTGGCCGGCTAGAGTTTCGCGCTCCTTACCCTCGACCAGAATCTTTACTCTCAAAATTCCGGGGAGATTTGCCGACAACGTCTGGATCAGGGATGCGACCGTGAGTTCTTCCGACAGCACGCCGGAGCGGTGGCCGTCAGCGAACGCCGCGTTGATGTCGATGACGGCCAGTCCGGGATCGACGAGGTAGACGCTGCGAATATCGGAGCCCTGCGGCAGGGGATGAGGCGAAGACTTGTCCAGATACAGCGCAAGCAGGGCGCGCAGCAATTCTTCGGCGCGTTGCTGCCGGACCGAAGGCAGCGGAATCTGAGCGGACTGAGCATGGAGCACGCCAACGTCGTCATACGCGACAAATAAGGTGATTCGTTCGGTAGGTCCGGCCACCGGCGCCACCACTGGACGAGTGTCGCTGGAAATGACAGGCGTGGCTGCAGCCCGTCCGCGCATGTGCCAGGCGTAGAGGCTCATGCCCAGCACGGCAAGCAGCAACACCGAGACCCCGATATAAAGATGGCGAGGAATCATAGGCGAATTGGGTGATTTTGCGATCGGGTCATTGTGTGATTAACTGTGTGATTGAAAGCTTTAAAGAAACCCCAGGGCATTAAATCACTCCAATGACCCGATCGCAAAATTACTCAATTTCATGGCGCCGCTCCGAGCTGCGCGCGAATGGCGACGATCCCGCTGGCCACGCCGCTGGCGATGCGTTGCTGATAGTCCGGCGAACTGAGTTGTGAAAGATCGGATGCAGGCGGGGCAACTTCGACCGCAATGGCAGCCGTCACAATGTTATTCAAAGGGCGCAACGGCGCAGTGAGAGTACGGACGGCGACCTGTTGCTTTCTCAATTCCGTAGCCACGCTCGTGGCGGCGGCCTGACTGAGGGACATAGAGTACTGTTGGGCCGTGGTCCACAATCGGAACGGACCGCGGTCCTCCTCTCCGCCGTAGGGGAGCAGCGCAGTGTAGAGCCGGACCCCATGGCCGTTCGAGGCCGCATGCAATGCGACATAAACGGCGGCGTGCGTTGTGTTGGCAAAAAAGGCGCGCTCATCCAGCGAGAGGTTGGCGTCCGAATCGCGCAGCACGAGTGTGGGGATTCCGCGATTCTCGAGTTCCTGGCGCAGGCGGCGGGCGAATGCTACCGTGATGTCCTTCTCGGCGACCGTTGAACTGAGGGCCTCGCCGCGGTCATTGCCGCCGTGGCTGGCGTCGACAATCGCGAAGTAGCGCCGCGGAACGGAAGCGGCTGGATTCACTGACGGCGGCTGTGCTGCCGTCGTAGTCTGCACTGGAGTTGCAGCGGGCGAGGCAACAGGTCCAGACCCCATTACTCCATTTTCGCTAGCCACGGTTTGAGATTTCGGGGGAGCGAGTGTGATGGTTTGCCCATCCGGGCTGAAGCTCGCAATCAGCGGCACGGTCGTGGTCACGGTGATTTCGGCGGCGCCATTGTTCTCCGAATAAGTTGCCGAAGGAATGAGCTTGCTCCCGAACGTGAGCGTGGGAGAGGCGGGCGCAGTGACCGGTTCGCGGCTGAAGGTCATGTGCAGTTTGCCGGGTTCGGTGGCGACCGAAGGATTAACGGGCGCAGTGAATTGAAAAACCAGCCGCGAAGCATCGTCTGGCAATACCGTGGCGGTGAAGTGGGTGGCGACGTTGCCGATGAACAGGCGGCCAGAACTCCTGGTGCAACGTTGCCGGACCTCCCAGAATGCGGGGCAGAATGGAATTAAGGCTGGCTACCGGGACGAAACCGCGTCCGTTTTCCATCAGGAATTTTCCCGAGAGGTCAACCTCGCGTCCCTGGATGCGGGCGCGGCTCTTGTCCGCAAAAAACTCTCCGAGAATGCTGTTGAAATGCAGCCGCCACCGGGGAGGATCAGACTTGGCGCTGACTGTGCCCAGGGGATCGAGTAATTCCAGCAAGCCAACGTATTCGTGGCTCTGGCTCCGCACGATCGGCAAGGAATAGTTGGCAACGGAGGAGTAGACGGAGAGATGCTTCTCCGGAGGAGCAGCGGCGAGGAGCGCGGCGACGGAAATCAGAAGCAGGGCGGCGACCCTGGCGGAAGCCGGCGGGACGCCGGCGCTGCTAGTCGAGCGCATAGACCGTCAATCCGCTGAGGAGTTTTGGGTAGAAATCGGTGGATTTCTGCGGCATAACCTCGCCGGCGAAGGCAATGTCACGCACTTGCGCGACGTGGCTGGGATTCATCAGGAAAGCGATATTGGCCCGTGAGCCGGCTGCGCCCCGCACTTGCGATAAAGCCTCCGCAGCGTCGCGAACATAAGAGATGTTCTCCTGGTTGCGGATCGATTCCTCCGACAAGTTCAGCACTTTTTCCAGCAGACACTTATGCAGTTGCACCACGTCAAGCGCTTGTTGGCGGATGGATATCCCGGCAAAAACCTCCGGAACGTTTGAATTGGGATGGTGCAGCAGGAAGGCGCGGTTGGCGGTGACGGCGAGGATAGTGGTTCCACCCCGGCCGGACTCGCGGAGGATCGCGGTGGCACGCGGCGCGTCCAGAGATGCGTCAACTTCGTCAATGTCGAAGAACGCGCGTGCGGAATTGCGAAAGTCTATTTCTGAAAAGGAATCCAGGCCGTGCACCAGGCGGTGCGTCGGCAGGATAAGCAGGCCGGGGCGATTGATGTTGACGAACGTCATCATGACAAATTCGTACGGCGACGCTCCCGGATCGGAGTCCGCTTGACCCTTGGAAGCGGCGGTGGCGCGCCGTTCGTTCCGGTAGTTGAGAGCGGTTTCATAACGATGGTGCCCGTCGGCGATGATAAGTTTCTTGTCGCGCATCGCCTCTTGAACCGACTGGATCACCTCGGCATCCGTAACCTGCCACACCCGATGAAGCACTCCATATTCATCCTTTATCTGAAGATCGGGCACCGAAATGTCCCGGTCGGAATTCGTACCGAGCAGGGATTCGACCTGTCCCGAATCCTCATAGAGCATGAAAATCTGACCGAAATGCGCACGGGTGGCGCGCAGCAGGTCGAGCCGGTCGGCCTTGGGCTTGGCCAACGTCTGCTCGTGGCGAAAGACGACTCCGGCGGAATAGTCCTCGATGCGGCCCAGCGCGATGAAGCCCCGCCGCTCCAGGTCTTCTGTCGAACCCTCCTTGGCCAAACCTTCTTTGGCCCGCCCCTCTTTGGCCCGCCCTTCTTTCCCTTTCTTTGGATGACCCGGGCAGGGTAAAGGTCTGGGAGTAGACGTAGAGCGAGGGAAGGGAATCCTGGCGCAGAATGCCTTGCCGCCTCCACTCTAGAAAATGCCCGGCAGCCCGGGAATATACATTGTTCGCCGGATTGTCATTTTCCTCCCGCCGCCCCAGAATGATCCTGACCAGGTTATGCGGGCTGGCCGCATAGTAACGTTCCTGCAGAGCGGGAGTGATTTTGTCGTAAGGTTCAGTGACCACCTGCGCCAGCGACACCTGCCGCGGGTCATAGCGGAACGCGCGAAACGGATAAACGTCAGCCATGGAAGCCTTTAATTGTAGCAAGTTGAGGGTTGGCTGGCGGCTCTAGCCCTTGCTGGGTTGCTATGAACTGCCCGAAATGGTCCGCCCAGCGGCCCATTTCCGGATTGTCACAAAGATTTGACAAAAAAAACCGCGGCCGCCTGGGCAAAGCCGTGATACTATCGCTCCCAATCGAGGTGCTTATGGCTCTCCGCCCTAAGACCCTATTTCGGAAGTCCCACCTGGTTCGACCCTGGAACCCAAGCTTTGTCCGGTTGCACCCAAAAAGAAGCGTTTCTCGACCTTTTCTCTGGATGCTGTTCGTCGCGCTGGGCATCGCATGCACCTTGACTTTACCGCGCCGCGGGGCAGGCGGACGTGAACGATGTCCATGTTATGCCCCGCCCGGCTACGCCCCATGACGTGGAAAAAACTAAGACGGAGGAGGTCGCCGATGGCACCGTCGTCCCTGCCTCCCTGAACACCCACGTACGTCCTCTGAAGGTCGCCGTGGATCTGGTGCTGGTACCGGTTACCATCACCGATCCCATGAACCGCCTGGTCACCGGCCTGGACAAGGAAAACTTCCAGCTGTTCGAAGGCAACTCCAAGGAGGAGATCAAGTCTTTCTCCAGTGAGGACGCGCCGGTATCGCTGGGCGTGATCTTCGATTCCAGCGGAAGCATGAGCAGCAAGATGGATCGCGCCAAGGATGCAGTCTCGGAGTTTTTCAAGACCGCTAATCCCCAGGACGAGTTCTTCATAGTGACATTCTCGGACGAGCCCGAAATGGTCGCCGGTTTTACCAACTCGGTGGAGGAGATCCAGGACAAGCTGATGTACACCGCCCCCCAAAAGCGGACCGCCTTGCTGGATGCGATCTACATGGGCGTCAGCAAGATGAGGCAAGCCAAGTATCCCAAGAAGGCGCTCCTCATCATCTCCGATGGAGGCGACAATCACAGCCGCTACACCGAGAACGAGATTAAGGCTCTGGTGAAGGAAGCCGACATCATGGTGTATGCCATCGGCATTTACGACCGCTATTTTCAGAGTCAGGAAGAGCAACTGGGCCCGCAACTGCTGGGCGCGATCTCCGAACTGACCGGGGGGCGGGCGTTTACTGTGGAAAACCCAAACGACCTGGGGGATGTGGCCACCAAAATCGGCGTCGAGCTGCGCAACCAGTACGTCCTCGGATATCGTCCAAGCAAAGGAGTGCGGGACGGCAAATGGCGTAAGATTAAGGTGAAGTTACTGCCGCCGAAAGGATTGCCGCCACTCCGAGTGTATGCCAGGACCGGATATTACGCGCCCGAAGAATGACCGGGTTGCGAGCTTCTTGTTTCTTCTAAGGCGCGCGATCTGGGCCGGAGCCGCCCTCGCGCTCCTGGCGCCACCATCTGCTGGGCACGCGAATTCGAAGCCCGCGCAGCTTCAGCCTGCTTCGACGCAGTCTGGCCCCACGCAATCCAGCTCGGCTCCTTCCTCATCACCCGAATCCCAGCCCTCCCATTCGCCACCTCCTCAGTCCCAGTCCAGCGCGCCTGCCGCGTCGACCCCGCAGCAACCTGCCGACGAGAACGGAACCTTCGTCATCCGCAAGAATGTGGACGAAGTTATGTTGCACGCCACGGTGGTCGACGACAGGCAGCGCATTGTGACCGACCTTGACCGCACGGCCTTCACCGTGTTCGAGGACGGCAAGCCCCAGACCATCGTTTCGTTTCACAATGAAGACATCCCTGTTTCCATGGGAATTGTGATCGACAATTCCGGTTCGATGCGGGAAAAGCGAGCCAAAGTGAACCAGGCGGCCCTGAACCTGGTGCGGGCCAGCAATCCCAAGGACGAAGTCTTCGTGGTCAATTTCAACGACGAATACTACCTCGACCAGGATTTCACCAACGATCTGCTGAAGTTGAAGGAGGCGCTCGAAAAAATTGACGCCCGGGGCGGAACCGCGCTAAGAGACGCAATCGTGGCCTCCGCCGAGCATCTCAAAAGAGATGCCAGGCTCGAGCGTAAAGTATTGTTCGTCGTGACCGACGGAGACGACAACGCCAGCCGCGAGAGTCTCGAGGACGCGGTCAGGCAGTTGCAGGAGGAAAACGGCCCATCGGTGTACGCGATCGGCATCCTGGGCGGTGAAGAGCATCCCAAGCGCGCCAAGCGGGCGCTGGAGGTCATCGCGCAACGCACGGGCGGTCTCGCATTTTTTCCCACCACCCTCGATCAAGTGGACGAGATCAGCCGGCAAGTGGCGCACGACATCAAGAACCAATACACCATCGGCTACAAGCCCACCAATCCCCGATCCGCCGGCGGCTTCCGCACGATTCGCGTCGATGCCAAATTCAAAGGCCACAACAAACTGGTAGTGCGGACCAAGAGCGGCTACTATGCCGGCCAGCAACCGCCGGCCTCGGGAACGAAGTAGATCCCTGCCCTCACACCATGTCCCACCCCATCCTTCTCTATGACGGCGTCTGCGGACTCTGCAACCGCTTCGTCCAATTCATTCTCCGCCGTGACCGCAATGCCTCTTCCGTTTCGCCTCGCTGCAAAGCGCTTTCGCCGCAACCATCCTCGCCCGCCACGCCGCCAGCCCCATTGATCTCGACACAGTCTACGTCGTCGTCGACCACGAACTCCCCAACGAACATCTGCTCTCCCGCTCCGACGCCGTCATTTTCGTGCTGAAACAACTCCCAGGCGCGTGGCCGTCCGCTCGCATTCGTTCTGCAAGCTCGTGCCCAAGTTCCTGCGCGATGCCAACCTACAATGTCATAGCCCGCAACCGCTACGCGACTCTTCGGCCGTTTCGAAGTTTGCGCCGTGCCCAGCGAGCAGGATCGCAGCCGCTTCCTCGACGGCCACGATTAAATTCTCGAGTTCAGCGGGAACTCCCGAAAACATCACGCCGAGTGGCGCTCCTTGAATTCCTCAATCTTGATCTTTGCCTTTTCTTTCGTGTCATCCACAGACTGGCTGATGTTCTCCCGCCTCTCGGCGGTCTTCTCGGAAGCAGCCTGCTTGTGCGATTCGTGGATCTCCTTCGCAGCGTTCTTCGCATTGCCCCAGGTTTCCTGCACCGCACCTTTGGCCTGATTGACTACTCCTTTGTTGGCGAGCTTTTCGCTGCCAACAGTTTCTCCGACGCTCTGCTCCGCTTTGCCTACTGCCTGATCGATCTTGCCAGCTACTTGATCCTTGTTCATGAGTTCTCCTTTACTTTGTTTACTTTGTTGGTTGCGGATTTTCTGAATGCGGTTGGGGCCAGTCACGCCCTCTTGCGGGTTTTCGTTGCCATCTTTCCCGAGGCCCGTGGTTTCTTGCGAGCTACGGCAACAGTCCTTTTCTTCTTCTTCTTGGATGCGGCTTTGAGTGGAGGCAGCAATTCCACTTTGGGCTGTTTTGCCGTGCGATGGTGGCCATGCCGCAGCGGCCGGATGCGCGCAGCTTCTTCTTCCGTTCGCAGCTGAGTGTCTGCAGCTTTCTGGCGCTCTTCCTCGAGATATTCTGGGATCGTTTGAGTAGTCATGGCTTGGAGTGTGGCAGAACGGTCTCGCCCAATCTGTACTGTTTTGGCCACTCGGTGACAATAATGATTGTCGCCGCGACGCGCGGAGAAACTGAGCGGCCTCCCCGGCGCATGCACAGACGGCAGATTTTTTCCACGCTGATCACACGCGGCGGATGGCGTGATAGATAACCAGGAATAGCACCGATCCGATTACGGCAACCAGCAAGCTGTACAAATTCAGTCCGGTCACGCCTGACGCGCCAAACCGGTTAAATAGCCATCCCCCGAGGACCGCCCCAACAATTCCCAAAAGAATGTCGAGAATCAGGCCCTCTCCTGATTTGTTAACAATTTTGCTTCCGATGAAGCCCGCAATTAAACCCAACACAATCCAAGCAAGAATTGACATTTCAACCTCCCTCAGCCACGACGACTGAAGTACGTTAGTACGTTAGTTGCGGAACAGCATGACGCCGGCACTCTACTACAGAAGTATTTTTCCGACAACGAGCCCGAGAGTTTCCGCCGGGTTTCCCCGCCCGTGCGTCCATTTAAGGGATGTCACTCCGAACCGGGCTGAAAGCCCGCTGAGAGTCTGCTCTGAGCGAAGCACGAAGGGAACCTCCTGTTCTCTGCGGACGAACCTTAACGATCAAGCCCCGCCCGGCCCGTCGAAAACCGCGGCGCACGCGGCAGCCTCAAGTTAAGATGGTGCCGACGAGAGAGCTAGGGACGGCTGCACCAGCCCGCTCTAGACTATTCCTCGCGAAGCTCTAACCTTTGTGTGGACTTTCCTGCCAGATTTCTCTTCTGCAGACTACGCATCAATCGCTCATCTTCCGCGATTAATTTTGGGCTTCGTCTTTCACCACTCTGGATTTCAAGTAGCCGTTGCATTAACTCGGCGTAGTTTTCCATAACTTCCTCCAAGGGTAGCCACGGCTGGTTCGTTGGCAGACATAGTAAAAGGCATCCCAGGAGCAAAACTGGTCAAAATTGATCACGTACTGGGTTAAGAGCTGAAATGCGGGGATGAAATGCCGCGAGAAATGCGGGAAAAATGCGGGCGGGGGAAAAAGCGGGGACAGACCTCTCGGTGGGTATATAGTGTGAGGCTGCCGGTCCAGCGCCCTTATTCTTCGCTGACTGGCTGCAGGGCTCGTCTTGACTTCTAGCAATGCAGCAAGTCGTGCAAGTCGTTCAGCAGAGGGGAGCTCCGAGACCGACGGCCACTCGGTGATAATTCATTGGCGGTTGTCATCCCGAATCAGGCGGAAAGCCCGTTGAGTGCCTGCCCTATTTGCCGAAGCCCCGAGCGAAGCCGAAGGGAACCTGCTGTTCTCCCGCCCCCAAAAATCTTGTCAAGAGGCAAAACTCGAACGTTTCCCCGTAACTCCTTGCCATGATTAGAGAAATAATTCAAACAAGCGTGGCGGGTTTACCCCTCCAAACCTGATATTCTATATATATATAGAGTGAAAACAGGCGCAGGCCCCACGGCCAGCGCCTTTTGCTTTTTCCGGCATTTAACTGAGAACTGAGAACCGAGAACTGAGAACTGACTTTTGTCCAGACGCAAGGGCCGTACCCCCAGACGCAACCAGCGTCCAGCCCAAGCCCTGCCCGCCCGAGCCAACCATCCCTCCAAAACTCCCCTCGAGCGTGAAGACGCCACCAAGCGTTGCGGAGAGATCACCCAACTAGCCTTCGCTCTCAAAGCCGCCCGCCTCCGCTTCGGAGTCTCCCACCCCTACGGCGACAGCGAGCGTTACGACGTAATCCTAGACTGCCACCGCACTCATCTTTTTCAAACAGCCCCCAACGCCATCTTCCCCGACGACCGAGCCCGCCCGCGGCTAATCCGCATTCAGGTCAAAGCCACCACACAACTCGTCGACGGCCTTTACCGCGTCAATGCCCACCGCCGCATTCACGGACGCGCCGTCCCCTACAAACTCTCCGAAATCGACTTCATAGCCGCCTACGTAATCCCCGAAGACTCCTGGTTCATCTTCCCCCTACCCCACATCCTCGGCGTAACCAGCCTCCTCCTAAGCCCCAAAAACCGCCGCAAACCCCACCCCAACAACCCCTACCGCGAAGCCTGGCACCTGCTCCAGGAACCAGACGGAATCGAGTTCGCCTGAAGCAAGGGATTTGGATCGTGTAGAGCGGGCGCCCCCGCCCGCCGCTTTTGACGTTGACATCTCACGTGTGGGTCGGACACTCCTGTCCGACGCCTTTGACTTTGACTGTGATTCGGATTTTGAGACGGAAACTCGGTCAGACCACGGAAGCATGCAGTGACGTGGAAGAGCGACGCTTCAAGCGCCGCGTAAGACGCCCCAAAAAATCAACCCGGCTTCAGCCGCCGAGGTCACTCGGAGACGGGAACGTCTTCAAATGGTGTGAACTTCGGGATATTGAGGCTGATGCGCTTCGACGTTGGTGGTGGCGCGGGGTACTTGGCCCACATCACGCGTTGCTCACCCGGTGGCAGCCCGCCGTTCCACATGTCGAGGATCCTCTTACCGTCGATGGTGAGAACATTGTATTTCTTGTTCCCAGCGGGATCGATGTAATAAATGTCGTCATAGCTATAGTCATAACCAATCACCTTCGTGCCTGTATTAACGATGCGCCATCTGGCTAACAGGGCGCTACCGCTTACCCGCTTCACCTCGAGCAGGTCGCAACGGAGGTTGGGGTCGTTGGAGTATTGCGCGCTGGCGATCACCGAGCCAGGTTTGGCCTGAGCGGGCGCGGCTGCAGAAGCCGGGTCAGAGGCGCTGGGTTGCGGCGCGCTTGCTAGGGCTACAGAAGCGTCAGTTGGGGCAGGTTGGGCCGGGACATCAGCCGCGGCCTGGGGTGCGGGAGTCGGTGGGTTGGGTGGCGGTTCGCTCGCCGCCGCGTGGCGGAGCAGGTCGATTTTCTCGCTGCTTCCCTCGATCGCAGCCTGCATGACGCTATAGGCCCATGTCCCCGCAGTCTTCTGAGCGGTGACATAGACGGTGCCCTTACCCTTCGGGCCTGAGATCGGAACGGAAAGATCGGCATCGCCCGAAGCGGGCGTAACATTGATCGAACCACCCACGAACCAGCCTTCGCTGATCGGAGTCCCAAGGCGTTGCGCTACGAGCGTGTTCGACTGCGCTCTCGCGAACGCCTCTTTGGCCACATCGGAACTTCGCATGGCCCCCATAAGCAGGGCGCCAATGCCAACCACGAAACCTAGTCCGCACACGAATACGGCGGCCAGGAGCCATTTCCAGTTTCTTCCCAGCCAACTCCTTCGTTGGTTTGGCATCAGTGCCGGAGCGGGCGCCGTGGCTTGAGGTACGGGGTTTGACTGCGTGGACATAGGTTCCTCCCTAGGTCATGCAATCGGACTGCATCGTCCTCAGTTCCCACTGTCAGGGCGGAAGATCCGAACCCGCTTGACCCGGCAGCCTCACACTATATACCCATTGAGAGGTTCCAGCGCCCTTTTCTTCGCTGACTGGCCGCAGGGCTCGTCTTGACTTCTGGCAATGCAGCAAGTCGTGCAAGTCGTACAGCGGGGCCCACCCTTTGCGTCTTTTGCAGGATAGGGCACTTCGAACCTATCAATCCTACGGAGGAACCGTGACGAATCGAGGCTCAGCGCCACTCGCCCGTCGAAAACCGCGACGGACGCAGCAGCCTCAAGTTAAGGGAGTCTTGTCGGCAATCGAGCCAGGGAAGCTGGGTCAGCCTCCCTAGCAACCGAGTCATTTGCAGAATGGACAAGACGGGCAACAACACGCAGCTGCTACGACGGTTGCTGCCTTAGCTCCGAGTGCGACCAGAAGAACTACTGCCAGCGAGTAAAGGTTTCTCATAACCATCTCCTTTCGCGAATTGTCGATACGGCAAATCTTCGATCAGGCAACACAGTTCCTCATCCCGCGCACAGGTCGTCACCGAGGACGCCGAGTAAGTGCCGCGAAACCGCCTCAGCCTTCGTTGCAGGGCGCGGAGTGAGTGAATCTGTTGCTCCGCCGCCCTGTCCTTCTCGTCAATCCACTGCACGACTGCTGGGCACGGGTTCTTGCCCTGGCGCACGAATTCGAGCAGCCGCTTCATCTCCGATAACGTCAAGCCAACGCTTTTCGCCTTCAGGATGAACTCCACGTACTGGTTCGCGTCCGCGCCGAAGATGCGGTATCCAGTGTGAGTTCGGGCCGCTTTCGGCAGCAGTCCAACCCGTTCCCAATACCGCAACGTCTTTGACGTGACTCCGGTGCTTCTTGCCAGGGCTGAGATGCTGAATGCCTGTCTCATGGTTCGCCTCGGATACTGTAAAGCTTACCCCAAGGGTAAGGTGCAAGGGCTTTTATCAGTCGCCTTTAACTTCGACTCTGATCTCGATTTTGCCCGGGAAGGGCACGGCTTCAGCCGCTGAGGGAACCACGATTTAGAAGGGATGTTATTCCGAACCGGGCTGAAAGCCCGGTGAGGAACCTGCTGTTCGCTTGCGGACGTAAATGCCCGGCCCAGCGCCACCCGCCCGCCGAAAACCGCGACGGACGGGGCAGCCTCAAGTTTAAGATAGTGCTGAGGATCGAGCCGGGGGAGTGGCCGAGCCCCGAATCGCCGGAGTACAACGAAATGATTGCCATCCAAGCACGCTATACAAACTTCAAGGAGTTGGCTGAGGGGATACAAGCATTTGCCACCGCAATCGCTGTCATCGTCGGCGGCGGATGGGCCTTTTGGCGGTTCCTGCTACAGCGGGAGGGGCATTCTAGGATCGAGTTCAACGTAGAACTTGACGTCCTAGGCCAATGTGGAAGCGAGACACTTGCAGACGTAGTGGCAGTTATCACCAATCGAGGCTCTGTCCGTCACTGGATCAAGGATTTTCACTTTGACGCACTGTACCTAGGAAAAGACGGACCGCTGGCTGAGCGAGAAGGGACCGGGCACGTCGCTTTTCGGAAACTCATCGCGCGTCGTCACTGGGTTTCTCCAGAGTGGGAAGGTACATTCATCGATCCCGGAGTGACTCAGCGATACACCTACGTAACCCACTTCCCGCCCAGCGCAGCGTACGTTTTGATCTACGCAAAATTCAATTATCCCGACGACGAAAGCGCATTCCATACAGCGCAAAGAACGTTCAAGGTCCCGGCTTTTGCAGGGACGGGTCCATCGGACCCATCCGACTTTTCGGATGAACCTCGATGACCTAACTCACCGCGACCCGACCGCCGAAAACCTGCGACGGACTGCAGCCTCATTTCTGGTTTGGAACACTAGGTGGTCCAGCCCATACATTAGGGCGGCGAAGTCCAAACGAACTCAACGAAATCCACCGATTCAAGTTTAGGTTTCGTGAGCGCGCCGGACGTGGTCACTGCCAAGCTCCAGGATGTATTTAGGCTCGCGGTACCATAACCGATGACCTGATCTTCCGGAGGAGGGCTAAGGACCTGAAAATTCTCTCCATACCCGAATCTTGCTGCATAGGCATTGGGATAGGCCTGTGGCTGGGTGGGAATTAAATAGGACGAAGCGAACGGTTGGCCTGGGGTCAGGTAATTGGAAGGAGACACGCCAAAATGAGGTTTGTTCAAATCGGCTAGGGTGAGATTTGTCCCGCCTGTCAGCCATTCTACATGTTGCTCCGCGGCCTTCAGGGCGTTCAGTGCTGCCTCGAACCGCGTTGCCCAATGAATACGCTGGCCTTGTTTTCTTACGAATCGAGGAGCGCTGATCGTCCATTTGTCAACTCTATACCGGTACGCTCCAGCAGGCAGCTTTATTGAGGCGCTTCCAAGGGCCTGATCAAGTTTCGCTCCGACGGATGCTTTGTAGTACAGCGTGCCTTCGTCTCCTGATTTGAAGAATATTTCTGCCGCACGCTCCTTGATAGCGGCAATAAATTGTTCGTCGACGGACGACCCAACCGTATTGATCAGGTCCTTGAGGGCGTCCACGGACTCGAGGATATGCACATTTGTGGCCGATGCAAGGCGCGATAGAGCCGCGTCTCTGAGCAGTTGATCCGCTGATACAAGGGCAAGGCGGGCGACCGAGCGGCTTGCCGGTGAACTTCGGACGATCTGTAAAAATGTTTCGAGGATCAAGGCGTCGCGAAAGCCCTTTTCCTTCTCCCCCAGCTGAAAAGGCGGCCTACGGTACGACGCGTCAAGCATGACTCGCGGCCAGTCGACGACAGCAGAGTCCAGGGGTTGCACGGTGATGCCGTGCTCCTGGACCTGCCGGTCGACCGTTTCTTTTACCCGTGCCTCCAAAATTTCCTTCGTGATGTTGAGGTTATGTCCGAGCAGCCTCTCGAGTTTCTCGATTGTCGGCAGCATCTGCAACGCCACCTGCTGCATCTGGAATTGCCGCTCGTGACGGACCACCTCAGGCACAATCCACCGTATTGTCAAATCCGGCAGGTTGGAGTTTTGCGAAATTAGGTCAGCGACCTCCTTTCTGAGGAAGTTGCTGGAAGACCCAGTAAAGAGCGCGTTCGTATCAACGACAACCTTGAGCTCCAGATGGGGCGGTTTGACGCGCTTCGGACACATAAGTATTTTGCCGCGCGCTGATGGGCCGGCTACCCAGCCCAGGCGGTCGCTCGCAAGTGCACCGCGAATTATCCCAAGGATGGGCGGCTAGCACAACCGGCCCATTCGCCTTTACCCCCCGCGCCCTCGCATGATATCCTCACTACTGTCACCAAGATAAATCGAAAATCAGAACAGGAGTGCACCAGGTTAGTGTTAGCCAGAGAGCAAAAGAAATCTGTCATTGACCAGTATCAGACGCACGCGACTGACACGGGGAGTCCCGAGGTTCAGATCGCCATCATCAGTGAACGCATTGGCCAGTTGACGGACCACTTCAAGACGCACCAGAAAGACCACGGCTCGCGCCGCGGCCTGCTCATGCTAGTCAGTAAACGGCGTCGTTTACTGGACTACCTCAAGAGATACGATTCCGAGCGCTATAAGACGGTCATTGGGAAACTCGGCATCCGCAAGTAATTCCGGGGTCTTCTAAGGAAGACAATCCCTTTAACGTATCTGAGAACGCCGCCTTCCTCTCGAAGCCGGCCGAGCGTTGAGCCAATTCACACCGTGCGTATTATCGAAGCTGTATTCCGAGACTGCCTCGGAACCCACCTCTCATGGCGGCCACAAATCCATGGCTGAACGCGTTTTTCCATCCCCGCAACATCGAAGTCGTAGGCGGAAAAGCGCGGCTGCCCTCCTGATCACAAGAAGGATGAAACATGAAACCAGAAGTTAGCAGCGTTACAGTCGACCTCGCCGGCGGCAAACAACTCTCATTTGAAACCGGAAAATTAGCCAAGCAGGCCCACGGAGCGGCCGTGGTCCGCCTGGGCGATAACGTCGTGCTCGCCACCGCCGTGGCCAACGCCGATCCCCGCGAGGGCATCGATTTCTTTCCCCTCACCGTCGATTACCGCGAATACACCTATGCCGGTGGACGCTTTCCCGGCGGCTTCATCAAGCGCGAAGGCCGCATGAGCGAGCGCGAAGTGTTAACGAGTCGGCAAATCGACCGCCCCATCCGTCCCATGTTCGCCGACGGATTCAAGTGCGAGACCCAGGTCATCGCCTTCGTGCTCTCCGCCGACACCAATAACGATCCCGACGTGCTCGGCATCAACGGCGCGTCCGCCGCGCTCACGCTCTCCGACATTCCATTCCTCGGCCCCATCGGCGCAGTCCGCGTCGGCCAGATCGACGGGAAGTTCATCATCAATCCCACCTACGACGAAATGCGCGAAAGCCTGCTGAACATCATGGTCGTAGGCACCGCCGACGGCATCGTGATGATCGAATCCGGCGCGAAAGAAGTAAGCGAAGAAGTGGTCGTAGATGCGATCGAATTCGGCCACACCGAGATTAAGAAGATCTGCGCCGCCATCAAAGACCTGCAAGCGAAGGCCGGCAAGAAGAAGAGGGAAGTAACGCCGCCGGAATTCGACCAGGCCTACTTCGACGCGCTGAGGAAGAAAGTAGGCGCGGACCTGTCAGACCGCCTCGACACCAAGAAACATCCCAAAGCAGACAGCTACACGCTGGTCAAAGAACTCAAGAAGCAACTGCAAGCCGAAATCCCCGAAGACGACGAAGAGGCGCAGGCAAAACTGAAACATTATTTCGAAGTTCTCCGCGAGCGCATCTTCCGCGAAGAAGTATTAGAGAAGAAGCGCCGCCCCGATGCCCGCGCCTTCGACGAAGTCCGCGAAATCTGGATCGAAGCCGGCATTCTGCCCCGCACCCACGGCAGCGCCATCTTCACCCGCGGCGAAACCCAGGCCCTGGTCACCACCACGCTCGGCACCAGCGACGACATGCAGCGCCTCGAAGGCTTCGAAGGCGAAGCCAAGAAACGCTTCATTTTACATTACAACTTTCCGCCGTTCTCGGTGGGAGAGGTTGCTTTCTTGCGGGGGGCGGGGCGGCGCGAGATTGGGCATGGAGCGCTTGCCGAGCGCGCGATCTCGGGGGTGCTGCCTTCGGAAGAGGTTTGGCCGTATGCGATGCGCGTGGTTTCGGACATTCTCGAGTCGAACGGGTCGTCGTCGATGGCTACGGTTTGCGGGGCTTCGCTTTCGCTGATGGATGCTGGGGTTCCGCTGAAGGCTGCGGTGGCCGGCGTTGCCATGGGATTGGTGAAGGAAGGCGAACAGTATGCCATCCTTACTGACATTGCAGGTGCGGAAGATCATTACGGCGACATGGACTTCAAAGTTGCCGGCACGAAAGATGGCATCACGGCGCTGCAGATGGATATTAAAGTTGCCGGCATCACTTCGCAGATCATGCGCGAGGCGCTGGCGCAGGCCAAGCGCGGGCGGTTGCACATTCTGGGAAAGATGGAAGAAGTGATTACTACCGGGCGGGAGAAGATTTCTGACTTCGCTCCGCGCTTCTACACCGTGCAGATCCCGGTCGACAAGATTCGCGATCTGATTGGGCCGGGCGGCAAGATGATTCGCAGCATCGTCGAGCAGACCGGAGTGAAGATCGATGTGGAAGATTCCGGGTTGGTGAAGGTTGCGTCGAGCGATCAGGCTTCGGCGGCCAAGGCGCTGCAGATCATTGGCGATCTGACGGCGACGGCGGAAGTGGGAAAGACTTATCTCGGGAAGGTGACGCGGCTGGCGGATTTCGGAGCGTTCGTCGAAATTATTCCCGGGACCGACGGGTTGCTGCACATCAGTGAAGTGGCGGAGCATCGCATTGGCGACATCCGCGACGAGTTGAAAGAAGGCGATCAGGTGCTGGTGAAGGTGCTGGCGGTTGAGGGCAACCGCATACGGCTGTCGCGCAAGGCGATTTTGAAAGAGCAGCGCGCGAAAATGGGCGGCGGCGTTGCGGAAGGCGCGCCTGTGGCGGCAGGGGCGGAGGGCGAATTTGCTCCTGTTGCGGCGGCGACCGGCACGGTGGTGATTGAAGGTGGCGGCAATTTCCCCGAAGAAGCCGAGGGCGAACCGAATTTCAACCGCGACGGCGTGGCGCATGTGGCCAGCGGCGACCGGCCTCACGGCGATCGTCCGTATGGCGGAGATCGCGGCGGACGCGGCGGACGCCCCGGTGGCGGCGGACGCGATCGTGGACGCGGCGGGCGCGGTGGACGTCCGGGTGGCGGCGGGCGCGATCATGGACGTGGCGGGCCTGGCGGGGGAAGGCACTAGAAACTTCGTCGCGGGTTTAGGAGGGCCACGACGCGAGTCGTGGCCCTTTTCGGTGTCCGGTATTCTAAAGAGAAATTTGGGAAGGTCCCGTCTGTCCCCGTCCCCCTCGGCGGCTGAAGCCGGGCTGAATTATGTGTGCTTTTACGGCGCGGCTTAACGCCGCGCCCTTTCAAAACTGGCAGGCTTTTTCGGCCGTGCCCTTCTTGGTCAAAATCAAAGTCAAAGGCTAGCGGGCAAGGGTGCCCGCTCCACACGATCAATGTCAAGACCAAGGTCAAAGGCGACGGACTGGAATGTCCGTCTCACGCGATCGAGAATCCCCACTTCTCGCAAAAGACGCGAGAAATGGGGCACCCGGCTGCTGGGGCTGAAGCCCGATTGCATTGTGTGAGCCTATACGCGGCGCTGAAGGCGCGGCTCTTCCACGTCACTGCACGCATTGCTTCAGGCATAATGGCTCTGCATGAAATCGTCAGATGACCTGCTGATACGGCTGATTGCGATATTCAAATTTCTTAAGGCCGGATTGCTTATCGCGCTGGGTATTGGGCTGTTTAGACTTCTTCACAAAGATGTGGGGGACGTACTCGAGCACTGGAGTAAAGCGATGAGGCTCGACCCGGGAAGCCATTTTGTTAATTTGGCTCTGGAGAAGGCGGCCCATGTGAGCCCCGAGCAAGTCAAGAAACTTGGGTTAGGGAGCTTTCTTTATGCCGGATTGTTCCTGGTGGAAGGCACTGGTCTGTGGCTGCGCAAGCGCTGGGGGGAATGGCTCACCGTAATTATCACGAGCTCTTTGGTGCCGGTTGAAATTTATGAAATCTACCGGCATTCCAGCTGGGTGAAAGTCGTAGTGCTGGCGCTCAATGTCGCGATTGTCATATATCTGATCTACCACATGCGCAGGCAGGGATGGACGCAGCGGAAGACGGCTTACCTCGGCGGCTGAAGCCGGGCTGAATTATGTGTGCTTTTACGGCGCGGCTTAAAGCCGCGCCCTTTCAAAACTGGCAGGCTTTTTCGGGACCCTTCGGCTTCGCTCTGTCGAAACTCCACTTGCACATCCATTATTTTCAATAGGATGCGAAGCAGCGAGTTTCATTTCTTTTGGTGGGCCGAAGGCCCATGGCCACTCAGGGCAGGCTCCTGAAGCCGTGACCTTCCTGGTCAAAATCAAAATCAACGTCAAAGGCAAGCGGGCAAGAGTGCCCGCTCCACACGATCAACGTCCGGTGAACTAATCCGCCTTCTGGTTCCCCGCCGTTGGCAGCCGTAAGGTGCCCATATATCCGGTGCGATTGTCGCGCACGGCAAGCTGTAACTCATTGCTTCCAGGCGGGGTATCGATATCGAAGTGGATGCGTAATCCCTGTTCCATGATTTTCTGATACGTCCCGGGGGGAAACGCACGATCCAACTTCACAGCTTGCGAACTCAAGGCTTTCCCCTCGGGAGAAAATGCCGCGGCGTAGAAGCCCACATCGAACTTCTTGCCTGACGGATCGTCGGTCGTGGAAAGCGAGCCGGGATCCACCTGGAATTCAACCCTGGTTTTTCCGTGCTCGCCCGCGTCCGTTCGTGCTTCAAAAGTCACAAGCGTGTCCGGCGCCTGATCCCGCCACGCGTCCGCCAGTTCCTGATCCGGCTTCTTGTCTTTGCCGGATGCGGGATCGATGGCGTAATATCCGCGCCGATATGCGGTTTCGAGGCCGGGTCGACTTAACTTTATGTTAATGGACCGATAGTTGCGGCTGAAGTTCTTGTTCTGGGGATAGTAACCGATCGTGTAAGTGGCGGAATGATCCCGCAAAACCAAGGCGACCCCGTCATCGATGTCGTTGCGGTTGATAAATGCCCTGCCGCCGGTTTCTTCGGCTATTTCGCGCATGGTCTGCTGATTGCTAACTGGATCTTCTCGCGGGGAGACGGCCAGGCCGCGAACGTCGACAGGATAGATTGCCACCTGAGAAGTTGCCATCTGCGCCGCGACCTCACGAATTTTCTCCGCGTATTCGTAGTTCTCTGTCAGGTTTGGGGGGACCCGCTCGTGAAGGGACCGCATCATGATTTCCGAGCGGTGGCTATCATCTTGTTCGGGAATCAAGCTGAAGGGAAATCCGGCGGTGAGCCAAATTATGTTCTTTCGACCCGGAAGGCCGCCCAGAACACGATTGAGGCTGCGCATCGCCGCCAGAGTCGCTTCGGTGCGCCGATCTTTCTCGTATTGCAGTTCCACATCCTGGAATCGGCGTAACGCCGAAAATGCGGACTGAACTTGAAGGTTCGCAAATTGAAGGCCAGCGGGGGGCTGCCGTCTGAGGCGTTTCGAGTGCCGGGGCGGATGCCTTTGACAACTCGGTCTCTGTCCCCCTCATTTTCTCCAAAGCCGCGCGCAGAACCTCCGGATTGTCTGTGAAGTCCTGAACAAGGGAAAGCTTGTTGGTCAGAGTAAAGATAGCGATACGTTGTCCAGGCTTGTATTGGTTCGATACAAACTTCAACATCTGCAGCCGAGCGAAGGCTTGATCCCGATACTGAGTATTGGCCGCGTCCAGCACTATCACTGTAGGCGGGCCGCCCGCGGTTCGGTAGGCCGGCGCATTGGAATACACGCCTGGAGGCAGCGCCGGCGCGAGGGGAGCTACGGTCTGAGTAGGCGCGGTAAAGAACGAAATCTTCTGGGGCTTACCGCTTTCTTTTACGGTGAAGTCGTCAGAACTCAGACCGGTCATAGGTTTTCCAGTCTTGTCCGTCACGACAACGTCGAGCAGAACCAGATGGGTGCTGACCCGCAGAGTTGGGGCCGGCAAGCTAGCGTCCTGCGAGACACCGGCTGGCGCGCCGGACGGAACGCCGAGGAGAAAGACACAAATCCCAAGATAGCAGGCTGCCGATCGGGACTGATACATAGTAGCCTCCATTCACCAAAGGGCCGCGGCCGGGGATTGCGTCGGTCCAATCTAGAACGCACACTTTACAATGACGGAATGCGATTTTGCAATTACTCCGAGGGTGCGGGGTAGCGGCTATGCAATACTGACAACGATCCGTAAGCATGAAAGTGGTCAAGCTGCCGGGATGGCGAAATTGGCAGACGCGTGGGCGACGAGCCTTATGTGTCGCTGAACTTCATGGGCGCCGAGCACTATGCGCAACACAAGAAATAGGAGAGCAAAATCTGCTCACTTGCGGCGCAAAAGCGCGACTGAGTTTGACTGTGCGGTACAGCATCGGCTGTACTTGACGTACACCTAGTTCCGTAGCTCGCGACCACTCAACTATTTCGAGATCACGGCTAAGACTTGCAGATAGAACACGTATAGCCACGGTGAAGAAAACGAATGCCGTAAGGGAATCTTTGGCAGGCGGTTTGCTGCCGGTGAAAGAAGACGAGAAACGGCGTCTTAAAAATCTTTCGGAGGATTTCATGAAAAAACGAGTTCATTCTTTGTGGTTTATCGGCGCACTGGTTCTGTTCCTGAGCGTGGGCATTGGGCTCAACGCGCAGAATACGACGCCACAGTCACAACCTCCCGATCAGCAAGCGCAACAGCCATCGACGCCAGACCAGACGCAACCGAGCCAGACGCCGAGTGAAACTCCCAAGCAAGCGCCGGACCAGTCCGGACAGGCTGCTCCCGACTCGACGCAGCCGACAGCGGCTCAGAGCTTCACAGGCACGGTGGTAAAGTCGGGTGACAAGTATGTGTTCCAGGATGAAGCCACTGGTAACACCTACGACATTGACCATCAGGATGAAGTGCAGAAGTTTGAAGGGAAGAAAGTCAAGGTGCGTGGAACGCTGGACGAGAGCGGCAAGATGATCCATATTCAATAAAGTGAATTGCGAGTACGAATAAGAAAAGACAAGCAAGTTCTTCGTCGCCGATCACATGGGCTGAAAGGAGAAAGGCCGTGGCAGAAGCCACGGCCTTTTTAAACGTCAACAGATTTCAGTCAATCCACCTCATTCCATTCGATTCCTTTCGTGCTTATGACGCCGGCTTAATCGCGGGCGCCATCGCCTTGAGTTTGCCACGGAGAACTGGCAGCGGTGTAGCGCCTATGCAATACTGACAGCGATCAGCAGGCACCGCCGGGATGGCGAAATTGGCAGACGCAGCGGACTTAAAATCCGCAGGTCCGAAAGGACTGTGGGGGTTCGATTCCCCCTCCCGGCACCAGATTAAGGAGATTAACCCGCCTTGGTCATCCGGCTTTGGTAGAATCCAAATCCTGACCCCGTCCGTACTGGAGGTGAGGGTCAAGGAACCCAGTCAGGAAAATCAAAATCTGAAAGGAAACGACAATGAACAGGAAATTGGCAGTTGTGTTGGCGATCGTTGCCATCGCCGTAACCTCAGCTGTGGCCGGTGGGAAGAACCCTGTCGTGGGTGGAAAGGAAATGTTTCCCAACAAGAACATCATCGAGAACGCGGTAAATTCCGCGGATCACACCACCCTGGTGGCTGCCGTGAAGGCTGCCGGATTGGTGGAAACGCTGGAAGGCCCCGGGCCATTCACCGTGTTTGCACCCACCAATGAAGCGTTCGCCAAACTGCCTGCGGGCACCGTGGACACGCTTCTGAAGCCGGAGAACAAAGCAACTTTGACCAAGGTGCTTACCTATCACGTAGTGTCGGGGAAATTGGGCGCAGCCGAGCTCAAAAAGCAGATCAAGGAAGGAAAAGGTAAGGCGGAACTTACGACGGTAGAGGGTGGCAAGCTGTGGGCGTCCATGAAAGAAGGCCACATCATGTTGACAGACGAGAAGGGTGGCACGTCGACGGTGACCATCCCCAATGTGTTCCAATCGAATGGCGTGATTCATGTGGTCGACACCGTGGTTATGCCCAAGTAATGTTGCCGGGTGAAAACAAATGCAAAGGCCGCCTGCGCAGGCGGCCTTTTTTTAATTACGCTTCCCAGGTTGTTCACGGACTACTTAGAGTTTGTTGATCACCCCGAAGTAGCCATCGGTGTCGCTGGGACCGGCCGTAAAGAAGAGCTGATTCTTCTGGCCGTTCAGAGACGATCCGCCTCCGAACTTGATTCCCCAGAGTCCGCTGATCTTGATTGCGTTGCCGGCGGAGTTCTTGATCGTGCCCTGGAATTTTCCAGTCGTCAGGTTAAAGCCATTGATTGTACCGGCGCTGGAGTTGTTCGAGATTAAGAGTGTGCCGCTGAGGGTTCCGAAATTCGCGGGAGCTACCGCGAAACCCCAGGGCTGGTTCAGTGGCGAGCCATGCGCAAAGCGCTTCACGAACGTGCCATCTTCTTTGAAAATGTCAATGAAACCGCCCACACCTCCCGAGGTGCTTGAGAACGACACATAGAGCTGCCCGCCGATGTCCTGGATTCCGAACACGGAGAAGCCGGCCGGAATGGTGGCATCGGTAAAGGACCCGGTCAGGTTGAAGTTTCCGTCGTAAATATCGACTTTGTTATTGGCGTTGTCGGCGGCGAAGAGCGAATTTCCCGATGACTTGCTGGTGATGGCAAGCCCGGTGTAAGAGGCGCCGGCGGTAGTTACAGCGATCAGAGCGGTGTTCGGATCAAAAGCCGACCAGCCTTGAATCGTGCCATCCAGTGTGGCAAACAGAAATACCGATGTCCAAGTATCGATCTTGAACTCCGTCGAGCCGTTGTAGACGATGCCAGTGGGACTTCCTCCGTATGGACCGCTGGCGGGTGGAATAACCACTTTCAGGCTTTGCACGTTGCCCTTACTGTCATACAGCGTAGACCAGCCACTGGCTTCATCGCTGACCCAGAAGGCGCCGCCGGGGGCGTATGCCAGGCCCCAGGCGTTCTTCAGCAACGTATCCTGATGTTTTGCCTTGCCGGCGAGATCTGAATCGAGGTAGATGGCTGAGTACTGCGCGAAGGCGGAGCTGGAAACCAGCACCAGCACGAGCCCGAGGAGGGCAGGAAAAGCGTGAGTGCGACTAAACAGACGCTGCATGCGATTTTCTCCTTTTAAAGGTATTGCGAGTTAGGGGTGGAATCATGGTCCAGATCTTGGGGGGATTAAGATCAGGCCGGCAGATCGTCGCAATACTAGGGAGTACTCTCGCGGAGGTTGTCAGCAAAATGTCATCATTTTGTCAATTCCTGTTTGGAACTTACTTTAGACCCTAGCAGGCTGCTGAAAAACTACTCCCAATCCACAGCCTTGTATGGTACGAGAAGGCATGCGCGGAGACGATCAGCAGCAGAATCACATGTTCAGTTATTTGTCGCCGGAAGCGCGGGTGCGGAAGGATCATCCGCTGCGCGCTGTCCGGGCTATGGTGGACGAAGTGCTCACTCAGCTCTCGCGGCGGTTCGACGGGATGTACGCCAAGGTTGGGCGTCCGTCGATTGCGCCGGAGAAGCTGTTGCGGGCACAGTTGCTGCAGATGCTGTACTCGATCCGCAGCGAACGATTGCTGATGGAAGAGATGGATTACAACCTGCTGTTCCGCTGGTTCGTGGGGCTGAACGCGGACGATGAAGTCTGGGACGCCACCACCTTCACCAAGAACCGCGACCGCTTGCTGGAGGCGGATGTGGCCCAGGAGTTTCTGGCGCGCGTGGTAGCGCAAGCGCGGGGAAAGGGGCTGACCTCCGACGAACATTTCACGGTGGACGGCACGCTGTTGGAAGCCTGGGCGAGTCTCAAGAGCTTTCAACCAAAGGAGGGCAAGCCGACGCCTCCGCCGGATGATCCTGGCAATCCCACGGTGAACTTTCACGGGGAGAAGCGCTCGAACGAAACCCACGAGTCCAAGACCGATCCCGACTCTCTGCTGGCGCGCAAAAGCGGAGGGAAGGAGTCCAGGTTGAGTTACAGCGGGAATCTGTTGGTGGAGAACCGCAACGGACTGATCGTGGACGCGGAAGTTTTCCAGGCGAACGGGACAGCGGAACGCGATGCGGCGCTGATCATGATGGAGAGGCTTCGCGGCACGCAACCGCTGACGGTGGGCGGTGATAAAGGGTTCGACACGTTCGGGTTTGTGGAGGAGTGCCGCCATCTGCGAGTGACCCCGCACGTGGCGCAGAACCTGGGACGACGCGGTGGCAGCGCGATTGATGGCCGCACCACGCGGCACTCGGGTTACGCCATCAGCCAGAAGAAGCGGAAACGGATTGAGGAATGCTTCGGCTGGCTGAAGACGATCGCGCTGATGCGGAAGGTTCGACATCGCGGGGTGAGCAAAGTGCACTGGATCTTTACCCTGGCTTGCGCCGCCTACAATCTGGTGCGAATGCGAAACTTGGCCGCCGCAGTTCCGGCGGCGTAAGTCGGGGCCGACGCGCGTCTCCGGCAGCATCGAGTTAGAACCGAAGGCCACAAACACACGGGAAATCAAATCGTTCGACATCATCAACGATGAACGACAGAAAGAAAAACACGCTGCGAATCAATTTTTCAGCAGCCTGCTAGTGCGCCGGAGACGTTCATCTTGACCAATGAAAAGGTGGCGTTCCGGTTGAGCGGACGCCAGCTTAGTATTCTTCGCTTCCTGAAATCCGAGGCTTGGCCGGGCTTGACGCCCGCCCGTCTTTTCTTATGCTCCTGCGGTGGCCGCTCGTGCCAGCGGCGTGCGCCCAGCCTCTGCTGCGTGGCCAAAGTACACCCGGTAAGAGCGATGGATTCCATACATCACCGGGAAGACCACCAAGGCTGCCTGCCAGCCCAGATGATGACTTACCAGATTTGCCATTGAGGTCATCCCCGCGCTCAGCACATAGTAGGGGAATGACAGTTGCACGATGCTGAGCCAGATGCGGCGCATGGCCGCTCCCTCGGCGAGTTTGATAATGCCCGCCACTGGAGCCGTCTGCCCCAGGAAAAAAGCAGCGGTTGCCGAAGCCAACATCAGCGGTTCCGAGGCCCACACTGCCTTGCCCAGCCAGCCTGCATTCCAGATCAGGTTGGCCATGCTGGTGGCGAAGGCCATCATGCTGAGGTTGAACAGCATCTGGTCGGGCTTGAACTTGCCGTCTCGATTTCGGCCAGCACTGCACTACCGTGGATACGCATGCGATCAAGACTGCCTCGAGCGCGCTCAGATTCACCACAGCCATCAGCAGGAAGGGCAAGTTGACTGACATGTTGCCGTCAATCCCAGGTAGCTTGACCTTCATGCGTGACGTCGCTGCCGCCAGAGCGAGTACGGCCAGGGCATAAGAAACGTGCAGAGTATGGCTGGCCAGGCTGGCGTACACAGTGCTAGCGATCGCCGCGAAAACCATCAGTCCGATGAATGTTTGCGTTAGCCGTGTGTTGGGTTTCATGATCTTCTCCTCTCTTTGGTTTTATTGCACACGGCTACTGTTCATCGTCTCCAGCATCGGAGAACGCGGCATCAGCACTCGTCGCCGTCGCACCCCAAACCACGCTTGTGGCTTGTGTTCCGGTGCCGGTGCTCGTGCCCCAAACCACGCTAAAGGCGCTCAGGAGATTGCTATTCCAGGGCAATGCGGTCCCCCAGACCACGGAACTGCCGCTTACATTTGTGCCCCAGACTACCGACGTGCCCCACACCACTGAAGTTCCCCAAACCACCGAACCGGCGGCGACGGTGCCGTTCCCCTCAACCAGGGAAACCGGTGCGTAGCCGGGTTGTAGACCACCGACGGAGACAAGCGCCGCGCCCACTGTGGGCGGAGCCAGATCGGTGTTGGTCAATCGCGTTCTGCATATCGAGCAGTCCAGAACCGACCGAGAACAGATCGTAGAAGTCAGTGAAGTTCTGCAGACAGATGCGGAACCCATGCGGAGGTGGAGATTGGGAAGTGCTTTGTAAGTAGTTTTCATCAGGCGCGCTTTCACCTGGTCCGGAGTAAGCGCGCTGTTCTGCTGCAGGAGCAATGCCACGGCTCCGGCGACGACCGGAGTTGCCATACTGGTGCCGCTCAGCATGATATAGTCGTTGTTCCCGTCGCTGCCCGTGACCAGTTCGCGAGGTAATTTGCCTCCAGAGTGGCGCCGGAGCCGCCAACGAGACGATTGTTGCCGGGAGCCACATGTCGGGCTTTACCACGTGATCATAAGTCGTGGGGCCCTTGGAGCTGTAGCTGGCCTTGGTCTCGGCCGCTGGAGAAGTGGACCATTGCTCTTCATCGCCCCGACGGTGAGCACGAAAGGATCGTTGCCGGGGGCGGTGATGGTGCCATATCCGTTGCTGCCGTTGACGCTTAAGCGGCCGTAGTTGCCCGCCGCTACTACCACCACGATCCCGGCTTTCCAGGCTGATTCCACTGCCTGGCAGAGGGGATCCTGCGTGTAGCTGCGAATATGCCGCGCCCCAGCGACAGGTTGATTACTCGGATGTTGTAAGTGCTCCTGCAGCGCGATGGCTTTCTGAATGGCCGCGATCACGTTGCTGTCGGTGCCGGCGCCGTTGAGATCCAGGACACGCAGGTCGACCAGATTTACGCCGGCGCCACTCCGCTGAAGTTCCCGCCAGAGAGGTAACCGTTGCCGCCCATGATTCCGGCGACGTGGGTGCCGTGACCGTAAAGGTCGTACGCTGCTCCACTCGAGTTTGAGGTCGCCGTGCCCGTGAAATCCTGGTGATAGACCACGCGCGAATGAGTCTCGGTGAGTCCCACAGATCGGGATGACTGTCGTTGATGCCGCTGTCAATCACGGCCACGCCAATGCCTGCTCCGTTGTAGCCGGCGTTCCAGGCGGCGGTCACGCTCGTGGCCACGTCGGTGATGTCATCCAGCCCCTTCATAGGATGGTCGACGGTTACGGAAAGAACCTCGGGGTCCGCCTCCAAAGCAGGCAGCGCACTTGCCGGAATCGTCAGAGCGATGCCCTTGACCATGCCGAGCCTGTGGTTCAGGCGGGCACCCAGGCGCTGCACTCTTCCTTCTTGCGCCGCTTCGGAACCTGCTTGTACTGCACGATGACGTGGACGGTCTCATTAGCCGCCAAGCCTTGATGGGCTCGCGCAAGTGTGGGCGCGAGGTCCGGGGCGAACTTGCCGACCGGCCTCCCCCCCTCACCTCCCCAAGTTTGGGCGAAGGCGGTCTCCGCAATCAGGAGGAGAAACAGCATGCCCAGGCGCTTTCCCCAAGCCGCGCTATGGCGATGGCCTCGATCCGTGTTCTTTGATTTTGGTGTCTGCGACATCTTCTTACCCTTCCCCGGCACAAAATTCGCGCCAAGACTCGGCTTGGTTTGTGCACGGCCAATGCCAATTGCTTGTTCGTAAGTTGTTGTTATTGTGGGGGATCGATGCAGCCGCAACGAGAGGCTTTGGGTCACTCTGTCCTCTCCAGGAGGGGCGTGGGACAGTTTGTC
>CAWEDF010000017.1:0-19479 GCA_963807655.1 uncultured Acidobacteriaceae bacterium | reverse complement strand
GCGCTTCCGAATGACAACGTTGTCGGAGAGCTAGCTCGTTAGCCGTACCGCGTCTTGCCGCGTTTATCAGCGACTCCGGCGCGCCAGCTCTTTCACCGGTTCCACAACCCTTCTGACTGCCATGGGGGTTTTGCCTCCCGCCTTGGCCTGCGCGCTCTCGTAGACTTTGAAGCATTCCCCGCATTGGTTCTCGGGTAGACTGGCGACCAGGTCCTTGCGCAGACGGAAGACGTAAAGCACAACTTCCACACGGCTGGAAACCCCCAGCTTGTCGAAGATGCGAAATAAATAATTCTTCACCGTGTGTTCGGTCAACTTCAACCGGCTGGCGATCTCGCGGTTGGACAATCCCTCGGCCACGCAGCGAACTACATCCTGCTCGCGTTTGGAAAGAAGCGCTTCCCCTCGGGAATCCACCAGTTTCATCGGTTCCGACTCACGAAAAGCGTCGAGCACGTAGCGTAGCTCCTCGTTGCTTGCCCACACCTGGCCCTGATGGACGTTGCTGATGCATTTAGCAAGGGTTTTCGAGGATTGGTGCGCGAGAAAACTCCCTGCGCCCCACAACGGAAGGCCTCAACCACGGCGGACCGGCTGGACGTGTCCATCAAAAGTATGACCCGGGTCTGAGGATAGGCAGAGCAGACCTGGCGGGTCAGATCAAAACCCAGAGTGGAGGACTCTTCTAATGTTGAACTCACAAGCAAGACATGGGGCTTCTTCTGAGCGACCGCCTCCAGGATTGACGAGCCTTTGGGGTCTATCCCTGTGACTTCGAATTGCCGGTCCTGCGCCAGCGCTTCGGCGAGCAACTGGCTGCTCATCCGAGTACTGTCAGCGGCGAGCACCCGGATCTTCTCCGAGTTCCCCGGCGCCGGAATCATATGTTGAGGCATTTATTTCTTTCTCCTATGAAGGCAGTTTGAGTGAGACCTCACTCGGGAAACAGCTTTCCCGAAGCATGGTTTGGACAAATGCCCGTCCAGTATCGACAACACAAAGAATCAAGGGGGATTCCTTAAGTTCAAGACGGGGCGACCCACAAAGGGCCACCCGCTCGGAGTACATCGTTAGCAAGACTTTAGTCTCAACGAACCCTTAGGTAAATGGCACATGAGTGCTAGCAAAGGCTATGGTCTTGAGTAACTAGAATCGTCGCCAACCCTTTTTTCCACAGGTACTTGGAAGCGCGCCCTATCCATTAGACTGTAACATCTCACTGTCGAGTCGCGCCGCGAGTTGCGGCGCTAATTCTGTGGAAAAAGAGGAGCTGGAAAATTGGTCGTTCTAGTCGTTGGAGGCGCGGGTTATATCGGAAGTCATGCGGCTCGCACCTTGCGCCGGCGGGGCCACGAGGTTGTGATCTACGACAATCTCTCGACTGGCCACGCTTTTCTGGCTGACGGATTCGAACTGGTGCATGCCGACATCGCCGATGTGACCACGCTTTCAGCCGCTTTGCGCCGCGTGAATTCAGTCATGCATTTTGCCGCGCATGCTTATGTAGGCGAATCGGTCGAGGACCCGCGAAAATATTTTCGCAACAACGTCGAGGGCGGTCTCGTCCTGCTCAACGCCTGCGTGGATTGCGGCGTGCGCCGGATCATTTTCTCCTCCACCTGCGCCGTGTACGGAGTTCCCGCCAAGATACCGATAGCGGAAGACACTCCGCAGCAGCCGGTGAATCCTTACGGCGTTTCGAAACTCTTTTTCGAGCAGGCGCTCGTAGCCTATGACCGCGCTTATAGCCTGCGCTTCAGCGCCCTGCGCTACTTCAACGCCGCCGGCGCTGATGAAAGCGGAGAGATCGGCGAAGTGCACGACCCGGAGAGCCACTTAATTCCGTCAGCTATGCAGGCCGCGACTGGAGTGCGTCCGGCACTGGACGTGTTCGGCGCCGATTACCCGACTCCAGACGGCACCTGCGTGCGCGACTACATTCACGTGAACGACCTCGCGGATGCGCACGTGTCAGCCCTCGAGCGTTTGGCGGGCGGAGCCGACTCGATCGCAGTGAACCTCGGCACCGGCACGGGTTACTCGGTGAAGGAAGTGTTGAATAAAATCGAGCAGGTTACGCGTCGCAAAGTTCCCGCGCGCATCGCTCCCCGCCGGCCGGGAGATCCACCCGCGCTGGTTGCGGACCCGAGGTTGGCTGAGCAAGTCTTGCGCTGGAAAGCAAAGCGCTCGCTAGATGAGATTGTGACGACCGCATGGAAGTGGATGCAGAAACACCAAGCGGAGAAGGCGGCCACTTAGTTAGCGCTGGGAGGCGCCGGGACGGCGGCGCTACAAAATGCCCTAGGCGACGGAAGTTCCGCCTTGCTGCACCCCGACCGGCGAGGCCAAGGCTCTCTCGGCGGTTCTTTTGTCGGAAGCACCCTCGATTAGCTCCCTCGGACAAATCAAGTTCAGCACCGGTCTGGTCATGAAGGTGGTGACGAGGGCCATGATCACCATCATCGAGAACAGCGCGGGCGAGATAATTTTGATATCCAGGCCGATGTTGAGGATCACCACATTCAGGCGGTAGTACAGGGTGATGAAGTTGTACCAGTTGCGAGTACCCAGTCTCAGCTTGGCCTCGTATTCCTTGAACGCTTCGCGGCTGAAGTTTCCGGTCTCGAGCGCGCCGAGGATGTCCTTGTGCGCGAACCGCGAGCAATTCAGAGCGATGCTGACGCCAGTGGAAAAGATGGGATCGACGAAACGTCCCGCATCGCCGACCAGAACCACACGATCCCCTGCGAGTTGTTTCATCGCGTAGCTGTAATCGCCTTCGTCTTTGAAAGGCTTGATTTGCTGCGACCCTTGCGCCTTCAGGCCTTCATACAGTTCCGGACGGCTCTTGATGCACTCCCAGAAAAACTTCTCGCGCGATTCCTTAGCTTTTGGCGAAATTCTTTTTCTGCGTGACCACACCGATGCTGGTGACAGTGTGGGTGATCGGAATCTGCCACACCCACGTGTTGCTGTTCACGGCGTTTGTGCAGGATCGCCGCCGCCGATAATTGCTACATCAAAATCTGCTACCTGGCGAAAGCCGGTGTCAAGTGGGTGATCTTCGAGCGCGAATTGTTCCGGCGGCCGCACGTAGGCGAATCGCTGGTTCCTTCTTCGACGCGCGTTTTCAAGGATCTCGATTTCCTTCCGCAGATGGAGGCGGCTAAATTTCCGCACAAGTATGGAGCGGTCTGGACTACGGACGATCAGAAGCCCGCCTGTGTTCACGACCTCGATGGCCTGTCGCCTGTGTTTGGAGGCTAGCACGAGCCGAATCGAGTTGCTAGGAGACGAAAGTCAGTGTGCAAGAATTTTCATGGTGGGCTCGCGTCTAGATTCAGCTTGCGCCGCCGTTGCCAGCGGCGCAACCCTGAGCGGCGCAATTCAGTACGTGAAAGACTGAAGCTCGGTTACGCCGGCGTCAGGACCGTCCACGTAGCCGGAGCGGAGTTTCGGGTGCAGCGCGATATGCATTGGAACCACGCTGAAGCGTTCGAAAAACTGAATCCGTTCAGCGTCTCATGAAGTTGGCCGCTCGTGCTGTAAACGTAGATCGTGCTTCCGCTGGGAGACGAACTCGACACCGGCTGGGCGACCAGAAACAGTTTATTGATGGGATCGAATTCGACATCCGCGCCGCTGAAGATTTGCTGCGAGCCCGAACCGGGCAACACCACGGTGAAACCAGTCTCGGTTGCGAGGTTATAGAACTCCACATTGGCGTCGTCCTCTGTGGTCGTGACAAAAATGCCGTCGGCGGAGTCGACGGCCAAACCGTTAACGAAGCCAAATCCAATTCCCGTGAATTCGCTGAAGGTGCCCCCTGTGAGGTCGACCAGGCCAACGACTGGGAGGCACGCAAAACAGCCCGGGCCTCCTCCCAGGATCGCCTGGTTGGTCGTGCTATCGTAAGCGATAGGCGGGGGCACGCTGCCAAAGTTGTTGGAGTCGGTGATGTCGGCGACCGGCCCAAAAGTGTTTGCGGCAACATTCGAAGAGAACACCCACGGAATAAAGTTTCCGCTGTTGTCATAGGCAAATACAGCGACATTCGGCACGCCCTGGCTGCGGCTCACGCCGGCGGGCATGATGAGGTGCTGGGTCCCGATGGGTGGAGTCCACACGCCCGTATTTTTGTTGGAACTCAGAGGATTCATGGTGTTGAATGTACGGCTGACAACTCTGATTCCCCGGACGTGCTCGTGCTCAACCAGACCAACGCTTGTGCCAACGACGCCTAGCGTGATGAAGTCATCTTCCGTCTGCGTTTCGGATACGACCTTGAGGATTTTCCCGGAACTCTGGCTGAAAGTTTCGACCGCCGCCACCACGGTCCCGTTGTTCTGGACCTTGGCCTCGCTCAACACGCCTTCGGTGCCGTTCTGGTCGATATCAAAGCCGAATATTTGCCCGCCAAACTTGCTGTGCACGATAACCTTGCCTGGTCCGGTCGCGGGCTTGGGCTGGAGGCATTTTCATTCGACTGCGCGAATGCCGCACCACATAAGAACAGGAACGAAATGATCGCGTGCTTCATTCCTTTGTGCATTTCATGATCTCCTTTGAACGATGTTCCCCCCTGTGTTAACGCCGGGTGCGTCGCAAATGTACTCTCGGCACGCTCGGCTGATGTCACGTATTCGTCAAATGTTTGTAAAACTCACTTCCTGGAGCGTGGAATCCAGCGCGGTACAGAGCGGCGGTATTCCTCATCCGAGTCTCCGAATTGGCGGCGAAGCGTGGGTTCTTCGTAGAAATCACGAAGGCGTGAACTGGCACGCAGAAAAAAGCCGCCCACGCCACCAGTACAAGAGAATGAAACAGAGTAGCTTCTCCTAGGATTACGAGCCACACGCCAATGTACATGGGATTGCACACGTAGCGGTGCAGTCCGCTGACGACGAGGAATTTCGTGGGAGCGATGGGCGCGCGCGTGCCCAGTCCGCGCACAGCGAACTCCCATGCGCAGCGGAAATAGATGACTGCTCCCGTGACGAGAACTAACAGGCCGAACCAGGCCAGAGGGCTGCGTTCGGGCGTGGGGAATCCACCGAGTAGAAGTAGGGTACGCCCACCAGAACGTTTCGGGCACGAGGATCGTGAATAGTAGCGTTTTGAGCAGCGGTCCGATAACACTGGGCATGCGATCTTATCCAAGCGATCCAGCCGTCCAAGACAAGCGGCACAACCTTACCGTAAAATCAGGCGCTGCGGAAAAGAAATACGATGCGGTCGCAGACCAAAGGAGAAGATTTATGCCAGCAAGATATGTCGTCAGAATGTTTCTCGGACTCGCGCTTGAGCTTTGCCTCTCACCCGGCGCGCTCGCGCAAATGCCCAATCCGTATGGCGTGAGCATCTCCGTGGAAGACGCCAAGAAGGCGGCTGCTCTATCTCTCGCAGAAGCCAAAAAGAATAACTGGACGGTTGCTGTCGCGGTTGTCGATCCATCCGGCAATCTGGTTTACTACGAGAAAATGGACAACACGCAACTGGGCAGCGCCAATGTCTCGGTCGACAAGGCGCGCTCGGCGGCGCTGTTCAAGCGGCCCACCAAGGCGTTTCAAGACGCTCTTGCGGCAGGGGGCGACGGCTTGCGCCTCCTCCGCTTGCAAGGGGCAACCCCGATTGAAGGCGGCTTCCCTCTCGGGTCGGATGGCAAGATCGTAGGCGGGATCGGAGTATCCGGCGCCACCAGCGCGCAGGACGCTCAGTGCGCCAAGGCGGGTTCGGACTTCTTCAAGTAACTTTGTCGCGGGCTGAACAGCTTTGGAGCTTCCCTTAGCGGAGTGCCTTTATCTCCATCACGGCCCCATTCCATTTAGCGGCTCGCTGCCAAGACAGCTGGCACGACCTTACTGTAAAATTGATGACGAAACAGAATCAGGATGCGGTCCTCAGTTTCCCAAGGTGGATGCTGGTTCCGGTTTAACAGCTTTCTGAAACATTCCATCCACAATCATCCGCAAACGAAATTAGCGCAGCGTTGCGCGCACATTAAAGAGATCAGGAGAAACGAATCATGGCAGTAGGCGCGAAGATCGCAAAAACAGCCGACCGTAAGAAGGTGATGGACACAAGCAAGAGTACGGACTGTCCCAAGTGCGGCAAATCCACCCGCATCGTCAAGCGCATGAAAGATCGCGAGCGCAATGTGCCGGGTGGGATTTATATTTCCTGTTCGGCGTGTGAGTTCTACGAGAAGCTGTAGAGGCAGTTTCACAACTTTCAAATTTCCAACGGCCGGAGAAAAGGGGGATCACTTCCCTGCTCCGGCCATTTCATTCCTGTGAGTGCGGTCATTCCTGGCAACTCCGAGCCGCAGGATAACGTGGTGCGGACACTCACGGCGGCGGGCAAGACATGGAAGTGCTATGCCGAGGCTTTGCCATCGGTCGGGTATCTGGGAAGCGACGACGGCGCTTACCTTCAGCACCATAATCCCTTTGTTTATTTTTCCGACGTTCAGAACAGCTCCAGCCAGGCCACGAACATCGTCGCGTTCACGCAACTGGGCGCTGATATATCGAATAACAGTCTGCCTGACTACGCATTCATCGTCCCAAATGTAAACGACGACGCGCACAATTGTCCCGCCGGCATGACTACCTGCAGCGACCAGCAGAAGCTCGTTGCCGCCGATCAGTGGCTGTCCGTCAATATCGCTCCGCTGCTGGCAAGTTCGGCTTTCCAGAATTCGCTCTTGGTCATCACCTTCGACGAAGGCGATGATACGGATACGGCGCATGGCGGAGGACAAGTGGCGACTGTGATTATTAGTCCTCTGACGAAACCCGGGTACCGGTCGACTACGTTCTACCAGCACGAGAGCACGCTGCGCCTCATGATGGAAGGCTTGGGTGTGTCGGATTTGCCGGGCGGTGCAGCCAGCGCACCGGATATGAGCGAATTCTTCAAATAAAACTAACCGATGCCACACGCAGTGGCGTTTTACACCGCCACCGTGACCGAAGTCTCGGTGCGCGTGACAGGCCGATAGAGCGTATCTCTTTCTATTGGTTCGCGGCCGGCGCCGCGGATCAGGCGTTCCAACTCTTCGCGGCGCATGCCTTGCGGCGTGGTTGCGCCAGCGTCGTGGTAAATCTTTTCTTCGATCACCGTACCGTCCATGTCGTCGGCGCCGAAGCGCAGGGAGATTTGCGCGATCTTGGCCGTCATCATCTGCCAATAGGATTTGATATGCGGGAAGTTGTCGAGCACCAGGCGGCTGACCGCGATCTGCTTGATGTCGAGCATGCCTGTGGTCTTCGGCAAATGTTGCAGCGGAGTGTTATCGGGATGAAAAGCCAGCGGGATGAAGGTCTGGAAACCGCCGGTTTCGTCTTGCAGCGCGCGCAGTTTGAGCAGGTGATCGACGCGGTCTTCGTCGCTTTCGACGTGGCCGTAGAGCATGGTGGCATTCGACTTCAGTCCGATCTGGTGAGCGAGTCTGGCGGTGTCGAGCCATTGATCGCCATCGATCTTGTGGTCGCAGATGATGTGGCGCACGCGGTCGGCGAATATTTCTGCGCCGCCCCCGGGAAGAGAATCCACGCCTGAGGCTTTGAGCTGTTCCAGCGTTTCGCGAATCGAAAGCTTGGCGCGCTTTGAAAGATACGCAACCTCGACCATGGTGAAGGCCTTGAGATGCACTTGCGGAAAGCGCTGCTTCAGGCCGGAGCAGAGATCAAGGAAATACTGGAACGGCAAGTCGGGATGCAATCCGCCGACGATGTGAAATTCGGTGACCGCCTCACTGTAACCGGAAGCCGCGGTTTCAAAGGCTTCCTCGAGCGCCATGGTGTAGGCGCCGGGCGCGTCTTTCTTGCGGCCGAAGGCGCAGAGGCGGCACGCCGCGACGCAAACGTTGGTGGGATTGATGTGGCGGTTGACGTTGAAATACGTTTTGTCGCCATGCATGCGCTCGCGGACGTGGTTAGCCATCCAGCCCATGGCGAGAATATCCCCGGTGCGGTAGAGAGCGAGCGCGTCGTCTGCATCAAGCCGCCCGCCCGCCAGGATTTTGGCGTGAATTGGCATCAGGCGAGGGTCGTCGGTTTGAAACGGATGGTTCTGGCGCAAGGGAGACATCCTCTTGATGATATCGCAGGAGCGCCAGTGAAGTCACAGGAAGGGTAGTGGCTGAATTTGAATCGACCTGATTTTCAAATTCAGCCACTACCCACAGAAAGGCGGCTTAGTGGACGGCGATGATCCGGTCGCTTATTTTGTCGTACTCCGATTGGGGGATGACGTTGCGCACTACCAGTTCGTGAGCGTTCTTGAACGGACGCTCCGCGATGATGCGGTCGGCTTCGTGCTGAGTTATGCCCGGCAGGTTGAGCAGGTCTTCGCGGGAGGCAGTGTTGATGTCGAGAGTCTTATCGCTGCGCATGCCTTCCTTCACGCCTTCGACCACGGCCTTGGTGTCGCGGCGCATGGTCTCGGTCGCTTTGGCGGCCTGCCTGCGGATTTCATCGGGGTTGTCTTTGTTCGAGCAGGCGATGTTGCCCACCAGCGACAGGCCCAGGGGTAGAATCCATACCAGGCGGCAAGTGTGAAACGGCATGAGGTTCCGATGCCAAAGGAGGTACTAAGGTTGGCGAGATTCCTAGCCTGCCCTTTCCAATCCAAATGCATCAAACATGCGATCCGAGTTCCTCGGTTTCATCAGAGGCAAATCTGACAGGGTAGAGGAGGTCGTAAAATGAAAACAGTTTCGATCAGTATCTGTTTGTGTGGTCTAGCGGTGGGCATCGCGACCGCGCAGGATAGTGCGGCCCGGCCAGCCGCTTCCCCGCCCTCAGAGCCTCAGACGTTGAGTCCGGTGCAGCCTCCAGCACAGGCACCGGCCCCGCAGTCCTCCACTCCGGCGCAGCCAACGCGAATCGCGGCCGGCAGCGTTATCCCGGTATCCTTGACCAAGACCATCGACGCGAAAAAAGCGAAGACCGGCGATGAGGTGATTGCGAAGGTCACTGAAGACATCAAGACAAGCAGTGGCGAGGTGCTGGTTCCCAAGGACACCAAGGTCGTGGGGCGCGTGACTGACGCAAAGCCGCGTGGCAAGGAGCAAAAAGAGTCCACAATTGGAATCGCGTTTGACCGCGCAGTCATGAAGAACGGCAGCGAGATGCAGATGCCAATGTCCATCCAGGCGATTATCGGTCCGCAGAATGACCAGAACAGTGGGAACGGAAGCCCCACAGCAGTTCCAAATGCCGGAACGGGCGCCAATCCCAATCCCTCGCGAGCCGGCGGGATGGGCGGATCCCCGCAGTCACCCACGCCGTCGACTCCGAGTGTGGGAAGCAACGCGCCAAGCGATACGCAGACGGGAACGAACGCGCGTCCCCGGATTACAGCGAAGACCGAAGGCGTGGTCGGGATTTCTGATGTAAAGCTGACACCGGCCGTGCCGGCGAATCAGGGTTCGCTGGTGAGTTCAGAAAAAAACAACGTGAAGCTTGAGAGCGGCACGTTCATGCTTCTGCGCGTGAACCCATAGCTTTGTAATCGTTTTGATACGGTTTGAGTGAGAGCGCGGCAAACGCCGACGCACTTCGGAGATCTACAAAGTTAGGAGGCGTCAACCAAGCGGCCGAGGGACGCTAACCACTAATTATCCCGCTCCTGCGAGTTTCTTCTTCGCCAGCGGCCGGGCAAAGGCGTTGGTAGGATTGTGGGTGTTTATGGCGAGGACTTTGCGGTAGTAGTCCATCGCCTGAGAGCGGTCGCCCGACTTCTCGTAGGATTCTCCTATCAACGCAAGAATCAAAGGATCGCGCTGGTCGGCTTTTTGCAGGTCGGCGATGGCGGTCTTGTAGTCTCCGGTGTAGAAGGCGACGTAACCTGTCAAATAAGGAACGAACCGGGCCTGGTCAGGATTGTTGGCTTTGTCGAGCGCGGCCTTGGCGGCGGCTACATGTTGTTGGGCTTCGCCGGCTTTGCCGCGGCGGGCGGCGATGCGGGCTTGGGCATGCTCCCAGCGGAACATCCAAAGATTCTTGTCGGCATCGCTGAGATCGGGCTTCTGCTGTGCAGTTTCGTATCCCGATTGGTACCACTTGTAGGCGTTGGTCGCGTCGCCCGATTCAAGATAGATGCGGGCGAGTTCATTAGCGATCTCGCCGGCGCCGATGTAATCGTGAGCGGACATCCGGGCGTCGAAAACCTGTTGTTCGAATCGCGCAGCCTCGTTGGCATTTCCTTCAAAGGCATACGACATGGCCATGGCGCGCCATGCTTGCTGCTTGGATTCGGCCGGGGCAACCTCAATCGCCGTGGCCAAATGCTGGCGAGCTTCAGCGTAGTTCCCTTTCAAGTCGAGCGCTATACCGGACGCGAAATGGGCCTCATATAAATTCGGGGAGATCTCGAGCGCCTGGCGATAGAGAGCGAGGGCATCGTCCTGCCTGCCTTCGCTGTTCAGTTTCTCGCCTTGTTTCACTAGATCAGGCGCGGTGGGCGCGGGAGTTTGTTGGGCGCAACATGCGCCGGCAAGCATAAGAAGAACGAAGGTGCGTAGCATGGGGGCCTCCGAGACGGGATTATTCTACCTCGCTTCGGACCGGCGGACGTGGCAAGAAAGATGTAGTCAGCCACGTCGGATTGTTGGTGGTCCCTTTTCGGCGGTTCCTATTGAGGCCCCGTGGGCAACTCCCAGCCTTCGTCCTTCATTTTGTTGTTGGTCCAGTGTTGCAGTTGCTCGAAGAGGGCGGGGTCGATGACGGCGAAGCGCAGGCCGACGCGGCCCTCGCCGCCGAACCATACGATGCGGGCCTTCGCTCGAAAGACGGTCTCGCTGTCGGGGAGTGGGAAACTTACGTCGAGCAGGCCGGTAAACTTCATCGGTTCTTTTAAGCTGTCGATTCCCAACCCGCCTGTGCTCAGGTTCACACCCTGAACGCAAACTTCCTCACCGTGCTGGTTCTTCAGCGTGACAGCGAACTGGATGCGGGCGCGGAAAAACTTCTGTTGCTCGATGCTGATGAATCCCAGCGGGTTCGCGCCGTTGCCTGGATTGACGCTGATGCTGTATTCCTTTAGCTTCCGGCTAAGCGTCCGGCGAGAGATTCCTAGCTGTTCCGCGGCCTGGCTGCGATGACCTTCGCTACGCTCGAGGGCGCGGATGATCATCTGCTCTTCCATGCTGTCGAGATTGCCCACCGGCATGGAGGCAGAATGCCGTTGGGCGACCGGGTTGCCGGACATTGCGTCTGCAATCTGCGATTTCTGGATCTCAGGATTCTTTGCCTCTACGGCAACTCTGGCGATGAGATTGCGCAACTCACGAACATTGCCGGGCCAGGCGTGTGAAAGCAACGCGGAAACGGCATCGGGCGCGAATGAACTGCCTGGATTTTTTAGGCTGAGGAAGTGCTCGGCCAGGGCGATGATATCCTCGGGACGCTCCCGCAGCGGGGGCACGCGAAGTTGAAACTGGCCGAGACGATGGAAGAGATCCTGGCGGAAACGTCCCGCGGCGACGGCGGCGTCCAGATCCTGATTGGTGGCGGCGACGATGCGGACGTCGACTTTAATTTTCCGGTGGCCGCCCAGACGGTAAAACGGATGTCCATCGAGCACGCGCAAGAGCTTTACCTGAGTCTGAAGCTGCAGTTCTCCGATTTCATCGAGGAAGAGCGTGCCCTTGTCGGCGAGTTCGAAGAGACCTGGCTTGGAGGAATCGGCGCCGGTAAACGCGCCCTTCTCGTAGCCGAACAACTCGCTCTCGACCAGATTTTCGGGAAGCGCCGCGCAGTTAATGTCGATCCAGGGCCGGCCACGGCGATGCGAGGACTGGTGAATGGTGCGGGCAATGAGTTCCTTGCCGGTTCCGGTTTCACCCATGACCAGCACGCTCTCGGTGTGACCGGCTACGCGATCCACCATGCGCATGAATCGATGCATGATGGGACTGGCGAGTATAAGGTTTACTCCGTCAATCGGGCGCGAGACCGTGTGCGGCGTTTCATCTTCGCCCTCCTCGTCGCGCGCCTTGCTGGGACAATCCCCAGATTTGATTTTTCTTCCGCCACAGTGAGCATGGCAACCATCGCTGCCGGGGCGGAATCACCGTCCCGAAGCAACGTGACCGACAACTCTGCCATGAAGTCTTTTCGAGCTTTGGTCTGGCACCGAAGCGGAGATCTATATTGACCGTCCCTCAAAACCGCGGCCAGCATGGTTTCCTGCAGTTGACGCAGCACGGTGCCGTCGTCACCTGAAAGAAAAGCTGCCAGCGTTTGGCCCACGACTTCGGCAGAAGTACAGCCGAAAATTTTCAGCGCAGCTTCGTTGCAGCCGGTGACGTTGCCCTCAAGATCGGCGGAGAGTACCGCGATTCCACCGGTTCGGCCGGCATCCAGATCTGCCGGACTCGGCCTTTCAGAAACGCGACGCCCCGCACCCGCCGCTTCAGACTGCGAATTGAGATTTATCGGTGGCATTCCGCACGTTTGGAGTTGATCATGACACAGAGAAAGACGCGTTGCAGGAAGTATGCACCCTCGCATCGTGACGAAAGTAATTGGTTGCCGTGAAACAACAGGAGACCGGAAAATAAACCCTCATGTCAATCGCCAACGGCGAGGCGGCAATTACCGTGAGGGGTTACCTCAGTAAGCTACTTAAAACCCTGTAACAACAATAGGATTTCAACTGAACAGGCACGCCGGACGTGTGCGCGGGAATAGCCCTCCCACGCCACGGGCGAGGTCTGCCGACTCCCCCTGCAGCAAAGAAGTAACGACGCAATGTCGACTGGGACAAAACTATTTGTCGGGATCACCGTTTCGTTGGGGATGGTCGTGCTGTGCTCCGCCCTCTGGCACTGGCAATCGGCAGACCTGGCGCGATTAGTTTGTTATCTGGCTGTGGCTGTCCTGGCGTCCAGCCTGAAAGTGCAACTGCCGGGCATTGACGGCACGATGTCGGTGAATTTCCTTTTTATTCTTCTCGGCGTGATGGAGCTGAGCCTGCCGGAGACGCTGGTCATTGGCTGCACGGCCACTCTGGTGCAGAGCGTTTGGCATGCGCGGAACCGGCTGGATCCGGTCAAAGTCCTGTTCAATGTTTTCGGCATGATGGCGAACGCCAGCGCATTCTGCTACCTCAGCTACCACTGGCTGGACGGGAGAGTGGGAAGCAATAAACCCCTCCTGCTGATGGTCGCGGCGCTGGTTTTCTTTCTGGCGAATACGCTGCCCATCTCTGTGGTGATTGCGCTGACGGAAAATAAATCGAGCCGCAAGGTGTGGTCGGAGTGCTACTTCTGGTCGTTTCCCTATTACCTGGTGGGAGCGGCGGCGGTGGGGCTGGTAGGAATCATCAACCAGCGCGCCGGATGGCAGACTTCGCTGCTCGTGCTGCCGGTGATTTATTGGGTGTACCGCTCCTATCGCCTCTATCTGGGACGGCTGGAAGCTGAAAAAGAACGCGTGGAAGTCGAGAAGCGGCACGTGGAGCAGATTGCTTCTCTGAACATGCGAACCATCGAGGCTTTGGCCCTTGCGATCGAAGCCAAGGACCACACTACGCATACGCATTTGCAACGCGTGCGCACTTATGCGGTGGAAATTGCCAAAGAGATCGGACTTTCGCCGGACGAGATCGAGGCATTGCGCGCCGCAGCGCTGCTGCATGACATCGGCAAGCTCGCCGTGCCGGAACACATCATCAACAAACCTGGCCGGCTGACTCCGGAAGAGTTCGAGAAGATGAAGGTGCATCCGCTGGTGGGCGCGGAGATTCTGGATCGCGTGGCTTTTCCCTACCCTGTGGCGCCCATCGTGCGCTCGCATCACGAGAGATGGGATGGGTCGGGGTATCCGGCTGGCCTGATCGGCGAAGAGATTCCCGTCGGGGCGCGCATTCTTGCGGTTGTGGATTGCCTGGACGCTCTGGCCTCAGATCGGCAATATCGCCAGGCCATGCCGCTGGATCGAGCCATGAGTACAGTGAAAGAAAGATCCGGAACGTGGTTCGACCCGAAGATTGTGGAGGTTCTGGAGCGGCGCTACGTGGACCTGGAACGCATCGCGCAGACATCAACAACGAAGACGGCTTTTTCCCTCGCGGGTTCTCGAAGGGTCTGCGCGTGGAACGCGGCCTGGCTCCGGCGACAGGATTCGAGAAATCGGCCGACAACCCGCAGAACGATTCTGACTTCCTGACGTCGATCGCATCCGCCCGGCAAGAAGCCCAAGCCATGTTCGAGTTGAGCCAGGACCTGGGAAACTCGTTGAGCCTGAGCGAGACGCTTTCAGTGCTGTCGATGCGGCTGCGCAAGCTGATTCCTTACGACTCCATCGCAGTATTCGTGAACCGGAATGGCTGGTTGCTGCCGGAACTGGTGAGCGGAGAAAACTTTCGCGTGCTTGTCGTCGCTGAAAATCCGCGTGGGCGAAGGTTTGTGCGGATGGGTGGCGGAGAACTGCAAGCCCATCATCAATGGCAATCCGCAGGTGGAGTCGGGCTATGTGGCTGATCCGGAGAAACCGCGATTCTTGCTTCAGCGTTGGCGGTTCCACTGCAGGGATTGAATGGCGTGGTCGGCGTGCTGGCCATGTATCACTCGACTGTGGACGCTTTTACCGCGGACCACCTGCGGATTCTGCTGGCCGTGGCTTCGAAGGTGGCGCTCTCGGTAGAGAACGCCCTGAAGTATCAGCAGGCGGAAAGTTCGGCGACCACGGACTTCCTTACCGGGCTACCCAATGCGCGTTCGCTGTTCGTGCATCTGGCGCAGGAAGTGGCGCGGTGCCGGCGCATGAAGACTTCGCTCGCGGTGATGGTCTGCGACATCGACGGGCTCAAGAAGATCAACGATTCTTTCGGGCATCTGGAAGGCGACAAACTGCTGCGCGAGTTCAGCACGCGGCTGAAGGATGCATGCCGCGGTTACGACTACGTTGCCCGCATGGGCGGCGACGAATTTGTCATCACTGCGCCCGGACTCACCGCCGAGGCTGCCGAGGAAAAGACAATCCGCTTGAACGAGGCGGCGGTCGAAGCGGGACGGCACACCTGCGGACAAGATGTGATTACCTTGAGCGTGGGAACGGCCTTCTGTCCGGAAGATGGGTATGACGTGGAGGCATTGCTGGCCGAGGCGGACCGCCGCATGTACTCCGTGAAGCAGACCCACCATGCGAAAGCCGCAACCGGCTGGGAATTCCCTTGCGCAAGGCGCCTCGGGAGAATAAATGCGAAGCCTGCGATGGAAAATTGCCGGGCATGGGCTGGCTCTGGTGGCGACCGTCCTGCTCGGAGGATTCTTTTCCGCCACGTTGGTGCGGCTTGCGCCGGGCTTCGATGTAGATGAGCGGGAACTGGATCCGCACTTGAATGCACAGAGCGTGCAGGCTCTGCGCGATGCCCGGCATCAAGACCGCAACGTCTTCAAGTTTTATTTCTCCTACATGAATCGAGCCGCGACGGCGATTTGGGGACCTCGCTCGCTCTGGGGCAAGCCCGTGCGCACGCTGCTCCGCGATCGCGCGCCGCTCACGCTGCGATTGCTGACCATGGGCCTTGGACTCGCCTGGCTGCTGACCTTGACCTTGGCATTGAGTGCGGCGTGGCTGCGGCTTTCGGTTTACGACACATGGACTACGGTGGTGAGCGGAACGTTTCTCTGTATTCCCGCCGCGGTGTTGGCGTTGCTCTCGGTGCTGTGGAATGTGCCGGGCTCATTGGCGATTGCGCTGATCGTGTTCCCGCACACTTACCGCTATGCGCGAAATCTGCTGGTGAAGGCTTATTCCCGGCCTCACATCATCACGGCAAGAGCAAAAGGTCTGGGCGAGGCTCGCATTCTCTTCTGGCACGTCTTGCCGGTGGTTACGCCGCAGTTGCTGGCTGTCGCCGGAGTGTCGGTAAGTATGGCGGTAGGAGCGGCCATCCCGGTCGAAGCTCTGTGCGGCTTGGCCGGCATCGGACAACTGGCGTGGCAGGCGGCGCTGGCTCGCGATCTTCCACTGCTGGTTAACATCACGATTCTGGTGACGCTGGTAACCTTGCTGGCCAATTCCGGGGCAGATGTAATCGGTCATGTGGTCCGGGGCCAGGAAGCATGAATCTCTGGCGAAAACTGGCGTGCGTAGTTTTAGTGCTGGTGCTTGGCGCATCCGTGGCAGCGAACTGGCTGGCTCCGGCGGGATATGCAAAGCAGTTCCGTGACGCCACGAATGCGCCGCCATCGCGCACGCACTGGCTGGGAACGGACGAAATTGGGCGCGACCGGTTTGCCCGCGTACTTTATGGAACCCGCATTTCGTTGCTGCTGGCTCCGGCCGCGGCGCTGCTTTCAACGCTGATGGCGGCGTTGATTGGAGGACTGGCGGGATATTTGGGCGGCGTCTGGGCGCGGATGGCGATGGCGGTGACCGATTTGTTTTTGTCGCTGCCCTGGTTGTTCTTGCTGATTACGGCGCGGGCCTTGATGCCGCTGAATGTATCTCCATTGGTATCGGTGCTGGTGACATTTCTGCTGCTGGGGCTTCTGGGCTGGACGGCCGCGGCACGAGTTTTGTGCACGACCGCGGGAGCCCTGCGCGGGTCAGATTTTGTCCGGCAGGCGCGAGCCGCAGGACTTCCCGGGAGAAGGCTGTTTTGGATTCATGTGGTGCCGAACTTGAAACCTGTGCTCTATGCGCAGTTTTGGATTTCGATTCCGGTCTTCATCTTGAGTGAGGCCAACCTGGGCATTCTCGGGCTGGGCGTCGCCGAGCCCATGCCCTCGTGGGGAAGTTTGCTGAAAGAGTTGGAAGGTCTGGTCTCCGTGGGGGAAGAACCGTGGAAGTTTGTGCCCTTGATTTTGCTGGTGGTGGTAGTGACGTCGTTTCAGCTTTTGCTTTCCAAGCAGGAGGAGGTGGCCGCATGAAGCGCCACAAGAGTGAGTTGGGACACATGGCAAGTCCATACGGGAAGGCAATCGCAGTTGCGGTGCTCTGCCTGGGATTTTTGCTGGGACACGCGGCGGCTCAAGGCGGTGGCGAACTCAAGTTCTGCCTGCGCAGCGAGCCGAAGACTTTTGATCCGCTGAAAGTCGAAGACGACGCGTCCGCCGCAATCCGTTATTTGACCGGGGGCGTGCTGGTGCGGGTGAATCGCCAGACTCAGGAACTCGAGCCTGAGTTGGCGGTGTCCTGGAAGGTTTCAAAAGATGGGCGCCAAATCTCGTTCCGCCTGCGCAGCGGAATCTCATTTTCCGATGGCACCCCATTTTCCGCGGGAGACGTAGCTTACACCGTCCAGCAATTGATGGACCCGGCGCTGCATTCGCCGACCGGCGATGCTTTCCGCTCGGGCACGGGAAATGTGGAAACCAAAGTGATTTCCCCGACTCAAATTTCGATCACGTTCCCGGCACAAGTCGCCGGACTGGATCGCCTTTTCGATCAGGTCGCGATTCTCTCCGAGCGTTCGCCGAAAAAAGAAATGGCCGTGCTGGGACCGTTCATGGTGGCCGACTACAAAGCCGGGGCGTCGGTTCTCTTGAAGCGCAATCCCAATTACTGGAAGACGGACGAGCAAGGACGAAAACTCCCTTACCTGGATTCGATCCGCTTGATATTCAGCCCAACCGCGACGTGGAGATGCTGCGCTTCAAGCGTGGAGAATTGGACCTGATCAATTCTCTCGACAGCGAATATTTCGACAAGCTGGCCGCAACTTCGCCGCAACTCGTGCATGACGCGGGCGCCGTCACTCGATAGCGAACAACTCTGGTTCAACGAAGTGGCGAAGTCTCCGATTCCAGCCTACAAAAAGAATTGGTTCCGCTCCGCCAACTTCCGGCGCGCGATTTCGGAAGCTATCAACCGCGAGGACTTAAGCCGCGTTGTCTTCCACGGACACGCCCAGCCGGCCGTGGGACCGTTCTCTCCGGCCAATAAGTTCTGGTTCAACGGCAAGCTTAAGCCCCAGACGTACAGTTCCGATGCGGCGCTGAAGGCGTTGCAGTACGAAGGCTTCCGTCTGGAAAACGGCGCGCTCAAAGATAAAGATGGAAACCAGGTCGTGTTTTCCATTATCACTAACGCGGGCAATAAATACCGGGAGCGCATGGCGGTACTGATCCAGGATGATCTGCAGAAGATTGGTATCCACGTAAACGTGGTTACGCTCGACTTCCCTTCCCTGATCGAACGCATGACGCAGACCTTCGACTATGAGGCTATCCTTCTGGGCCTGACCAACGTTGATCTGGATCCGAATGGCGAGATGAACGTATGGCTGAGTTCTTCGGAGAATCACCAGTGGAACCCGCAGCAGAAGACTCCCGAGACCCCGTGGGAAGCGGAAATTGACCGTCTTATGCGGACGCAAGCCTTCGAGCGATGCGAAAAAACGCAAAGAAGCGTTCGACCGCGTGCAGGAAATCGTGGTCGAACAGGAACCGTTCATCTTCCTGATTAACAAGAATGCGCTTTCCGCGGTTTCAACGTCTGTGCACGGCGCAGCCCAGTGATTCTTTCTCCGCAAACCTTTTGGAATGCGGAACGGCTCACGGTCGCGGCGAAATAAGAGCAACTTCCTTTACACGGATTTACACGGATCCAGGAACAAACAAACCACTAAGGCGAAGACCAGAATGTCATCCGGCCCGCAAAATCACGTTCTGCTGTCGGCCCACTTCTCCGTGCGATACGCGGGCAAGCCGCCGTCCTGCGCGATGTGGAGTTGGAAATCCAGCGCGGCGAAGTGTTGGGACTCGTCGGACAAAGCGGCTCCGGCAAGAGCACGCTGGCCATGGCGATCCTCGGCCTTCTTGAAAAAAGCGCGCCAGCCGAAGGCACGATCAGATTTCAGGATTCTGAACTCTTGCACTTTTCTGAACGCGAACTGCGCGCTTTGCGCGGCCGTGCTATCTCGCTTGTATTGCAGAGCCCGCTGTCTTCCCTGAATCCGGCGCTGAAGATTCGAACCCAGCTCAGGGAAGCATGGCGGGCCCACGCATCGGGCACGAGCACCGATTGTGGCGACGCAATCCGATCGTCTCTGCAAAGCGTTTCTCTCCCTGCCGACGATGAATTCTTGCGCAAATATCCCTCGCAGATGAGTGTAGGTCAGGCACAGCGCGTGCTGATCGCGATGGCCGTCATGCATCGTCCCGCGCTGCTCATCGCCGACGAAGCTACCAGCGCTCTCGACGTAATCACGCAATCCGAGATTCTTGCTCTCTTTCGCGAACTGAACCGCTCCACTGGGATGGCCATTCTCTATATTTCTCACGATCTCGCTTCGGTGGCGGGGATTTGCGACCGCATCGCCATTCTTCATCAGGGTGAGATCGTTGAATGCGGCCCGACGGAACAGATCTTCGCCAACCCACAACACGAATACACGCAACGGCTAATGGCGGCGATTCCGCGACTCCTGCCCGCCAGCGCGCAGTTGCAAGCGAAAACAGCAGCGGCGCAATAACCTTCCAGTACACTAACCTTTTGATGGCAAGCCAATGTCCTG
>CAWEDF010000016.1:0-55163 GCA_963807655.1 uncultured Acidobacteriaceae bacterium | reverse complement strand
TCCGCCTTTTGCACGGAGGGTATTCCATGCACAGGTTGACTCGTTCGCGAAGAAAATCTTGTCCGGCGCGGCGTTGTTCGGGTGGCGGCCTGTATAGGTTTTGCGCTTTCGATTCTTGGACAAACTTCAGCGCAAACTCCCCCGCAGCTTTCCGACCAAACGCGTAGCGAGATTGACCAGGCTGCCCGGCAGCTGCTCGAAAGCAGTGGTGTGCCTAGCGCGTCGGTGGCCGTGGTGAAGGATGGCACGCTCGTCTATACCCATGCCTACGGTAGTGCGCGCCTTGAACCAGCCACTCCGGCTACGCCTGAAATGCGCTACAAGATCGGCTCCATCAGCAAGCAGTTCACCGCTACGGCGATTCTGATGCTGGCGGAACAGGGCAAGTTGTCGCTCGACGACCCTGTCTCCCGCTTTGTGCCCGATCTCACGCGCGCAAAAGAGGTCACGATCCGGCAATTGCTTGCGCACACCTCCGGATATCAGGATTACTGGCCGCAAGACTACGTACCTCCATTCATGCTGACGACAATCACAGCCGACGAGATTCTTACCCGCTGGGCCCGCAAGCCGCTCGATTTCGATCCCGGCACCAAATGGCAATACAGCAATACCAATTACGTGATCGCCGGCGTGATCGTGGAAAAAGCCAGCGGGATGCCGTTGCTGCGATTCCTGAGTTCCCGTATTTTCGAGTCGCTGGGAATGCAGAGCGTCGTGAATATCGATCAGGATCACCTTGCCGATACCGACCCCACGGGCTACATGCGCTACGCGTTGGGCCCCTTGCGAGCCGCACCGCGGGAAGGGAAGGGATGGCTGTTCGCCGCTGGCGAACTGGCCATGCCGGTGACAGACCTTGCCAAGTGGGATATCGCCATGATGAACCAGCGCCTCTTGAAGCCCTCTTCGTGTCAGGAGATGCAGAGGGACGTTCTGCTGAAGAACGGCACAGCAACCGCCTACGGGCTGGGCATCACTGTCCGCAACCAGGCCGGCCGCCGTGTGCTTGAGCATGGTGGAGAAGTGTCCGGCTTTACTGCGGAGAACATGGTGTTTCCAGAAGATCGCGCCGCTGTCATCGTGCTGACCAACCAGGATGCGGTGAATGCCAGCGGTCAAATTGCGCGGAAGATCGCCCCGCTTCTGTTTGCCGGGAATACGGAGGTAATCAAGGAAAAGACGGAGCGTGCGCGCAAGATCCTGGAGCAGCTTCAGCAAGGAAAAATTGACCATTCCCTGCTCACCGACAATGCCAACAGTTATTTCGACCCGCAAGCTCTCAAGGATTTCGCCGCCAGCCTCAGCCCGCTCGGCGCATCGCAAGACTTCCAGCAGACGACGGAACAGTTGCGCGGCGGGATGACCCATCGCGCCTACCGGGCCAAGTTTGCGGAGAAAGTCCTGACGATTTCAACTTTCGAGATGCCAGACGGCAAGATCGAGCAATTCCTGGTCAGCGTGGGGAATTGAGATCCGAATTAAGTGGTTAGTGGTCAGTGATCAGGATCACTGGCCCGTTATCGACACAACTGTATTCGTATTGGGGCTACCGGGGTCACTGGCCACTGACCGCTGGCCACTGAAAGCATGGTTACGAAGGCGTTTTCTGCAAGCCGGTCTTGATTGTTCGTTCTTCAAGGCGATGCTAGGCTCGAAGTAGTGTTTTCCGCATACGCAGATTCGGTAAAACGCCTTTCCTCCAGTGGCCGAATAGCGCGATGGCTGCAATCGGCCTCGGCGGAAGTGTGGGTAAAGTTTTTGCTGGCGCTGGTGGGATTGGGGCTGGCATTCGGCGCGGCACTGATTTCGACGGCTTCGGGCGAAGCGGGCAACCTGTGGGCGTCAGTGATTCTGGCGTCTCTGGCGTTGTTGATGGCGGCGTTTGTGGGATTGATCACCGTGCCGTACCTGGCGCGGCGCGTGGCGATCGAGCGACTGCGCCAGACGTTTCACTACGAAGTCACAAAAGCGGGCGTCATCTATGTGCTGGTCACGCTCGTGATCGGCATCGCGGCGCTGAATACGGGGAACAATCTGCTGTACATCGTGGTGGCGGCGATGCTGGCGGCGATCCTGGTGTCGGGAATAGTTTCCGCTCTGGCGTTGCGCGGCCTCGAGCTTGAAGTTCGTCTTCCCGAACACATGTTTGCCGGGCGCCCGGTTGTGGGACGGATCCTGCTGCGAAACCCGAGGCGCTTCCTGCCCTCGTTTTCGATTCGCGTCGTTCCGGCCCGCAAGGAAAAAGATAATAAGATTCGCAAGCACTGGAAGTGGGAACGAACCACATTTGCCTTTCCGCTGAACCGCCCTCCCGAGAATCAGTGGCTGCGGTTGCGCGACTGGCGGGTGCAGCGAATCGAAGTAGCGCCGCCGGCTCCGGGAATCTTCGAGGGAATGATCTATTTTCCGTTCCTGCGGCCGGGAGCCGATCTCACGGCCGACCTTGAACTGCGGTTTGACCGGCGGGGGCGGTATTGCGAATCGAGTTTTGGCGTCGCCACGCGCTTTCCCTTCGCCTTCCTGACCAAGACGCGGGACATTGCCCTCAAGCGCGAGGTTCTGGTGTATCCAGCGGTTGAGCCGCCCGACGAGCTGTTTGAAATCCTGCCCCTGGTGCGCGGAGAGTGGGAAAGTTTTGTCCGCGGCCGCGGCTCCGATTTGTACCGCATTCGCGAGTACATGCCTGAGGACTCGGCGCGCCACGTCGACTGGAAGGCAACCGCCAAGTCCGGATCACTGAAAGTGCGTGAGTTTAGTCGCGAGGATGAGCGCAAACTGTGCATAGTCTTCGACAATCCCGCGGTGGGCCTGATTTCCCCGCAGGCCTACGAGCGAGCGGTGAATCATGGCAGCGTCGCTGGCATGGCACTTCTCTTCCCAAGATGCGGAAGTCTCGTTTGTGGTCTCCGGCTTCGGCCGTGGCAGCGATGTGCACGAGTTTCTATCTCGGCTGGCGCTTATCGAGGCGCAGGCCGGATTCTCCGGCGGTAAGAGGGCCGCAGGCCGGCACGCGGGATGTCCAGCCTGAAAATGTGTTACGAGACTTGAACCTGGCTAGCACCGGAGAATACAACATCGTGCTCACGGCGCAGCCCCGAGGAAGTTTGCCCACCGCATTGTGGAACTCGTCGTACTTCATCTTCCTCGGCGAGTAAGCCGGGCCAGCCGCATCGCGAACCTCCTGTTAACTTCCCGCCTCAGAGGTAGCCCAATGGCCCGAAGGTAACGTTACTTTCGGTTACCTGAGTACATTGAACACTTGGACTAAAGAGTTTAACTTTCTCTTATTACCAGAGCGGTCTCATTTCACGCGGTGCCACGAAACTGGCTCTGGGCGCTGGTTTTGTTTCGAGCCGAGGGCGTAAGAGAATTGTTCCCATGAGCGAGAAAATCCGAATTCTGTACTACGCGCTCTGGATCGCACATCCCGTTCTCCAAACGGCGATTGCTATCTCTATGCTTCGCCGCGGCCAGCACCACCCTTTCAAGTATTTCTTTGCCTACATCGTGACGCAGATCATGACTTTCGCGGTGGTCTTTCCGATTTACCGTTACTACTATTCCGCCGCTTTTTACGTTTCCTGGATCAGCACCGCAATCAGCGTCGCTCTGGGTTTCATGGTGATTCATGAAGCCTTTCTCGATGTATTCCGGCCCTTCCACACCCTGCGGGACCTCGGCACCGTGCTGTTCAAATGGGCAGGTCTGGTGATGCTCCTGGTGGCCGGAGTGGTATCGGTTTCCACCAGTTCGTCCGACATGGCGGCATGGGTGCAGGCCATCATGACCGCCCAGCGCTGCGTACGCATCATTCAAGTCGGGATGGTGCTATTCCTGCTGTTCTTTGCCCGCTACCTGGGAGTAAGCCGGCGCCAGCACAGCTTCGGCATCGCTCTGGGCTTCGGAACCTTCGCAGTCGTCGAACTGGTTCTAATCGCATCCTGGGTGGGCGATCATCTGGGCAATACTTCGATGAGCCTGATCAATATGGGCGCTTACAACGCCACGTTGCTGCTCTGGCTGGGTTACACCGTGTCGAAGAGCCCCGCCCGCGACGCTGCGTCTACTCTCCTACGGCCGCAGCGCTGGGAGCAGAGCCTGTCCGACATCCAGCACCCGCTGCCTCCGGACTCACTGATCCCAATGTTCGAAGGCATGGTCGACCGCGCTCTTTCGCGGACTCAAGTACCGCAGTCGCCAGCGCCCGAAGTCGAAAACGCGGCGAAAGCCACCGCACAGGCCGCGGTCGCGCCCATGAGCGGCTTGAGCATTTCCGGGATGGTTGAGCGGGTCGGATCCAAGCGCTAACCATCCAGATCTCAGGACTTCCGCGGTTAGAAATTCTTGCAGCGCCGGCTTGCGATTTCCGGATTTCGTAAACGTTTTACCGCCCGAGCATGCCTTTGAGGCCTGCTCTGCACCTAGTCCGGCCCTATAAGGGAAATACCTTAGAAGACCTACATTTTACCCTGTATTGACGGGCTTCTTCGAGCCGCGCTGCAGCGAAGGGAACAAACTGAGAGTTGCCCTCGGACCTGCCTCGGATGGAATTCTTGCGGAGGGGCTTGACTCGTGCCTTATAATTCCTCTCCACGCCACTATGCCCTATTTTTGGGGCAACTATGGCGCGGAAAAGGAGTAAACCCATGAAGCAAGCAGTCAGGATTTCGATCCTGATGGTTGGACTAGTGGGCACATACGTCGGAGCCCTCGTTCCGCAGGTTCCCGCCCCGGACGGAGGCCCGATCCTTACATGCCCACCACAACAACAACTGCAAAACAGATGCAGCGGCGGCCAACCGCCGATGTGAAATAGCAGTTAAACGGATGTCACAGGTGGCCGCAAGGTCACCAAAGTAACCTCCAGTAACTTGGGCCGAACCTAGGGCTCGCAATCTTCGGGCTGACGGACTTCATACATAAACCGTCAGCCTCGTTTTTTGGGATGACCCCTCGGAAATGCCTGCAGTACCGTGGAAGAGCGGCGTTTCAGCGCCCCGTCAGCGTATCTAATGAGCGGGCTTATAGCCCCGGTGGTCGCCGTCTAGGGCCTCTTCTCGAGCGCGGACTCCATCGCGAGCCGCAGCTCGCCGGGATCCGTAACCGGAGGCTGGCAGGCAAATCCAGAACATAAAACTGCAAACGACTCGCCCGATTTCAACTGAGGCAAGTTCGGGATGGTCTCCGCCAGCGTAGGAGGAAGGTTGCCAGCAACCGCCTGGTTCGCCGTCAGCCGCAGCACGCTCTTGTTGAAGGCGAAAGCGCTGGCAGCCACACCAGCGAGTGCGGATGCCTTTTCATCAGACGCGGAACCTTCAACCACAACCACCTGCACGGGATTCTCCAACAGATGTAAGACTGCAATCCCGTACGTAGCTGCGAAAATTCCAAACTGCCCTGCCACGCCGGCAAAAGTTTCCAGCGTCTGCTCCGCCTTATCCCGATACCCGCCATCGCCCGTGTAGTGATGCAGCCGCAGCAGCGCAATCGCCGCCATGGGATTCCCCGCCGGCGTTGGCGAATCCTGCAGCGGCTTGCGGCGAGTCGAGAGCACGCCCAGACTTGCGCCTTCGGCGGCAGGCTCGGCATCGAAGAACCCTCCGGATACCGCATCGAAGAGCCGCGCGATCATCGCGTCGGCTATAGCCTTCGCGAACTTGAAGTAGCTGAGGTCGGCCGTGGCCTCGTAAGCGTCGAGGCACGCAATCGCTGTAGCAGCGTAGTCATCAAGCAGCCCAGAAACTTCGCGGTGCGAGGCCGCAGGATCGGAATAAGCAACCACGTGCAACAGCCGTGTGGAAGCGGGTGACTCGCCCGCTTCTGCCGAAAGCTTCCAAGCCTCAGCCAGGATTCGATCCAGCGAGCGCAACGCAAAGTGCCGGGCATCGTCCAAACCAAGCACTTTCGCGGCTTCCAGATACGCCGACACACACATGGAATTCCATCCCACATAAACCGTCTTATCGACATAAGGTGTAGGCCGTTGCAAACGCGCGGCATACATTTTCTTCTTCGCGGAATCGAGCAGGTCCTTCACCTGCTCCACACTAATACTCATCCGGCGCGCGATCTCGTCGAGCGGCGCCCGCACGTAGAGCACGTTCTTAGCCGGGTTGTGATTCATCTCGCCAATCTCATTGATGTCGTAATGCAGCGCGGCAACCTGCGCTTCTTCTTCCGTGAGCACAGCGCTGGCCTCATCCAGAGTCCAGGTGAAATAGTCGCCATCGTCGTCCATGGAGATGTCGGCGTCCTGCGAGGCGTAGAAGCCGCCGCGCTCGCGGTCGCTCAACCACTCGTCCATCCAGCGAATGATGTCTCGCGCCACATCAGCAAAGAACTCCGTGCCCGTCGCCTGATAGCCGTGTACATAATTCTTCAACAGTTCAGAGTTGTCGTAGCACATCTTCTCGAAATGCGGCACCACCCACCGCTCGTCCACCGAGTAACGGTGAAACCCTCCCGCAAGTTGGTCGTAAACCCCGCCATTACCCATATGCTCAAGGGTAGTAACGATTAAGCCATGAAGATCTGGGTGCCCCATTTCTCGCGCGCTTTCTGCGCGAGAAGAGGTGGCTTTGACTCTCCGCGCATACCGTTCAATCAGTAAATCCAGCGCCGAAGGATGCGGAAACTTAGGCGCCTGCCCGAACCCGCCATGCTGCGGATCAAACATGCTGAACGCTGATTTCTGAATCGCATCGATGATGCTCGACGAAACCCGCCCACCGCGCCCGGCAAACAACTCCGCCTGAGCGATCGTACTCTCGACCATCTTCGCCTGTTCCACCACGTCGCCATGTTTCTCCTTGTAGGCATTGGCGATGCTGGTCAGCACGCGCTTGAAGCTGGGCCGCCCGTAGGCATCCGTCGGCGGAAAATAAGTGCCCCCATAAAACGGCTTGCCATCGGGAGTAAGAAAAGCCGTAAGCGGCCATCCACCCTGTCCGCTGACCGCGCTGACCGCAGCCTGGTAGCGGCTGTCGATGTCAGGACGCTCATCGCGATCCACCTTCACCGCAATGAAATGTTCATTCACGATGGCCGCCACATCCGGATCGTCATAAGACTCGCGGTCCATCACATGGCACCAGTGGCACCACACCGCGCCAATATCCAGCAGCATTGCCTTGTTCTCGCGCCGCGCGGCAGCAAACGCCTCCTCGCCCCACTCATGCCACTGAATAGGCTGATGCATGGCAGATCGCAGGTAAGCAGAAGAAGCGCGAGCGAGGGAGTTGAGGGTCTGAGTGGTCATCGTCCAAGTTTATACGCAAGGCGCCGCGAGGACAGCCGTGGCTGTGTGCACCCTCCCAAAATGTTTGTCATTCCGAACCCGGCGCCAAGCCCGGTGAGGAACCTGCTGCTGCGGTTCCGTGACACAACCTTCATCCCGACCGGAGCTTCCCGTCTCCGCACGGAAGCGACCTAAGGCTCTTCCCCAACAAAATCGTCGTCCTCGGGAATCGCCGTCGCCGTAACATTCGAAAAGTCTTCATCAAAATGAGCGAGAAGCATCTCGATGAGCCGTCCGTGGTAGACGGCATAGGTTCGCGTCGTCATCCACTTCGAGGCCTGTCCAAGTATGTTAAACACGAGGCTCTTGTTCAGAATACTAGGGCGAAACCAAGCTTGGTGTATCCACTGCCGCGGGGTATGGGTAAAGTCCCCGTCATCGTCAAGTTGCCAAGTCTCGACCGTCCCGTTCTCCACTGCTACCTTTATTTTCTTGAGCAATTTCTCGGGCTCATCGCACAGTACCCTAACGGCCATTTGCGTCCCTTTTCCCCTAATCGATCTTCGCTTCTAACTTAATTTTTTCGCCACGCCGGCGCCCGACGACGTCTTTTTCGGCGCCCCCGTCTTGTCCACAGGCGAGCCAGTCGCCTTTTCCACACTCGCGGGTGCGGCGTCCGTCGGAACAGACTTGAGGTCCGCGCCCCTTTGCGTTTCTCTCTCGCTTGCAAGCCGCAACGTGACTTCCTCAATCACCTCGTCACCGATTTCCGCAGAAGTAAATTCCCGTGCAGCGCGGAGGAAACTTTCAGAGGTGTACATATATACATGCTGTTCAGTTTCGCGAGCGAACTCCGCGAGGAGTTCCGGTCGAGGACCTACGGTGCGCTCCCGCTCGATATACCACCAGTCATCCTTCAGATCGTCGACCACGAGAATAAAGTCCTGTTTTTCAGCCTTAGCAATCTGCATGAGCTGGTGCCAAGCGATGTAATCCCCGTACGCGTCCGGGACATCCTTTTTCTTGAGGTCAGAAAAGCCCGGAGGAATCTTTTTGTCATACCTGTTCTTCGCCTCTGAATGGCGCTGCGACAACTCTTCCGGCGTGGGGCAGCTCCCGACCCTCCCATCGAACACGGCCAAGAGCTTCTCAGCATACGGGTCAGACCCAATTAACTTCTCGATCGCCTTGCGGCTCTTTGCGAGTTCGTCTTGAATCGCCTGGTACGCCTTCATCGATTTCTTGGTGAGGTACGGATGATCGCGCTTGGGCGCGATGTCGTTGTCCTTAATCTCCCTGAGCTCCTTCTCAACCTTCAAATATTTATTGACTTGCTTAACAATCACGGTTCCTCGATTGCGGGCGTACTCGAGGCCGAACTGGTGAGGGAGCCGGACGCGTAGGGCATTCTTCTCGACAAAATTCACTAACTCCTGGCGAGTCTCACCTGAATACCCGTAGATGCTCAGCAACACGCTTGCGTCAAAGCTGAACAGCCCATGCTCCCAGAGATCACGCAGATCAGCATTGGTCGGCTTGAAATATTGTCGGAAGGCATTCCGCATCGCGCTTCCTAATATATCGCGTTCTTTGCGAGCTAGGATCGAGCGCCAAACTCGCATTTATCAGTTCTCGATGTCAACCAGAAGCGAAATCCATGCAGTGTCTGAAATATTTAAGTCACTACCGAAATCCACAGCCTCGTTGTCAATATAGTTCACTTGACAAAAGTAGCTGCGGGGGTCTATAAGTGGCCCCAAAGCTGCTACGGCGATCCACTCTTAAGCGGCTTGCAGTCGGGAGGACACCCGTGACAATGTGCGCCGCTGCGTTGAATACCTGTTACGGTCGGGATAAGTTGATTCTGGCCGTATGCGACCAACGGTTTTCGTGGGGACACATGTCAACGGAGGCTGGCTGGAAGATGCAGACGGTTCACAAGAGATGGCGAGTGATGTTTGCAGGTCCGCTCTCGCCAATGACGGCGTTGCTCGATGCAGTGAGAACTGCTGTGGCAAATAGCAAGGCCACGCCATTTAGGCAGTTCGGGAGAGAATGCAGTCGTGCCTACCGAGAAGAGCGTAAGCGCATTATTGAGACGGAAATCCTGGCCCAATACGATATAGACTCCTACGCTGAGTACCAACAATTGAAAATTAAAGATCGCCCTTTCTTTGATTCGATCACTGATCGAATAAGAGCCGAGGAGGAGGAGTGGAATCTGCTGTTCATGGGGTTCGATGACTATGGACGGCCTCACGTTTTTGTTATCACTGAATACGGAAAGATTCAGTGGTGCGATGCGATTGGATTTGCCGCAATCGGCACTGGCGCGTGGACAGCGCAACATTCCCTAGCTAGATTTGGATTTCACAGATTCATGCCACGAGCAGAAGCCACGTATGGATTGCTAACCGCAAAATTCGCAGCGGAATCGGCTGACGGCGTTGGCGAGACGACGGGGTTTATGCTACTTACCGCAAAAGACCGCATTGGAAAAACCGTGTCGGGTCTGAGTGCCAGTGACATGGGGAAAATTAGAGAAGCGTGGAAACAGATGCCAAGACTTCCTGATAAGGCAGTCATGGACGAATTAGAGCGCGCTCTGAGAGATAGTGAGCGAGAACCACGGCGCAGGGTAGACAACCCGCTAAGGGGATATATCAAGCGGTCAACCGCTCGAAAGGCAAAGCGGGAGCCGTGACCATGTGGCGGAGTGTATCGAGGAAAAGCGTGTGACTCTTGCGACGGTTAAAACGGAACGTCATTTCATTCAAGTAAGAGGCGAGATGCTTTGGACTGACACGATGCCAGCTTCCCACGATGCCGCGCTTGAAAAGCGAGAACGCGGATTCAATCGTGTTCGTCGTGACGCAAAAGCCGTTCTCGTAGCGCACGTACTCATCTGCGCTGTGATTGACACTCTTACGTTTCGATACCTGAGTCTTGGGAAGGCCCGAAGCGTACAGGATGGATTCGTCGGTCACGATCACGTCCACATCCTCGCTCACGTGTTCACTCATCACTTCGCGGATACTCTTGGCTGTCGCATCTTTTACATGGACAAACTTGAGATCGCCGCCACGCTGCACGATGCCGATAACGACCTCCTTGGATTTCTTTGCAACTCCACCTTCCATGCCGCGTCGTTTGCCGCCGATGTAGGTTTCATCAATCTCGATTGTGCCGTCCAGCATCTTGCGGACTTCGGTCATTGCGTACCGGATCCTGTGGCAGAGATACCACGCGGTCTTGTAAGAGCCTTTGTGCTGGCCCCAGATCGTGCGCTTGAGTTGGTGAGCGCTCATGCCCTTCTTGGCTTCACAGAGAAGCAGGATAGCGAGAAACCATTTTTGCAAGGGAAGATGCGAATCATTGAACACAGTGCCGGACGTGACGGTAAACTGATAATCACAGCCCTTGCAGTAGAACAGTTGCTTGGCAGTTTCGAGTTCTACGGATGGCATCTTGCAGCGTGGGCATTCGACGCCATTAGGCCAGCGGAGTCGGACAAGCAGTTCGCGGCATCGTTCGTCAGTGTCAAAGTGCTCGATCAGGTCAATTAGGGTCACAGGAGTTCTCCATTGGACGCAAAGGAAAAACGGGAAGCATTGAAACAGGTTCCAACTAGGAAATTGCTGGCAAGCATTAAACGGGACTTACGGAAGGCGCTGAGGCCGACCGCATCTGCCGCTAAACCTAAGAAACGATAGCGCCTTGCTTCCATGTAAGGCATTATGGAATAAGTTGTACACTTTTGTAAAGTGAATAATCATCCCATCTGCCTCACTGTGATCCATAAATCGAATACTGATGTGTTCCACCAATCTTGCCAAGCAGCCGCGCTTTCGCTCAACACATGTTCGAGCAGCGGATTGTGGTAGAGCACATACACCGCCCGCGGATGCGCCCGCAGACTCTGCTCCAGATTAGCGATCATCCGCCTCAACCCCGTTTCCGGAAACGGATTGAAGAGATAAAGCACAGTTGGCTCGGCAGGAAAAGGGAACTCGGTCGCATCCGCGCAGATGGATTCCAGCGCGAAGCACTTCTGCGATTCGCTTCGGTACTTGCTCAGATTCTCCTGCGCAGCCTGATGCAACGCAGGCAAAAGTTCCACACCCACGATGCGGCGAAAGGGATAATCCGAAGCCATCAGCAGCGTGCGTCCTTTGCCCGATCCCAGATCGACGAAGACGAAGTCGTGAAAGTCCGAATGACTCTGCTGACGCAAAGCGTCAAGCATTTCGTGGAAGAGCGCTGACTCTGTCGGCTGATACGGCGAGTGGAAAACGCCCGAGCAACCGGTCGCGCCAGCCTACGACCGCGCTGGTGGTGTTGACGCGATGCTCCCAATCATAGTCGGCGTCGCCGTAGCGTTGCCGCCGGCGTTCTGGAGTGGAATCGCGAACGAACTCCCACAGCGCAGCCAGCAGTCGGCGCGCGGCAGCGAGCCGGCCTTCGCGCGCGGCAACCTCATTCCACCATTGCCGAGCCGAGCGCGAGAGACTGATTTGAGGCGAAACGGAGGAATCGTGGCGGTACATTCTCCGCCATCATAAGCGATGGCAATGGAGAGATCGCGAGAGTGTGGCTGCTGGGATTACTGCAGCAAATGGAATTTCGACGGCGGTTTATATCCTGGAGGCAATCCCCTGGTAGCAAAAGGAAAGTCATCGGGCACGCGAATTTCAATGCGGCCCTCAGGAGTCAATTTGTAAGGATGACCGTCAGGATCGACGGGAATTCCAGTCAGTCCCTCTGCGCCTGCCAGTTCTGCCATGCTCGCGGGCAGTCGTCCAGTGCGCTCCCCAAAGCGGGTCACCGCTTCCTGCAAATGCTTTACGTCTTCGTCCACTCGCAGGGCGCGAAGATGTTCGACCGCGTTGTCTTTAATCTGTTTGTCCTGCGTGGTCTGGTAAGTCGCCGACCACAGCATCCGAGCCGTCTCATACTCGCCCGCATGTTGCGCCATCTGCGCCGCCAGCACTTTCAGAAAGGGATGAGCGTTTGGAACGTGCGATCCGCGCTCAAAGGTTTCGGCGGCTTTCTTGTAGTCCCGAAGCTCCATGTAATAGACGAAGCCCAGGTCGTAGTAGAGCCTCCAGTTGTCGGGATTGTTCTGAATGCCGTATTCCATCAACTCAATCGCGCGCTCCGGTTCGCCAGCGCCGTGCGGCGGTTTGGGTGCAAGAAAGCTGGTGCCGAATTCGTAAGCGACCAGCAGATGCGGATCGAGGTGAGTCGTAATTTCGAGCAGCGGCGCCAGCAGGTTGTAGCTGGCGGCGAAATTATGATGCCGGTAGCCGAAGTATTGCACGGCGCGAGTCCAGTAAATGCAGGCCATCAGCCCGTCGTAACCGAGACTGGCGCGCTTGATCACCTTCGGCGAGCTGAGGAAGAGCACCTCGTCGAGCGTGGCTTGCGGGCGAAGCTGGTCGCTGCGATGAAGGACACACGAACTGGCAGCCAGCGACAGGATCAGGCATGCGCTTGCGACCAGTGTGGTTTTCTGACGAGCCTTCATTTCAAGTCACGGTGCTCGAAGATCAGCACCGCTCCGCTCAGCGCCATCGTGGCATAGAACAAGGCGTAGAGAGTGTTATGCAGAATGAGTTGTCCAGCGACCGGCTGTTCATGCGCGATGGAAGTGATCACATTGAACGCAGAGAAGTTCGGGACCAGATAGGCCGCGCCGGTGGCCGCCCAGCGCGAGAACCCGTGCGCCATTCCCGCGAAATTGCGCAGGTCTTCGGCGAAGCTCCCGATGACGAACAACGAGAAGGCAAAGACAGCCGAAAGCAAGGGCGAAGAGAACGACGAGAACAACAATGCCAACGAGCAGATGATCAGAAACTCGAGAACGATGAAGTACAAAGCCACCAGAATCAGAGCGTCGGCGCGCACGAATTTGTGAGCAACATAGAACAGCGCGCCAAACACGCCAATCGCCATGAAGAACGTATTCACCACCAGCGTGCCCGCCAGCCCGAAGAACTTGCCGACGATGAACTCCCACCGGCGGACGGGACGGGAAAGCACGGTATAAAGAGTCCGCTTTTCGATTTCTTTGGAGACCAGGCCGATGCCGATGAAGATTGCGATGACGATTCCAAAAAGCGAAACCGCGGTGAGACCAAGATTGATAACGACCAGCTTCTCGATTTCAATCGAAATCTGGCCCACCAGAATCGCCGCCCCGGAGAGCAGCAGCGCGAATGCGATCAGGTTGTAGAGCACGCGGTCGCGGACCGCTTCGCGGAAAGTGTTGGATGCGATGTGTGCGATGCGGCTGTTCATCTTATCCTCTTCATGCGGTAGAGCCGGCCGTAGTCTCGGCGCGGCGCAACTTCTCGACAAAGTAAGCCTCGAGCGAAGTGCGCACCGGGGTAATCGCGATCAATCGTTGCCGATCGCGGCGCAGAGCATCGATCACGGTGTCCTGCTGATTCTCGTTAATGATGGTGCGGACACGGTCACCGGTAACATGGCACTCCGCGCCTAGAGCCTTGATCGAGGCCGGAACCTGTGTGCCATGCCAGATTACTTCCACCTTGCCCTGAACGCTGGAAGTCAAATCCTCAACTGCGCCCACGCCGCGGAGTTCACCCTTGTGAATGATGGCAACGCGGTCGCAGAGGGTTTCCGCGTCGGAGAGAATGTGGGTGGAGAAGAACACGGTCTTGCCTTCAGACTTGAGTTGCACCATCAGGTCTCGCACTTCGCGCCGGCCGATGGGGTCGAGCCCGGACATAGGTTCATCGAAGAACACCAGCTTGGGATCGTGCAGGATGGCCTGGCCGATTCCCACGCGCTGCAGCATGCCTTTGGAAAACTTGCGCAATTGCACGCCCTCCACATCGGGCAGTCCCACCTGCCGGAGCACTTGCTCCACGCGCTGCTTGCGGTGTTTGGCGGGAACGCCGGAAAGCTGCCCGTAGTAGTCGAGCAGTTCGTGGGCTGTCAGATAGTCGTAGAAATAGGGCTGCTCGGGAAGAAAACCGATCTGCGCTTTGACCGCGGGGTCGGTCCACTCCCGGCCCAGGATGCGGGCTGATCCGGCGGTTGGAAACACCAGTCCCATGAGCAGTTTGAGCGTAGTAGTTTTGCCGGCGCCGTTGGGGCCGAGGAAGCCGAAAATTTCTCCATCCTCGACCGTGAAGTGCAGGGGATGCAATGCGCGCTTCGGGTGCTTGCGCCAGAAGCCGACGCTGTAGGTTTTTTCCAATCCCAAAATTTCTATGGCAGACATGGCAGGAATACAGTCGCTAAAGAAATTATTTTGTTTTACAAGGAAAAATTATATGCAAAACCGTTTAGGAGTAAAGTGGCAGTGCGGGCGCAGGACATTACGAAAGTAAAAGAGCCCGGCTCGTACTGTGGCACTTCGATAATCGGCCGGAAAGTGTGCGGACAGGGCCTAGCTTCCCATAGGTGACAGGGTCCAGCACGCCGCGTAGCTCGCAACCAGAGTGGTGTTGCCCGACGGTTGCGTGCGAACCACCAGATCGTCAGCGGAGCAGTAGGCGCGGGTACCGGTCATGTTGCTGATTGGGGTTGCCGTGGCATAGAACTGATTGTTGATGGTGCTTCCCGCGGCGGCAGATCCGGTGGCCGCGAAGCTGTAGCCGCTCTTGGGTGCGCCCCCGGCCAGGGACTGGTCGAGCAGACAAGCGGTGGCAATGGACGGAGCGCAAGGTTGCGGCCCGCCCAACGGCAGCATAGTTGCCGGGAAGCCAACCGTTTGATAGGCCCCGAAATACCCAGCTTCAGCAACGGCGATCGCGTGCATGGAAGCCGCGGCGGATGAGTCGTTGGCTGCCATGCGAGCCCGCAATAGATTCGGGATGGCGATGGCGGCGATCACCAGGATAATCGCAACCACGATCAACAGCTCGATTAATGAGAAACCCTCTTGTTTCGCCATGGGTAGATCCGGTCTGCCGCCCTTGGCCCGGACAAAACCTGCGGTACTCGGGCGACACACGAAAACTGTTGCACTTAACAGGCCATGCCTGTCGATCTTGGCCCCCTTACAAGCACTAACCACTTTCTCCTCAGAATGGTTTCGGCCGGCCGTCGAAAGAACAAAAGGGCGGCGAATTTGCTTCCGCCGCCCTCTGGCTTGGTACCCTCCCCCAGGTCCTTTGCCAAATTCAGCCGATTAGTTGTTCATGAAGAATGCTTGAATGGTTGCACCCCTGTCACCAAAACAAAGAGCCTTCCCAAGACTAAAGTAAGCACTCCATCCCATTGAGGAACCAGCGTTTAGCTTTCTTCCAGATCGTGGGAGGTTACCCAGGCCCGGGTTCGGTGACAAGAATTGTCAGATTGAGAAGGCAAAGCGAGGAAAGAAAACACCTTCAAGGAAAAAAGAACAAACGGCAGAGCGCCCTGTCGTAGAGACGTTGCTTGCAACGTCTTGCCGCCGCCGGCAAAGACGTAGCAAGTTACGTCTCTACGGCACAGTCTGGTGCTTGCCAATGCAACTCAGACCAGTGGGGGAAAAGTAAAAGGGCAGCGGATTTGCATCCGCTGCCCTCTGGCTTCGTACCTCTGGGTACTCTGCCAAGTCTGCGTTATTAGTTGTTCATCGGGTTCAGAGCCAGGCAAGCCGCGTAGGTAGCCGCGGCGGTAATGACGCCCGGCGCGCCGTTGCGCACTACGCCATCATCAGCCGCGCAGAACGACTTGGTACCCGACGTGTTCGAGATCGGCACCGCGGTGGTGAAGAAGGTCGAAGGCGCCGCAGCCGCTGGAGCCGTAACCGCAACGGCAAAGCTGTAACCGCTCTTACCGAGGCCGCCGCCGTTGGTGGCCAGGTTGTTGTCAATCAGGCAGCCATTGGCGATTGCCGGAACGCAAGGTGTGGCATTGCCGCCCAACTGGGCCAGCGTGGCATAACCTTGGGTAGGATAAGCGCCGTAATAGCCGACTTCTCCGACAATGATGGTGTGCTCGGAAGCGGCCGCGGACGAATCGTTGGCAGCCATACGGGCGCGCATCAGGTTAGGAATCGCGATAGCTGCGATGATCAGGATGATGGCAACCACGATCAGCAGCTCAATCAGTGAGAAACCCTTCTGTTGTTTCCGCATCTCTTTTTTCCCCTCGTTTTGGACTTTCGTTGATTTCATGCTGGTCATGGTAATGACGCAGTCGAACTTGATAATGGCACTTGCCGGGCCAAACCCGCTAGTTACCTTGGTTACTACCAGACTGAAAGCAAGGCCTTTATTTTCATTACAAGGGCACACTTCAGACTTATTGTAACGCGCTTCCAGGCCTGGCATCATGCCAAAAACTGTCATGGAACTAACGGTTCGCGGCAACCGCCGTACGACCCAACCGGCCATCTTAGAACGCCTAAGAATCAAGGTCTTGCGGCAGATCTTGTCGCACATCACAGGAGCAACTTATGGGCTGGAATGGGCTGTGCGGTCGAAGTACCGGTCCGTATGATCGTTTTGAGACGACGAGACGGGTTGAGTTCATTGGCTTCAAGTGCGACCGCGACCGCCAGGTGGGGCGGCGCCGGCGCCCGGCTTCCAGACGCCGCATCTTTCATTCCGCCTTTATCAGCAGGCAGGTCACGTCGTCGTGCTGCGGCGTTGTGCCTACGAACAGATCCAGTTCCGCCATCAGGCGTTGCAGCATGTCATTCGGAGCGGTCGCGGCCGCCGCGTTGATTGTGGTCAGAACCCGGGTTTCGCCGTACTCTTCCTGGCGGGCATTTTCCGCCTCCACCAAGCCGTCGGTAAAGATGATCAGCCAATCGCCGGACGCGAGAGTTACGCTGGCCGATTCATACTTGGCCTCGGGCTGAATGCCGAGGGGCAATCCGCCGACGTCGAGACGTTCGATCAATCCGTTGGCGCGGCGCAGGATTGGATTGTTGTGACCGGCATTGATGTAGTAGAAGGTCCGTCGGGCTGCGTCGTACTCGGCCAGGAAAGCGGTGGTGAAACGCAATCCGCCCTGACTGTTGGAGCATGCGTACCTGTTCATGTTCGCAACCAGTTCGGGCAGGGCGACCTGGGCTGTCGACAGCGTTTTGAGGCTGGCCTGAAGAGTAGCCATGAGCATAGCCGCGGGAATGCTTTTGCCCGCCACGTCGGCCACAGCGAACATCACACGACTCTCTTCGGGAGTTTTGCCGGGGCGCGGAAACACGTCGTAGTAGTCGCCGGCGACGGTGTTTGCCGGGCGCGTGGTGTAGGCAACCGAGATTCCGGGAATCTGCGGCGGAGCGCCGGGCAGCAGCCAGGTCTGAATCTCCCGCGCAATCTGTAAATCGCGCTTCATCACGACGCGGTCGGCGATTTCCAGCATGAGCAGTAAAAACAGCAGCAGACCGCCCCAGAAATGGAGATCGATTTCGACGACGTGCAACTCGTTTCCGGCATCGTGATAGCTGAACCCGCTGCTGGGAAACAGAAGCATGACCAAGGCCGCAAGCAGCAGGACGCGGCGCGCGGGCGAGAGTTTTTCAACGACCGCCCAGAAGAACTCCTTGACGACGTGCAGATTGTGGCCGCGCCGGGTAAGACCCGCGGGCGTTTTAGCGGCTACGTCGCTCGAGTACAGGCGGTAACTGTGCGAGCGTCGGTTTCAAACTGTGACCAGAGCTGGCTGACCTCCAGCCCTTCGGTGACGCGGTGCCAGAATCGCTGCAGCCGTACTCTGAGGGGAATGCGTTGAGCGGTGACCGTTTCAGCAGGTGGGAAGGCAGTCGCCATAAGCGTAAACAAATTATAGAGGAAGGGTGGAGTCTTGATTTCCAATTGCCGACTTCCGAGTGCCGATTTTTCAAACAATCGGCAATCGGAAATTGAAAATTGACAATCAGTAATCCTCTAGAACAGCGTTAACTGCTCATCCGGAGCCTGCGCCGGCCACTTGTTGGCCATCCTTCCGCGGGGGTCGGTGCCGATGCCGTACTTCTGGCGGAAGCGCGCGATGAGTTGTGCCACGCGTTTGCCGTAGGAGGGGGGAAGAAAGGCGCGGTCCTGATAGCGCTGGCGGTAATTCTCCACCAACTGCGGGAAGTGTAGCTCAAGGAAGGGAAGGAAAATCGCTGCCGAACAGGGCTTCAGGAACAGAGGTCCGGCGAAGATGTGGCGGGCTCCGGCAGCGGCGGCGACGCGCACCAGGGCCTCCAGATCGGCGGGTGAGTCCGTGATGCCGGGGAGAACTGGCGAGCAACTCACGCCCGTGGTCAGCCCCGCGGCGCTGAGCTGGCGAACCGCGTCGATGCGCAAATCCGGGCGGGGGGCGCGGGGCTCGAGAATCCGTGCCAACTCGACGTTCAACGTGGTCACGGTGATGTGGATCGACAGCGCATTGTTCTCCGCGACCGCACGGAGTAGATCGAGATCGCGGACGATGAGATTGGATTTGGTGACGATCCCCAGCTCGAAGCCGCGATGGCGGACGAACTCTTCGAGAATGCCCCGCGTGACTTCGTAGCGGCGCTCGGCCGGCTGGTAGGGATCGGTGGCGGTGCCGAGCGCAATTGCTTCCCCCGACTTGACCCGGCGCAGTTCGCGCCGTAGCAGGTCGGCGGCGTGCTGCTTTACGTAGATCTTCTGTTCGAACTCCGCGCCGTCCCGCATTTCCATGAATTCATGGGTGTAGCGGGCATAGCAGTACTTGCAGGCGAATTCGCAGCCGCGGTACGGGTTGATGGTCCAGGTAAAAGGCAGGTTACGATTGCTCACGCAGCGGTTGAGCAGGGATTTCGCGGGCAGAGTGAAGTATTCGACTTCGTGCCCCTCGCGCAGGGATTCGCCTTCCGAGGCCAGCCTGGCGATGCCGACGAGTGGGGAGTTCTGGGGGAATGCGAACAGGGAAGGGGCGTCCATATTTCGCCTTTTGTTCGCCTAAAATAATAGCTTGGGCTGGCACTGTCAAGGGGTAGAAAAGGCGGGCAAGGCGCCCCCCTAACAGCCGCCGGGACGGCGGCGCTACGAAAGAGGCGGCGCTATTGTTGCGCTGCCGACTTCTCCGTTGGTTTGTCGAATAGCTTGGGGTCGACTGCCGGGTTGAGTTCCAGCGCTGTGTACTCCGATGTACTGGAATCCTCGCCGTTCTGCTTGTTATGGCGCAATAGGGGAAGGTTCAAGCCGCTGATCGGTTTCCAGTTGTCCATGTCGGTCTCGCCTTGCACGGGTCCGCCCTGGTTGAGCGTTTTGTAGGTCTCTTTCAGAATGTGACCGCTCTGCGGATCGACAAACCAGCGGATGGGAGTGCCGGCGGCATTCACATCCACAATGCGAGCGTCGGTGTCGCCCACCTTCTCGGTGCCCCCGGCGCGGAAGAATACATTGGGATCTTTCCAGTGGGAAGCGATGAAAATAGGGTCGCGCTTGATCTGCTCCAGCGTTTCCGCCTTTTGGGATGCGGGGAAGTCGCGCATGCCCTGGCCGGGAACGGCCATGAAGGCAGCGTCCGGCGTGACCACAATGTTCATGGTCCCACCCGGCGTCTGCATTTCCGCGTGCAGACGGTCGGGGAAGACGATGACGGTTTCCATTTGCATGGGGAGGTTGCCCTGCGGCGTTTTCTGCGTGATGGTCAGCTCCGCCTTCAACGCCCTGACTGCCGCCAGCTTGTCCTCGCCGCCCATCGCGGCAACCACTTTTGCCGCGAGTGCTTTGCCCTCTTCATTCGACGTTGTAGGTTTGGCGCTCTCGTCTTCCTTCGCGCCGGGCAGAGGCGGGATGGTGATATCGACTTCGTTCACTGGGCCGAGTGACGCGAGAGGCTTGTCGAATTCTTTCGTGTTGCCGACCACCAGCACCGCGAGTTGATCGCGATGCAGGTACTTCGCCGCCACGCGGTTTACGTCTGCGGCCGTCACCTTCTGGATTTCGGCGGCGTACTTGTCGAGCCAATTTTCCGGGTAACCGTAGAACTCGTAAGTGAGTCGTTCGGCCAGAACCTTGTCGGGCGAGTCGAGGTGGAAGATAAACGCGTTCAGGATGGCGTCTTTGGCCTGTTTGATTTCTTCGTCAGTGATGCGTTGCTTGGCCAGATTGTCGATGTTTTCGTCCAGCGCCTGGATCGATTCAATCGTGCTCTGGCTCTTGGTGCCGATGACAAATTGCAGAATGCCGGGATGCCCGAAGTTGGCGCCGATGCCTCCGCCCACCTCGTAGGCCAGGCCGCGCTTAGTGCGAATGTCGTTGAACAATCGCGAGGAGAAGCCGCCCCCAAAAGCCTCGTTGAAAACGCTGATCGCGTAGTAGTCGGGATTGTTGCGGGTGGTGCCCAGGGCGACCATGTGGATGTTGCTCTGATTTACGTCTCCTTTGGGGATGAGATAGTAGCCGGGTTTGGCGGGGTGGTACTGGATGTCTTCCTTCGGTAGTTCGCTGCCCTTGTGCCATGCTTCAAACGCGGCACGCAGCTTGGCTTCCATGGCGCCGGCGTCGAAGTCCCCGTGAATGGCTAGGATGATGTGATTGGGCTGGACGTAGGTTTTGTGCCAGTCGAGCAAGTCCTGGCGGGTGATGGCGGCGATGGTGGAATACTCCGGCTCGCGGGCATAGGGATTGTCCGCTCCATAAGCCAGCTTGGCAGATTCGCGTGCCGCGATGCCGCCGATTTCGTCGTTGCGGCGCGAGATAGCGTCATCGGCTTGCTTCTGCGCGAGGTCAAGCTTTTCGGCGCGGAATTCGGGATTCTGCAGCACGTCGACGAAGGCCTTGAAGACATCGTCGAAATCTCCTTTCAGGCAATTCAGGCTGATGGAGGTTGAATCGGGACCGCCGCCGGTCTCGACCTTGGCAGCGCGGGCTTCGAGAAAGTCATCAAGCTGATCGCCGGTTTGGGTCTGGGTGCCTCCAATGCGCCAGACTTCGCCGAAGATCTCGACCAGTCCCACTTTGTTGGCCGGTTCATTGCGCGAGCCGCCGCGGATGCGCGCGCTGGCTTCAACCAGCGGCAGTTCGTGATCTTCTTGCAGGAAGATCACCATGCCGTTGGAAAGCTTGATGCGCTTCGGCTGCTGGGGATGGAAGGCGGGCAGAGGCGGAGTCGGGATCTGCTGCCAGCTTGTGGCTTGTGCGGTGGCTCGGGGGAGCGGCCCAAAAAGGGTGGCAGCAAAGAGAGTCATTGAAAGTGAAAGAAAAATCCGATTCGTTTTCATTGCGCACCTTCCTGATCCGGCGCGTCCTGCTCGGCGGGAGCTTGTTCTGATCCCTGCTCGCCGCCTTGGCCCGTCCCACTGGTAGTTTCGATCACCCCGATGGTGCGGTTGGTGTCTTGAAAAGTTTTGTTGGCCACGCGCCGGATGTCCGCCTTCGTGACTTTGTCGATGCGGTCCACGGAGCGGAACAACTCGCGCCAGTCGCCATAACGCGTCTGGTAAATGGCCAGCTGAGTTGCCAATCCCTCGTTTTCGCCCAGGCCTCGGATCAGGTTGGCCTTGGTGCGGGTCTTGATCATCGTCAACTCCTCGTCAGTGATGTCTTCCTTCTTCAGGCGCTCGATCTCGGCGTGAATCGCGTCGGCCACTTCCTGCGTGCTGTGTCCGGGCAGAGGAACGGCGTAGAACGCGAACAGGTGCGGATACTTGGTGCCGGGCAGGCCACTGAATCCAGCGGAGAATGCCGCGATTTTCTTGTCGCGCACCAGCGCCCGGTAAAGCCGCGAGGTGCGGCCCTCCGACATGAGATCGGTGATGGCATCATAAATGGCATCGTCTTTCGACATGTAGTCAGGCCGGTGGTAGCCCTCGAGATAAAGCGGCTGAGATTTTTCTTTCAACACTACTTTGCGCTCAGAATTCTGTGGTGGCTCGATCGTAGTGGTTTCATCGGGCTTGGAACTCATGGGCAGGCGTCCAAAGTATTTTTCGAGAATCGGCATGATGCGCGCAGCCTTCACGTCTCCTGTGATGGCGACCACCATGTTTGCGGGCACGTAATATTTGTCAAAAAACCTCTTCGCATCGGTCGCTGAGAAGGAATTCAAATCTGAAATCCAGCCTATGGTCGGCCGGTGATAGGGATGGGTTTCGAATGCCGCGGCTTCAAACTGCTCCTCCAGACGGCCGGTCGGATTGCTGTCGGTGCGCAGGCGCCGCTCTTCGATCACGACATTCCGCTCTTTATAAAACTCCCGCATCACGGGATGGAGAAAGCGCTCAGACTCAAGATAGGCCCACAGCTCCAGGCGGTTCACGGGGAGCGAGTAGTGATAAGCGGTCTCATCGTAATCGGTGAAAGCGTTGAGATCCTGGCCGCCGTTCTGCTCTACGATCTTGCCAAACTGGTTGGGAACGACGAACTTGTCGGCCTCGGCGATGGCGTCTTTCCAGGACTTTTCCAGTTCCTTTAACTTGGCTTCGTCACGGCCTGTTTTCTTGTCGCGCTCTTCGAGGTAAGCGGCGTAGGCGACCTCGATCTTTTCCAGCGCGGGTTTCTCCGCCGCATAGTCAGTGGTGCCGATTGTGTCAGTTCCTTTAAAAGCCATGTGCTCGAACATGTGGGCTAGGCCCGTCTTGCCCAGAGGATCCTGCGCGGAGCCGGCATCGACCATGGTGAAGAAGGAAAATACCGGCGCTTCCGGACGCTCGCAGATAAGGATGGTCAGGCCGTTCGGCAGTTTCTTGACCGTGATGCGCTTTTCAAAGGATGCGACATTCTGAGCAGCGGCTAAAGCAGTAAGAAGCAGTATGAGAGTGAAAGGCTTGAGTATGCGGTATTTCATCGAACCTCCAAACGGTGAGAGCGACATGTTTCGGGTAGACATGGGACAACCGTATTTAGACGGATATTAGGGGCAGAAGTTTGAAATTACGTTGCGGGCAGGGAGGTTGTCAAACGGGGTTGGCTTGATTCGGGCAGACGCTTTTGTAAAGGAATGTATTTTGTGTTGGGCGTGGTTTCAGGCACAATGCCTGCGGGAGCGCAAGCGCATGGATTCGACCATCGAAGTTCAGGGAAGACAACTTAAGCTGTCGAATCTGGAAAAAGTTCTGTATCCCGCCACCGGATTTACCAAGCAGCAGGTCATCGATTACTATGTGCGGATCGCGCCGGCGATGGTGCCGCATCTGGCCAGGCGACCGCTCACCCGCAAGCGCTATCCGAACGGGGTGGATGAAGAATTCTTCTACGAGAAAAATGCGCCCCAGCACCGTCCCGACTGGGTAAAGACTGCGCCCATCTGGAGCGGGAGAAACCGCCGCACCATCCATTACATTCTCGCCGACGATCTGGCTACCCTGGTCTGGCTGGCGAATCTGGCTGCGATCGAATTGCATCCGTCGCTCGCGCTAGCGGAAGACGTTACTTCCCCGACGATGATGGTTTTCGATCTTGATCCCGGTCCGCCGGCCAATATTGTGCAATGCTGCCAGGTCGGGCTGTGGCTGCGGGAAATCTTCGAGCACTTCGGACTGCAAAGTTTTCCAAAGACTTCGGGATCGAAGGGGCTGCAGATTTACGTTCCGCTGAATACTCCGACCAACTACGAATCCACCAAGACTTTCTCCCACGCGCTGGCGCAATTGCTCGAACATGAGCATCCAGACATGGTTGTGTCGGACATGAAGAAGCAGCTGCGAACGGGAAAAGTCTTCGTCGACTGGAGCCAGAACGACGAGCATAAAACCACCATCGGCGTGTATTCGCTGCGGGCGCGCGAGCATCCCACGGCTTCGACGCCGGTGACGTGGGAAGAAGTCGAACGCGCGCTCAAGAAGAAGGACACGAACTTGCTTGTGTTCGAAGCGAAGCAAGTGGTCGCGCGCTTCGAAAAAATGGGCGACTTGTTTGCCCCGGTGCTCGAGTTGAAGCAGCGCTTGCCGGATATCAAGGGGGTTGCCGCGACTGCAGCAGCGGCGCCGGCAATCTCGATTGCTGCGCAGGCAGAAGACGAGGCCGAGTCCACTCAGCACCGCTCTGCAAAAGAAACGGCGAAGCGGACGCGTACAGCGAAACGCAAGGTATAATCCCTCGCTCCGAATTCTTGTTTCGAGACTTACTTCGAGAGCTTGCCATGCCTCAGCTATTTGCCGGGACTTCTGGATGGGCCTACCCCAGTTGGAAGCCCGACTTCTATCCAGCGAAGCTCGCGCAGAAGAAATTTCTTAACCACTACGCTACGCAACTCAACACAGTCGAGGTGAACTTTACCTTTCGGCAACTGGTGAAAGAGTCCACCATCCAGAACTGGATCGAGCAAACGCCCGCGCACTTCCGCCTGGGCGTCAAGGCGCACCAGGTGATCACGCACATCAAGCGGTTGAAGGGGACGGAAGATTTTGTTCCGCGCTTTCTGGCGACAATCGAGCCGTTGGCGGCCGCCGGCAAACTGGGACCGGTGCTCTTTCAGTTGCCGCCGAACCTGAAAGCGGATGTCGGGCTGCTCAAGGATTTTCTTGCGCTTCTGCCGCGCACATTGCTGGCGGCATTTGAATTCCGTCACGACTCCTGGTTTGCAGAGTCGACGTGGGAAGCCCTAAAGTTGCATGGAGCCGCGCTGTGTGTGGCGGAGACAGAAGAACGCACTACGCCCGATGTGGTCACCGCAGCTTTTGTCTACTACAGATTTCGCAAGCCCAATTACACCGGAGATGAGCGCCGCGACATGGAAGCGCGTATCCGGGAACACCTCGCCGCAGGCCGCGACGTCTTCGCCTACTTCAAGCATGAGGAGACGCCGGATGGGGCTTTATTCGCAGTCGACCTGCTTGCGTGGCGCTGGCCAGACGTAGCCAGCTACGTCTCTACTACGCGGCCTGCTTGCCGCCAGCATCCCTTTCATTACTTCCGTCAGCGTCCGATAATGCGCATACTCGATTCATCCCTCATCATGGCTTCGGAAGCCAACTCGCGCGTGCTCTCCAGCTTTCTCGACTATTTGAGAATCGAGAAGGGATTGGCGCCGCTTACCATCAGCGCTTACACAACGGACATTGCCCAGTTCGCGGAATTTCTGGAAAAATGCAAGCGCATCCTGCTAACCGCTCGCCGCACCGACGTGCGCGATTTCCTGCAGCAGCTTTTCTCCAATCAAGTCGATGGCCGCAGCGTAGGGCGAAAACTCTCGGCGCTGCGTCATCTCTATCGTTATCTGCTGCTGGATAAGAAAATCGAACACGATCCTACGCTCAACATCGAGTCGCCACGGCAGTGGAAGGTTCTGCCAAAGGCGCTGGCGCGCGACGAAATGGAGGCGACGCTGGCCGCTCCGCTCGAGCTGAACGGCGGCTCAACGCGCAACACGACGGAGTCGGCCGCGCTGGCTGCGCGCAATCGCGCGATGCTGGAAGTCTTCTACGCCGGCGCGCTGCGGGTCTCAGAGATCGTCAGCGCGAAGCTGGAAGACCTGAAGCTCGAGGCCGGATACATGCTGGTGCGCGGCAAAGGTGACAAGGAACGCGTGGTGCCGCTGGGGAAGTCGGCTCAGGACGCGCTCACAGAATATTTATCACAGTCACGCCTGACGTTGGCGGCGGGCAAGCGAAGTGGAGCATCGGCGGCTGTCGTTGGAAATTCGCCTCTGCTGTTCATCGCGCGCGGCGGGCGCAAGCTGACGCGCCAGCGTATTTGGCAGATGGTGCGGGAGGCCTCGGCCGCTTCCGGACGCGCGGCTTCGCCGCACATGCTGCGCCATTCCTGCGCCACGCACATGGTGGAGAACGGCGCCGATCTCCGCACCGTGCAGACCATCCTGGGCCACGCCGATATTTCGACTACGCAGGTTTATACGCACCTGGCGCTCGACCGCTTGCGGACGGTGTATCAGAAGCATCATCCCAGGGCGAAGAGCAGATGAAAAAATTGTTGATTGATGATCGATGATTGTTGATTGTTGATTGATGATTGGCATTCGCCACGAAACTGACGCCTTTATGCCGGTCTACAATCAGCAATCAGCAATCAACAATCAGCAATATTTAAGATCGGTAATGAGCAGAGAAAGTACCACCGTCGCCAAAGCCGTCGCCAACTTCCTGCGCCACCTGCGCGAGCGCAACGCCTCGCCGCACACCATTAAGGCTTACAGCCGTGATCTGTCTCTCTTCGCCGCCTATGCTGGTTTGCGGGGATGGAAACAGATTGACCACATTGCGGTTCGGGGATTTCTCTCGCAACTCTATGAGAAGGGGTTGAGCAAAACGTCAGTGGCGCGCGCCCTGGCGGCGGTGCGCTCGCTGTATCGCTGGCTAGCGCGCGAAGGTTTGGTGGAGCAGAATCCGGCAAAGCTTGTCGCCACGCCGAAGCTTGCCAAGAAACTTCCGCGCGTGCCTACGATTGAGGAGATGAATTCCGTGATCGACGGCGAAATGCCCGAGGCCGCAGCTTTTCCCGAACGCGACCGCCTCATGCTGGAGCTGCTCTATGGCTGCGGCATCCGCAATTCCGAACTCACCGGCATCAACCTCGACGACATCCGGCTGAGCGCCGAGGCAATTCTGATTCGTGGCAAGGGAAAAAAAGAACGCTACGTTCCGTTCGGAGATTCGGTGAAAACGGCGCTTGCGGCCTATCTCCCCGAGAGGCAGAAGGTTATCGGCGCAACCGGCAGCCGTTCCTCAGCGTTGCTCATCAACCTGCGTGGGGGCGGGCTCACCACGCGCAGCGTCGGCCGCATCGTCAAGAAAATTGCGGTCGTCAAAGGCCTTTCCCCCGACGTGCATCCACACACACTGCGCCATGCCTTCGGCACGCACATGCTGGAAGAAGGCGCCGACTTGCGGGCCATTCAAGAGTTGCTCGGCCACGAACGCCTCGCAACTACGCAACGCTACACGCAGTTGTCGATGAAGCACGTGCTCGAGGTGTATGACCGGACGCATCCGCGAGCGAAGTAGCTCCGTGCTGCGGCCCACCAAAGTTCCTCAGATCATTCCGGCATTTGTGATCTCTAATCTGTTGCTCGAAAGCCGATGTTCCACAGAGGTCTGTTCCCTCGGAGAAAGACCCATTATTGTCCAAATGAGAGGGAGATCTGTGAGTGTTGAATCGGTACCAAGGGCCAACGTTTCCGGAAGACTAGCGAGCGCTATTACCGAGTTAACCGCGCTGCAGGAGCCGCTGCTGACCGCGGAAGTAGACCCGCGGGTTCTGACCGATTTCCGCGATGCACTCAATCGCATCCGCAACATTGCCTGGGCGGCCCAGCAATCGGCGAATGCTCCACTTTTTGATCAGGGAGCCACCACCGTCGCTTCCTATCTGACCGCGGAGCGAATTCGAGCCGCCTACCAGCTTTGCCGGTCGCTGAGCAGCGATATCTGCCGGGATGACATTGAATTTCAAAAGGGACCGCTGGTCGAACTCTACGGCGCTGCACAAACATTGGTTGACGAACTGAAAGAAAGGCTCTGAATCAGTTTCCGGAGGTCCGATTCCGCAGCCCTTCCCACATCTCGACCACGCGGGCTTTTAGCTGCGCAGTCAGCTTTTCGTAGGCCGCTTCCGATGCCTCACTCTCCGGCGGCGGAATAATTGGATCGCCAAAAACCATTTTCAGAGGCACGAATTTCTGAAATGGTTTGTTCCTCGGCCACGCATCGTAGAAGCCTTCAATCGCCACTGGTACAATCGGCACCTGCAGGTGAATGGACAATATCGCCGCGCCTTTCTTGAAGATTTTCGGAGTGCCGTCAATCGAGCGCTCGCCTTCGGGATAGAGAATGAGCGGACGTCCCTGCCGGAGGCCGAATGCACCCGCGCGCATGGCAGGAATGAGATTCGCGTCCGGATCGACCACCACAACGCGCAGGGAACGCGCCAGCCGCAGCATGAATCCTTTTCCAAAAATTTCGCTGGTTCCCACCGCAAAAGTTTTGTCAAACACATCCGGCGGCAGAACGCTGCCCAGGATGAGCGGATCGAGATAGCTCTGGTGATTGGACGAAATAATACACGGACCACTCCTGAGCAATTTCTCAATTCCGCTCACGTGCAGATCGAACCGGTCGAGGGCGATTACTTGTATCAGCCGCGAAACCATGTACCAGAACGCCGTGCTGATTCGCTGGGGCCGGACCAGACAAAGTACCTCGGTCGTATCCGGTTGCTCCGCCAGAATCGCCTTCCAACCGGCAAATGTGGTCCGCGTCCCCGGGCCTCCTGCGCCACTGGCCGCGCTGTGCAGAACGGCGTCGACCAGATCGCGCACGGTATAAATCTCGGCGAGCTGCGATTCTTCGACGTTGCCTCCCATCTGCTCTTCGATCTGGCTGAGCAGTTCGACGCGCTGCATCGAGTCGAGCCCCAGGTCGAGTTCCAGACTATCAGTAGGCCGCAAGGCCGTTGGCGCCTGGTGCGCCGCCTCGCGCACAATTTTTAGAGCACGCTGCACGTCCGGCTGATCAAGCCATGCCGTCTCGTCGGGGGTCAATGGCCGTTCGACAGGCAAATCTGAGTCGTCTACAATCTTCCGCGCCTGCTTTGCCTTTACGCGCTTCTCCACTTCGAAGCGCTTGATCTTGCGCGTGGTGGTGCGCGGCAAATCTTCCTGCCAGATTTCGTAGCTGCCAATGCGCTTGGTGGAAGCGATCCGCGACGACAGGCCCTCGATGTCGTAGCGGATAATCTCCCTGGCGTTCACAATCCTCTTCTGGCGCAGCACATCGAAGTTGGGCACGATCACCGCATGCAGCCGGTCACCGCCTTCGCTGGGCTTGCCTTCCAGTCCCATCACCGCCAGTTCTTTAATGTGAGGCGATTTTAAGTAGTGCGCCTCAACCTCTTCGGGGTAGACATTTTTTCCGTTGCTGAGGACGATCAATTCTTTCTTGCGGCCGGTAATGAATAAATTATCGTCAGCGTCGAAGTAGCCTAGATCGCCGGAGTAGAACCATCCGTCGCGCATCACCACGGCGGTCGCGTCGGGGCGGTTCCAGTAACCCTTCATCACGAGTCGGCCGCGCAACGCGATTTCGCCTATAGCGGGCCCGCCATCTTCCTGCGGTTGCAAGTCATTCGTCCCGTAAACGATCTTAGCTTCCACTCCCTTCATGGCTTTGCCGACCGATCCGATCACGTTGTGACCCGGCGAATTCACAAACACGGCCGCGGTTGTTTCCGTCAGTCCGTAAGCCTGCAGAACGTCAATACCGAGATCGTAAAAGTCCCTCGCAATCTCCGGGTTGAAGCGCGATCCTCCCGTGACCAGATATCGCATCTTCGCGCCCAGGGTTTCGTGGACCTTGCTGAAAAGGACCGGGCCGGCGTTGATTCCTACCTTGCGGAGCATCCGGTTGAATCCCATGAGACTCTGAAACACTCTCCGCGTGAGCGCTCCCCGCTTCTCGACCTCGTGGAAAATGCGCTCGTGAATCAGATAAAAAAATTGCGGCACCACGGCGAAGGCGGTGATATTGCGCTCGCGCAAGGCTCTCAGCAATTCCGTGGTGTTCAGCGTTTCGAGATAGACGACGCGCGCCCCCTTGACCAGGGGAATCATCAAATTCGCCATCTGCGCCAGCACATGGAACATCGGCAGGACGCCAAGAAGAGCGTCACCCGGCCCCAGGTCCACCCAGTTGAACACTGCTTCCACTTCGGCCAGCAGATTGGCGTGGGTCAGCATCACGCCCTTGGGATCGGCAGTAGTTCCCGAGGTGTAGAGCAGGGAAGCGAGGTCATCCGGGGCGGAAGGCACCGGTTGAAATTCTCCCGGGCCAGCGTCGAAGATCGCAGGCAGATTTCCCAGCCAGACTTCATCGATCGAATGCTGGGCCATGCGGTCCGGGTCCATGAGCACGAGCCCGATGTTCAGATCTGCAACCGCCTCCCTCGAGGCTTGCGCGTGCTTCGCATCGCAGAACAGAGCAGAGCTGCCGCTGTCTTTCAACAGCTTGGCAAGCTGGTCGGCGTGCAACGCAGTGTCGAGCGGGACCACCGCGCATCCCGCCGCAATAACTCCGAGATACGCCGCCACCCATCGCGGATGGTTATCCGCTACGATGGCCAACCGCGATCCGTGCGGTAATCCCTGTTCGGTGATCCATCGCCCGACGGATTCGGCCATCCGGCGGAGTTCAGCGTAGGTGCAACTGTCGATGTGATCGTGGCGCTGAAGTTCTAGGGCGTCATGGTCCGGCCAGCGCTCCGCACATTCGAGAAAACGATCGTAGAAAGTGGGCATGAGTCGTGTGGAATATACACGAAAACATGTGAAAAGTGAGTCGCGTCTGAATAATCTAAGAGCTGCGTAATTCCCGCTAAGGTACAGATTCCGAAAACAAATTCGTTTCGCTAAGCCGTAATCTCCGTGGCTTCGGTATCATTTTCCTGTCATGAAGACATTTGACTCTTCCGTCCAAGAAGCGGCCAGGCAGCGGCGCGCCTTCGAGAGCGTGAGCTTAAACGGAAACTGGAGCAGTTGCTGGAAGTCGACGATGAAGAAACATTCAAAGCGGGATTGGAAGAAGACTTCGGGATCACGCCGGATCATCCGAAGTATACGGAAATGCTCAAGATTTGGTGTGGCTCTCGATAGCCGGGTCCACGCGTTTGGCGAATCGCGCAACCCGGAGGTTCTTTTCTTCTTCTGAAAGGCCGAGGTCACTCATGTGTTCCTCGATCATCGACGCCAATTTGCTGGCGGCATTTTCTTTCGAGGCCAGGTCGCCAGAACCCCGCCTCGATGCCCGCTTGGTGGCCATCTTACCCGCCTTTTTTCGAGCTGGTTGAGCCATATCTTTGTAGCCGAAATCTCCTTCATTGTAACATTCGGAAACTGTCCCGACGCAGGTCGATTCCCCTGCATCTAAATATGCTAGGCTAAAAGGGTTACGTTGGGGCTGTTCCCGCCCTTTGAAGGACTTCATAGTTTGATTAACACTCTGATCGGCAAGGTCTTTGGGACCAAGAATGAGCGGGTCATCAAGAGCTTGATGCCCAGGGTCGAGGCGATCAATGCTCTCGAACCGCAGATGCAGAAGCTCACCGACGCCGAACTGCGCGCCAAGACGGACGAGTTCCGGCAGCGAATTCAGGACCGTCTGAGTCATGTCGGCGACAATGGCAATCAGCCGCCTGGAAGTGATTCTCGCGCCGTGCTCGATGACGAAACCGATCCCGACCGCGCGAAACAGTTCGACAAAGAGCAATACGAAGCTCTGCAGGAAGTTCTGGATGAGATTCTGGTCGAGGCCTTCGCCGTGGTGCGCGAAGCTGGACGCCGTGTGCTCAACATGCGCCATTTCGACGTGCAATTGATCGGCGGCATGGTGCAGCACAAGGGCATGATTTCGGAAATGAAGACCGGCGAAGGCAAAACCCTGGTCGCGACCCTTCCGGTGTATCTCAACGCCCTCAGCGGACGCGGCGTTCACGTGGTCACCGTCAACGACTACCTGGCCAAACGCGACTCCGAATGGATGGGCAAGCTCTACCGTTTCCTCGGCCTCACCGTGGGCGTGATCGTTCACGACCTCGACGACGACGAGCGCCGTGCCGCTTACGCAGCCGACGTCACCTACGGCACGAATAACGAATTCGGCTTCGACTACCTGCGCGACAACATGAAGTTCGATCTCAACGAGTGCGTGCAGCGCGGCCACAATTTCGCCATCGTCGATGAAGTCGATTCCATCCTGATCGACGAAGCCCGGACGCCGCTTATTATTTCCGGCGCGAGCGAGGAATCGACCGACAAGTATTACAAGGTCAACCGGATCATTCCGAAGCTCGAAAAAGGCGAAGAGCTGGAAGTGGCTACCGGCGAACCCGCGCAACTCACCGGCGACTTCGTGGTCGACGAAAAACACCGCAACATCACGGTCACCGATGAAGGCTGGGTGAAAGTCGAGCAGTTGCTCGGCATTGGCAACATCGCCGATCCTGAGAACTGGCCGCTCAAGCATCACGTCGAAACCGCGATCAAGGCGCACGCGCTGTATCGCCGCGACGTGGAGTATGTGATCAAAGACGGCGAAGTCATCATCGTCGACGAATTCACCGGACGCATGATGCCCGGCCGGCGCTGGTCTGACGGCCTGCATCAAGCGATTGAGGCCAAAGAAGGCGTGAAGATCGAGCGCGAGAATCAGACGCTGGCCACCATCACCTTCCAGAATTATTTCCGCATGTTCAAGAAGCTCTCCGGCATGACCGGCACGGCGGAAACGGAAGCGGCCGAGTTCGACAAGATCTACAAGCTGGAAGTGACGGTCATCCCGACCAACAAGCAGATGCTGCGGCTGGAAAATCCCGACGTCGTATTCCGCACTGAAAGAGAAAAATACTTCGCGGTGGCCGATGAGATTCAGAAGTTGACCGAGACCGGCCAGCCCGTGCTGGTGGGCACCACCTCAGTCGAAAAATCAGAGCGCCTCTCCGAGTTACTGAAAAAGAAGGGCATCAAGCAACATGTCGTTCTAAACGCCAAGTTCCACGAGCGCGAAGCCGAATATGTGGCCCAGGCGGGACGCAAAGGCATGGTCACCATTGCCACCAACATGGCGGGCCGCGGCACCGACATTCTGCTCGGCGGCAACCCCGAGTTCATGGCCAAGCAGGAGATGGTGAAGAAGGGAATCGCGCAGCAACTGCGCGTGGCCCAGGGAAAGATCGAAGGGCCGCAGGAAGACGGCACGATTTCGGTCTTCTATTACAACGGCAACGAATACACCGTCCCGACTGACAAGTGGAACGAGGCTTTCAACCGCTACAAGGCACAGACTGACAAGGAACACGACGAAGTCACCGCGGTCGGCGGCCTGCATATTCTCGGCACCGAACGCCACGAGTCGCGCCGCATTGACAACCAGCTTCGCGGACGCGCCGGCCGCCAGGGCGATCCCGGCTCTTCGCGCTTCTATCTTGCGCTTGAAGACGACCTGATGCGCATCTTCGCCAAAGAGTGGGTTTCGAAACTGCTCGAGCGGCTGGGCATGGAAGAAGGCATCCCCATCGAGTCGAAGCTCATCAGCCGGCGTATTGAGACCGCGCAGAAGGCAGTCGAGGGCCAGCACTTCGAATCGCGCAAACACCTGCTCGAATACGACGACGTGATGAACAAGCAGCGCGAGGCCGTGTACGGCCTGCGCCGCCGCTTGCTCGAGGGCATGGACCAGAAAGATCTGATCCTCGAAGATTACGTTTCAGCCATTCTCGGTGACCTGATGGAAGAGTATTGCCCGCCAAAAGGCCATGCCGATGACTGGAACATCAAAGGCTTGAAGGATGCGGTCTTCACCCGCTTCGGCGTCGATTTCATCGCGGAAGGCGTGAAGCCCGAGGCGCTGAACCGGCAGGAACTCGGCGACGCAATTTTCGAGAAGCTGAAAGAGCGTTACGACGCGAAAGAAAAACTGATCGGCCCCGAGGCCATGCGCCATCACGAGCGCATGATCATGCTCAGCGTGCTCGACTCGCAATGGAAGGACCACCTCCTCAGCATGGATCACCTGAAGGAGGGCATCGGCCTGCGCGGCTACGGCCAGCACGATCCGCTGGTCGAGTACAAGAAAGAATCGTTCGAGATGTTCGAGGCCATGTTGCAACGCTTTCAGGAAGACACCGCGCGCTATCTCTACCTGATGCAGATCATCGAGCGCCCGCCAGACGCGACTGCTGGAGAGCCAGAGGGAGGCGAACCCGCAGGCCACGGCCCGGAGCCGGGCGTTCCCTCAAGACAGGGAAGTGGCGGAAATGGCCATCACCCGCCGCGCCTCGTAGCAACATCCGCCGACGACTTAGAAGAAGCCTTCATGCGCCGCAAGCGCCGCGAACTGGAACAAGCGCGCATGGCCGGCGCTGGCGACGTTGCGCCAGTACAACAGGTCGTGCGCGGCCAGGAAAAAGTGGGCCGCAACGATCCCTGCCCCTGCGGCTCCGGCAAGAAATTCAAAAAGTGCCATGGGGCGTAAGTCGCAACGAAAGAGTCGGGACGGCCGCCTCGGCCGTCCAGCCGAGCAAAGCGAGGCGCATGTCTACTACGAATGCCGGCGTGAAGTATCCCGAGCACAAACCGCTTTGAACGTCATTTCCTCTGCCCGACTCTTCGTCCGAGCTTTCCACTCCAGAAACAATCCCGCATAATTCTTAGTGATGTAATCCTCTGCCGTCACTCCCAGCCTCCTTGCCGTAGCATCAATCCAGCGCGGAGCGCCCTCAATCTCGCAAAAATTTCCGATCGGCGTCTCGTCCACGACAACTTGCCCTTTTCCATCCGTCCACTCGCCGCGAAACTTTTCATAGCGGAACGACGGCCCATATCCCAGAGCGCGCAAGATCGCATCCATCCTCTTGCCATCGCCCACAGACGTTTCCAACTCAACTCTGCTGTTGTGGCGCCTGATCTTTCCCTTCGATTTATGCGTCAGGGTCCACTCCGAGCCATACTTGCGGATCCGCAACAGCTCTTTGCGTCCACGTAGAACTTCTCCTGGAAGGTCGTACAGAGTGTTCATCTCGTGTGTCCGCGGAGTCGTCATACGAAATCCCGCCGCACGCAGCTTCCGCCCGAGCGCACGCAAGTCGGCCACACGAAACTTGATTTCGATTTCCTTGCTCATTGAGGGGAATTCTATTACGGAACGTGAGCCGAAGATTCATCCGTGCCTGCGGGAGAGATCCTTCTCTCGGGTATCTTCCAGACCACAGGCTCGAGTGGCCCAACCACAAACACCCAATGCACCGCCCCTATCCACGCAATCACCGACGTGATCAGGAACGGCCAATAGAACTTTCCGGTGCGGCCAACCAGAAATCCAGTGAGTGCGGGCGCAACCGCGCCAGCCAGGTTCGCCACAAAGTTCTGCGCGCCCATCCATCGTCCGACAGCGTGGGGGCCGGCAAGGGTCTGCGTTACCGCGTTCAGGTTTGAACTGACCAGGCCAAACGACGCGCCTGTGAGAAGCAGCAGGACGATCAGGAGCCTGTCAGGCGCCGCGGCACACCCCACCAGAAAGAGTCCGTTGCAGATCATTCCCGCGCCCATGAAAGTCTTGCGGACGCGCGTTACCGAGGCGCCAGCGGAAATCCAGCGGTCCGAAAGCCAGCCACAGATCGGAGACGACAAGGCGGCGAGCAGAAAGGTTGCTCCGCCAATCCTCGACATGTCATTCGTGGAGAAATGACGTTCCCGCACAAGATAAAACGGCAGCCAGGTCAGCAGCAAATACAAGAAGTAATTCGAACAGAAATGCCCGATCCACGTTCCCCACGAAGATCTATGGCGGACGATCTCCAAAAGTCCAGGACCCCGTTTCATGTCCTGCACACCCGTTGCAGAAGTGCGCGGCATCCATCGCAACCATGGAGGCAGCCACAGAAGGCTGGCAAGTCCGAGAACGACAAAAAATGGTCTCCATCCAAAACGCGCCACCAGAGTCCCGCCGAAAAGAATCCCAAGCGCAGGTCCCAGAGATTGCCCTGCGCCCACGATGGAGTTGGCGAAGCCGCGCTGGCTCTCTACAAAATGGTTGGCAAAGATCTTGGCGTAGGCGGGATAAGCCACCGACTCTCCAATTCCCAGCACCACGCGCACGGCAAGCAGCGCGGCAAACGCGTGCAAAGCAGCAGTGCAAGCGGTAGCCACCGACCATACGAAGAAGCCGATGGCCAAAACCCATTTCACCTCGAAGCGATCTACCAGCCAACCGGCGATAAGCTGCATAGCGGAATAAGTCGAGAAAAAAGCGGCAAGCAGAACTCCCAATTGCGCGTGCGAGAGTCCCAGTTCGTCCTGCAGCAAGGGAGCCGCAACCGAAAGATTGGCGCGGTCGATATAGTTGATAAGAACGGATAGGCCGAGCAGGAACAGAACGCCGTTCATCCCGCTAGGGCGTCGAGCATCGTGGAGAGGCGTGTCGCTCATCGTCGCGAAGCCCGACAATGCTATACCATCCGGAGTATAAGCAGCAGGCCGTGGCGCAGAGTTCAACGACGAACGACGGGCTTAACTGAACGTCGGCAATTTCACCAGATCGTTCTCGGGAATCGACTCCACCGGCTCCCCGGCCTTGCGCCAGGCAGTGAGTCCGCCAACAATCACGAACGTGTTGAATCCTTTTTCCCGCAGCAGATGCGCCACCCGGGCGCTGGTCGCTTCGCGCGCTCAAGTACAGTAAAGGTAAATGTCCTTATCTTTGGGAAGGTTCTTGATCTCTTCCTCAAGATTGTTGGGCTCGATGCGGATGGAGCCTTTGATCCGCGCTCCCCCCGAATCGTAGTAGCCGTGGCTGCGGACGTCGACGATCAGCACGCGGCCCGCATCCTCCGAAGCCAGGCGCGCGGCCAGTTCCTGCACCTGAACCCGCGGCACCACGCGATACACTTTGTGCTTGCGGAATTGCACAATGCGGTAGATCGAATACGCTACCAGCGCGCCTACCACCACCACTTCCATAGCCAGCCCGGCGGTGTGAAACCCTTTCAAGACGGCCGCCAGAACATCGCGCGAAAGGTATCCCACGGAGAGGTAGGTGAGGGAATACACCAGCGCCCCGGCGAGGTCCAGACGCAGAAACTGCCCGAAGCGCATCTTCATGCTGCCGGCCAGCGGCGCCGCCATGGTGTTGACCCCTGGGATAAACTTCGCAATCACCAGCGTAACTTTACCGCGCTTATAGAACGACTCCGCCGACCGCAGAATGCAGGTTTCCGGATTGATCGACACCCGGCACAGGAACCCCAGCAGCAGCCAGCCCATATATCGTCCCAGCCAGAACTGCACGGTATCGCCCACCAGCAATGCCGTAATGGCCGCGAGCAAGATGTACGGACCCCACAACGCGTGTGCCGCCACCGCCGCCCCTGCCGCCACCAGGGCGATTGCCGCCGGGAAGGGAAGCCCCATCGCCTCCGCCAGCAACAGTCCGAAGGTCAGGGCGTATCCATGGCGCGCCATCAGCAATAACAAATTCATAGACACTCTTGGATAAGGAAAATCCCGGAAAGGGTTCAATATAGCAAACCCCGGCAGTAAGGGGTATTGCAGGCAGAAAAAATGCGGGCGCAATCGCGCCCCGCAGGTTCCCAATCGTTAACTACTCGAACTACTTGGAATCGTCCTTCATCGCGTCGCCTTTGACCATCTTGACGCTCATGACCTGAATCGAATTCTTGTCGGCATAGACATGGGCGCTTAGTTGTACGTGATGTCCCTCGTGTCCTTTCAACTCCTCAGGGTTCATCACATCCCAGCTCTTGCTGTCCTTGTCGTTGACGAACGTATACTTGTCGCCATCCGCCTTTACGGTTCCCTTCAACGTCATCAGCGGAGCCTTCGCACTCGTCTGATCGGCCTGGACTTGCGACGCGTTGTTATCTTGCGAGGTGCTTGGATATTGTTGCGCGAAAGCAGTCAAGCTCATCGCGAAAGTGAGTGCCAGCAGACTAATCAATATTCTTTCATAAGTTTCCCCTTGTTCCGTAAGAGTCTGGCCAGATCTCTACTTCTGTCCTCATTACGTGTCTGGACGACGGGCGGATTGCTGATTGTTGGTAGCCTTTTTGGAAGAAGAGGTTGCCGAGGATCGTGGAGGTCTTTTCGATGCCGGGAGCCGGTGTGCCGAGAGCCGTCTGCCGGAAGCCGTGTTTCTTTACTTCTCCCGCCCCACCACAAACTCCGGCGCCCAAAGCAGCGCCCGCTTGATCTCGGAATCGGGAAAGGTGCAGATCGCTCTCTGCGCGGACTCCGCATACCGCGCGGCGCGCGCGGTCGCCGCCTCCAGCGATCCGTAGCGCTGCAGGATCTCCATGATCTGAGCGTGGGTCACGCCATTGAAGGCGCGGTCGCGGAGAATGGTTGCGATCTTGGTTTGTTCCTCCGCGGTGCAGCGCTCCAGCGCGTGGATCACCGCCATAGTGACCTTGCCCTCGCGCAGATCGCTGGCCACCGGTTTGCCCAGAACATCTTCCGAAGCGGTCAGGTCGAGCACGTCGTCCACGATCTGAAAGGCCATGCCGAGGTCGTGCCCGTACCTGCCCAGAGCCTCTTCCTGCAGCGGCCGTCGCCCCACCCAGAATTGCGCCCAGCCGCATGCAAACCGAAAACAGGCAAGCCGTCTTGCGATAGATCAGATCGAAATGCTCGTCCAGAGTAATCAGCTTCCCCAGCTTTTCCATCTGCAGCAGTTCGCCTTCAACCATCTGCTGCGTCAGTTCAATCAGCGTGTCGAGAATGCGGAAGTTCCGCTCCTGCACCGCCACTTTGAAGGCCTGCATGTAGAGCCAGTCGCCCGCCAGCACGCACTTCGAGTTTCCCCACTGGGTATTGGCGGCAGGCCTGCCCCGGCGGGTCTTCGCCTCGTCAATGATGTCGTCATGCACCAGCGTGGCGGTATGAATGATCTCGACGACCGCGCCCAGTTTCACCGCGCCACGTCCTTTGTAATTAAACAACTTGGTAGAAAGAAAAAGCAGCGCCGGACGGATGCGCTTGCCTCCGCCGTTTCGCAGATACTCTCCTATCTCCGTAATAACTTGCACCTCCGAGACGGTGTCCTGCCCGAACTCGCCCTCCAGCGCCGCAAGGTCGTCGTGCAGCAGGTCGAAGATTTCCTTCCCGTTAATAAGAGGCGGTGCGCTCAATGCCTTTCTCTGTGTCCTCCGCGAGCAGTTCTCGGCGTTCTCTGTGTCAAAGGCTCTTGCTTCTTAGTTCGTCCGGTAATTCGTAAACTGCAGGTCAATCCCGAAATCGTGCCCCCGCAGCAGCGCGATGACTTCCTGCAGTGTGTCGCGGTCTTTGCTGCTGATCCGCACCAGGTCGCCCTGAATCGAAGCCTGCGCCTTCTTCTTCGAATCCTTGACCAGCTTCACGATCTCCCGCGCCTTCTCGATTGCAATCCCCTGCTGCATCGTGACCTTGCGCTTCGCCGTTCCGCCGGCCGCCGGTTCCACCGCGCCATAGGTTAATCCCTTCAACGAAACCCCGCGCTTGACCAGTTTCTGCTGCAGAATATCGTTCACCGCTTTCAGCTTGTACTCGTCGGCCGAATGCAGCACGATCGCATCTTTCTCCAGCTCGATGTTCGACTTGGAATCTTTCAGGTCGAAGCGCGTGTGGACTTCCTTCAACGCCTGCTGGATGGCGTTCGACACCTCCTGCAGGTCAATCTTGCTCACGATGTCGAAAGTGTTATCGGGCATCGGATTTCAATTCTTTCTGAAATGATGGAATCTGACTCCTGAGGTTACCAGAAGATGCTCCCCGAGACGAGGGTCAACCCGCCGAAATTTTGCTTTCAGCGGTTTCAGCCAATTTGAAAAAATTGTAGAAATTGCGGGTCGTATGCTGGCCGACTTCTTCCGCCGTCAACCCGCGCAACTCGCCCAGCTTCCGTGCCGTTTCCGTCACGAAGGCAGGCTCGTTGCGCTTGCCGCGATGCGGTACTGGCGCGAGATAAGGCGAGTCCGTCTCAATCAGCATGCGATCCAGCGGAACTTCCAGCGCCGCATCGCGAATCTGCTGCGCTTTCGGAAAGGTCACGTTCCCGGCGAACGAAATCATGAATCCCATATCAAGCGCAAGCTTGGCCTGCGCCCAAGTTCCCGTAAAGCAATGCAGAATCCCGCCCAGCCCCTTCGCCACCCAGTGTTCTCGCATCAGTCCCAGGCAATCATCCCACGCGTCTTCGCTCGCTTCCGACGGACGACAATGAATCACAATCGGCAGTTTCGCCGCCGCGGCCAGCTCCATCTGCCGCGTGAAGACTTCCTTCTGCACGTCGCGCGGCGAATGATCGTAGAAATAATCCAAGCCAATCTCGCCCCAGGCGATTACCTTGGGATGCCGCGCCAGCCGCTCCATTTTCAGGTAAGCGGCCTCATCCGCAAGCCGGGCTTCGTGGGGATGAATACCCAGAGTCGCGTAAATAAAATCGTACTTCTCCGCCAAGCGAATTCCGCAATCCACCTGTGCCGGCCCGTCGCCGTTGCCGATGGCGACGATAGCCTGCACCCCGGCCTCGCGAGCCCGAGCGATCACCTTCTCCCGGTCAGAGTCGAACCGCTCGCCATCAAGATGCGCATGGGAATCAACAAACATGTCGTTGGTCGTTCGTCGTTAGTCGTTGGCCAAGAACCTCAAATCTCACAGGTGCAACGATGATGAGACCCGTTGCCCACTGTCGAGCGTGACCCGTGTTCGATTGTCGCGGGTCGGTTGGCCAACGACCAACGACGAACGGCCAACGACCGCTTTATTTCAGCCGAGCCCCCACCGGCACATCCTCCAAAAACCCCGCCAGCACAGGCTTCCCATCTTCCAGCGAGGCCGCCACAATCATTCCATTCGACTCCATCCCGCGCAGCTTCCTCGGAGCCAGATTCGCCACGATCACCACTTTCCGCCCCACCAAAGTCTCCGGCGCATACGCTTCCGCAATCCCGGCCAGCACCTGCCGCACCTCGGTTCCAATATCAACCTCGAGCCGCAGAAGTTTGTCCGCCTTCGGCACTCGCTCGGCCACCTTCACCACTCCAACACGCAGTTCGATCTTGGCAAAATCGTCGATCGAAATCTTTTCGTTCGCTGGCGCCGCAGCCGGAACTGCAGCCGGCGCCGCTGCGGCGTCTGCGTCTGTTGCCGGCACAGCCGCGTCGGCTGACGCAGCCTCGGCTACCGCCGTACTTCTCTGCTCCTCTTCCATCTTCTGCATCCTTTCAATCGCGCTCTTGTCGGCGCGCGGAAAAACGGGCTGCACCTCACCCAGCTTCGTGGCCAAAGGCAGTTGCCCCCAAGCCAATCCGCTAAGAGCCAGCTTCTTGATGTCTCCCAATCCCAACTGTGTCCAAATCTTCGCGGTCGCCTCCGGCATTACCGGATAGGCCAGCGCTGTCGCAATCCGCAACGCTTCCGCCGCGGTGTAGAGCACCGTGGCCAAACGCGAACGGCTGTCCTCATCCTGCTTCTCGCCCAGCGCCCACGGCTCATTCTCGACAATGTACTTATCCACCGCCGCCACCAAAGCCCATGCCGTTTCGAGCGCGCGCGAGAATTGAAACTGATCGAACAGGTTCCCAAATTCGCGGATCGTCTTCCGCGCCGCTTCGGCGATAGCATCGTCCGCAGACCGTTTCGAAGCCCCATGCGACGGATACGGCACTTCGCCCCTGAAATAACGGTTGATCATGGTCAGCGTGCGGCTGGCCAGATTTCCCAACCCATTTGCCAGGTCGGAGTTATACCGCTGCACCAGCGCATCGAAGGAAAACGACCCATCCTGCCCAAACACAACTTCACGCAGCAGAAAATACCGCAGCGCATCCGCCCCAAGAACGTCGAGAATCGTTTCCGTGCGCACGATGTTGCCCCGCGACTTCGACATCTTGCTCTCTTCAAACAACAACCACCCATGCGCCACAATCGCCTTCGGCATGGGCAGCCCCGCCGCCATCAGAAACGCCGGCCAGTACACGCAGTGGAAGCGGACAATTTCCTTCCCGATCATCTGCACATCTGCCGGCCAGAATTTCTTGAACGCCTCCTGCGCCCCTGCGTGCGAAGAGCCGTAGCCGATCGCCGTGATGTAGTTCGCCAGAGCATCGAACCATACGTAAATCACGTGCTTGGGATCGTCCGGCACGGGGATGCCCCAGGTAAACGTTGACCGGCTGATCGACTGATCGCGCAGACCTGACCGGACGAACGAAATCACTTCATTGCGCCGCGCCTCCGGACGAATGAATTCCGGATTCGCATACAACTCCAGCAGCTTGCCCTGAAACGCAGAGAGCTTGAAGAAGTAGTTCTCCTCCTCAACCGTCTCGGTAATGCGCCCGCAAGTAGGGCAAGGATCGCCCGGCTGCGCGCCATCGACATACAGTTCGTCCGATACGCAATACTGCCCGGTGTAAGTACCTTTGTAGATGTAACCGTTTTCGCGAATCCGCCGAAAAAGTTCCTGCACCCGCTTGGTGTGCCGGTCTTCGGTGGTGCGGATGAAGTCGTCGTTCGAAATCCCCATCCGCTTCCACAACTGACGAAATTCAGCCGAAATCTCATCCGCATACTGCTGAGGAGTCTTTCCCGCGGCCTGCGCCGCCCGCTCGATCTTCTGCCCGTGTTCATCCGTGCCCGTAAGAAAGAAAGTGTCCGCGCCGAGCAGTCGCTGCCGCCGCGCAATCGTATCGCACGCAATAGTTGTGTAGGCGTGCCCGATATGCGGCCGCGCATTGACGTAATAAATCGGCGTCGTAATGTAAAACTTCCTGCTCATAAAGTCTTAATACACTACCCTGTGAGACCCCGTGTCCTCTGTGTTAAAGGTTTTGACTTTGATTTCCGAGGTACGCCCGCGCAGCTTCCTGCATCACGGTCTTCAGCGGCACATGATGCTCCGCCGCAATCCGCCGGCAATCTTCATATTCCGGAGCATAATTCGTAACCGTCCCATTCATGCTGGCGATCTTGATTCGCACCTCGCCCCACGGCGTGCCCACACTCTCCCACCGCCGCGCCAAAGTCTGCCGCATTTCATCGCGTCGCCGCACCCCCAGCGTAGTCGTTTCGGAGAAGATAAGCTGCGTCAACCGGCTAGCGTCCTCCGGCTTGCACAGCACCGTCAGCAGCGTCCCCGGACGATTCTTCTTCATCTGTACCGGCATGGCAAAAGCATCCAGCGCGCCCTCTTCGAACAACCGGTCCATCACATAACCAAACACTTGCGGATTCAAATCATCAAGATTCGCTTCCAGCACCGTAACCGTTTCCGACGCAGTCTTCGCAGCCAGCGCATTCGAGGCAGATTCTCCGATCGTCAGCCGCACCACATTGGGATGCCCCGGAAAATCCCGCGACCCCGCGCCATAGCCCGACTTCTCAATCTTCATCTCGGGAAACGCCGCGAAGCGCGAAGCCAGCGTCTTCACGATCGCCGCGCCCGTCGGCGTGACCAACTCCGCCTGCAAGCCGGATGAATACACGGGCGCATCCTTCAGCAATTCCACGGTCGCCGGAGCCGGCACCGGAAAAGTTCCATGCGCGCACGTCACTATCCCGCCGCCCACGTTCAAAGGAGAACAAATAATCTCATCCACGCCCAGCGCTTCAGCCCCCACGGCCGCGCAGACGATATCCACCATCGCATCGACCGCGCCGACTTCATGAAAATGCACGCTCTCGATGGAAGTATTGTGAATCTTAGCCTCCGCCGCTCCGAGCGCCTCGAAGATGGCAATAGCGGTCTGCTTAGCGCCCTCCGAAATCGAAGCCGCAGAAATAATCTCCCGAATCTCAGTCAGCGAGCGAGCAGTCTCGTGTGGAGACTGCTCGTGTGGCGCGGACACTCCTGTCCGCGTCTCACCAGGATGGGAATGTGAATGCCCCTGATGCTCATGGGAAAGTCGGGCATTGCTGGAATGCTCATGTGAGTGCGTGTGCTCCTCCCGCGCCCAACACTCCTCCCGCGGCAAATCCTTCTCCCCATCCACATAAACATCCACCTTCGTAGCCGAAATCCCGCTGCGCACCACGCGTGAAATCTCCAGCCGCGCCTCAAGACCAAGCGCCGCCACAGTCTCTTCCAGCACACGAGGCGGAACTCCGGCATCCACCAGCGCGCCCAGAAACATATCGCCGCTGATTCCGGAAAAACACTCAAGGTAGGCTATGCGCATAAGAATCGTCGTTGGCCGCTAGTCGTTAGTCGTTGGCCAAGGGCACGCTTGCCGTCGCTGAAATTGCGCTGCGACCGATCAACGACCAACGACTAACGACGATTTTTCATCATAGGGAACCCATCCCGCTCCGTCAAACCAGCGCCCGCCGCGCGCTCTGCTAAAATCACTGTCTCCTTAAACAACCTAGAGGGAAGCCTTGTATCGTCATCTTGAACACCTTTTAGCGCAGCGCATCGCAGAGTTTCTCCGCCGCCGCTATCCCGACGCATCTCTGCCCGGCGTGGTCATCGAACAGCCTCCGAAAGTCGAACTCGGCGACTTTGCCATCCCTCTTTTTCCGTTCGCCAAGCCGCTGCGCACCGCCCCGCTTAAAGTTGCCGAAGCCATCCGGACCGAGATCGGCCCCATCGAGGGCATCGCCGAGATGCAGGTCGCGCCTCCGGGCTATCTAAATATCAAGATTGATCGCGGCTGGATGGCCGCCGCGCTCGCCGCCGATCAGAGACCTCCCGCGGAAATTTCCGCGGGAAAGATTCTGGTCGAACACACCAGCATCAATCCCAACAAGGCCGCCCACATCGGCCACCTGCGCAACGCCATTCTCGGCGACACCTTCGTGCGTCTGCTGCGCTACGCCAGCCGCGAAGTCGATATCCAGAACTACATCGACAACACCGGCGTGCAGGTTGCCGATGTAGTCGTGGGGTTCACGCATATCGAGAAGAAGTCGCGTGCTGATATCGAAGCTCTCGCCAGCCAGCCCCGCTTCGACTACTACTGCTGGGATCTCTATGCCCGCGTCTCGCAGTGGTATGAGCAGGATAAAGAAAATCTGCAAGCGCGACGCGAAACGCTCCACGCGATCGAAGATGCCACCAGCGAAACTGCCGCGATCGCCGAACTGATATCGACCGCCGTCCTGCGCCGCCATCTCGAAACCATGGACCGCCTCGATATCGAATACGATTTCCTTCCCCGCGAGAGCGAAATCCTGCACCTGCATTTCTGGGACGCGGCCTTCACCAAGCTGAAAGAAGCGGGCGTACTTACCTACGAAACCGAAGGCAAGAACAAAGGCTGCTGGATCATGCGCCGCGCCGGAACGAGTGTGTCGCGAGTGCCTCGCCCGCGACTGCCGATCCAGGACAAAGGATCAGACACGCCTGACGACCTCGATGACGTCCTGGTAGCGATTCCGCTGAAGCCCGGCGTCGACATTCGTCCATCAGGCATTTCCGAGGAAGACCAAAAAGTAATCGTCCGCTCCAACGGCACCGTAGGCTACGTCGGCAAAGACATCGCCTATCACATGTGGAAGTTCGGCCTGCTCGGCCGCGATTTCGCCTATCGCAAGTTCTACCGCTATCCCAACCAGCACGACTGCTGGATTTCCGCAATGCGTGGCGAGAAAGATCATCCCCACTTCGGCGACGTAGCCGAAATCTATAACGTGATCGACGCCCGCCAGTCGGAAGCGCAAAACACGGTGATCGAAGCCCTGCGCGGCCTCGGCCACAACGAGGCCGCCGACCACTACACGCACTTTTCCTACGAAATGGTAGCGCTAACCCCGCGCTGCGCCGCCGAACTCGGCTACAACTTGAGCGAAGAAGACAAAGCGCGTTCCTACATCGAGGTCAGCGGACGCAAAGGTTTCGGCGTCAAAGCCGACGACCTGCTCGACCAACTTATCGCCTCCGCCAAGAACGAAGTCGACTCCCGCCATCCCCAACTCACCGGCGCCGAGCGCCTTGTCGATCGCCACGCAAATCGCCATCGGCGCGCTGCGTTACTTCATGCTGAAGTTCACCAAGCAATCGGTAATCGCCTTCGACTTCAAAGAAGCGCTCAGCTTCGAAGGCGAAACCGGCCCTTACGCGCAGTACGCCGTAGTTCGCGCCACCAGCATCTTCAAGAAGGCCGAAATCGATCCCGAAATTTTCTGCACAGACGTTGCTAGCAACATCTCTGCCGAAAGCTTCGCGAAATTCCTGGCAGGCGACAACGCCGACGAGTTCTGGGAACTCTGGCAAGCCGCGGCGAAAACGTCCTACATTGTGAACCAGTCTATTTCCGCTACAGAGCCAGCCTACCTGGCCAAGCACGCCTTCCAGTTGTCGCAACTCTTCAACGCTTTTTACCATCGCCATCCCATCCTGAGCGAGCCCGATGAGAGGCGAAAGCAATTCCTGCTCGCCACGGTAGCGGTAGTCCGCCGCGAATTGATTCGCACGCTCGCCGTCATGGGCATCACCGTCCCGCCCGTCATGTAGAAATCCATCAATCCTCAATCCGTGCCCAAACCTGCTAATGTGATTTTTTCTCGCAGGATGACTCCGCCTGCCCCGTCCGGGAGGATGACCATGTCTTCGTTCCACAATTACTGCGTCTGCGCCAAGCGGCTAGGTTTGCTTTTGTTGCTGACGCTGTTCAGCTTTTTGGCGGCGGCGCAAGATCAACCAAAAGACCTGCCCGCCAACTCTCAGCCCGCGCGCCGTCCCCGCATCGGTCTAGCCCTCAGCGGCGGCGGCGCGCTCGGCCTGGCCGAAATCGGCGTGATCCAGTGGCTGGAGCAGAATCACATTCCCGTCGACCGCATCGCCGGCACCAGCATGGGCAGCATCATCGCCGCCATGTACGCCACGGGCATGTCGTCCGCGGAAATCGAAAAGTTTGCCGAAGGCGTTAACTGGGACGAGGCCATGCTTCCCGAGTCCGCCTATCGCGAGCTTAGCTTTCGCCGCAAGCAGGATCGCCGCGACTACCAGATCGAATCCGCGCTCGGCCTCAAGCACGGCCTGAACGGTCCCAACGGATTTAATGCCGGCTACGGCATCGGACTGCTGCTCGATCGCATCGCCTTCCCCGAGTCCGGCATCGCCAGCTTCGACGACTTGCCCATCCCATTCCGCTGCGTGGCCACCGATATGTTAAGCGGCGACCGCATCGTGCTGCATGACGGCTCTTTGGCCAATGCCGTACGCGCCAGCATGGCCATCCCAGGGGTTTTCACTCCCGTGGAACTTAATGGCCGGGTGCTCGCCGATGGCGGCATGGTGGAAAACATTCCCGTCGAGGTGGTCCGCGAAATGGATGCCGACACAGTCATCGCCGTGGATCTTCGACTCCCGCCCGGTAAACCCGAGCAACTGGAGAGCTTGACCGGCGTGCTTTCCCGCGCCCTCAGCGTCATGATCCTGCAAAACGAGCGCCGCTCCCTGGCGTCGGCCAACGCCACCATCACCGTGGAGACGGGCAACTTCTTCACCACGGACTATGATCGCCTGCCCGATCTCATTCGCCTCGGTTACCAGAGCGCAGCCAGTCAGGCAGCGGCCTTGCTGCCCTTTGCTCTCAAAGACGATGCCGAGTGGCAGCAATACCTCGCCGCGCGTTCCGCCCGCAAACGCGTTCCACCGGCGCAAGTGCAATCGGTAATCGTCGAAGGCGGAGATCCGGACACAGACCACAGGATCGAACAAGCTCTGAAGTCAGACACCAACCGCCCGCTCGATCTGCCGAAACTCGAAAATCAACTGACGCGCATCGCCGGAGAAGGCGAATTCGACCGCCTGGGCTACGAAGGCTTTACCCAAAACGGCGTGCCTGCGCTGCGAGTGACCGCGCATGAGAAGACCTACGGCCCGCCTTTCGTGGATCTTGCCGTCAACGTTGACGGCTCCGGCGTGGCGGCTTTCGATTTTTCCGCCGGAATCCGCGTCACTTTCATGGACGTCCAACATCAGGGCGGCGAGTGGCGCAACGACCTAATTCTTGGCTCCAGCAACCTCGCCGCCACGGAGTTTTATCAGCCGCTGGGCAACACCCATCTCTTTGTGGCGCCCTACGCCTTCGCTTCGAAGTTGCCGCGCAATGCATTCACGGGACAGACCCGCGTCGCCGTCTTCGGCGACGAAAGAGCCGGCGGCGGTTTCGACATTGGCTACAACCCCGGCCAGCGCAGCGAACTGCGCTTCGGCTACCAGATCTTCAGCGGCAAACTCGCCCCCCTGATTGGCAGCGCCGGACTGCCCGCGGTCAGCGGCAGCACCGGAGAATTCCGCGCCCGCTACGTGTGGGATGGCCAGGATAGTCCCGCGGTTCCGAGCCGCGGCACGCGCATCGTCGCCACCCTTTCCCGCGTGCTGCAGAGCCCTGGCCTCGTCCATCCCATCGGCCAGTTCGAAGTGCTGACGTCCACTTTCATTCCGACGGGAGCCAAGACTTCGCTCTTTTTGTTAGCCTCAGGTGGAACCACCTTTCACGGCACCGCCGGTCCGCTTCAGCTTTATGCGCTCGGCGGAGCTTTCCGGCTCGGCGCCTACCTTCCGCAGGAATTTGTCGGCAACCACTACGCCTACTCTTCCTTGGGATTTCGCCGTGAGTTTTACCACCTGCCGCAGTACGTCGGAGGAAAAATCTACTGGGGTGGATGGTACGAGGCCGGTAGCGCCTTCAACGATCCCGGCAGCGTCGCGGTGCGAGGCACGTTCAATATTGGAGTCATCGCCGAAACCATCGTCGGGCCAATCGCCCTGGCGGGCAGCGTCAGCCCAACGGGACAAAGCCGGGTCAACTTCTCCATCGGAAGGTTGTTCTAGGTCGTGCGTGAGCTAGCGGCCCGTGGAGAAAGCCCGCGAACTCCGTCTTGAAGGGGCGAGGCTTCAGCCGCGCCGTAAAAGCCCGCAAAAATGAGCGGCTGAAATCTATCTTCTGGGATAAAGGCATAAAACCCCGTCCTACAGGATTTGAGTCGTCGGTTCTGAATCTTCTACAGATTCGGATCCTGTGTCAGAATATCTCTACATCTCTCGTGCCGCGCCGGAGTGCGGACGCTTTGAGGTCACGTTCGATATGTGCAGAAATATCAAGACCCTGTTCAACTTCGATCCGCCAGTCAATGCCGAAGAGATTCGAGCGGCTTCTCTGCAGTTCGTGAGAAAGATCAGCGGGTTCAGCAAACCCTCCAAGGCCAACGAAGCTTCTTTCCTGGCGGCGGTCGATGAAGTAGCCGCCGTATCGGCTCGCCTTCTCCATTCGCTCGAAACCACCGCTCCGCGGAAGAATCGGGAGGAAGAAGCCGCGAAGGCGAAAGCGCGCGCCGCGGAGAGATTCGGCGCCTGAATTGATGCGACTCCTCGTAAGTTGTTGAGGTTTCGTGTAAGTCATTGAAACTGTCTGTAAGTCGTTGAAGCGTTATCTATAAGCTATAGTTTGCGAATGTCAGCCTCGCTACGATGCCCCAGGATCGCGTTTCTTTTCGGGATGACCTCCGGGTCCACCTGGTGCCTTTCTAGTGTTCCCAGGGCCGTTTCCGGCTCGGGAAACAGCATCTCTGGCGAGGGTTGAGACTGTTAGTGCTGGCCCTCCAGTGCTCTTTCTAGCCAATATCTTCCAGTTACAATGAATTCAATCACTTAGGCGGAATTGTGCTCGCACGATGCAACGCCCGCTCAGGAGCGATCATCTAAGTGATTGAAAAAGCAAAGGCATCAATCGGGTGAACGCTATGAAAAACAGAATCGTCTCGCACGCCGTACTCGCTGTGATGGTGTTGGCGGCAACGCTGGCCATTGCTGCGCCTAAATCGCCCAAGGCGAACCCTCCGCAAAATGTGCCGGAATTTCCCGGGACGCTGGTCAACGCCCGCTACGTCTACGTCACCAGTTACGACGGAGATCAGTTCAACGTCAACTTGCTTCCCGAAGATCGCCAGGCGATTGCGGCCGTGCAGGACGCGCTCGAGAAGTGGGGCAAGTTCACGCTGGTGTATGAACCGCAACAGGCTGACATCGTCCTGATGGTGATGAGCCGTCCGTCGGAAGATGTGCTCGCGGTTTACGACGCGCACGGCTGGCCAGACAATCAATACCTGTGGCGCATGATGGGCCGCGGCGGCCTGCAGTCCAGCGAGACTCCGCTGCTCACGAATCTGGAGAAGGCGTTCGAAAAGGCGACGGCAGGGAAGTAAGGGGTTTCGAGGAGCTGGTGGGCGCAGCCCACTTGACCCATAGTCCCACTCGTATTATTCTTGTGGACATGCCGACTTCCGCAGTCATCAAGAACGGCGATTTCGAGTTGATCTCGGAGTTCGCGCAACCGGACGCCAAGAAGCGCCTGTCTCTGGGAGAGGCTCTCAGCGACGCGACGGCGTATAACGTCTACCGCAATATTCTCGGCCAAGTCGTCCTCGATCCGGTCAAAGCCGTTCCTGCCTCTGAAATGTGGCTTTACGAGAACCCGCAGGCTCTGGCCAGCGTGAAACAAGGTTTGAGGGAGTCCGCGGAGGGAAAGAGCGTTTATCGTGGATCGTTTGCCAAGCACGCAAAGGAATAGGCGTGCGGCGGAAAATCAAATTCACCCCCAAGGCGGACGAGCAATACTCGGCGCTCGAAAACTCGCTATCGAAAGCGATCTTCCTGCAAGTCCGCAAGGCCCTCAGCTATCTGGAAATCGACCCGCGCCATCCCGGCCTTAATTCGCGCGAGTTCACATCGCTGGCCGGGGCCAATGGCGAGAAGATGTTCGAGGCGTACGCGCAAAACAACACGCCCGGAGCGTACCGCACCTTTTGGCACTATGGCCCGGATGAAACCAAGGGTAAGGGGAGAACTCCCGTGATCACCATCATCGCGATCACACCCCATCCTTAACGTGACGGATTTCGAGTGCGGCCTAGCTCTTCCTGCCGGCGATCATCAGCCCGGCTCCCACCACGATCAAAGCTACGCTTACGCCCGGCGAGACTTTTTCGTCGTCGTGCGTCGTGATGCCCACATGCGCGTCGCCGATGTTTACGCGATGATGTTCAGAATGCGGAAAGGGAACGAAGAACGAAACGATTCCGAGTACCAGCACCACAACTCCAACCAGCATCAGAGCTTTCATGGGATTGCCTCCAGGTGAAACTTCAAGGCGTCGTTGGTCGTTAGTCGTTAGCTTTCGACGACAGGCCGTCGACTAGCGGCCATCGACTAACGACCAGCGACCAACGACGTTATTCGCTGTCTAACTCGCGAAGCCCTTCACGAACTCCACCAGACTGCGCAGCGCGATTCCCGACGGGCCCTTCGCGATCCAGGGCTTCTGGTCTTCCATCCAGGCCGTGCCCGCGATGTCGAGGTGAATCCACGGCGTGTCTTCGGCGAATTCTTTCAGGAACATGGCCGCATTAATCGCGCCGCCCCAGCGTCCGCCAGAGTTGACGATGTCGGCGATGCTCGACTTGATGTTTTCTTTGTACTCGTCGTCGAGCGGGAGGCGCCACATTTTCTCGCCGGCTTCTTCATTCGCTTTGTGGAAGCGCTCGTACATGGCGTCGTCGTTGGCGAAGATTCCCGCATTCGCATAGCCAAGCGCGACCACGACTGCTCCCGTAAGCGTTGCCGCATCTACCAGATGAGTGCAGCCGAGTTGGCGGGCGTAGAAGAGACCGTCGGCCAGGACGAGGCGTCCCTCAGCATCGGTGTTGATGATTTCAATCGACTTGCCTGACATTGCGATCTGCACGTCGCCCGGTTTCTGGGCTTTGCCCGAGGGCATGTTCTCAGTGGCGCACACGATGCCGATCACCTTGATTTTCGGCTTCAGCAGCGCGATGGCGCGCATGGCGCCGATCATGGTCGCGCCGCCGGCCATGTCGTATTTCATCTTCTCCATGCCATCGGCGGGCTTGATCGAGATGCCGCCGGTGTCGAAGGTAATTCCTTTGCCCACAAGGCCTAAGACTGGTTTTTCCGGCGCGCCCGCGGGCTCATACTTCATCACGATCAATGTGGGCGGCTCGTCGGAACCTTGGGCCACGCTCCAGAATGCGCCCATCTTCATTTCTTTGATCTTGTCGGCGCCGTAAACTTCACATTTCAAACCGACTTCCTGACACATCTTCTTCGCGCGGTCGCCGAGAATCGTCGGGGTCATGCGGTTGGAGGGTTCGTTCACCAGATCGCGCGTGAAGTTTTGCGATTCGCCAATGACTTGCGCTTCGTGAGCGGCCTTTTCGAGCGCGGCGTGATCGCTGTTGCCGCTGGCGAGGATGGTAAGTGCATCAATCTTCTGATCTTTGCGGTCGCTGCGGTAGTAATCGGGATCGAAGTTGCCAACCAGCGCGCCCTCCACAATCGCGCGCACGGCCTCGACGGCGGGAATGCTGGGCGGGGTGATGAAGGCGAAGCTCCGGATTCCGCGGGACTTCAGGGTGCGCACGGCGGCTCCGGCGATGCGGCGCAGATCGTAGCTGGTGAACTTTTTCGCCGCGCCGCCGCTGATCAGCAGCAGGCGCTTGGCCTTGAGTCCGGCAGGCTTGTGCAGCAAATTGATTTCAAACGGCTTGCCGGTTACTTCGCCGCTGGCCAGCAGGTCGGCAGGAACGGACTGGACCGCGGAATCGCTGGTTGCGAGCTTGAGTTGCGGTTTGGTGTCTTTGTTCTTTTCTTTTTGAGCCGGATCCGATTCGTCGAGCACGACGGCGACCAGCGATTCGGTTTCGAGTTGAGCGGGCGTAGTGAGAGAGATTGTCGTTTTCATAGTTAGTTATTTAGGGATGATCAGTGCTGAATCCAGTATCGTCGCCGGGGAGGGAATTGCGCAAGCGGGGGAAGAGGACTGAATTGTCTTGAATTGGACCCATGACCAGTCGGTTATGTGGAGTGAGCTTCAAGATTGCTGTTGATTGGCAGGCAGGTAAGCCCGGGGGAAAAGATGCTGCGAGAGATTCCCTAGGTTCGCACACACTTGGAGATGCTGACAGTTGGTGAAACATCGCCTTATCAATCATTGTCGGGTCAATGACCGCTATGGCCTGATAGCGTAAGTTGGCAATTGTTTGTGCGAGCTACGCAAAGCTGCAATAGCGGCGTGGCGGTCGTCCAACCATGCCTGACCTAGCGCCAAAACCATTTCTGCGAAGCAGACGAATTTTATGAAAGGTCCGAGCAGCTCTAGTTCCTGGCCGGTTGGTGGATGCAAGCATCAAAATTCCTTAGCTAAAAAAGTCGAACGCTTATCTGTGCCGTGAAGTACTTCAACGAACCGAGAGACTCGCGGTAAGGGGTGTGTTGTCCGAGGACGCCCCAACGAGGACTTCATAGTTGCCCAGTGCGAGGTTCCAACGGTCAGACGCTTCGTCGAAAGTCTGCAAGACTCGCGGATCGATTGCCACCGTAACCGTCTGTGACTCACCGGGCGCAAGCGCGACTCGCTTCCACCCCACCAGCCGTTTGAAGGATTCGTCTGCGCCTTTCGGAAGACGTGCGTACACTTCCGCGATCTCAGTCCCTGCCCGCGTACCTGTGTTCTTGACGGTGAAGCGCGCAGTCTTCACGCTTGAGTCGACGCTCAGATCGGAATACGTGTAGGTCGTGTAGGACAAGCCGAACCCGAACGCAAACAATGATTGTTTATGTTGCGTTTCATACCACTTGTAGCCAACTTCGGGGCCTTCATCGTAGCGAACTGCATAACTCAAGGCTCGATCAGTTGGCAATGGTGGAAGGACGGGATGTGGCAGATCTCGCTCGCTTTTGGGGAAAGTGATGGCCAGTTTGCCGGTTGGATTAACGTCCCCAACGAGAATATTCGCCAATGCCTTGTGCCCGGCACTGCCTGCGTACCATGCCTCGACTACTGCTGCAACTTTGTCGAGCCATGGCATGGTGACGGCCGTACCGGTTTCAAGGACAACGATCGTGCGCGGATTCGCCGTTGCGACTTGCTCGATCAGAGCATCCTGCTTGTCAGGCAGAGAAAGACTGGGCAGGTCCATGTCTTCGGATATCCACTGATAGGCAAAGACGATTGCGAGATCCGAACTCTTGGCGAGATTTGCTGCGGAGTTCAAGTCAGCTCCGGAATCGAATTCGATTTTGGTATTCGGCAGTTTCGCTCGGAGAGCTTTCAGTGGAGAGGTCGGAAACCAGATGTGATCCTGCCAGTGCGTTTCACCTTTGCCCGGAGGCATGATAGCGTTGCCGTTCGGCGGGTCCACTTGCGCCGAACCGCCGCCGGAAAGCATGCCGACATCAGCATGGCCTCCGATTATCGCAATGCTGCGAGCGTTGGACGGATCGATTGGGAGTATCGCTTGACTGTTCTTCAGGAGAACAATACTTTTCTCTTCTGCCCGTTGCGCAACTTCCAACCCGTTCTCGGCATCGACGACGCTTTTGCGAGGGAGATCATCAACCACTCCCGATAGAAACTCCGCATAGAGTACTCGTCTTGCATGATCGTCAATCTCTGACAGCGGCACTTTTCCTGCATCGACCGCTTCTTTCAGTTTAGGACCGAAGTAGTCGGCCATCGGCTCTTCCTGATCCAAACCGGCTGCCGATGCCTTTTCCGTGCTGTGGGTCGCGGCCCAGTCCGAGATCACAAAGCCTTTGAATCCCCAATCTCTCTTTAGCACGTCCCTCAACGTGTATGAGTTCTCGCAACCGAAATCGCCATTGATCCGGTTGTAAGAGCACATCACCGCGCCTGGATTTGCTATGGAGATGGCAATGTGAAAAGCGAGAAGATCGGACTCCTGCATGGCCCGTTTCGAAATGATGGAATTGACGAAGTTGCGTCCGGTCTCTTGGTCATTCAGCGCAAAGTGCTTGATGTCGCCGACGACGTGTTGTGCCTGTTCGCACTTCATCATGTTTCCGTCTAAGGTGCCCGCAAGCAGTGGATCTTCGCCGGCATACTCAAACGTGCGACCGTTCCGAGGCTCGCGAGCCAGGTTCACGCCGCCGCCCAGCGTCATATTGAAGCCCTGCGCTCGAAGCTCACGCCCAATCACTTCACCGTATGCACAAGCGGATTCCGGGTCCCAGCCGGATGCCGCTCCAAGGTTGGAAGGCATTGCGGTTGCATACCGTCCATTCACTCCGCTGTCGCGCACTCCGTATGCGGCGTCCGAAATCACTAGAGGGGGAATCCCAAGGCGCTTGATGCCCTCGACATAACCGGCACCGCCGTTTGTGAGCGGGGTAAGCGGCATCGTCCACTTCGAATTATTGGCCATGCCATTGCCGTGGAGGATGACTAACTTCTCGTCGAGCGTCATCTGCTTTAGAACTAGCTCGGCACGCTCTTCTGGTGAAAGTTTGGAATGCATCCACGGCCGGTCCGTGTCTTGGGCTACGAGTGAACTTGTTCCGGAGATGATTGTGATGACTGCGAGGAGCGAGAGGAGAAAAAAGGAGCCACGATTGCGATTGTTCATTTCAGTCGAGTCCAAGTGTACCGAGTCAGACATCCCCTAAGTCTCTGAGAAATTTTCGAATTGCGTGCGGCACTCTTTCCGGATCTTCGGTTTACGTACCTGGGCGATTATAACGATCACGTCAGGAGTTGAACATGAAAACTACCTGAAGGAAGAAGAGAACGGA
>CAWEDF010000015.1:0-17914 GCA_963807655.1 uncultured Acidobacteriaceae bacterium | reverse complement strand
CTGCACAGTTGGTGTTAGATCGCCTCTCTGACAATGTGGATCCCTGTCAAGCACTTTTTGAGCGTACCGCTCCGTGCACTCCGAAGAGCGCCATTTCGCTCTCGTTGAAGGTTCTGCCATACCAACCAAAGGCTCGCTCGTAATCGTTCAGGTCAGAAACTCAGTTCGACCCATGCATCTCTTCGGTCACACTTTCGATCATGATTACTACTTCGAACTCCTCCGTGAAGGAGGAGCGGGCTGCTCAATCAATTACTCGATGTTCTACTGCACACCATCGCGATTTCCGGGCTGGCCCGCGTGCGAACCGAACTTTTTCATTTGCTCATAGTCCCATCCCTTGCGCCACATCCAGTACAAACAAATGGCGAGTCTCCGCGCCATGGCGACCTTGGCGGTCTTTCGTCCTCGCCGCATCATCAGGTGGAAATACTTACTGCGCCATTCCGGAAGGCTGCGCACTGTGACTTGAGCCGCTTCCACCATCAAGAAGCGCAATATCGAACTCCCCTGTTTGGTGATATGCCCCAGTCGTCGCCGATTCCCGCTCGAGTCCTCCAACGGCACCAGTCCCAGATAGCTCGCGATCTGCTTCCCACACTGAAACCGATCCGCTCTCCCGATGATCAACACGAAGGCCAGTGCCGTCAGCGGACCCACTCCGGGATGGGTCATCAACCATCGTGCCTCGGGAAACTTTTCGGCCTCTTGCTCAATCGCCTGACTCAGTTCAGCGATCGTCGGGTTCAGCCGATCCAGCAACTCCAGCAGATCCTGTCGTCGCCGGCTCGCCCATGGTGCCAAGCGGAACGATTCCAGTTGCTCCCGTCCGTGCTCCCGCCATAACCTCTTCTTGCAGCGTAAGCCTTCGTTCAGGGCTACGGATTGCAGCTGATTCATAATGCGGGTGCGCGCCTGCACCATGCGGTGCCGATGCCACAGCAATTGCCGCAGATCTCGGTTTTCCCAGCTCGCTACCCAGATCCGTGGAAAATCATCCTTCAGCAGCAAGCGCAGAATGTGTTGTGCATCCTGGCGATCCGTCTTCTGCTTGCGTTCGCGCTTCCTAGCGATCTCGGTAGCGTCCCCGATCCACAACTCAAAGTGCAGTTCCCCCAGTAGTCGCTCGAACCAACGCGCCTGTCCGCTGGCTTCCATCCCCACACGCACTTTCATTTCCTGTACCCCAAGACCACGGTAGAACTTCTCTGCTTCCTCGCGGTGCTCGAGGCGACGCTCCTGTAATTCCCCTGTGTCCGTATCGACAAACGCAATTTGCTGAAAGCTCGGGTGGTAATCGCATCCTATAATCAACATATCGGCTCCTTTTCTCCCGAGCCTTCTGGTTGGTTAGCACCACCAAGTTTACTCGGGGCTAGGGAGCCGACATTGTCATGGAATCAGTTACACTCATCGTGCCCCGGCCCGTTAGTACCTTAACGACTCAGTTGCGATTATCGGCGAAGGGTTTGGCGAAATCGAAACCTGCCGTCTGGGACGCGAAGCTAGTGTCGTGGCCCGGAGAGTGATGCTCCAAAGCAACGGCTGCAAAATCGCCTTCTTCCGTCATCACAGGCTCGCTCCGCGCCAACTGTAGCTCCGTCTTCCGAATCATTTCCAGCCACAAGGCATCCGGATTCCGATTGAAAACCGTGCTGGCCTCCGCCGGAAAAATGAACCAGGCGCCCAATTCTACTTCCATCCGCAGTTGATCTTGAGTCCATCCGGCATAGCCCAGATAAACATGGAACATGCCTGGGTCAGGTCGAGCCGCAAGGGTTTGCTCGAAGAGAGGTTTCGCGGCGATCAGGTAAACACCATCGAACACGTGCTCCGCCCCTTCGAGCTTGGCCGGCGACTGGAACAACCCAAACACCGTCGGCATTTCCAGTGGTCCTCCGAGATAGACCGGGTCGGAACGGTCTTTCGCCGCCTTCGGACTCTCAAGCACGCGCGAAAGCGGGACACCCGTGCGCCGGTTGAGAACGAGTCCGAGTACGCCCTGGGCATCGTAGCGAATCAGCAGAATCACCGTTTTGGCGAAATGCGGATCGCCGAGGTTTCGGCTCGCCACCAGTAACTTTCCGGCACCCAGACTTTTGGCATTCTTGGATTGGACTGGAAGAAAATCGGCTGGCAGAATTTCGCTTTTCGGACGGAAGCTGGCAGCAAGCGACAGATCATTCCGTCCAGCACTCGCCTCCGGTACATCAAGTTCCTTGCTGTGGCGATTTAACCTTCCGGCCGCCGCGCAGGCAAGAATTGCGGCCAGCATTGTGTAGAAGCATAGTTTGCGCAGAGACATGACTGCTCTCCTGGCATCCGTGAGCGAGAGTTTAACTGATTCCGTGAGGGTTGCAAAATCGGCAGCGCACCCATTGAAGGTCGGTGAGCGCTAAGGGTTTCAGCAAGTTGCTCTTGAATACCTGCGGATCAAGCGCATAATTCTGGGTGGTTATACCGAGTCTTTTATGGCAAGTCGTCCATTGGCGTTGAGGAGTAATCTCGTCGAGTCGAGTGCTGACACGAACCGTCCGCCAATGGCTGGCGTAGTATCGCCGTACCACTCAAACCCCCTCAATGAGCTATGGCCTGTTATCTTCAACTATCGCTTTGTGTCTCGCGTTGACTTTCCTGCCTCTTTCCTCTTGTATGGAACAAACCACGGGATATTACCAGTCTGTGTGGTGAGGGTAGGTGTCTACGAAAAAGTCAGGTAGATGCTGATGATGGTTGAGGGGTTAGAAAAATGAGCGAAATCGATGTCTTCTTCGGGAAGGCTGGCGAACCGGTTCCTGTTGTGGATGTGGCTGACATGAAGGTGATGTGGGCCCACGGCCAGAAGTTGAAAGCGCAGCACCCAGGAGGGGTGGCTGTCGAGGTGGGTATCTGGAAACAGCTTTGCAGTCCCGGTGCGGATATTCAAGCCGTCGCTTACCGTTGCCAAATGTTGGGCCTGTTGGAGATGATGCTGCGAGCCGCTTGGACCGGCGGAGAATTAAGTGTAAATGCCCTCAAGGTCGCGGCCAGGATAGATTTCACTGGATGGTGGTCGGCGTCGCTCAGAACGGGTTCCCGTTCAATCTGGAGGGATTTCTTGCAGAAGTGCTGCGTGAGGCTGCCTAGCGACCGGTTCTGTTTTACGTAGAGACAATACGGTCGAAAAATCGCCGTATCACTCAATGACCAGCGGTCAAAACGTGTAATGGCCTGATAGGCGACAGTTAACAATTCTTCTGCATACGTCTAAACCGGAGGGGAGGTATGCAGGCCGACGTCAGAGAAGCGGCCCTTGAATAAGACTTCCAGTTCTACGACACCGACGCCCATCACGCGGTCACCGTCCAAGATGCGGCACTCCACTTGAAAATGACCTGCGCGATGTTGGCCAACGAACTTACGAGCACGTTCCAGCGCCCGCTGGTGAGCCTCCTCTGTGATTTGCTCAGATGGCATCGACTTCTCCACCCAGGCGACAATCCGGTGAGCCTCCTCATCGCGTTCCGCGGGCTCAAGCGGAATATGAAAATGGAAGTAAACCGATTCCGCTTCCGAGTCGGAACCGCCACCCGTTTGGTTCGTTTCTGAAGGTACCAATTTCTTGTCGCCATCCGGGAGGATTTGGTAGGCCACCGTTGCTACCTTGAGAAGGCTTCGGCTCTCACCCGCCTCGGTCGGGAAAGGCCGCGCTGGGACACTGCAAGTAATCTGGATGTCTCCCAAGTTGCTGACCTGAGCGAGCCCGGATGAAGAGCGGCTCACGACGCTTTTACCCTCAAACTCACACGAGGCAGGTTTATTGCCAGCGAATGCCACGGACGAGAGAAGCAGTAGTTGAATTATCAGCAGGTATCTCAATGAACTACCCCCTGACCGCCCGCGACGAGTGCGTGTGCATTCTAACGCGCTCGTCCGAAATATTGGCGATAAATCGCGAAAGCACTCATCGACAGGTCAAAACGTGCTATGGCCTGTTAGGAACAGGTATCGAATCGAGTGGCTATAATCGGCTATGCTGTTTCCGACCGCGTTGTTATTCTTCCTCGTTGCAGCGGCAAGCGCAGTGGGAGTAGTGCGCTTGGCGGGAGGTCTTAATCGCGGCGGCGCTTTCGCGATTTAGGCGGAAGGCACCGCATCTAGCTGCTCTGCCGACGTAGAAATGACAACGGCATGACAATCGATGGAATCGGACGTAGATAGAATGCATCTGATGTCCATACGTTGGCGCTCCACATCCTGTTTTATCCTGATTTTCTTCCTGCTGGGGAGATCAGCGTTTGCACAGGCAGTGCCCGGGGGCCCGATACAATCAACTGGGACTGGGATTCAGTTGCCAACGGCCAGAGCGGACGGCGACACTTCAAAGCTCCGCGCTTTGCCCGGAAACCATGCCTTCTGGGACCGCACCAATCTTTTATTGTTTTCAGGGGTCGCGCTCTTCCGAGGCATGGATTACGCTTCCACCCGAAACTTTCAGGCACGAGGCCGGCAAGAAGTGTTGTTGGCGCAAGATGTTGTGAACAACTCGGCGGCGTTTGCCGGCGTTGAAGCAGCCGGGGCAGCAACGTCCGTGGGAATTTCCTATCTTTTCCACCGCACTGGCCACCATAAGATGGAGCGCTGGCTTTCCATCGCCCATATCTCAGTCACTGCGGTTGGCGTGGGCTGGAACTATTCCCTGAAAACGGCGCGGCCAACTGTTCCGCGATGATTTTCCGCAATGCTCGCGGGCTTGAGTCCGAGGCGCGAGGCTTGCATCTACCTTGTCATGTCAGACTCGACGGAATTTAGTTTGGCCGAGGCTACCGCAGTTCTGGCGCGCACGCCCGCAAGTCTGGATGCGCTGTTGCGCGGGCTGCCCCAGAGTTGGGTCTGCTGCAACGAAGGAAAAGATACGTGGAGTGCGTTCGACATCGTGGGCCACCTGATCGTCGGGGAGCGCACGGACTGGATGCCGCGGGTGCGGGTCATTCTTGAGCACGGCCTTGAGAAAGGGGAGGCGCGGGCGTTTGATCCCTTTGACCGCTTTGCGCAGGAGAAAGAGAGTCAGGGCAAGTCGATCGAGCAACTGCTGGACGAATTTGCCCTGCTGCGCGGCGAGAATCTGGCTGCGCTGGAGGCTTTGAATCTACAGCCCGAAGATTTGGCCCGGCGTGGAAGACATCCCGCGCTGGGAGTGGTGACGCTGTCGCAACTTCTGGCTACGTGGGCGGTTCATGACCTCACGCATTTGCATCAACTATCGCGCGTGATGGCTTACAAGTATCGTGAGGCGGTCGGTCCGTGGAGCGCGTATCTTGGCGTGCTGAAATGTGTGGGCCATAGCGCTCCGTAGGCAATATAGGGAAGCGAGCCCAACGCGCGATTTGTGCGTCGAAAAAACCGCGACGCCTCGCGCGGCTCGCCCAGATCCCCCGCTGCGCAAAGAACGCTTGCTCGGGATGAACAATCGCCGCTACTGATGCTGACCGAGCGAACAGTCCGGATTCACGTTCTGGATGTAGATCCCGTTATTGCCCGTGCGGTCGTCCTCAAACGCTACTGCCGCGATGCTGGAAGGAGCGATGGCCGCCGCCAGGCGGGATTTGTTCGAGAGCACCGACGATACTGGAAATTGCGCGCACACCGTGGAGCCGGAGTCGTCGAGCCGCGCCGCTTGAATCGTAGACGATCCAAAGCTTTGCATGTCCACCCAGAAAACGAGCGCGCCGTTGCCCATCTGCACGGTCGAGACGAAAATCTGCTGATCGGCGCCTAGCGGCACAATGGTCAATCCGTTGGCGCCCCACTCTAGCGTGCCCGTCGAGTTGAACTTCTGCCCATACACTCCGTTTAGCACCTGGTTGGAATCCTCTTCGGTCCAGAACATGAAGACTTCGTCGGTGGCTTTGCTGTAAGCCGCGGCGGGCGAGACGCGCACGTTGATGGTGTTGCCGGAGCCGGCCACGCCGTTGTGAGGGAAAGCCTCGCTGCCATCGGACCGGATGTGCTGGGCAAAGCACTGCAGAGTCGGAATGCTGGTGTACCAGGCAAAAACGGCTCCGCCATTTCCGTCGTAGACGAAGTAAGGGAAATTGCCGAACTGGAGCGAGCCTACGTCGAAAATATCTACGTTGCCGCTCGCCCACAGCAGGCTGCCGGAAGAAGAAAGCTTATTGGCGCGCAGTTGGCTGTTGCTGCCGAAACCCTGGTTTCTGACCCAGGAGACGATTACCGATCCGTTGTCGGCGGCGTGCAAGTCGGCGAGTAGATAGTTGAATCCCGTCTCGCTGAACACTACGCCGCTGCCCCATTGCGCGACGCCGCTGGCATCGAGCTTCTGGAGGACGACGTTACTGTTGCTCGTCCAAGCGACGACGATGGATCCGTCTCTGGTGCCGGCGATCTTGGGAGCGGCATGAAAGGCGGAGTCGCTGGTCAGTTGCACCCCGTGGCGCGACCAGAGCGCGTTGCCGCCGGGAGCCATTTTCGCCGCGGTCACCTGCTGATTCGAGATGCCTTCCCGGGTATCGAGGAAGGCGATCAACGCATTGCCTGCGGTGTCGACGCCTAGGCCGTAGTCTTCGGTGGAGCTGTTAGTGAGATCGGCCACCATGATGCCGCCCTGGGGGAATTTCTCGACCCCGGCAGAACTCAAGCGCTGATAGAACACGTCATATCCCTGCGGATGCGGAGTGGCGGGATTCGAGTCAAACCAGCTCACGTACCAGCCATTCTGTTTCAGCGGCAACAACTTCGGCTGCACCTGATCGCTGCCGTTGGGGTTGGCGGCAAGCGCCAGGTTGATCATGGGATCAGACGACCATTGTCCCCACGCAGTGGAAGCGCAGGCGATCGTCAACAACGCAGCGGCTACAACGTGAAACAAATGTTTCATGATTTCCCCGGGAGAGTCTGGAATGATGCTGGCAATTTGGCCTCACGCAGGGTACTACCAGCGGGATGCCGCGTCAATCGCGGAGTTTCGGGTGGTGAACTTTCAGGCTGAGACGATGAAGCCTTTTCATGCGTCGCGACGAAAGCCTTTAACCGCAAAGAACGCAAAGAAGATCCGCAAAGGCCGCTAAGAAGTGCCGAGGTCCCTTCTCAATTGGCAGAAGGCACGGGACCGCGTACTATTCCACCCTGTCATGCCAATTCATCGACGGGAATTTCTTAGGCTTGCGGGACTTGCAGCGGGTGGGCTATGCCTGCCGGCTGAACTGGCCTGGGCGCTGCCGCAGAATTTGGCGCCGCGGCAAGAAGGGGCGCAGCGGGTTGCGATTCTGGGCGCGGGACTAGCTGGGCTGGCGGCGGGATGGGAACTGAAGAACGCGGGGCACGACGTCACCATTCTCGAAGCGCAGCTTCATCCCGGCGGGCGCGTGCATACCATCCGCGAAGGGCTTTCTGAGGACATGTATGCCGAAGCTGGCGCGGGGCGCATTCCCAATACTCATAACGTCACGCTGGAGTGGGTGCGCCACTTCGGCCTTGAAGTGGAGCCGTTCTTTCCCAAAGAGTTGTCCGAGGTCGCGTTGCTGAAGGGCAAGCGGGTCAAGACACTCGTGGGGAAGCCGGTGGACATGTCTCAGGTTCCACTCGAGCTTACCGCCGGAAGAGCGAAGAATTGGGCTCTCGAACCTCGACGAGCATTATTACGGTGAGGTCATGAGGAAAATCGGGGGCGAAATCCGCGAGGCGTGGCCTCCGGAAATGGCGCGGCTGGCCGACATCAGCATGAGGGATTTTTTGCGTCAGCAGGGAGCGTCGCCCGATGCAATTCACTACCTGACGTTCGGCTTTGAGGACGACGCCGCGCTCGACGCTATACGCGATTCGTTCAACCATCACACCGAGTCGCTGTCAAAGATCAAGGGAGGCAACGACCAGCTGCCTCGCGCATTCGCGGCGAAATTGAGTGAAGTAATCCGGTATGGGTGCACCGTGGAACACATCGAGCATGGCGAGGGCCGCGTGCGCATCGCCTACCGGCGCGCGGGCTTGTTAGATCACGTGGAAGCCGAGGCCGTCATCTGCACGATTCCCTATGGAGTTCTGCGGCACATCGCGGTCACGCCCGAGTGGACGCCGGCGAAGCGCAAGGTGATCGACGGCCTATACTACGGGCCGGTAGTGCGCGCCACCTACCAGGTCAGCCGCCGGTACTGGGAAGCCGAGGGGCTGAATGGGTTCGGATCGTCAGACAAGAACTTCGAGGTATGGCATCCGACCTTCGGCAAGCCCGGTCACCGGGGGTTGCTGCAGGCCTACGTTTATGAAGATTACGCCCATCGGCTGGATCAACTGAACGAAGGCGACAGATTCGAGCGCATGATCAGCGACATGGACGAAGTACATCCCGGCCTGCGCCAGTATCTGGAGACGGTGGTCATAAAATCGTGGGCCAACGATCCGTTGCAAAAGGGTGCGTATACCGTGTATCTGCCCGGCCAGCAAGAGTGGTATGGGGAAATTTGCAAACGTGATGGCAGAGTGTGGTTCGCGGGTGAACACGCTTCTCCGTTGCCGGGATGGATGCAGGGCGCGATCGTGTCAGGAATCAAGGCGGCCCGGGAAATCAACGCAGAGGGGCACACCACGGCTTGAAGGTATGCCGCCGCCTTCGAAGAGGTTCGGATCTCGCAACCTCAGCGGACTGCGGTGCAGTCGCCGGTCTGGTGATCGGCGATCTGGAAGCGCAGGAAGTCGTGGACGGCGTCGAGGGCTTCCTTATTATCGGCGGTAATGGTGATGCGTGCGCCGCGCGGGATCTCCTGCAGGTCCCAGTGAAGATCAGCCTTCAGACGCATCATGGTGGCTGTCCCGGGGACATTCTGGCTGTGAACCAGCATGGGGGCGTTGAAGTTGCCAGCGGCGAACATGCCGACGATGTGCTGGAAGTGGCTTCGCACCTGGCGGAGGCTGGCGGCGTCCTTAAGGTCGTTGGTGCGAACTTCGATCAGGCCGCCGTCCGCGGTGAGAACGAAGTGGTGCGTGGTCTTCTCATGCGAGAAGCCCATGACCTGATCACCGTGCTGATTGAGCGCGGCCTGATGGTTCGTGTTCTGGTGGTCCATGCTTTGATGGTCCTGGCCGAAAGAGAGAATGGTAGCAAGCACGAGAAGAAGTGGGACGCGGTGCATGGTGTAGCCTCCAGTCGCCTATTTCGACGAATGGGCGGACGTATGGTGAGCCTACTGTGTCCTCAATCAAATTCGCTATTTCAAATGCGATGTGCTCGGCTTATACGAGGCGACTAGAAACTGTCCTTCATCCGGATTGACGGGTTCCAGATCCAGGTTCATCGTGGCAATGTTGCCTCCGGTGCTGGAGTAGGTGATGCGCTCGCGGAAGTAGTACACCTTGCCGGGCTCGGCAGTGAAACCGGCGAACGCAGCCAGTTTCGAGAGCCGCTGCCGGCGCGACTGCCAACTAGTGCAAAGGTGGTGTTCTCCTGGCTCGACAGTGAAGGAGAGATAGGAGTTTGCCCGCGTGGCGCCAACCCAGGCGCCGTCCATTCCAATGCGAAGCGTGGGATTCCCTATTTCGCCGGGGGCCTTCCTGAAGTCTTCGGCGATATAGACCAGCGCTTTGCCCGGCTCAAGTTGAGCGGCTGGCTGGCCGGCCGCTGCCTGAGCCTCAAACTGGGCAGTGAGCGGCCCGCAGGCGGTGGGGGCTTGCGCGGGTGCAGTGTTTTGTGCGAATGCGGAAGCGGCAACAAAAAGAACCAGCGTGAGGGCTGACTTCATGGCGTTATCGTCCGGCTGAAAACGGCGTTCCGGGAAAGACGGCTCTCGCTTTTTTTGTGGTCAGGTGCCGCGATACGTCTGCCGCGCAGAATCAACTTATCCGTATGATAGGCGGAATGTGGCCAGGGGATGTACGAGTTTGGTCAAGCTTTGCATTTTTTTGAGTTCGAACGGGAACAACCGGAACAATTCGTGGAAGGTTCGCGTATTTCCACTCGTAGGGATGACGCCGTTCGCGCGCCTGGGGTATGATTCCATCCCGTAGCGAGAGAGGTTTGTTCATGAAGATGCGGTGGATGATCTTGTTTTTCCCGATGGTTTTAATTATCGGGCTTTCCCTGGCCGTGATGCGGCATGCGGCGAAGGCGGCTCCGCCGCAGGCTCCAGCTACGGTGGTTAGCGCTGCTACCGCCCCCATGGCCGCTCGCAGCGCAGGAGCGTTGGCGATCCCCGACACGGTTCTGGCCATCAACTCCGACAAGCCAATGTCGGAGCGCGTCGTGCATTACGAGATCGACGCGAAGTATGACGCCGTCAAGCATGTAGTTGATGCCACCGAGGTGCTTACTTATCACAATGTGACCGGGCAGGCGCTCGATCATTTTCCGTTCCACCTTTATCAGAATGCGTTTCAGCCGAAGGCCACTTGGGTGAACGAAGCCAAGGTTATGGGCAGCCGGGACACGGGCTACGAGAAGTGGGAAGACAAGGACTTTGGGTCGGAAGAGATCAAGCGTCTGGAAGTGGTGGGACAGGGCGATCTGACCGCGCAATTGCATTACATCGCGCCCGATGATGGCAACAAAGACGACAAGACGGTGATCGAACTCCCGTTATCGAAGCCGATTGCGCCGGGCGAGTACGTGCAGTTCAAGATGACGTTTCAGACAAAGTTTCCCGAGACGCAGGCGCGGTCGGGATATAAGCGCGACTTCGTGTTGGGAGGACAATGGTTTCCGAAGGTTGGCGTGTTCTGGCACGGAGCCTGGAACTGCCACCAGTATCACAATACGACTGAGTTTTTCGCCGACTTCGGCGTGTATGACGTGAAGTTGACGGTGCCGCAGAAAGAGATCGTGGGCGCGAGCGGCGTGAGGGTCGCAGAAGTGAGCAATCCTGACAGCACCAAGACGGTGACCTATCACGGAGACGACATTCACGACTTCGCGTGGACCGCTGCCCCCCGCTACAAAGTCAGAGAAGCCGTGTATCAGGCGCAGATGGGGCCGGTGCAGATGCGCATACTGATGCAGCCGGCGCACTGGAGCCAGGTGGACCGGCATGAAAACATTTTGAGGCAATCGCTGGATCATTTTGAGAAGTGGTATGGGCCTTATCCCTACAAGACGCTGACGCTGGTCGACACCGAGCCGGGTTCGGCTGCGTTCGGCATGGAATATCCAACTTTCATTACCGGAGGCACAACTTGGTTCATGCCAGAAGGACTGTACGGTCCTGAGCTTGTGGTGGAGCACGAGTTCGGTCACCAGTACTGGTACGGGATGGTTGCGACCAATGAATTTGAAGATGCCTGGATGGACGAAGGGATTAACAGTTATTCGGAAGTGAAGGTGCTGGATTCGATGCTGGGCAAGGATACCTCCATTCTGAATCTGGCGGGAGCTACAGTCGGCGAGCGGGAGAATCAACGGCTGGGCTACGTCAGCATGGCTGATTTCGATGCCATGGCCAAGAACGCTTACGAGTATTACAACGCCAACTCATACGGTGGCGTAACCTACGGCAAGACGGCGAGCGTTTTGCTGACCTTGGAAAGCATCATCGGCGAAGACACCATGGCGAAGGCGATGCGCGTTTACTTTATGAAGTACCGGTTTACCCATCCCAGCAAGGAGGACTTCCTGAAGACGATTGAGGAAGTTTCGGGCCGGGATCTGCGCTGGTACTTCAGCCAGGCCGTCTACGGTACTCCGGTGATGGACTACAAGGTGGCGAGGATCGAATCTCTTCCGGTGAACTGGTACGAAGAAAAGAAAAAGGCCGGGAAAGATGACAAGGATACGGTTTATCGCTCCTACGTGTGGCTGCAACGCAAGGAAGATTTCGTGATGCCGGTGGATGTAGAGATCAAGTTTGAGAACGGTGACAAGATTCGCGAGCACTGGGACGGAGCGGGCCGCTGGACGAGGCTGGGTCCGTACGAGAAGAAAACGAAGCTGGCTTCGGCGGAGATTGATCCGGATCACAAGATCGAGATCGACCGCAACGACTTCAATAACAGCTACCGGACCGAGGCGAATGGCAAGCCTGCGCGCAAAGTTGCGAACTACTGGCTCTTTGTGGAGCAGTGGGTGAGCCAGGCGCTGGCGTGGTGGGCGGTGTAGCGGGCTTCGGCTTTCGGGCTTCGGGCTTCAGGTAAGGCAAACGGATCGAGGTAGAGACGCATGGCAGAGAAGCAAGGGTTACTGAGCAGCGGGTGGAGGATGATGGGGCGCAACAAGCGCTATATCGTCTGGTTCTATGTGTTGAATTTATTTCTCGGCGTGTTCGGTACGGTCGCATTCTTCACTCAGGCCGGGACGATACTCGATCACAGTTTGCTGGCTAACCGCCTGGTGCACGGTTTTGACGTGGGAGTTCTCGCCGAGATGTTTGCGCGTCCTGAGTTTGGGTCGACGTCGACTTCTCAAGGCGCCGGAGCTTTTTTTGCTGTGATCTTCTTCGTCGCGACTGCGTTGTTTCTGCCGGGAGTGCTGCAGGGTTATGTCTCGACTTACCGGCTGCCGCGGGAGGATTTTTTCCGCGCCTGCGGGCGGAACCTGTGGCGGTTTATCCGGTTGATGATTGTGGCGGGCATCGTGATGGGAATTGTAGCTGGAGTGCTGTTCGGCCTTCGCGGCGCGCTGGAAAGGGCGGCGGACGAGAGCACAAACGAATTGCTGCCGGTCTATGTGTCGTTTGCAAGTCTGTTCGTGATCTTCCTGGTGATGAGCGTCCTGCGCATCTGGTTTGATCTGGCGCAGGCGGACGTAGTTCTGAGCGATCAGCGGGCGGTGCGAAAATCGATTGGGGCGGCGTTCCGGCACACCTGGCGCGGGATGGGACGGCTGCTGGCGAGTTATGTGATGGCCACGATCGTGGCGGCGATTGTGCTGGTGGCTGGGATCTTGGTGTGGATGAAATTTGTTCCGCCTGCCAGCGTGATGGGAGCGTTCTTCGTGAGTCAGTTGACTCTGCTCCTGCTGTTGATTCCCCGCTTTTGGCAGCGCGGCGTAGCGGTGACTTACTACCTGCAGAACATGGTGCAACCGATCGCGGTGGTGGAGTCCGTCACTGCCGTGACCGTGGTGGCGCCGGTGGTGGCCGAGTCGGCGGTGCCGGTGGCCCCCGTTGTGCCGCCGGAGACGCAGGCGTCGTAAGATCGCCGGTGATTCCGGTTTCGGGCAAACCGGCTAGAGTAAGACAATCGTGATTCCGCGATTGCGGCGGCCGAGGTCGGAGTCGCTCTTAAGTTCGGGATGCGATTGCAGAACCTTCCAGGCCGCATCATCGGACTTCGACCAGTTCTCACCGAAAATGCAGCCACGAATCTGGCCGTTCTGCGATATTTCCAGCAAGCGCTTTTGCACGGCGATACGAATGTCGCCGCCCGCGCCGGTCGAGCCGTAGCCGTGGACCAACTTCAGCAGCTTTGATTTCTCCTGACGCGCGACGGCCAGTTCGCGCTCCATGCGCTGGAGGGCCTCGTAGACCTGCGGCATGTCGGATTTGAGGTTTACGGTTTTGATGGGGCTTAGTCCCTTACACGAATAACCTGCTCGCGGCCCGTTCGGCCTCGGCCAAGCCTTCCTCGGTGAAGATCACCGATTTGGCCCGGTGGGTTGGATCAGAAATGAATCCTCTCTGGTGCAATCGATCCATGGTCCCCCAATCAATTGTTTTCCATGCCTCAACGTCGTTGTGTAACGTGAGCCACAAGACAGCGAGCACGGTCTCATCTACTTTTTGCTGGTTGAGCTTCATGGTGATTCCTCTAACGGTGTTGAAATTGCCGGGCTTTGCCCGGCTGGATAGCCGAGGGCGCCTGTCCCCACATGGTTCGTGCCGCTCATTTCTTCCGGCTTCGAATGGCCTCTCTGCTTCTTTATCAGCCGTCCGCCGCCGTTCCGTCTCGCGTTTATCCCAGAGCTGCTTGCCTTTGGCCAGGGCTAGTTCAACCTTTACTTTGCCGTTCTTGAAGTACATGCGGACGGGGATCAGGGTCAGTCCCTTTTGTTGGGTCTTGCCGATCAGCTTGCGGATTTCTTCTTTGTGCATCAGCAGCTTGCGGGTGCGCAACGGGGCGTGGTTGTGGATGTTGCCGTGCTCGTAGGGGCCGATGTGGGCGTTGAGGAGCCAGAGTTCGCCATCTTTGACCAGGCCGTAGGAATCCTTGAGGTTGGCCAGGCCGCCGCGGACGGATTTGGCCTCGGTTCCGGTAAGAACCACGCCGCACTCAAATTTTTCCAGCAAGAAGTAGTTGTGAGAAGCGATCCTATTAACGGCGGCGTCTCTCTGTCCGCTGGCGGTAGGTTCGCGGCGCGGGGATTTCTCCGGGCTGGGCTTGGTTTCGTGGGTGGATTGGCGGGGCATTGGGGCTCGGAGCAGTTTCAATCTTACCAGCAGAGGGGGGGCTTCGGGCTTCGGCTATCCGGGCTTCCGGCAACCCAGTGCGGTGACTAGGTCGTGGCTCGGAGTGCTTCGCCGAAGCCCGAAGCCCGAAGCCGAAGCCCATTAGGACTACGACCAAAGAGTGTAACTCCCGTGCGTGCAATCACATGGGGAGGCGAGAAAGGCGATGCTATAATCGCAGCAAAACCGTTCTTTTTGTTTCGGATGTAAGGGTCAAAGGAATCCCAGGTTCGCTGGCCTTCGGGGTGGATACTGCTTGTCCGGCGAAGACTTTGTAGACGAGGACTGACGAATGAGACGTCTGATGCCCGCGGCGGTAGTGCTGCTGGTCGTGGTTGCCATCCTGCCTGCTATTGCCGATAAGGCCAAGACTGTCTATGAAAAGGGCCAGGACGCCGAGGCGCGCCAGCAGTACGAGGCCGCTTACGAGTTCTACAAGCAAGCTTCGAGATGAAGCCCAAAGATTTGCGCTACAAGGCCTCCTTCCAGCGCATGCGCTTCAAGGCGGCCGCGATGGTTGTCCATCATGGGGTGCTTCTGCGCGAACAGGGCAAATTGCCGGAGGCGCTGGCCGAATTTCAAAAGGCGGCCCAGATCGATCCCTCGCTTTTCAGTGCGCAACAGGAGTTGAAGCGCACGCAGCAGATGATCGATGATGCCACCAACCCTCCGACACCGGCCGCAGGTCCGCCCAGCAACCTGGAGCGGAGGATCAGGGAAGCGGCGGGTCCGGTAGAGCTGGCCCCCATCTCCACCGTCCCCATCACGGTCAAGCTCACTGAAGATTCCAAAGTTATTTATCAGACCATTGGGCAGTTGGCCGGGATCAACGTGCTGTTCGATCCCGACTACACTTCGCGGCGCATTAAAGTCGAACTGAATGGAGTGACGCTGGAAGAGGCGCTGCAGATTACGGCGCTGGAATCGAAAACCTTCTGGCGGCCGGTGACGAGCAATACGATTTTCGTGGCGCAGGATAATCCCGCCAAACGCAAGGAACTGGAACAGAGCGTTCTGAAGACTTTTTATCTTTCCAATCTTTCGCGCCCACCGAGTTGCAGGATGTAGTGAATGCGATCCGCGCCGTGCTGGACGTGCAGCGGGTGCAGCAGTTGCTCTCGCAGAATGCGCTGGTGGTGCGAGGCACGCCCGACCAGATCGCGCTGGCAGAAAAACTGGTGGATGACCTGGATAAGGCGCGTCCGGAGGTGATCGTCGATATCGCGGTGTTGCAGGTCAGCAAAGACAAGTCGCGGACTCTGGGATTGAATCCGCCGACCAGCGCCACGGTCACGCTGCAGAGCAATATCAACAACACCACCACCACCACGACCGGGACTACGGGTACAACCACACCCAGCTCGAGCACCGGGCTGAATCTGAATACTCTGGGTAATCTGAACGCCACCGATTTTCAAGTGACGATTCCTTCCGCCAACCTCTCGGCGGTAATGAGCGACAGCGACACGAAGACGTTGCAGAATCCGCAGGTGCGCGCGCTCGATAACCAGAAGGCGACCTCAAGATCGGCGAACGCGTGCCGGTCGCGACGGGGTCGTTCCAGCCTGGAATCGGTGGCGTGGGTATCAACCCTCTGGTGAACACCCAGTTTCAATACTTGGATGTGGGGGTGAACATCGACGTTACGCCGCACGTGCACGCGGACCGCGAAGTGACCCTGAAGATCACCATGGAAATCTCCTCGGTGGTGAGTCAGGCGAGCATCGGCGGCATCAGCCAGCCCATCATCGGACAGAAGAAAATCGAGCATGAAATCCGACTGAAGGATGGGGAATCGAGCCTGATTGGCGGGATCCTTGACGATTCCCAGACCAGGGCGCTGAGCGGCATTCCGGGACTGGCGCAGATTCCAATCTTGAGATATCTCTTTGGACAGACGACGCAGGATCATTCGCAGGACGAGACTGTCTTTGCCATCACTCCGCACATCATCCGAGGAACCACGATCAGCGAGTTGAATCAGCGGCCGATCGACATTGGGACGGCGAACACGATTGAACTGCGGCACGTCAGGGCGGTCGGCGCCGGTTGCGCCCGCGGGTCAGGCCCCGGGGACTCCAGCCGCACAACCTTCTGGCACTCCAGCTCCCGCCACTCAGCCGCCGGCTGCCCACTCCGAATCAGGCAGCGAATCCCGCGCCGGGTGCGAACTTTCTGTTTGATCCGGGGCAGATCACCGCTGTGAAGGGAAACACTTTTGTGGTGAACCTTTTGATTTCGGGAGCGCAGAATGTGTATTCCGTGCCGGTGCAGATGAACTACGATCCCGCGAAGCTGCAGTTGGTGAACGTCTCGAATGGCGGGTTCCTCTCGCAGGATGGGCAGGCTGTGGCTCTGGTCCACCGCGAAGATGAAACCACCGGAACTTTGCAGATCCAGCTACGCGGCCGCCGGGGGCTGGTGGAGTTTCTGGGCAGGGCACGGTGGTTACGATGACGTTTCAGGCCAAGGCCAGCGGGACAGACTCCTCTGACCATCACCCGGGGCGGAGCGCGCGACCCCGCTTTGCAGCCCATTACAGTCAATGGCGCGCAAGCATCGATCACCGTTCAATAGGCCGGGCGCAATCCGGTCAATCCAGATTTTCATTTTCTAAGACCGGAATCAGGATCGGAATTAAGATCGGGATTTTGAGATGAAGGTACAAGAGTTCAAGTGCGGGCGACGTGCGAGGCCCGACCGCGGCTTTACGCTCCTTGAGTTGATCGTCGCCACATCTATCCTGGTAATTCTTTCGGGCATGGCGGTGCCGCTGGCGCGGGTGACCATCCAGCGGGAGAGAGAGCGCATGCTGCGAAACGACTTATGGGAGATGCGCGACGCCATCGACCGCTACAAAGACGCCGCTGACAAGAACCTATTCCGCACCAAGGTGGACAGCCAGAACTATCCTCCTGATCTGGAGACGCTGGTAAAGGGCGAGGATGTGCAGGGAAGAAAGTGCGCTTCCTGCGCAGGATTCCCATCGATCCCATGACGGGCACCACGGAATGGGGACTGCGTTCGATGCAAGACGATCCGGAATCGGACTCCTGGGGCGGGCAAAGCGTATTCGATGTCTACACCAAGTCGCAAGGCATGGCGCTGGACGGTACGAAGTATAAGGACTGGTAAATGGCGAGAAAGCTAAACACGGGGCGGGGCTTCACGCTACAGCGGGGCTTTACGCTGCTCGAAATGATGATCGTGATGGTCGTTATGGGGATCCTGATTTCGATTGCGATTCCCATTTATAGTCGTTCGGTGGTGCGTTCGCGCGAGGCCGTGTTGAAGAATGATCTGTTCGAACTGAACAAGCTGATCTCGCAGTACACCTCGACAGAAAAAGCGCCGCAGTCGCTCGATGATCTGAAGTCGGCAGGCTACATCAAGGACATTCCCAAGGATCCGATGACGGGCGAGGCAAACTGGGAAGTGGACCAGGAAGAAGTGCTGCTGTCGGTTGACCAGCAGGATCCCGGCATTGTCGGCGTGCATTCGGCCTCGAACGCGATCTCACTTGAGGGCACGGCGTATTCGTCGTGGCGTTG
>CAWEDF010000014.1:0-14444 GCA_963807655.1 uncultured Acidobacteriaceae bacterium | reverse complement strand
ACAAGACAGACCTTGCAGTTGACACGACACTGCTGGATCACCATTCTCGGAGGCGTGCTCCTCATAATGGGCAACGTTCTCGCTCCGAAGCGCTGTTCTATTACTTCCGTCTGGAAGATTCAGGTTCCTGAAACCCACCTGTTGCGGCTGATCGAGAAGCACATCAGTTTTGAGTTTGTGCGCGAGCGATTGAAAAGGAGCTACAGCAATACCGGTCGCTCCTCGATTGATCCCGAGCTTCTGTTGCGGATTCTACCGATGGGCTATTTGGGCGGCATCTGACTACATCAACAATGAATGCAATTCAGTTAACGTCACGAGCGAGCGTAATTGGATCAAGAACCAACCATTCGTTGCATGGCCACGACAAGAGTGTCAACCGACACAGCCACCGGAAGACCATTACTCTCAGCCACCGAAACTCACTCAATCACGCGCGAAACAAAGGCCATTCCGACCATATTCGCGAGAGGGGGCGTCAGGAGCAGGTTATTCACCTATCTGCCTGCTAAAATACCGCATCGCCGAATTTCGTTCCGGCACCTTCACCTCATGCGCACACCAAAGCGCGGCTTTACTTGACGGCGTTCCCTCTAAGACTGTCCGTGTGTCGTTTCCAACCAGTTCTCAGTTGCGGTTCTCAGTTCTCAGAACCTGAAAGGATGCCACCTATGGTGCGCCGGCTCTTTGTAGTCTCCTCGCTGTTTCTCGCCTTCGCTCTTTCCGCCTTCACCCAGGATTCCCGCCACCTCACATTTCACTACGCCTTCACGGTAAGGAATCTCCCTGCGGGGAAAAAGGTTTGCATCTGGATTCCGGCGGCCCAGTCCGACGCCTATCAAGAGGTAAGAATAATCTCCGCTCAAGGCGATTTGCCGTTGAAACCGACCGCCGAGTCGAAATACGCCAACCAGATTTACTATGCCGAGACGAATTCGGCGCAGCCCGAGCTGCACTTCGATGTGGAATATGATGTGATCCGCCATGAGCGCGTGGCGCTCGGGCAAAGCGCCCGACACGTAGTTGCGGTCTCACTCTCCGCCACAGAAAAAGAGCAAGACCTGAAGCCTGACGTCCTTGTTCCGGTCACAGGTCTCCCGGCTGATTTGGCCGTCAAAGTCACACAGGACAAAAGGCAGCCGCTCGACAAGGCTCGCGCCATTTACGATTACGTCTTCACCACCATGCGCTACGACAAGACGGGAACCGGGTGGGGCCACGGCGACGTGCTCTATGCCTGCGACACGAAGAAGGGCAATTGCACTGACTTCCATTCGCTGTTTATTGCCATGGCGCGATCTCAAGGCATTCCGGCCCGCTTCGAGATCGGATTCCCGCTGCCGCCCGATAAGCACTCCGGCGAGATCGCCGGATACCACTGCTGGTCCGATTTCTGGATCGATGGCAAAGGCTGGATTCCGGTGGACATTTCCGAGGCGTGGAAGCACCAGGAAAAACGCGACTACTTCTTCGGCTCCCACGACGTGAACCGCATGCAGTTCAGTGTGGGCCGCGATCTGCGCTTGAACCCTCCACAACAGGGAAAGCCGCTGAACTATTTTGTGTATCCCTACGTGGAAGTCGATGGCCAGGAATTTCCGAACGTGGCTCTAGCCTTCTCGTTCGCCGACCTTGGCGCTGCAGTCGCCATGCGATAGCGGGTAAGCGCTTCTATCTCGCGGGGATACAAACCTGGGACGGGATTCGGGTGTTCGGGTGATGCAGCGGCCTCGGTATGGCGGAGGCGCAACAGGATTGTTCGATAAATCGCCCTCTAACATATCGGCGGCGTCGAACACTTTTCGAGCGTTCTAATCCGTGCACTCAGAAGAGCGCGAGCGGCGCAAGCCCCCAGAACCGGTGGAGGCAGCTACAGAAGAGCCACTAACCATCGACAGCATATCCCGCGGTAGCGGATGACGGGGGAGGCCGAGGAATCTTAGGCGCCCGGGCAGCTAAAACCATTCGCGCCCGTCAAGCCGTGCACAATCAGCACTCGGCAGCAACGAGTGCCAAGTCTCAACCGAACACTCCAAGCCATGTACCACATAAAGTACGTCAGCAGCCTGTCAAGTCTACTTTAGTAGACATTCGACGTCCTCGAAAGTGGACATTTCTTCCACAGCCTAACCCGTTGATTCCATTGCGTCGCCCAAAACCGCGCACGAAGAATCAACAACTTACGCCGCAGATTTTCTGCAAAATGAAATGTTCCGGTTGGAACATTCAAGCGAATGTTCCAACCGGAACATAACTCCAAAAGCCGGAAGCCGAGCGCCGGAAGCCGAAGCTCGAAGCTCGAAGCCCGAAGCCCGAAGCCCGAAGCCCGGAAGACTACTTGCCGACATGAACGATGCACTCCTCCAGCACGTCCAAAGCAACGTCGGCTTCTTCTTTGGTCACCACCAGCGGCGGGCAGATCCGGATCGTGCTCGGCCCGCAGCCCAGGAACAGGATGCCGCGCTCGAAGGCGCGCTCGATGATCAGGTCGCGCTCGGCGCTGCCGTACTCTTTGGTGGCTTTGTCCTTCACGATGTCGCAGCCGATCATCAAACCGCGGCCGCGAACGTCGCCCACCAGCTTCAGCTTCGCCGGCCACGCGGACATGCGCTTCATCATGTGCGCGCCCACTTCGGTCGTGTGCTTGAGCAGATGTTCTTTCTCGATCACTTCGAGCGTAGCCAGCGCCGCCGCGATGCACACGGGATTGCCGCCAAAGGTTGAGGCGTGCGAACCGGGCACCCAGTCCATGATCTCGGAGCGCGTCATCGTGACCCCGAGCGGCATGCCCGAGGCGAGGCCCTTCGCCATGCAGACCATGTCAGGCTCGACGCCGGTGTGTTCGACCGCCCACCACTTGCCGGTGCGGCCGATGCCACTCTGAACTTCGTCAACGACCAACATGATGCCATGACGATCGCAGATGCGGCGCAGCTCTTGCATGAAGACTGTGGGTGCGACCACGTAGCCGCCTTCGCCCTGCACTGGCTCGACGAAGATCGCGGCCACTTCTTCGGGAGGCAGCGTGGTCTTGAACAGCTTCTCTTCGATGAAACGCGCGCAACTGAGCGCGAACGCATCGGGATCTTGCGTAGCGTCTTTGTCTTTGCGCCCGCGATATAGGTCTGGGTAGGAGACGTGTGTCACGCCCGGCATGAGCGGTGAAAAGCGGCGCCGCTGCTGGGGTTTCGAAGCGGTCAGCGACATCGCGCCCATGGTGCGTCCATGAAACGCGCCGTAGAACGCGATGATGTTCTGTCTCCTCGTGTGATAGCGCGCCAGCTTGAGCGCGCACTCGATGGCCTCCGCGCCCGAGTTGCCATAGTAAAACTTGTGCGGGCCAGGCATGGGAGCAATCTTCGACAGGCGCTCGGCCAGTGTTACCAGGCTCTCGTAATAAAAATCCGTGCCCGACATGTGAATCAGTTCGCCCGCCTGCTTCTGAATGGCGGCGACCACGTCGGGATGGCAGTGGCCGGTTGATGTGACGGCGATGCCGGCAGAGAAGTCATAGAACTCGTTGCCGTCAACGTCGGTGACGACGATGCCGCGTCCGCTCTTGGCGACGAGCGGATAGGAGCGCGTGTAGGACGGCGAAATATATTGCTGGTCGCCCGCGAGCACGCGAAGGGCGTTCGGTCCGGGCAGGGCGGTCTTGATTTTGGGACCGAGTGTGGCGGTCGTCATCATTGTTTTCGTGGTCATGAGAATCCTCCGTGGGAACGTCGTTGGTCGTTCGTCGTTGGTCGTTGGCCTTAGCGTGCACACGGCGAGCTAGGAGCCAGCGGACGAAATGCTTTATGGGAGGATTTGTTAGTCGCTACCGAAGAGGCTGGGACGGAGATGTGACGGCAAGTTTGCCCGATAGCGCCGTGGACATACCAGGCTGTGCAGCCAGCACTCGGCCTGATTTGAATAGAGAAGACACGAATTGGTTTTGTTGCGCAGCATCGCTAGCGGTCGACATTACTAAATCATTATAGCTTGAGGTGGTGCGCGCCGTAACCCCCTAAGGTAACTGCCGTAACGGCCGGTCTGCCCGGCGGACGGGTGAGGACGCCTGCCTCCACATGGTCCGCCTCCACACGAGTCGATTTTGACTTCCGCGTCGGTGGGCTTTAGCATGACTGCACCTTAGGCGGGGGTCCCCTTGCTCGATCAGACCTTCTCACACTATCGGATCATTGAAAAGCTTGGCGGCGGTGGCATGGGCGTGGTTTATAAGGCCGAAGACACCCGGCTTGGGCGCTTCGTCGCTTTGAAGTTTCTTCCTGAAGAGCTGGCGCAGGACCGCATGGCGCTGGAACGATTCCGGCGGGAGGCTAAGGCTGCCTCGGCGCTGAACCATCCGAACATCTGCACGATTTACGACATCGGGGAAGAAGATGGGCGCGCTTATCTCGTCATGGAATTCTTGGACGGGGTCACGCTCAAGCACATGATCGGGGCGCGTCCGGTGGAGTTGGAAACGATTCTCGATCTCGGGACCGAGATCGCTGATGCGCTGGATGCGGCGCACACCGAAGGGATTGTCCATCGCGACATCAAGCCTGCGAATATTTTTGTGACCAAGCGCGGGCACGCCAAGATTCTGGATTTTGGTCTGGCGAAGGTGACGGCGAATCCGGCGGCGTCAGCGGCGACGCGCATCGGGGACGCGATGACGGCGCCCACCGATGTTGCGATCGAAGAACACTTGACGAGCCCCGGCTCGACTCTGGGCACGGTCGCGTATATGTCTCCGGAGCAGGCGAAGGGGAAGGAACTGGATTCGCGCACGGATCTTTTTTCTTTTGGGGTAGTGCTGTATGAGATGTCGACGGGGATGTTGCCGTTCCGGGGAGAGACTTCGGCGCTGATTTTTCAGGCCATTCTGGATCGTGATCCGGTTTCGCCGGTGCGATTGAATCCTGATCTGCCCCCGAAGCTGGAAGACGTCATCAACAAAGCCATCGAGAAGGACCGCAACCTGCGGTACCAGCATGCGGCGGATATGCGCGCCGACTTGCAGCGGCTGAGGCGCGACACGGGAAGCGGGCGCTCGGTTGCGGCTGGTTCTGGTTCCGTGGAGGCGGCACACGATACGGGTGCGCATGCGGTTGTGGCGGCGGGACCGGGGCCGGCCTCTAGCTCGGCGAAGGTTGCAGCGGTGGCTGCGTCCTCGAACGCGGTGAGCGCCGTTAGCGCTGGCCCGGCCGCCGCGCCACTGGGCGTCACACCAGCGAAGAAGCCCTGGAAGATTCTGGCGCCCGCGGTGCTGCTAGTGTTGGCAGTTGCTATAGCTATGGGATTGTATCTTAGATCGAAGCAATCCTCAAAGCTAACGGAGAAAGACAGCGTGCTGCTGGCGGATTTCGTCAACACCACGGGCGATGCGGTGTTCGATGGAACGTTGAAGCAGGCTCTGGCGGTGCAGCTCGAGCAGTCTCCTTATCTGAACCTCGTCCCGGAATCCAAAATTCGCGAGGCTCTGCGCTTCATGGGCCGCCCGCCCGACCAACGTCTCACCGCCGACGTCGCCCGGGAAATCTGCCAGCGTCAGGGCATCAAAGCCATGCTTACCGGCACTATTGCCAGCCTCGGCAATCACTATGTAGTCACACTCACAGCCGCGAACGGCGCCACGGGAGATTCACTGGCTCGGGAACAGGTCGAAGCCGATAGCAAGGAGCAGGTGCTGAAGTCGCTCGACAAGGGCGCTTCCAACCTTCGCCAAAAAATGGGAGAATCGTTGGCCTCAGTGCAGCAGTTCGCCACTCCGCTGGAGCAGGCGACGACCTCATCGCTGGAAGCGCTGCAGGCCTTCAGCCTGGGCCACGAGGAACATCAGAAAATGCGGGAAGACGCTGCCATCCCGCACCTGAAGAAAGCGGTAGAGCTCGATCCGAATTTTGCCGTGGCCTGGGCAACACTGGGAGTCGTGTATGCCAACACCGGCCGAAGCGCAGAAGGTGCGCAGGCGGTGAAGAAGGCTTATGAACTGCGAGACCGGGCGAGCGAGCGGGAAAAGCTTTACATCCAGGCGCATTACTATACCGAAGTCACAATCGACTCGGAAAAGGCTTTGGCGACCTATGCGGAATGGAGACAAATATATCCGCGCGACACCATTTCCTATGACAATGCGGCCCTCGCCTACTCTGGTCTGGGACAGCACGAAAAGGCCCTTGACCTGGCCAGTCAGGCACTGCGCATCAACCCGCACGATGCCTACGCTTATGACAACATCGCAGGTGCTTATGAAGGGCTGAATCGCTTTGATGAGGCCAAAAGTATCGCCGAACAAGCCGTAGCGGAGAAATCAGACGGGAGTGAGGTTCACTTTGTACTGACCGACCTCGCCTACATGCGTGGCGACCGCGCAGCCTACGAGCATGAACTGGACGGGGTGAAAGGCTCGTCCCTGGAGTCTTTCATGCTCCTCTTCAATGCCGGCTGGCAGGCCTCCGAGGGCAGGGTCAAGACTTCGCACGAACTGTGGCAACGGGCCGGCAAGGTAGCGACGAATGCTGGCGCCAAAGATCTTGCCGCCAGCTTTTTGGTGTACGAAGCAAACAACAACGTCGAACTCGGGTATCAGGCAGAGGCGCGCCAGAAAGCAGCGCAGGCAGTTGCGCTCTCAAAAGAAGCGGACGTTGCCTCTTTAGCCGCGGTAGTTTTCGCCTTCGCCGGCGACTTGCAAAAATCGGAATCTCTGCTTGCCGGTCTCAACCGCGATTTTCAGGACAATCGCAACATTCAATTGGTCGCCGCACCCTTGATACGCGCCGTACAACAGATGCAGAAAAACCAGCTCGCCGATGCGATCAACACGTTGGAGACTCTGCGTCCTTACGAACTGGGGACTGGACCGCGCGGCGCCGGTGTTTCCCCCATTGCCCTGCGAGGCATGACGTATCTCAAAATGCGGGATGGTCAGAAAGCGGCGGCGGAGTTCCAACGGATCCTCGATCACCGCGGCGCAGCGGGTTTCGCCCTGGAGTATCCGCTGGCGCGCCTGAACCTTGCCCGCGCCTATGTGGTTGAGGGAGACAATGCTAAAGCCAGAACCGCCTACCAGGACTTCTTTGCCGCATGGAAAGATGCGGATGAGGATATTCCAGTTTTGAAGACGGCGAAGGCGGAGTATGAGAAGTTGAGATGACGGGCTTCGGGCTTCGGCCTTCAGGCTTCCGGCTTAGGCTGTGAAGTAGCGGTCGGAAATCGTGCGGCGATGGAAACTCCTTGCGGAGTCGCGGGCGATGCATAGATGCGAGGGGTCCCCTCGGCAAGCTCGGGGCAGGCTCTTCGACTCCGAGACCTGCTCCGCTTCGCGGAGCAGGTCTCTCCGCTCAGGATGACAGAGTGTTTCTGAGTTCGTCTGATATGGTTTAACTTTCCCTGTTTTTTCACTTACATGTCAAAGACTCACAGCCCTCGCCGGTTTGCGGTGATTCTTGCCTTTGGGCTGGTGTATTTGTTTTGGGGATCTACGTATCTGGCGATTGATATTGCGGTGCAGACGATTCCTCCGGCTTTGATGTGCGGGGTGCGGTTTTCTATTGCCGGCGCGGTGATGCTGGTGGTGTGCGGCCTGACAGGGCGCAGGGTCTGGTATTCGGCGCGGCAGATCGCTTTGGCTTCGGTGGTGGGACTTCTGTTGCTGATGGGCGGCAACCTGACTTTGTCGTGGGCTGAACTTTCGGTGCCTTCGGGGTTGGCGGCCTTGATTATTGCGATCACTCCCTTGTGGTTTCTGGTGCTGGATTCGATGCTGCTGGGGCATCATCGTATTTCGTGGCGAGGCAAGGCCGGACTGGCGCTGGGAATTGTGGGGCTATTTGTGTTGTTCTGGCCGGAGTTGCATTCGGAGTCGGTTTTGGGGCGACGCCAGTTTTGGGCGTCGCTGGCGCTGATTGGCGGGTCGTTCAGCTGGGCTTTGGGATCGGTGCTGTCGAAGCGATGGCAGTCGGGCATGGATGTGTTCAGCGCAACGGGATGGCAGGTTACGGCGGCGGGCGCGGGAAACTTTCTGTTTGCCGCGGCTGCGGGAGATTTTTCGCGGGTGGTGTGGACGCCGCGCGGGTTGGGCGCTGTGCTGTATCTGGTGGTGTGCGGATCGTGGATCGGATACACGGCTTACATCTGGCTGCTGGAGCATGTGCCGACCTCGAAGGTGTCGACTTATGCTTATGTGAATCCCGTAGTCGCAGTCTTTCTGGGGTGGTTGGTTTTGCATGAGCGGGTGGACCGGTTTATTTTGATGGGGAGTGTGATTGTGGTGGTGTCGGTGATTCTGGTTACTAGCGCTGAGGTTGAGGTGGTGTAGCAGTGGTCAGTGGTCGGTGGCCAGTGGCCAGTGGTCAGTGGTCAGTGGTCGGTGGTCAGTGGTTTCGTGAAGGTTGTATCGGGCTCTTTTATTTTGAAGCTTCTTCGTTGTCTTCTTCGTCGGTCAACAGATCGACAGAGCGGCCGCGAATCACGTAGGTCCGTTTCAGGGACGGATTTGGTTCGAAGGTCACGCGGGCGGGAGATCGCTGCCAGTCCGGTAACCCGCAGGCTGAATCGGGAATCTGCCACTGCTGCGTTGCGGCCGTGAATTTCGTTTCCCCGATTAGCCACTTCACTACCGGCTTGCGACGATTGATCTGGAAGACCACAGCGTGAATTTCCTTGTTGTCATCCGTGATGCCACAATAGGCAGCGTAGTCGCGGTACCAGCTGACGGCGGAGTAAACGGCGTCGAACTCCGGCAAATTGAGGGGAGAGATGTGGCCGGTGGCGCGGTCGACTAGAAGCCATCCACCGCGTTGCCATTGCCAATGCGGTGGCGATGCCGGCTCCTGAGGAAGGCTGTCATTGACGCGGAAAGCGCGGCGCACAACGAACAAGCGGTCAGTTACGTCATGAGCCGGGCCGAGAGTGAACTCCTTAACGCGAGCGTCGACGAGGAGAGGGCGAACCTTGATGCTGAGCGGCTTGTCGTCGACTGTTCGCGTTGCGACGCTGGGTTCGGGGGACCCTTGGACTGTAGTCCATTTGCCGAACGTAATGATGTGGGGTTTGGTGGCAGCGAGGGCGCCCGCTTGAGCGATGATGACGAGCGGAAGAACCAGCCAGAGGCGAAATTGGAGGATGCGAGTCATGGCTGAGGCTAAACAGGAAACGGGTTGGAGGACAAGGTTATCGCTCACAAAAATCGTGGCACGGGTTCCAAAGTGGGATAGGGGGATACTTAGGGGCATACTGGGGCCGAGAATCGGAACATCCTAGAGCTTTTAACCGCTAAGATCGCGAAGAAGGGCCGCGAAGTGCGCAAAGAAGAGCGGCGTCGGCAGGTTGGTGTTTGGATTGCAGTAGAATTGTCGAGGTGGGCAGTGCGCTATGAGTTTTCCTCACGACTCCCGTACGGGTGTGGGTGGCAACAGGCACGCAACTTCCCCGCAGGAAACGGGTTTTGATACGGATATGCAGGTGTTATCGATACGGCGGCAGGCTCCGCGGATTCTGGTTGTGGATGACCATCCGATGATTGCGGGGTTGATGAGCCAGTTGCTGACGCAGCGCGGTTACGACGTGGTGACGGCGGCGGATGCGGAACAGGCGGCGGCCGAGGTGCGGCGGCAGGCGCCTGATCTGATTCTTTCGGATGTACGAATGCCGGGGAAGTCGGGCTATGAATTGTGCCGTGATCTGAAAGCGGATCGGGCGACGCGGCTGATCCCCTTTGTGCTGATCACGGGATTGAGCGACGGCGCGGACAAGCTGCGGGGGATTGAGGCGGGAGCGGACGACTTTCTGAACAAGCCGGTGCTGGCGGAGGAGTTGACGGCGCGGGTGAAGTCGCTGCTGCGGGTGAAGGAATTCACCGACGAGTTGGAGACGGCGGATTCGGTGTTATGCACTTTGGGGCTGATCGTGGAGGGGCGCGACCCTTATACCGAGGGGCACTGCGAGCGGCTGGCATTGCGGGGCGCGGAGTTGGGGCGGTATCTGGGACTGGATGAAGATTCGATTGTGGCGTTGCGGCGCGGGGGATATTTGCACGACCTGGGGAAGATCGCGGTGCCAGATGCGATTCTGAAAAAAGGCAGCGACCTTACGTTGCCGGAGTGGGAAATTATGAAGCGGCATCCGGTGACCGGGGAGAATATCTGCAAGCCGCTGAAGTCGTTGCGGCTGGTGCTGCCGATAATCCGGCATCATCATGAGCATGCGGATGGGTCGGGGTATCCGGATGGATTGCGGGCGGGGGAGATCCCGCTGCTGCCGCGGGTTTTGCAGGTGGTGGATGTTTACGATGCGCTGCGCACGGCTCGGCCTTACAAGCCGGCGCTCCTGCATGATCAAGCCGCGCAAACCATGCGCGAGGAAGCCCGCCAGGGCTTGTGGGACGCCGAACTGGTGAATGAGTTTTTCAGCATGCTGGCGGAAAAACGCAGCGTGGCGTAGGAAGGCAGTTCTCGGTTCTCGGTTGCCACTTCTTGGTTCTGAGTTTCCTTCGACGGGTCTTTCCGACGTACAATGGCGCAGCATTTCTTGCGCATCCAGATTGAAGGACATCACTTACAGCATCGTTATTCCCGCCTACAACGAGGGCACGCGCCTGGGCGCGACTTTGGAGAAGGTGCTGGGATATGTGCGCGCGCAGGGATGGAATGCGGAAGTAGAAGTGATTGTTGTGAACGACGGGTCGCGGGACAACACGGCAGAATTGGTTCGCGGATTTGCGGCGAGGGATCCGGTGTTGCGGCTGGTGGAGAATCCGGGCAATCGCGGCAAGGGCTATGCGGTGCGCAATGGGATGCTGAATGCGCGGGGTGAGATTGTCGTGTTCAGCGATGCGGATTTGTCTTCGCCCATTGAGGAGATGCCGAAGTTGTTGGCGGCGCTGGCGGCGGGGGCGGACATTGCGATTGGGTCGCGGTGGCTGCGGGCGGAGTTGCAGACGCAGCGGCAGTCGGCGCTCCGGCAACTGGCTGGGAGGATCTTCAATGCGTTGAACCGGATTATTTTGGGGCTGAGATTCAAAGACACGCAGTGTGGATTTAAGGCTTTCACGAGGCGGGCCGCGCAGACGATTCTGCCGCTGCAGCGCATCGAGCGCTGGGGCTTCGATCCGGAGATTCTTTTTCTGGCGCGCAAGTTTGGGTTTCGCGTGGAGGAAGTTGCCGTGCTGTGGGGGCACAGTGGAGACACGCGGATTCATCCGCTGCTGGACGGGGCGCGGATGTTTCAGGAGATGCTGCGGATTCGGTGGTATGACTTGACGGGCAAGTATGACGGGGGAGCTGCGGCGGGCGCGCAGGCGGTTAAGACGCTGCCGGGGGGACCGGAATCTCACGCATGATGGTCAGAGGCGAGTCCTAGACGCACCACCGGGGCTGAAGCCCACTTCGATTCCGGTCGCTTTACGCGGCTCTGAAGCGCCGCTCTTCCACGTCGCTGCCTGCAGTTATTGTCGATTAGGCTCTGATTTCAGCGACGACCCGGCGACCCATTTCTGAGGTTGAAATTGAATTCTGTCCAGCACGCGCCAGATCCGCCGTGCGGGAGCCTTGATTCAGAACGTCGTTGACCGCGTTTTCGATGCACGCCGCCTCTTGTTCCAATTCAAAAGAATGACGCAGGAGCAGGGCGGCGGAGAGAATTGCGCCGAGGGGATTTGCGATTCCCTTGCCGGCGATGTCTGGGGCGGAGCCGTGGACTGGTTCGTAGATGCCGACCGGGCCGCCGATGCTGGCTGAGGCCAGCAGGCCTAGCGAACCTACCACTCCGCCGGCCTGGTCGGAGAGAATGTCGCCGAACATGTTTTCGGTGAGCAGTACATCGAAATCCCTGGGGCGCTGCACCAGCGACATGGCGGCGGAATCCACGTACATGTGCGAGAGTTGCACTTCCGGATAATCTTTCGCACAGCGGGTGACGACCTCGCGCCAGAGGCGGGAACACTCGAGAACATTGGCTTTGTCCACGGAGAGAACTTTCTGGCGGCGCTTCCGCGCGAGGTCGAAGGCTACGCGGGCGATGCGCTCGATGGCCGGTTCGCCGTAGGTCATGGTGTTGGTGGCGATGCGGGAGCCGGGCTCGCCGGCGATGGAACGCGGGTCGCCAAAGTAGAGGCCTCCGAGCAATTCGCGGACGATCATTATGTCGGTGCCGCGAACCAGATCGGCGCGCAGTGGCGAACAATCTTCCAGAGCTGGAAAACAGATGGCGGGACGGAGGTTGGCGTAGGCGCCGAGTTCGCGGCGCAGGCGGAGAAGTCCGGCTTCGGGGCGGAGGTGGTTGGGATAGTGGTCGAAGGCGGGACTGCCTACGGCACCGAGCAGGACTGCGGAGGACGCCAGGCACGCTTGGACTGTGTCGGCTGGGAGGGGGTCATTCGCGGCTGTTAAGGCTGCGCCGCCGATGTTCTTGGTTTGCAGCTTGAGGTCGTGGCTGAATGCGTTGGCGATCGCTTGCAGGACCAGGACGGCTTGGTCGGTGACTTCCGGGCCGATGCCGTCGCCGGGGAGGATGGTTAGGTTGAGGAGCATGCGGGGTTAGTTTAAATGGAAAGAGCTTTTGTGGTGCCGGGATTCTGGTTGGCGTATTTCGACCTCAGGGGCTAGAGCCCGGGGTATCCTGGTGGGCTTACGCGGCGCTGAAGTCGCCGCTCTTCCACGGTGGTGCTTGCGGTAGTTGGGCTGGATGGAAATGGCGGGAGTGGTTCCGAGACCGAGGCGGTGCAGGCTCGCCGCGAGTAGCGGAACTTTATCGGCGCGCGTCCGTACATCCCAATGATGAGTCCTTCAGGAGCAAGTGTGCTCAAAGCGCATCATGGACGAGTCGCCGTGGCTGACAGGATGAAGGGGGTAGGGTGAAAATATTCGCCGTTGTATTTACGTCGCTTCTCTCGGTCGTAGCCCTTGCCGATTCCGCTTCAGCGCAAGCCGCGGATCGAACGTGGATCATTGACGTCACCATCGTCTCCCCAGAGAACCTCGATCACGTCGCGAAGGGCAGCGTGCTCATCGAAAACGGCCGCATCGTCAGCGTAGAGCGAAGAAAGTGGGCGAAGAAGAAGACCGGCGCAACGGTGGTTTCGGGAAAGGGACAGTTTCTCATTCCCGGTCTCATCGACTCGCATGTTCACCTCGCTTCCGTTCCCGGGATGAGTTTTACTCAGCCTGCAGGCAAGCCGGAGATGATCAAGCAGTACTTCAGTCAACTCCCGCGCTCGTATCTTTACTTTGGCTACACGACTCTGGTGGATTTGGCGGTAGTCGATCGCCGGGTATTGGAAGACTTTAAGCAGACCCCTCTGCATCCGGACCTGTATGACTGTGGCGAGTCTTTGCCTTTTGCAAATGGGTACCCGATGTCGTTTGCGCCGCCGGAAGCACGTTTCAAGGTCTTTCCGAATTTTGTTTATGATCCTGCGCAAGCCTCGAGTATTCCAGCCGAATACAGGCCGGAAGATCACACTCCTGCTGCAGACGTAGCGCGGGTCAAACGTTCCGGCGGGATCTGCGTCAAGACGTACTTTGAGCGCGGCTTTGGGCGAGACCGGCACTTGCCGGTGATGGGCCCCGAGGTTCTGGCAGGGATCCGCACAGCTGCGACCCAGGCCGGCCTGGTGCTCATGATGCACGCCAACTCGTTTGAAGCTCAGAAATTCGCTGTTGAAGGCCGGGTTGACGTCATCGCCCATGGAATGTGGAACTGGGGAGATCTCGACAACCAGACCGAACTCCCCGCCGGGATCAAAACGCTTCTCGATCAAATCGTACAAAAGAGAATTGGGTATCAACCCACGATCCAGGTCCTGCGAGGGCTAGGCGCTTATTTTGATCCTGAATATCTCAAGATGGAGGCCATACCCAAGGTCATCCCCAAGGAAATGCTGGAGTGGTTTAACTCTCCTGAAGGCAAGTGGTTCAAGAAAGAATTGGCTGGCGACGATACGCCGGATGCAGCCATGCTCGAAGGTCTGGACCGGGGGCCGCTCCGCCACGTGCGCCAGGTAGTTGCTTACCTGGCCAGCAAAGACGCCGACTTTCTCTTTGGCACGGACACTCCGTCGAGTCCGACCTACGGAAATCTCCCTGGCCTGAACGGCTATCTCGAGATGCAGCAACTGCAAAAGGCCGGGTTGTCTCTGGCACAGATCTTTAGAGCAGCCACCATCGGCAACGCCCGGAAGTTCAAACTCGACGCACAACTCGGAACTATCGAGCCGGGGAAAATTGCCAACCTCGTCCTGCTGAAACAATCTCCGTTGGAAAGCTTGGATGCGTACGACAGCATCACCATGGTTTGGGTTCACGGACGGCCGATCTCGCGCGACAGTTTAGCAGCCGATTCCGAGAAGTGAAGCAGGCAACCCGCGATTCCCAGGCGCGCTTTTCACGGGGAGCGAACCAGTCAGGAACGCGCTGCCTTTAACGCAGGCCTGAAAAGGCCTGCTCCACCCACAGAGC
>CAWEDF010000013.1:0-48222 GCA_963807655.1 uncultured Acidobacteriaceae bacterium | reverse complement strand
CGTATTGCTATAGCTCCCATGCTATGCTCCGAGACTATGAAATTCCGAGTATTGCAAGACAACCTGCGCGAGACTCTTTGGGAGCGCATTGATGAAGGCGATCTGACCGGCCTCCGCCTGGCACAACAGACGGGATTCAAGCAGGCCCACATCTCCAACTTCTTGAATCGCAAGCGCGGCTTGAGCCTCGAGGGCATGGACCGGGTCCTGGCCGTCCAGCATCTTTCGGTGCTCGATCTGCTTGACCCGGCCGAAGTCAACAAGCGCGCTTCGATCCTGCCTCCCAGCAACGACGAGTTCCAGAACGTCCTCCTGACCGACGGCACTGTCGCTGCCACCCATCCCCTTATCACCAGCATGCACGTCAAGGAAATCCTGAAATTCAAGAAAAGCTTTCTTAAGAAGCTGAAAGCCGAGACCGAAGGCGACCGGGAGCAGTGGGAGCGCTTCGTGCTCATCAAAGTCGACGGCCGCGAAGGCATGAGCATGTACCCGCGCCTGCTGCCCGGAGCCGCGCTCCTCATCGACCGCCACTACAACTCGCTCAAGCCCTATCGCAAGGGCGAATTCAATATGTACGCTGTGCTCAAGAACGAAAGTTGTACCGTGAAATACGTGGAAATTGCCGGCAATCACCTGATTCTGCGGCCCTACAACCAGGCCTATCCCATCGAAGTCATGACCATGGAAGATGGCAAGTCCGCCTCCGATTACCTGGTCGGCCGCGTCTGCCACGTGGGAATTGAAACGTAAAAGCAGTGGTCAGTGGTCAGTGGTCGGTGGTCAGCAACCCGAAAGCAGTTTTCACTGACCAGTGGCCACTGATCACTGGCCACTGCTACTCGCCCAGGCTGTCGAACAACTTCCAGAGCTTGTCTGCCGTGGGGCGATAGATTACATAGCCGCTGCCCACGTCCGTGGTTTCGCGGAACAATAACTCTGCGCGGCCGTCTCCGTCCGCATCTACCGCGTCAATCAACTCCAGCCGCGGGGTTACGTCCAGGTGGAACTTGTCGGTGACGCCCGCATACAGCTTGCGCAGGTTGCCGTAGATGTCGGTTCGAGCTGCCAGTGTAATCGAGTACTGTTCCGGCGGTGCGTCCGCTCCCGGCGCAGGAGGAAAGTGCGCGTCAGCACTCAGGATCATCACCGGCTGGTTGGTCGCCCACACATCGAAACCTCGAAACTGAATGTTCTCAAACACCGGCTGCGCGGGCTTTGCCGCGGCCTTGTGGCCTGCAGCGGGCGGTTTAGCCGGGGCAGGCGGCTTGGCCGGAATGCGGTTCTTCGCCAGCGCACTCGCATAAGCTTGTACTTCTCTTGCCGCCAGGGCAAGCATCTGATCGCGCCGCTCTTCCTCTTCGCCCGTCTTCCAGTAGAATTTGTAGGGCCGCGGATCGGGTCCACCCGCATCGGAAATTGCCGGCACCAGCCGCACGGGTGCAGCGGTGCCGGCGCCTGCCGTTCCCGTAGAGTCAGGTTTGCCGGTCGTCGGTTTGTCCAATGTAGCAAGTTCATCGTCTGACGGCGCCGATTGCGTGGGTTTGCCTCGGCGCAGCGTAGGAACATAATTCTTTTCTGACGCCTGACCTTGCGGAGCTTGACCTGAAGAAGCCTGAGCCGGGGGCGTCTGCCCCGCCACGGGCGCTTGCTGCTTGACGCTTTGATCCGCGGGCTTCTCGGGAGCCGGCGGAGCTGTAGGTTTGGTTCCGTCCTGGCCAGAGGCTCCAGCGGATGAACTGCTGGCCGGTTGGGAAGACCCGGAAGAGGCGGCGGTGCCGGGCTTTTCCGACGAACCTGCCTTAGATGAACCTGCCTCGGCGGGAGCGCCGGACCCAGCTCCGGGACTCGGGCTGGAAGCCGCCGCTGCCTTCTCTGCGTTCCCTCTGCTCAGCCGCGGCCGTTCGTCGCCGCTGCCGGCGCTGGTGTCGAGCCCGATCGGCACGTCTTCTGCTTTGCGCGTAGTTTTCGGAGCCTCCGTTCCCTGCGGCAAATAAGAACCAGCGCCCAGCCACGGATGCGGGCTGCCCGCGGTCCTGCTGTGCAGCGCTCCACTGATGGTAAACAGTCCCACCGAATCGCCCGCCTGCTCGGCCTCATAGACGGTGCCGGATTCGAGCGCCATCGGCACTGGATCCGCCTTATACACGCTGGCATCGTAGAACTTGCCGTCGATCAGAATCGCGACCGGGATCAGCGTCCCTTTGCCGGCGCTCGTGAGCTGCAACAGACCCACGGCCCGCGGTCCCTTAATATTCTTTTTCGGCTTCTTCTGTTCAGGGAGCTTTTCCTCAGGAGTGTCCAACGGGCGTTTCAGCTGCGGCGTGCCCTGCGGCGCCGCGGTGGGCGGAGCCATGAGGGTGAGAAGCCCCAGAATGACGATGACGGCTGACCCTGATCTGCGGTATAAGAACTTTCTGGACATATTTGGTTCCGACGGTCGTGGTTCCGGCCCCGGCAATGCTGAGGTCGCGGACGCCGCCTTTGATCGTAACTTTGAACCTGACTTTTCTAGAAACGAGGCGCTCATGAGTGTCAATGTCAATGATAAGGCTCCCGAGTTTACTTTGCAGGACGAGAATGGAAAGGAAGTCTCGCTGAAAGGTCTACGGGGCAAAGTAGTGGTGCTGTATTTCTATCCTCGCGCGGATACTCCGGGATGCACAGTCGAGGCCTGCGAGTTTCGCGATACCTACAAACAGATGCAGAAAACCGGCGCCGTGTTACTTGGCATCTCGCCCGACACGCCCCAGGCGCAGAAGAAGTTTCAGGAGAAATTCAAGCTGCCCTTCCCGCTGCTGGCGGACGCCGACAAGAAAGTTGCCGACGCGTTTGGCGTGCTGCAAATGAAGAACATGTACGGCAAGAAGGTGATAGGCATCGTGCGCACCACGTTCATCATTGGACCGGACGGCAAGATCCAGCACATCTTTCCCAAGGTGAAGGCGGAAGGCCATGCGGGAGAGGTGCTGGCTTACCTGAAGGAGTCGGCGAAGGGTGCGGCATAGGTTCGATCATCCCACGCACGGAGTAACAAAACCTGCCCCGCCCGGAGTACCATCCTGCAGGAGGAGTATATTCCCGCTCTTCATGCTCGAAAAGGAGAAAGACCATGCGCAATCCTGCGAGAGCTCTATGGATTTTTGTCCTACTCACAATGGCTGCAGACCTCAGTATCGCGAAGGCGGACGCCACAACTGCCGATGATCATGGATCGATGGTGATCGTGTTCAAAGACGGGCATCGACAAAATCTTGAGATCGCGGGTATCGCGCGCATTGATTTCAAGGCTCCCGCCGCGATTGTTTTCAAAGATGGACGGCAGAGCATTCCTGCCGCGGACGTTGCGCGCATTGAATTCGACGAGCCTGCGAATGCTTCCGTGCCGGGACGGAACCACTTTCTAGGCAAGTGGCAGGTGGGTCAGGGAAATGGAAGTGATTTCTACATCACTCTCGAAGCCGACGGGAGGGCGAGGAAGTCGATTGGGTCGCCCCACGGCACTTGGACCGTGGTGGACGGAGAAGCCCGCATCAGTTGGGACGATGGCTGGCACGACGCGATTCGCAAGGTCGGTGCGAGGCACGAGAAGCGCGCTTATGAACCCGGCAAGACTTTCGATGACGCGCCGAACAACGTTACCGCCGCCAAAAATACCGAAGCCAAGCCAATCTAGCTGTCGTCGCCAACACCCAATTTCTCATGTTGGGACGGATTTCCGCTCTAGGTTAAGATTTCGCTGGCATGGGCAAGCAGGCAACCCAGGTCGGGACTACCACGCTTCGCCCGCTGGAGCGCGCGTTCTTCGCCCGCAGTCCCCAGCTCGTGGCTCGCGAACTTCTGGGCAAGGTGCTGGTGCGCGACCGCGGGAAGGTGCGCCTGGCGGGCCGTGTCGTCGAGGTCGAGGCTTACCTCGGAGAGAACGACCCTGCGTCGCACTCCGCCGCCGGCAACACTGCCCGTACTGCTGTCCTGTTCGGACCGCCCGGCCATGCCTACGTCTACTTCATCTACGGCAATTACTATTGCCTTAACGTGTCGTGCGAGCGCGAGGGGAAGGCCGGGGGAGTTCTTTTCCGCGCGCTCGAACCGCTGGAGGGCATTGAAGAAATGGCGCGGGCTCGAAAAGTTCTGGTGCAAGCGCCTCGCGATCTTCCTCGACTGACTAGTGGCCCCGGCCGCCTAGCGGAAGCCTTCGACATCACGCGTGAGCGCGACAACGGATGTGATCTTACCTCGCCTGGTTCAGGCCTGTGGATTGGAGACGACGGCTTTCGCCCAAGGAACATCCAAATCACCCCCCGCATCGGCATCAGCAAAGCGGCCGACCAGCCCCTGCGCTACATCCTGGGGGGAAACGTTTTCGTATCCGGCAGGAGAACGGCCGCCAAAGATTAACGTGTGCCGGCACTTGACAACGGGTGTAGACTGGCTCTCGGGTCAAATGCGCGAAGAGCCGCTTCAATCAAGGCATTTGACCGGTTGCCGGCGTTGAATGATCGGCGAGTGGATCGCCGAATGAACGCCTGGCAAATGAATCGCAGGTTTTTTCCGCATCCCCCAACGGAACGGATCATCTTATTTTGCGGGAGCCCGCGTGCGCCGGCTGGTTTTATTTCGCGCCTCGTTCATCACTCCGCTCGTCACACTGGCGATTCTGGGTGCGACTGTTCCGGGGTTCGCGCTGGCGGAGGATGGCGCGGCGCTCTCGTCCCGGCCGGCCGTCCCTTCCAACATCGTGATCGGTTTCGTGGGTGGTTTTGTCAGCCATGACGACCTGCATCACGGCCCAGTGCAACTCGCTGAACAAATTCGGCGAACCGTTCCCAAAGACACCTACATTCAAGTTTTTGAAAACCGGCGCAGGAAAAAAGCCCACGAAGCCATTGTTCGCCTGCTGGACACGAATCACGACGGCGTTCTTTCCAGCGAGGAAAAAGCCCGGGCGCGCATTATTCTCTTCGGCCACAGTTGGGGGGCATCGGCGGCGGTGTTGCTGGCGCGGGAATTGCGGCGGGAAGGCGTGCCGGTTTTGCTGACCGTGCAAGTAGATAGCGTCGCCAAAGTGTGGCAGGAAGATTCCGTCATTCCCGACAACGTTGCCGAAGCCGTGAACTTTTATCAGCCGCATGGCATCATCCACGGGCGGGCCCGGATTACCGCGGCCGATCCGGCAAAGACTGAGATCCTTGGGAATTACCGCGTGGATTACCAGAAGAATCCGGTTGCGTGCCAGCAATATCCCTGGTGGAACCGCGTTTTCACCTCCGGCCACATGCAGAGCGAGTGCGATCCGCACGTCTGGTCGCAGATCGAAAGCCTGGTGCGGCAGCGGCTGTCGCCTCCGGACGCTTCCCCTACCACTTCCGCGACGGCTTCCGTCGCGGCGGATCGACGCTAAGACGATTTGGGAAGTACGATGTTGTCGATAAGCCGCGTTGGGCCGACGAATGCGGCGACCGCAACCAGCGCTCCGTCCGCAACGCTTTCAACTGCATCCAGACTTTCTGGATTCACGATTTCAAAATAATCGAGGCGGACTGATTTTTCCCCGGCAATTTCTTCCCGCCCCACGGCGATGAGCTTGGCCGCGCCGCGTTCGCCGGCTTCCCAGGATTTTTTCACGCGCAGCAGAGAACGATGCAACACCAACGCCTGTTTTCTCTGTTGCGCATCGAGATAGGCATTGCGTGAACTCATGGCCAGGCCGTCGGGCTCGCGAACAATCGGGCAGGCGACGATCTCCACGGGGAAGTTCAGATCGCGCACCATGCGGCGTATGATCGCCACCTGCGCCGCATCCTTCTGCCCGAAGAAGGCCGCATCCGGCTCGACGATGTGGAACAGTTTCGCCACCACCGTAGTGACGCCGCGAAAATGACCGGGCCGCGAACGCCCGTCCAGCTTGCCGCTCAGCCCCTCGACGGTAACCCAGGTCACGGCGCCCGCTGGATACATTTCCTCGACCGATGGAGCGAAGAGCAACTCCACGCCTTCCTTGTCGAGCAGTTCCCGGTCGCGTTCGAAGCTGCGCGGATACGTTGCTAAATCTTCAGTAGGGCCGAACTGCGTGGGATTCACAAAGATCGAGGCTGCGACGGCATCGCACGAAGCTTTCGCGGCTCGCACCAGAGACAGGTGGCCTTCATGCAGCGCTCCCATGGTAGGTACGAATCCCAATCGCCGGCCGCCGCGCCGCGCGGCGCGGCACGCGGCCCGCATGTCTTCGATGGTGTTGCAGATTCTCATTTTCTTGGGTCGATCTAATTTCAGGAGGTGGGGATCCAGGTGATCGCCACGTGTGCGCCCTCGAGGTCGCCGGCGACAATACCGCGGTTTCGTCGAACCGCGACTTTGTCCGACTCAGAAGCTGTGGGCTTCTCTTCCACGAGGATCTCTACTGCGCGCCCGTAAGGCCAGGCGGATGCCGGCAGCCGCGCCAACGCATTCAAGACTTCCTCCGGCTTCAGAATCTGTTCTTCATTGGCTGCAACACTGGTAAGCAGGCCGACGGCGTCAGGACGGATCACCAGATACGGATTGCTCCAGCGCCTGGACTCTTGCGCAGAAGGATACTTCGCGGGATCGGCAGCGGCTATGGCCTGCAGAAGAGTGGCGGCGTCCGGCGGCGGTGGCGTCTTCTGACGCGAACAGGCCGCGAGAGAGAAACTCATCAGCGTAATAAATACGACAACAGACGCGAGGCCAGCCTGCCGGCAACTTCGCGCGGCGGACGACCTCACCGCACAACCATCGGAACGTCGTTCTTCGCCGCCCAAACCAAAGCGACCACCCAACCAATCAGTGTCCATCCCAGGAAGAAGTTGAGCAGCACAATGGCAGACGTGTCCCGTTTGCTGCGGGCAAAGCCCTACTTTATTTTTATTTTAATCAATGCGATGATCGACGGAAGGAAATACATTACGAACCCAAATCCGAAAAAGGGCAAGAAAAACGCCGGCAAGAGGTGCGTCATAAGAACCCCCTCGACAATAGCCTAGCACTATCGCCCGATGCGTTTGAAGCCACGGGCAGATGATCTATGTGTTCTGATGCGTGTGAATCCGCGGCCAAGTATTTTCAGTTTCGCATCGCCTGCTTGCGCGCCAGCACGGTTTCCAAGCCGGCCTTGGTCTCTTTTGGCAGATGGTAGGACTCCTGCATCTGACGGATATTGCAGCGACCTCACATCGGCGCGAAACGCCAGCACCGCTTGCGTGATCAGCGCGGCGGCGTCGCCGTAGCGGCGCACAAACTTTGCTGGCGGCGCAAACGTCAAGTTGAGAAGGTCGTGGAACACCAGCACCTGGCCATCGCACTCCGGACCCGCGCCAATGCCGATGGTCGGCGTTCCCACCTCGGCGGTAATCATTGCCGCGACTTCGCGCGGAATGCCTTCCAGCACAATGCAAGCCACGCCCGCGCGATCGAGCGCCACTGCGTCGCGCATCAGTTGCTCGATGCCGCTGAGATTTTTCCCCTGCACCTTGTAGCCGCCCATGACGTTAACCGACTGCGGCGTCAGCCCAATGTGGCCGGCTACAGGGATTTCGGCGTCGATGATGCGGCGAATCAGGTCGGCGCGCTTTTCTCCGCCTTCGATCTTCACCACTTCCGCGCCGCCTTCTTTCACAAAGCGCGTGGCATTGATGAGCGCGCTTTCAGGGTCGACGTGATAAGACCCGTAAGGCATGTCGGCCAGCAGCAGCGCATGCTTCACGCCGCGGCGGACCGCCTTCACGTGATGCAGCATCTCGTCCATGGTGACCGAGAGCGTGTTGTCATAGCCAAGAATGGTTTGGGCCAGCGAATCGCCCACCAGGATCATCTCGATGCCAGCTTCATCCACGAGGCGCGCCGTCGCGTAATCGTAGGCAGTGAGGCAGGTGATGGGTTCGTGGTGGAGTTTCTGTTCCCGCAGAGAAGCGGTGGTGACCTTCCGGCGGATCACATCTTGGCCAGGAAAGCCGGGATGCCCGCCAATCGGGGTGATGCTCATTTTTCCTCCAGTGCCCCTCCGGCTCGGCCGGATAGAACCTGTAAGCATCTTCGGGGATGCTGAGGCTATTCTAGACGCAAAGGAGTTGCTCGTCGAGTAGTTTGTGGATCTAGCAGATTCTTACCGCTTTCGCCGGACGTTCTCCCGCAGCCACGCCCCATACCCAGCCTCATTAAGCGAGCCGGCTGCGAGGGACGTCACCGCCTGCGTTGCATCCTCCTCGTTGGCTCTGAACTCGAAGCCGTTGAGTTCGAGAAAGAGAACACCAATCACAAAGCCAGTCCGCTTGTTTCCGTCCACAAAAGAATGGTTGCGGACCACGCCCCCGGTGTAGAGAGCCGCCATTTCTACGAGGTCCGGGGAGTCGGCGTAGGCATGGTGCTGGCGCGGCCGTGCCAAAGCGGACTCAAGAAGCCCTCGATCGCGCAACCCTGAAGCGCCGCCGTCCAGCGCCAACAGGCGGTCGTGGATGGCCAGCACATCGCGTGTTTCGATCCAGACTGGTTCTTTGTTTTTCGAAGCCACACTTCACTTTGCTAGTGCGTGCAGAGTATTGCGGTAGCGCCCCATGATCTCCTCCGCCTTCTTCATCTTTTTCTCGAACGCGGGATCGTAGGGTGTGAGCCGGTAATCGCCATCTCCAGCCTCGATCAGAAAGACTTGTTCGCCGTCCCGTGTCCGCAGGCGTTGAATAACTTCCTTGGGCAGAACAACGCCGAGCGAGTTGCCAAACTTGCGGATCTTGAGTGGAACCATTGCCCCCTCCTAAGTTATTACAATTGTAATAACACTGAAGAGATGTTGCAAGCGAAAACCGTCCAGCTGCGCTTGACGGACAGCCGACGGCGGCTGTCCCCACATGCACCGTCTACGCGCCCACCGCTTCCGCCCCGCCCAGCGGCAAGAAGTATTGCGTACCCTTGATCGGCTCGGTCACTTTGCGCAGCAATTCCTGCAGGTCTTCGTTGCGGTCGACGAAATCGATGTCGGACGTGTTGACGATCAGTAGGTCGGACGACGTGTAGTGAAAAAAGAAATGCTCATAAGCCTTGACCACTTCCTCCAGATACTCGTCGCTGACGGCGCGTTCGCCGGGAGCATTTTTTTTCTTCAGGCGCTTCTTCAGCACCTCGGGCGTCGCCTGCAGGTAGATGACGAGGTCGGGTGTGGGCAACTGCCCGCGAAAGTGGTTGTAATAGCGGTTGTAGGTCTCGAGTTCCTGGTCGGTAAGGTTGAGGCAGGCGAAGAGTTTATCTTTTTCCATGATGTAGTCGGCGACCACGGTCTGCTGCGAGCGCGGACCGAGGTCGAGCGCCTGCAACTGCTCGAAGCGGTGCACGAGAAATGTGAACTGCGCCTGAAACGCCGCGCCCCGCTCGCCTTCGTAGAAGGCGCCGAGGAAGGGATTGGATTCGGGCTCCATTACGCGCTGCGCATTCAGCCGTTCGGCCAGAATGCGAGCCAGCGTGCTCTTGCCCACCCGGATGGGACCCTCCACCGCAATGTAACGGGGCAGTTCGAAAAGATTAGCCATGGGCTTGCAATGTTTCGGAATTTGCAGGATAGCTCGGATGGAGCCGAGTGGCAATTGAGGGAAGAGTTAACAGAAGAAATTGGGCAATTGAGCCATTTTGCGATTAAGCAATTGCAAAGGTCGGTATTTGGAGAAGTTCAATCGCCCAATGGCCCGATCACCCAATGACTTAATGAAATACAATCCCCTCATGCTCGCCCTCGCCCTGACTGCCGTTTCCGCTGCGGCCGCAGTCGCCGCCGGTTACCAGTCGATGGCGCCGACGGGGAATGGTATGGGCGAACGTTCACCGGTCTTCCGCGCGGGTCGCGACAGATTGCGTTGACGTACGACGACGGTCCCAACGATCCGCACACGCTGCGATTGCTGGAAGTTCTCGCACGGCATGGTGTGCGTGCAACTTTCTTTCTGATCGGACGCTATGTGCAGCAACGTCCGGAGATCGCCCGCGAAATTTTCCAGGCCGGACACGTTGTCGGCAACCACACTTTCACTCATCCGCTGCTGATCTTCAAGAGCGAAACAGAAATCCGCCGAGAGCTTTCCCAGTGCCGCGCCGCGTTGCAGGATGCCATCGGCCAACACTCAACCCTCTTTCGTCCTCCGTTCGGAGGACGCCGCCCCGCGGTGCTGCGCCTGGCGCGGGAACTGGGCCTTGATCCCGTCATGTGGAATGTCACCGGCTACGACTGGAACGCGCCGCCTGCTGAGGTGATCGAGCGCAAGGTCACAAGCCGGATTCGCGGCGGCGACGTGATCTTGCTGCATGATGGAGGGCACAAGCAGATGGGCGCGGACCGCTCGCAAACGGTAATCGCCACGGATCGGATGATCACGCGCTACAAGGCTGAGGGATATGAATTTGCAACTGTGTCTCAGATGACGGGTAGTGCTCGTGTAGGGCCGGGTCTCTGACCCGGCCTCGGCCCGCGGGGCCGAGGGTTTCGGCTGCCAGCTCCAAGCACTAAGCCGGGACGAAAGTACGGCGCTGCGCGCCTGACCGGTCAGAGACCCGGTCCCACACTATCCCTTCGTTGCCGCAAACGCCTGCTTTGCCGCAGCAATCGTCTGATTTAAATCTTGCTCCGTGTGCGTCGCGCCCAGGAACGCCGCTTCGTACTGCGACGGCGGCAGGTACACTCCGCTGTCGAGCATGCTGCGGAAGAATTTGCCGAATGCTTCGGTGTCCGACTTCGACGCAGAATCCCAATCCGTCACCGGCCCTGGCGTGAAGAACCAGGTAAACATTGATCCCACGCGGTTGTAGCACAGCGGCACGCCGGCGCCTTTGGCGGCTGAGGCCACTCCTTCTACCAATTCGCCACTCAACTTGTCGAGCCGCGAATAAATCTCCTGCTTTTGATCGCGCAGATGTTTCAGCATCGCGCATCCCGCCGCCATCGCCAGCGGATTGCCCGACAGCGTGCCCGCCTGATACGTCGGTCCCAGCGGCGCCACCAGATTCATAATCTCGCTGGGACCGCCATAGGCGCCGACCGGCAAGCCTCCGCCGATGATCTTACCCAGGGTCGTAAGGTCAGGCTTAATGTTGTAGAGTTCCTGCGCCCCGCCGAAAGCGACGCGAAAGCCGGTCATCACTTCATCGAAAATCAGCACCGCCTTCTCTCGTTCCGTAATCAAGCGCAAGGCCACAAGATAATCGTCCGTCGCGGGAACACATCCCATATTTCCCGCTATCGGCTCCATGATCACGCAGGCAATCTGATGCTTGAACTTCTGGAAAGCGTATTCCACCGCGGTGATGTTGTTGAAGGGCAAGGCCAGGGTGAATTGGATGAACTCGTCGGGAACGCCCGCCGATCCTGGAATGCCGAGCGTCGCCACACCCGAGCCTGCCTTTACCAGCAGCGAATCGGAGTGCCCGTGGTAGCAGCCCTCGAACTTCACAACGTATTTGCGCTTGGTGTACGCCCGCGCCAGGCGGATCGCCGACATCGTGGCTTCGGTTCCGGAATTGACGAAGCGGATTTTTTGCATCGAAGGAAACGCCGCCAGCGCCAACTCCGCGAGATCGGCTTCAGCCGGGGTAGAGGCTCCAAAGCTGGTGCCGTTGCAAGCGGCGCCTACGATGGCATCGAGCACGTCTGGCGCGGCGTGACCGAGGATGAGCGGTCCCCACGATCCGACATAGTCGATGAACTCGTTCTCGTCGGCATCCCAGATGTGCGAGCCTTTGCCGCGCACGATAAACGGCGGATCGCCGCCTACCGAGCCAAAGGCGCGCACCGGCGAATTCACTCCACCGGGAATCATGCTTTCGGCACGTTGCTGCAGACGGCGCGACTGCTCAACTTTTCGGGACATCGTGGACGGCATCGTGGCTCCCCACAAGAAGTTAGGCAAAAAGACAGGACGCGCGATTACTATACAGCGCCGTCGTAAACGAATTCATCAGATATTCACGATTTCGCCATCATTTTGCAACATCGAATAGGTAACGTAGGGTCATTAATTGCCCTTCTAACCGGGAGGGATCAAGGACGGCTTCGGGGGCTCCGGGCTGTCCTTATTTTATTTCCTGCCGAAGCCGCTGACGCGAAAGCCCCGGCCAGGCTTTGACTTTATTTTATAGGGATATAAAGAGTAATGGGTGAAATAGTGTGGAAGAAAAGGAATGAGTATTCTGGGTGAGTATGCAGGAGTAGCGTGGCACGACGTTTAGTGGAATATCTATCCAAATATCAGACCTTTGCGGACGCTTTGAACAGACAGCCGGAACGATATACCGGAGAAGCGCGGCTGGAAGCGCACTATGCTTACGATAAAGATGGATAAGTCGCATAGTTGAGAAGAACTGACGCTCTTTTCCGTGCTTATGGCAAGACCCGCTATCTGCTCTCACTAAAGGCTGTGGATGAGAAACAGCATCCCGTTGTGATATATGACAGCATGGCTAAGAAAGGCATGAACGCGGGCTGAATCCCGGATATCGCTATCAAAGCTATTACTACATATGATGTTGGTTTTCGAGAACCCGAAACTCAGATCGCGCTCGACAATGCCGTCGCTTGGCGACGCAACCTGCCCTCCGCAATGCGCTTGATAGCAACTCAAAAGATCAGCGCTCAATCGTTAAAATAATTCATCGCGTTCCTGCATTTCGCAATCGCGTGCTTGACCGATAGCTCACTTTGGCGGAGCCACGAATTGGTAAAAATAAAGCAACCAAACACATTCACTTCACACAAATATAATACAACACACAATAATAACACTAAATACTAACATATATCTAATATACCTCAACAAATAATACCAATACCATAATCTCTACCCCTACAACAAAAACAAATATATAAAACTACCATCAACAACACTAAAAAAACACAAAACAAAACCTCCCGACCACCTAAAAATAATATATCTCTAAAACAAAAAAATATATATCTCGTCAATCTAGCGAGTCGGCCTCCTCGTGCTCCTGCCGAGTCGCCTGTCTGCTTTGTGACGCGCTCCTGAAATAGAGAGTTTCCTCGCTGCCCTCCGCTTCGTACTGAAGAGATAATTGCCCGTGTGAAGAGCCGTCTCCCGTCGCGATATTACCGTCTTCCGTTTTCACGAACTCTTGAAGCGTTCTTCATTCTTGGCAAGTGCAGAACTTCATATTACCGCATAGAATCACGACACGAGAGCAGCGCTGGGTGCCGTGTTCTCCGATACAATTCCCTCATCGACGTTGAGAGTGCGCAAAATGCCTCACGTAGGAAAACTAAACGTTGGACCCCGAGCCGACAACCCGAATGAGATTGTAGTCTCCGTTTCGATCCCGCGTGCAGCGAATGATCTTCGCGCGATTGATGGTTCTTTGCCCGAATTGCAGCGAGAACTGGCTAGGCGCCGGCCAGTAAGAAGCATTCACCGTTCCCGTCGGATGCGAAATCCGGCTGACCCAACGCATTGGGAACTCAACTTCATTGTCGAACTTGCCAAGCCACTTATCGCTGTAGCCGGAGCGGCTATGGTGACTGGGGCTGTCCGTTGGTTTCGGAAGAGATTTCCCGGCAGCAAGAGGCGTTCAAAACAACGTAAGAAGCGCACGATCCGACCCCCGACTGAGCACAAGATCGGCTTGATGATGGGAGAAAACAGGGCCTTCATCGAGCGGATTGCGTGGTATTCAGTGGGTATTGTCAATCTTCTTGTCGATGTGGATTACCAGGAAAAGGCGAAAGCGGATGGTCTGGGCACAGGAACTGCTTGCATGTGGAAAGGCCACAGGCTGATTCTGACTGCTGAGCATGTGGTCGCCGATGCCGACCCAAAAGACCTCGCATTTCTTCTGCGAGTCGATGAAGCCATTAATTGGGAAGGGAGCGGCAAACCTGAGCAAGTGCAACCGAGAGTATCACTGCCGGTCGAAAGGATTGTTCGGTGGAAAGAGCACGACTTAGCAGCTATTGTGCTTCGTGGAAGTGATCGCCGCATGCAGTTCTCTGAACTCCCGGAGCATCTCTCAAAACGGCGAACGACTAGGCGTAAGGGCTCTCTCATTCTTCTAGGCTACCCAACGGATCGCGTGTTTCCTTATTCGAAGACAAAGACCGAAACTGAAGAAGCCAATTATTACGCGGTTAGACCGACCATACTGACGGGCATCATAGCAAAAGCTCCATCGTCTGCGCTGTCATCATTGTACCGCCCGAAGCGCGATGTCTTGATTCACTACACGCCCGAAGACCCAAAAATGAAACCTCAGGGTTTCAGTGGAGCGGCAGCTTGGAGTGAGCGTGCAGAGCGCTCCGGGCCTTTGTGGACTGCCGAGCCGATGATATTCGGAGTGCTGACTCATGCTTTCATGACTTCCAAACTCTTACTTGTTGTGGGTGCGCCCACGATCAAGAAATTATTGGAAGAATCGCTCTAGTTTCTACGGAGCCATTAATGCCCAAATTCGAACCGCAAACCGCCGCTGAACACTTTGCACTTCAACGCGCCAATAATGCCGCCGCAGCCGTAAGCGCCGCAGCAGACGCCGCAAATAAAGCGGCGGAAACAAACCGGTCTGTGAATGAACGTTTTTACAACAGTCTTGCGCTATTCTCCAGCGGCACACTTGCACTTAGCATTACTTACCTAGGTTATCTGAAATCAGTATCGAAGATGATTCAGCATCCGCACTGGCTCATGGCGTGTTGGAGTTGCCTGATTGTTAGTGCACCTTGTTCCTTATTCTGGTCCTTCGTGTACGGATACTACAGTCATTACTTCCACTCGCGGCAATATGCAGAGATGCTGAAAGAAAAGCACGAAGTTGAGGCTAAGGAATTTCCCACACTGGCACAAGGAACCATAAGCGTGCAAACCAGAGCGCCGCTGACCGGAAAGGATATTGAAGGATTCACTGGCCCGCGTTTGAAGGCGGCCAAAGAGTGTGGGGAAAACGCGAAACAGGCAGAAGACAAAGAACAGTTTTACATGAGCCTGTGGCGCTGGCTTGGCAGGATTGCGCAAGTCAGTTTCTTGCTCGGCCTCGGATTACTTCTCGCCTTTGCCATAAAGAATACGTGAGCCAACCCTCTTCCCTCCGTCGAAGCCTGACAGCTTTCTCGCGGCCAAAATTGCTGCTGCAATGAGCAAGACCCGTTTGCGCCCTTCATCCATTTCAGAGTCTCCTTGCTAGTTGTTCGCCACATTGGACCATAAGTCTTTGTAGAATATGAGATGTGGATCTGCTTCACTATCTCGACCGGAGGCTCACATTTGTTCAGAAGCTCTACGATTCGATTGTCGGACCTTTCGAGGAACGAAAACGGCAGATCGAAGCTGGCGAGCCGCCATACGATTATTCATTTAATCCTGAAGACTACGACGGAGAGCCGCCCTTTCTCAAAGAGTGGCAAGAAGCTGATGACTCCGTGATGGTCTTGGGCCACTGGTGTCTGAGCATGGTGCAAGCGTCTCTACAGGTCTACCTTAAAGATTCAATCAGCCCTTACGGTTCCTATTGGTGGCAACCAGCGGCTTTGATTGCGCTCTTCAGTAAGCTTAGGAGAAAACACGATAGCAAGTTTCAGCGTTACCGTGTACTGTTTCGCGATCATTTGGGTATCGACTGGGAGAATGGGCCCGTCGCCATCACCGACCTCGAACAGCTAAATCTGACGCGCAACGATCTCACTCATGCGATCGACATCATGAGTTTCAATGTGAAGAGAGACGAGAATCACGCTGAGCGTTTTCCGAATGGGCTTTTCACGGACGATCTCTGGAAGGGCCTTGATATCGAGCGGATTCGGATAGACAGAGCAAAACTTGAGCTTGCAATCAGGTTAGTAAGAGACTTTTGCACATGGCTCGATAGTATTCGTTGTCGATATCCGCAGTACATCCGAGCCGTCGAAGCCGGAGAGCCTTGGCCGCCGCCACGCGAGCAATAGAGTAAATCAAACATCACTCATCATATGCAAAGATTTCCGACGTTTCGTGCATCAGTCCGGTGATAAGCTGGCGCGATGAACCCTTGGCTTTACCAATTGCTCCATCCGTGGCATTGGCTTACTTATGGGCAGAATGCTACGGCCGTTGGGATCTTCATAGCGACAGCCGTCAATCTGCTGGCTGTTTATGTTTTATTCCGAACCCTTTCCGCAGTGAACAGCCAAGCGGAAGCAGCGAATCGCCAGGCAGCAGCGGCAGAGGAACAGGTCAACGCTGCCAAAGCTGCGACGGCCGTTTCAGATGCGCAGCGCATCGCCACAGAAGAGGGCGCGAGAGCCGAGCGGGAGCACAGCGAACTAATCCGGCAGCAGTTGTTGGCAAGCCTGAGACCGCTGTTGGTTATCACGAAAGGTGATGACGGCCACGGAAATGTTACACATCTCGTAGAAAATCATGGTGTTGGAGCCGCTCTTTCAGTGAAGGTCTGCTACCGCGGCAAGGTCCAAGAATTATTTCTCTCGCACGATATCATCGGCCCAAATCAGAGCGCAATCACCGCACTGGATCCAACGCGCTTTGAAGCAGATGGAGTGACTGTTTGGTATCAATCACAGGACGAACGGTTTTTTGTAACGACCGCGTTCGGAAAGAGTGGCCTAGAGGTGCGCCAAAGTACGATTGAAGTCGATTCCAAAGGTGGGCATTTGGCTCAACCTCCGATTGCGCGAACCTGAGCCACGCTCCGCTCTGGCAGGGCGCTTTTTTCTTTGCCTACACCAGTTACTCCTCCAATCGGAAAGTTCTGACATGGGCTGAAGCACTCTGGGGCAGGCTCCTACGACGATCCTCCTATACTTTCTGTCCACGCAGCGATGAAAGCGCGGGCTGCTCTGTTTGCAGCCCTCCGTTCTTCGAGGTCGTCGATGCGATTTTGAGTTTTGTCGGGAGCGTGCCCGTAGCCTCACTCGCACAGGCCCATGCCAGGCTTGGGCGCTAGCCCTCCCCTCGCAAGGCAACGCAGCGCAGCGCGTGCGGGCGGGCCCCGGCCTAAGGTCAAAACCAGTTCTGTGGTGGGGGAGGGAGCATTTTGCCGTTGCCCTACATAGACCCCGGCAGGCTTTGACTTCCCCTCTCGCCCACCCTAACATGTGCTTTCCAGCGCTTCGACTCTATTCATGATCGGCCAGACCATCTCGCACTATCGCATTCTGCAAATGCTCGGCGGAGGCGGAATGGGCGTGGTCTACGAGGCCGAAGATCTCAAGCTCGGCCGGAACGTCGCACTCAAGTTTCTTCCGCAGGAGCTGGCCAAGGATCCGCAGGCTCTGGAACGCTTTCGGCGGGAAGCGCGGGCGGCTTCGGCGCTCAATCATCCGAACATCTGCACCATTTATGACATCGACCAGGCCGACGGAATCTGGTTTATCGCCATGGAGCGGCTCGAAGGCGAAACGCTCAAGCACAAGATTGCAGGCAAGCCGCTCGAAACCGACTCGGTTATCGATTGGGGAATGCAGATCGCCGATGCGCTCGACGCGGCGCACTCCAAGGGCATTGTGCACCGCGACATCAAACCGGCAAACATTTTCGTTACCGCTCGCGGACAAGCCAAGATTCTCGACTTTGGCCTGGCCAAGCAAACTCCCGCAGAGGCCGCTGGCGGCTCTGCGGCGCTCCTGGCGGCTACTGCGGAACAGCAATTAACCAGTCCCGGCACCGCACTCGGGACGGTGGCCTACATGTCGCCCGAGCAGGTTCGGGGCAAAAAACTCGATGCCCGCACCGATCTGTTTTCTTTTGGTGTCGTGCTCTACGAAATGGTGACCGGCGTCATGCCTTTTCGGGGAGAAACCTCTGGCGTGCTATCGGAGTCGATTCTCAATCGTACGCCTACGCCTCCGGTCCGTCTGAATCCGGAACTTCCCGCCAAACTGGAAGCGATCATCGACAAGTCGCTGGAGAAAGACCCCGAGGTCCGCTATCAGTCGGCTGCGGAGCTGCGCGCCGATCTCAGGCGGCTGCGGCGCGATACGGAGTCTGGGAAAACTCCGGTGACGACCGCGGCCTCCCCGGTCAAGCGGTGCCGCTTCGAAACGCAACGCTGGCTTTGCTGGGATTATTGTTGGTCCTGGGAATTGCGGGCATATGGTGGATGCGCAAGGTTCCGCAGAAATAGCCTCCGCCACGCCCGGAAGCAAGACTTCTCTCGCTGTTCTTCCCCTGCAGAATCTGAGTGGCGATCCCGCAAACGAATACTTCAGCGATGGCATGACGGAAGAGATCGGCACCAAGCTGTCGAAGATTGAAGGGATCAGGATCGCTCCTCCCGCTGCGGCTGCCCGCTTGAAGAGCGCACAAAGAGATCCCAAGGATATTGGGCAGGAGCTGGGTGTGCAATATCTTCTGCAAGGCAGCGTGCGCAAGGCTGGTGACCAGGTACGCATCAGCGTGCAACTGGTCGACGCTTCCACGGGATTTCAAACCTGGGCCGACGATTTTGTAGGCGACTTGAAAGACGTATTTTCCCTGCAAGACCAGACCGCGCTGAAGATTGCGCAAGCTCTCAATCTAAAGCTTACGCCGCAGGAACAGAACGCGGTCCGACGGCGCTACACGCAGAATCCGCAAGCTTACGAAGCGTATCTGCGAGGCCGGGCGCTCGTGGACTTCATCGATCAGCCCAAGAGCCTTGAAGCCGCGCGCACCAATTACGAGAAGGCGCTGCAATTGGATCCCAACTACGCTCCGGCGCTGGCTGGACTTTCCATGGTCGAGGTTTTTACTATCGCAACCTCGATCCCAGCGAAGCTCACCTGCGGCAGGCCCGGCAACTGGCCGAGCGAGCTCTGGCCATCGATCCGCAACTGGCCGAGGCGGACGTGGCCATGGCCAACGTTTACGGAAACATGTTCGACTATGTGCATGCGGCAGAGAAAGTCGCGTGAAGCTACCGCCCTTGAACCGGACAACGCTCATGCCTGGGACCAGCTCTCCTGGGCGCTGGGCTATCAACAGCCGCCCGACTCGGTGGGCGCCGAAAAGCTGCACGGGAGGCGATCCGTTTGCAACCTAGCATGTTCCAAGCTCACTACCACCTCGGCCGGGCCTTGATGCAGCAAAAACGATTTCCCGAGGCGATCGCCGCGTTCGAACAAGCCAAGAGCATCAGCCCTTCTTCCGGCACGGCAAATTTCGGATTGGCCCAGGTTTATATCGCGCAGGGCGACTATGACCGGGCCATTACCACGCTGCTGAGCCTGCCCAAAGCCGATCAGAGCACGCCCATCGCACACTTTCAGCTCAGCTTGGCATACGCAGGCCACGGAGACAAAGAAAAAGCCCTGCTTGAACTGCAGAAGTCGATCGACCTGGGATACCGCGACCCTGCCGCCATCAAGTCCAACCCGCGGTTTGATTCAGTGCGTTCCGACCCGCGATTTGAGAAGCTACTGAGTCAGGCGAGCCAGCCCCGTTAATCGCTGAGGGCACAAATCTCGGCCTGTAACATTGCTTTAACCAATCCTGCATAGGCTCGGTACTTGGCGAATCCGCAACCTGGCCAGCCGGATTTGCTAAACACAACGGGAACGGGAAGATCGTAATTAACTATAGTTAACTTGCTATGATATATTTGCGTTAAGTACAAGTGACGAGCCAAACCCAACTCGTGAAGCGCAAAGGAGGCTGGCTGGCGCTTGTATTCTGGGCCGCTACTGCTGTTGGGCTGAGCCTCCCTTCGACGGCGCAGCAGTCGGATGCAGTCCCACCCGCGGTTTCAGTTACCGCTCCGCATCCGGACGCACCAGCCGCAGCCAGCGTGGCGGATCCTCCGCCGGAAGGCACAGAAGCAATGCTCCCGCATTTCAAGGACACTCGCTTCTGGCTCTCTGGCCAGGCGAATTTTATTTTCCAAACGCATCCACCGTTTCACGCCCCCTATAGCGGCCCGCACAGCCTCAGCCCCAACTACGAGAAAGCAACGTCGCGCGTGATGACGCTCTACACTGGCGTACGCCTCAATAACTCCACCGAACTTCTGGTCGATATTGAAGAGGCCGGCGGGGCCGCGCTCACTGAAGGCTTTGGCCTCGCGGGCAATACCGACCTCGATATCGTGCGCAACCCCAGCCTCAGCAAGGCGCCTTATCTGGGGCGAGGCATGATTCACAAGGTGTTTGCCCTGAGCAAGGATAAAATTGAGAACCAGCGCAACGCTTTCTCTCTTTTTGAGGAACTGCCCCGCCGCCGGTTGGAGATCCGCTTCGGCAAGTTCAGCATGCCGGACTTCTTCGACATGAATTCCGTTGGCTCCGACACCCACCTTCAGTTCATCAACTGGACCACCGACAACAACGGCGCATACGACTACGCAGCCGACACGCGCGGCTATACGGTCGGCGTCACTGCCGATTACGAAGACCGCAACTGGGGCTTCCGCTTCGCCGAAGCGCTTATGCCCAAAGTCGCAAACGGAATTGATTTGGTGTGGAAGCCGTGGCAGGCGCACGCGGAAAACTTTGAATACGAACTACGTCGCGGGCTCATTCCTAAAAAATCGGGCGTGGTTCGTCTCCTGGCATTCACCAACTATGCCAACATGGGCATCTATCGCGACCAGATCGCGCTGGCCCAGCAAAACCACGTCGCGCCCGACATCACCAACCATCCCTGGCACATCACGCGCAAGTACGGGTTCGGCGTGAACCTCGAGCAGAGCCTCACCCGCTACCTGACCGCATTCACCCGCTTCGGCTGGGACAACGGCAAGACCGAATCCTTCGCCTACACGGAAGTCGATCAAACTTTTGCTGGCGGACTGGGAGCGAACGGCGGTTGGTGGCACCGCAAGCAGGACCGGGCCGGTATTGCGCTCATCACCAATGCAATTTGCAAAGATCACCAGACCTACCTTGCGGATGGCGGCCTCGGCTTTCTCCTCGGCGATGGCAAGCTGAATTACGGCCGCGAGAATATTGTGGAGACCTACTACACAATCCACGCCTGGCGCGGCATCTATGTCGCGCCCGGCTTGCAACACATCGAGAATCCGGGCTACAACCGCGACCGCGGTCCCGTGCTCGTGCCCTCGTTCCGCGCCCACGTGGAGTTCTATAGTAATTATGCGACGCTTCGGGGAGTAAACGGAGGCTCATTGGCAATAATTTACTTGACTCGCCCACTGTTTTTGATAGATTTCAGTCATGGAACATGAACCTAAGAGCCTTCAAGAAGCGATTGTTTACTTCTCGAATCCCGACAACTGCATTGACTACGTCGCTATGCGGCGCTGGCCGAATGGCGTGGTCTGTCCCGGTTGCGGTGCTACGAAGGTTAGCTTCAACGCGAAGCGGCGCACTTGGAAGTGCGGCAGCCATCACCCGAAGCGCGAGTTCTCCGTCAAAGTCGGAACGATCTACGAAGATTCGCCGATTCCCTTGGACAAGTGGCTTACGGCAACGTGGATGCTTACCAACTGCAAGAACGGCGTTAGCAGCTACGAGATCGCCCGCGACGTGAAGGTCACCCAGAAGTCGGCATGGTTCATGCTGCAACGGATTCGCCTTGCGATGCAGGACGATTTCTTCGGCTCGCAAACTCGGCGGCGAAGTCGAAGTAGATGAAACCTTCATCGGCGGCAAAGCGCGGAACATGCACGTTAGCGAGCGCAAGCGCCGCATCACTGGAACTGGCACCAAGGACAAGACTGCCGTCATGGGCATCTTGGAGCGCGGCGGCAAGGTTCGCGCTGCCGTTGTTCCCAGCCGTCGCAAGACTGTATTGCAAGAGGAAGTACGCAAGCATGTCACCGCTGGCGCTGCGCTCTACAGCGATGCGCTCATGTCCTACGAAGGACTGGCAACCGACTACGCGCATCAAGTCGTTGACCATGCGACTCAGTACGTAGATGGCCGCGTACATACCAATGGCCTTGAGAATTTCTGGTCGCTTCTCAAGCGCGGCATCTCCGGAACCTATGTATCGCGTGAGCCGTTTCATCTTCACCGTTACCTTGACGAACAGATGTTTCGTTTCAACAACCGCAAAGAACTTGACGACGCTGGCCGCTTCGATCTCGCCGTTCGCCAGATCGTCGGAAGCGCATCACGTTCGCTCAACTCACTGGCAAGCCGAATTGAGCAAGGACTACCCAGACATGGGCCGCTCGGCGGCAAGGCCGAGGCAAGCGGGCTAAGAAAGAGCCCGCTTTTTCTTTGCTCGTTCTCGCTTTCGTTTCCATGCCTTCTCCCGTTTCTTCAATTCGTCCTTAGAAACTGAAAGAATCTTTCGCATCACAGCGTCGAATTTCTGAAACTCCGTTGCCTCAAGTTTAATTTTCATTCGTCTGACAACCTCGAATACAAAGAACTCATGAAGGCGGCTTGAATCATTTAGGGACGACCATTGCCAGTTATGGTGACGTTGTTGTAGCTTCCCCCACCACCGTTGATGCTAATGCCTGTAACGTCGCAAGGTCCGAGTTTGATATTCAGGCCATTGAAAGTCGGATTTCCTGCACTTTGGGTGAGCGCCGTACTGCCGGGAGCACATGAAGGGCGCTGATCTGACGGCAGATCACTCAACATGGTTATGCGGTATCCAGCTTTTTTGAGTTCGCCATTTAACCACTCTTTTGAGGGCCATCCTAGGTCGGGATGTTTGGTGTGGTACTTGTCGATGAACGTTTGTATGACTTTCACGGCTTCTTCGGATGAGAGATTCTGCTTGTCCGCAAGCGGAGGCGTAGGACAAACCGCTAAGGCCAGTTCATCCAGATAGATTGCTATTTTGTTCTCGTTGCCAGAGCGCTTTCTTCGAAGAAATTCAGTCGCGATTGCCATGCTTTACATTCAGTAGTGCATCCCCTTCTCCGTGGAAGTTTGTCGATTAATCGGTCTCTTAAGTACTTCGCTTCTGATACATAGGTCTCACGGAAGTTCTTGTCGTGTGTATCGTAGGCCCATTTTCTTGCCGTTGCTTGTTTAGCCCACAATGCTTGTTGATCAGAATCTGTCTTAGCCTCGTGCACTGCTTGAAAATCAGTTTGTGTGGTGCTGGACATTTTCTGCTCAAAGGCCCACTGAAAATCACGTATCCTCCCAGCTAATGCCCGAGCGCGCTTGCATAGTTCCACTGCTTCCCGCCCGTGAGCAATATCCTGGGATGGCACCTCTTTAGCAGCAGGTGGAATCCCTTTAATACGTGGATCGATGGCCGTGGCAGCTTGGGGCGATGGATTACTCGTTGTAACGGCATGTGTTCCCTCTAGACGTGGCGAATAACTCCGTAGCAGATCAAGGCAACGACTACGATAATAGATAATCCAAGCCCCCATTTATGCCGCAACTTCGTTTTTGACAATAGCGGCCCGAATCCAAGTACGCCATCGCCGTCTACAGTTACGATGAACTTCCGCTGCGCGACAACTGGCCCTCGCATCTCCAAGGTGATGGTGTAATTTCCCGCTGGTATCCTTGATCAAGTGATCCGGCATTCCATGCATCACACAAATGCTTGCGTCGCTCTGAGTTTTCAGCACCACATCAATGTAAATCGTTGCTCTTGGTTAAGATCGAATGTTTTTTTTAATCTTCCATCGGCATTTAACTGCGGCCTATCATGCATCTGAGTTAAATAGATTTCCGTAACTGCCACACCGGGAGTTGGGTCGATTTTGCTAATTACTAGAAACACTCCAGAGTGATTGCCTTTCGACTTAACTGCCACTCGATAGAGGAGTTGGTCTAGCCCATTCAGTTGGACAAACGTAGTCCGGGATAAAGTCGATCTCTGTTCCCTTACTCCGCACCTGACTTATAGTTGCTTTAAGCCGTTCCCACTTCTCACCAAAAACAAAAAAAAAATCCAGCCCAACATATGCATAAACCGCCACCTTACCAGCGTAGACGCCTCAACCCCGCCCACAAGCACAATCAAAATCCAATCATCGTAGAAACACCGCTCGCTGAAATGCCATATTCGCTCTCATGCTACCTCCGAGCGGAACTAAGCATAGATAGCCCCCATACCTGGCACAATCCAGCTTGTCTGAACGCTACGCATACATTGTGGGCATATCGTACATCCGTCCGGTGGGCGAGGCAACTATATTCTTGCCCTAATTAAGAACCGGCTCCAGCCGCTGAGGTAGTCTTGCCAGAGTGACGCTTACTTCTCCACCGTCACGCCCTTCCAGAACGCCACATATCCCTTGATCTGTTTGGCCGCCGGCTTCGGTTCGGGATAGTACCAGGCCGCGCCGGCGTTCCGCCGGCCTTTGACTTCAAGGTCGTAATAACTCGCCGTTCCCTTCCACGGGCATACCGAGTGCTGCTCGCTCGGCCGGAAGTATTCCTTACGGATCGTCTCCGGTGGAAAGTACTGGTTGCCTTCCACCTCGACCGTCTTATCGCTTTCAGCAAGCACTGCGCCTTCCCACGTTGCTTTTGCCATAATCCCCATTATAGATTCCTATCACGGTCGGCAGTTTCAGAAGGTTTGGACAGGATGCCAGAAGCGGCAACAAAAACGCGTTTCAACGGACATTCCATGTCCGGTATGCTCGAGCGCGTCATGGTATGTTCTCCGCGCGCGGCAGGATGGGACCAGCCGGAGCGAACCGCGGCCTGGCGAGAATTGGGCTTCCAACATGCACCGGACTTTGCAAAGGCGCAGTCCCAGCACGAAGCTCTGTGTCACGAGTTGGAAAACGCAGGCGCCGAGGTTATCGAGATGCCTCCGGCAACGAACCTCTCTCTCGACGCCGTCTACACGCACGACGCGTCTCTCCCTACCGACTACGGCTTAATCGTGATGCGTCCGGGCAAGCCGAATCGCGTGGCCGAAGGCCCGCACCACGGTCGTTCTGCGAGACCTTGGACATCGCGACCCTCGGCACGATCACCCCTCCCGGCACCACCGAAGCGGGAGACATCGTGTGGCTCGATCCCACGACGCTGCTGATTGGCCGCGGCTATCGCACCAACTCGGAAGGCATTCAGCAGATGCGGGATCTGCTAGCGCCCAAGAGCATGCGAAGTTCTTTCCGCGCCTCTGCCTTACGGACCGGGCCCATCCGCCTGCCTGCATCTGATGTCACTGATCAGCCTGCTCGACGAGCACACCGCGCTCGTCGACCTTCCTTGGCTCGCGGTCGAGACCGTTGAACTGCTCAAGTCCCGCGGATTCAAGTTCATCGAAATCGACTCCTCGGAGCGCGACGCGTTAGCCTGCAACGTTCTAGCGCTCGGCGACAAACGCTTGCTGGCGATCGAAGAGAATCACAAGACGAATGCCCGCCTTCGCCACGCCGGATTCGACGTACGCACCTTCCCCGGCAGCGAACTCTGCCTCAACGGCAGCGGCGGCCCCACCTGCCTAACCCGGCCGTTGCTGCGAGGATGACCGAGGTCCATGTGGAGACATCCTCCTCGGCTGTCCCGGCAGAGCGAAGCTCGACGGAATCACTCCGCAGTTTCCTCTCTCCTGCTAAAATCAAAAGGCATGCTTCTTCCCTTCGTCCGCGAACTCTTCACGGACGTAGAAAAGCTTCCCGCCTTCGCGCGTGTAGCCTCCCACCTCAAGGAGGGCACGGGGCGCATTCGTGTCTCCGGCCTCGTCCCCGCAGCCAAAGCCTTGCTGCTCGTGCTGTTTCAACGCGCAGCCGGGCGTCCGCTGATCTTTGTGGTCAACGACAACCGTGCCGTCGAAGACCTTGTTCCCGTTCTTCGGGGCTTCTGCGAACTCACCGCCGCCTGCGATCCCGACTCCGTCATCTCTCTCCCGGCGCGCGATGTGCTCCCTTATCAGAATCTCTCGCCACATCCCGAACTCCAGGAAGAACGCGCCACCGCTTTATGGAAGATCGCCACCGGAGCGGCATCTATCGTGGTCACGCCAGTCGCGGCCACAGCTATCCGCCTGCGATCCGGCGACTATTATGCCGATCTCGCCCGCACCATCCGCCGCGGCGAATCGTTTGATCTCGAGACCCTGCTCGCGCATCTCAACACCGTCGGCTACACTTCCGCCGATGTGGTCGAAATGCCCGGCCAATACGCTGTGCGCGGCGGCATTCTCGACGTTTACTCGCCCGAAGCCGACCGCCCGTTGCGTATCGAGTTCTTCGGCGATGAAGCCGATTCGATTCGCAAATTCGATCCCGCCTCGCAACGCTCCTCCACTCCGGTGGATGAAGCCCTGCTGCTGCCGCTCACCGAAACACCGGTCAGCGAACACTTGCTTGCAGCGATTCATACACGTCTAAGCGGCAAGCGCATTGTCGGTAACGAAGAAATTGTTGAAGCTGCGGTCCGCGCCGGCGGCGTCAACGTTTTCCCCGGCTGGGAGTTTTACTCTCCGGTTGCCGGAGGCGATAGCAGCATCTTCGATCTGATCCCGCGCGCCGCAGTTCTGCTTGACGAGACCGATCAGCTCAAGCAGGAGTTCGACCGCTTCTGGACCCGCGTAGCCGAAGCTCATGAGCGCAGCGGCGTCGGGAATCTGGTGCGCCCTGAAGATCTCTTTCTCCCGCCGGACGGCTGGTGGCAAAAGATAACTGCTCTTCCCGGCGCCGATATCGAGCACCTCGGCATCACACGCGACCTGAACGAAGACTCAGTCACCTTCCTCACTCAACCTTCGCCCCGCTTCCATGGCGCGGTTCCCGTGATGCTGGAAGAAGTGCAGAAGCTCAACGCCGATGGCAAGAGCGTACTGTTCGCCGTGCCCAACACAGGAGAGGTGGAACGTCTCGCCGATGTCTTCACGGAATACAACGTCTCGTTTCGCCTGGGAAGCCGCACCCGCGGCGGCGAGAGCTACGCCGACGAAACCAGTTATTTCGCCGGCGAAGTTCTCACCACCACGCTGGCCACGGCCTACATTCCAGATGGAGTGCTGCTTCCCGAAGCCAATCTCGCCGTATTCGGCGCGCGCGATCTATTCGACGAATCCGAGTCGGTAGCTTCTCGTCCCCAGCGATCAAAATCCAAAGTCTCCGCCTTCCTCTCCGACTTTCGCGATCTGCAGGTCGGCGACTACGTCGTGCACGTCGAGCACGGCATCGGCCAGTACCAGGGCTTGAAGGAAATCAACCACGGCGACGGCCCCGCCGAGTTCATGCTGCTCGAATTCGCCGAAGCCGCTCGGCTTTACGTTCCGCTTACGCGCCTCGATCTCGTGCAGAAGTATCGCTCTTCGGAGGGTGCCAAGCCGGCCCTGAGTCATCTCGGCACGCAGTCGTGGGCCAAAACCAAGGCTCGCGTGCGCAAAGCCATGAAAGACATGGCGGACGAACTACTGAAGCTCTACGCCGAGCGAAAGTTGGCCGAGGGCCACGCCTTTCCGCCGGGTAACGAGTGGTTCCGGGAATTCGAGGATGCCTTTGAATTCAGCGAGACCGAAGACCAGGCTCAGGCCATCAAAGACGTGATTCGCGACATGGAATCGTCGCAGCCCATGGACCGGCTGCTCTGCGGCGATGTCGGCTACGGCAAGACCGAAGTCGCGATGCGCGCCGCCTTCAAGGCCATCAGCGATAACAAACAAGTAGCCGTGCTGGCTCCGACGACGGTCCTTGCCTTCCAGCACTTCGAAACTTTCAAGCAGCGCTTCGCTCCCTTTCCGGTCACAATTGAGATGATCAGCCGCTTCCGCACCACCAAGCAGCAAAAAGAAATCCTGCAAAAGACGGAAGCTGGCAAAATCGATATCCTCATCGGAACCCACCGCATCCTGTCCAAAGACATCAAATTCTCCGATCTCGGCCTGCTCATCGTCGACGAAGAACAGCGCTTCGGCGTCCGCCACAAAGAACGCATCAAGCAAATGCGCAAGCAAGTGGACGTGCTCACCATGTCGGCCACGCCCATCCCCCGCACTCTGCACATGTCCCTGGTCGGCCTGCGCGACATGAGCGTGATCGAAACTCCGCCCAAAGATCGCATGGCGATCCAGACGGTAGTCGCCAGTTGGGATGAGAAGCTGATCCAGTCCGCCATCGAGCAGGAGTTGGAGCGTGGCGGCCAGGTCTATTTCGTCCATAACCGCGTGGACACGATCTGGGAAATCGCGGCCAAGATTCAAGCGCTGGTCCCACCAGCGCGCATCATCGTCGGCCACGGACAAATGTCGGAAGGCGAACTCGAGAAAGTGATGATGAAATTCATGCATCACGAAGCCGACATTCTGGTCTCGACCACGATCATCGAGAACGGACTCGACATTCCGCTGTGCAACACGATCCTGATCAACCGCGCCGACCGCCTGGGACTCTCCGAGCTATACCAGTTACGCGGGCGAGTCGGCCGGTCAAGCCGCCGCGCCTATGCGTATCTCATGCTCCCGCCGGAAATCGAACTGACGCCTATCGCGCGCCGCCGCCTCGCCGCTCTCAAGGAATTCTCCGACCTGGGTGCGGGATTCAAAATCGCCGCCCTCGATCTCGAACTCCGCGGAGCGGGCAACATGCTCGGCGGCGAGCAGAGTGGACACATCGAAGCCATCGGCTTCGAACTCTACACGCAAATGCTCGAGCGCGCCGTCCGCGAGATGAAAGGCGAAGCCGCTCCGGACGAAGCCGAAACCCAGCTCAATCTCGGCCTCAACATTCGCATCCCGGCGGATTATGTCCCCGAAGAAAATCAGCGCCTGCAGATGTATAAGCGTGTGGCCAGAGTCGAAACCGAATCGCAACTGAGTGACGTAGCCGCCGAGTTGCAAGACCGCTACGGCCCCCCTCCGCCCGCGGTACGCAACCTGCTCGACTACGCCTCGCTGAAACTGTTGTGCATGAAAGTTGGCGTAAATGCGATCGAACGCAAACGCGACAGCGTCACCTTGAAGTTCCAGCAAAACGCGGCTGTGGACCCGGAGCAGCTTGCGCGCTTCGTCTCCGCCCAGCGCGGCGCGCAGTTCACCCCAGACGGCATGTTGAAGTTTGTTTTGAAGGCAACGGCTGCGGACGAAGTGCTCCGCGCGCTACGCACAGTGCTGGAACAACTGGCCGTTGAGGAAGCGACACCAGCGACGACCGGCAACAACAGCTAGCGAGGCATATTTTCCAGCGCTTGGAGGAGAAAGAGATAAGCTAAGAGGACCATTGCTGTTGAACTCCCGGACAGGCGGACCAATGCTTGTCCTGGATCTGATCGGCAAGCCTGTCAAGGTCCTGTAGGTCTCGGCGATATCCAAGCCAAATAAAAACCACGAGCACTGCTTCAACGCTCCATTTGAAATAATCCCAGACGCCTAACCCGGCGTGTCGATGCCATAGATTGAGAGCGATGAACAGAAGGACAATGGCTCCCATGAGCCCGAACACCCACAGGCTCCGAAGGCTTTGGTTTGCACGCACAAGTTTCATGGACGGTCTCCCTCGGGGATTGTAACGCAGGCCCTCATGTCCGACACAACGGGACATGCGCCGCACAGCCGCGACAAAATGAGGATTACCCGCCGGAGAAAAGCAACATCCTAACGTCTGATCAACGTTTCCTGGCTGGCGGCGCAGAGCCATGCGCCCTTTTCCTGGATCCAAATGTCAGTGAAGCGTCCGCGGCGAGTATAGGCCTTACCTCTTTTTTCTGTCCCCTGCTCGTGGTAGGTTCCGGTGACCACGACCGCATGATCGTAAGGCTTCGCATTCATCGAGTTATTGACGATCTGCTCAGGGTGGTAGCTGGCAGCGCGGATGCTGGCGAGAAACTCCTGCTTGTCCATGAAGGACCCTTCAGAATCGGTGTAGGAAAACGAAGGCGCGAGCAGGCCGTCAATGGCTTTCGCGTCTTTGTGCTTCTCCGCTTCGTTCCATGCGTTTTCCAGGGAAAGCACACGCGCTTTCTCGGAGTCGTGCGAGCCCACTTGTGCGTAGCAAGCAAGGATCATTGATGCCACTACCACGCAAACTGTCGCGGCCTTCATAAGAATGCCCCCTCTTAACCGTTGGAAGGAAGAAGCTAGCGATTGTCACTCCGAGTGCAACTAAGCCGATAAGTCCCGCGCTCATCCATCCTGCAAATCTCGGCTGCTCCGCCTATCGCCAGCCACAAACCGCAGCAGGTACAATTGTCCGGCAACCGGAGTCGCACCGCAAACAAACTAACGACCAACGATCAACACTAAAGACTGCCCCTATGCCCATGAAAGTCCGCAAAGCCGTATTCCCCGCAGCCGGCCTCGGCACGCGCTTCCTGCCCGCAACCAAAGCCCAGCCCAAAGAAATGCTCCCGCTGGTGGATAAGCCCATCATCCAGTACGGCGTGGAAGAGGCCATGGCCTCCGGTTGCGACCAGATCCTGATCATCACCGGCCGCGGCAAACAGGCCATCGAAGACCACTTCGACGTCAGCTACGAACTGGAAAGAATGCTCGAAGATCGCAAGAAACTTGACCTTGCTCAAAATCGTGCGCTCCATCTCCGACATGATTCACGTCGCCTACGTCCGCCAGAAAGAAGCTCTCGGCCTCGGCCACGCCGTGCTGATGGCGCGCGAACTTGTAGGCAACGAGCCTTTCGCCGTTCTCCTGGCCGACGACGTGATCGACGCCAAGGTTCCCTGCCTCAAGCAGATGGTCGAGGTTTTCGATCAGACCCAGTGCTCGGTGCTGGCCACTCAGATCATCGAAGGGAAAATGATTTCTTCCTACGGAGTGCTCGACGTGAAGCCTGTCGTAAACAGCCGCTTCGGCGAGCGTCTCTACGAAATCAAGAACATGGTGGAAAAACCCAAGCCCGAAGATGCGCCCTCAAACCTGGCTATCATCGGCCGCTACATTCTCACGCCCGCGATCTTCGATTGCCTGGCCAACACGCCGACCGGAGCCGGCGGCGAACTGCAACTCACCGACGGCATGCGCATGCTCTTGCAGAAAGAAAAAATGTACGCCTACGTGTACGAAGGCCGCCGCCACGACACCGGAGACAAACTAGGATTCCTCAAAGCGACGGTCGAGTTCGCTCTAAAGCGCGAAGACTTGGGGCAGCCGTTCCGCGAATACCTAAAAGGATTAAAGCTCTAGGTTGTTCGCGGGCGGACCAGTGCCCATGTGGGACGGCCGCCCTCGGCCGTCCAGCCAAGCGCAGGCGAAGCGCTCGGCTGACGTCGCTTTGAAAGGCATGGCTTCTAGCTGCGCCGTCCTCGATCACCCAGAACAGGGCTTCAGCCCCTGACGTACCTATCCGCCCAAAGATTCCTCAGCTTCTTCGATTTTTCTTCCACCCCGCGCGCCAGCTTCTCCTTGTGGGCAACAAGCTTCTTAGTGATCGATTATCACCAACCCAATCATCTGAGCCGCAAGAATCCCGGCATTGACCGCGCCCGGCTTGCCGATCGCCACTGTCGCCACGGGAATCCCCGCCGGCATCTGCACGGTAGCCAGCAAAGAATCCATCCCTTGCAGCGGCGTGGAAGGAATCGGCACTCCGATCACGGGTAGCGTAGTGTGAGCCGCGATGACACCCGCCAAATGCGCCGCCCCTCCAGCGCCGGCGATGATCACACAAATCCCCCGCCCAGCGGCCTTGCGCGCAAAATCGGCGGTACGATCCGGCGACCGATGCGCCGAGGTGACGTCAATCTCGTAAGCGATCCCAAACTCCTCCAGCGCCTTCCCGGCCTCGCGCATGATCTCAAGGTCGGAATCGCTCCCCATCACAATCGAAACCAGTGGCTTGCTCATCAGTCTCCTCAGAATTATTTCTTCATGGCCCGCGCCGCAATATCTTTCCGATAGTGCGCGCCATCGAACCGAATCTTCTCGCAGGCCTGATACGCCCGCGTGACCGCAGTCTGCAACTCCGGCGCACGCGCCGACACGCCCAGCACCCGCCCGCCGGATGTATAAAATGCCCCATCGCGTTTTGAAGTCCCAGCGTGAAATACTTTCACTCCATCGACCGCCCCAGCCTCATCAAGCCCCGTGATCTTCTTTCCCACGTCGAACGTCCCTGGATACCCTCCCGAAGCCACCACCACGCACACCGACGCATCCCGCGACCACTTGAAATCGCCTTCGCTTACCCGGCCCGCAATCGAAGCTTCCAGCGCATCCACGAGATCGCTCTCCAGCCGCATCAGAATGGGCTGCGTCTCCGGATCGCCGAAGCGGCAATTGAACTCCAGCACCATCGGGCCGCGCGCCGTCATCATCAGCCCGCAGTAAAGCACGCCCTTGAACTCCGAGCCCTCAGCCTTCATGCCCTCGACCACCGGGCGCGCAATGTGATGCACCAGCCAGTCGCGCATCGTGTCGTCGATGATGCTTTGCGTGGAGTAAGCACCCATGCCTCCGGTATTCGGCCCGGTGTCGCCATCGCCCACGCGCTTGTGGTCCTGCGCCGCAACCAGCGGCGCCACGCGCTCCCCATCGCTGAGCACCAGAAACGAAAGTTCTTCGCCCTTCAAACACTCTTCCAGCACCACGCGCGTGCCCGCCTGGCCCACCATCTTGCCGCTGAACATTTCCCCCGCCACGCGCGCAGCCTCTTCCTTGCTCGCTGCGATCACAACCCCTTTGCCCGCCGCCAACCCGTCGGCCTTCACGACCACGGGTAAATGAAAATGCGTCAGGGCCGAGCGCACCTGCTCCACGGAATCGCAGATCGCATAAGGCGCCGTCGGAATATGATGCCGCTGCAGGAATTCTTTCGCGAAGCTCTTGCTCGCTTCCAGTTGCGCCGCCGCCTTGCTGGGACCGAACGCAGGCCATCCGCGGCGCGTGAATTCGTCCACCACGCCTAACGTCAGCGGCAATTCAGGCCCTACCACCGTAAGATCCGGACGAACCTGCCCGCCCAGAGCCACGATCGAGTCCAGGCTTTTTAGGTCCACGGGCAGGCATTCTGCCTCGTCCGCGATGCCGCCGTTGCCCGGCGCGCAGTAAAGCTTCGAAACGCGCGGAGATTGCCGCAGCTTCCATACCAGCGCGTGCTCGCGTCCACCGTTCCCGAGAACCAGTACCTTCATAGCCAGAGAGAATCAAGGTTAGGGGCAGAACGGGAAAGCTGTCAAACGGCAACGCAAAGTCAGAAGTCGGAATTTAGAATGCAGAAGTAAAACCTGATTCGTCGGCCCCAGGTTTTCACTTCTGCATTCGGACTCCTCACTCCTGACTTGCCCTGTGATCCTCTGTGTCCCCTGTGGTAAAGGTTTTCCCTTAGTAATTAACCATGCTTAACTCCGAGGTATAATCTCTCCCAGATGATCACCGTTTCGAAAGAAGACTATCTCAAGGCCATCCTTGAGGCCGAAAGCGAAGGAGAAGCCGTCATCTCGGCGCGGCTCGCGGACTGGCTGAAAGTGTCTGCCCCCGCCGTCACCATGGCCGTGCGCCGGTTGAGGAAGGACGGTCTTGTCCGCGTTCAGGCCGACGGACACGTTCGCCTCACCGCCGCCGGCCGCGGATTGCCCGCAAACTCACGCTCCGCCACCACCTCATCGAACGCATGTTAGCGGAACTTTTCGGCATGGACTGGTGGAAGGTACACGACGAAGCGGAAAGACTGGAACATGCGGTGTCGCCCGACTTCGAAGCCAAACTCCTGGCCAAACTCGGCAAAGGAGGCGCCTGCCCTCATGGCAACCTCAGCGAGATGGAAAGCCCCGCCAGCCGCCGCCAACGCGGCCTGCTGCTGCTCGCCGACGCCCCACCCGGAGCCGTCTACGCCGTCAGCGGAATTTATGAACGCGACCGCCGCCTGCTCGAATTTCTCGAGGCGCGCGGCATTCGTCCCGGTGCAAGGTTGCGCCTCCTCGAACGCAACTACGACCAGACCCTCACTCTATCCACCAGGGCCGGCAACATCTCCCTGGGCCGGGCCGCAGCCGAGCGCGTGTGGGTTTCTGCAGCCGACCAGCGCCCCTCCCGCTACGCCTCGTCGTAAAGTCCGAATTCCCCCCGCTCTGTCCTTCTGAGCGAAGTGAAGGACCTGTGCAACTCGCTTGCGCCATCATTGGCCGCCTGTCGGAGCACAAAAGTTTAGTTAACTATGGTTTATTCATTCGTGTATACTCAAGCTAATCTCCGCCGGGGAAAGGCGAAGCCCGGATCCATGGTGGAGATCACCCTCACCTAATCTCAACCGATGAAGCCCGCCCTCACTCAAACCGAAGACGAAACCGTAGTCATCACTCACGAAGACGTCGATCGCGCCCACGACCGCGTCCGCGTTTCCGAAGCCCGAGCCCGGCGCGGCTTCTCGTCCAGAGCGCGCCTGCTGTGGTTGCTGGTCGGCCCCGGCGTCCTGGTCATGCTCGGAGAGAATGACGGCCCCAGCATGCTCTCCTACGCCGCGACCGGCGCCAGGTTTGGCATCGGATTCTTCATCCCTTTCGTCGCCCTCACATTTTGTATGGCGATCATCGTCCAGGAGATGACCGTGCGCCTCGGTGCCGCCACCCATCGCGGGCACGCAGAACTGATCTTCGAGCGCTTCGGTCCCTTCTGGGGATGGTTTTCCATGATTGACCTGGGCATCGGAAACTTCCTCACTCTCATCACCGAGTTCATCGCCATCCGCGCCGGCCTCGGTTTCTTCGGAGTGCCTCCCTGGATTGCGATCCTGATCGCCCTCGTCATCCTTTACGCGGCGCTCATGAGTCACCGCTATTGGACTTGGGAGCGCATCACGCTCGCCGCCGCCCTATTCAACCTGATATTCATTCCGGTCGCGCTCATGACCCATCCCAGTTGGCACTCGGTCGGCCATGCCTTCATCACCTGGCAACCGCTTCCCGGCGTTCAATAAAGACACTCTGCTGATCGTGCTCGCCGATATCGGCGCCACGGTCACGCCCTGGATGCTTTTCTTCCAGCAGAGCGCGACTGTCGACAAGGGAATGACCACCAAAGACATCCGCTTCGGCCGCATCGACACTGTAATTGGGGCGGCGTTAGCAACGGCCGCGGCCATCGCCACGATCCTTGCGACCGCCCCGCTGTTCGCCCATCAGATGACGGCCGACAACTTCCAGGCCGCCGAGTTTGCCCAGGCTCTTCAGCCGATCATCGGCCGCTTCGGAGCATCGCTGTTTGCCCTCGGCATGGTCGAGGCCGGCATCGTAGCCGCCATCACTATTTCAACGTCCTCGGCCTATGCCTTCGGAGAGGTCGCGAAAAAACCGCACAGCCTGAACCTGCCCATGGGAGAAGGCAAGTCGTTCTACGCGTTCCTGTCTCTGTGCGCCGTGGCGGCCGCAGCCATTGTCCTAATCCCAGGCCTGCCGCTGGTCTATGTTGTGCTACTGGTAAACGTGGTCGCGGTTCTGGCCATGCCCCCAGCGTTGGTGTTCCTCTTCCTGCTGGTGAACGATAAAGAAATTATGGGCGACCTTGTCAGTCCATGGTGGGCAAACCTGCTTGCCACCGCCGTCGTATTTATTCTGGCCGCCGCGGGCGTGCTCTTCGGGATCAGCATCATCGCCCCCAACATCTTCGCCGCCCTGGGCGGGACGTAGGGGGAAGGGTGGAGCAGGCCTTCAGGCCTGCATTACAGTGAGATTTTGAATTGGGCTTTAGCCCGCGAGGTACATACTAGTGGTGAAAAAAGACAACGAACACGCTGCCACCGATCAAAGCTGGGTCTTATCCTCGCTCGAACACGATCAACTCGCGCGGGCCAAGAAGCATCCCATCCCCCGGAGGCGATTGAAAGGCCCCGAACTCCTCATCCTCTGGGCGCTTCGACTCTACCTCTTGTTCATGATGGCGGTAGTCGCCTACCAGGTATGGATTGCCCGCGCGTATCGATAGTTTGCCGGGCCGCTGAAACAAAGAAGCCGCTCCCGCGAGCGGCTTCCGCGTTCCCGGTCGCCTCAGTGCGTGAACGAGATGTTCAGCCCTGTGGTCAGAACCACGTCATTCTGCTTCGTGCCCATCGGCGGGTTCGAGACATAGACATCGCCGAACTGGTTCTGCCAGCCCAGCCATTTACTGATCTTCGTCACCAGCCCCAGGTCAAACGTTCCGCGATATTCGCCAGTCTGCGTCAGGTTGGGATAGAGATAGAGCTTCTGGGCGAGCACAGTGGTCTTTCCCAACTTGTGCGTCAACTCTTCGCCGAGAGTCAAACCGCCGAAATTGTGTACCAGCTTCGACGTAGAAGTCGTCGGCGGGGTCACGGTGGTGTTCGTTATCGTCACCGTGTAATTCTCATCCGTAAAGTTGCCGCCGGCCAGGAAGTCCAGCGTCGTCTTGTCACTCTTGATCGCGTGATAGCCCACGCCCACGCTGCCCACCGAGCGCAGATTCAAATCCTGCAAAGCGTTGCTCGTGAAATCGGCTCCAACGAACCCAAACATGCGCGGATTGATATTGTGGTCGTAACGAATCCCACCCGCTTCAGTATTGGCCGTCGTGCTGGGAGTCGCCAGTTTGTTCGTCCCATAAATCACATTCGTATACAGGCTGAGCTTGTCCGTCTTCGTGGCGCGGGCCGCGATGAACGCCAGCGCCAGGTTCTCGGTCTGGCTGTTGCCACGGGTAAACGAAAAGCCCACGTTCGCTCCGCCCTGCCAACCCTCCAACAGGCCGGGATGCAGCGACTTCTCGTAGGCCAACTGGTCGGCATCGTTGCGGATCGCCACCACACTATCCGCCGGCGTCTCCACAGGCGCGCCGGTCTTCGGCGTAACCTCAAGCTTTCCCTCGCTGGAAGTGATCGGTCCAACCACGGTCTGGCCATTCTTCAAGGCCACGTGCACCGGCTTGTCGGTCGTGATCTGCGTGATCGCCGTAAACTGCAGCGTGACGTCTCCCGCAAATTCCGTGTGCAGAACCAGAGTCTTGCCATCGGACTTCACGATCGTACCGGTCAGGTGGTCGCCATTCTTCAACGTGATCTGATCGGCGAAAGCTGCCAACGCCAATCCTAGAAACACAATCAGCGCAACAAACTCGGTTTTACGCACGCTTCCTACCTCCACAGTTCAGAGTCAGTCAAGGCTCAGATGCTATTAAAGGGGCCCGGGACTACCTGGGACGAAACAGGGAACGGAGACAAAACTGCGGCTGAATCAAAGAAGATTACTACCCGCGAAGCGGGCAGTCAGCTCTTGGTTTCCTTGGAATCCTTAGATTCGGTGTTCTTGCTCTGCTCGGTCGGAGCCGAAGCATTGTCCTTCATGCCTTCTTTGAGGGCACGAATCCCTTCGCCCAGACCCTTGCCAAGCTCAGGCAGCTTCCTGGGACCGAAAATCAGCAGGGCAATCGCGAAAATGATAATCAGGTGCGTCGGTTGAAATAGACCTTCAAACATCGGAACCTCCCACGCTACAGCCACTTATACGGTACCGGACGGGTATGGGGAAGTCAAACCGAGCCTCCTCAATAGGTTTTCCTTCGTGTAACTTGTGCCCTTAGTGCTTAGTGTTCCTTAAACTGACCACTCCCACTCGTCGCAGTCGCCGTTCCCCGGCCTCCATTACTTCGGTGACCTTACCCCCGGCTCCATCAGAGCGCTAATGTGGGATTGCGGTCAGAACCACCGTGGACCGAGCTGCAACGCAGGGCAAACAGTCAACGCAACCCAGCAAGCCAAACCGTCGCCGGAGAGTCGTGTGAAGCGCAAGGGCATGTCAGTTCTTCTGTTTCTTCTTGGAGTGGCTCTGGCTGCCCACTCCAGCGAAAGCCAGCCCGTGAGTTCCGTCCAATTGATGGCTTGGCTCACTGCCGGCGTCCCCTGCAACCGACTCGTCCGCATTATTCAAGAGCGCGGCATCGCCAGCGCGCCAGGCATGAAGCAGATTCATCAACTTGAAGCCGCCGGCGCCGACCCCGCTCTGATCCGCACTCTCACCCGCACTCTGACCAAAACGAATCTGAAGCAGTCGGCTTCATCCGACTCCTCGGTTCCGGAGGCTGGGGCCTCCGAAATTCCGGCAGCTCTGGTGCAGGCCGCCTCCGATGCCCGGGCGCAACGCTTTCACGAAGCCGAACTTGCGCTGCGCCAGGCCCTGAGCACCGATCCCCAGAATGCCTCCCTGCACTTTGCCCTGGGTGCGATGCTCCGCCAGCAGGGGCGCTTTGACGATGCTTTCGACGAGATCACGCAATCCGCGCAACTCATGCCCGACTTCCCTGAGAACCACAGCAGTCTGGCCTACATCTTCTATCTTCTCGACGATGGCCCCAACGCGATTGCGGAGGCGCGTACGGCGCTCAGCATGGATCCGCAGAACGCGGAGGCGTACCAGTTCCTCGGCCTCGCGCTCTACTCCAACGGGCAATACCGCGCGGCAGCGCATGCGTACGTCGAATCGCTCGCCCGCGATGCCGATAACGTGGATACCTACTACGACATGGGCATCACCCTGCACGCCGATGGAAACGTACCTGCCGCCATCAATGCGTATCGCCAGGCCATTCATCTGAAGCCCGCTTTCTGGCAGGCCCATTCCAACCTGGCGCTGATTCTGCACGAGCAAAACAAGCTCGAGGAAGCCATCGCCGAATATCGGGAAGCCAAGCGTCTCGCCCCTGAAGAAGCATCCGTTCGCAACAACCTGGGCAACACCTACTGCGACAAAGGCGATTTCGACGCCGCCATGCTCGAACTGCGCGAGCTGTACCGCCAGCATCCCGAGTGGGAGCAGGGCCACACTTGCATGGCTCGCGCCTACATGTCGAAGAAAAAGTACGGCAGCGCAATCGAGGAATTGCAACTCGCGGTTCGCCAGAATCCCACCGGCTCCGCCGAACACCGCGCCCTTGGCGAAACCCTGGTGCTCGATGACAAGCTGGAAGAAGGCGTGCGGGAGCTGCGCCTTGCCGTCAGCCTCAGTCCCGATTCCGACTCTGCCCATCACGCTCTCGGCACGGCGCTGTTCCAGCAGCAACAACTGCCGGCGGCGGAAAAAGAATTCCGCGAGGCGCTTCGCCTCAATGCTTCCCCCGACAACCACTACTCTCTGGCGGCCTGCCTGATGACCATGGACCGCTATGAGGAAGCTTTGTCAGAGCTGGAGACCGCCGCGCGCCTCGATCCCGAGCGCAAGCTTTACCGCGCACGCCGCGACGAACTCCAGAAGCTGATGCAGACACAGATGGAGATGCAAAGCAAGTGAAGGCACGAACTCGCGGTAACGCAGCGCCGCCGGGACAGTACCGGGCAGTGTACTCTCGATATTTTCGACCGGGCCGCCGGACTACTTAGACTGAACGCAGGCAATTTGGGGAGAGATTGATATGGACATGACGCGATCTACAGCGGCCGCAGCCGCCAAGCCGGCAAAATCCATTCTGCCGGAGAACGATGTCCGCAGAACGACATGCGCAATGCCGTCCGCCACGACGCCGAGACCCAGCATAAGTCCTCAGGCTACGGCATGCCTTGCGCCAACTGCCGTCTCTACTATCCCGCCAACGTCGACACCTGTCCGGCGTGCAACAGCCGGGAGCGGGTTTCTCCCAACGTGGTGCCGTCCATTCCGAAAACGCAGGCCGCAGCCGAGCCCTTGCCTGACACCGCTGTCCTCGAGCAGGAGCGGGAGGCTTTTCTGAAAGAGTTCAAGTCGCAGCTTTTCGCGGCGCACGCCGAAGTCGCCAGCTCGCCCGTCGCGTGCGCGCTGGGAGAACACCACACGCAGGGCGCCGAGGCAGCCTCGATCTGCAAGGCGTGTTACGACCGCCTGCAGGAACGCGCCGATGTCTACGAGGCCGCCCTGCACATCGACCTGAAAGAAGCGGCGCAGATCGTTTACGACGCAGTGTGGGCCGATCCCTCCGACCCCAGCAAGACATACTCCAACGCGGCCAGCGCGCTGCTCGGCGAATTGCGCCGGCGCTCCGGCGTCTCCAGCCTGCTGAGCCCATTCCAGCCGCTGGGCAACTGACGCGTTTCTTCTGAAGCGGAGGAAGTGATCCGCAGGGTGCGAACTTACTCGGGTTTCACTGACACCCACTGTTTCCCTGCGTATAGCTTGTAGCCGGCTCCGTCCTCAACCAGCTTCAGAGGGACAGCTCTCTTAAGTTCCGCATCCCTCTGATGGGGCACGCTCAGAACGTCTTCGCTGGCTACGTTCATGACCACAAACTTGTCGGCCGTAAAACCGAAGCCGTATTCTCCCGGCGCCAGCTCGGACCCGCCGATGTTCAGCTTGGATTCGGTAACCAGCATGCCCTGATACTTCTGCTGGATCGCGGTTGAGTATCCCGAGACATCGACGAGGGCGCCGATTGTGACCTTGCCGTTGGCGGTTTGGAATCCTGTCGCGTTCCGCAACTGCGTTGGCGCCTTCTGTCCGCGGAAGAAAAACTCGGCGGGGACCAGGCTCTTGAGTTCGTCGCTGCTGAGGAGATGTTGCGCAGCCTTCTGAGCCAGGCCTGAGGTCAAGAGTAGAAGTACAAGAGTCCCCACCGCCGCTAAACGCAAGTTCTTCATCAAGTTGTCCTCGTGGGTATGAGAGTGAGAATGCTCATGGGGAATCTAATCCTTTCCGGTGCCGCGGCGCAAATCAGACGATCGGGAAGGCCTCCGCTGCGTCAAAAGCGCCTAAGTCGTTGATTCAGCGATGCGCCGGAGGTGTTGGACTCCATGATAACTAGAAGCTATAACAGGACGGGGCCTAAGTGCATGAATCCAAAGGATCGATTTTCCGCCCGGGAGTTAAATCGATTTAGCTTGCCCGTGGGCGCGGTTTGTGGAAATGGTCAACCCGGAGAGCGTTTTGGACTTTTCTCGCGTTCTACGGCCTCCAGAACGCTCTAGCGCACGTCTGCACGAAAGCAGGCAACCGGCAAAACCCCCGCACCGGCAATCACCCGCAGCGCAGCACGCAGGCAATTACTGCAGGCTAAGGACTTAGCAAGACAAGGGAGACTCCGTTAACTGAGAACAGGGAACCGGGAACTGAGAACTGTTTTCTTCTTTTGCCCGCAAGATTCGGATAGTCCGCTGCTACGCGCACCGCTTACGCTGTGCCTATCATGACTTCCAATTACACGACCTTCCCTGATACGACGGACGATGCCATACTCGTTGAGGACGCTACCCTCCCGATGCCCGTGGCGCATTCCAACTCGATGAACCCAACCGGCACCTCAGACGACGCCCGGCGAAATGACGACCGCCGAAATGACGACCCGCGCTGGAACGCCGTCGTCGCGCGCGACGCCGGGCAAGATGGTGAGTTCGTCTTCGCCGTATCGAGCACGGGCGTGTACTGCCGGCCGTCGTGCCCGGCCCGGCGTCCGCGGCGCGAGAATGTGACGTTTTATGCGCGCCCCGAGCAGGCCGAGAATGCCGGCTTTCGCGCCTGCCTGCGTTGCCGGCCGCGGTCGTTCAGCGGCAGCGGCCATCCGCAATCGGATTCGGCGAAGCAGATCTGCCGCTACATCGAGCAGCACCTCGATGAACCCATTACCCTCGAACGGCTGGGCAAAGTCTTCCGGCAGAGCCCTTTCCACTTGCAGCGGCGCTTCAAAGCGGCGCTCGGGATCACGCCGCGCGAGTATGCCGATTCCTGCCGCCTGCGGCAGCTCAAACGCAACCTCCAGGCCGGGGACAATGTGACCCGAGCCATGTATGACGCCGGTTACGGCTCCAGCAGCCGGCTCTACGAAAAGACCGCGTCGCAACTTGGCATGACGCCCGACAAGTATCGCCGCGGCGCCATCGCCGCCTCCATTCGCTACGCCTGCGCTGACTCGCCGCTGGGACGCATGTTGATCGCGGCCACCGACAGGGGCGTGTGCGCAATCCAGTTTGCGCGTTCCGATGGCGAATTGATTGAAGGCCTGAAGCGCGAGTTCCCATTTGCCGTGCGCAAGCCCGACGAAGGGGCGCTACGGAGTTGGGTCGCGGCTTTGCTTTCGAAGATGACCGGACGCGAGTTGAACGCCGCGCTGCCTTTGGATATCCGCGCGACCGCATTTCAGCGGCGCGTGTGGACTTACCTGCAGTCGATCCCGTTCGGCGCAACGCGGTCTTACGGCCAGGTGGCGAAGGCGATCGGCCAGCCCAGCGCCAGCCGGGCCGTGGCGCGGGCCTGCGCGACGAATCCAGTGGCGGTTGCGATTCCGTGTCATCGCGTGGTGCGCGAAGACGGCAGCATTAGCGGCTATCGTTGGGGCGTGGAACGCAAGAAGACGCTGCTGGAAATGGAGCAGCGCTCACCAGAATGCTAATGCGTTAACCGCCCGCCGCTGTCATTTCCTGTTGCCGAGGGCGGCCGCCTTTCAAACCGTTGGCACGGGCTGCCCTTTTCTTGGCAGCGCTTTTCGCGGAACCTCCGTTGCGGCCTATCTCCGCCATCCAGTGTTTGGTGCCGTAGACTCGCCGCAATAAGCTGGGAACATAAAGATCGAGGTTGAGAGCGGGCCAATGCAGGCCGGTTCCGTGGCCGAGAATTTCTATCCGCGCAATCTGCTCCTTCGTGGCGGATTGCAGGCCTTGCAGGTCTTCACGTGGAATCATGTGCCGACGGCCATCACTAAGCTTAAGAATGAGAAGGTCCAGCCCTGGTCCCGGCTTGTATTCCACTTCGGTGACACGTGGTTCGTTTTGCAGATTCCGGGCGCGCGTGATGGCGCGGTCGATCTCGGAGTCGTTTGTGTCGATTTTATGTCGCTCGACCTTATGCCTAGCCATGTACAGCCTTCCACAGTTCTGCGAGTTCCGAAAAGTGCAGAGCCGCGACATTCAAAATCTTCTTCACGTCGGATCGCTTGGCATTCGACGGCCCGATGGCGTCTTTCCGGTTCGATAAGGCTACCCTCCCATCCAACCGAAGATCGACAATCGCCTGTGTCTCGCTGTAGAAGCCGTGAACGTGGCGGGGCGCGTGATCGTTGGAATAGGCGACGAACAGAACGCCGTCGAACTTAAGCGATCCCACACGAGCATTATAACCCAAGCGGCGCTTGGGTTAGTAGGTTCTTTTTCACCAACGGACCATCACCGCCCAGTTCCCCAACGCCAGCGCGATCGTCGCAATCAGGATCAGGGATTGGCCGAAATCCACGCGCGTTACCAGGATCACGCACAGGATCACGCCCACGACTGCTAACAAGTTTCCCGCAGGCAGGTGGAACATTGCGCTTGCGCCTTCCGGTTGCTTGCGGCGGAGGATCGGCAGAGCTGCGCAGCCTACGCCGTAGTAGAGCAGGCGGGCTACGGCGGACAGGGTTACGTTCCATTTGAAGTCGCCGATCAGGGCCAATCCCCAGACCATCGCCGCGAATACGAGGATCGAGACATAGGGCGTGTGGAAGCGGGGATGAACTTTGGCGAAGGCTTTGGGGAAGTCTCCTTGTTCGGCGAGGGCGAAGGGGACGCGGGGCATGGCTAGGATTTTTGCACTGAGATATCCGTAGAAAGAGATCAGCGCGCCGACGGCGACCAACGCTGCGCCCCCCGGACCAACCGCCAGCCGCGCCACGTCGGCCAGGGGACGCGGGCTGTGCGCGGCGTCGGGCAGGACTCCGACGACCACCCACTGGATCAGCGCGTAGATCACGGTGCAAACCGCGAGGGCGGTGAACAGCGCGAAGGGAGCGTCACGGCGGGGATTTTTCGCTTCGCTCATGGGGGCGAGCGCGGTCTCGAATCCGCCGTAGGCGAAGACGAGAAGCAGCATGGCTTTCAGCCATTGGCTCGTCCCGGGGGACGCGACGGGCGCACTGGCAATGCTCCAGTGATGTAGATGCAGCACAAATAGACCCATTACGATCACCGCGAAGAGGGGCACCAGCTTGGCCGCCGTGAACAAATTGCTGACCTGCGCCCCGGCGCGCACACCGCGAATGTTGATGAAAGTCAGAAGTCCGACCAGCACGGTGAGAAGGATCGCCCTCGGTAGTGGATCTTTTGCGTGCGGGAAAAATTCGCCCAGGTAAATCACAAACAGGTTGGCGTTAGCGGCGGGCGCGGCTACTTGCCCGAGCCAGAGCATCCAGGCGGTTTGAATTCCCATCAAGCGTCCAAAGGCAACGCGGGCGTAGAGATAGGGACCGCCGGCCTCCTGAAAGCGCGACGCAACTTCGGCGAAGCAACCGATGATCACGCTCATGCCGGCGCCGGCCGCGAGCAGGGCGTAAGGGCTGTAGTTGCCGATGAGAGCGGCAACAGTGGAAGGAAGGCCAAAGACTCCGCTGCCGATTATGGAATTCACCACCAGCGCGACCAGGCTCCAGCGGCCGATGGCGCGGACTAGGGTGTGGCTGGGCGGCGTGGTTGGGCTGGATTCCATCGGTGCGTTTGTATCACAAGCGGACGATACTTCAATATCTTCTGGTCCCGATGTACGAACCGGCTGAGCTGCTGCCCTCAACCCGCGACGGTGCGTTGCGGTTGGGACTGGTGACTTTGGAGCAGATGGTAACTGCACTGTTGGCTGCAGTGGAAAATCCGGCGCGCGGGATCAGGGTTGCGAGCGTGCCGGAGATCCGTGCGGCGAAGGCCATGAAAAGCCCTGCCAGGAGCGGGGTTCGGCGCCATCCAACACGGGGCGTTACTTCGCAGACCAAAGTAATTGCTTGAATTACGAAAGCGCATGATCGTGGGACATCTATCCGCTGCACGCTGCCGATGAGATGTTCAAACACGCAATCGTTACTGTAACCCATGGGGAACGAGACTGAGATGGACGACCTTCACGCGCGGATGATGCGAGTTACCGACGACCTGCGCGCGATTCAGCAGGAGCTGAATTGCGCCGTCATGCAGGCGCCCAGCGATCCCGAGTTGATGGAGGCGTTGAGCGCGTTGCCGGAGACGGAAGCCATCCAGGTGCTGTGCAAGTCGCTCGACCAGATGCGCCACTTCCTTTGGTTCTACACGCAGGTGATGAGCAACGATCCCGAGCTGGGCGACAAGCTGCGCCAGTCAAATGCGTCGCAGACCGTCGAAGACGGCAACGTGGATACTTCTTTTCTCGATAAGCTCACGCTTGCCGATGAGGCGGTGCTGTTGCGCTACCTGGCGGACGCGAAAGACCGCAAGCCGAATTAACACCGCGGTTGGTTTCTCACTGCAGCTTCAAACGTATATCCTGAAGTCTGTCGGTCAGTTCCTGCTTTGCTTCCAATACACGCTGCGGGTTGGGAATGATGTCAGAGCACTGCTTTGGTGCGTTGGCGATCATCTTTTGCAGGTCTGGCAGCTTGGCCGGCTTAGTGAGTGCGCCTACATAAGCCGGAACGATCTTTGCCATCGCAGATGATGCCTGCGGATTCAGATCTTGAGGAATCTCGAGTTCCCGCTTCATCGCCGAGCGCCAATCGAGGCCCTCTGTCCCGAGCCGGGCAACCGCATTTTGCAGGACTGACCTTTGAGCGGCTGATAACTCTCCGATGTGCAGCGCAAAATCCATTGCCCGGAGGTGGTTGACGAGAAGGCTTTTTGCCACCACTGTGGCGAAAAGCGTGCCTCCGTTCGCTACATCGTGCGAGAATCGAACTCCCGCCGCAAGCACGTTCACGGCCTTGTCTTTCTCGCCGGCGATCAGCAGGTGAAATGCATACAGAACGTTCAGGCGTCCGAGGATGAGGGCCTTGCGAACGTAGTCCACCGGCGTCGCCGTGCCCATTTGATAGTCCAATCCCCAGTCGCAATTCAAAAGCGTTGTGGCGCGAGCCATCGTCTCCAGGGCAAGCCGGTTCTTTTCCACAAGGTCCTTGTACTGCGAGTCGTCATAGGGTGAGGTTCCGTCGAGGATGGAATTCAGCCTCTTCGCCTCCTCATCGGTGATGGCGGAATCCTGCGTCTGGGCGAAAGCCGCCCAGTAGCGCAGCGCGGCATTGCTACCGAGGTTCGCTCTCTGCTGCGCCAGCGCTACGCTGCTGATGAGAGCCGCTGAAAAGATGAATATGGCAATTAAACGAAGAAGGTTCATAATTTTGAGTCCTTGCTGAGCACGTCGAGAGCGCTCTGTTTGCCACCGAATGAGGTTGTACGGGGGGGGGTGGCCAACGCATCGACTGCCGCTTCGAACGATGGTGCATGGGTTAGCAGGGCGTTGGCCGACCGGATTGTCAGGGACTGCGGCGTTTCTGCACTGTTCCCGCCCGCCCGCTGCGCGGCGTTGTCGCGGGGAGTGGACTGTTGTGAGCGAGGGTACAGTATCAGCAACGCGATGATCGCGACCGCGGCAACCGCGGCCCACGCCGCCAAGACAAACGTTCTCCGAGAGCTTCTGTGCTTTACGGTCGGCAGCGCATCCGGAGCCAATGGACGGAACTGCTTCAGATAGCGCTCGAACTGCTCATCGTCGTGGATTGAATCATGAATTGGCACAAGAATCCTCCTTGGCACACATAACCTGGCGCAATCTGGCGAGGGCATAGCGGTAGCACGATGCCGCAGTATTTGCGCTGATGCCGAGAATCTCGGCGATCTGAATAAACGTACGTTCTCCCCAGACGTGCAAGACGACCACTTCGCGTTGATCTTCGGGGAGTGCACCCAAGGCGCGGCGGAGATTCAGTTCCGCGGCGTAATCCCGCTGCGGGGGATCGAACCATGCGGATTCTTCTTCGAGTACGACGTTGCGTTGCTGCGCCTTTTTGTCGTTCAACACGGCATTGCGCACAGAAGCGAACAAATACGCCTTTGGGTCGGCGATCTGGCGCAGGTTCCCGGCTTCGAGCATCCTCAAGAAAACCTGGTGAACCGCGTCCTGAGCGCGTCCACGATCGCCTGCTATGGTGACGGCAAAGAGCAGGAGCACTCGGCCGTGCTCCCGGTAGAGCATCTCAATTTCGGCGCGGTTGAAGTGGTGGTGTTGCACGTTGAGGTCCCAAAGGTATGACAATCGAGCAGGACAGATTTGTCTGTCGCCGAGAAATATTTCTTGAAATTCCTTAAGATTAGGCCGCGCGGCCGCGAATGAACGTCTGACGTACTTCTCCGCCGGGATTGAGGACCACCAGGTTAGCTTCCGCTCCGGGCGCGAGCACTCGCTGCCTTGCGCCGGACCGGCCGCCCGCGCCGGTTCGGGCTCGCGGCACGTACGGCGTTTTGCAGGCTCCAGCCGGCGAATTCGGTAACGTTGCGAACCGCGCGGTCCATGGTCAGGACGCTGCCGGCGAGTTTTCCATCCATCGTGCACCTGCCGTGTTTGACTTCGACCTGTATAGGACCGAGCTGGTAAGTGCCATCGGGCATGCCCGCGGCGGCAGTGGCGTCGGTGATCAGCACGGCGCGCTCGATGCCCTTGGCCTGCAGGAAAAGCTGCACAACCTCAGGCGCGACGTGAATTCCATCCACGATGATGTCGGCAGTGAGCCGGCTGTCGGTGAGCACCTCGGCGAGGATGCCGGGGTCGCGGTGATCCAGCGGCCGCATGGCGTTGAAGGTGTGAGTGGCGTGGCGGCGCCGGCCCGGACACGGCGCGAGCCGCTTCCAGCAACGCGTCGGAGTGTCCGATGCTCACACAAACCTTGCGCCGCGCGGCTTCCGCGATCACCTCGAGAGCTCCGGGAAGTTCCGGGGCAATGGTCATCATGCGCACCTGTCCGCGCGCGGCCTGCCAGAGACGCTCAAAGATTTCCAGCGTGGGCGCAACGAGATATTCCGGCGGGTGCACGCCGCGGCGTTTGTGACTGAGGAATGGACCTTCCAGATGGATGCCGAGCGGCCGAGCCTGCACAGCGTTGCCATTGCTGGCGCCCGGAGCCGCTTCGATGGCGTCGGCCATGCGTTCAAGAGCCGCGCAGGTCTGATCGAGCGGCGCCGCGACCGTGGTCGGGAAGTAGCTGGTGACGCCATGCGTGGTCAGGAATTTATTCAGGTGCGGGAGTTCGGCGGATGGAGGCCGGCATGACGTCAAGGCCGGCGCCGCCGTGTATGTGAATGTCGACAAAGCCGGGCGCGAGAATCACGCCGGCAGAGTCTTTGATAAGGTCGACCACCGTTGCATTCCTTGGGATTTCCGTTTGCGCGCGCGAGGTAACGGCAGAGATGAGGCCGTCCTCAATAAACAGGAGCGGCTCCGGTATCTCTTCTTGCGGCGTATAGAGACGATGAGCGGAGAGAACAATCATGTTGGTCAGATATTTGCTCAGATCATGTTTGGTCAGATCGTGCCGGTCACCAGTGTAACGCGAAGAATGGCCTTCACGGTCCCGACCTTTGATGGGGAACGTGCTAAGGAGATTGCTACCGGCAAGGCTGGCAACGTGCCGCACTCCCACGAAGGTGTACGACCGCTCAAACCCATTCGGTCCCCCGCCCCTTATTTCCCAACCGTCGTTTTCGCGAGACGGACGCTCGAACTCGCCCCTATCTCTGGGCCGGTCGCTCAGAGCGGCATCCCCTGAACTATTACGGAGCCAAAGGATTCTATGGATTTGCGTA
>CAWEDF010000012.1:0-68508 GCA_963807655.1 uncultured Acidobacteriaceae bacterium | reverse complement strand
TGCAGTCCCGCCGCGCGGCGCCAGTTGATTAATACCGTTCGATATCGCCGCTTCGTCTCCGGTGAAATCCTGGACCATCAGTACCGTGCTGGAGAAACCAACCACGAACGCCAGATCATGTTTGTCGGTCAGAGTCTTTTGTAAAAACGAGGCGGCCGCCTTCTGTTCAAACGCGAACTGCTTTGTGATTGACGAACTCGTGTCGATGACCAAACCTAACCGCAAGGGCAATTGCGCCTCGTTGCGAAAACCAGTTACAGCCACCGGAGGCTTTCCGTCGTCGCGAATGACCACCGATTCCCTGGTCAAATCGCTCACCGATTTGCCGTGGTCTGTAGCTGCAAAAAAAACCGCAACTTCATTGACGGCGGTGTGTAGTATCAGGCCTGATCCGCCAAAACTGCCACGCTGTACATGCGAAAGCGGACCGCTAGCGGGAACATCGGCCGTAAGCAAGGACGCCGGCATCACCGCCCCACAGGCCCCGCAATCTTCTTGTGGTTCCCTTTCGACCTCTGCGACCTGCCTCTGCAGCTCAAACTGCTGCAAAATCTTTCGAGCCCGCGCGTCGGAAGCCACGTTCGGGTCGTCGGGCGCAGTGGAATAGGTGATCGTCACCGATTCTGCCGGCTGATCTTTTCTTTTCTTAATTTGCTCGATCATCTGCCGAGCCGTTTCCGCAACCGGAGACTTCGGGTCCTCATTGAGCAGAGTCTGCAATTCCTTTTGCGCTTCCTGAAGATTGTTTTGGCCCTGCCACGATGCGGCGGCGAAGTAATGCACAATGGAATTCTTTTCGTGTTTGAGGCCATGGACCCGCTGTGCTGTTGCGATCGCGCTACCGTAGTCGCGATTCAGTAATTGGGCGTACGTTAATGCCGAGAGCAGACGCAAATCTAACGGCGCCAGCTCTGAGGCTTTTTGCATTGACGCTTGCGCGCCAGAAAAATTCTTCAGCGCCCATTGTGCACGCCCCAGATTCATGTAGCTGTGAGGCAGGTGACCATCCAAGGTTACAGACCGCAAAAATTCGGCTCGCGCTTCTTCATTTCGTCCCAAATCCAAATACGCCGATCCGAGTGCATTATGCGCGGCCACAAAATTTGGATACGTGGCAATCGCCTTTGCGAAGTGCTCCACCGCATCACTGAAGCTCTTCTTTAGTAGAAACTGCGTCCCCTTCTCGTATTCCCGTCGCGCTGCGCCGGGAGCCTTTAGGTCAAACTGGGAGACAGAGTCCGAAAAATTCTCCAACATGCTCCGTCGCTTGTCGTCGTCACTCTCGTTCATCCATAAGCCCATTTGGTTCTGCTCGATCCCAAGCATGGAACTGGTCGAGGCCGGACGCGTCCCCACACCCCCAAGTTGGGCCCAAGCCCTAAGGCACGAGGTCAGAAACAGAACCAAAAATACGGTTTGTCTTGTCCTGGAAAACATAAGATCTCTCGGGGGGCGGAGGGAACGGGCAGCATGAGAGTCTGGCAGGGGCCGATTCCCCGGGAATTATATCCCACAGTCGACGCCAGGAAACAAGAATTTCTTCCCAGATCGCCCAAAGCGACAGAGATGGGAACAATAAACACCCCGGTAAAGCATTTGCAGAGTTGTCACTGATCCGGAGCCAGCTTTTGAATTTTTGGAACAAATTTGGATCAGTCTTGGGCGGTTACGGCGGAGCTGAGTGCCTAAAATATTGGCCAGGGACGGCCACGCTTTCCGTGATCCCAACCATTCCCGTCGCAGGCATGCCACTAATTCTCGGGATTGCCGTTTCCTAAGTAGTTTCAGGGCCGTCGTCAACATGATCGGAAACGGTGCAGCAACACTGGTTCTGGCGCGTTGGGAGGGAGAATTAAAGAGCGAAACACTAAGGCAACACTTGGCCAGACCGGCCTAGAAACCCGATCCGGGTTTGCCCCAAACAGTGTTATTGGACCGATAAATCTATTTGACTTCGACTACAGCGAGCGCGTAGGACGGCAAGGTCAGAGTCAATTCTCCGCCTTTTAGGTTGTGCTGCGCCGGTGCTGGAATCTCTGCGGCTTGCTTGAGTTGTTGAATCTGTGTTTGCGAAGGGTAGCGCGGTGACCCGATCTTTTCGTAAGTTGAGTGAACGTCCCCGTGATCGGGATCGACCGTCGAAACCAGCGCGTGTTTGTAGTGACCGCCCTGGAAATGCAGAGTGAACGTTTTGGCGGCGCCAGCGTGTTCGGGAGGAGCGTAGTTCCAAACGGCGATCACTAGACTTCCATCCTTCTTTTTTGTGAGCAGCGCCGAGTCTGAGCGGATAGCAATTCGTTGTTCGCCCAAGCGGTGCAGCAGCGTGAAAGCGTTGAAGGCTGGCTTCGGAATTCCATATTCAGATAGAAGGCCGAAGCCGCCGTAGAACGGGGTCTTTACCACGCCCTGCTCCTCAAACACGTCGGAGAAAGTCCAATAGCTCATCACATCGACCAGGCCATCACATTGACGGACTGTATCCGCCAGCCAGGGGCCCATGTATGACGCGTCCGTGACCGCGGGCTCGTTGAAATAGCTGGCGTTGAACTCGCTCCAGATCAAGGGCAAGCCAGGCATCGGAGAGGCTGCGATTTGATCGTGAACTTTTTTCACGGCGCGGCAGACCATCTTGTCGCGGGGAATATTTTCGTCCGTCTTGAAAACGTCCTGCGCCAGGTCGTTGCCATAAACGTGGGAGGAAACGAAGTCAACCGGAACGTGGTTGGCCGCGCAATGCTGAATGAAAGCGTCGACCCAGGCTGCCTGCGCAGTCGCCGGTCCGCCAATTCGCAAGCGCGGGTTCACCGCCTTGACGGCGCGCGCCGTGTGGTCATACAGGTTGCAATAAGTCGCCTGCCTGGGATCGCCTCCCCAGAAGTCGAGGTTGGGTTCGTTCCAAACTTCAAAATACCACTGGCTGATTTCGTCGATGCCATAACGGTCTAGCAGATGGGAGATAAACCGGGTGATGAGGTTGTCCCATTTTTCCCAATCTTTAGGGGGAGCGACATCCGGCTTGTACCAGAAGGCGTGCATCATGGGCTGGGCCGCAAGTCGATTGGGCATGAAACTCAATTCGACGAATGGCTTCACGCCGTTGGCCAGCAGACCGTCATAAATCTGGTCGACATAAGAGAAATTGAAGACCGGCTGACCTTGCTTGTCTTCATCGTAGACGCCTACCTCATCATGAAAGATGGCGTGGAACCGGACATAGCGGAAACCGGTAGCCTTTTTCACCGCCTGCAAGTCGTGGCGGTAACTCTCACGCAGGGACAAAATGGCGCGGCCGGAGCCGAACATCTGTTCCCAAAAGTGAGGAAAAGAGCGCGCGGGAGCGGAGCCGTCGACGACAATCGCTTCGGTGGTCTGGGCCAGCACGCTACCTGGCAGAATAAGCAGAAGCAGGGACCCGAGAATCGTTCTTAGCATGGTTATCCTTAGCAGGGATGACGCGTTACGCGAAGCAAGAGCGCGATTTCGACAACCCTCACTGAAAACGGTACCCAGGCTTGAGGTCACAGCGGTACACTTTGGTTTGATCCGGATTCACTCTGGCGTTGCAGCTCGCCCAACTCAAGAAGAGCGCCGGCCCGAGCGGGAATACAATCATTTGCCCATCCAGTTCCGCTTCAATGCTTATGCCTTCGGCGGTCGAGGGTAGAGTGAAGTTCAAGCCTTCTCCGAAGATTACCGGATACGACTCATGAACAATCTGGCTAACCATAGGTTTGATGACTTCCGCTTCCAACAGGAAAGTCGCCGTGTCGGACCAGTTGCGGGCCGAGACCATGATAGTCTGTCCGCCCCGCGAGAACTGGTCGGAATCGATTCGGGTGAACGGACATGGTCCGGCGATGCACGATGCGCGGGCGCTCCGGAACTCATTCCCCGTTCCCGCATCGAGGGACGCGGAGCCGGATGCTGCCCGCCACTTGCCGTCGGGTGAGCATGGACGCTGCCCTTGGCAAGGCACGTTGCCCTTGTTTTCAATCTGAAATGTTTTTACCGCGCTTCCTATATTGACTTCCGTCATTGCCCGGCCGGAGTATCTGACGCGAACGTTCGCGACTTTCACCGCGGGCCGAATCGGGGAAGGCGCCACGCTGGAGAGGGGGAGCATGTGGACGACATAGAGCTTGTCGCCGACAAAATCACTTACGTCGAGAGGAAGGTAGTGCGGCTGCCGGAAGTGAAGGACCAGAGGTTGGCCTCTCTGCACGAATTTGCGCAACTGGAGCGCGAAGAAGCCGGTTGAGTCAGACTTCGCGCTTCCTGTGGCCAGATCCGCGGTCACCTCGACATCGGCGATAGGCTGTTCTTTTCTGCTATCCGTGTCCCGCACCGTGACCGCTCCCCGGAGCGACACCGGCAGCCGGGTGCGCCAGGGAACAAGCAGCAGCGCGCCAACAATCATCAGGATGATAGTCGAGGCGATCCAGAGTCCTGCCCGATGTGCGTGCTCTATGGCCACAATCTTTCGAACATTCTACGACAACGTTCCGCGACGAAGAGAGCACGAAACCGCAAATGTTCTCCGAGAGTCATCCTTCTGGTAATCCCTTACGGGCGCGATTTCGTTTAAGATTGATCACAGCACGCGAATGCCAGATGTCCGATCCACTCTGTTTTCCCGCCGGGAGGTGATGCGCCAGCTACTAGGCGCGGGGGGATGTCTGTCTTTCGCAAGACTCATGTCGGCCCTGCCCCTGGTCCAGCAATCCGAGCCGAGGCCAGCTACTCTGTCAGGCCTGGCGGTTCTGTCGTCCGAAGACGACATGTTTCTGAACGATCTGGAGAGCGCTAACTTCAACTTTTTTTGGGAGCAGGCCAGCTCCAAGACGGGGATGGTGAAAGACCGTTGCCACGTCCATGCGGATGATGAAGGGATCGTGGCCAGCATTGCAGCCACCGGTTTTGGTTTGACCGCTCTTTGCATTGGAGATCGACGGGGCCTGGTTTCCCGGAGCGCCGCGCTGGAACGCGTTTTGGCCGCCCTTCGATTCCTTTGGAAGAAACTGCCGAACCATCGCGGGTTCTTCTACCACTTTGCCAACATCAACACCGGAGAAAGAGTCTGGGATTCCGAAGTTTCGTCGGTGGATACGGCCATTTTGCTGTGCGGAATCCTCACCTGCCGCGAGCACTTTCGCCAAACGGAGGTCGTGGAGCTGGCAAACTTGATCTTCAACCGGGTGGATTGGACATGGCTCTCGGAAGACACCTCGCTGCTGCCCCACGGCTGGACGCCCGAAGTCGGCTTTCTGCCTTCGCGCTGGGACTATTACAGCGAACTGATGATGATGTACCTTCTGGGCCTGGGATCGTCGGCCCATCCCTTGAAGGAAGAAACCTGGACTGCGTGGAAGCGCCTCACGTTTGAATACGACGGCCTGCGCTACATCGGTTCCTTCGCGCCCCTGTTCGTGCATCAATATTCCCAGGCGTGGTTCGATTTTCGTGGGAGGCGCGACAAGTTCGCCGACTACTTCCAGAATTCGGTGATTGCAACCGAGGTCCACCGGCGCTTCTGCCTGGAGCTCGGAAAGCAGTATTCCGGCTACAGCGACGACTTATGGGGAATCACTGCTTCGGACTCGAACCGGGGCTATGTGATCTGGGGTGGGCCGCCAGCTACTGGGCCGATCGACGGCACCGTCGTCCCCAGCGCCGCCGGCGGGTCGCTGCCCTTCCAACCGGAGGCCACGTTACGCGTCCTGAAATCGATTCGGACCCGTTACGGAGCAGCCTGGAGTAAGTATGGGTTTGTCAACGCATTTAACCCTCTCGCCAACTGGTACGACTCCGATGTGATCGGAATCGATACCGGTATTACCATGCTGATGGCGGAGAATCTCCGGACTGGCTTCGTCTGGAACACGTTCATGAAAACCGCAGAAGCCCAGCGTGGGATGCGGCGGGCCGGTCTGGAGAAATACTAGTCGGGCCGCACTTCGCCCCCGCTCGATGCCGGTCTGTAGAGGTACGCACAACCCTGGAGCCTTTGGGCTCATCCCATACCTGCTCACCGACGCCCGGGGGTTCGATCTTGTCGCCTGGAAGTCATTGGACTACACTCGATATAGCGGGCGTCGCTTGGTCTGACGCAGGTTCGCGTCGCTTAGGGCCTCAACTAAGACTTCCAGGTCAGGCACCCCTTTAGGACTGGCCCATGACCGGGAAACAGGATTCTTGGAATCGATGGCGCGAGCGCATTTCCGCTCTGAGGAATGTGCCCGCTGTCCTGCGAATTGTTTGGGAAGCTGGCCGGATGGTCGTGGTTCTCGGTGTTTTTTTTCGTTTGATCGCTTCCGTTCTGCCCCTGGGCCTTCTGTGGATTACCAAGCTGATCATTGACGGAATTGTACGTGCCATCACCACCCATCAGGCCGTCGCTGCCCGGCTGTGGTGGCTGGTCGCGGCGGAATTCGCGCTGGCTGTCTTCGGCAGCGTTGTGAGTCGAGGCATCGATTTTCTCGACGCCCTGCTGGCCGACAAGTATACGCGGCACGTGAGCGTGCTGGTAATGAAACACGCGGCGCAGCTCGATCTCGCAGCTTATGAAGACCCGGTTTTCTATGACCGCCTGGAGCGGGCCCGCGTCCAGGCCACCGACCGGCTGGGCATGATTCAATCGATCGGACGGCTGGTTCAGCAGGTGATTATTACCGTCTCCCTCTCCATCGCGATTGTTCTGTTTTCGCCGTGGCTTCTGCTCATGCTTATCGCCGGCGTGCTACCGGCATTTCTGGGGGAAAGTCATTTTGCCTTTCTGGGATATGCCAAGAACTTCCGCCAGACTCCCATTCGCCGTCAACTGGACTACTTGCGAGTGTTGGGCGGCAGCAAGGAGGCGGCCAAGGAACTCAAACTGTTCGGGCTGGCCCCGTTTCTTACGGAAAGATTCTCCCGGCTTTCCAACCAGATCTATGATGAAGATGTCGCCTTGGCGCGGCGGCGGCTGGTGGCAGGTTCGTTCCTGTCGATAGTCGGAACGGCCGGTTACTACTCGGCCTATGTATTCGTGATCTGGCGAACGATCACCGGGGTACTCAGCATCGGAGAATTGACCTTCCTCGCCGGCGCGGTTCAGCAGGCCAGTTCGAACATCCAACAAATCTTTTCTACCGTCTCCTCTATCGCCGATCAAGCTTTGTTCCTGACTGACCTGATCGCTTTTTTCGAGATGCGGCCAGCCATCGCGTCGAAACCCAATGCCCTGCCGGCGCCGCGGCCAATTGCTCGCGGATTCGAATTCCGCAACGTTGCTTTCCGCTACCCCGGAAGCCCTCGCCTGGTTCTTAATGGATTGAACTTTCATTTTCATCCCGGCGAGCGGGTCGCGCTGATTGGGGAAAATGGCGAGGGAAAAACAACCATCGTCAAGCTGCTCACAAGGCTCTACGATCCACTCGAAGGGCAGGTCCTGCTGGATGGCGTCGATCTTCGAGAGTACAACCTGGAAGATCTCTACCGGGAGATCGGCGTTATTTTCCAGGATTTCATGCGGTACGAAATGACGGCACGCGAGAACATTGCGGTGGGCCGTATTGAGCGACTTGATGATGTTCCGCTGATTCGCCAGTCTGCCCAGAAAAGCATGGCCGACGAGGTAGTGAGCAGACTTCCGTATGGGTACGAACATATGCTGGGCCGGCGTTTCGACGGTGGGGTCGATCTCTCGGGCGGAGAATGGCAGAAAGTCGCGCTGGCTCGAGCCTATCTGCGTGACGCCCAGATCCTGATCCTCGATGAACCCACTGCGGCGCTGGACGCGCGCAGCGAATTCGAGGTTTTTCAGCGCTTCGCCGAGCTGACGGCCGGTAAAATGGCCTTGTTCATTTCCCATCGATTCTCCACGGTGCGCATGGCCGACCGCATCGTAGTGCTGGAAAATGGCCGCATTGCCGAAGATGGAGATCACGAACAGTTGACTCATCTGGGCGGCCGCTACGCCGAGATGTTTGAACTGCAGGCCGCCAGCTATCGTTAGGCCAAAGGACGAGGATGATTCGCAACTCACAAGCCGAAAGCATCGCCGACGAGGAGTGGCAGCACGACCCGGCCGGCGAACCAGTCGATCTTCACGATCTGCACGGCGCGGCGACAGAATTCGCCACCCGGCTGGGCTGGCTGCCGGGGGTTCGCGCCTCGAAGACATTCTCCCAGCGTTGCCGCAAGCTGAAGACCGCATTCCAGCCGTTGTTCGCAGGCGTCGAAGCGGCAAGAAGGCTCAACCCAGAATCGGACGATCTACGCTGGTTCTGCGACAACGACCAACTGATTCATGCGGAACTGAGAAGCGTTGCCGCTGAACTTAAGCCACTGAAGGAACTGCCCCACGCGCGCGGGCGGAAAAACGAGATTGTGCCCAGAGTGCTGGCGCTGGCGCAAAAGTTTCTCGATCTCACCGGCAATCGGTTCCGCGAGACGGCATTCATAACTTTCTTCCAGGCATTTCAAGAGGGCGCGGTCCTGGAGTTGCGAGAAGTGTCGGCGGCAGTTCCCGCTCTCAAACTTGTCCTGTTGGAGCGAATCGCGGCCCGCTGCCGTTGCCTGCTCCAGGATCCCGCGGGCCAATCCAGTGGGTTGGGCGTATGCGTGCGGAGTTTGCGTGACATTACGCAGACGTCCTGGAAGGACGTCCTCGAACCGCTGATTCTTTTCGACTCCATCCTTCGCCGCGATCCGGTGGGTGCATACGGAAGAATGGACTTTGAAAGTCGAAGCCTTTATCGGGAGAAATTATCGAAGATAGCCCGCCGCTCGGATTTGTCCGAAATGGATGTTGCCCGCGAGGCGCTGCTACTGGCGCAACAGGCCCTGACAAAAACCTACCGCGATCCTCGCTCCAAGTTGCGGCAATCTCATGTTGGCTACTACCTCATGGGCGAAGGCCGGGCTCTGCTTTGTCAGAAAGTCGGTTTCAAGCCCGACTTTGTCGAAAGTCTGCGCGCCCGACTGCGTCGCCATCCTGACGAATTCTTCCTGACTGGAATCGCGATACTCACTTTCGCCAGCATCACGGGAATCCTGCTGTTCCTGACTTCCCCCAGCAGTCCGCCTGCACTGCTGCTGCTTTCCGTTTTGATGCTACTGGTGCCCTGTTCGCAGTCTGCCGTGCAACTCATGCATTACCTGGTCGCGACTCTACTGCCGGCGGAAATTCTGCCCAAGCTGGATTTTTCGGGGGGAGTCCCGGACGATTGTGTGACCCTGGTAGCGATCCCAACTCTTCTGCTGAATGAGAAGCAGGTGCGCGGCCTGGTTGAAGACCTGGAGGTTCGCTTCCTCGGCAATCACGACCGCAATATTCACTTCGCGCTGGTCAGCGACCTGCCTGACTCGGACGAACCGGCCCCGGAAGCCAACCCGCTGATCGACCTCTGCGCGAACCTGATTCGCGAACTGGACGAAAGATACAGCGGAAAGCAGATGGGGTCCTTCTTTCTGCTGCATCGCCATCGCGCTTACAATCCCCGCGAAATGGGATGGATGGGTTGGGAACGTAAACGCGGCAAGTTGCTCGACCTGAACAAGCTGTTGCGCGGGGAGTCCGACAGCTTCCCGGTTAAAATTGGAGACCTCTCAGTCCTGCCCAATGTGCGGTTTGTGGTTACGCTCGATTCTGATACTGAGCTTCCCCGTGGAGCCGCCCACCGCATGGTTGGAACCATGGCCCATCCGCTGAACCAGGCGATTATTGATCCGGGGGGGAACATCGTCGTTGCCGGATACGGCATTCTACAACCACGCGTCGCGGTTAGCGTACAAAGCACGGCACATTCGCGGCTCGCCGCCATCTATGCGGGCGAGACCGGCCTCGACATCTACACCCGCGCGGTTTCCGATGCCTACCAGGACCTTTACGGGGAAGGAAGTTACACCGGTAAGGGAATCTACGAAGTCGACACGTTGCATCACGTGCTCGACCGGCGTTTCCCGAAAAATGCGCTGCTCAGCCACGATCTCATTGAAGGCGCCTACGGCCGCGCGGGGTTGGCCAGTGACATTGAGGTGATCGAGGACTATCCCTCCCACTACAGCGCTTTCAACCGCAGAAAACACCGATGGCTGCGAGGGGACTGGCAGATTGCGGAATGGCTGACGTCGCGCGTGCCTGATGAATCGGGGGCGGGCGTAGCGAATCCAATCTCGCTGGTTTCGCGCTGGAAGATCCTCGACAACCTGCGGCGCAGTCTAGTGGAGCCAGCCACGTTTCTGCTGCTTCTGTTCGGCTGGCTGGCGCCTGGAGCAAGTGCGCTGCGCTGGACTGTGGCCGCGATTTTGATTTCGGTTATCCCGTCCTGGTTTGAACTCGCCTTCGGGCTGGGGCGCGCGGTCGCAGAGCGCAAGAAGACCGTTGCGCTGGAGGCGGCGTCCGCGTTCTACGCGGCAAACTTCTCGGTATTGCTGACCCTGATATTTCTGGCGCACCAGACGCTCCTTTCGCTCGATGCCGTAGTGCGGGCGCTGGTGCGGCGTAACGTAACCCGGGAGCGGCTGCTGGAGTGGGAGACGGCCGCGGAAGCAGAGCTTGGCGCACGCTCGACTCTCATCGACCGTTACCTCGATTGGATGCCCTTCCTCGCCATCGGCATAGGACTGCTGGTCTGGCTGCTGCGGCCGCACTCACTGATGGCTGCGATTCCCCTTCTTGTGCTCTGGGCCGGCAGCAAACTTGTAGCCAGTTGGCTGAATGAGTCGCCGGCTTTGCCGGGAGACAACCTTTCGCAGAAAGACATATTATTTCTTCGCCGTGCCGCTCTTTACATCTGGAGATATTTCGCTGAGTTCTGTACCGAGGAACACAACTGGCTGATCCCGGACAATGTCCAGGAGCAGCCGCCCGCAGTCGCGGCAAGGATATCTCCGACGAATCTGGGTCTTCTGCTCAACGCGCAGCAAGTTGCGGTTGAGTTCGGATATCTGACCGTTCCCGAGATGGCGCTCTTGACGCAGAAAACTCTTGCGACGGCAGCCCGTCTCGAAAAGCATCGAGGCCACCTGCTGAATTGGTATGACACGCGGACGCTCGCGCCTTTGGCGCCATGGTTTATTTCGTCTGTCGACAGCGGCAATCTGCTGGCTTCGCTTTGGACGCTGCAACATGGGTGCCTGGATCGCCTGCGCAAACCGCTCCTCCAGCAATGTTTGGCGGAGGGTCTATTAGATCATCTCTGGGTTCTGGCGGAGGCGAGGGTACTCCCGCGAAAACTGCTTGCACAATGCGAGGCCAACTTCCGGGACAAAAGCTGGCTGCTTTCGATCCTGGAACTGCGCGAGACGGACTTCGAAAATGACCGTGTTGCCGACCAGACCGGTCGCGCCCCCGACACTAGTTGGTTCCGCCGGCAAGCGCAACTGCGCCTGCGGACCATCCGGCAAATAACTCAATCATACGAGCCCTGGTGGCTGCCGGAATTCGCGCCACTCCGAGGCGAATTGGGACTCAAAGCGACTTCGCCGGACCGCGTGTCGCTGCAGCAACTGCCTGACTTAATTAGGGCGCTGCAGGCCCACATTGATCGAACGCTGCCTTCGCTCCCCGAGGAGCGGCGGCCTCTTTACGAGAGTTTGAAGACCTTGCTCGCGGAAGCCCGGTCCAACGCCATTTTCCTCGCCGAGAACTTGCGAAAGCTCGGCGCCCAGGCCGGGCAACTGGCCGATGCCATGGACTTCGGGTTTCTGCTGGATCCCCACCGCAAGTTGATGTCGGTCGGTTTTGATACACAGTCGCAACGTTTGCAGAATTCATGCTATGACCTGCTGGCCACAGAGTCCCGCATTGCCATCTTCGTCGCCATCGCTAAGGAAGACATTTCCCAGGATTGCTGGTTCCTGCTGGGCCGTGGGCACACTCTCGATCATGGCCGCCCCGCTCTGCTCTCATGGACAGGAACAATGTTTGAGTACTTGATGCCTTCCTTGTGGATGCATTCCTACCCCAACACACTTCTGGACCGGTCACGAGTAGCGGCGGTGCGTTCGCAGCAAGCTTACGCAGCCCGGAGGGGTGTCCCATGGGGCATCTCGGAATCGGCTTATTTCAAACTCGACGAACACGGCAACTACCAGTACCAGGCTTTCGGCTTGCCCCAGCTTTCGCTGATGCGGCGAGAGTCGAATCCGCTGGTTATCTCGCCTTATTCGACATTTCTGGCTTTAAGCGTGGATCCGCCCGCGTCTTTGCGCAATCTGCGCCGCATGCAGATGCTCGGATGGTTCGGCTCCCATGGATTTTACGAATCGGCCGACTACACGACTTCCCGCAGCCGGTTCCGCTGGCGGCGCGGCCAGATCGTGCGCTGCTGGATGGCACACCATCAGGGGATGAGCCTTCTCTCCGTGGCCAACCTGTTGTGCGACAACGTGGTGCAGCGCTGGTTCCACGCCGATCGCCGCGTGCAGGCTACGGAACTCTTGCTGCAGGAAAAACCTGTCGTGCACGCTCGCCCGGCTGAATTCCCGTCCCGCATAGCGGTTGCATAGCGAGACTTTCAAGTTTGCCGCTTGACCACCTTCTTCCTCCTTCGGTCGCTCTGAGGCATGGCAAGCGCCTTGCTCTAACGCCGCAGACCTGCGTATTGTTACGGAGTGAAATTTCCGCGATGCAGTGGAATCCTGCTCCACTTCACTTCTCTGCCCGGCCGCTTCGGCATCGGTGATCTTGGCCCTTGCGCTTACGAGTTCGCGGACTTCCTATTCGCCGCGGGACAGAAGTTGTGGCAGGTGCTGCCGCTGAATCCCACCGGATACGGCGATTCTCCGTACCAGTGCTTCTCCGCTTTTGCCGGCAACCCGCTGTTGCTGAGTCTGGAGCGCTTGCGCGATCAGGGCCTGCTCCAATCGTCTGATTTGAGCCGCGCTCACTTGCCGGCGTTTCCCGAAGACTTCGTGGACTACGGGCCCGTGATCGAGTTCCGGATGGAGGCCCTACGCCGGGCGGCGCAGGTTTTCTTTGCCGATGGATCCCGCACCGATCGTGCTGCGTTCGACGACTTTTGCAGAAGGGCCGGTTCATGGCTCGACGACTATGCGCTCTTCATGGCCTGCAAAGATGCACACCACGGAACGATGTGGACTTCATGGGACGCGCACATTCGCAAGCGAGATGCCCAGGCCCTGAGCGATTGGTCGAGGAGGCTGGCGTCGGAACTGAAAGCTTACAAGTATTGGCAATTCGAATTCTTCCAGCAGTGGGAGCATCTCAGGACTTACTGCCAGCAGCGCGGCATCCGGCTCATGGGCGATATGCCAATCTATATTGCGCACGACAGCGCGGATGTCTGGGCTCATCCCGATCTGTTTTATCTCGACGATCAGGGTCGCCCCACGGCGGTCTCGGGCGTGCCACCGGATTACTTCAGCGCCACCGGACAGCTTTGGGGTAATCCTATTTATCGCTGGGATGTGCTAGCCGCCGGCGGATACAAGTGGTGGATAGAGCGCTTCCGTGCGTCGCTCGCGCTTTTCGATATGGTGCGACTGGATCACTTCCGTGGCTTTGAATCCTACTGGGAGGTCCCCGCCGGCGAAACGACCGCCATTAATGGGTGCTGGGTCAAAGGGCCGGGCGAAGATTTTCTGTCGGCAATGCAGAATGTATTTGGCGAACTGCCGATTGTGGCGGAGAATCTGGGCGTCATTACTCCGTCCGTGGAGAAACTGCGGCAGCAGTTCGGTCTGCCCGGCATGAGTCTTCTGCAATTCGCATTCGGGACTGATCCACAGGGGCCTTCGTTTCGTCCGCACAATTACGGCCGCGATCTGGTCGCCTATACCGGCGGGCACGACAACGACACGACGGTGGGCTGGTGGTCGAGTTCCGGGGCTCGTGACAGTACACGCAGTTCTGAAGATGTCCGCAAGGAACATGACTTTGCGCGCGCTTACCTCAACTTTCACGACGATTCTGAGATCAACTGGGTCATGATGCGGGCGGTGCTGGCCTCGGTCGCTGACGTTGCGATTCTCCCGTTGCAGGATGTGCTGGGCCTTGGCAGTTCGGCGCGCATGAACCTCCCGGGCACAGTCAGCGGAAACTGGAAGTGGCGTTATCGTCCGGGCGCACTGAACGTCGAGTTGAGCGCGAGACTTCGATCCCTGGTTGCGCTTTACGATCGCTAGGAAGAATCCTCGAAGGGTCAATTCATATAAACTTGCATATCGCCCTGCTTTTGCGGGGAGGTGCCGAAATTTGGTCCAGGAGGAAGCGGTTTGCCACTGAATCAGGATGTGCTTTGGTACAAGGACGCGGTCATCTATCAAACGCACGTACGCACTTTCCACGATAGTAACGGGGATGGCATTGGTGATTTTCGAGGGCTGGAAGAGAAGCTCGACTACATTCGGGAAATGGGGAGCAGCGCGATATGGCTCATGCCATTCTTCCCCTCGCCCCTGCGCGACGATGGCTATGACATCTCGGATTACAACGCAGTGCATTCAAGCTACGGAACATTGGAGGATTTCGGGAAGTTTCTGGGATCGGCCCACGACCGGGGAATCCGGGTCATCATCGAAATGGTGTTGAATCACACATCCGATCAGCATCCATGGTTTCAAGAGTCGCGAAGTTCGCAGCACAATCCACGCCGCGACTGGTACGTCTGGAGCGATACCGACACGCGCTACAAAGGAACCCGCATCATTTTTCTTGACACCGAAAAGTCCAACTGGGCCTGGGACCCGATTTCGAAATCCTTCTATTGGCATCGCTTTTTCAGTCACCAGCCCGATCTCAACTACGACAATCCCGCTGTTCGGGAACAAATGTGGAATGTGATGAAGTTCTGGCTGGAGATGGGGGTTGACGCCTTTCGGCTCGACGCCGTGCCCTACCTGGTGGAACGCGAGGGCACAAATTGTGAGAACTTGCCGGAGACCCACGCTGTCCTGAAGGAGCTGAGGCGAAAACTCGATGAACAATTCCCCGGCAGGATGCTTCTAGCGGAGGCCAATCAGTGGCCCGCAGATCTTCGCCCATACTTTGGTGATGGAGATGAATTCCACATGGCGTTTCATTTTCCGTTGATGCCCAGGATGTTCATGGGGCTGAAGCTGGAAGACCGCAAGCCCATCACTGAAATCTTGCAGCAGACCCCGGAAATCCCGCCCTCATGCCAGTGGTCCCTGTTCCTGCGCAACCATGACGAACTGACCCTGGAAATGGTGACCGACATGGAACGCGATTACATGTACGACGCGTACGCCGAAAACAAGACGATGCGGCTGAATCTCGGGATTCGGAGGCGATTAGCTCCTTTGTTGGACAACGACCGCAGGCGTATCGAGTTAATGAATGGGATGCTGATGTCGTTGCCGGGCACTCCTGTCATTTATTACGGCGATGAAATCGGAATGGGCGATAACATCAATCTAGGGGACCGTAACGGAGTAAGGACTCCGATGCAGTGGAACGGGGGAACGAACGGGGGATTTTCCACCGCGGAACCAGAGCGTCTGTGCGCCCCCCTTATCCAGGATCCGGTATATGGTTATCCGGCGGTGAACGTGTTGAGGCAAGACGCCAGTGAACATTCGTTCCTCAACTGGATGCGCAGCATCATAACGGTCCGCAGATCGACCGGAGTTCTTGGCCGGGGATCGATTGAGTTTCTCTATCCCGCTAACCACAGAATACTGGCCTATGTGCGGCGGCTGGGAAACGAGGCGGTCCTGGTGGTCAACAATCTTTCGAGCTCCGCGCAAGCAGTCGAACTGGATCTGCGGCGCTACAAGGGAAATGTTCCGATCGAGATGTTTGGCAAGAATATATTTCCGCGTGTGGGCGATCTGCCCTATCTGCTGACGATGGGGCCGTATCAGTTTTTCTGGTTTCGACTGCGACGAATCTGAGCCGCCGTGGATAGTGCAAACGCTGTCGGCGGGGGGCCGCAACAGGGCACGCGGTAACACTTCGAACGGAGGCGGAATTGGCAGAGGAGAGCTTTCTTACGGATGATTTTCTTCGCCAACTGATCAACGTTGGCGAAGTGGATATCCTCGTGGGCTTGCCCACCCACAATAACGCCAAAACTATCGGGTCGATCGTCCACACAATTCAGAGCGGCATCCTGCGCGGGTTTCCGCGAGAGCGAGCAGTAATCATTAATGCCGACGGGGGGTCGCGGGATGGCACTCCCGAACTAGTCACCGGCGTCTCTATCGATGACGCGCGCCCAGCCTCCAAACTGTACGCCCTTCGCACGTTGCACTCCGTCAGCACGAAGTATGCGAGCAGCCCCGCGAGCGGAGTTGCGTTTCGGACGATTCTAGCCGCCGCCGAACTGCTTCGCGCCAAGGCCTGTGTGGTGATGTCGCCCGAGTCCGTGAACATCGAGCCCGAATGGATCTCAAAGCTTCTGCGCCCCATTTACAGCGACGGCTTCGACCTGGTGACCCCCACATATCGCCGACATAAGTTTGAAGGGCTGCTCATAACGAATTTGCTGTACCCGATGACCCGCGCCCTTTACGGGTTAAGAATTCGGGAGGCGTATTCGCCTGAGTTCGGGTTCTCCGGCCGTTTCGGAAGTCATTTCCTTGCACAAAACGCCTGGCAGGATGGCAGCGACGGGGCCGGCGCCGAACTCCGCTTCACGCTGGCTGCGATCACGGGACGATACCGTATCTGCCAGTCCTTTCTCGGAGAAAAGATTCACATCGAGCGAAGTGCCGCTAACCTGGTACCGGCGCTGCGACAAACTGCCGGCGCCCTGTTCTCCGCACTGGAGCCAGACTTTCCCGCATGGAGTGACGTGACTGGCTCCCAGCCGCCTCCCACTAACGGGGCCGACCACGAAGCGCTTCTGGATCCGCTGCGAGTAAATCGGAAACGATTGCGCGAGATGTTCTCGACCGGAGTTGCCGAGTTGGAATCCGTCCTTCAGTCCATTCTTTCCCCCTCCACTTCGGCGGAACTCCAGCGCATCGCTCGCCTGGGAGAAGAGGAGTTTCATTACTCTACGGAGTTATGGGCGAGGACGGTTTACGAGTTTGCCGCCTCGTATCAGAAATCTGTGATCAGCCGGGATCATATCATCCAGGCCTTGGCGCCGCTTTTCCGCGGCAGAGCGCTCACGTTTCTGCTGGATAACCGCAACGCTTCCGCGGAAGACGTCGAGAACAGTATCGAAGGTTTGTGCCTTGAGTTCGAGACATTGAAACCGTATCTGCTGCAGTTGTGGAAATCGAGAGAGTGAGGCAACTATGCGGGAAATGATTATCAACGAACTGAGTCAGGCGCTGCACGAGATTGCCAGAGGTTTTGCGCACTTCCTTCCCCGGCTCATCGTGATGCTGATCCTGGCATTTGCGGGCTGGGTGATCGCGTACGTGGTAAAGGCGGTTCTGCGCAGCATTCTGAGGCTCATCAAGTTCGACAAGCTTTCAGAAAACGCAGGCGCTTCGCAGTTACTCACCAAGGCTGCCTTGCCTACGGCGACGGAAATGTTGAGCCGTTTCGTCTTTTGGGTGACCTGGATCGGTTTCATTCTGCTGGGTGTGAGCGTGCTCGGGATCCTGGGCCTGCAAGAGCACGTTGCAAGATTCTTTCTTTTCTTGCCGCGTCTATTCGTTGCGATTTTCATCCTGTTTTTTGGACTGCTGGCGGCTAGTTTCTTTTCTCGCGCTGCCCTGCTGGCCGCTGTAAATGCGAACGTGCCTTCACCCCGGGTCTTAAGCCTCGCTGTGCGCACCATCATCATTGTTTTCGTATTGTCCATCGTTTTTGAAGAGCTGGGTCTGGCGGAACAGACCATGCTGGTTGCGTTCGGAATTGCCTTCGGAGCCCTGATGCTCGGCTTGGCCATCGCTTTCGGCATGGGGGGCAGAGACTTGGCCCGGCATTTCCTGGAGAGGAAGTTTGTTCGGGCGAAGAAGGAGGAGAACGAAGACGAACTGTCGCCCCTCTAGCAGGCTGCGGAAGAGTCGGTTCTCTAGCGGAGAGTGTGGCCTCAGCGGCTAACACCGCATGCAAAACGATGTTGGTACCGCCGCGCTCAAGCGCTGCGCCCTCCAAAATCGAGTGCGATGCCGGGTTTTTCCGCGCCAACTAGCCGCCCCTTGCGGTACGATAAACTGCTCCTGCTCCATTGGGAAGGTTCGTGCCATGCGGCTCGTCAGCATCCGACTCATTGTTTCCCTTATCGTCGGCATCACGCTGGTCTCACTCTCGTACTCATATTACGAGGCGTTGGGTGAGAAGCGTAGCCTCCGCAGGGACCTGGAGCGGCACGCCGAGGTATTGGGCCAAAGCCTTGCGGGAAGCGTGGAACGCGGCTTGGAGAAAGATTCGCTGAAAGATTTGCAGCACATCGTACAGCACCTCGGGAACCGCGAGCATCTCTTGGGACTGGCTATCTACGGCCGGCAGGGCGATTTGCTGGCAGGTACACCCCAGCTGGCATCCAAATTGGCCACAGTTCCTTCCGTCGTGTCTCAAGCGTTGCGCGAGAATCATGAAACAGGCGGGTTTCAACGAGTGGGCGATGCCTCGCTGCACATCTACGCCCTGCCTCTGCACCCGCGCGGCGAAGTGGTCGGCGGTCTCGGGATTGTTCATGATGCGGGCTATATTCGGACGGAGACCCTTCACACCTGGCGCGAAGTATTCCTGCGGACGCTGGCCCATGCGTTGCTCATCGTGCTGATCACGCTGTTGATCGTTCGCTGGAGTATGGCCGGTCCCATCGCCCGCACGGCGCAGTGGATGCACGCCCTGCGGACCGGGAGAATCCCTTCGCGCCAGAACGCCAACGATCTGGATCTCTTTCGTCCCCTGGTGCGGGAAGTCGCCGCCTTCGCCGAAAGCCTTAGCCGGGCGCGGTCCGCGGCCGAGACCGAAGCCCACCTGCGGGAGACAGGTGAATCTCTGTGGACCGCCGACCGGCTGGCTGTGCACGTCCGCAAACGCCTTGACGGCGGGCGTCTTTTTGTCGTGTCGAATCGCGAGCCATACGTGCACCTGCGGCGCGGCAAGTTCGTGGAAGTGATGGTGCCGCCCAGCGGAGTGGTCACTGCGATCGAGCCCATACTGCGCGCCTGTGACGGAACCTGGATCGCACATGGCAGTGGCGACGCCGACCTCGAAACGGTGGATGAGCACGACCGGCTGCGCGTGCCTCCGGAAGATCCCCACTACAGCTTGCGCCGGGTCTGGCTCAACCAGGCGGAAGAAGACGGCTATTACTACGGATTTGCCAACGAAGGAATCTGGCCTCTTTGTCATATCGCGCACACCCGCCCGATCTTTCGCGCGGAGGACTGGAAATACTATCAGGCCGCGAACCTGAAGTTCGCCGACGCCCTGCTCGAAGAGATGCGGGACGTGGAGAAGCCCATCGTGCTGGTGCAGGATTACCACTTCGCGCTGCTGCCCCGGCTGATCAAGGAAAAGAGACCCGAGGCAAAGGTGGCAATCTTCTGGCACATTCCATGGCCCACCCCGGAGGCATTTGACATCTCCCCGTGGCGCCGCGAACTTGTGGAGGGTCTGCTCGGCGCCGATCTGATAGGGTTTCACATCCAGTCGCATTGCAATAACTTCCTGCATACGGTGGACCGGGTAGTGGAATCACGCGTCGATTGGGAGCATTTTTCGGTAAGACGTCTCGATCATCTCACTCTGGTACGCCCGTTTCCCATCAGTGTGGACTTCACCGATGTGAAACAGCCGGAGTCGACACCGGGTTCCTACGTCGAACGTTCAGCTTTGCTGCAGGCCTTGGGCGTCGAGGCTACCTTTATGGGTGTGGGCGTAGACCGCGTCGACTACACCAAGGGCATTCTGGAACGCTTTCTGGCCATTGAGCGTTTTCTGGAGAAGTATCCTTCCTATCAGGGCAAGTTCACATTCGTGCAGATTGGCGCTCCCAGCCGCAGCCATCTCAAACGCTATCGCGATCTGATGGAGGAAGTGGAAGCGGAAGCCAACCGTATCAACATGCGGTTCCAGACGGACCGATGGAAGCCCATCGTCTTTCTGAACCGGCAACATAACCATCAGGAAATTCAAGGCTACTACCGGGCCGCGGACTTATGCCTGGTCACGTCGCTGCACGATGGCATGAATCTGGTGGCGAAGGAATTCGTGGCCGCCCGGCGCGACGAAAGGGGTGTTCTAATCCTGAGTTGTTTCACAGGCGCCGCCCACGAGTTGCGCGATGCCTTGCAGATAAACCCGTACGATATCGAACAGACGGCCGAGGCGATTCGTTGCGCTCTTGAGATGGAGCCTGAGGAAAAGGAATTGCGGATGCAACGCATGCGGAAGACGGTCAGGGAACACAACGTTTACCGCTGGGCAGGAAGCCTCATCGCAGAACTCTGCGAGCTGCGCCTGGACGCGTCGGATGAAAACAATGAGAAACTCCGGATGAGTACCACTGCCCGGGGATGAGGAGCATGGGGTTGCCTCGCAGCGTCAATCCAATCGAAGTCGAGCAGTTCATGAACGCGGTGGAACTGTCGCGGGTTTCTGCGCTTCTGCTCGACTATGACGGTATCCTCGCCCCCTTCTGCCTCAATCGCCAGCAGGCCTTCCCCTATCCGGGAATGACCGCTCTTCTGCAGGAAATCACCGCGAATGGCCGCACCCGCGTGGTCATCATCACCGGTCGGAGCGCCCACGAGGTGATCCCGTTGCTTGCGGTTCATCCCGCTCCCGAGATCTGGGGCCTCCATGGGTCGGAGCGGTTGAGACCGGATGGAACCTGCGAGACGCCCCGCGTGGAAGAGCCTGTGCAGCGCGCACTGGCCGAGGCAGATCGTTGGTTAAGGGAACAGGGGCTGGACCACCGGGCTGAGTTCAAGACCGGCGCCGTCGCCATCCATTGGCGCGGGCTGGATGAAGCGAAGGCGGCCGAAATTCGCGCCAGAGTCTTGCTGGGCTGGCTCCCCATTGCTCAAAGTGCGCCTATGGAGCTGCTGGAGTTCGATGGCGGGATTGAAATGCGCATGCAAGGTAGGGATAAAGGGGATGCAGTGCACACCATCCTGGATGAAATCGGCCCGGAGGCTCCCGTCGCCTACCTCGGGGACGACATCACCGACGAGCGGGCTTTCCTCGCTCTTGGGACCCGAGGCCTAACCGTGCTGGTTCGTCCCGAACGGCGCAAAACTGCGGCTGCCCTGTGGATCAGGCCGCCAGAAGGTTTACGAGAGTTTCTAACACGGTGGCTACAAGCCTGTCGTCAGGGGCAGCATCGCGCGAAGACAGAGTGCTGTGGTCCAAAATGAGCGCAGATTCGAACCAAGAATTGGTCGTCCTTCCAATAAAAGTAGGCAGTGCCCGGAGCGCCGTTAAAAGCGGGCTGTGAAACAGCGCTCCGAGGTAGTTGCCGACGAACGGAATTGACGTGAGGATGCAAACCTCAGGCCGAACGTTTTGAGGTGGCCGGTCCTTTAGCTTCCTGCGCGGCAAAATCCAGCGCTTTCTTTTTGTACCTCAACAACACGTTCGATCGATTGCTGGATCTTCTCGGTAAAATCCGCCAGCCGCGCGCTCCGGTGCGTCCGCGAGGTTCAGTTCACCGTGAGGGCAACGCTTGCCGTGGAATCGGGACTCCCACTCGTGTTGCTGACGGTGTAGGCATTCACTGTCACAGCATAGCTGCCCGGGGGTGTTCCGTTGTTGGCGCCACCGCCACCACCGCCGCTTGAGCTGCCGCTACCTCCTCCGCATCCGGGGTGCATCAGTAAGGCCACCATTAATCCGGCTCCGCCCAGACTATGCCGTAAACTACGCATCCACTTTGCCGGTACGAGAACGAAGCTCACGAAAACAAGGCCGCACGCCGCGATCATGTTTGCAAAGAACACGCGCTCAGGCGATCCCGGACTCGGTGTAAGCCCTGCAGTGTTGGCCGTGGTGGTCACGTTTACGGTAGCGGTGCCGTTGGCGCTCTTGCTGAAGTCCACGGTGTACTGATTCAAAGGATCTCCTGAGTTGATGGAGCACGTGGCCTTGGGCGCCGTGGTGGTACAAGAGAGATAGACGCGGCCGGTTCCAGTCGTCGAACTCAGGCTTATCGCGCCGCTGCCGGGGCTCCCCTCCTTCGTGCTAATCGCAGGGCCGCTCATGGTTGGCCCGTTGATCGGCAATGCCTGGTACCAGCGAACATAGTCCACAGTCATTATTGCGGGACTCGGTGTAGTGCTGTCCGGCGGTCCGGGCCAACTTCCGGTCCCACCCACGGCGAGATTCAGCAGCAGAAAAAACGGGTGATTGAAATCCCATATAAAGCCCGAGGGAAGATCGCTGGTGGTGCGAACCAGAAAAATGTTGGCCGGATCGTCCACGTAGAACTGCACCATGTTCGCAGACCAGATGGCTCCGTAAGTGTGGAAAGTGGTGACATCGGGGCCGTTGGGATCATTGCTGGGAAAAGTGTACGACTGGCCGAGTCCGTTTCCGCCACAATAACAATTGCTCGGTGAATTCCCGCCGTGAAGTGTTGAGCGAATAGCGGTCGGGCCCAGGTGGCCTGAGGCGGGAACGTTTTCCATGAAGTCAATTTCGCCGGATGTTGGCCAGCCCACCGTGTTGATGTTGTTGCCGAGAGCCCAAAAGGCAGGCCAGAGCCCCGGACCGATGGGGAGCGATATGCTCGATTCCAGCCGGCCATACGGAAAGCTTTGCAGATTGTTGGCCGTGTTCAGGCGGGCGGATGTCCAACTTCCGCTGTACGGTGTTCCACTGGAATTGATCCGGATCGCCTGGATGATCAGGTGCCCGTGGCCGTCGATATAGGCATTTGGCGTTCCTGCAACGCAGGGCGGGGTGCTGTTGCCGGGTGCGCAGTAGTACTCCACTTCATTGTTAACGTTCAGGATCCCCGTGTCGTACTGCCACTTGGTCGGATCGATCGCGCTGTTAGCCGCGCCGTTAAACTCATCGCTCCAGACGGGGTTCCCCCAGGTTTGTGCGACGGCGATGGATGGCAACAGCTTCCAAAGCAAGACCAGCGTGAACAGCGTACGGCTGGTCGCTCGAAGGGACACGAACTGGCCGAGGAGATTTGATCCATCCATACTGGGACCTCAAAGAAAATCGTTCTTGCAGAACATAATAACTGGAAACAGGGTTCGCCAAGGTTCAAATTGCGGTATCCTTCATCCAAGGTGGCGATTTCGGTTTTGGGGCCACAATCAACGTCACAAGGTCCGCTCGCCCGTGGGGTTGCCCCCAGGCTGCTGTGCCGGAGGGAAGCGTGAGAAGAAGGATCGGGATTTCTCTTTTTCTTGAAGTTGTTTGTGTCGTCGCGCTGATTCTTCCCATTGCGCTAAACGCGCAAGACTCCGGCAATTCCGCGTCTGCTCCGGCGCCTCCGGCTAGTCAGTCCAGTTCTCCTCCTGTATTTCGCGCGACCGCGCGACTGGTACTGGTCGACGTGATTGTGACCGACCACCATGGCCAGTTCATTCCTGGCTTGAAAGCGGGCGATTTTACTGTGCTTGAAGATAAGAAGCCTCAGAAAATCACAGCTTTCGCCGTGCAGGTGCCTGCGGCTGCCACTGCCCCAGCCAAATCCTATCCGCCTCTGGAGCTTCCTCCTCACCAATACACCAACTTCGCTTTCGTAAGGCCGGAATCCGACCGGCCTGTCACCATCGTTCTACTGGACATGCTTAACACCAGTGGGATGGACCAGGCCGAGGCGCGCAAGCAGATGATTCAGTTTCTGGAGAAACTGCCGCCGGGCTTGCCGATTGCGCTGTTCGCGCTCACGTCAAGACTCAGCATGATTCAAGGGTTTTCGGGAGACTCGGGGACACTGGTGGCGGCAGCAAGGGGATTGCTGCGATCTCAGTCTCTACTCCTTAGCCCTGAGACTCAGCAGCAGCAGGAAGAGATTGGGGCTACTAACCTCGAGAATATTGGTGCTCCAGGCTCCATGGGACCGAATCCGTCGAACTCCAATCCCATAGCCCCTATCGGCCAAGCCATTCGCAAAGCGCTGGTAGTGCAGGATTCTTATCAAAAACTACAGCGCATGTACCTGACGCTGAATGCTCTCGACGCACTGGCTCAAGCCGTCGCGGGCTATCCCGGACGAAAGAACCTGATATGGCTGTCCGCGGAATTTCCCGTCACATTCGGGCCTGACCTAAATCCCTTCGATCCGGCGAGCAATCTCAAAAACACGGTCGGGCCAAACGGGAGGAACTATCAAATTCGCGATCTGGATAAAGAAGCGCCGCCAGTCCATCAGACCGCCGCCCTGCTCGCCGCAGCTCGGTTGGCTGTCTACCCGATCGACGTTCGTGGGCAGATAAGCATGAGGACGGGACTCGACGTCAGCACTCCGACCTCCTTGCTTGGTACCTTCGATACGCAAAATGAGATTGCCGACGCGCATGGACGCCAGAGGACCGCGATTTGGGACGCGCACGAGGCCATGAGCGATGTCGCGCGGGAGACTGGCGGGCGCGCCTTCTACGGCACGAATGATCTTAAGGATGCCATGTCTCGAAGTGTGCAGCAGGGGTCAAGTTACTACACGCTTGCCTACGCTCCAAGCAACCATGAGTGGAATGGCAAGTACCGCAAGATCGAGGTGAAGACGGCAACGACTGGCACTCAGTTAACCTATCGACGCGGCTACTATGCCATGGTGGAACGGGCATTATCCACCGACAAGGCGGCGTTTGCCATGAAGGCGGCGATGCAACCTTCGGTGCCCGATTTCACCGCGCTGCTGCTGAAAGTTCAGGTGCTGCCTCCGGACGCCGATCACAAGGTGGTTCGGATCGATTATGCCGTGGATGCGCGCGACATCAGTTTCAGCGATTCCGCCGACCAGCGGAAGCTGGCTGCGGTCGATTTCGCGGTGACCGCCTGGGACAAGGAATTCAGGCTGGCCGGGCAAAAGGCCGACACGATGGAAATGACTCTTCCCCTAAGCGCCTACAAGCAGTTCATGCAGACCGGTGTGCCTTTCCATCAGGAACTGGAGTTGAAGCCCGGAACCTACACGCTTCGCCTCGGGGCCGTGGACCGGAATAATCACAAAATTGGCAGCGTCCAGGCATCTATAACAATTCCGGAAAAGAGCGATCAAAGCGCTCCCGGAAAGTCCCGATAAATTGAGCTGGATGTCCGGCGCAGCCAATCTTAATGTGGTGGCGGATTGCCGACAGTACCGGCGCCGGGACGCGAGTCGGTCTTCGTGGGATCGGGCCGGACAGCTCGGAGCGCCTCCTCGCTGGATTTGTCGAGGGCGGAATCATACGCGGCCCCAGCATGATCGCGCAAGAAGACGTACCGCTCTTGAGCATCGTCTATTTCGTGCTGGCTGACGTTATTATCTGCTCTTACCGTATCCAGGAATGGATTGTAGCCGTCGGCTCGGTCTCGGTCGGCCTCAGCCTTATGATTGACAAAGTGTCCAAGCAGATTGCTATCCACTTTGCTGCTCAGCTTTTTGGCTTCACTGCCGATCTGTTTCCAGTCCGCATGCTCTTCATCCGCGATTTGCCACACCGTTTTACCGGTTTTCACCCTTGCCGCAAAATCATTCACTTTCATGCCACTTTTTACCAGCTCACAGACGACAAAAAGCTCTCCGTAGTTCACGTTCATCGCCCGACGGCGCTGCACCAGCTCTGCCCGGGCGACGGACAGGTGCTGGGACATGGCCACACTGACAGCCCGCTTTCCGGCCGGATCGATCGCCATGGCAGTCATTTTGCTGAGGATTTTATGCGCCTTTTGTTGATCGTCAGAGGCGGCGAGCAGAAGAGAAGGAATCAGAAGGAAGAGCAACAAGAATGAATAGCGAGCCGAGCTGTTCATCGGACTCCTCCAGCGCGTTCACAGCAATCTTAAGTAGTTCCCCTACAAACCTCAACTGCAGAATCAAGGGGCCCGGACACCAGTTTGCATGCCGGGTAATGGTTCTTCTTCGCGCAAACGGCTGGCCGCCAATCTCAATTCTTCCCGGGATTAGCAGGAGGCGGATTGCTGGGGCCGGTAGGCCCTCCGTTTCTCGTCGGGTCGGTCCGGGCCTCTCGAGCAGCCCTCTCATCGGATGTGTCGATGTTGGAACCGGACCCAACATTCGTATGATCACGCAAGAAGACGTACCGCTCTTGAGCATCCTCGATATCCTGCTTGCTCACGTCAATATCTGCTGCGATGGTATCCATAGATGGATCGTAGCGATCGGCTCGGTCCAGTTCGGTCTGAGCCTTTCTATTGGCAAAGTGCGCAAGCAGATTGGTATCCATTTTGCCGCTCAGCTTCCTGGCTTCACTGGCGATCTGTTTCCAGTCGGCATGTGCCTCGTCTGCCGCTTGCCACACCGTCTTGCCCGTTTTCATTTTGGCCGCGATGTCGTCAATTTTCGCGCCAGTCTTCACCAGTTGATACGCAACGAAGAGATCTCCGTACTTTATGTTCATCGCCTGACGGCGCTGCACAAGCTCCGCCCGAGTAACGGACAAGGACTGGGACATCGCCAAACTAACTGCCCGCTTCCCGGACGGATCTGCCGTCATCGCAGTAACTTTGTTGAGAATCTTATGTGCCTTCTGCTGGTCGTCAGCGGCCGCGAGCAAAGGGATCAGACAGAAGAACGAAGACCAGCAAATTGCGGACCGAGCGATTCATCGGACTCCTCCATCTTGCAGACTGCAATCCCAACGTTACTCCCTGGGAAACCCGAAGCTAGTATCCTCGGGAGCTCTGCACGGGCAGTAACCCTGGGGTTGCCAGTTATTGTACTGCGTCGTGGGATAATTCCAAGGAATATCTACGACTGGCATTTGCCACATAAGAATTCTCATGTCGCACCGTCACAGTAGCTCCGTGCCACAGTCTGTCGTTACCGTGCTAATAATGCTTGCCTTCTGGGCTTTTGCCCAGACCCCGGCCACGATTAAGGAACAACTGACTACCCCGGAGCGGATCGAGAAATCGAAGTGGTGGCCGACGGACGGCAGAGCGGGCAAGAATGAATATGCTGGATCACGGGCCTGTGAGCAGTGTCACGAGACGATCGTGAAAAGCCAGTCGCTCCATTCGATGGCGAAAGCCTCGATCCCAGCGGAAAGCTCGGACGCTTTGCGTGATGCCTCCGGTCAGAGTTTTCGGATAGGCGAATACGAATACAAGATTATTCGCGAGGCAGACGGCACGTTCCACTACACGGCCTCGAACGCCGGCAAGAGTATTTCCGTTGCCGATCAATTGGGTATTCGGCGCCGGTAAAGTAGGGCAAAGTTACCTGTCGGAACAGGACGGGACATTCAACGAGATTCGGTTCAGTTACTTCGCTACGTTGCATGCCTTTGGCGTGACTCCCAACCAGTCGCTGCAACCGGCGACCTCCATGAGCAAGGCCTCGAGCCGTCCGCTCACCGGCGCGGAAGCCCAGCGATGTTTCGGCTGCCATACGACGGCCTCTACGGTCAGCAAACACTTTGAGCCAGCGAATGCAATGCCGGGAATCTCCTGCGAGGGCTGCCACGGGGCGGGGTCAAGGCACGTGACCACCATGAAGGCAGGAGACTTCGATGCGGGTGTGGCCAGCATCGTCAATCCGAAAACGCTGAAACCGGTAGACCTCGTAGACTTCTGCGGCGCGTGCCACACCACTTGGTGGGACGCAATTCGTATTGCCGCAACTGGTGTTGCCAACGTGCGCTTCCAGCCCTATCGATTAGAGGGCAGCCGCTGTTGGGGGAATGGCGATGCGCGCCTCACGTGCGTCAGCTGTCACAATCCGCATCAGCCGCTTGTTCGTGAGACTCGCGACCTATGACAGTCGGTGCCTCAGTTGCCACGCCAGTTCCAAACAAGCAAACCCGCGGCAGACCAGCCAGCGCGGCATGTCCAATCGGCAAAGAAGATTGTGTGACGTGCCACATGCCCAGGTACGAAGTCCCGGATATGCACTACAAGTACACCGATCATCGCATACGAATCGTAAAAGCCGGGGAGTCTTTTCCCGACTGACGCGCCGCGTGGTCATCGCGTCAGCGGTCAATTTTTGCGGTGGTTTCGCCTTCGACGAGCAGGTAGAAATCATCGGCGCTGATGTCCCGATAGATATCCGTGGCGCCAGATGGCCAACGCACCTCGACCTTTTCAGCCTTAGTGGCGCCCCCCAGCCCAAAATGCAAACGTAAATCGTTTTGCGACAGGTAGCTGCCTCCGGAACGCACTTCTCCCACTTGCACAGTTCCACCCGCGCTCACTTTGACTTTAGCGCCGATCGCCAGCCGGTTGCTGCGCCGTCCAGTGAGACGCAGCGTCAACCAATGGTTCTTGCCGGCACTGGTATTGCGCAGGATCATTGGCTTGCCATCAATGTTTTCGATGACCACATCAATCTTGCCATCGTTATTGAGATCCCCAAAAGCTGCGCCTCGGCTGGCTTCGGCAAGCAGGATGGCAGGGCCGGCTTGCTCACTGACATCCTGGAACGAGCCTTTGCCGTTGTTGCGCAGCACAATCTTTCTCTCCTGATACTTGGCGCCGGCGCTCAACGAATCGACCTGCGGGTACACGTGTCCGTTGACAATGAAAATGTCCGGCCAACCGTCATTGTCAAAATCCTCACAGCCGATTCCCCATTTCAAAAACTTGATCGTAGACGCAGCAATTCCGGAGGCGAACGAAACATCGGTGAAGTTCATGGCGCCATCGTTACGGTACAGAGTAACCGCCTGATCTTCGAAGGTGGTCAATATCAGTGAGAAGCGGCCGCTGTGGTTGTAGTCGCAAGCGGCCGATCCCCATACCCGCGGTTTCGGCCCCTTCACCGTTTACCGCTGTGCCCGAGATGAAACTTAGATCGGTAAAGTGTCCCTTGCCATCGTTGCGATAAAGGTAATTCGGAGTCGAATCATCGGCAACGAACAAGTCCGGAAGGCCATCATCGTTAAGGTCACTCCAGATCACTCCCAGACCGAAGTACCGCGAAGGGTCGTCAACTCCCGCCGTGGTAGAGACATCGGTAAAAGTGCCGTCTCCATTGTTGTGATAAAGGCTGTCGGCCAGTCCCTTCATTCCACGCGGACCGCACTGGACCGGGATACCACGATAATGACAAGTCGCTCCTACGCCAAACGGCGGCGGATTCTTGGGATCGAACTCGACATAGCGAGTGATCATCAGGTCGACGAAGCCATCGCCGTCGTAGTCACCGAACGCGGCTCCAGTGGCCCATCGCGGATCCGTCAGGTGCGCCTGTTTCGTGACATCGGTGAATGTACCGTTGCCGTTGTTCCGCAGCAGCACCAACCCCTCCTGGCAGGTAAGCAAGATGTCAGGCCAGCCATCGTTGTTGTAGTCTCCGACGGCTCCCCCCATGGCGGAGCAAGGAAAGCCTATACCAGCCTTATCGGTGACATCCGTGAAAGTTCCATCGTGATTGTTGTGATAGAGCGCGCCTTTTGCCTTTTGCCCCGCCAACGTCATCGCTACGCTCTGCGAATTTGTAAAGTAGATGTCAAGCCAGCCGTCCTGGTCGTAGTCCAGAAGCAGCACACCGCCCGACATCGACTCGTACAGGTACTTCTTCTCGGGAGAGACAGCGTGCTCGAAAGTAATGCCGCTGGCGGCGGTCACATCCGCAAACCGAATCTGCGGGATTTCCGCCGCCGGCGTGGATTGGGAGTGAGCGGGAAGATTAAGCCCGGCACACAAGAATGGAATCAACAGAATTCGAAAATCAGGAAGCAAAGAAAAACCTTTCTTTTCCACGCAGTAGGCGAGGGAATGGCAGATGTTCTCCCGTGCTACCATATCGTATTTCCATGCGTAACATGAAGTTGCTGGGGATCCTGTTCCTGGGTTGGACGGCTTGGGCGCAAAGCCCGAGCTCGGCCCCTCCGACACCACGATTCGAAGATGTCAGCAAACAGGCTGGCCTGACTGTCTCGCATATTTCCTCCCCCGACAAACGGTACGTCATCGAGTCCATGAGCGGTGGGGTCGGCTTTATTGACTGCGATAACGACGGCAAGCTTGACATCATTACCATCAATGGATCCACCGTCGACCGCTTCAAACAGGGTGGCGATCCGATGATTACGCTGTACCACCAGGAAGGCGACCTAAAGTTCAAAGACATCACCAAAGAAGCCGGATTGACTCGCAAGGGATGGGGCATGGGCGTTGCCGTGGCCGATTTCGACAATGATGGCTGGGACGACATCTATGTTACGGGGTATGGCGGCAACGTACTCTATCGCAACATTGGCAACTGCCGATTTGAGGACGTAACCGACAAGGCTGGCGTGGCGGTTGGCGGATTCAGCACCGGCGCGGCCTGGGGTGACTTCGATCGCGATGGACGCGTCGATCTGTTTGTGCCGAGATATGTATTCATTGACATCAACAAGCTGCCGGAGTTCGGCAGCAGCGATAAATTTTGCCGTTTTCGCGGCGTCATGGTGCAATGCGGACCGTGGGGACTTCCGGGCGAGTCGGATTTCCTGTTCCGCAATCGCGGCGATGGCACCTTCCAGGACGTCTCGAAAGCGGCTGGCGTGGACGACCCCAAGCATTACTTCGGCATGCAGGGCGTCTGGGGCGACCTCGATAACGACGGCTGGCCCGATCTGTATGTCGCCAACGACGCCGGTCCGAACTACCTCTACCACAACAACCATGATGGAACATTCGAGGATATCGGCCTGCTTTCGGGCGCGGCATTGAGTGCCGAGGGTCGAGAACAAGGCTCGATGGGCGTGGATTTTGGGGACATCGACCACGACGGACTGTTCGACATTTTCGTCACGAATTTTACGGAGGAACCCGACGCGCTTTACTGGAACCGGGGTAAACAGGGCTTCACTGACATCAGTTATGCCTCGCACATAGGCCAACCTAGCTATCCGCTCGTAGGCTGGGGTACTTCGTTCCTGGACATGGACAATGACGGCTGGCTCGACCTCTTCGCTGCCAACGGTCACGTCTATCCGCAGATGGATCTGGTGAAGGGCGGAGCGCCGTATCGCCAGCCCTTCCTCCTGTTTCGAAACAACCGGGATCGCACTTTTGAAGATGTCACGGCGATTTCCGGCCTGGCCGACCTGCCGCCGGCCTCTCGCCGCGGCGCGGCTTTCGGCGACGTAAATAACGATGGTAAGGTGGACGTCCTCGTCCTCAATGTCGGAGAACCGCCGACGCTCCTGATCAATCGGACAAAGACATCGAACCACGCTGTCCTTCTGAAGCTTATCGGAACGAAGAGCAACCGCTCTGCCGTCGGCGCCCGCGCAACGGTGACCGCCGGCGGTCTGGTTCAATTCAACGAAGTGCGCAGCGGTTCCAGCTACTTGTCACAGAACGATCTTCGTCTGCACTTCGGCCTGGGTTCGCAGGCCACCATTGACTCAATCGAGATTTCCTGGCCCAGCGGCAAGAAGGACACTTACCACAACCTGGCTGCGGATTTCATTTATACGATTTCCGAAGACGGCACCATTCAAAAGAAGATTCCGTTCACCAAGTCTCAGGAATAACGCATCCGCCTCAGGACCTTAGCTGAAAGTAATCTGAAAGTTACAAATTGCGCGATCGCTTACGGTTTGACTGGGCCCGCGGCTGGATTCTTCCCCAAGTCCTCCGCAATCTTGAGCGCGCGCGAACGCTCCATGTGCTGTCTGGCCTCTTCGTTCTTCCCTAATTTCGAAAGCACCAGCGCCAGATCGTATTGAGTTTTGGGATCGTTAGGGTTTACGGAAACCGACCCCTCCAGAACCGTGTGGGCCTTCTCAAGATCACCCGCCCGCATGTACTGTTCACCCAGGCCGGCCAGGGCCTTCGCATGCCGGGGCTGCAACTGCACGGCCCGGTCAAAATGCTGCAGGGCCTCGGCGGCGGAATGCCTTCCGATCGGCGGCCACGCCGAGTTGGTACTCAGCGTCTGCCAGTTTGGGATCGATCTGGAGCGATCGCTCCAACGCTTTCGTGGCTTCCTGATAATGCTGCTGGGCGAGCTGCGCGATGCCCAAACCGAGAAATCCTTTGCTGTCGTCGGGCCGTTGCGAAACGTATTTTTCGAAGATGGCGGAAGCGGTCGCGAAATCCTGGCCCTCCAGCATGGCGGCGGCAGCCAGGTAGAGATCGTCGAGATTGTCAGGATTTTTATCTGCCAACGCTTGCGCAGCACGCAGCGCCGTCTTGGGCTCCCCTGCTTTTATTCCTTCCACCACAAGGGGACGCAAGAGAGCGGGCGAATCTGGCTGCAGCGCGTAGGCGCGCTTAAGGAAATCAAGGCTCTTCTCATGCTTATTTGCGGACGCCTCAAGTGCCGCGATGGCGAGCAGGGTGTCCACGGATTTTGGGTCACGAGTGAGCGCTTGCTGCAGAATGCTCAGCGCGGCAGAGGGGTTTCCAGTCGCCTGCAGAGCCCGCCCTTTGATGTAATAAAGACGAGCTGGGGCCCGCTGTGATGCGGCAAGTGCCGCGTCAACTGCTTGAATCGCATATTCCGGAGCGTTCCCGTCCAGAAAGACTTCCGCTAGCTCGGCGGCAAGACCGGGCGATTGTTTTGCGCGCGGGATCAGAGCCGCAGCCTCCTCTCGCCGGCCCAGTCCCAGCAGGGCCGCGGCCTGGGCGGGAATCGCATCGGGTGGAAAGCGGTCCTTTGGAATGCTGGCCAGATTGGAGAGAGCCTCGCCGAATTCTCCGCGACCCAGATACAAGCGGGCAAGCTCAAGCTTCGCCGAATAATCCTGCGGGGCAAGCTTGACCACCTCTTTGTATTCTTCGAGCGCAGCTTCCGGCTAATTCTCCGCGATCAGGGCTTCAGCAAGGTTGCGGTGTGCGACCAGCGATTTCGGCTCAAGCTGAAGCACGCGTCGGAACAGCGCCTCGGCTTCGGCGTAGCGCTTCTGACGTCCACGAACAATCCCCAGAAGCGTTAACGCGTCGGAGTGCGTTCGGGTTAGAGGAGAGCACCGTCCACAGCGTTTTTTCCGCAGCGTCGAACTGCCCGCGAGAGATCTCTACCCGGGCGGCCGCAACCGGCGAGGTAGAACTGGTTGGCCCTTTTTGCGGGCCGACGGACGCGGGGCAAAGCGCTGCGGAGACGGCCAGCAGAACCACAATCCGCCTAATTTTGTTGCTCTGCATCGCGGCCTCGACGGCGGTTCTTGAGCGCCTGGTAAACCTTCATCTCGCGTTCGCCATCCTCGGTCCGCGATTCCCGGCGGTAAGCGAGGGCTAGCTGGTAGTGGATGTAATCGCTATCGGGACTCAAACGGGTTCCCGCTTCCAGGTTGGAAACCGCTTCCTGCGTATTGCCCTGCTGCAGCTCCAGTTTCCCCAGCTGATAATAGGCGTCCGCGTGCTTTGGATCCTGCCTTATAACTTCGAGCAAAAGGGGAAGCGCATCCTGCGGTTGCTGCATTTGTATCAGCGAGTATGCCAGATGATACTTGCTGCTTACGTCCGCAGCGTCAAGCTTCAGCGCCGCTCGAAATTCCTGTGCGGCTTCCGCAGCATTGCCTTGCCGTATCAGCGCCAGGCCGGCGAGAAAGTGCGTATGTTGCAGGTTGGGGTTGATCGCCAGAGCGGCGCGATATTCTTCCAGCGCCGGGGCGTACTCTCCCTGATCGACGAAGGCTTCTCCTATTAATGTGTGCAGATCGGGCGAGTTCGGGTTAGCTTTCTCCAGTGCATGTAATCGCCCCATGCCTTGCGGGTAGGCGCCAGTTTTCACTTGCGATACGGCGTACGCATAAGACAGCCCTGGATCCGCGTCAACCGTCGTTTCGATGGGTTGCAGCGTCTCGACCACTTTCACGTAGTTTTGCGTCCCAAACAGTGACAGGCCAAGGGCAGCTCGCGCCCGCAAATCTTCGGGGTGGCGCGCAAGGTGACTGCCCAGTGGCCCGACTGCCCGGTCAAACTGATCGGCGTAGAAGGCCGCCATGCCGAGATTCCGATCCAGAGTCTCGAGCCCGGGATTCCACAAGCCCGCCTTCTCGAAGTAACCGAACGCTGCTATATAGTCCTTCCTGCCGGCAGCGATGACGCCAAGATTGTTATAGCTATCTGCAATAGCCGGTTTGAGTTCTTCCCCGAGGGCTGACGACGCCTTCGACTCGGCCGGCGAAAGGTCGGCCTTAGCCGCCGCGCCAGCCTTGGTCTCGTCCCCGATTGCGGCATCTGCTGCTCCCCCCATGCTTCGTCGCTCCGGGTGCGGCTTGTCACGCAGCTCGGCGGAGATCTGCAGTTCCTTCTTGCCTTCGTCGTCGTGCCCGGTTTGCAGAAGAATTCGTCCTAAAGCGTAATGAGCGCGGTTAACCTGGTATCCGTTGCGGGCGGGATCTTTGGTTACGGCAATCGCGCGGCGGAAGGCTTTTTCTGCCTCCGGCAAGCGGGCGGCGTCGAGATACAGTTGTCCCAGGCTGATCAGTGGGTCGGGATTTTCCGGATCCAATTCCGCGGCACGCCCCAACTCCTGTTCAGCCTGCCGGGCGTCGTGGCGCTTTAGCGCGATGTAGCCCACCATGTAGTGGGTGCGGGGATCATTTGGACTTACCTTCAGTTCCGCTTCGAGTTCGGGCACAGCCTCCCCAAAGCCAGAGTCCCCATCGCGCTCCAGGTACGCCATCGCCAGAAGGTAGTGGGCAACTTTGATCCTGGCGTCCTTCGCAAGCGCCTTATGCAACTCGCTGATGGCTTGATCCAGGTAATCCCCTTCGCGGTACGCTCGTCCAAAAAGCACGTGAATCTGAGGCGTGTCACCCAGCCCGACTGTCATCTCATTGAAGAGAAGAGTAGCGCGGTTCAGATCCTGCAACCTGATGTATGTGATGCCGAGCAAGTACCCGATTTCGAAGTTGGGCTGCGCGACTACCGCCTTCTCCAAGTGGTCTTTAGCGCCGGCGTAGTCCTGCTGCTGATAGAGTGCGGCCCCCAGCATGTACTGCGCTCTTCCATTGCCGGGGGCCAGTTGAATAGCCCGCTCGGCCAGAGCCTGCGCTTCTTTCGGCTTGGCCTCTTGCAAACGCAGTGCGGCATAATCGAGAGTGGCGTCGGAGTTCTCAGGCGCCAGCGTCAGAGCTTCGGCAAACAGCTTGGAGGCGTCCTCGAATTTCTCTTCATTAATCTTCGCATCGCCAATCTGCCGCAAGGCCTCCGCCAGAAAGGCCTTGTACTCCGCCGCCGCGTGTTCCTGGTCGCCACTGATCTGAAAAGTCCGAGCCGCGTCGTAACGCTGTTGCAGGTTTTCGGCGGCCGGTTTCGCGCCCTCAGCCTTGGCCGAAGCCTGTCCCGCCATTGCCGGGACTGCCGACAGAAGAATGAGAATCACGGTCTGAGAACAAAAGGATATTCGGAGAGCGATTCTGCCGAGGGAACGACAAGTACTGCGAAGGGAACCCATGTGTTAGCAGTATTAAAGCGGTGAGGCTTGACCAAAGTCAAGCCTCACCGTGAAGCGGGAGGGCTAGAAGGTGAACTTTATCCCGTACTGAATTTCCCGTGGCCCCTTGTCCTGGTTCGACACACCGTAAGCAGGCTGCGATTGTAGGACTGAACGATTTGATTGAGTCCCACCTGGGCAGTGGTGTCCAAGTTGGGGTTCAGTGGGCTGAATCCTTGGGCATCACCCAGGAACTGAGCCTTGTTGAACAGATTGAAGAAGTCCATGCGGAATTGGATGGTGAGTCGCTCTGTCGCCTTGAAATTCTTGTAGACGCCCATGTCAGTATTGGCAAGTCCCGGCCCAAGGCAATCGCCCACCCCGGCGGTCCCGGTCGTTTGCCCCAGTGCGTATCCAACCAGCGTGTACCGCTTCGGGTTAACCAATCGTTCCTCACTTGCAGGGTGGGAGGCTCGACAGGGCTGCCCTGCAACGAGGTTTGGACGGAAGTTGTCCTGGCTCCCACCAAGGCCGTTGAGGCCTCCCGGTGCAGGCAGTCGGCCCCCACTCGAGTCCACCGCCCGGAGCCCGTAAGTAGTAATGGATGTACCGGTCGAATAGCCGAGGATGCCCGATATCTGCCAGCCGCCCAAGGCGGTGCGGACAGCAGCATTTTGCCCAGTAAATGTGGGAACGTTGTAGACGATGTTTCCCACAAAGATGTGTGGACGGTTGATGTAGCTGGGCCCGTAGTTGAGACGCTGGTTCTGGGGATCGACCAGCAAACTGGCTTGTTCCACATTTCCGCTATTGGTGAGATCCGTGTCGGAGAGCGACTTGCTGAAGGTATAGGCGAATTGCGCGTCCACCGATTTCACGCGGGTACGGAACAACGCCTGCAGAGCGTGGTAGTTTGAGTCAGCGCCCCAGAAGGCTGAGTTAATCGAACCCCAGTTGCCTGCTCCAAATGGACGCACAATATTTTTGTTGTTCAGCGCAAAGTTCACGCGCTGGTCGGCGGGGACGAAGTTGGCATCCGTATAGCCGAGTAAATGGATCCCACGGTTGCCCACGTAGGCTAGTTCGAGTTTGGTGTTACGGACGATTTCCTGCTCGACGGAGAGGTTCCATTGCCAGGTGTTCGGAAGAATGTCTCTTGGATCCTGGCTGAAACTGGGGGCTCCTGAAGCTGACAAGCCAACCGGCGATGGCGGCGTGTCGAAGGCTCGAGAGTAGCTGGCAGACAGCGAGAATGGCGTATTGGCAGCCATTTGGAGCGTATTGTTCAAGCGCTCGCGCTGGAAGAACTGCCCTGCTCCAGCGCGGATTGACATTCTGCCGTTGCCGCGAGGATCCCATGCGATTCCGAATCGCGGCGCAATAGCGTGGTTATTCTGAGCTTTCAAAGCGCGGTTGTCGGCGTGACTGCCGGGCGAGAATCCAGCCAAACTGCAAAAGTTCGCGCCCGGAGGAAGGACGAGACCGTTGCATGGGTCGCCGCCAAGCGCAGGGTTGTATTGGCTGGGCACAAAATTGGCGATCTTGTCTGGACCACTGTACGGCATGCGCAGGAAAGACCACCGGAAGCCATACTCCACTGTAATGTTTCGACGCACCTTCCAGGTATCCCCGAAATAAGGCTCGATATCGTGCCAGCGAATTTGCGAGAACGGGTTGGTCTGGTCCTCGCTGCCGCCCCACGTCACCTGATCCCAGAGCATGTTGAATGCTCCATTCCCAGTGTTGTTGCTCGCAGCGCCCCAGTAGAATGCATTCTGGGTGGAAGGGTTGTTCACTACCTCGTTCTTCTGGTTGGAAGTCACAAGGACGCCAACCTTGAACGAATGGGTGCTGACTGTTTTCTGGAAGTCATCTCTGAAAATCAAAAGCTGTTCATTGTTATGCCACGGCGCCTGCGTCCAGAGGCTGTCGCCGGTAGCACAGTCTGGTCCACAGCCGCCCCAGAACCCGGGATAGCCGATCTGATTCCCTTCCAGCTTCTGTGAAAACGGGTAGAAAGGAGGCGCGGCCGCATTAATCTGGTCGTTCAAGCCGGGGTTGGTGCCGGCTCGTGTGGTCGTAATCCGGTTGGCAGCATACGAAATCTGGAAGTCGTTGACCGCCGACGCCCCGAATAATTTCGTTAGTTTGATCGTCGCCTGGTAGCCGGGCTGTTTCCAACTGCTCTCAATCGAAGGATACTGATCTTCGCCCCAGAAACCCAACGTACTGGGGAAAGGCTGGGCCCAATGGTCTTGGGTGTAGCGTCCAAACACGCTCCAGCTGCTACCCAGCCTGTAATCCATCCTGATGTTCTCTTCCCGCCAGCGAATGGGAGCTGCCAGCGAGGAGGCCCAGTTCTTACAGTTGATCGGACTGGACACGTTTGGGTCGGGGAACATCTGCAAGTACAATTGCCCGCCTGGTGAGAGGCCACCAGCCGGCACCTGCGAAATGTTCGTGAATGGGCCTGCTGTGATGACGCCCGCGCTGTTCTTAATTTCAGGAACGGGGTCGCACGGGTTACCATTGCCGTCCAGATCCGTCCGCGGCGCGCTGAAGTCGCCTGTTTTCTCTGCCGCGGTGGGAACGTCGCCGCTGCGGGACTTGCCGCGCTGCTCGTGGTTCCATTCCTGAGAAAAGAAGAAGAAGAGTTTATCCTTCTTGATCGGACCACCGATGGTGTAGCCCCAGTCATTGCGCCGGAGAACGTCCTTCGGGATCCCCTCCTGATTGTTGAAGAAGTCCGCGGCGTTCAGCTTGTCGTTGCGGCCGTCGTAGAACACATCCCCGTGAAAGCTGTTGGTCCCGCCCTTGGTCACAATAGTGATGATTGCGCCCATGGCTTGGCCGTATTCAGGGCCGTAGCTGTTGCGCAGAGTTTTGAACTCCTGGATCGCGTCAATCGACGGGTAAACGAGAATAGTGCGATTCGACCCGATGTCGTTGTTATTGACGCCATCCACCATGAAGATATTGCCGGTCGTGTTATTGCCATTCACTGAAAAGTCGACGCCGGCTTGGAGGCCTTTGTTCTTGGTATCAAAGTTCGCAGCTGCGGACACGCCCGGCATCAACTGCGTCAACTGGGCGAAACTGCGTCCATTCAAAGGCAACTGCTGCACCTCGTTGCCTTCGATCACATTGCTGACCGTGCCTGTCGAGGTTTCGACTTGGACCTGATTGGCCTCCACCTGCACCTGTTCAGAGATGTTTCCCACTTGCAGTTGCGCATTCACAACCGTGTTGCTGGATACGTTCAGCTCCACGTCTTTCGCGACGAACTGCTTGAATCCAGATTGCTTGATGGTCACCGTGTACATTCCGGGATTCAGTTCCACGGCAACATACTCGCCGGCCGCATTGGCCGTAACCGTACGCAAATCGGCGGTACTATTGTTGAGGATCGAGACGGAGGCGCCCGGGACGACGGCGCCCGATGTATCGGTCACCACCCCGCTGATTGTCCCGGTAAATTTTTGGCCCCACAACGGCAGTGACAGGACGAAACAGAGAAACAGGACTCCAAAACGATCACGCATCGCAATCCTCCGAACCGCAGCACTAGTTGGACACAGATGCCTCTTCGGCCAGGAATAACGTTTTTGTACTAGACTTTGCCCGACGCGCTATTAAGCGGCACATCGCCCTGCCTTGTCAAGCAGAAAATCGATTTTGCGTATTAATTTGACAAATTTCGTTGTCCGCAATGGTTCCTGCCCGGCCGGGGGTGGGCGGATGGCCATAGCTGTGCCGGACTGATGGCCTAAGTTGGCCCCGGCTGAGCTAGTCCTCGGCCAAAATTAAGTGCGTAGAGAAGGTACATCAGGACCGCGGTGGCCAGCGGAATCGTCAGCCCGACTGCCAGGCTGTTGAAACGATGGGAAGAATAGCCAACCATCCACGGCACTATGGCGCCGCCCAGGTTAGCCATGGTGAACATGACCGAGCCGACCCGCGCCGCCGCCAGCTCCAAATTCCCGCGACAAGAGCGAGATGGTGATGGGATAGACGGTGGCGAGGCCGAGTCCCGCGATTGATACGCTGCTCACAACCAGAAGCAGGCTGCGCGACAAAGCCAGTCCCGCAATTCCCACACAGGCCACCGCGAGTCCGGTTCGTACCGTCGTGATTTCGTCTTTCCTCTTTAGCACGAGGGGCGCCGCCCATCTTCCGATCATAAGCGCGGCATAGAAGAACGATGGCGTCATCACCGCCAAGGTAGTTGAAGAGGTTCCAAGACTCTTGGCAAACGAGGCTATCCAACCCCCAAACGCGTTCTCGGTGCCTACGTATAAGAAAAACAAAGCAGCGAGGACAAAGATCGACCGCTGCCTCCAATTGATTGACCAACCTCCCGATCCAGCCTGGGGTCGAATTCTGGCAGGTTCAACAAAGGAGGGCATTGCCGCAATCCCTATAAGCACCAGCGCGAGCAATGAGGCTACCCCGACCAGCAACAGTTGGATCTCATGAACCTTGGCCGCCTCCGCGATGGCAAACGGACAGACCACAGCTCCGGCGCTCCACGAAAAATTGAGTAGATTGAGCGCTGCGCTGCGCCGCTCCGGATTAATAGCCGCGACAAACAAGTTCCCGGAAGGAATCGCGAGACCGATCCCGGCCCCATAAGCAAAGATGCAAATCAGTCCCGCAGACCGCGAACTGAATGGCAGGATGGACAAGCCCGCGGCCATGGCAAGAAGACCGGCGTTGATCGCGAATCGAAAGCCCCACCGGGAGACAACAACTCCAGAGAGGCACACCCCAGCCGTCGCTCCGAGGAATTGCGCGGTGAACAGCGATCCCGCCTGCGCATAGTTCAACGACCAGCGAGCCGACAGCGTGGGCAAAAGCGGGCCGAGGAGCACGGTGACGAATCCGATCGGCAGAAAGGCGGCGCTTGCCGCCTTGTTCAACGAACTGACAGATCGAGTTCTCGATATTTCTGATGGAGGCATCGAATTCCCGGCAAGGGGCTTGCCGCCGACCGATTATGACAAGCCCGGTCGCACTTCCTCAAGTTGTGGTATTCGGTGGTTTGGGAGCAGGCCCCGTGGATTGCCGTACCACGAGTTCGGGTTCAATCGGGATCTCTGCCGGATAGTCCTTCGCGCCTTCAATCCGCGCCAGCAGGGTTTGCGCCGCCAGTCGTCCCATATCAGCTAGAGGCTGCTTAACGGTGGTCAGGGTCGGATTGCTGAACGCAGCTCCCTGAATGTCGTCAAATCCGATCACCGAAACATCCTGTGGAACCCGCAGCCCCGCCTCCTGGAAAGCGCGAATCGCTCCCAGCGCGGAAATATCGTTGTAGGCAAAAAGAGCGGTAAACGGAACCTTGCGCTCAAGCAGTTGCTTGGCGAACGGATAGCCGACCTGCGGAGTCGGATCGTCAATATCAATTTGTACCGACAGCTCAGGCCTAATCTCGATTCTTAATTCCTCAGCTACCCGGCAAATTGCCTGCCAGCGGTCCTCGGAATCCGAACTGAATGGCTGGCCCTTCATGAACGCAATGTTCTTGTGCCCCAACTCGAGCAAGTGCGTAAGCGCGGATCGGACGCCGTGCTGATGATCCAGCACTATGTTGGTCACGCCCGGTAGGATCTTGTGTCCTGGAACAGCGACGGTAGGCAGCAACGGAGCTTCGCTCAATTGCATGTCCACGGTAATGAAGCCTTCAACGCCGCGCTGCAAGAGCAGTTGGGAATATCGGCTCTGCAGCTCCGGATTGTGGCGGTGCACAACCGTAAGAAAAAAGTAATCCTTGTCTCGTAGATACTCCTCGATACCGCTGATGACCAGGGAACCATACGAATCGCCGATTTCCTCCGCGATCACTCCAATCGTGTACGTCCGCTTGTTACGCAAGGTGCGGGCAAAAAAATTTGGCCGGTACTCCAGTTCCTGCGCGGCGGCGTGAATCCGGTTCTTGGTTTCTTGCGGTATGGAACGGGCTGAGGGCGCGTTGTTCAGAACCGCGGAAACTGTTCCCGGCGTCAACCCTACGTGTTGGGCAACTACCTTGAGAGTGACCACGCCCGACTTCTGGCGGGACTTCCTGATTTGCCCCATGTTTGGAATCTTCTCCGACTGGTTCGGATCCGTACAAAGACCTTGTGTGCCAGACGACGTTATACCAGAAGCGAACCACTACGTATGTAAATCTGTGTATAGCTTCTAATTTCTTCGCGATTCCAAGACTATGCAGTTGACACAGACGTGATTCCATGCCATAATTCTATCAGTTGAGGCAAGCCCCTATGAAACTGATAGAAGTCACAAAGGCTTTCGCAACCGAAGAGCAGTGTTTAGCCTACCTGAAGCGAAACGATGGCCCAACGGCGTGCGCTGCCTCACCTGCGGCTCCAAGGAAATCTCCCGCATCACGCGCAAGGTCACTAAGAAAACGGACAACAAACGCGCACAGCTTTATCAGTGCCTAGAGCCGACCTGCAAAGCAACAGTTCTCCGCCACTACGGGAACGATCTTCAACGGCTCCCACCTGTCCCTCGACAAGTGGTACATGGCAGTTGCGCTCGATGGTGGACGCCAAAAAGGGCATGAGCGCTTTGCAGCTTCAGCGTCATCTTAAAGTTAACTACCGCACCGCCTGGTATCTGTGCCACCGCATCCGCGAAGCTATGAACGATCCTGACGGCCTCAAGCTGACCGGCACCGTGGAAATTGATGAGACGTACATCGGAGGCAAGCAGAAGCGGCCACAAGCGCAAACTCAAGAACAAAGACGTGGTGCTCGGAATCCGGCAGCGCGGCGGTCCTCTTCGGCTCGTCCAAGTCAAAGACAACAAGCAGCGGCACGCTATACGAAGCCATCGCGCAGCACGTTGACCCGACAGCAACGAAAGCCATCATGACGGATGACGCGGGAGCCTACAATTTCCGCATCACGAAGTTCCGCAACGCCAAGCACTCCAAAATCCGGCACAGCCGCGGCGAGTATGTGCGAGGGCGACGTCCACACGAACACCGTCGAAAATGCATTCTCGCTCGCTCAAAAGGGCCGTGATAGGACGTACCACCAGCTTTCGATAAAGCACCTGCAACGCTACCTCAACGAGTTTTCCTATCGGTTCAATCGGCGGGAAGATGCGGAGCTATTCGAAAACACCGTGATGCGGATGGCTGGAGTCAAGCCGATGCCCTACGCCAAACTCATTGAGCAACACGCGTTTACACCGTTCGTCCGACCCTAGCCAGTGGTGTGCAAGAACCTGCATACATGGTGGGACATGTCCCGAAGTGAACTAGACGAATGCGCGCTGGCGGTAAGAGCTTCCCACAAACTCTGGAAGAGGGATAGAATAATCCTTGAACGTGCAGGTGAGGGTGATATACACTCCGCCGCACATTGCGAGGCTACCCAATGAACACACTCTATCGCTCTGGCCTCTCCCTCCTGATCTGCCTAATGCCTCTGGCTGTGTTTTCACAGGATACCAAGACGCAAGAAGACAAGGGGTCTGGCCTTGTTTCTTTTTCTGGCGTCACAACCAACGCTAAGGCTGTGTCTTGGGATGATCCGGTGTCGATTGATGGCCGCGTGGTACGCCTACGTGATTTGTGGGTTTTGGCTTCAGGGCTGTCAGGTAACTCAGCGGCACTGAATCTCCGTATCCCGGCGACGAAAACTCCCGCTGCGTCCGTGCCAGTTCCCCAACCGCCCACTGCCAATCAACGTTGTGCTGACCACCCTGATTCAGTGTCAGGTTCTGCGTGTTTGCCACTCCAACCAAATAATCCATAATCGGAGAGGAAGCACCAGCCATACTGACAACTGCAATCGCGTGATTCTGGTCATCAATTACTGCCGCGCCCGACAATCCCACTGAGATCGGCATTTGGACTCGCACGAAATCCGTCTGTGGCTTTACCGGATTGTTTTCCTTTGTGACTCCGACCATTACATCAGGTTTCATTTTCCCGCTGACAATCCCGCTATATATGCTCAGGGAGCCGAACGCGAGAGCCGGAAATCCCATCGTGATCACATGCTCACCGGGCCGCACTGACTCGGCGCTTATAATTTTCAACCAAAATGGCGACTTCCATCCGCTTTTCAGTGTGGCGAGATCGGCTCCCCAGTCCTGAGGAGATTGATCTAATTTCGAGCGCGGCACCGTTCGACTTTGATTGTTACAATCCTGAATAACCCAATTTTCTGGCGTGGCGAGAGTTACCACCAAGCCTGTGCCGGGATCACTCCAACTCTTGTTGCCTACGACATGTGCCGCCGTAACGATATTTCCATCGGGGCTTGTATAGAAACCAGTACCGAAGTGCTTTATCGTAACCGTCTGCGTGACGGCAGGAAAAAGCGCTGGCGCGGTTGCAGGGACGGTAGCCGTCTCCTCCCAGCTAATCGTGACCAAGGCACAACGCAAGTGTTCGTATCGTTCTTCCAGGCTTTGGTTTGTCGGAGCGGAAACCTGTGCGACGCCCAACAAACAAGAGGATACGAAAATCATTGTGGCCAGATATTTTTGAAACACGTCTTTTCCTCCCCATTGTTGAGGGCTTGCCGCGCGCCAAGCTAATCGAGGACCTTTCGTGCGGCCCGAGCCGAAGACTTCCGAGCCTTTCTAACTGATCGCCGCAGTTTGTGCAGGCGCCTTTTCAGGCGCGGGTGCAGGTGCCTGTTGAGTTGGCACAAAATGCATCACGCCAAGTTTGAACGGAGAGATGCCCATTCTCGAAGTCATGCTAAAGAGGAACTCACGCACAAAGAGCCAGGAATGCAGTGTCCCATTTCCATTTGCGAACTGAGTAATATCTGCTTCGGACAACGGCTTAGGAGAACTGATGGCGTAAGTGAGTAGATACTTTATCTCAATGTCAACGATATTGGCCTGTGCAGCCTTTCCAGTAAACCGATAACGACAAGAAATATCGAGAGCTCCGGTTTCATTCCCTACAACTAAACATTCATAGGAAAATTCTAGCTCCAGAGGAGCCGTATATTTCGGTCGCATTTCGCAGACACGTCCGTCACCCGAATCTCCTTCAATTCGGCATATTGCGAGACGCGAGCAACGGCTGCGAAATCAACGGTAGCTACAGCCAACTATTTCCTCCGGCATCCTACTTGGACAGCACCATTTGCACCCAGGCGAAAATTGCTTAGAGCTGGATGCAGGTGGTGCTGCCCACGTGCGTGGGCAGCGCTTCTACCTGCGGTTGAGGAACGGATTGCCAGTTCCACACAAGGGGAACAGCTTCAAACCTCACCTCATGACCACACACGGCTAATGCCCGTGCCATGGTCTTAACAGTCAGGTTGTGACTACCGCTCAACATTCTGGTAACGCCAGAGCGCTCGATCTCCATCCTTCGAGCCAAGTCGGCCTTCGAGATTCTAGACTCATCAATTACATTCTGGATTGTTGACTGCGCCATCGCCAGTGCGGACTCCTCCAAGACTCCAATATCAATCGGATTATTCATGCTTCCCACCCACTGATTCTGATTCACTCACGACCTCCTTACCCGCAAGAAATTCCCGTACAAATCAATTGCTTTGTCAATCTCCCTGTGCTCCTTATCGGTTTTTCCCTTCTTTCTGCTTTACCCACCCGTTGAACAGGACAATAAACAGTGCATTGGCTGCAAGTACTTGCCTGTGACAATAAAGTCTGTGATCAGATTCTTTGAACTCCCAAAGCGGTTTGCCGTATTCGTGCAGCGGCTTGAATCGCTGATGATTGCAATAAGTAGCTCCCATTTTTGTAATCGCATCCAACTGACCCAAGAACTTCTTCCGCACATGTGGTGCCAGATTCTTGAAAAATTCGTCCGTAGGAGAACGGTCGTTCGCACTAACTAACGCGACTATTCGCGCTAATGGCCCCGATATGTACGCTTCGTGGGCAGCGATCCCTCCGGTGCTCGTTACAGACCTGTTCACCCAGCGGGTTCTCCATTTGGGGGTGTTCTCTTATATAACAACAATAGATGTGAGCAGTCAACCTGCGGTTGCGAAGAAATACACCTTGGTAATTGGCCGACCGATAACCCTAATGGAATCAATAAGGACTGAGGAAAGCGGGAGGGCCTGTTTCTAGGCTCTTTTTACGGGTTTCGACTGAATCAGCTTCTCCAACACCGCATCAAATGCGGCCTTTCGCACTACGACCTTTTTCTTGGGCAATCGTTTCGGGCTGCGTTTTGCTTTCATATCAACAATTATTCCGCTAAATTCACAGCTTCTCCACAGAAAACGAGTGGTCCTACCTTGCGAGAAATATTTAACCGACTAGCATTTCAGGTGGCGGGAGGCTGACTGGTCGGTTTACCAGGAGCGGACTTATAATCCGCAGTTCCCCGCGAGGAACGGTGTTCCACTCACCCAGCCTCCGCCACCCTCGCAGTCCGTTATACCACCAAAGTCAACCGATGGCACAAGCGGTTCTGCGTCCCGCGAGGTAAAACGATCCCATTAAGAAGTCGTATAATCGGTGACAGGAGGAACAATCACCATGGCGAAAGTTCCCGCTTTCAACTCCAAAAACGAACCCCATTATCACGACAACGACAAGTGTGGTCCGGGAGCCGAGATACCTTCCTACGACCGACTCACAGGAACCGGCGGTAAAGCAAAGTGCAAGAACTGCCAGAAACTCGACGGGGAAGCGTAAGCTATTTCCGCTTCAGGATGAATGTCATAGCCCATTTCGGCCCAACGGGTTCTCCGTCTTCGATGCTGTAATAGCGCCTCAATTCGGAGACTCGTAGGCCGTTTTGGAGCGCAATCGCCAGAGCCTTGAATCCTTCGGACTGCTGACCGTGAAAGCAAACGGTCGGCTCAAGGTATGCGTGCCCGCGCCCACCTTCACAGGACTCAAACGTTTCAATGCCGTTCTCCATCAGAATCTTTACGATCCTTCGGATTCCGGGGTCTAGTTTCCTGAGCATAGAAAGTTAAGTCTCGGTCTTTTGGGCTACGGCTGAAACGTAACCAAGGTCACCGCTCTAATCTGTGGTATAAGGTTGGCCTTCCCCTAGAAAGCGAGATACCACAATGCCAATTACTGTCCATGAAGGCGACACATTTGTCGCAACCACCTTTGTGATCGAGGAGCACATTTTTATTAACTGCAAGCTAAAGAATTGCCGCCTTTATTATTCCGGCGGGACATTCGAGTTTGTGAACACGAATTTTGAGAATTGCGCTTGGGGGTTCCGCGACGAAGCCGGAAATACACTACGCCTTGCGATGGTTCTTGGGATGCTAAAGCAGGGACAGACGCCAGCACCACATATAGCGGGCGTGTCCACATCAAAGATGAACTAATCGTTAAGCCTCCTCCCACATTCGGTGTTGCCCTGTCACGGTGTTTTGACGATGCCATTTTCCCCTCCTCTGTGTCAAATGCATAGTCATCCGATTCCATGTTCGCTGAGGGGGATATACTCGACCGCGAAGCAGTGCTTTTATGAAAGCCCACTGCAGATCGCAAACACCGTCACCGGACTGTTGAACCTGGCGATATCGACATCGTTCCAGCCAGCCGAGCGGGACAATCAGTTCTTCACAGATGACGGTGTCGCTTAACGGATATGGGGTGGCGTTAGTGACTTTAGAATGAAGCCCCACTCCAAAGTTGCAGGCAAAAGGTGCGGGCAAAGAAATCACTCCGTGGGGCAAGCCGCGCCCATTCTGGTTTCCGTCAGGCGGATTTCTGATACGGACAGATCCAGAGTACCGGAAGTTTCCAGACGGGCGACGGTCGGGGTCTTCATGAGATCCTGCGCGGAAAAGCATGACAGCGGCACCGCCAACGTTCCATAGCTGCCGACGGGAAGGGCTTTCAGTTCGGCGGTTACAGGTACTGAAGCAGAACCGACGCCCAGCCGCACCTCTGTGACTGGAGCTTTATTGACTTGCAGGGTGAGGCTGAGCATCATTGCGCCATTGGCCTCTCGGCTGACGTCGCTTGGTTGGTCCGCGCCCATCTCCAGCCATGCTTTCGATTTGCCGTTCCACAGCGCATGCAATGCACCGTCGGCCTGCGATTCCAGCATCAGGCCAGCTGATCCGTAGAGCGTGGTGCGCGTGCCGACATAGTCCATGTGCGGCGCATTGCTGTCGCCTACGGAAACTTTATAGCCGTTCCACGCCGAGCCCTTGGCATAGTAGACGTTCCTCTCGCCGTACTTGGTCGTGCCGGCCACTTCGGGCAAGGCGGGGGTCTTCGCAGGCGAGGCGTAACTCAGGCCAAAACCATACGCGAGCTGCGGATCATAGTTCGCATCGCCAACATTCAATGGTGTCTGATCGGGACGCTTGGGCCAGGAGAAACTGAGCTTGCCGGTAAAGTCGTACTTGCCGGTCAGCACATCGACGACGCCTTCGCCTTCCGAACCCGGTAGCCACGCTTCGACAAAAGCGTTGGCGGCATTGATCAGCGGATTGACATAGAGCGGGCGGCCCGACAGCATCACGGCGACCACGGGAATGCCCTGCGCCCGCAGCTTCTTGATCAGTTCCAGAGACTCTACACTGTCGTGATGCAGCGCCACGTCCCTCTGGTCGCCCATGAATTCGGCATAGGGAGTTTCGCCGAACACGACGATGGCAAGGTCGGCTTTTTGGGCGGACGTGCCGTCGGGGCTGAACAGCGCCTGTCCGCCCGCCGCGTCGATCTGCGCCTTCAGTCCTCCATAAATCGAGGTGGCGCCGGGAAAGTCGTTCGGGCCGTTATCGGCGCCCTGCCAGGAAAGCGTCCAGCCGCCCGTCTGCATGGCGATATTGTCGGCGCCGTCGCCCGCGACCAGCACGGTGGCGTTCGGCTTAATCGGCAGGACGCCGTCATTCTTGAGCAGTACCAGCGATTCGCGCACCGCCTGGCGTGCGACCGCGCGATGAGCAGGAGTGCCAATGGGCTTGTAGGTATTGGGACGCTTGTTCGGCGCGGGTTCGTCGAACACGCCCATACGCATCTTGACGCGCAGGATCCGTCGCACGGCATCGTCGAGCCGCGCTTTCGGAATCGCGCCGTCATTCACCTCGCGCACCAGATTGGCGTGGAGCGCCTTCCAGTCCTGCGGCGCGTTGAAGATATCGAGCCCTGCATTGAATGCCTCGGCGCAATCCCCATTCGTGCAGCCGGGAATCTGGCCGTGCGCGTTCCAGTCACCCATGATGAAGCCGTCGAATCCCATCTGGCCCTTCAACACGTCTGTCATCAGCGCCTTATTGGCATGCATCTTGATACCGTGCCACGAATTGTAAGATGCCATAATCGATTGCGTGCCGGAGTCGATGGCCTGCGCATAGCCGGGCGCGTGCAGCCTAATCAGATCGGCTTCGGAGGCAAGCGAATCGCCCTGATCGCGCCCGCCGTCGGTTGAGCCGTCGCCCAGGAAGTGCTTGGCAGTCGAGATGACATGATCCTGGTCGAGAAACTTCGAGCCCGAACCTTCCAGACCTGCGACCATGGCGGCGGCGTACTGGGCCACAATCTTCGGATCTTCCGAATAGCTTTCATAGGACCGGCCCCAGCGGTCGTCACGCGCCACTGCAAGCGTCGGCGCGAATGACCAGTCGATGCCGGTGGAGCGCACCTCGGCGGCAGTGACCTCGCCGATGCGGCGGATCAGGTCTGGGTCGTGCGCCGCGCCCAAGCCGACATTGTGCGGGAAAAGGGTAGCGCCATAGACATTGTTGTGGCCATGGACGGCGTCCGAAGCCCATATCACCGGAATGATGACGCGATTTCTCGCGGGATCGACCGACGCCTCGTAATAGGGCTCGATTAAGTTGACCCAGTCCTGAACACTCGAATGCTTGTTGCCGCCGGGCACCGCACCGCCGCCGTTTTCAATCGTGCCAATATGGTACTGCGCCACCTCCGCGGGGGTGATCGACTTCCATTCCGGCTGCACAACCTGACCGACCTTTTCCTCGATCGTCATCCGTTGCAGCAGGGCGTCGATGCGTTTTTCGATTTTCGGGTCGAGGCCAATCGGTGACTTGCTTTCCGGCCATTGTTTTTGATGAACGACCGTGGCCTCACTGTCGGACTTTGTTGCACGTGAGAGTGTTGCGTTCTGGGCTTTGCCCTGGACGCAATAAAGGTTTATTGCCAGCCAAATCCCAGCCAGCAGTGCTGTCGACGATGCCAATGCAGTCTGGCGAGAAGACTTGCGCTTAGGACTCATGGGATCTCCCGGTTCGATTCCTTCGCGAATAAGGGAACGTTTGCACTTTCTTGTCGATTCACCGGCTTGGCCGCGTTATTTTGCCGGTGAGGTCAATCGTCGCCGAGGAACTCCCGACATACACGTTGAAATCTCCAGCGTCCGCGGTCCAGTCATGTGTCTTGATGTTGTAGTAAGCGAAAGCTCTTGGGTTGAGCGGAATTGAAACGTGCCTGGTCTCGCCGGCATTCAGCGAAACTTTGACGAATCCTTTCAGTTCCTTCGCGGGCCGGGGAACGCTGGCGTGCGGTTCTCCGACGTAAACCTCAGCAACTTCAGAGCCGGCGCGATGGCCGGTGTTGGTCACGTCGAATTCTACGTTGATCACCTGTTCGCCTGCGGCAGTTGCTGGCGTATTGCCAAGATTCTTGTAGGCAAACGTGGTGTACGAAAGTCCGTAACCGAAGGGAAACTGTGCTTTCACAGGCGCGTTATCGAAGTAGCGGTATCCCAGGAACACACCCTCTTTGTATTCAGTTCTTCTATCGGCTGACTTGGGATAGTAGTTGTCGTGCGCGGGATTGTCTTCCCAGCTGCGCTCGAACGTGACCGGCAGCTTGCCCGAGGGGCTGTACTCGCCGAAGAGCAACTGCGCCAGCGCCGTGCCTTGCTCCTGCCCCGCGTACCAGGACTCGAAAAGCGCGGGAACACGACCGAGCCATCGAGTCATATCAACCGCGCCGCCGGAAGTCATGACGACGATCGTGTTCTTGTTCGCAGCCACGACCTGATTGATGAGTTCATCCTGTGCCGGCGGGAGTTGAAATGTGCGGTCGCCTCCCTCGCCTTCGCTGTCGGGATCAAAGCCCACCGCCAGAACTACTGCATCCGCCTTTGCCGCCAAAGCTTTCGCCCTGGCGCTCACAACCGCTTCCGGGCTGACAATGCCGAGCCTCAGGGGGGGTGCGCCCCAGCTGAAATGCAGTGAGCATTCGAAACGAATCTTATGCGGACCGGCAGCCAGCGGTAAACGCACCTCGCTGACTCGGGCGCGGGCAAGTTCCCAAGTATCGATCATCTGCTTGTCGTCAACGTAAACCCGATACCCGCCGCCCTCGTCGGGCCCTTGCACAAACAGCACGTACTCGCCTGGATTGCTGGGAATGAAATATCCCGACCAGCGTGCCGATGCGTGGTTCTGATTCACGCCATCGCCCAGCGAGCGATCGAAATTGATGTGTTTATCCACGCGATGGACCGCAGGCGTGCCGCTGAGATTGAGATTGTTGAAGGCATCCACACTGACGCCTGGTTCCTTGCCCGCTGCGTCGACCGAGAACCAGGTGGCGTCCGCCAGGTCCTTTAGCGACGGGATTCCGCGGTCATAATACACAGTTGCACCGCCGCCGAGATAACTGGCCAGACCTTCGAGATAGCTCACCGCGCCAAACGGATGTACGCCCGCGCTGCCCCCGCCTACTACCGGAGCGGGATGGGCATCCGGTCCGATTACGGCGATCGACTTGATTTTCGCTTTGTCGAGCGGGAGAAGGTTGCCATCATTTTTCAGCAGGACCATAGCGGAGCGAGCCGCTTCCAGCGTGACCCGTCCGCCCTCCTGGTTGTACAGCGGCACCGACAAATCCGTCTGCTCGCGGTCGAGCCAGCCGAAGCGGATGGCGGTGCGCAGAATGCGGCGAACTTTGTCGTCAATGGTGGCCTCGCTGACTTTGCCTGACTTCACCGCAGGCAGCAGCGTTGCGCGATTCATAAATTTTCCCGACGGCATCTCGAGATCGAGCCCGCCGTTGGCCGCGGCCACGCCGTCGTAAGTCGCATCCCAATCGGACATAATGATGCCGTCGAAGCCCCACTTTTTCTTCGCGACCTCTTTGTTCAGATAACCGTTCTGGGTTGCGTGCTCGTCATTGATCAGGTTGTAGGAATCCATGATCGCGCCGACGTGCGCTTCCTTGACCGCGACCTCGAAGGTCGGCAGATAGATCTCGTGCATGGTGCGTTCGTCGATGATGGAATCACCGTCATGGCGCAGGTATTCCTGGTTGTTTCCCATGAAGTGCTTGATGGTTGCGCTCACCCCCTGACTTTGCATGCCCTTGATGTAAGCCACCGCGGTGCGCGAAGCGAGGAATGGATCCTCACCAAAATATTCGAAATTTCGTGCGCACAAAGGGGAGCGGGAAATGTTGACGCCTGGCCCCAGCATGAAATGTACGCCGCGGGCGCGCGCATCCTGGCCGATGACTGCGCCCATGCGGGCGACGAGTTCCGGGTCCCAGCTGGCGGCCAGGCCCATGCCGCCGAAGGTCGTCGAAGGTCCATAGTTGCGGACGCCGAAGGGCCCGTCGGCCATTTTCAGCGCGGGCAGGCCAATGTGTTTGATTTCGCGAATGTAGAAATCGTTGACACCCCCGATGAGGTCGATTTTCTCTTCCAGCGACAGTTGTTTGAGGAGCGCCTCCGCGCGGGCTTCGATGGCGGGAGTAGTACCGGATGGCGCTTGAGCGCGAGCCGGGAAAGAGGAAATCAGAAGCAGAAAGGCGAGACACTTCACGTTACGTGTCATGACAGACCTCAGGGAAATTTCGTCTCGGCGCTGCGAATAAAACCGCGGCCCGAGCAGCGTGTCATTGTCATTTGCTCGCACTCGTAGTGGACCGGCGCACCACCAACTCTGGCTTGATCGCAATTTCGGGAACGGAATGCAAGCGTCCTCGATTCGACAAGGCACTGTATCTTAGCGCAAACTGCGACCAAACCACAAAGCTAATTTTGCGATTTTCCTTGAAGAATAACGATTTTTTTATCATGAAGCGTTCCGCAGGATGGAATAGCACAAAACTACTCGCGGGAAAGCCAACACAACCCAGTGGAATTAACAATACCCGCGGTCGCGATTGCGGCCTGAAGATTAACGACGTGTATGCTAGTGGTCGGTCGCCCTGAGTCATGCTGATCCATCCAGATCGTCTATTTCCTGCCGAGCCTGGTATTCGAAAAATAGCCAGGAGGCTCCATGAGCAGGTGCGAACCTTGCCGCTGGTTAGTCCTCATGGGCACACCAATGCGGCATGGTTTGCAAGGAACGAAGCCTTCCCGAATCCGGCGCAGCTTATGGTGCAGCCCGATCATTACATCTTCAGGATGCTCTACAGCCAGGGAGTGTCGCTCGAGGATCTTGAGATTGGGCAGCCGAAACTCAAAAATCCGAGGGAAGTCTGGCGGATCTTCGCCAGCCATTATTATCTGTTCCGCGGAACGCCGACTCGCATGTGGCTGGACTTTGTGTTCGAGGAACTTTTCGGATTCGATCAGCCCCTGTCGGAACAGGCTGCCGATCTTTACTTCGATACGATCTCAGAAAAGTTACGGACGAGGGAGTTCCTGCCGCGCGCGCTGTATCAGCGTTTCAACCTCGAAGTGCTGGCGACCACTGATTCTCCCCTCGATTCACTGGCTGAGCACAGGGCCATCCGCGAATCGAACTGGAAGGCAAGGATCCTGCCGACCTTCCGGCCAGACCCGGTGGTCGATCCTGAGTACGAAGGATTTACAGAAAACATCGCGAAGCTCGGCGAGAAAACGGGTGAAGACACATCGACCTGGAAGGGTTACTTGAACGCGCTAAGAATAATCCGCGCCCGATTCCGCGAACTCGGTTGCACCGCAACCGACCACGGGCATCCCACTGCGCGAACCGCGAATCTTCCCATGGCAGATGCCGCGGAGCTTTTCCGGCGCGTGCTCGCTGGCAACGCCGATGCCACGCAGCAGGAACTTTTCCGCGCTCAAATACTGACAGAAATGGCGCGCATGAGCCTGGAAGACGGACTGGTCATGCAGATTCACCCGGGCAGCGTGCGCAACCACAATCGTAAGCTATACGAACGATACGGCCGCGACGTGGGCGCCGATATCCCCAGGCCGACGGATTATGTGGACGCGCTGCGCCCTCTGCTCGATCAGTTTGGCAATGAGCGCGATTTGACGATTATTCTTTTCACACTGGATGAGACTGCCTACAGCCGTGAGCTGGCTCCGCTGGCCGGGCACTACCCCTGCCTGCGCCTGGGGCCGCCGTGGTGGTTTCACGACAGCCCGGAGGGTATGATGCGCTTCCGTGAGGACGTGACGGACACGGCTGGCTTCTACAACACGGTGGGTTTCAACGACGATACCCGGGCCTTCCTTTCCATTCCGGCGCGCCACGATATGGCGCGCCGTATGGACTGTGCCTTCCTGGCGAAGTTGGTTGCTGAACACCGGCTGGAGGAAGAGGAAGCTTTCGAAGTGGCGCAGGATCTCGCCTATCGGTTGGTGAAAAAGACATATCGACTGTAGGAGCGCGGCATGGCGAACACAACGGCTTTCGACAGCCAGGCGGAAAGCGGCCCACATTCCGAGTCCTCTCTGCGTCCACTAGGACGCGTCCGCTGGACGGTCTGCGCTATGCTCTTCGTCGCTACATCCATCAACTACATGGACCGTCAGGTGATCGCGATCCTGAAGCCTACCCTTGAGCACAGCATCGGCATGACGGAAGTAGGTTACGGCTACATCGTGTATTCATTCCAGATCGCCTACGCGATTGGCCTGCTGGCGGCCGGCCGGCTGATCGACAGGCTGGGGACGCGTATCGGCTACATGCTGGTGATGGCGGTCTGGAGCCTCTCCGCCATGGGCCACGCTCTGGCCAGTACTGTGCTCGAGTTCGGATTCGCGCGCTTCTTCCTCGGGCTCGGCGAATCCGGCAACTTTCCCGCAGCCATCAAGACTGTGGCCGAGTGGTTTCCGCAGAACGAACGCTCCCTGGCCACCGGCATCTTCAACTCCGGAGCCAATATTGGGGCGATCCTGGCTCCCGCCATCGTGCCGTTTGTGACGCTGCGCTGGGGCTGGCACGTGGCCTTTCTGACTACCGGCCTTTTCAGTGTGCTCTGGATTCTGTGGTGGTTTCGCTATTACCGGAGGCCCACCGATCACCCCACGCTTACCGCCGGGGAACTGCGGCACATCTACCAGGAGGCGGCTGTGGACTTGGGCCCGTCAGTCCCTTGGCGGCGATTATTGAGTTGCCGCCAGACCTGGGCCTTTTCTGTCGCCAAGTTCCTCACCGATCCGATCTGGTATTTCTATCTGTTCTGGCTGCCGTCTTACTTCAGCGCGAAATTCCATCTAGACCTTTCGCATCTCGGGCTGCCGCTCATCATTGTCTATAACGTTTCGGCGATTGGCAGCATCGGAGGCGGCTGGCTGCCCGCTCCCTTCCGCCGCCTCGGACTCTCCTCCAACTACGCGCGGCTTGCGGCAATGCTCTTCTGCGCTGTTCTCGTAGTTCCCATCTACACAGCGACCGGTGCCAAGTCGGTGTGGTCCGCCATTGCGCTGATCAGCGTTGCCGCGGGAGCCCACCAGGGCTGGTCGGCCAACCTCTTCACGACCGCGTCGGACATGTTTCCACGCAGCGCTGTAGGCTCGGTGGTCGGTGTCGGCGGCATGGCTGGATCTGCCGGCAGTGCGCTCTTTGCCCTCTTCGCAGGCCACACCCTGCAAGCGGCCCACAATTATGCGATCCTCTTCGGCATCGCGGCCAGCGCATACCTGTTGGCGTTGATCTTTCTGTATCTGCTCGCTCCGGGATTAAAGAAGGTGAAATTCGCCGCATGAGCCTTTACTGCGCCGCCGGAAGTGTCGAATGCGATCTGCTTCCGCAGTTGCAGGACCTGCTTGCGGAGAGTCTTGCGAAGCTCGGAATGCGAAACCGCGTGCTGGTTGTACCGCCCGACCAGAGCCGCATTCACTCCCGCTCCGGCGACCTGGCGCGTTACGCGTGGCAGTACTACGGCGACCGGCTGCAAGCAGTTCTGCCCGCTCTCGGCACCCACGCCGCCATGCGGCCCGAGCAAATCACCCGCATGTTTGGCGAAATGCCGCAAGGGCTTTTCCACGTGCACAACTGGCGAACTGGCGTTCAGACCCTCGGCGAGGTTCCGGCGGAATTCATCCGCGAGCAATCGGAAGGCAAGCTGAATTATGCCTGGCCGGCACAAGTGAACCGGCTCGTGACACAGGGCGGCTTCGATCTCATCCTCTCCATCGGTCAGGTCGTGCCCCATGAAGTCATCGGCATGGCGAACTACAACAAAAACATTCTGGTGGGCACCGGAGGCCGTGAGAGCATAAACCGCAGCCATTACCTGGGAGCGGTTTATGGCATGGAGCGCATTATGGGCCGCGCTGAAAACCCCGTGCGCAACGTTCTCAATTATGCGTCCGATCATTTCCTGCGGCACTTGCCCATAGTCTACGTGCTCACCGTAGTCGGACGCGCGCTCGATGGCGGGTTAGCCGTGCGCGGCCTTTTCATTGGCGATGACGCCGAGTGCTTTCACCGCGCCGCCGCGCTCAGCTTGAAAGTGAACTTCGAAACCCTTGACCCGCCGGTTCGCAAGGCGGTCGTTTACCTCGATCCGCACGAGTATCACAGCACATGGCTGGGCAACAAGGCGATCTATCGCACGCGCATGGCGCTGGCCGACGGCGCGGAGTTGATCATTCTCGCGCCGGGAGTAATGGCATTCGGCGAAGATCCAGCCATTGATGCTTTGATTCGCAAGTATGGCTATCACGGAACTCCCGCGACGCTCGAAGCGGTGAACGCCAATGCCGATCTCGCCAGTGACCTGAGCGCGGCTGCTCACCTCATCCACGGCTCCTCGGAAGGTCGCTTCACAATCCGGTGGTGTCCGGGTCAACTCACCAGGGCAGAGGTCGAGGGCGTGGGCTTTGCGTATGGCGATTTGAAAACCATGCTCACGCGCTACGACCCACAGGTGCTTCGCCATGGCCACAACCGTGTCGAAGGTGAAGACGTCTTTTTCATTCCAAATCCCGGGCTTGGACTGTGGGCCAGCCGCGGTAAATTGCTGGAGCCGAGCCCATGATCGTGGTCCTGATGGGCGTAAGCGGAGTCGGCAAGACGACCATCGGCAAGCTGCTGGCCGCTCGTAGCGGTTGGAAATTCGAAGATGCCGACGACTATCACTCGGAGGAGAACAGGAGGAAAATGGCTGCCGGCACCCCGCTTCAGGATGAAGATCGCGGGCCTTGGCTTAACGCTCTGCATGAGCGCATGCTGCAATATCGCCAAAAGGGCGAGAGCGCCATTTTGGCATGCTCGGCGCTGAAGCAGGGTTATCGTGATGTCCTTGCCGGCGGTTTTGCGAAGAACGAAATGCGCTTTGCGTACCTGCATGCGCCCATCGCTGTGATCGAAGAACGCATGAAGTCGCGACGCCATCCCTACATGGGCCCCGGTCTGCTGGCCAGCCAACTAGCGACCCTAGAGATACCGATACCCTCCGATGCCTGGTCCATTGACGTTGCCGGCGGAAGTCCAGAGGAAGTGGCCGGAGAAATTCTTGCACGGCTGCGCGAAGCAGGCCTGGTGACCAGCGGAGCGGAGAAATAATGACGACCCATATCCTCAGCCTCGAAGGCAAAACCGCGATTGTGATCGGAGGCACTTCCGGGATCGGGCGTGTGCTGAGCCTTGGCCTCGCCGACAGCGGCGCTGACGTCATTGCCTCTGCGCGCCGCCGGGAACCGGTCGAAGAAACTGCCTCCGAGATCGAACGGCACGGGCGCCAGACTTTGCGCCTGTGCTCGGATGTGCGCCAGCGCTCTTCCCTCGAAGAACTGCAGGCGGCCGCGCTTCACCGCTTCGGCAAAGTCGACATCCTTATGAACTGCGCTGGAATAATCAAGCGGACGCCCACGCTCAACATGCCGGAAGAAGAATGGGCCGAAGTCATGGACACGAACCTTACCGGAACCCTGCGCGCCTGCCAGATCGTCGGCAGGCATATGCTGGAGCGCGGCTACGGCCGCATCGTGAACATCGCGTCGCTCAACAGCTTTGTGGCGCTGAACGAGGTCGCCGCCTACGCGGCCAGCAAGGCTGGCGTAGTCTCGCTCACGCGTTCGCTGGCCGTAGAGTGGTCGAAGAAGGGCGTTACGGTCAACGCCATCGCGCCCGGTGTTTTCCGCACCGCCCTCAATGCGGACCTGCTCGACAACACACCGCGCGGCCAGGAGTTGCTGATGCGCACGCCGTTGGGCCGCTTCGGCCAGGCCGAAGAGCTCGTCGGAGCTGCGGTCTACCTCTGCTCCGATGCCGCTTCCTTCGTTACCGGGCAGACCCTGGTCGTGGATGGTGGATTCCTCGCCAGCGGGGTGAACCAATAGCTCGCCCGCGGAAACATTGAGGCTTGGGGACCTAATAAGAGGCTTCAGATGATGGCTGTCGCGATGTCGAATCGTCTCCCCAGCCGGAGGTAAATCGCATGGGTTACACAAGACGCGCTGTGCTCGCGGGCTTGGGGCTGGCAGCATTCCAGTCGGCGGTGCCGCCTCTGCTTAAGAAAGCTGGAGCCTCCTCACTAATGACAACAGCGGCTGCCGGTGCAACCAAAGCGTGCCCGTTCAAGCTCGCGGTGATCAATGACGAGATCACGCAGGATTTTGAGAAGGCATGTCAAATCGTCTCCGCCGATTTCGGGCTGCACTGGATCGAACTGCGGTCGATGTGGAACAAGAATGTGACCGAGCTCGACGAAAAGCAAGTTGAGGACGCGCGAAGAGTCCTCGAGCAACACAAGCTGCGAGTCACCGATATTGCCAGTCCACTGTTCAAGACCGACTGGCCGGGGGCTCCACGGTCCTCTCAGAGTGAAAGCCGCGATCAGTTCCATGCGGAGTTCGATGCCAGCGCGCAGGACAAGCTGCTCGACCGCTGCATCTCGCTTTGCAAATCTTTCAATACCGATAGGATTCGCTGCTTCGACTATTGGCGGCTGGATGATCCTAGGCCGTATCGGGCAGCAATCAATGCAAAACTGCAACAGGCTGCAGAACGCTGCGCCAAGAACAATCTCGTCCTTTTGCTTGAGAATGAGATGTCCTGCAACACAGCGACTGGTGAAGAAGCGGCCGCCGTGCTGAAGGCGATTCCCAACAAGAACTTCATACTCAACTGGGATCCAGGTAATGCCGCGGCCCTGGGAAGCAAGCCCTATCCAGACGGCTATGAATTGCTGCCCAAGGATCGCATCGGGCACTGCCACTGCAAAGACGTGGTAAGCAAGCCAGATCACAAATACGATTGGGCTCCGGTAGGCGGCGGTATCGTGGATTGGGTTGGACAACTTCAGGCTCTGCAGCGTGATGGCTTCCACCATGGGCTGAGCCTCGAGACCCACTGGCACGGTGCTGGCACGCCCGAAGCCTCCACCCGCGTCAGCATGGAGGGGCTCAAGAAGGCATTGACGAAGGCTGGGGTTTCCTGCTGATTGAGGGCGTCTTCTCAGGGGCGACTAAAAAAGGAGAGAAGTATGGTTACACGACGCGAGTTTCTCGATGCACTTGCCATAGGCGCGGCTGGGCTGGCCGTGGGAACTACAGCTAAGAGCTATGGCCGGATCCTTGGTTCGAATGACCGCCTCAACTTTGCCGTGATTGGTCTCAATGGCCGTGCCTATGCTCATCTCGCGTCGCTCAAGGCGAACCGGAGCACGGCTCGCATCTCGCATGTCTGCGATGTCGACAGCAATATTCTGAAAAAATTCGCCGATCGCACGCAGCAGGAAATGGGCGAGGCTGCGGTGGCAGAGAAAGACTTCCGGCGAATTCTCCAGCGCAAAGATGTGGACGCCATCACGATTGCCACTCCCGAACACTGGCAGGCGCCGATGGCGATCGCCGCGCTGCAAGCGGGCAAGCACGTTTATGTGGAGAAGCCAGGCAGCCATAATCCTGCGGAGGGCGAGATGCTGGTACAGGCGCAGCAGAAACATCGCAAGCTCGTACAGCTAGGCACGCAGCAGCGCTCCTCACCACACACCATTGAGATCGTCGGAAAACTTCGCGAAGGAATTATCGGCAGGACGTATTTCGGAAAAGCCTGGTACGTCAATACGAGAAAGTCGATTGGTACCGGCAAAGAAGTTCCCGTTCCGCCGCAACTCGATTGGGATCTGTGGCAGGGTCCGGCCCCACGCCGTCCGTATCGGGACAATGTGCATCCCTACAACTGGCACTTTTTCAAACTTTATGGCACCGGCGAAGCGCTCAACAATGGCACGCACGAGGTCGATGTGTGCCGCTGGGCGCTCGGCGTCGACTATCCGCTGCGGGTTACATCGTCGGGTGGCAGATACCATTTCAAGGACGATTGGCAGTTTTATGACACGTTGGTGACCAGCTTCGAGTACGAAGACAAAATCATCTCGTGGGAGGGAAAGAGCTGCCAGGGAATGAAGTACTACGGGCGCGATCGCGGTTCGACAATCATGGGAACCACCGGAACGGTGCTGATCGATCGTGGTGGCTATGAGATCTACGACCTCAAAGGAAATAAGACGAGCGAATTCAAGGCCGGCAATGCGGCTTCATCCGCTGACCTGATCGGCAGCGATTCCATGACCGATGCACACTTCGCAAACTTCATCGCGGGAATCCGTAACGGCGAGAAGCTCAACGCTCCGATCTCGGCTGGGAACGTGGGCGTTACAATGCTGCAGCTTTCCAACATCGCGTGGGAAGTGAAACGCGAACTCCATCTCGACCCGAAAAGCGGGCGCGTCCAGGGCGACACCGAAGCAATGAAGATGTGGGGCCGCGACTACGAGAAAGGCTGGGAACCACGTGTCTAGGAAGAATCCATTCTCCCGCCGCGATTTCGTTCGCTCCGGCGCGCTGGTCGCTGCCGCCAGCCTGGCTCCGCGCAACGTGTTAGCGCGAGATCAGCAACAGCCAACTGCTGGGGAAACATCCCCGATTCGTTTGGGTCTGGCGAGTTATACCTTCCGTAACTTTACTCGCGCTCAGCTGATCAGCTTCATGACACGACTCAATGTGTTTGCGTTGAACGCCAAGGACGTTAAAGATCATCTCCCAATTGACTCCAAAGAGGAGGCTGCTGCGCTCGCAGACTATAGCGCGGCGGGCATCAGGCTGCACGCTGCCGGAGCCATCTATTTCGCGAAAGATGAAGATGCAGATATACGGACGAAGTTCGAGTATTGCAAACGAGCAGGCATCGGAGTGATCGTCGCGGGCGACCCCACACCGGAAACTCTTCCTCGCATTGAGAAGTTCGTAAAGGAATACGACATCCGCATCGCGATCCACAATCATGGGCCCGAGGATAAGTTGTGGCCTTCACCGTTGGATGTATTGAAGGCAGTAAAGCATTTGGATCCCCGCCTCGGCTGCTGCATCGATGTCGGGCACACGGTTCGCGCCGGCACGGATGTGGTTCGGGCGATCCGCGAAGCGGGTCCAAGGCTCTTCAACCTGCACATGAAGGACCTGACAAACTTCGAAAGCAAGGAGAGTCAGGTCGCTGTGGGAGATGGGATCATGCCGGTTCGGAAGATGTTTGAAGCCCTTGTCGCGACCAAGTATAAGGGCTTCGTCGATCTGGAGTATGAGGTTCACCCCGACGATCCCATGCCGGGCGTGATCAGCAGTATTGCTTACATGCGAGGCGTCCTGGCAGGCCTGGGCTATGCTGTGCAAAACATGGTGGCCAGGGACGGAGTTGAACCGCCGACGCCAGCCTTTTCAGGGCTGCGCTCTACCACCTGAGCTACCTGGCCACGCTTCGAGACCCGCTCGCCGGACGCGGGCTGCGAGGATTGTTCGCTTCACGCCGATTGTTGCGGGATTCCGAACCGAATGACACTGCTCATTGCCGGCCGCGTGCGGAACGTTTTTGATTATAGCAATGGCCGCGACTTCCCTCAACGTCACCAACCCGGGCAGAGTTGAGTTATCACTGGAATATCAGAGTCATCTCGCGTTCGAGCACCGGGCCAATGGAGGCTGACCCGGCACCCGTTACGCGTTAAATGCTCTTACTCTCCGCCGACCGAAGAGCCGTGTTGTCCCAGCCAGGACGCCAGTTGCGGTTCCTGTTGGGATTTCAGATCGACACAGTTGTCGATGCGCTCGATCGATTGCCGGTAGGTTCGCTCCGCCGATTCGATCTTGTGCGCGGAGTAAAACTCCACGACCCGGTCGCGCATGTGGGCATCGCAGAATGAACTGGTCGAACCCACGACCTGGGCGCTGGCAAACGGTCCGCCAACTTTCTGCACCGCATCCCAGTGCGCCAGAACAAAGTCCCACGCTAGGTTCTGGCCTTCGGGATTGCCCATTACGCTCGTGACCACGCCGAGCGCGTCCTGCGAGCGAACGTCCGGAGAGAGGGCGTACTCGAGAGTCCTCTGCAAAAGTTTCGGATTGCTGAACTGGGGCAAAGTGAACAAATACATGTAATACTCTTCCGGCGACTTGGGGTTCTTCAGCGCGGTCATCAGCCGGACGTAGAAATCTTCCCCGCCGTTCAAGGCTGCTAGCGCCATGGCTCCGCCCGCGATCTGCCGGTCTACAGAAGACGGATCGTCCAGAGCCTTGTCTGCAATCTTGCGCGCCTGGGCCAGCACCTCCGGATCGCGCGCATCGTATCCTAAAGCGTTAAACAGACGAGACCGCAGCGTTCTCTGCTCGTCGCTGTCGCCCGCCTTCGGTTCCCAGCCCACATCTTTCAGCATTGGCGACAGATACCCCCGCAGCCAAGTGCGATAGGACTCGCGGTCATTCTCAGTCACCAGGTAGCGGCCAATAAAGTTGAGCCGAAAGAGAACATCATCCATCACTGCGCGATTGCGGTCGCCTCTCAGTCCCTGGACAAGCGCAAGATAATCGCCCACCGGTTCGCGTCCCACTCGCACCGAAGCCCAGATGTCCGTCTGCAAAGCGATTCGCTCCGCGGGCGTAAGCTTGCTCTCGGCATCGTTCGCGAGGGTTCGCACTGCATCCGGCTGGTAGCCTGCGCGGTAGTAACCGGTGGCGCCAGCGTTGGCTAGAACCCAGGTCGAGCAGCCGGGCAGCGTGAAGGTCTCTTCCTTCTTGGTGAGCAGTTCGCACTTCTGAGCCCCGCTCGACGACTTCATGCACAAGGGAACTTGCCAGAGCTGATCATTTGCCCCCTGGAACTTTTCCCGGTCAAAGTAATAGCGGCGCTGATCCAGCGTAACCTTGGTTGAGTTCCCCGAACACTGCGATTTCAAGTCGATGACCGGAACGCCCGCCTGCCTCACAAAAGTTGGCATGATCTGATCGACAGGTTTCTTAGAGGTTTTGGCCTGCGCCTCCCAGAAGTCGTGAGCGGTAGCATTGGCATACTGATGTTGCTGGATATAGGCGTTGACGCCCGCGCGAAAAGTCTCCTCGCCCAAATACGCCTCCAGCATGCGCAGCACCGACGCAGCCTTGCCGTAGGCGATCCCGTCAAACAGTTCCATGATCTGCCCCGGAGTTTCGGCCGCCTGGTGGATCGGACGCGTATTGGCCAGCGAATCGGTGTTGAGAGTTCCGCCCGTATTGCTCACATCGTCCAGATTGAAATTCCATTCCGGCTTCCAGGCCTCGAGCGGCTTGCTCGACATCCACGTGGCAAAACCTTCGTTGAGCCAAATGTCGTCCCACCACTTCATCGTGACCAGATCGCCGAACCACTGGTGAGCCATCTCGTGCGCAATCACTGAAGCGATGGTCTTCTTCAGATCTACAGAACCTTGTTTCTCGTCGATCAGCAGGATAACTTCGCGGAACGTGATGCAGCCGGTATTCTCCATCGCGCCCGCGGAAAAATCCGGGATGCCAATCAGATCGAGCTTTGCGTAGGGGTACTTGATATTGAAGTATTTATCGTAGTAGCGGAGGACGTGCTCCGCCGTGTCCAAGGCAAACTTCCCCATCTCTTTCTTGCCGGGAGTGCTGTAGATGCGGATCGGAATGCCGTCGGCTTCGCCCTCAATGTATTCAAAATTGCCCACCACCAATGCCGCCAGATACGAAGACATCTTGGGCGTGGTGGCAAAGCGAACTGTGTGCCGGTCGCCCGGTCCCGGCGTATCGGAAGAAACTTTAGAATTCGAAATTGCCACTTGGCCTTTATCGGCGACGGTTGTGATGTCGAAGGTGGCCTTGTACGCCGGCTCGTCAAATGACGGGAAGGCACGGCGCGCGTCCGTAGACTCGAACTGCGAAGCGGCGTACTTGCGGCCCTGGTCGTCTTTGCCCAGGTAGAGACCGCGCATCTCACTGTTGAGGATGCCCGAATAGGTAATGTGCACTGTGGCCGGACCCGCGGACAGCGGCTTCTCGACCGCCAGTATGACCATTTCCTTGTCTTTGTCGGGCGTGACCTTGGCCTTCTGTGTGGTTCCGCCGCTGGTGATGGTGACTTGATGGAAGTCGATATCGACCGCGTTCAGCGTGATTTCCGAAGTGGGCTTTAACACCCGGATGGAAATGGTTTCATCGCCCTCGAAAGTGGCCTTGTCGAGATCGGGCGTGAAGAAAAGCTTGTAGTTTTCTGGAGCGGCCACCTCGGGCAGCCGTTGAGCTACTGCCAGCGATAATGTCGTCAACGCAAACGCGAGTACCGCAAGAATTCGCTTCATGATTTTTCCTCGGGGAGACACTTGAATTCGTTTCGTAACCGAACCAGTCTCAGACTGTTTAAGAAAGCGTTTCAACAAGACCTATCAATCTTCAGTTCTATACGGAAGGTCCGCCGCAAAAGTTCACTGAGCGTGTGCCACCACCCCGCTCGTTATGGTAATCGAGCAGGGGTTGGCGCCGAACCAGTAAGGAATCTCGCGGTAATCTTCGACCGCAAACACCGCTAAATCAGCATCTTTTCCGGGCTCGATCGTTCCCTTCCGGTTTGCAACTCGCAGCGCCCACGCTCCGTTTACGGTGGCCGCGGCTATCGCCTCCGCCGGCGACATCTTCATGTGCGTGCAAGCCAGCGACATCGCCATCGGCATACTCAGCGTAGGAGAAGTTCCGGGGTTATAGTCCGTCGCCAGCGCCACCGGCGCGCCCGCGTCAATCAACTTGCGGGCCTGCGGATATTCTTTCAGCCCCAGAAAGTAATTCGCCCCTGGCACCAGCGTGGCGACCGTATCGTGCCTGGCCAACTGCGCGATGTCGTCCTCATTCACGTGATCCATGTGATCAAACGACGCCGGATTGAAACGCAAAAACGGCCGCAACGCCGTCTCAGAAAGCTGGCCCATGTGTGCCCGCACGCTGAGCCCGTGCTGTTCGGCGGCTTCAAAAATCTGCTCGGTCTCTGCTGCCGTAAACGCTCCCTAGTCGCAGAAAACATCGACGAACTGGGCAAGCTTCCGCTTCGCCGCTTGCGGAACCATCTCTTTACAGACGAGCTCAACGTATTTTGGTGAGCGGCCCTGAAATTCTTTTGGGACGACGTGCGCCCCGAGCAGAGTAGAGATGACTGTTCCCGGCCACAGGGAAGCGGCGTCGCGGATCGCCTTCAGCGACTTCAGTTCCGACTCAACCGTCAGCCCGTAGCCCGATTTGGCTTCAACAGTCGTCGTGCCGTGAGCGGCCATGTCGCGCAGCGCGGCCAGAACTCTCTCCACCAGAACCCGCTTCCCTGCCGTGCGAACGCCTTCCAAGTTGGACCGGATGCCGCCGCCGGCCGCGGCGATCTCTTCGTAGGAAGCGCCCTCGATGCGCTTCTCAAAATCCACCAGCCGCGGGCTGACAAAAACAGGATGGGTGTGGGAATCCACGAACCCGGGCAGGACAACTTTACCGGCGCAGTCGATCTCAGTAACCTTCTTGCGATTCTTCTTCAGCCAGGCATCGCGGAGGGCGTCTTTGGTGGTGCCGACCGAAACGATCTTCCCGCCGAGGCAAAGCACAGCGCCGTTTTCGATGATGCCGATTTCTCTGAGGTCGGGACCACGACGCGGACCAGTCTTGCCGGGAAATTGCAGGGTGAGCAGTTGGTCGATATTAGCTAGAAGCAGCGCCTTCGCCTTCACTCGATTACCTTCCAGCCATCGAGGTCGCCCGGAAGATGCATATCCCACGTCAAAAAATATCGAGCGGCATCTTCGGCATTGGAGAAAACACGTTCTGTGCTCTGCGCCACCACTTGGGGCTGAATAGGATGTGCGCGAGTTGCACAGTACACGTAGCGATCAGGCCGAAGGCGTTCGACCGTCCCGCCCTCATTAACCGGTGCGCCCTCGCGGTGCGGGTTCCACTCAGGCGGGAACCATCTGTGTTGATCAAGCAATTTCGCGAGGTGAGCCAAAACCTCGGAAAACCTAAGCGGTGGATGCGGCCACAGGCCGCGCGCGACACGCTCCGGCATGTTCATGTGCCCACCTCGCAGCAGCATGGATAACGTTTCTTCGTCCATTTTGGCTAACTATGACGCTCCCATCGGCACCTTCACGCCCGTCTTCTTCGCAAACTCCTTCGCCTCGTCATAGCCCGCATCCACATGCCGAATCACGCCCATGCCGGGATCCGTCGTGAGTACTCGCTCGATGCGCTTGGCCATCTCGTCAGTTCCATCGGCGACCGTGACTTGCCCCGCGTGCAACGAATAGCCAATACCCACGCCTCCGCCATTATGAATCGAGACCCACGACGCGCCCGCCGCAGTGTTCACCAAAGCATTCAACAGCGGCCAGTCAGCGACTGCGTCGGAGCCATCTTTCATGCTCTCGGTCTCGCGAAACGGAGACGCCACCGAGCCGCAATCGAGATGATCGCGGCCGATCACGATCGGCGCCTTGATCTTTCCTTTCTTCACCAGATCGTTCATCGCCAGGCCGAACTGCGCGCGCTCGCCGTATCCCAGCCAGCAGATGCGCGCCGGCAGTCCCTGGAACTTGATGCGCTTGCGCGCCAGATCAATCCAGCGGCGCAGGATGCGGTTCTCGGGAAACATTTCCAAAACCAGTTCGTCGGTCACGTGAATGTCCGACGCCTCGCCCGACAGCGCCACCCAGCGAAACGGTCCCCGCCCCTCGCAAAACAGCGGACGAATATAGGCCGGCACGAATCCCGGAAAATCGTAAGCATTCTTCACGCCGCGCTGAAACGCAAACGTGCGGATGTTGTTGCCGTAATCGAACGTCACCGATCCCATCTTCTGCAACCGCAGCATGCCTTCGACATGCGCCGCGATGGCGTCGAGCGATTTTTCCTGATACGCCTTGGGATCGTTTTTCCGTAGCTCGACGGCCTCGGCGAGAGTCATGCCGTTCGGCACATATCCATTCAGCGGATCGTGCGCCGAAGTCTGGTCGGTGAGAATATCAGGCACAACGCCGCGCGCGGCCAACTCCGGAATCACGTCTGCGCAATTCCCCACCAGCCCGACCGAAACATTTTCCTTCTTGCGCACGGCGTTCTTCAAAATGCGCAACGCTTCATCGAGTGTGGTGACCATGAAGTCGCAATAGCCCGTCTTCAGCCGCTTCTTGATGCGCTCCGGATCGACATCAATCCCCAGAAACGCCGCGCCCGTCATGGTCGCGGCCAGAGGCTGCGCTCCACCCATCCCGCCCATGCCGCCTGAGACGATCAGCTTGCCCGCAAGATCACCGCCGAAATGTTTCTCGCCCGCCGCCGAGAACGTCTCAAACGTTCCCTGCACAATTCCCTGCGAGCCGATGTAAATCCACGAACCCGCCGTCATCTGTCCGTACATCATCAGCCCGGCGCGCTCCAGTTCGTTGAACTTCTCCCAGTTCGACCAGTGGCCCACCAGATTCGAATTCGCGATGAGCACGCGCGGCGCGTGATCGTGCGTCTTGAACAACCCCACGGGCTTGCCCGACTGCACCAGCAAAGTCTCGTCGTTCTCGAGCTTCTTCAAAGCTGCGACGATGGCGTGGTAAGCCTCCCAACTGCGCGCCGCGCGCCCGGTTCCGCCATAAACAACCAGGTCCTGAGGACGCTCCGCAACTTCCGCGTCGAGGTTGTTCATGAGCATGCGCATGGCAGCTTCCTGCTGCCAGCCTTTGCAGGTGATGGAATTGCCGCGCGGCGCGCGAATCGAGCTGTGAGCCTGAATTTCAGTTTCAACGGGCATGGGTAGATGTTACGTGCTGAGCGTGGAAGTGTTCAATGCTGGAGATGGGGCGAGGTTGGACTCAACGCCACGACGAATACGCCGTGCCATCAAGTGAGATCGCGTTCGACGCCGAATGCACGTCAACAATGCCAGGATCCTGCTGGTCCACCGACAGCAGCACTTCTTCCTGGTCCACTTCCCAGTTCGCCTCGCCCGTCATCGGATCCTTGGGAATGTCCTTGATGTAGCCTGCCGACTTCAGATCATCGAGCGACTGCGGCGCTTTTTGCTTGTCGAGGGTGTACTGCGAGATCAGCTTGTTCAGTTCGAACAGATCATTCTTCAACACGGCCTCGCGCGAACGCACCACCGAAGACTATAAATGGGAATCGCAATCGAAATCAGGATCCCCATAACGACCATCACGATCATCATTTCGAGCAGCGTAAAGCCCCGCTGTAGCGTGAAGCCCCGCCCCGTGTTTAGCTTTCTCGCCATTTACCAGTCCTTATACTTCGTACCGTCCAGCGCCATGCCTTGCGACTTGGTGTAGACATCGAATACGCTTTGCCCGCCCCAGGAGTCCGATTCCGGATCGTCTTGCATCGAACGCAGTCCCCATTCCGTGGTGCCCGTCATGGGATCGATGGGAATCCTGCGCAGGAAGCGCACTTTCTTGCCCTGCACATCCTCGCCCTTTACCAGCGTCTCCAGATCAGGAGGATAGTTCTGGCTGTCCACCTTGGTGCGGAATAGGTTCTTGTCAGCGGCGTCTTTGTAGCGGTCGATGGCGTCGCGCATCTCCCATAAGTCGTTGCGCAGCATGCGCTCTCTCTCCCGCTGGATGGTCACCCGCGCCAGCGGCACCGCCATGCCCGAAAGAATTACCAGGATAGATGTGGCGACGATCAACTCAAGGAGCGTAAAGCCGCGGCCGGGCCTCGCACGTCGCCCGCACTTGAACTCTTGTACCTTCATCTCAAAATCCCGATCTTAATTCCGATCCT
>CAWEDF010000011.1:0-14521 GCA_963807655.1 uncultured Acidobacteriaceae bacterium | reverse complement strand
TCCGATATCCCGCACACTAGCGCTGCTGCTGTTCTTCGCAATAACCCTGCCGCTTGGTTCGCGCGCTCAGTCCACGCCAACGCCATCCGACAAGCCCTTCGTGATTGAGTATTACTACAAAGCCAAGTGGGGACATGCCGACGAGTTTCTGAAGTTGTTCAAGAAGAATCACTACCCGGTTCTCAAGAAAGAAATGGAGATGGGGCGGATTGCGAAAGTCTGGATGGATCAGCTGCGCTATCACACCACAGAAGACGGGCGTTGGGATTTCCGTGTGACCATCGTCTTCAAGAACGCGACCGTAGCCATCGAGCCCTTCGACGAAGCTGCGCTGCAAAAGCAGATGTATCCCGATCAGGAGACCTTCCAGCGGGAAGAGCAGCGGCGTTTCGAAATTCTCGACGGCCACTGGGATTTGCCGGTGAAGACCGTTGAGTTGGAGAAGTAGTACCTAGCAGGCTGCTGAAAAACTACTCCTAATCCACAGCCTTGTATGGTACGAGAAGGCATGCGCGGAGACGATCAGCAGCAGAATCATATGTTCAGTTATTTGTCGCCGGAAGCGCGGGTGCGGAAAGATCATCCGCTGCGCGCGATCCGGGCCATGGTGGACGAAGTACTTACCCAGTTTTCGCGGCGGTTCGACACGATGTATGCCCGGGTTGGCCGGCCGTCGATTGCGCCGGAGAAGCTGTTGCGGGCGCAGTTGCTGCAGATGCTGTACTCGATCCGCAGCGAACGATTGCTGATGGAAGAGATGGATTACAACCTGCTGTTCCGCTGGTTCGTGGGGCTGAACGCGGACGATGAAGTCTGGGACGCGACCACCTTCACCAAGAACCGCGACCGCTTGCTGGAGGCGGATGTGGCCCAGGAGTTTCTGGCGCGCGTGGTCGAGCAAGCGCGGGGAAAGGGATTGACCTCCGACGAACATTTCACCGTGGACGGCACGCTGCTGGAAGCCTGGGCGAGTCTCAAGAGCTTTCAACCCAAAGAGGGCAAGCCGACTCCTCCGCCGGATGATCCAGGCAATCCCACGGTGAACTTTCGCGGGGAGAAGCGCTCGAACGAAACCCACGAGTCTAAGACTGATCCCGACTCTCTGCTGGCGCGCAAAAGCGGGGGCAAAGAGTCCAGGTTGAGTTACAGCGGGAATCTGTTGGTGGAGAACCGCAACGGACTGATCGTGGACGCGGAAGTCTTCCAGGCGAACGGGACGGCGGAACGCGATGCGGCGCTGGTCATGATGGAGAGGCTTCCCGGCACGCAACCGCTGACGGTAGGCGGCGATAAAGGGTTCGACACGTTCGGGTTTGTAGAGGAGTGCCGCAACCTGCGCGTGACGCCGCACGTGGCGCAGAACCTGGGACGACGCGGGGGCAGCGCGATTGATGGCCGCACCACGCGGCACTCTGGTTACGCCATCAGCCAGAAGAAGAGGAAACGGATCGAAGAATGCTTCGGCTGGCTGAAGACGATCGCGCTCATGCGCAAGGTTCGACATCGCGGGGTGAGCAAAGTGCACTGGATATTTACCCTGGCCTGCGCCGCCTACAATCTGGTGCGCATGCGAAACCTGGCCGCCGCAGTTCCGGTGGCGTAAGTCGGGGCCGAAGTGCGTCTCCAGCAGCATCGAGTTAGAAGCAGAGGCCACAAAAACACCGGAAATCAAACCGTTCGACATCATCAACGATGAACAACAGAAAGAAAAACACGCTGCGAATCAATTTTTCAGCAGCCTGCTAGTACCTTAGTACCCAGTACCCAGTTAAGTCAGAATCAGTGTGCTTCGGGTTTGACTTTACTAGGTATACTGCCTTAACTAGGTATACTGCCTTAGTCCAGCTTTAAGAAATTCGCGATCAGCTTCTCGTGCCACTTCCACGGAAGTATCCGCTTGAGAGCGAGCTGCATCTTAGCGTCGCGCCCCACCAGATAACGCAGCTTCGGGTCGGGATCCTGCGCCACGGATGCGATCAGGCGCGCAACTTCGATGGGGTCTCGTTTCTGCAGGGCTTCTATGCGGTCGCGCATGCGCAGGCTGCGCTGGATGTTTGGAGAAGTTTCCTTCGTGGCGTTTGCGCCCATGACCGCGCCGCGCGTCCAGATATCCGTTTGAAAAGCTTCGGGCTCGACCAGCACCACCTTGATGCCAAGCGAGTTGACCTCGAGGCGAAGCGATTCGCTCCAGCCTTCGAGAGCGTGTTTGGACGAGGAATAGCTGCTGACCGTGACCGATCCGTGCAAGCCGCCGATCGAAGAAATCATGATGATGTGCCCGGAGCCCTGGCGGCGCATCACAGGCAGCACAGCTTTGGTCATGGCGACAGCGCCGAAGAAATTTGTTTCGAACTGGCGTCGGAGTTCTTCCAACTTGATATCTTCGGCGAACCCGGCGACAGCGAATCCAGCGTTGTTGACCAGCACGTCGAGGCGTCCGTGATCGCGGACGACGGCATCGACGAAACCGGGCAGCGCGTCAAAGTCGGTAACGTCGAGCGCGCGTATATCGAATTGCGCGGCGACGCCCGCGGCAGCAGCGGCCTGGTCGAGGCGCTCGCGGCGCCCGAGGTTGCGCATGGTGGCGACGACGCGGAATCCAGCCTTGGCCAGTTCGATGGAGGTAAGCAATCCGAAGCCGCTGGAGGAACCGGTGATGAGAGCGATCTTCTCGACCATGGAAGTGACTCCGCCAACGTTGTAACACAAAAAGGACCCACGTAGAGACAGCCTTTCACTTCCACAAAAGATGTTAAAGAGCGGTGAGGATCCTGCGGGAAATCCTCTATGACACTCATCAAAATTTGGAATTAGACAGAGTTACAGGCCGGTCCTATGCTTAACTATGGACAACTCATTAGCTGTTGAGGACTTACATGTTGATCTGCTCCACGAGATTGGGGTCCGGCTGGCGACGGCGGACGGCTTCCACGAGGTGCTCACTCGCCTGGTCGATTTTGCTTCTGCGCTGGTGAAGTGCGATTCCTGTCTGATTTATGTGCTGGAAGGCGAGGACCTCGTCCTGCGGGCCTCGAAGAGTCCCCATCCGGATGTTGTTGACCGTTTGAAACTGCGCCTGGGGCAGGGCATTACGGGATGGGTGGCAGAGCATCAGGAGCCGGTGGCGGTTGCGGAAAAGGCGGCGCTCGATCCGCGTTTTCAGTTTTTCCACGAGTTGCCGGAGGACAGCTACGAGGCTTTCCTGTCGGTGCCTTTGATGTGCCGCGGCCGCGTCGTCGGAGTGATCAACCTGCAGCATCGCCAGCCTCATGTTCACCGGCGGCGCGAAATTCGCCTGATCTCGACTGTCGGATTTCTTGTGGGTGCCGAGATCGAGATGGCGCGCCTGGAGAATGCGAACTCCAACCTGTCGGAACAATTGCAGACTCGCAAAGTGGTGGAACGAGCCAAAGGTATCCTGCAGCGCGATTTGGGATTAAGCGAGGAGCAAGCCTACCTGACATTGCAACGACAAAGCCGGCAGAAGCGCAAACCGATGAAAGACATCGCCGAAGCCATTGTGCTCAGTGACGAAGTGAGAGGGAACTCTCCTTCGCCCAAGCCTGACCTGAGGTTAGTGTCGTAGAGACGTCGCAAGCAACGTCTTTCTCGCCACGATTCCCAGTGCTGCCCGCAAAGACGTTGCAAGCAACGTCTCCACGACGCTTTTCTGAGCGGATCAAAACAAGACGCAAGGAAGGACCGGAAGCAGATTTGGGTTATCCGCTCCCGGGCTGGTGGAGACGACCTAGCGACTTGCGGAGGCAGTCGTGGGTGCGACCGATTCCGCTATCTCAGATTCGGCGGGCACCGCGAAGTGCAGTGTCATTCCGAACTCGGGAAGCTGCATCGTGCTGACAAAGCTTCCGCTCGGTCCGGAGACCAAGAGGAGTTGGCTCAGATCCGAAGGCTGGGAAGCTTCGGTGTCGGTTACCAGCAGCATGAAGCCTGCGCCACTCCCCGTGAGCTTGCTCAGCGTGAGCAGCTCCGCAGGACCGTGGCCTGCCACGGTGAAACGGTATTTACCTGCCGGCACCTTTGCGTTCAGCCAGTGGACTTCATGCGTGAGCGTGAAAGTGCCGGACGCCTCCTGGGCAAGGGCCAAGCTGGGCGCGAAGTTCAAGGCACTCAAGGTTAAGACAGCGGCATAGGCGAATCGGCGAATCAATTTCATGTTGTCTCCTGTTCTTTTTCTTTAATTCGTAGTCTGAAGAGCGCACACCCGGCGCGATACCGAGTGGCGTGAGTTCAGATTTAAGAGGGAAACAACGAGGTCAGGAGATTGCCCTACCGCGGCAAGGCTGGCAGGCAAACATCAGCTTCGCGGGACCGGCTGCACAGCTGGTTTGCGAAGTGATTCCACTATGAAGGATGCAAGCGCTAGAGTCCAACGCAAAATATTTATGGAAGTCATTAACGCCGCAGGGCAATCACAACTCGTGTATCGCGGTTCATATGGAGACAGCCGCCCTTCCACTTTGCTCAGGCAGGCTCTCGGCTGTCCCGCGAAAGGCTGCCCTGAGCTTGCTTCAGGGGCGAAGCCGAGCGGCCGCTCGATGGTGTATGCACCCAATTAACTTTATTTTCGGCGCGTTCAGTCGCGCTCGTTTGCCAAAGTCCCGCCCCATGCGAGAACATATAAGGTTTGCACATCCATCCAGATTCCTACTGAGGAAGCGGCCAAAACATGGCGACACGGAACAAGTCCGCAAAGATTGAAAAAGCGGCGAAAGCACTCCGCATAGAAGTGAAGAACTACGTGAAGGCCCGCGATAACGCGCAGCCCAACGGCACGATCCAGCCCGCGAAAGGAAAGTTGGGAGTAATGATCCCGGGCATGGGCGCGGTGGCGACTACGTTCGTGGCAGGCGTGGAGGCGATTCGCAAAGGTCTGGCAAAACCCATCGGATCGCTCACGCAGATGGGCACTGTGCGGCTGGGCAAGCGCACCGACGGCCGCTCGCCGAAGATCAAAGAGTTTGTGCCGCTCGCAGGCCTCGATGATCTGGTCTTCACCGGCTGGGACATCTTCGAAGACAACATGTACGAAGCGGCCTCGAATGCGGGAGTGCTCGATCAGCGTCTGCTCGACCAGTTGAAGCCATTTCTTTCGTCGGTAACGCCGCGCGCGGCGGTCTTCGATCACAACTACGTAAAGAAGATCGACGGGCCGAATGTGAAGAAGGGCAAAACCAAGATGGATCTGGCCGAGCAATTGCGCGCCGACATTCGCGACTTCAAGAAGACCAGCGGGGCGAGCCGGTTGATCACCATGTGGTGTGGCTCCACGGAGTCCTACATCGCGGCGACTGAGGCCCACCAGTCGGTGAAGTCGTTTGAGAAGGCGCTGCGCGAGAACGACGAGATGATCGCGCCCTCGATGATCTATGCCTACGCGTCATTGATGGAGGGTGTTCCGTTCGCCAACGGCGCGCCGAACTTGACTGTGGACCTGCCGGCGATGCTCGAACTCTCGCGGCGGAACGAAGCGCCGATTTGCGGCAAAGATTTCAAAACCGGGCAGACGCTGATGAAGACGATCCTCGCCCCCGGCTTTAAGGCGCGCATGCTGGGTCTGAGCGGATGGTTCTCGACAAACATTCTGGGCAACCGCGACGGCGAGGTGCTCGACGATCCCGGATCATTCAAGACCAAGGAAGAGTCGAAGCTTTCCGTGCTGGAACACATTCTGCAGCCGGAGCTCTATCCCGAACTCTATGGCGACATGTACCACAAGGTTCGCATCAACTACTATCCGCCCCGTGGCGATAATAAAGAGGGCTGGGATAATATCGACATCTTCGGCTGGCTGGGCTATCCCATGCAGATCAAGGTCGATTTCCTGTGCCGCGATTCGATTCTGGCGGCGCCAATCGTACTCGACCTGGTGCTCCTGGTCGATCTGGCGAAACGCTGCTCGGAACTGCGCGGACTCGGGATTCAGGAGTGGTTAAGCTTTTACTTTAAGTCTCCGATGACGGTGCCGGGGCTCTATCCCGAACACGATCTGTTCATTCAGTTGATGAAGCTGAAGAACACGCTGCGGCATTTGAAAGGCGAGGAACTGATTACGCATTTGGGGTTGGAGTATTACGACTGAGGGTTGTGCGTAAGACGCTACCGATTCGATTCGCCTCAGTCGTATTCCCAGTCCTCGGGCGGCACGATGGGCGATAAAATGTCGCCGACGATCTTGAACTTGCCTTTCAGTCGGCCGATAAACTTGCCAGGCTTCCCCGCAGCTATAAGTCGAGCGACGGGTTTGCCGCGTTTCGTGATCAGCACCGCGCTCTTGTCGAGTGCACTTCTCTTAACACCGCAAAGCAACGCATTCTGAATTCACTTGCCGACATTGTTTTCATAGAGGCCACTTGGACAGTACTCTTGGGTTAGGCGAGTTCGCTCCCATAGACTACTATCGGCCTATGAATTCTGCGCATAAGTGCATTACGCTGCGTCTCCAAACTAAACGAAGAACTTGAATTGGGAAATCGCGGAATGCTGCGTATGCCTGTCTGAGAGTCCCGAATCCAGAATCCAATAACCTTGTGACTTCGCATCACAGCTTCTTCTCCCGCTTATACTCATCAAACTTCTCCAAAAACCGATCGATATCTTTCTTTTGCAAATAGTAAGGCGTCGACAGCCGCAGCTTGTTCGGGTCGCCGCCGCGGATTCTGATCTTATGCGTCTTCCACAGCCAATTTTCCAGATCCATCCGCGGGACCGGTGGAATGTTCACTGTCACAATCGCGCAGCGCAGGGCAGGATCGGGCGATGTCCACGACTCCGCTCCGCGTTTCTTCATTTCATCGAGCATGTAGTCGGCGAGGGCGCGATGGCGGCGTTCGATGCGGTCCAGGCCGATGTCGCTGGCCAGCTTGATTGATGCTTGCAGCCCCCACAACGCCGGCACATTCGAGCTGCCAATGCGCTGGAAGCGCTCGGCGCGAATCTTGGTGTCATCCCAGCCTTCGGTGACGATGGTGTTCCACAGCCGATCGATCACCTCGTCGCGTACATACAGAAAGCCGGAGCCCTTGGGCGCTTGCAGCCACTTGTGCGGGCTCGCTGAGTACATGTCACAACCCAGTTCGTGAATGTTGAAGCGCATCATCCCGGGCACGTGCGCGCCGTCGACCGCCGAGAGGATTCCCTTCGACCGAGCGAGCGCGCAAAGTTCTTTTGCTGGCAGCACGACGCCGGAGAACGTGGTGATGTGGCTGAAGAAGATGACGCGGGTCCGCCGCGTGATGGCGTCGTTGAAGAGATTGAGCGCCTGAGCGGCGTCTTTCACCGGGCGCGGCAGCGTGACTTTCTTCACCACGATGCCATAGCGCTTGGCCTTGAGGTTCCAGGGATGCTCGCCTCCGGGATGCTCCTGATCGGTCATGAGCACTTCGTCGCCCGGCTTCATGTCGATGCCGTTGGCAATGTAGCTGTTCGCCTCCGTGGCATTGCGCAGCAGGGCAATCTCGTCACGATGGCAGCCCACGAAAGCTGCCAGCGGATCGCGAAACTCGTTCCATGAGGCATATCCCCAGATGGGGTAGTCTTCGGGATCCTGCTGATCCATTCTCTCGGTGGTCGAGTAGGCGTCGAAAATGGCGCGCAGCACAGGCGCGGGACTGGAGCCGACGGTGCCGTTGTTCAGGTAGATCTCGTCCTCAGGGATAAGGAATTGCTTGCGCATCGCGGCCCAGTAGGCATCTTCGTTTTTGTCGAGCAGGGAGTGGTCGGGGAGCGGCGGAATCTTTTCGAGCTGCGCGAAGAGATTTCCGCGGAAGGCGAGGGAGGCGGCCAGTCCAGTTGTGGCGGTGGCAAGAAAGTGACGGCGATCGAGCAAGGGTACCTCCCGGCGAACAGACGACGGAAGGCGCTATGGTACGACGGGGCCGAGGAATCCTCAAGGGGACGGCGGTTTCGGCAGTGCCTACGCGGCAATGGTTGCGATCTACGCAGTACACTGTAATTTCGCCAGAATCCACACGACGCTGCGAATCACTCCGAGCATGGCCGCTGGTTTAAGTGACCACATTTGGAGTCTTGAGGAAATAGTGATGATGGCCGACAGTTACATGCCGAAGCCCGGCAAGCGTGGCGCGTTACTGGAAACGAACAGCCTAGGGTATCTTCTGTATACAAGACGAACCCGCTGCTGCGTTACATTCTACGAGTGTTGAACCTACACTTCTCAGAGCGCTATCTTCATTTCTCCAACTTGGACCATCTCGTCGTCGCATTTTGCAGCATGTGTAACACGCGGTTTGAGGAAATACCAAAGCCTAAAGACCGAACCGATGATGTACTCTTGCGTATGCGAGCTAATTTCGAGGCGCATCATTGCAACGGCAACCGAAAACCATCTGCATCCTGAAATCAGCGGGCCTACCTAATTTCAAACTGAGGCACTACCACGGTTTCGGTAGTGGTGCATTTGAATGCTCTTACCTTACTATCGCAGTGTAGGCTTGGAAACCTGTTTTCGTTGCAAGCCATGCCGCCGCAGTCAAACATAATGTAGTTACGATTGAGAAAACGATGGGAATAACAAAGAAGTATTTCCAGCTCAAAACCGAGATGGCGGCAAAGCAAAGGGCGAACGCCCACGCCGTGCCGCGCATGTGCGCCAAGGATTCTGGCGGCAGGCGGCCTAGCTGCCACGCCAATACCATGGCGAGGAGAAGAAACACGCTGACAAAGAGTCCGAACCCAACATAAAAATCCCAGTAAGTCCGGCTAAACCCCATAATGTAAAAGTGAGTCGACCGCATGGAGCCAAGATCCACTCCCCACGTGGGATCGGACCAGGGAAAACCAGATGTGTGTCCGGCGTCAAAAAGCAGCAGAAGAACGGCAGCGACTCGATAAAACGTAGATGCTTTCATTCTTGCCTCCAGAGACCACGCCAGCGGGCACTGCGATCCTGCCGCGTAGGTTCAAACTGTACCATTACCGACGGTCTCTGCCCCATTGCTCGCCAAGAGTGCATCAATGCGCTTTAGTTTGAGCCACGCGAATTTGCGGCAACAGGATGTCGCGAAGGTAGTGCCAGTAAGGAACCAGTTTGAGCGCCGCTTGTGCGTATTGGTCGGCCGAGTTCAAGTCGGGCGTGGTTCGGTTCAAGTTTGACCAGGCGAGACTCATCAGCAACTCGGGCTCTCCCCACGTGGGCTCCAGCGGATTGCTCACGTCGCGCTTCTGGTTGCGTACTGCTTCCAAACCTTTGTTATAGATTTCAAACGCCTTATCTTGACCCCCTCCGCGCTCTGGAGGCGAGGACCAACGAATGGGGCCGAGCACCCACAGCAGTCGAGGATTGTCTGGGGCTGCGGCCATGGCTTCTTTCAAAAGCGGACTCGACTGTTGGAGCAGTTCCTGCATGAGGTTTGGGTCGTTCCTGTGCAAGAACATCAGGTAGCCCAGACTGGAGCCTGCTCCAATCTTAGCTTCAACAAACACAGGGTCCCGGGCAATGGCGTCTTTGAAATCGGCGGCTGCCTGCGTGAGATCCTCTTCCAGATCTTTTGGCGTCGGGGTGTCGTTGAAGCCGTTAATCGCTCTGCGCCACAAGGCAAATCCACGCCAATAGAGAACCCGCGATGCCAACTTGCCATCTTCGGGGATGGCCGTGAGTTGGTCGTGCAGGCGCTTCAGCGCCGGGCGGTCGCCTTCGTAGTCCGCCCGCTGAATCTGCTGCACAAGGCCGATGATGGAGTCGCGCGAAAGGCCGGCGGTTGCCTTGTCTGCGGGCCGCTGCTCCGCGGCGAAAGCCGGGACGACCAGCATTAGAAGCACGAGCCACAAACGACTATTCCTGTAACCCAGTCGAATCGCAGACATAAAGGCCTCCCTGTCTTAAGGGTTAAAGACGGCCGCCTGGCAGGATGGTTAGTGTTCGCGGCCTGCCCAGTTTTACGCGGTCAGATTATACCTTTTCAGGCCGGGCTCTCCGCCTGGCCGGGCGGTCCCGGATAACCCCGCCCGGCAGGCATGCGTCTAACTGAAAGGAAAAGTTTAGCAGTGGTGTCTTCCAGACCGGGCGTATAATGGCGGCAAGAGCGGGTGGCCGTAAAGGAGTTCCCATGAAGTTGCGTTGGTTGGCAATCTCTGTGGCATTAGCGGCGTTCAGCGCAGGATCCTGGACGTTGGCGCAGGTTTCAGACCAGGACAAAGATCAGCCTAAGTCGGGCGACGTGCAGAATGCGCCAAAGCAGGCGCCAGCCTCCCTGCCGACCAAGGATGAGGACCAGATCAAGCACGACGGCACCAAGACCGACGTGGATGCGGTGGGGAACCGCAACGTGGGTTGCGGTCGCGGCGTCGGCAACTGGTACACGGTGGAAGGGCAGGTGGCGCGGGGCCGCGTCTTCGCCCAGCAAATCGAGTCGCAGATCAAGCTGGTCAACGATCCCGTAGTCACCGAGTACGTGAACCGGATCGGCCAGAACCTGGTGCGGAACTCGGATGCGCAAGTGCCGTTCACGATCAAGGTGATTGACTCCGACGTGGTGAATGCCATGGCGCTTCCCGGCGGATTCTTCTACGTGAACTCAGGCCTCATCCTGGCGGCCGACGAAGAAGCGGAAATGGCCGGCGTGATGGCTCACGAAATTGCCCACGTGGCCGCCTGCCACTACGCTCGCGAAATGACGCGCGCGCAGTTGATGCAGATGGCGTCCATTCCATTGATCTTCGTAGGCGGCGCGATCGGCTACGGAGCCTATGAAGCGTCAGGGCTCGCGATTCCCATGACCTTCCTGAAGTTCTCCCGCAACTTCGAGGCCCAGGCCGACTACCTCGGAGTGCAGTACATGTACCGCGCCGGCTATGATCCGTCGGCGTTTGTCTCCTTCTTCGAAAAATTGCAGGCGATGGAGAAGAAGAAACCGGGGACGATCTCCAAGGCATTTGACACGCACCCGCAGACCGCGGATCGCATTGAGAAGTCGCAGGACGAAATCCGCAAGATATTGCCCTCGAAGCAGCAGTATATTGTGACCACTTCGGAGTTCGACGACGTCAAAGCCCGGCTGGCGTCGATCGAAAATCGGCACAAGGTCCTGGACCAGAAAGACGCCAACAAGCCCAGCCTGCGGCGGACTTCCGCCGGCGGCGACGGCAGCGACGGCAAGGACAGCAAGAGCGATGACGACCGTCCAACCCTAAAGCGGCGGGACGATTCGTCGAAGTAGCGTGCAGCGAGCAAGGAAAGCGAACCGGCGGCCTTTGGCTGCCGGTTTGGCGTTTGGAGGGGAATCTCGACCTCAGAAACAGCATCCTCACCGCAAATTTGTGACCCAGGTCATAGCAGGTTGTTGCCGAAGCCAAATAGTCTGAGCTACGCTACGGTAGTACTTTAAGGAGCCATCCTTCCCATGCCCGAGAACACACTCACCATCACCGACAACCGCACCGGTCAGACGTACACCGTTCCCGTAGAGAACGGAACCATCCGGGCGATGAGCCTGCGGCAGATCAAGACAGGTCCGGAAGATTTTGGGCTGATGACCTACGATCCGGCCTTCATGAACACTGCATCGTGCCGCAGCAGTATCACCTATATCGATGGTGACCTGGGAATCCTCCGCTATCGTGGCTATCCCATCGAAGTGCTGGCCGAACGCTGCACCTTCCTGGAAGTCGCCTACCTTCTGCTGTTTGGCGAATTGCCCACGCAGACCGAACTTAAAAACTGGATGCACGACATCACCCACCACACCATGCTGCACGAGAGCATCAAGAAGTTCATGGAGGGATTCCGCTACGACTCTCATCCCATGGGCATGTTCGTGAGTACGGTGGCTGCGCTCTCCAGCGTTTACCCGGAGGCCCGTGAAATCCACGATCCGAAGAACCGTATGCACCAGATCATTCGTCTGATCGGGAAGGTTCCCTCTATTGCTGCCCTGTCCTACCGCCACAATGTGGGCTTCCCATACGTGTATCCCGATAATGATTTGAGCTACACCGAGAATTTCATGAACATGTTGTGGCGGATGGTCGAGCCGAAGTATGTGGCAAATCCGGTCCTCTCACGCGCCCTCGACATCTTATTCATCCTGCACGCCGATCATGAGCAGAACTGCGGCACCAACGCTATGCGCTCGGTGGGCAGCGCCCAAACCGATCCTTATTTGTCGTTAGCTTCGGCAGCGTCGGCGCTGGCGGGCCCGCTGCACGGCGGGGCCAATGAAGAAGTCTTGAAGATGCTCGATGAGATTGGCTCCAAGGACAACGTGGCGGCCTTCATCAAGAAAGTGAAGGATGGCCACGGCAAACTGATGGGATTCGGGCACCGTATTTACAAGAACTACGATCCGCGGGCCAAGGTTATCAAATGGTCGTCCGAGCAGGTTTTCCAGGTCACGGGGCGCAACCCGAAACTCGACATCGCTCTGGAGTTGGAGCGCATCGCGCTGGAAGACGATTATTTCGTGAAGCGCAAGCTCTATCCCAACGTCGACTTCTATTCCGGCATCATGTACCAGGCCATGGGCTTCCCGCCGGAGATGTTTACCGTGTTGTTTGCCATCGCGCGTACGGCGGGCTGGCTGGCGCAATGGCAGGAACTGGTGAACGATCCAGAGCAGAAGATCGCGCGCCCGCGCCAGATCTACACGGGATACGGAGAGCGGGAGTTCATACCGATGGAAAAGAGGGCGGCGGCCAGCGTTTCCGCTCGCTAGATTTTAGATCAGGCGTGAAGTGAGCCACACTCTAAGCGGCTCGTTTCTTGCGTGGACTTGCCTTACGCGACCTGCTTGGTGGTGAGTGCTGCCACGTACTCACGCCTCTCGGCGGGTGAGGTAATGACCTTCATCTCCTGCCAGTCGTAAGGAAATTCTCGTCCGCAATCCAGGCAGACTACGTAGGTTCCCGTCAAGGCTGCGGCCTGCGGACGTCGTGCCTTGCCTCGAATGGTCACCGGAAAGCTGTACCGGGAGTGCCAGCAACCAAAAACTGCGTCTATAAGTTCAGCAACCATCGGACAACCTCCCGCACCCCCGGGTCGTTCCCCTTGGCAGTGCCGAGCGTGCGGCCCCGCTACTCATTATCTTCAATACGCAGCCACTCACTTACTTGGATTCACCCGGCAGAAAATGGTTTCGCAATTCCTGGCGCAACATAAGGGTCGCAAGGCCCCGCCGTTCCAAGTTATTCTCGGGAGGGTGTTTAACAGGCAACGAGGCAGACTTTTGTTTGCCGGTAAAAGATACTTCCGATGATTGAGGTAAAAGGACTGTGACAACCATCACTAGAAAAGTGGAGAGAATTCACAGCCGTCGTCTGGGGAAAAACTAGCAACGTCGGTGGAAGTGGCCAGCAAGAAGAACATCCTATATCCCAAGCGCGATCTCACTGGCCACTGACCATTGACCACTGCTACGACAAATTCAGAACCTTCTTAATGGTCCCACGCTCGTTCTGGATCTTTTCCTGAAGAAGAGTGATGGCGTAGATAAGCTGCTCGGGACGCGGCGGGCATCCCGGGACATAAATGTCGACGGGGATCACCTGGTTCACGCTCTGCACCAGCGCGTAGTTCTGGAAGACGCCGCCGGAGGTGGCACAGGCTCCCATCGAAATCACCCACTTCGGCTCGGGCATCTGCTCCCACAATTGCCGGATCACAGGCGCCATCTTGTTCGACACGCGCCCAGCAATGATCATGAGATCGCTCTGCCGCGGCGACGGGCGAAATACTTCCGCTCCAAAGCGCGCAATATCGAAGCGCGAGGCGCCCATCGACATCATCTCGATCGCGCAACAGGCTAGCCCAAACGTCATCGGCCAGATGGAGCCCTTGCGCATCCAGTTCACCGCCGAATCCAGCGTAGAGAGCACCACGCCCTCCGGCGTGGGATTGCCGAAGGTCAGGTCTTTGACCACCTTCTTGCCGTTCTCGGTGTCGATGTAGGGGCCGAAATTCAGTTCGGGAGCCATGGAGATATTCTAAACCACGGGGTTGAAGCCTTAACTCCTGAGGCTAGCGGCGCGCCTGAGCGCCTTCTCCGCTGACTGGGGCAGTTGTACGGGGACGAAGTATTCTTCGGGATAAAGATAGTCATCACCCGATTCGTCGATCACGCGAATCTGGTGAAGCTTGTGGGCAGTTTCGTCCGGAACAACCTGGTAGAGCTTCCGCAATTCGAGCGAGGCGCCATAGCTTTTATTCTTGACGCAGACGGCGAACTGCAATTCACTTCGCTTCATTGGATTTCCAGAATTCGCTTGATCTTGAGTTCTCTTCTGCCAACGCCGTGCGCCTCGTACCAATGGCCTTCGGCATAACACATCGTACCATCGGCCAGCTTTATTGCTGCCGTACCTTTCAGTTTTCTCCAACGGCGACCGCCGTAGAGCTTGCGCAATCGTCGTCTCTCCCGGATGGTCTTACCCGAAGCAATCGTCTCAATATCCAGTATTTGACCGACGATCTTGAAAAACACGACCTGATTCTACTCCTCGCAACTGTTCTCCCTCAGCGACCTCGGGTGCCCGGCAGTGAAGAGCACCT
>CAWEDF010000010.1:0-32269 GCA_963807655.1 uncultured Acidobacteriaceae bacterium | reverse complement strand
GGTGCCGCTAACAGCACTGAAGGTGAGACGGTCGCCACCACGGAAGAAGGTCGGTCGCCGCGATTTCAACCCAGCGAGAGGTATTTGTGGGCTTACGTAGATCAGCGTCAATACCATGAGACGAGCGTATCGCAGTGCCTCCGACCACTGCTCTAATACAGCCGCTCCTGCGGCCGCATGCTGCCGAAGCCGCCGATGTTGGCCAGAGTGAACGTAAAGCGGAACAGGTTTTCGCTGCGCACATTGGCAACCGTGTAGCTGCGGTATTCCATGGTCACACCGCAGCAATCCCAGTTGTATGTCGTCTGTGCGGTGACGAACTGCAACGCCCCGCCCTCGGCGTCAAAGCCGACGCTGCCGGCCGCACTGAAACCGCGCTTAACCGGGCGCCCGTAACCAAGGGCCGCCCGGAATTGGTTGAAGCGGGCAGGCTGGGCCGGACCGGAGGAAGAAGTCGCAGCCTCTACCGGAATCTGCAAGATGGCATCGCCACCGCCAACGGTCACCTGCCCGAAGTGGTAGTTAGCCAGCAGGGAGCTGGCGTTGACGCGCTTGTTTTGGAAGTCGTAATCCAAATCCCACTCCGCGTCGGTGCGCGAGGTGGTTTCAAACCGCAACCGCGAAACCAGCGGAGAAAGATGGCGCGGCTGCGTGAGAAACGCAATCCCGGTAAGGTCGGCAGTCGTGGTGAGCACGTTGCGCTGGCCCGCGATCAGCGCCCCGCCAAATGTGGGATCAAGAAAGTATTTCTGGACCAGTTCCCAGGTCACGACCTCGCGCACTTGCGGCCCGGTCTGGCACGGGTTGTTGGCCAGCATTCTGGCGGTAGGGTGTTGCCAGGGGATGATCGATTCCGGCGCAGGGCCGCCAACCGTGAGCCCCTTCATGATGACATCGCAGTCGTCCGGCTTCTCCGAAGTGCGTTTGGCGTAGAGGCGCGTCACCAGGCCATACTCGACCTCGTGAGTATCGGTTAGGATGTCGCGCTCGTCGAATTTCAGAATGTTCGCGAAGTTGTTTACCCCGGTCACAAAACGGTAAGTCGCGCGCGGCTCGATAACGTGCTTCCACTTTCGCCCCAGGAATTCTTTGTCGAAAACCCGCTCCAGCGCGGGTGGCCGCAGTTGCACGATCGTCTCCAGGGCCTGGCGGGTGACTGGATCGCTGATTGCCTGCCCGGGATTCTCTACGGTTTCTCCCACCAACCGTTCCGTGTAATAGGTTTCATGCAACGTCAGCGCGGGCCGCAAAGACCATCCGCGGAACAACAACGGCAGAGAAATCTCCGGGTGCAGGTCGAATCGCCCAAGAAGATTCCCGGTGCGAAACGCCGGGATGCAAGCCGGGCAGGTACCCTGCTGGGGCTCGCTGCGCGACAATCCGGCCAACGATGCGTCGTATGACCAATAAAGGGGCGTGCGCCACAACTGCCGGTCCACGCTGGAGGAATCAAAGCTGGGCGCGTGGGAAATCGTGATCACTTGCCCCGGAGTCGTGCTCAGAAAATTCTGGTAGCGCTCCACAAATCCATTAAGGGTAAAACCGTCCGAGGACTTCGATAGAAAAGCCTGCGATTTTACTTCCGAATACACCGCCTGGCTGAAAACCTCGTTAAAGGCCAGCCGGAAGAGAAACGAACTCAGGTAATCGATGTTGGCCACGGCGCGGAAACCGCCGATGGTTCCAGCCGAATTCAAACGCACATTCTCTCCGCCTTCTTTGAGCGGAGGCGTGCCGATACCCCGGTCAATCACTCCGAAATAGTTCAGGTCCACGTAGGAATTTTCCGTGGGCTGGGCCCGAAACTGACCCCGCTGCGCCCAGCCCCGCAAGGAAAAGTACTCGGCGCCCAGGGTCGCATCCATCATTCGGTTGATAGCCCAGTAGTAGGCGTCGCCCAGGACGTTGCCCTTGACCGAAGAGCGGGCCACCGAAGGCATCAGAAACCCGGACTGCCGTGATTCCTTCTCGACGGGATGAGTCGCAAACGGAAAATAGAGAACGGGAACCCCATGTAGCAGAAAATTGCTGTGGTAGATCTTGGCATTGCCGCCCACGTCCACCATCACCTTGCGCGCGTCGAATTGCCACTTGGGATGCGGCAACTCGCAAGTCGTGATGGTACCGTCATAGACCAGGTAGTGATCGGGACTGGTTTTCTCGACAACCCTACCGGTGAACGCGAAGGGGGCGGTCGAGGTCAAGATCGCCCGGTTGCCGCGAAAGCGCAACCCGGTCGTCCCGGTTACATCGTAGAAGCGTCCTGATTCCAGAGCGAAATTGTAGGTGCCGTGCGACGCGCGAATGTGGTCGTCATTGGGACCACCATCGAGCGCGAAATGTCCGGTCGCGGTCACCTCTTTCGTATCTGAGTTGAAGGTCGCTTCATCAGCTCGCAGCACATAATTCTGGTAATAGATTTCGACCGCCCCGTGCAGTTTGTAGATGGACCCTCCTTCTTCCTGCTGAATGGCGCAAATGGTTTGGACGTCCCCGCTTTGCTTCTGCGCCGCGGCCGCCAGGGCGCAAGGCGTCGCCTGCTCGGTCGCTGACTTTTCTGCCGCGCTGCCGCGCAGTCTTACAGCCGCGTTCTCAGGCGGCAACTGGCTGGTAACTAACGGCGGCACGAGAAGAAGGTGACAAAGCCCCGCCGCCGTGATAAGGAATCTGTTGCGAAGAGTCATCGGAACAAGATCTACCAGGAGCAGTCGTGTGAACTTAGCACGGCTGAGCCTCGGGAGGCAAAGCCACCCGAAGTTTTGGATTCCGAGGACGTCTTCAGGGTTATCCAAACATGGTTATCCAAACATGGTTATCCAACACGGTTATCCGGCCGGTTTACCGACGTGTTTATCCGGCCGGCCATGAGTTCTGGCAATCTCGTAAGACTGTGATTCATGCCTTGTCCGCTTTGTGGTGACATCTGCCGCTGCTCTTCCGACGCGCACTCCGCCGCTTTGCCGCGCTGGCTGACCGATGCCCCGCTGCCAATCGCTGCCACGCCGCCCGTCGCCCTGGAGACGCCAGCGGCGGAGGCACCGAACCGTCATCCGGTGGAAGGCTCAGTCTCTAAGAGCGACGACAGCTTTAACCGTGACGACAGCAATGAGCCTGCCCCTGAAGATTCCACCCTCTGGCGTCAGGAGGTTGCCGCCCGGCTGAATCGTTATCAGGCCCGGCGCAAGCCGCGCCCGCCCCGCTACCCGTCGCTGCGGCTGCGTTTCGACCAGGAGGATCCCGCTCGCGCCGCAAGTGGCAGTGCTGCCTTCCAGCAGAGAATCGCCACAGCTTCGAACCAGGCACTGGCCTTGGATACGTTCGCCGACGTCACCGCTCATGCTGTCGAAACTCCGGCACCCACCACAGCCGCGCCTGGAACTCAAGCCCCGGAGAAGACGGCAGCTCTTCTCCAAGCCGCCGAATCGCATCAACCCTCGGCCACAACCCCGGTCACTGCCCCGGTCACTGCAAAGATCATCGAATTCCCGCGTTCCTGGACTCCTCCTCCGCCTCCGCTCGACGAATTAGCCGAGCCAGTCCTGGATCGTGACCGTCCCCGCATCCTCGAAGCGCCGGAAATTGTCCCGTCCCCTCCAGCTCTGGGCGGGATCACCATCGAGCCCGCCCCGCAGCCGGATATGGAGAAGCGCCCAGGCATCGATATCCCGCTGCAGAGCGCACCCCTGGGTCGACGCATTCTCGCCGCCGTCACCGACGGCGTCATGATCGCGGCCGCCTGCGCTCTGTTCGTGTACATTTTCTGGAGAATGACGCCGACCGCGATCCGTCCACCGCAATTCCAGATGATCGTTGCCGCTGCCGCTCTTTCCGCCATATTCTGGGCCGCCTACCAGTATCTGCTCGTGGTTTACTCGGGCACCACTCCCGGATTGCGCCTGGCGCGTCTCGAACTCGCCCGCTTCGACGGAAGTCGCGCCCCCCGCCGTCTCCGCCGCTGGCGCGTCCTCGCTTCATACCTCTCGGCCGTCTCCCTTGGCATGGGATACGCCTGGGTCTTCCTCGACGAAGATGCTCTCTGCTGGCACGACCGCATCACGCATACCTACCTCGCACCCCGCATCAAAGGTCAAAGAGCGTGAGCCAACCCTTAAGGCTACGTCCAGCTGAGCCCCGCACCCTCGGCCTTCCCTATGCTATCTTCAATAGGTTTACCCCAGTAAGCAGTCCCTGCATTCTTTGAAGCATGGCTACGTCCGCAGGTTCCAAACCGGCCATAAGGGTCTTCGTCGCCACCACGGTGATGTTGAGCTTTATCTCCTTCTGGCGGGCTTCCGCCATTGTTCTCTCCGACCTCGCATCCTCCGCTTATTACGCCGGCGGCGACGCCGAAAAGGTCATCGGCAAGAGCGCTCCGTGGTTCATTCTCGCGGTCATGCTGTTCAGTTATGCCGTACGGGCGCTCTATATCGAATCCAGCAGCATGTTCGTCCGCGGCGGCGTCTACCGCGTGGTCAAAGAAGCCATGGGCGGAGGCCTCGCCAAATTCTCCGTCTCGGCCTTGCTCTTCGACTACGTCCTGACCGGCCCCATCAGCGCCGTCTCCGCGGGCCAGTACCTGGCGGGCTTCATCAAAGACATGGGCGTGTACATGCACCGCCCACTCCACTTTTCCGACGACCACTTCGCCGCGGGCCTGGCCGTCATCGTCGTGCTCTATTTCTGGTGGAAGAATACTCAGGGCATGCACGAGTCCAGCCAGAAGGCCCTGCAGATCATGGCGATCACCACGGTCATGGTGGTAATTCTTCTCATCTGGTGCACCATTACGGTTTTACGCGCGCCCGTCCAGTTGCCCCCCAACCCGCTGCACCCGGGAGTAATCCCCCTCAATAGGGAATCGCTGGGTTGGCTCAACCGCACCTGGCTCAGTCACATCACCTGGATCATCCTCTTCGTCGGCTTCGGACACTCCGTCCTCGCCATGAGCGGCGAAGAAACTCTCGCTCAGGTCAACCGCGAGATCGAACATCCCAAGCTGAAGAACCTGGAAAAGACCGGGCTGGTGATCTTCATCTACAGCTTGCTGTTCACGTCGCTGGTCTCGTTCTTCGCTGTGATGATCATTCCCGACAAGGTTCGCCCCGACTATTTTGCCAACTTAATCGGCGGCATCGCCATGTACTTGGTCGGACCGACCAGCCTCAAGTTGCTCTTTCACGGCTTCGTGGTGCTGGTGGGCGTGCTCATCCTGGCAGGCGCGCAGAATACTTCCATCGTGGGCGCGAACGGCGTCCTGAATCGGGTGGCGGAAGACGGCGTGCTCACCAGTTGGTTCCAGAAGCCGCACAACCGCTACGGAACCAGTTTCCGCATCATCAACCTGATCGTCGGCCTGCAGTTGCTCACCATCATCCTGAGCCGCGGCAACGTCTACATGCTGGCCGCGCTCTACGCTTTCGGCGTGATCTGGAGCTTTGCCATGAAGTCCGTCGCGGTGCTCGTGCTGCGCTTCACCGAGCCGGGCAACCGCGCATGGAAAGTTCCCGGCAACGTCCACATCGGCAAAACCGAAATTCCGGTGGGATTGATTCTCATCTCCGCCGTGCTGCTGATCACCGCCATCGTCAACCTCTTTACCAAGTATGAAGCCACGATCGCCGGAGTGATTTTCAGCGTCGTGTTTTTCACCATCTTCACGGTCTCCGAACACCACGTCACCAAAGAGCGCCACGGCAAGCCGGAACAGCTCGATCAGTTCCGCGTCTACGGCAACCAGGAACTGGGCAGCGGCGCCATGGGCGTGCGCCCGGGAAACGTTCTGGTTGCAGTGCGCGATCCCCGCAATCTTTATTACCTGCGCCAGGTGCTGGCCCACACCAACACGGCCGGGCAGGATGTGGTCGTGATGAGCGCCCGCCTCTACCATCGCGAGCCCAGCTTCGGCGGCAGTTCCGTCATGGAGGCCAGCCAGGTCTTCGACCACTACGAGCAGGAACTCTTCACCGCCGCGGTGGCCGTCGCTGAAAAAGAGGGGAAGCCGATCTCGCTGCTGGTGGTGCCCGCAACCGATGTGTTCGATGCCATCATGGTGACCGCGCAGCGCCTCGATTCCGCCCGCGTGATCTGCGGACTCTCCAACAAACTCACCGCCGACGAGCAAGCCAAGTTCACCGGCGACGCCTGGGAGCGCATGCCCGAACCCCGTCCCCGCCTGTGCCTGGAGGTCTATGCTCCCGACGGCACAGTTCGCGAGTACGTCATCGGTCCCCACACCCCACGCATGCGCCCGCAGGACGTCGAACTCATGCACAAGCTCTGGCTCGACATCACCACCGACCCAAAATTCGCCGGAGCCCACCACTACCACATCGTCGCGCTCGCACTCGAAGAATTGCAGCGCGAGTTAAGCACCGAACAGCGCGCCCAGCTTCTGCAAAAGCTCCAGGAAGAGATGCACCGCTCAGGCGACGCCTCAGGTCCGTCAAATTAATATAGGGATCTATCTCGGTTGTCGAGTATCCGGATTGTCATCCCGAGCTTCGTTGTCATCCCGAGCGAAGCGAGGGATCTTGCTGTTTGCTTGAGGCGGCATCAGGGAGGAAGGCGGGCAAAAACCACGATCCCTAGCGCCGCTCGGGATGACAATTGAATTATCTTCCCAACAACCCCTCCAGCGACTCCCTCAACTCCTGATACCGAAACGAATACCCGCTAGAGATCAGCTTCTCAGCTTCCACCCTCTGGCTGCCCAGCAGCAGTTCCTCGCCCATCTCACCAAAGAGAGCCTTAGCCACAAACGCCGGCATCGGAAATATCGCCGGACGCGACAACACGCTGGCCAAAGTAGCGGCAAACTCCGCGTTCCGCACCGGTTTCGGAGCGACCATGTTCACCGCTCCCTGCATCAGCTCATTCTTCAAAATGTGAAGGATCGCGCCCACCATGTCCTGCACATCAATCCAGCTCATCCACTGCCGCCCGTCTCCAGTGCGCCCGCCCAGTCCCAGCTTGAACGGCACCAGCATCGCTCCCAGCGCGCCGCCCTTGGGGCTGAGCACGATTCCGGTCCGCAGGTGCGCCGTGCGAATGCCGGCTTGCACGGCGGGCGCAGCCGCTTCCTCCCACTCCCGGCAAACCTCCGCCAGAAATCCCGTACCCGGCGCGCTTCCCTCCTGCAATGTTTCATCACCGCGGTTGCCGTAATAGCCGATCGCCGACCCGCAAATAAAAACCTTCGGCTTGTCCTCCGCCCGCGCCAGAGCCGACGCCAGATGCAACGTCCCGGCCACGCGGCTATTTCGAATCTTCGCCTTCTTGACTGCAGTCCATCGACCAAAGATGCTCTCGCCCGCCAGATGAATCACGGCGTCGAATCCGGACACGTCTTCAGGCGCGATCGGCTTTTCCGGATCCCATGCGATCTGCCCGCCGCCCGCAGCCCCACCCCGCACCAGCCGCACCACCGACCATCCACTAGTTCGTAGAGAAGGAAGAAGCGCAACCCCAATCGGCCCCGACACCCCGCTAACCAGAATTCGAGTGTTCATGACTTGCCGACTGCAACTCTACCAGTTAGCGGAGCGGCTCAACAAATTGAAGATGGATTTGAAACCATTGAAGAAAACGAATGAGGGCGTGTCGAGTTGCTTGTGTGGAGACGCTTGTGGAGATGCTTGCGTGGAGCGGACCTGTCCTGAGCGAAGCCGAAGGAACTCCTGCTCGCTTCTTTCCACGAGCACGACTGCCAACGTTCCCTCGCGCTTGGTCCAAAGCAGAACTCGACCCTATGAAACCAACGAGGTTCGCGCGCCGAATCGACACCGTCGGGCTCACGAAACCCCCTGGGCGCCATCCCCGGCGAACGGTCGCGCGCGCAATGCCTTACCAATCATGATCGCGACCACAAGCCACAACAAGACCGCATAAACCGCGTACCACAACGTTTCCTGCCGGGCCGTAACGGGAGGACTAAAAACAACCAGAGAACCCGTTGAGCTAGCGTGCATGAGTTGGGACAAGGCAACGCTTTTCGTATTGACGTAGATCCAGGCGATCAGCACTCTCATCGCCGTCAAGGCCGCAATGAACGCGAGGAAATAGGGAATCCAGTAAGAACCGTGCGGCGTAGCGGTGCCAAGGTAATCGACCACCGGCCAGTGCCACACTCCCCACAGTACGCCGAGGAGCGCAGCACTCCCCAAGGCGTTATGTCGAGAATTCATTCTTGGAAAAGCGTAGCCCATCCAGCCGATTTCCTCGAAGAATCCGGCGACAATGCCAAACGGGGCGCCGGCGAAGAAAGTGTTTGGGGCGAAGACTGTCGACACACAGGTCCGCAAACCAAAAAGAACCACCAGCACAAGAGTAGGGGGAATAAGTAATGCTGCGTACCAGTGCGCGGGAACTCCGAAGCGGCGCATTCGTGAGAAAAGATCCGCGAAACCGCTTCTCCCGTCGATGAACCAGGTCAACCCGATTCCGGCCAGACTCGGCCCCAGAAGCATGGCGGGAAACATAAGCAGCCCGGCCATCTTCGGCACCGGCTGCCGGCGAAGAAGGTATGGCGCAGCGACCAGCAAGGCGCCAGTCCAGGAGATCGCATACGTCAGTCCGAAGTAGACAACGACCGGATGACGTCGCAGGAAACTTTTGCCTTGAAGCTTGGGATCCTGAGGTGACAGTGACATTGTTCCGCCTAGTCTACCGCCACGGATTCAACCCAGCTTCCACGTCTGCCCGCAAGGCGGCTCTCTGCGCAGAATATTCCTGCCTGGCGAGCTTGCGCCAACAGATCGAACATGAAGCGACAGCCGCCCTCGGCTGTCCAAAGAGCGAAGCGAGCCCCAGTCTCCTAAATCGGCTCTGTCTTTAAGGCTTTCGGGCAACGATGTCAGATCGGATCACATTCAAGTAGTCCCGGGCGGATTCGAGCGCGCTCTCGGCGTCATGCTGAGAAACAAACCCGGTGTCATCGTAAAGGGCCTGATTGCGTTTCCGCCGCAAACGATCGAAGACAATCAACAGGCCGGCATTTTTCTTGCCGATGCGCGCCCGCACAAACTCGATGATTGCAATGTGGTGCCCCGGCTGGCTTCTCGCGCGGAACCCGTGACTGAACATAAAACCGAGGGAAGCCTTGAGCATCGCTTCGTAGGCTTGCTGAAGGCATGCCTCCTCGTCGAACCCAAGTATTTTGTGAGCCGAGGCGAGCTTCTTGTCCGCGCTCACGAGAAAGCGCTCAATCTGCGCCCAATCGACGGTGTGTGGCTTTAACTTCTTCATCTGAGCCTGCGAGATTTGGGCTCACAAGTTCCGGGCCAACCAGGAGAATACGCTTATTGTGCCAGACGTTTTCCAGAAAGGCATCCTTCCGGGCACGCCGCCGCTCGAACTCTTTCGGACTTAAAACCGTGTAGTTGACTTCCCGTCCGAGTTGCCGCTCCAGTCTCCGCGAAGTCTGGGCCAGCACTTCCTCCCGTGGCGTGCCAATCACCAGTACATCGATATCGCTGGCGGCGACCTGCTGGTTACGCGCAAACGAACCATACAAATAGGCCTCGTCTATGCCCTCAATCTTCTTGAGGGACTCCGAGATCAGCGGTGCCGCGCCGATGGTCTTGGTTACAATCTTGCGCACTTCGTCGAAAAGCGGATACTGGCGGTTGAGCTGGAAATACTTTTGACGCCCAATCACTTCCGAGCGAAATAGCCCTTCGCGCTCCAAACGCCCCAACTCTTTCGACAGATTAGACGGATCGATGCTCAACCGCTCCGCCAAGTCCCGCAGATGGTGGCGTGCCGTAGGGTTCGTGAAGTAATAAGCCAGCAGTCGCTGGCGTGTCTTCGAACGAAAGTTGAGCATGTGGTAGAAGTTTACCATAAATGTGGTACTATCTGACTACATGGACGAGGACAACTGGCTTCACAGACGGGGTTGTTCCCCGATTGTTCGCCCCTAAGCCTTCAGGGTTTCCCATCTGCGAAGCATCCTGAAACGCCCGCGGAGCCGTACCTTATAAAGTACGCCCGACGCCTGTCAAGTCTACTTTCGTAGACATCCGACGTCCTCGAAAGTAGACATTTCTTCCACAGGCTAACCCATTGATTCCATTGTTCCCCAAAAAGCCCGCGCGAAGAATCAACAACTTACAGAAAAACTTTTCTGCAAATCGAAATGTTCCGGTTGGAACATTACGGCGATATGTTCCCACTGGAACACTCGCCGCCTCACCAGCCAGCACGCGCCAAGCCAGCCATCCCGCCCGCCCTCCTTCCGGCCTGGCTCTCTCCGCGGGATATAATCCTACATGGCGAGCTTGCGCCAACAGATCGCGACCACCGCTCTTACGCTCACCAAGTTCCGCGAGTTGATGAAGCGGATCGAGGAAAATCGTCCGCAGGACGACCTCTCCATCGTCAAGAAAGCCTATGACTACTCCCTGAAAAACCATGAAGGCCAGAGCCGCGCCTCGGGCGAGCCTTACCTGGTGCATCCCCTCGAAGTAGCATTAGTACTTGCCGAAATGAAGATGGACCCGGCCGCCATCGCCGCCGGCCTGCTGCACGACTCGGTCGAAGACACCTCGGTCACCATCGTCGACATCCGCAAGGAATTTGGCGAGCAGGTCGCGCACATCGTCGAGGGCGTCACCAAGATCAGCAAAATTGATTTCGCCACGCGCGAGGAAGCGCAGGCGGAAAACCTGCGCAAGATGATGCTCGCGATGGTCGATGACATCCGCGTCGTGCTCATCAAGCTGGCCGACCGCCTGCACAACATGCGCACGCTCGAACACCTGCAGCCCGATCGCCAGCACAAGATCGCCGAGGAGACGCTCGAGATCTACGCGCCCATCGCCCACCGTCTCGGCATGGGAAAGATTCGCGGCGAGCTTGAGGACCTGGGCTTCCGCTTCCTCGATCCCGCAGGCTACGAGCAGGTAGAAAAAGCTGTCAACGCACGCCGCAAGCCGGGCGAGGCTTTTCTCGCGAAGATGCAGGGGATCATCAACGACAAGCTGAAAGAGGCGGGCATCCAGGCCAAGGTGGAGAGCCGCATCAAGCGCCTGTTCTCGATCCACAAGAAGCTGCAGCGCCAGCGCATCGCGGTCGATCAGGTCTACGACCTGTTTGCCATGCGCATCATCACGCACTCATTGCAAGATTGCTACGCGGTGCTCGGCATCATTCACAACATCTGGCGGCCGGTGCCGGGGCGCATCAAGGATTTCATCGCCATGCCCCGGCCCAATTTTTATCAGTCGCTGCACACGTCCGTGATCACGGAGGACGGAACACCTTTTGAAATCCAGATTCGCACCGAAGAGATGCACAAGATGGCGGAGGAAGGCATCGCGGCGCACTGGAAATATAAAGACGGCCCCGTGTCGGCGCAGGACGAGCAGCGGCTGGCGTGGCTGCGGCAGGTGGTGGAGTGGCAGCGCGACGTCAGCGATCCGAATGAATTTCTGAGCGCTCTGAAGGTCGATCTGTATCCCGAAGAGGTTTATACCTTCACTCCCAAAGGAAAAGTCGTGGTGTTGCCGCGGGACGCTACGCCGATCGATTTCGCCTACACCATTCACACGGAAGTCGGGCACACTTGCGTCGGGGCCAAAGTAAACGGGCGCATGGTTCCGCTGCGTCACAAGCTGCATTCGGGAGACATTGTCGAGATCATTACGCAGGCCGGACACAAGCCGAGCCGCGACTGGCTTGGGCTGGTCAAGTCCTCGCGCTCGCGCAACAAGATCAAGCACTGGCTCAACGTTCATCAGCGGGAACGCGCCATTGAAATCGGCCGCAAAGTGATCGAGAAAGAGGCGCGCAAGTATCGCATCGCTCTGAAGGAAATTAAAGACAGCGAGTTGCTGAAGGTTGCCAACGGTTATGGACTGGGCAAGGTTGACGACCTCATGTCCGGCATCGGGTATGGAAAATATTCGGCGCGGCAGGTTCTGGCGCGGCTGTTGCCGGCGGGCGCTACGCCTTCGATGGCGGGCGACATTGAAGCCGAGGGATTGAGTTCACAGCCGGGCGCGATTGCCAGCGTGGTGCGGCGCGTGTTTGGCGATCACAACGCGATCATGGTCAAGGGCCAGGGCGACATGCTGGTCTACCGGGCGCGCTGTTGCAATCCTATTCGCGGCGAGAGCATTGTGGGCTACATCACGCGGGGCAAGGGAGTGGCGGTGCACGCGGTGAACTGCCCGAACGTCACCAACCTGATGTATGAACCGGAACGGCGCATCGACGTGGAGTGGGCGCGAGATGAGAGCACGCCTACGGCCTATCCGGTGAAGCTGACAGTTTATTGCGACGATCGTTTTGGTATGCTCAAAAGCATTACCAGCGTTATTGGAGATGCTCAGAGTAATATACGAAATATTGGGGCGCGCACCGAGAACAGCCAGGCCAGCGTGGAGATCGTGCTCGATATTTCCGACCTTAAGCACCTTGAGCAGATTATGGCTGGGCTGCGGAAGATTCCTGGGGTGCATGAGGTGCAGAGGCTGCAGAAGATCTAAACTGAACGCCCAGACAAGCAGAAGCAGCTTGTGTGGGCGCACCCGGGGGCAATGGTCCAGCCCGAAGCTTCGTCACGCAGAGCAGAAAAGCCCCACTCATTTGAAAATCGTGAATGTGCAGACCCCTGGCTGGGCCACTCCCGGTAAGTTCCGGCGTCGCCTAGCGTGCCGCAATCAGCTAGTGCCCACCCTCCCGGTGCGATGACCCCGAACAACCCGTCGCCATAGAGTTGCACTGGGCATGTCCCCGAGCCTGGAGGACAAGGACCCGCGCTGAAGAAAAGCTGGTTTGTGGCTCCGTTCCCAGCCATGCCGCTACCGAAACCGAGGTCCCACAGCCCTGGAACCGAAAACGGCGCGCCATTACTGAGCAGCAGAGTTCCGACCAGGTGTCCGGTATCCTGGTTGAAAGCGTGATCAGCCTGGTCCAGTTGAAATCTGTTTTTTGCTGACGCACGCCGAAGTTGTGCGGCGCGCGAACGATGCCAAAGGGGGAGGCGAGAATCGGCGAAGGTCGAAAAGTCGGCAAACAGTCGGCGGCACCTCGGCCGCGTGGGGTTGGTTGGCAAGACGCAGACATCCAGGATGCCGGCCGAGCTCACCAGGCTGAAATAGGTCACGTACAACTTGTTCCCCATCAGTGTCAATGCCATACGGTGCGAAGTTTGCAGGAGGGTTCGAATCGGCCGCAAAGGAGCCCACGTAGTTGAAGTTCCCGTCAAAAACATCAACCTCGCCGCCCGGCACCGTGTTGGTCGCGTAGAGGTGAGGGTCATTAGCCGGACCCGCAATCGCCAGCCCGCTGTACGATGCCCCCAAAGCGCTGCGGTTGGAAACCACGACCCCCTGAGTCGGGTTTTGCCGAGTTCCAACCCACAATCAGCCCGTCGAGCGTGTCAAAGATAAACGCAGCGGGTGTGCCCGTGCCCGGGATGATGAATGCCGAAGTATAGGGGTTTGCCACCACGCCGGTAGGCCCAAAGAAATTGAACATCACATTGTTTGGTTCAAACAGAAGCCCTTCTCCAGGATAAGGGCACGGAACTGTGACCGTCCCGCTTACCACACAAGGAATCTGGACGACTAACGGAGTGATCGTAGCCGTCGCTCGAATAGAGGGTGCTGCTACTGCTGTTTTGGTCCGCCACCCACCAGGGACTATTCGGAAACGATGCAAGACCCCAGCCGTTGACGAGGTTTGGATCGATGTTCACGGGGGTGAAAGCGTTGTCGTTGGAGACTAGATTGGAGACCGCGTACTGTGCCGAAGCAGGTCGCGCAGAGAGTATCAGCAAGCACGTGGCAACCAGAGTCGAGAAAACCATTACCCTGAGAAAGAGCCGTTTCATAGAGCCTCCTTTTCAATGTAGATTCCGCTGACGGGGTGTTATTTATTTGGAATTTCCTTTTGGCCGCAAGAACGGCACCATAGTACACCCGTCTCGCTTTTCGCGACACTGTGACAACGATTTTTATCGGGAGCACTCCGACGCTTCCGACCACTGCTTTTAGCCGTGCTGGGCCGGATCGCGCTGCTACCGATACCAACGGGATAGGTGGATCGTGGTCTAGTCAGCAACGGAATCCGTCTATAACCTGGTTGTGGTTAAGGAGAAGTGTTGCAAAAGTAGGCCACAATGGAGGCAATTGCGGGCTGTGCTTAAGCTGACTTTTGTTGATCGCTCCGGTCAATCCCTAGACTGCGTGGCCTGAACTTGACCACTGACCACTGGCCACTGCTTATCATTTCGCAACAGCCTCTCCCTGAGATGTTCCTCCAGTCGGTCGGCAAGCCAGGATGCCAATTGTTCTTTGACCTGGCCGGGAACCTGAACGAATTGCATTCCCGCCGATCCCGCAGCGTCACGCCAGCGACTTCCGCGTTGATTTTGGCGGCAGCCTCGGCATGCGGCAGCGTCAGCCGCACTGTGATCCTGTCTCCTACCTGCAGCCCAGGCGAGTTCTTTAGAGCCATGCCAACTTCGCTGATATTGACCGAGGTAGCCATAAACTCAGGCTTGGAGCCAATGGAGACATAGACGGGAATCTGCACTGGGCAACGAAAGGATCGCCTTCTTTCGTGCACCATGAGAGGATAAGAAACTTTGAGTGTGCGCATCAGCACGGCGGGGGACAAAGGCAGGTGGCCCACTCAAGCCGAGTTTGGCTTGAGTGGGGATGTTCAGATGTCACAGACTTAGTCTCGCGAAAGAGCTAGAGTGTCCTCATGCCATGGGGACTCACGCGATTTCAGCACAGCGGGCAGAGTCATTTCGTCACTTTCTGCTGTTACCATCGCCGCCGTTTACTTACCAACGACGAAAGCCGGCGAATATTCGAGGCAGCTTTGGAGCGGGTGCGGGGCAGTTTTAGGCTTCAGGTTTACGGGTATGTGGTCATGCCGGAGCATGTGCATCTGCTGCTCAGCGAACCGCAGCGGGATATCGACAGCAGTGGAAGTGCCCCACTCAAGCCAAAAGGCGGCTTGAATGGGCCACCGGTCTGCCTGAATGGGCCACCGGTCTGCCTGAATGGGCCACCGGTCCCGCGCTTGCTGGCCGACGCGTTGAAGTCGTTGAAGCAGGGTGTGTCGCGGCGTTTGATTGGCGACGCGGAGCATTTCTGGCAAAAGAGGTACTACGATTGCAATATTCGAGATTATCCGCAGTTTGTGGAAAAGCTGCGTTACATTCACCGCAATCCGGTGAAGGCGGGGTTATGCGAACGTCCGGAAGATTGGGAGTGGAGCAGTTTTCGCCACTACGCAACTGGCTGTGCGGGACGGGTCGAAATCGAGTCGGAATGGACAGCGCGAAAACGCGAACGAGCGGCGGGGAAAATGTGTCCGGCGGCGGAACTGCCCCACTCAAGCCAAAAGACGGCTTGAGTGGGCCACCGGCCGGGGCATGAATCTCTCGGTCTGACGCGGCGCTGGAGTGCCGCTCTTCAACGGTGGGGCTGACCTGCTGGAAACTCCCTGTCGGGCCTCAGGCGCCGCGGGCGGAAAGGGATCCTTCGACTGCGGGGCTGATTCTCTTCGAGAATCAGCCCCTTCGCTCAGGATGACAGGAGTGTCAGGATGAGAGGGGCGTCAGGATGAGAGGAGCGTCAGGATGAGAGGGGCGCTTGGGCTCTCGCGGTCAGAACTTGAATTGAATGTCTAGCTGCATGCGGCGCGGGGGTTGGGCGGCGGCTGGGTGTCCGAATAGGGGAGAAGAGATTGTTCCTATGTAGGTTACGTAGTTGGGGTGGTTTAGGACGTTGAAGGAATTTAGCGCGACGGAGATGATCCTGGATTCTTTCTTCTTTTTCGAGAGCGGGAAGTCGTGGGACAGGTTCAGATCGAGGCCGATGGTGCCGGGGCCGGGCACAGAGTTGCGTGCTATGCCTGGAGGGCGGTCGTTGATGATGCCGTCGTGATTGTCGTCGGCGCCGGTGATGATATTGACGGGCTTGCCGGAGTAGAGCGAGAGGCCGGCGCCGAAGGTGAAGAAGCGGGTGGGTTGGCTGGAGGCGAGCAGGTCGAACTTGTGGAGGCGGTCGTTATCGGAGCGTCCCCAGTCGGCGGAGGGATTGTAGCTGTTGGCGGGGAAATAAGTGATGCCGCTGGTGTTGTTGTAGGTGCGGCTTAGCGTGTATTGAACTTGTCCCGCGAAATATTTGCTGGGCTTGCCGCGGAAGGTGAGTTCGAGGGCGTTGCCTTTGAGGTGGCCTTCGGATTGAATCTGGCGGTCTTGCCCTAATGCGGGGTTGGGATAGAGGTAATTTCCGCCCAAGAGCACGGGCGCGTTGGCGTCGATAGAGCGGAAAGAATCGATGCCGCGATTGCCGATGTAGACGGCGCTGGCCGTGCTCTTGGCCGTGACTTGCCGCTCGACTCCGATACTGAACTGGAGGGTGTAGGGGATGCGGGAATGAGGGTCGAGCGTGACCACGCTGGTGGGAACCTGCGCCAGTACCGCGGGATTGATAGGGTAGGAGACCAGAGGCTGATCAACAATGAAGCGCCGCAGGTTGACGCCGTTGAAGTGAAGCAGGTCGCCGATTGGGCTGGGCCCGGTGCGATCGTAGAAGACACCGGCGCCGCCGCGAATTACTGTCTTGCTGTTGGGCTTAGGAGCATAGGCGAAGCCCAAGCGCGGCGCGAAATTATCGGATCGTCGTGGAAGTAGTTCTGCCAGTAATAGCGAAGGCCGAGGTAGAGAGAAAAATTCGGCTTCAGGCGGATGTTGTCCTCGACGAATACACCGATAATTTTTTCCAGAAAAACTACGTGGCCCTGGCCGGTTTGTATCAGGTAAGTGGTGGGAATGGCCGCGCTGAAATCGGCGCTGCTGGCGAAGGTGTAAGTGCCGGCGCGGTTGGTGAAATCGTCGAGGCCGCGGCGGCTGATGTCGGGGATATCGATGCCGAAGCTGAGCTGATGTTTGCTGCTGGCGTAGGTGGCGAAGTCGGTTCCGTCGAAGTGATATTCGGTGCGGCGGGAATCGGCTTGCGCGCCGCCGGCAGTGAAGAGTCCGGAGACCGCGAGTTGGGGATCGGCGCTAATGCTGGTGGTGGCATTGTCATAGTGGCCGAGCAGAAACCTCAACTGGTTCAGCCAGTGGGGAGAGAACTGGTGAAGAAGGCTGACGTTCACTTCGTGCTCGAGAAAGTGGTTATCGGTGCCGGCGCTAGGAAGAGTGGTACCGCTGACGTTCTGATTTTCGATGGAGCGATGTTCGTAGGAGTAGCCGATCCAGAACTGGTCGCCGTTGGAGAAGTCGTGGAAGATGCGCCCTGAGCCGAAGAAGTGATGGGTTGGGTTGGGAACGGTTTGCGGGGCAGCGGCGAAGCCAAGCGATTCAGCGGCGGCGATGGCTGCGCTGTCGACTACGCCTTGCTGGTCGTTGAGGTCTTCGTCGAGCGCCAGCAGGAAGCTGGTGCGCTTGCTGTGGCCGATGGGTCCGGTGATGGAGCCTTCGTAGTACTGGCGGCGTTCGGGGGGCTTGATGGTGGCAAAGGCATTGCTGGCGTCGAAAACGGAGTCGCGAAACATGAAATTGAGGGAGCCGTGATAAGTGGGCGATCCGCTTTTGGTGATGATTTCCAGGCGAGCGCGGCCGGGGCGCGTGAAGCGCGCCGAGTAAGGATTGTTGTTGATCTTTACTTCCTGGATGGCGGAGGGAGTGACGCCAGGTCCGTTGGCCTCGATGCCGTTGACGACGAGCGTGACGCCGTTGGTTCCGGTGGCGTTGTCGTCGAGGAAGCGGGACATGGTGGTGATGTAGTCCTGATCGAAGACGGGGACGCGGTCGAGCGCGTTGCGGTCGATGGTGTTGGCGTTCTGGTTTTCAGCAGTCTCAGTGCTCAGGCGGGGCGCCGAATCTCCGGTGGCGACGGTGACGGTTTCGTTGGGAACCGCAATCTGCAGGGTGAAGTGGATGGGGGTTTGACGTTTGGGGTTTACGGTGGTGGTGAGGCGGGCGTCGCGGAAACCTTCGGCGTGAAAGTCGAGAATGTAGTTGCCGGGTGCGATGTTGTCGAAGCGAAAAGAGCCGGAGCTGTCCGTAACTGCTTGAGCGAGCGGTTTGCCGCCGGAGTCGAGCAGCGACACCTGCGCTTTTGCGATTGCGGCCCCCGAGGGGTCGAGGAGGGTTCCGGTAATGGCGCGAGCGGAGGGAGACTGCTCTTCGGCGGGGCTCGCTGCCCGGAGGCTGGCGGGCCCGCCGAGACCCTGGGCAAGGAGTAAGACTGGGGACGAAAGGAGCACAATCGCCACCAGCATCCACACGAATTGAGATCCCACTTGAAGCGGCTTCGAGAAAGTGGTTGCCACCGAGGGTTCTTCCTATCGATCACGCAGAAATACAATCAATATCTCACGGTGAACCTAAACCCTGCATTAACGCACCGGACCCCGCAGAGCGAGGCCGTGGTAGATTTGATTTGCTGCGTGCACCTGCGTTAAGCGGAGGCGGAGATTCCAATGCGCGAAGTTGTTTCTACCAAAGACGCTCCTCAGGCGATTGGGCCGTATTCGCAGGCCATCAAGGCTAACGGATTTGTGTTCACTTCGGGGCAGATCGCTATCGATCCGGCTACGCAGCAAGTTGTTGCCGGCGACGTGGCGGCGCAGACGGAGCGCGTGCTGCGCAATCTGTCGGAGATTCTGGAAGCCGCGGGCAGCGGGCTGGGGAAGGTGGTGCGATCGACGGTTTTTCTTAAGAACATGAACGACTTCGCCGCTATGAACCAGGTTTATGGGAAGTATTTCGGTGCCGCTCCGCCTGCTCGGTCTACGGTGGAAGTGGCGCGGTTGCCTAAGGACGTGCTGGTGGAGATTGATGTTGTCGCTATGGTGTAAGCCACAGCCCTTTAACGCGTTGCAAAACCTTTAACCGCAAAGTCCGCTAAGAACCGCCGCCAAGGTCGCGAAGGAAAGACTAAGCAGGCTGAGCAAATCCTGCAGCAAAATCTTTACCACGGAGGGCACGGGGGAAAGCGACACCCTTTGTGATCCAGCGTTTATTACGCTTTGACTACTTTGCCGCTGCGCAGGCAGGAGGTGCATACGCGCATGCGTTTGGTGGTCGCGCCCACGCGGGCGTGGACCGGCTTGAGGTTGACGTTCCAGCGCCGCTTGGTGACGTTGTGGGCGTGGCTGATGCGGTTTCCGAATTGCGGTTTCTTGCCGCAGATATCACACTGTTGCGCCATGACTGCTATAGGTCCTTTCAGAGGCCTTGGCTGAAACTAACTATTCTACCGGATTGGGGCCTGTGCAGACAATTCGCCTTGGGCGGTGACGGTGGGTCCATTCGGCGAACCATCCACCACAAAGGACATGAACGTACACGAAGGAAAATCCACAAGACGAAGGCCCTGCTGACCGGTAGTGTCCTTATCGGCCAGGGAAATCGACAATCAAAAGTCGAACATCTACAATCGCTACATGGGCGGGCTTATTCAGCCGACTCGGGTCGACGATGAATCTGATTCCAGCCGGCGGACTATCGTTATCGCGGTGGCGGTGGTGATGGTGATTGCGGTCGTGCTGGCGGTGCTGCTTCGCACGCCGCCTAAGAGCGCGTCGGCACCGCCGGTTTACGCTGCGAACTTGAAGCTTTCCGATTTGAAGATGAGCGCCGCGGAAAACTTTGTCGGAGCTACCGTCAGCTATGTTGACGGCACTGTCGCCAACTCTGGCGGCAAGACCGTTACCCACGTGGTGGTCGAAGTCAAGTTTAAGGACGACCTGGGACAACTCGCGCAGCGGGAGGAGATCCCGCTGCAGGCGCTGAAAACCACGGGGCCGTATCCGGAGGCGGTGGATTTCAGCGTGGCGCCGCTGGGACCGGGGCAGAGCGCGGCGTTTCGACTTACGTTTGAGAGCATTTCTGCGCAGTGGAACCATGCGTATCCTGACATCCGGGTTACGGATGTTGCGGTGAAGTAGCCTGCCTGACCACGTTTCCGATTGCCAATTGCCAATTTCCGATTGCCAATTGAAATGCCCTGGTCCGAGTCTTGCTCAAGCTCAAAATCGACAATCGGAAATCGGCAATCGGCAATAAGTACAATGACTGCATGGCCGATGGCAAACCATTCCGGTTGACGGAGTCGGTGAAAGCTGCGGGTTGAGCGTCCAAGCTGAGTCCGGCGGCGCTGGACACGGTGCTTGGGAAATTAGCCCGGCAACACGACCCGAATGTTCTAGTCGGCTTTGACCACGCCGACGATGCCGGAGTGTATCAAATTGCGCCCGACCAGGCGCTGGTGCAGACTGTTGATTTTTTCACGCCGGTGGTGGACGATCCCTACACATTTGGCCAGATCGCCGCGACCAACGCGTTGAGCGATGTTTACGCGATGGGCGGAAAGCCGCTTACAGCGCTGGCTTTGGTGTGTTTTCCGGAGAAGGCGGATCTGAAATTCTGGAACGTATTCTCGCCGGAGGTCTCTCGAAGATGATCGAAGCCGGATGCACGGTGATCGGCGGCCATAGCATTCGCGACGAGGAAACCAAGTTTGGGTACTCTGTCACCGGACTCATCGATCCGAAAAAAGTTCTCACCAACGCCGGGGCCCGGGCGGGCGATGCTCTGGTTCTTACCAAGGCGCTGGGCACGGGCGTGATTTCTACCGCGATCAAGAAGGGGAAGGCTGAGCCGGCGTGGATTGAGACTGCGGTTCAGTCGATGACTACTCTGAACAAGCGAGCCGCCGAAACAATTCAGCAGGGAAAATTTGATGTGCATGCTCTGACTGACGTCACGGGCTTCGGACTCATCGGGCACGCTCGCGAGATGGCACTGGCCAGCAATATCGCGTTGCGATTTTTTTCGAAAGACATCCAAGTTTTGCCTGGGGCCTTGGAGTGTGTTCGCGCGGGCCATGTGCCTGGGGGGCTGGTGGCGAACCGTGAATTCGCCGAATGCGTGGTGGGCTACGAAACGGAAATCAGCGACGAACTCAAGACTCTGATTTTCGACCCGCAGACTGCGGGCGGGCTACTCATCTCGATCGCCGGGGATGATTGCGAGGCACTCTTGCATAAGTTGGCCGATGCCGGAGTCGTGGCGCGCCGTATCGGTAGTGTGACTGAATTCCAGAAGCCGCTGATCCGCATCTGCTAGGTTTCCGGAACAAAACTAAGGGCGGCCTCGCGGCCGCCCTTCCATAGAATTCCGATTAGCCTTAGGCTCGCGCCGGGCTTTCTCCGCCCTTCACGATTCCCCGTCCCGGTTCCGGCTTCAACACTTGTTGCACGCCGTCGTCGGGCTTGGAAGGCGACTTCATCGGAGGCAGTTCCTTACCTTCGACCAGCAGCATTACTTCGGAAGCATCGAGCACTTCGCGCTCCAGGAGAGCCGCTGCAATCTTCTGCAGGGTGTCGCGATTGCCTTCCAGAATGCTCTTTGCGGTTTCGTAGCCCTGGTTCACCAGCTTGCGGACCTCGCCGTCGATCTTGATGGCGGTGTCTTCGCTGTAATCGCGGTGCTGGCTGATCTCGCGGCCCAGGAATATCTGCTCTTCCTTTTTGCCGAAGGTGAGCGGGCCGAGATCGCTCATGCCCCACTCGCAGACCATCTTGCGCGCCATTTCTGTGGCCCGCTCGATGTCGTTTCCAGCGCCGGTGCTCATCTGGTTGAGGAACAGTTCCTCGGCCAAACGTCCGCCCATCAGAATTGCGAGGTCAGTCTTCAAGTATTCTCTGGTGTAGTTGTGCCGGTCATCGATGGGCAACTGCATGGTTACGCCGAGCGCCATACCGCGCGGAATAATCGTGACCTTGTGCACCGGGTCCGAGCCCGGCAGCTTGGCCGCGACCAGCGCGTGACCTGCTTCGTGGTACGCGGTGACTTTCTTTTCCTCGTCGGAGAGGATCATCGACTTGCGCTCCACGCCCATCAGGACTTTGTCTTTGGCGACTTCGAAGTCGAACATCAGAACAGCCTTGCGGTTCTGCCGAGCCGCGGCCAGGCAGCTTCATTCACCATGTTCGCGAGGTCGGCGCCGGAAAATCCCGGAGTGCCGCGCGCCAGCACCGAGAGATCGACATCTTCCGCTAGAGGAATCTTGCGGGTATGCACGCGCAGAATTTCCTCGCGCCCGCGCACATCCGGTCGGCTTACCACTACGCGTCGGTCGAAGCGTCCGGGCCGCAGCAATGCGGGATCGAGCACATCCGGCCGGTTCGTAGCTGCCATGAGGATGACGCCTTCATTCGATTCGAAGCCGTCCATCTCGACCAGCAACTGATTCAGCGTCTGCTCGCGCTCGTCGTGACCGCCGCCGAGGCCAGCGCCACGATGCCTTCCCACGGCGTCGATTTCGTCGATGAAGATGATGCAGGGCGCGTTCTTCTTGCCCTGCTCGAACAAGTCGCGCACGCGGCTGGCGCCGACGCCTACAAACATCTCGACAAAATCCGAGCCGGAGATCGAGAAGAACGGAACGTTGGCTTCGCCGGCTACGGCTCGCGCCAAAAGCGTCTTGCCGGTTCCCGGAGGTCCGACCAGCAGCACTCCCTTGGGAATCCTGCCGCCGAGTTTCTGGAACTTCTGCGCTTCACGCAGGAATTCGATAATCTCGCGCAGCTCTTCCTTGGCCTCTTCCACGCCGGCCACATCTTTGAACGTGACTTTTTTCTGCTGCATGGAAAGCAGCCGTGCCCGGCTCTTGCCGAACGACAACGCTTTGTTGCCGCCGGTCTGCATCTGGCGGATCATGAAGAACCAGAGCGCGCCCAGCAGAATGAGCGGAGCCCATGTCCCCAGCAATTGCAGCGGCCAACTTCCGCTGTTGGCGTCGCGGAACGTCATCAGGACTCCCTTGGTTTGGAGAGCCTTGATCATGTCGGGATAGTTCGCCGGAACCGTGGTATGGAAGGCGGAATTGTCGCTGAACTTTCCGCGCAGTTGCATGCCGTCGACGGTGACTTCATGCACCTTGCCCTGATCGACGTCGGTCATGAACTGGGAGAAGTTGATTTCGGCGTCCTTCTGCCCGTTGCGGCCCTGCTGGATCACGGTCCACAACACAAGGGCAGACACTAGAATCCCCCCCCAGAAAAGTACGGTCTTTACTGTTGAATTCACCTAAAAGCTCCTGAATACCGGGCTCCGGCAACTGCTATGCACGAAACCCGAGGCTCCTACCACCACGTTAGATGCCAGTCGGCCAATTTCGATAGGGGAAAATCCCTAGGAACACTATTCTACCTTTTCCAGAGGAAAAAGGCGCGTTCGACGCGGCATAACTTAAGTCATTTGCGGGACTGGGCTTGCAGACAGGCAGGGGATATTGCGGTTGGTCTGCTCCGCCGCGCCTAGCCCGTAGCCAACGAGGAACGTGTCATCGACGAGGAAGCCGAAATAGTCCGGCTGCAGGGCGACACGGCGGGCTGACTGGCGGTCGAGCAGCGTGACCAACTTCACCGAGGCCGCGCCGCGCGCGCGCAAGTCGTTCATCAGGAACTCGCTGGTCACGCCGGAATGCACCAGACCCTCGACCAGCAGGATATGCTGGCCGCGAATATCAGGTTCATGGCTGAAGAAAATCTCGGTGATCTCTGGCGACTGGCTGCCTTGTTGTTTGCTGTATTTCGGTTTGATGAACTGACAGACCACCGGAACCTCCAACGCGCGGACCAGGTCGGCCATGAAAATGAACGCGTTCTCGAGAACGGCAAGCGCCTGGATGGTTTGTCCGCGGTAGTCGTCGGAGATGTGGCGCGCGAGTTCCTTCACGCGCTTCTGAATCTGCTCGGCGGCAATGACCTGACGAAGTGGCCCGGCTTTCGGTTCGTTCCTCTCGTTCATGTTCATCTCGTTCATGAAGTGGCGTACCTCTTAAATTGCGTGCTTCAACTGCCCACGGCGTCTCCCGAATGAGTATGGCGTCCTCGCCCGCTTTGGCTTGGAATCTGGCGGGGACCGGAAAGCCGCGCATCCACACGATCTCGTCTCCGCTGACGGCGACCGGCCAAAGCCTGCGCCCGGGCTGGGCGACGTGACGCTCCTGCAGCAACTCTTTGATCTTCTTCGGCGCTTTCGTGTGCGCCGGAAAGAAGCGGTCTCCCGGACGCCAGTTGCGAACGGTCAACTGCTGCGGCAACAGATCGGCGCGAAGAAGTTGCTGCGGATTATACTCCGCAGGCGGCGAGGCGGGAGTGACGAGGAGCGCTTCGATTACCGAGTTCGCTTCAAACACGAGGACACGTCCGGGGACCGCCAGTGGATACTCGTAGTCCGGCACCGGTTCCGGTCGCTGCCGCAGGTCGGGCGTGACGAATACCACGGCCTCCGGCTCGCGGCGAATTTTCCAGCCGAGGGGAAGCGACAACTCTTTGCCCGCAGGACCGTCCTCGGCCACGAAGCTGAGGATCTGTTCGATGTGCTTGAACTCAAGGGAATTCCGGCCTGCTCGCCGATCGCTTTCAGCGCTCTTCTTTGCACCGCGCGTGGCTCGGTCAGCAGCCAGGGCCGGCTCACGGAAGCGTTCATCACCAGCCACGGCGCGTTTGCGATCCGCGATCTCAACCCTAAATCCATCGGCAGACATTGCGGAGGACCACCGCCCACCGGCTCGATCTGGACGAAACTCACGTCCTGCACATCGCGAGTCCACGCTGGCTCGGACCATTGCACCACCGTCCCCAGCCAACCGGAGATTTCGTTCTCCCAGTAATCTTCTTCGTCGCGGGCGATCTCCGACAGTTCGGCGAAACTCTCGACTACGGCGGGATTGAACTCGCGCTCCAGCAGTGGCATCACAAGACTGCGCAGGCGGTTGCGGGTGAACTTGGCGTCGGCGTTGGTCGAGTCTTCTCGCCACGGCTGGTTTGAGATCTTCAGATACTGCTCCAAGTTCGCACCGCCGGATTCCGAGCAGAGGGCGGACGATCTCGCCGTGGCCGTCTCCGTCTTCGTGCTCGACCACGATGCGGGGATAGATTCCTCCGAGCCCTCTGAGTCCAGTGCCGCGAATCAGGCGCATGAGCACGGTCTCGGCCTGATCGTCGAGTGTGTGCGCGGTGACGATCTTGTTGAGGATCACCGGAGCGGAACCGATCGTGTCGGAGCTATCATCCGATCCCAGAAGCCAGCTAAAGAATCCGTAGCGCAGCTCGCGTGCTGCCGCTTCCACGCCGGAATGTTCCTCGGCAGCCAGTCGCGCCACGTCGCCGCTCTCACTGTAAAACTCGAATCCGTGCTCACGAGCTAGACTGCAACAAACTCCTCATCCGCCTCGGACTCCGCCCCGCGCAGCTTGTGATTGAAATGAACTACGGAGAGCACGACGCCGAGTTCTTGACGCAACTCAAGCAGGAGGCGAAGAAGAGCGACGGAATCGATGCCGCCAGAGACCGCAACTCCATGGCGATCGCCAGCGCGCAGCAATTCCTCCCGCCGGATGTGGGCCAACACACGCTCCGCTAGTTCATGCACGGAAACATGGTACATCGGGGGGACATGCTGGACCGAGGCGAGCTGGCGCTCGCGGGACAGCCGAGAGCGGCTGTCCCCACATGAGCATTTACAGGCTCGGACTTTTCTCCGCGATCAGCTTTTTGATCTTCTCAACGAACTCTGCCGCGCCATGTCTTCAGTCTTCTCTTTCCCGCGCGTGCGGACGTTCACCTTGCCGGCCTCGGCCTCTTTGTCTCCTACGACCAACAGGAACGGCACTTTCTGCATGGCATGTTCGCGGATTTTCGCATTCATCTTTTCGTTGCGCGCGTCCACTTCGACGCGCACGCCGATGGCCTTGAGCTGGTCCGCAACTTTGTGCGCATACTCCGCATGGCGCTCGCTGATGGGGATCATTGCCACCTGCACTGGCGAGAGCCACACCGGGAATGCGCCCGCGTAGTGCTCGATCAGCACTCCGAAGAAGCGCTCGACCGATCCGTAGAGCGCGCGATGCACCATTACCGGCTGCTTGCGCGAACCATCTTCGGCGACGTACTCAAGGCCGAAGCGTTGCGGCAGGTTGAAGTCGAACTGCACGGTCGAGAGCTGCCACAGGCGCCCGATGGCGTCGACCAGCTTGATGTCAATCTTCGGCCCGTAAAACGCGGCCTCGCCGGGGATGGTCTTGTACTCGATCTTCTCGCGTTTCAGCACTTTTTCGAGCGATTGCGTGGCGTGGATCCATTGTTCTTCGCTGCCGACGAAATTCTTGCGGTCGTCCGGATTCCAGGTGGAAAGCTCGGTCTGGAACTTGTCGAAGCCGAAGTCCTTCAAGACATCGAGGGCAAATTCGAGGCAACTGGCGATCTCATCCTCGATCTGCTCGGGCGTGCAGAAGATGTGCGCGTCATCCTGGGTAAAGCCGCGCACGCGCAGCAGGCCGTGCATCACGCCCGAGCGCTCGTAGCGGTAGACCGTTCCCAGCTCGCCAAGGCGCACTGGCAGATCGCGATACGACTTCAGCGAGTCCCGGTAAATCAAGATGTGGCCGGGACAATTCATCGGCTTCAGGCGATATTCGGCGTCGTCGAGTTCCATGGCGTCGAACATGTTCTGCGCGTAGTAGCCTTCGTGGCCCGAGGTAAAGAACAATTGCCGCCGCGCCACATGCGGCGTGTAAACCAGCGAGTAGCCGCGTTTCAGGTACTCGTCGCGCATCCAGTCTTCCATCTGTTTGCGGATGATGCCGCCCTTGGGATGCCAGAAAATCAGTCCCGGCCCGGCCAGTTCCTGAATGGAAAACAGATCGAGCTGCTGGCCCAGCACGCGATGGTCGCGCTTCTTCGCTTCTTCCACCTGCTGCAGGTGAGCGTCGAGATCTTTCTTCGAGAAGAATGAAGTCCCGTAGATGCGCTGCAGTTGCTGATTCTTTTCATCGCCCAGCCAGTACGCGCCGGCGATATTGAGCAGCTTGAACGCCTTGATTTTGCCGGTTGACGGGATGTGCGGTCCGCGGCAGAAGTCGGTGAACTTGCCGGTGCGGTAGATCGAAATCTTTTCATCGGGCTTGGTGAATTGCTCGATGAAATGGCACTTCATGAAGTCGCCTTCTTTTTTGAACTCCGCCAGCCCCTGGTCGCGAGGCAGAAATTCGCGCGCATAGGGGATGTTCTGCTGGACGAGTTCCTGCATCTTCTTCTCGATTTTCTCCAGATCCTCGGGAGTGAAGGGCGTGGGCCGGTAGAAATCGTAGAAGAATCCGCTCTCGGTCGGCGGACCGTGGCCCAGTTTGGTCTCGGGAAAAAGTTCCAGCACGGCCGCGGCCAGAAGATGCGCGGAGGAATGCCGGTAAACTTCCAGTGCCTCGGGATCGCTCTCCTTCAGCAGACGAAGATCGGTATCTTTTTCCAGCGGACGGGTGAGGTCGATGAGGTCGCCGTTGGTTTTGGCTACGAGAGACGCATCCGCCAGCCGCGGGCTGATGGATTTTGCGATGTCGAGCGCGGTCGTGCCCTTGGGAACGTTCTTTACGCTTCCGTCGGGAAGCTTCACATGAATGCTTTCTGCCATAAGTTGAAACCTACAGATGTAGTGAATCTCTCAGTTTATTGGAGGGATTGGGGAGGGTCAAACTTGGCCTGATTCTGGTAGTGGGTCAGTTTGAAAACACGCCCCCGCAACGGCTAAAGCCTGAATTGATTTTGAGCATTTACGGCGCGGCCGAAGCCGCGCCCCTTCAAAACGAATTCAACTGACCCACTACCCCGATTTCACTGTGTGACTGTGGCCTGGTAGCTGACGGTTTGCCAGTGCCCGTTACGGCGAACCCAGACGCGGGTGTAGCGATAGAGGCCGCTGAAATCTTCGCCGAGCTGGTGGCCTTTGACGTCGGCGCGCGCGGTCACTACGGCGGTGTCGCCATACACTCGCACGACCATATCGGTGACATTCATGGCTTCGTAGCGGAGTTGCCCGCTGCGGCGGGCCGAGACGGTTTCCTGCTTGGTGGTGACCTGGCCGAGAGGAGTGATCGCGACGTAGTCCTCGGCCAGGGTGCGCAAGGAGAAGTCGGCGTCGCGGCGCAGGCTGGCCTCTTTGGCCTGGCGCTCCATGTCGACGATCTGGCGGATGATATCCTGCTCGGCGGAATCGAAACCGGGCCTCGGATGAAGCGTGACGTGCTGAGCGGAAAATGCAGGTAATGCTGCGAGTACGCAAAACAACAACACAGAACAATTGTTGATCACGACGAGACCTCCGCAGTCGGCGAGCAGACGTAGCTCCGCTTCTACCCGATACGCAAGCTTGGATGCGCGAGTTCCGTGGAAAGAGCAGAAAAAGTGGTCTGTGGTCCGCGGCCAGTAAAACCACTCCGACAATAATCCATGTGCGTTAACTAGCCACTGACCACTGATCACTGACCACTGTTTCCTGCGGTTTCTTGTAGAATCAGGCATCCTGCAACTATGACTGACGTACGCCGCGGTCTTATCATCGTGAACACCGGGCCGGGAAAAGGGAAGACGACCGCGGCGATGGGGACGGCTTTGCGTGCGGTGGGCCAGGGCATGAGGGTGCTGATGCTGCAGTTTCTGAAAGGCTCGTGGCACTACGGGGAACTGGATGCCGTCAAGGCCTTCGGGGACAAGTTCGTGATGAAGCAGATGGGCCGGGGATTTGTGAAGGTAGGCGCGGAGAAGCCCGATCCGGAAGATGTGAAGATGGTGGAAGCGGCGTGGGCGGAGGGGGAGAAGGCGATCCAGTCGGGCGAGTGGGATCTGGTGGTGCTGGATGAGATCAACTATGCGATCAGTTATGGCATGCTGGACGCGGCGAAAGTCGTGGAGAGCCTGAAGAGCAAGCCCGAGATGGTGCATGTCATCTTGACGGGAAGGAACGCACACCCCACAATTGTCGAGGCCGCCGACACCGTAACGGAGATGCGGCAGGTGAAGCACGCCTACGAGAAGGGCGTCATGGCGCAGAGGGGGATCGAGTATTGAAATTGAGTGATTTGGCGATCGGGCGATTGAGCGATTGTTTCAAGCTTTCAAGTTCGCTTTTCAATCGCCAAATCACAAAATAACTGAATCGCTAAATTCTTATGGCTTGGTTCAAGCGCGAATCCGGGGAGTTGGAGACTTCGGGGAAGAAGACGGTTCGCACCGAAGGGTTGTGGGTGAAGTGTGAGAACTGCCGGCAGATCATCTGGAAAAAAGATCTGGAAGAGAATTTGAACGTTTGTCCGAAGTGCGAAAAGCACTTTCGCATCGATGCGCGGACCCGGCTGGCTCTGCTGCTGGATGAGAATCAGTATGAGACGTTTGACACGAATTTGGCGTCGACCGATCCGCTGAAGTTTGTAGATTTGAAGCCGTACTCGTCCCGGCTGCGGCAGGCGGAACGCGACACGGGGCTGAAAGACGCGGTGATCAACGCGCACGGCAAGCTACTGGGGCGGCCGGTAATCGCGAGCGTTATGGAGTATGCGTTCATTGGCGGCAGCATGGGCGCGGTGGTAGGCGAGATGATCACCCGGGCGGTCGAGCGCGCGGCGGATTCGAAGACGCCGCTGATCATTGTGTCGGCTTCGGGCGGGGCGAGAATGATGGAGGGCGTGATCAGCCTGATGCAACTGGCCAAGATTTCATCGGCGCTGGCGCGACTGGACAAGGCGAAGGTGCCGTATGTTTCCGTGCTGACCGATCCGACTACGGGCGGGGTGACGGCATCGTTTGCCATGCTGGGCGATTTGAATATTGCTGAACCCGGCGCGCTGATTGGGTTTGCCGGGCCACGGGTCATTGAGCAGACGATCCGGCAGAAACTGCCGGCGGGTTTTCAGCGCAGCGAATTCCTCCTGGAGCATGGCATGCTGGATGCAGTCGTGCATCGCAAGGAACTTAAGCCGTATATCGCCCGGGCGCTGGATTTTATGGATGGAGCAGCCATCAGCCGTCAGCCGTCAGCCGTTAGTTAACCCACTTCGCCACCGATTCAGCTTTCTTCCCGCTCTTTGGCGACCCCGTCTTTTTCTTCCACTTCTGAGGCTGGTAATCTGGGGTCAAGATGATGGCTGACCGCTGCCGGCTGATGGCTATTTTTATGTCCTATGAAACCGCGGTGGCCCGTATGTTTGCGCTCGGGCACGAGCTGGCGCAGACGCCTTCGCACAAGTTCGATCTCGCCCACATGCAGGTGCTGTTGCAGGCGCTGGATCATCCGGAGCGGCATTTCCCGAGCGTGCTGATCGCTGGGACGAATGGGAAGGGTTCGACGGCGGCGACGCTGGCTTCGATCCTGCGGGCCTCGGGATTGAAAACAGGCTTGTACACCTCGCCGCATCTGGTGCGGATTAACGAGCGTATCCGGGTGAACGGCAAAGAGATCACCGATGACGGTTTTGCGTCGCTGCATTCCGTGGTGGATCGGGTGGCGGAAAGCCTCGTGGAACGGGCGGAGTTACCGTGGCATCCCAGCTTTTTCGAAATGATGACTGCGATTGCCTTTGAGTATTTTGCGCGGGAGCGGGTGGACCTTGCAGTTCTAGAAGTTGGTATGGGCGGGCGGCTGGATGCGACCAACGTGGTTGATCCGAGAGTGAGCGTGATTACCGACATTTCTCTTGATCATCAGAAGTTTCTCGGAGATACGGTGGGCGAGATTGCGCGGGAGAAGGTCGGGATTATTCGTGCGGGCGGCGTGGTGGTTACGCTGCCGCAACTGCCTGAAGCCAATGACGTGATCGGAAACACGATCCTCGAACTCGGGGCGCGGGCGGTGAACGCGGTTCCGTACGTGCCGCCGGTTTCGCCGGGTAGTAGCGAGTACCTGGTACCTGGTACCGAGGGAGAAAATCTTGCTGGCGGCCAAAAGCCTTTAACCGCAAAGGACGCAGAGGAAGGCACAAAGTTCGCTAAGACATACATTTACCGATATCCTCTTGCGGTTCTTGGTGAAGAGATTCTGGTGAAGACTCCGCTCGTTGGGCGACATCAGTTGCGGAATGTGGCTTTGGCCATCGCGGCTGCGGTTGAGTTGAATCAGCACGGGTTCGTCGGCATCACGGCGACGAGTATCGAGCGCGGCATTCGCGAGACTGACTGGCCGGGGCGGTTTCAGGTGATCGCAGCGCGGCCGGGTTGGCCTGAGATCGTTATCGATGTGGCGCATAATCCGGCGGGCGCATGGGCGCTGCGTTCCGCCCTTTCGGAGCGGTACGAAGACCGTCCGCTGATTTTTGTTTTCGGGGCGATGCGGGATAAGGCAATCTCGGAGATGACGGAAATTCTGTTTCCGCTGGCGGATCGGGTGATCGCAACCCGGCCGGAGAATCCGCGCGCGGCATCGCCGGAGGAGATTCAGCAAGCTGCGGCGCGCACGGACGTTGAGATTGAAGCTATAGATGACGTGCACAGCGCCGTGGAGCGGGCTCGAATGCTCGCCCAAGCGGGAACCGTTGTGGTGATTACCGGCTCGATTTATCTGGTGGGCGAGGTGATGGGCAGCGTCGGGGCGGAAATCTGAGGCGGCGCCCGCGCGCGGTTTCCCCTAGAATGGAAGTGTGCAGGAAGTGAATTCATCATCGTCCGTGGAAGTGGAAAGGGGCGCAGAGGCCGGGCCGGCGGTTGCCCCGAGACGCAGTCCGCACGCCATCCCCGGGGTGAAATACGGCTGGTTGAGCCGGCTGCGGTCGTATTTGATTCTCGATCCGCTGATCTGGCTCTACACCCTGGTTCTGGGATTGCTGGCGCTCCCTGGCGGAATGTTCGACCGGAGCGGGCGACGGCTGCACTGGTTTTCGCGGGCCTGGTCGTGGCTCATCATGAAGACGATCTTCTCGCCGGTGAAGGTTGCCGGCCTTGACAAGATCGACACTTCGAAGCCTCATGTCTACGCGGTGAATCACGCCTCGGCGCTCGACATTCCGGTTCTCTACGTTTACCTGCCGTTTCAATTCCGCATCGTTTTCAAGAAGGAATTGTTGTCGTATCCGATCGTGGGCTGGCAACTGAAGCGATCGGGACAGGTCTGCATCGACCAGCAGAAGCCGACCAATTCGATTGCGGCTATCCGCTCGGCGGTGAAGAGTTTGAAGGCCGACATGCCACTGGTGATTTATCCCGAGGGCGGGCGCACTCCCGACGGCGAGATCAAACCGTTTCTGCCGGGAGCTTTTTTTCTCGCAATCAAGGCGCAGGTGGATATTGTGCCGGTCGCGCTGGTGGGTACTTTCGAACTGCTGCCGATGAATACCTACCACATCAAATGCCGCCCGCTGGAGATGCGTGTGGGCGAGCCGATCTCGACTGCGGGGCTGAAGATGCGGGATTTGGAGGCGGTGTCGGACAAGGTGAAGAAGGCGATGGAGGATTTGTATTA
>CAWEDF010000009.1:0-19010 GCA_963807655.1 uncultured Acidobacteriaceae bacterium | reverse complement strand
CGCAGTACGAAATGCGCTAGTCAACGAACTTCACGTCCCCCAAAGCGCGGCTCTCCGCCACGGGAGTAGGATCAAGAACTCCCCTGCAGCCCAATTCAAGCTCCGAAGGACGCGCTTACAACCGTCGTGTCGAGGTTCGCTTGACCCATCCCAGCGGCTGATTTTTCCGTGGCTCGCCGGTGTGGACATTCGATCTTCGTCTCGGACAGATCCAGCAGAGCGGCTCGACTGTGGTGATCCCGAATCGGGTTGCTTTGGAATCTTTGATCATCGCGTAGAAGATTAGTCTCTGGCGCATGGGGCCGGTTTTGCACCCCCTGTTTTTTGAGCCCCTCGCGACTTGAGCGATCCCCGCCTTCGCGTCAGCCCAGAACGATATCCGGCAACTCGGCGAGCGTGGCGATTTGCGCGTCAGGCGTTTCAGGGATGCGTTCAGGTGCCTGGCCGAAGCGATTGCACCACAGCGTACGAAGGCCAAACGCCTTGGCGGAGTAGGCATCCCAGCCATTGGAAGACAGGAAGCAGATGCCGGACGCAACCACGTTGAGCCGATCACAGGCGAGCCGGTATACCGAAGGGTGCGGCTTGTAGACCTGCACTTCCTCCACGGACAGAATTGCATCGATCAAGTGTGCGATGCCCGCGTTCGCTAGCGCCGCAGCAAGCATGGCGGGCGTTCCGTTGGAGAGGATAGCGAGCTTCATCCCGGCTGCCTTCAGCCGCGTCAAGGTGTCAGGAACTTCCGGATAGGCGGTCAGCATCAGATACAGGTTCATGAGGCGGGCTCTCAGCGCAGGGTCTTCGAGTTGCAGCGTCGAAAGGGCAAAGTCGAGAGCATCGCCTGTTACCTGCCAGAAATCCGCGTGGCGCCCGGCGAGACCGCGCAGCCAGGTGTATTGCAGTTGCTTCAAGCGCCACAACTCAGCCAGAGGTTGCCACTTCTCACCCAGCAAATCCTGGGCGGAGCGCGCTGCACCGTTGACGTCGAACAACGTGCCGTAAGCGTCGAATCGGTCCGGAGACCCACAACTTGAACCTCTCGAGCCGCCGAGCTATCGCAGTGCGAAACGCGCTAGTCAACGAACTTCACGTCCCCAAAGCGCGGCTTTCCGCCACGGGAGTAGGATCAAGAACTCCCCTGCAGCCCAATTCAAGCTCCGAAGGACGCGCTTACAACCGTCGTGTCGAGGTTCGCTTGACCCATCCCAGCGGCTGATTTTTCCGTGGGCTCGCCGGTGCGAACATTCGATCTTCGTCTCGGACAGATCCAGCAGAGCGGCTCGACTTTGGTGATCCCGAACCGGGTTGCTTTGGAATCTTTGATCATCGCGTAGAAGATTAGTCTCTGGTGCATGGGGCCGGTTTTGCACCCCCTGTTTTTTGAGCCCCTCGCGACTTGAGCGATTCCCGCCTTCGCGTCAGCCCAGAACGATATCCGGCAACTCGGCGAGCGTGGCGATTTGCGCGTCAGGCGTCTCCGGGATGCGTTCAGGTGCTTGGCCGAAGCGATTGCACCACAGCGTGCGAAGGCCAAACGCCTTGGCGGAGTAGGCATCCCAGCCATTGGAAGACAGAAAGCAGATGCCGGACGCAACCACGTTGAGCCGGTCACAGGCGAGCCGGTATACCGAAGGGTGGGGCTTGTAGACCTGCACTTCCTCCACAGACAAAATCACATCGATCAAGTGTGTGATGCCCGCATTCGCTACCGCAGCAGTAAGCATGGCGGGTGTTCCGTTGGAGAGGATGGCGAGCTTCATCCCGGCTGAGTTCAGCCGCGTCAAGGTGTCAGCAACTTCCGGATAGGCGGTCAGCATCAGATACAGGTTCATGAGGCGGGCTCTCAGCGCAGGGTCTTCGAGTTGCAGCGTCGAAAGGGCAAAGTCGAGAGCCTCGCCTGTTACCTGCCAGAAATCCGCGTGGCGCCCAGCAAGGCCGCGCAGCCAGGTGTATTGCAGTTGCTTCAAGCGCCACAACTCGGCCAGAGGTTGCCATTTCTCACCCAGCGAATCCTGGGCGGAGCGCGTTGCACTGTTGACGTCGAACAGCGTGCCGTAAGCGTCGAATACGCAAGCCTCAATGCCCGCGAGCTTCAGGGTCGTCATTCTGAATCTCCCGTTTTCAGGTTAACCTACCGGAGTGGGCTGGCACGAACTATGACGGCGCAGGCCGCAGTGCTTCGGCAAACAACTCCACCTATCGGCTGGTACGATTTGTTTTCTGAATAGAGACGGGGCTTTGTTGCCCGGTGATCGTCCGGGCGGGCGTGAAAGTCACCCGCCCCCTGGGCTTTGCGGTACACTGCTGCGCAGGCGCGGCTGGCAATTCCAGTGCGCAAGTAGAAGGAGATACACATGCAAGAAAATGCTTCGCGAATTGTACCCGGCATGTTGACTTGTCTGGCGATGTTGGCCCTCTCGTCTGGCCTTCAGGCCCAGAGTGATCCGGCTAAGTTTTTCAAGACAAACTGCACGTTGTGCCATTCGGAGGATGGCAGTGGCAGTTCGCCCACCGGCAAGGCGATGAAAGCCAAGGACCTGAGATCCAGCGAAGTGCAGAACCAAACCGATGCACAACTCGCCGAAGTCATTACGAAGGGCCGAGGAAAAATGCCGCCGTTTGGCGCGAAGATCAAGCCCGACGATGTAACGAGTCTGGTCGCCTACATCCGGAGCCTGGCGAAGAAATAAATAACCGTAAGGTGGATGTCGTAAGGTTCGATTGGTCGCCAACACCTTAAGCGAAGGCAATTGAGGCATGCGCGTGTTCGAAGGCGAAGCGAATTCGGATCCCACAGCAGGGAAGTCTTCACCATCCGCCGTCTCCGCTGCAAGCAGACGCTCGTTTCTCGGAGTGTTGCTGGGACTCGGCTCTGTCTTCGTGGGCGCGCTGCTGGCGTTGCCGCTGATGCGCTTTGCTCTATTCCCGTTGCTGCGCCGGACCACTCAACTCAAGAGTTCGCCAGTGGGAGATCTCAGCGAATTCACGTCCCTGACCGAGCCCATCATGCGGACGGTTCAGATTGAGCAAGTGGATGGCTGGCGCAAGGCGGTATCAGAAAAAGCCGTCTACGTGACAAGAGACGGCCAGGGCCAGCTTCGCGTTCTCACCTCCATCTGTCCGCACCTGGGTTGTACAGTCCCCTGGAATAAGGAAAAGACTGAGTTTGTCTGCCCCTGCCACGGCGCCACTTTTGCGGCGGACGGAAGCCGCGTCGGCGGACCCTCGTTACGGGGGATGGATGCGCTGGAAACGTCGGTTCAAGGCGGCCAGTTGCTGGTGCGATTCCAATATTTCCGGCAACTCGTCTCCGACAAAGAAGTCATAGGTTAGAAGGAATGCATTCAACGCAGACCAGCGAAAGCGGATCCTCCAAGCGGCGCGAGTCAGGGCTTTGGGCGTGGTTGAACCGCCGCACCGGCCTGGATGATTTGCTTCGCAGCGCTCTCGACGAGCCCATTCCCGGCGGCGCGCGCTTCGCCTACATCTTCGGATCGGGACTTTTATTCATGTTCCTTTCGCAGATTATTACCGGAATTTTTCTTGCGCTGTACTATGTTCCATCGGCCGACCACGCGCACACCACGGTCGCCTACATTACGAAAGCGGTCACGGCTGGATCGTTTCTCCGCAGCCTCCACGCCTACGGCGCCAGCGCGATGGTCATCGTGTTGTTCCTGCACCTCTCGCAAACCTACATCTACGGGTCGTACAAAGGGCGGCGCGAGCTGCTCTGGCTCTCTGGATGCATTCTCTTCGGTCTGGTCCTGGCGATGGCCTTCACCGGCTACTTGCTTCCCTGGGACCAACGGGCTTATTTTGCCACCGCTGTGGGAACCAACGCCGTGAGTGAAGTTCCCTGGATTGGAGAGAGCATTAAGCGCCTGATGCGCGGTGGCACGGAGATGGGCACGCTTACGATCTCACGGTTTTTCGTAGCTCATGTTTTTTTTATTCCTGCATGCATCTTCGCACTGCTAGCCTCTCATATCTTTCTATTCCGCCAAGCGGGAGCCGCCGGGCCTGTGGATGAAGATCCTTGCCAACCAAAGCAGCAGGCGGAACTCTTCTATCCTCGGCAGGTCCTGATGGATCTTTCGTTGACAGGGCTGTTGATCGTGGGGCTTGGCTTGCTGTGCTTCTTCGTCCCGATGCAACTGGGGCCGCCGGCCAACCCAGCAGATACGCAGTACGTGCCGCGGCCAGAATGGTACTACCTGCCCATATTTCAGTGGCTGAAGTACTGGCACGGGTCGGCCGCGATCGTGGGCGTGCTTGTCATTCCAACGCTCCTCGTCCTTGCCGTCCTGGCGCTTCCTTTTCTGGATCGCAATGTCGAGCGGCGTCCGTGGAAAAGGCCTGCGGCGATGGGGGCGTACGCCTTCCTGGTGTTCTCACTTCTGGGCCTAGGCTTGCGCAGCGAGTATTTGGACCGGCACGATCCCGGAGTGACCCAGCAACTGGCGAAGCAGAGCGGTGAAGAAAACGAGTACGCGAAAAAGCCGTTTGAGCCGGAGCTTTCTTCCGCGTCCCTGGCTGCCGCAAACGTTACGCTCGCTGACCCCCTGGCCGCGAAAGGGAAAACCGTTTTCGAAGGACAATCGTGCAATGCCTGCCACGGGGATGGCGGAGTGGGCACCGCCGCGGCCCCAGCCCTTATCGGCACAAACGCAAAATTCTCGCCTGACCAGCTAGCCCAACTCTTCAAACATCCCACCGCGAAAATGAACGCCGGCGGCATGCCGCCTATCGATCTTCCGCCGGATGATTTGAAGGCATTGATCGCCTACGTGGAGACTCTCAAGTAACTTATCAATGGGCAGGTAAAGTCAGTCCCGCGTAATCTCCCTCACTCCACCCTGTGATGCCAGTCAGAGCAGCGCCTGCGAACCTTGGGCAAACTAGCCTTGTGGCTAGTGGTGATATGCCCAGCGATCATGAAACCTGCTGGATGTACTGAAGTTAGACCTGGAGTTTCTTGAGCAAGGCGGCTACGGCGATTGCCGCGCCAATCCTGGCGGCCGCCGTTGATTTTCGAGGATTCTCCGACTTGCATGAACTTCAACTCCCCCATCACGAGCGTGGCCACGGCGGCCGAGATGCAGGTCGCAAAGACCACGCCTTCGGAGGGCATTCCGGCTTGCGCGAGGATCTGGGGATTCGACACGACGATGTACGCCATGGTGACGAACGTAGTGAGTCCACCGAGCATTTCCTGTTCCACGGAAGTGTGGTTTTCGGCGAGGTTGAAGTAGCCGTCGATCAACTTCGTTTCTCAGTAGACGATCTTGTTGGGTTTCTCTTGCCAGGCCTGAAACGCCGCGAGGGCTTGCTCGCGCATCATCTGGATCATAGGGATCGCGCGCTGCGCGAGGGGCAGAGGAATCTCGCGATAGATGAGCGAATCGTCAAAGCCAATGCTGGATGCGTCGGCAGCGGCATTGGCAAAATAGACGCGGGAAAGCCGGGCCCAATAGATGGCGCCTAGGCACATGGGGCACGGCTCGCAGGAAGTGTAAATCTCGCAGCCGGGCAGGTCGAAGGCGCCGAGTTTCGCGCAGGCAGCGCGGATGGCAAGCATCTCGGCGTGCGCCGTCGGATCTTTCGTCCAGGTAACCTGGTTCGCGCCTTCGCCAATAATGCCGCCGTCTTTCACAACCACTGCGCCGAACGGCCCGCCGCGTCCCGAGTCGACATTCTCAATCGAGAGCCGGATGGCGCGCGCCATGAAAGGATTGTCCATGGGGTTGCTTGGTTAACGCGTGATCGGTGACGGTACGCCCACGCCTGCCATCCGGGCATCTGCGAGCACAGTAGTCGACATGGACTCTTTCGCAGCCGCTTCGCTGAAAAGGGAGTATAAGCTGGAAGCCGGGAGTTCGTAAAATGTTCTTTTGATCTTCCGATCTTTGCGGTTCACGTTTCTGTAAGGAGCAAATCTTTGGAGCGGCAGGCTTTTCTATCGCGTCGGGTCGTGACACCGGAAGGAATCCGGCAGGCGGCCATTCTTGTCGAAGGAGAGAAGATCAATGCTATTGTTTCTCCTGATCAAGTGCCAAAGAATTACGACACGCGCGATTTCGGTGACGCAGCGATTCTTCCCGGGCTGGTGGATTCCCATGTCCACATTAACGATCCCGGCCGCGCCGAGTGGGAGGGGTTCGATACGGCCACGCGCGCCGCGGCGGCTGGAGGCTACACGTTTCTGGTGGACATGCCTCTGAACTGCCTGCCGGCGACGACCACGGTCGCCGCTCTCGAAGCGAAGCGCGCGGCGGGCCAGGGGCGATGCCGGGTAGATTGGGCAGCTTGGGGTGGAGTAGTCGATAACAATCAGGGAGACATAGAAGCTCTCGCCGCAGCGGGCGTGCCGGGCTTCAAATGCTTTCTCATTCATCCCGGCATCGATGGCTTCACGATGGTTACAGAGCAGCAACTGCGAGCCGCGTTGCCTGCGGTTGTTCGAACCGGTCTGCCGCTGCTGGTGCACGCAGAACTGCCCGGACCGATCGAGGCGGCCACCGAGAATCTGGCTAGCGCCGATTGGAAACGCTATTCGACTTATCTTCACTCGCGTCCGGAAGAAGCGGAACTGGCGGCGATCCGGCTACTTTTGTCGCTGTGCCGCGAGTATAGTTTTCGCTTGCACATAGTCCATCTCTCGGCCAGCGCGGCGCTGCCAGAGTTGAAAACTGCGCGTTCCCAAGGTCTTGCGGTGAGCGTGGAAACCTGCCCGCACTATCTGCATCTGACCTCGGAGGCGATCGAAGACGGAGCAACGTGTGCAAGTGCGCCCCGCCGATTCGCAGCCAGGAAAATCGCGAAAGACTTTGGCAGGGGTTAAGCGACGGCGTGATTGATCTTGTGGTGACGGATCATTCTCCGTGCCTACCGGCAATGAAGAAGCTTGACGAAGGCAACTTCAGAGCCGCCTGGGGTGGTATTTCGAGTCTTTCAGTCGCACTGCCCCTGATGTGGACCGAGGCCAGTGATCGAGGTTTTACCCTCTCCGATCTCGCACGCTGGATGGCCGAGGCGCCGGCGCGTCTCGCCGGCTGCCAAATGTGCAAGGGTCGGATTGCACCGGGCTCGGATGCCGACTTCGTCGTTTTCGATCCTGCGGGTAAGTTTGTGTTGACGGAAGAGAAGCTTCATTACCGCCACGCTCTTTCTCCATATTTGGGAGAGACGCTTCGTGGAGTTGTGAAGGCCACTTATCTGAGAGGGAAGCCAAGTTTCTTGGAGGGCCAGTTTCCGGGAGAGCCCGCCGGACGGGAGTTCCGGGCCGGGCACTCCACAAGCGCAAAGTAATCGGGGTTTGTCGTATACACTATCCCATCCCAGCGCGTAAGAGATGGCGGCGCGGAACAACGTTGAATCATGAATCATGAGCGCATCGTCGGCACCGCGGTTCCACGCAAGGAAGGCCACGAGAAGGTAACCGGAAAAGCCCAGTACGTCGACGACATGCTTCTGCCGGACATGCTTTATGGCGCGACGGTTCGCAGCCAGATTCCCCGCGGCAGAATCAGAAAAATCACATTCGACCCCGGCATTCCGTGGAGCGAGTTTGTGATCGTATCTGCGAAGGATATTCCAGGGAAAAATTGCATTGCGCTCATCGGAGACGATCAACCCTGCCTGGCGAGTCAATTCGTAAACCACCCGGAGGAACCGATTCTGTTGCTGGCCCACCCGGATCGCCACGCTCTCCAGAAAGCGGTTGACGCGGTCTCGATAGAATACGATCTTCTTCCCGCCATATTCACGATTGAAGAAAGCCAGCGCTGCTCCGAAGTCGTTTGGGGCGCGGACAACATCTTCAAGACCTATCGAATTGAAAAGGGCGATGTCGACGGCGTCTGGTCGAAGGCCGACTACATTGTCGAAGGCGAATACTCCACCGGCGCTCAAGAGCAGCTTTACATAGAAAATAACGGAATGATCGCCGCCTACGACGCGCGGCAGGGCATCACGGTATGGGGTTCGTTGCAGTGTCCTTACTATGTGCATAAGGCCTTGATGGCTTTATGTAACTTGCCTGCGGAAAAAGTTCGCGTCGTACAAATGGAAACCGGCGGCGCTTTCGGCGGCAAGGAAGATTATCCATCGATGATCGCGGGGCACGCGGCGCTGCTGGCGATCAAGTCGGGCAGACCGGTGAAGATTATCTATGACCGCTCGGAAGATATGGCCGCCACCACGAAACGGCATCCCTCGCGCACTCGTCATCGCACGGCCGTGAGCCGGGACGGCAAGATTCTGGGAGGAGAAATCGATTTCACGATTGACGGCGGGGCTTATGCAACGTTGTCGTCCGTAGTTCTTTCCCGCGGCGCCATTCATGCCGGCGGTCCGTATTACTGGCCGAATGTTCGAATCCGGGCGAAGGCCGTCGCCACCAACGCTCCGCCTCACGGAGCATTTCGTGGTTTTGGCGCGCCTCAGAGCATTTTCGCCATGGAGCGGCACATGGATCGGATCGCCCAGGTGGTGGGGCTTTCTCCAGTCGAGGTCCGGCGCCGGAATTTCCTGAAACCCGGACAGACCACCACCACGCAGCAAACCGTGCGCGAACCGATCGAGCTCGCGAAGCTTCTCGATCGAGCCCTCAGCCTCTCGGAGTATCACTCGAAGAAGAAGCGATTCTCGATCGAGAATCAGTCCGGGTCCGCGAAGAAAGGAGTGGGCATCGCAGCCTTCCTGCATGGCGCCGGATTTACCGGATCGGGTGAGCGTTATCTGAGTTCTGTGGTTGGCGTGGAAGGGTGCGCCGATGGCCGTGTTCGCGTACTGGTGTCGAGCACGGAATTTGGCCAGGGAACGAAAACAGTTCTTTGTCAAATTGCGGCCGAAGCACTGGGCCTCCGCTATGAAGATGTAACGATTGCGCAGGCGGACACGACCGAGGTGCCGAATAGTGGCCCCACGGTTGCGTCGCGCACTGTAATGGTGGTGGGAAAGCTGGTGGAATCCGCAGCGCGAGGAATTCAGCAGACGCTGACGTTGGCGGGCATGCTCGGCGATTCCTACTCAGCGGATGAATTCCGCGCGGCTTGCCAAAGCCATGTTGCTGCGCATGGCGAACTGCGCTCCTGGGCACAGTATGAGCCGCCTCCCGACATCTTCTGGGACGATCAGGCATATCGGGGAGAAGCCTACGCCGCGTATTCGTGGGCGGTTTACGTTGCCGAGGTTTCGGTTGACCTTTCGACATACAGAGTGTCGGTAAACGACTTTGTCGCGCTTCAGGAAGTCGGAAGAGTGCTCCACCCGGTTCTTGCCGTCGGCCAAATCGCGGGCGGCGTCGCCCAAGGCATCGGATTTGCCTTGTATGAGAAAGTGATCTGGCAGCAAGGACGAATGCAAAACAGCCAGATGACAAATTACATCATGCCAACTTCCAGTGACCTGCCTCCCATCCGGGTGTTCTTCGAGGAGTTGGGCAATGTCCACGGCGCTTTTGGCGCGAAGGGAATCGGAGAGCTTCCCATGGACGGTCCGGCTCCGGCGATTCTGAATGCGGTCGAAGACGCGTTGGGACTTCCTTTCGATTCAATACCGCTGATGCCGGAAGACATTCTCGAAGCGATTACAGCCCGCTCCGCCGCGAGCGAATCCGATGTTGCGAGCGAAGTTCGATGATCAGTTCATTGCAGGATCGCGGCAAGTCCGAGATTTCGCTGACCGTCAATGGTGAGCGGAAGACTTTGCTGGCTTTTCCCATGGAGCGGTTGCTCGATGTGCTTCGGCAACAACTCGGATTGACTGGCGCGAAGGAAGGATGCGGAGAAGGCGAATGCGGCTCATGCTCGGTGGTGATGGATGGCACGCTGGTGAACAGCTGCCTGGTTCCGGTCCTGCAGGCAGAGGGAGCGACCATAGTCACCATCGAAGGACTCGCAGCGGGCGCGCAACTGCACCCGCTGCAGCAGGCTTTTCTGGAATGCGGCGGCGCGCAGTGCGGCATTTGCACTCCGGGGATGATTCTGGCGGCACTTTATCTTTTGAACCACCAGCCCAGGCCCTCACTGGAAGAAATAAGAGAAAGGCTTTCCGGCAATCTTTGCCGCTGCACGGGCTACCTGCAGATTTTCGAAGCGGTAGCGAAAGCGGCGGATCGCAGGACAGCGACATCGTCATAAGGCGTGCATGAGATCCGATCCGAAGGATTACGAACTCGTTGCACCGGGAAGCTTACAGGCGGCCGTTGGGCTTCTGGCGCGGAGTCCTGGCGAGTGGCTTCCGATCGCGGGTGGCACCGACATCATGGTGCAGTATGCGGCGGGCAGGCTGCCATCTCGAAGGTTGGTTAGCATCTGGAATCTTGCGGAGTTACGACACATTGAAGTGCTGGCCAACGAAATTCGCGTCGGCGCCGGATGTACCTACACCGACATTCGTGAGCATGAAGTCCTTGGGCGCGAGCTCCCCATGCTGGCGCGCGCCGCATGCTGGACCGGCGGAATTGCCAACCAGAATCGCGGAACCCTCGGGGGGAACATCATAAATGCGTCGCCAGCAGCGGATTCACTTCCCGCGCTGCTGGCCTATGATGCGGAGTTGGTTCTGGTATCGGTTCGGGGTGAGCGTCGCTTGCGATACGCGGGTTTTCACACCGATTACAAGAAGACGAAGCTCGCGCCTGACGAATTGATTCAGGCCATATGCCTTCCGCGGCGATTTTCAGGATATGTTTGCCACGCGCGAAAAGTCGGAAGCCGCAACGCCCAGGCAATCTCAAAAGTGTGCATCGCCGCGCTGGGGCGGGTTGCGGAAGGGACGATTGAAGACGTGCGCATCGCTATGGGAAGTGTGGCGCCGGTTCCGCTCCGGCTGAGTAAAACGGAACAGGTCGTGAGAGGGAGGGCCATTGATGAATTGCTTGTATCGTTGGCAAGGAAGACGGCAATGGCGGAGATCCAGCCGATTGACGACATTCGATCGACCGCGCGATATCGCACGGCAGTGGCGGGCAATCTGGTCGCCGAATTTCTGAACCTGCTGAGGGCAGATGGAAGCAAGGCATGAATGACGTTCTGGTGCGCTGGAATGCCGCTCTGCAGGATGCCGCCGCGACGCAGATCCTGCCTTGTTGCGGTTCCAAAACATGGGCCAGCGAGATGGCGACTCGAAGACCTGTGCCGGACGAATCTGCTCTAATAGCTGCGTCCGACGAGACATGGCGCCGCCTGAACGAATCCGACTGGATGGAAGCCTTCAACAGCCATCCGCGGATTGGCGAATCGAGCGCGCCGAACCCGTCGGCCGATCGGTCAGCCACTTGGGCGATGCAAGAGCAAAAAAAAGTCGCGGACGCGGACGATGCGATTAAGATCGCTTTGGCGGAAGGGAATCGCGAATACGAAAACAAGTTCGGGCGTATCTTCATCGTGTGCGCTACCGGCAAATCGGCCGCGGAACTTCTGGAGGCTCTCCGGCGTCGGCTGCAAAGTGATCCGCGAACCGAGCTTTATGAAGCAGCCGAACAGCAAAGGCAAATCACTCAGGTTCGTCTAAGAAAATGGCTTAAGGAATGAAAAGTATTTCAACACATATTCTCGACCTCGCTCTTGGTAGGCCGGCGAGCGATGTGGCTGTGCGCCTGGAGAAGGACGAGCCTTCAGGCTGGCGCCTCTTGGCATCGGAGTTAACGGACCGCGACGGCCGGTGCAGTCAATTGCTGCCCGAAAGGGAAGTTTTGTCGCCGGGTATTTACCGTTTAGCCTTCGAAACCGCGAGTTACTACGAAGCGCAGAAAATTGACGCGCTCTATCCTGTCGTCGAGGTCACGTTCCGGGTGCGGGATAACGACACCCAATTGCACATACCGCTGCTGCTGAGCCCAAATGGTTACACAACGTACCGGGGAAGCTGAGGTACAAAACTAACTATGACTCCAAAGGATCAGCAAGGTAACGATCAGCAACGACAGGCCATGGAGTTTGCAAGTTGACTTCTGCGATCCGTGAATGGCTCAACCTGAGCCTGCGATGGTTCCACGTTTTTGCCGCCATCCTGTGGGTTGGCCAAACCTATTACTTTACGTGGTTGGACGGCCAATTCAGGCGGCTCGATAAAAATGCGGCGGAAGCCGGAATACCGCTCCAGGTCTGGATGGTGCACAGCGGCGGCTTTTACACGGTAGCGAAACAGGACTCGCTGGGGGTCTTGCCCGGGCAAGTGCGCTGGTTTCGCTGGGAAGCATTAATGACGTGGTTGAGCGGGATGGCGCTGCTTTTCCTCATCTACTATTCCAGCGCGGGACTCATCGACACCGACGTAGCGAATATTTCGCAGGCAGCCGGAATATCCATCGGACTCGGGGTCTTGGTTGGCGGCTGGCTTATTTACGATCTGGCGGCGCAGTCGCCTCTGGGAAAATCGGAAGCCGCTTTTGCCTGCTTCTCTCTCATCGTGATTGCAGCGATCTCGTGGGGCGTGATGCACCTGCTCAGCGGCCGCGCGGCTTACATCGAGGTGGGAGCGATGCTCGGAACCATCATGACCGCCAACGTGTGGTTCCGAATTCTTCCTTCCCAACGCAAGATGATCGCGACGGCCGCGTCTGCCGCCCAGTTCGATGCGTCACTCGGCGCTCAGGCCAAGCTACGCTCCAAACACAATACTTTCATGGCAGTTCCAGTTGTCTTTATCATGATCAGCAATCACTTCCCGGTTGCGACTTACGGAAACACCTATGGGTGGGAGATTCTGCTGGCCCTGATTGTCATCGGCTGGGCTGCGGCCAAACTCATCCGCGAGGCCTGAGTGCACAAAGCAATGACGATCATCGAAATGCAGAAGTGCGCCGAAGAAGTCATTGCCCGCTGCCGAAGGCTGGCGTCCTTCTCGGAAGATCCGGGGAGCACGCGACGCACATTCCTTTCTCCGCCGATGCGCGACTGCCACCGGGAAATCACGCGATGGCTGGAACCTCTCGGCATTCCGGTTCGAATCGATGCCGCCGGCAACTTGCGGGCATTGTATCCAGCCGCTCAATCCGGCGCGCCGACGCTGCTCGTGGGATCGCACCTCGATACGGTTCCGAACGCCGGGGCTTACGACGGCCTTCTCGGAGTGTTGCTCGCGGTTAGCCTGCTGGAAGCCCTGCACGGTCGGAAGCTTCCATTTGGAATCGAGGTCGTCGGATTTTCCGAAGAAGAGGGAATTCGCTTCGGTGTACCGTTCATCGGTAGCCGGGCGCTGGTAGGGCGCGTCGATGAAGACCTGCTGAACGTTAAAGATCCCCGCGGAATTTCCGTGCGGAAGGCTATCGAGGCGTTTGGCTTGAACCCTGCTGATATTCCTCAAGAACGTCTGAGCGAGGAATATTTTGCATACATTGAGTTTCACATCGAGCAGGGACCAGTTCTCGAAGAGCTCGGCCAGCCGCTCGCGCCGGTCGAGTTGATCGCGGGTCAAAGCCGGATCGAGTTCACATTTCTCGGCCGCAGCAATCACGCCGGCACCACGCCGATGCATCTTCGATACGACGCTCTCGCGGCAGCGGCGGAGTGGATTACCGCAGTCGAGCACCGTGCCCGAAGCGCAACCGGCTTAGTGGCGACCGTAGGAAAGATCGAGGCGAAGCCGGGAGCGACCAATGTTATCGCCGGTGAGGCGCGATTGACCCTCGATGTTCGTCACGGCTCGGACGAAATTCGAATCCGGGCTGTGAAGGATCTCATCGAGCAGGCGCAAGAAATCGCCAGGACGCGAAGATTAACGGCGAGGTGGAGCACTTTGCTGGAGCAGCGGGCGGTCGCGATGGATCCGTTCCTGGTCGCCGAAATCGAGCGCGCCATCGGAAAAACCGGGGGTGCACCGCACCGCATGGTGAGCGGCGCTGGTCACGATGCTATGATTCTGGCCAAGAAGGTTCCAGCCGCGATGATTTTCTTGCGAACTCCTGGTGGAATAAGCCACGACCCTTCAGAAGCGGTTGCAGTTGAGGATGTAGAGAAGGCAGTCGAATGCGGCTTGCATTTACTGGATCAACTCGCCGCTTCGTTCTCCGTACTTCGTCGCCCTTAATGCAAGAGAGGATGTGACGTGCATAACCTTGGCCAGACACGCAGTTCTCATCAGCGCAATCATTTGCTTGTGACCGCCGACACTTTTGTCCGCACCAGCCTGCCCGGAATGAAGTCATGCTCTGCGATTGTCCACATCGGTCCCGCAATGGGCGCAAGATTCACCGAATATACGGCCGAGTTCGAGACGGGCGGGGAACTGGGCAGCACGACCGCCCAGCGCTTCATTTACGTGATTGAGGGCAGCGTGAACGTAGAAGCCAACGGAAAAACCAGCGGACTCGGCGCGCGCGGCTACACTTATCTTCCCGAGGGCCTACCCCATCGTGTGATGAGTACGAGGGCGAGCCGCATAATTGTGATCGAGAAGCCGTATCAGGCGCTCGATTCGGTCGAGCCGCCAGGCCTCATCGCTTCCAGGGAAGATGCGGTTGCCTCGCATCCCCTCGACGACGATCCCAGCTTGCAGGTGAAATGTCTGCTCCCGGATGAGATGAACTTCGACTGCGCCGTGAACACCATGGTGTACCAGCCGGGCGCAGCCTTGAGCATGGTCGAAATGCACGAGATGGAGCACGGACTCATGATGCTCGAAGGCGGCGGGATCTACCGGCTCGGCGATTCCTGGTATGCGGTGACCGCGGGAGATTTCATCTGGATGGGGCCATGGTGCCCGCAGTGGTTCGGAGCCATCGGCAAGGTGCCGGCAAAATATCTCATCTACAAAGACTTTCATCGCCATCCCTGGGCAAGCCCGCAACCATGAATCTTGAGATCGATCGCGACCGGCTGCTCTCAGAAATCGAAGCGCTCGGTTCGTTCTCTGACGCTGAAGCTCCCGCGGTAACGCGAATCGTTTTCACGCCGACGGATCTGCAAGCGCGTGCGTGGGTCAAAGCGCGTTGCGAGGAGGCCGAGCTCACGTTGCGGCACGACGCGATTGGAAATACCTTCGCTCGCTGGAATGGTTCGGACCCGGCGGCGCCCGTAGTCGGCACCGGTTCGCACATCGATGCCATTCCTAACGCCGGCAAGTACGACGGCGTGGTCGGAGTGCTGGGAGGTCTCGAGGCTATTCGGATGCTGCAGCGCTGCGGATTTCGTCCGAAGCATTCGATAGAGTTGCTCATTTTCATCGCTGAAGAACCGACTCGCTTTGGAATCGGCTGTCTCGGCAGCAGGCTTCTGTCTGGTGCGCTCTCTCCAGATGCGGCACGAAAGCTGACGGACAAAGATGGCGCCACACTCGACGAAGTTCGCCGCTGCGCCGGTTTCGGAGGCGAACTCGAAAAAGTGAAATTGCCCCGCAGCTACTATAAAGCGTTCGCGGAGTTGCATATTGAACAGGGTCCCCTGCTGGAACGAGAGCATATCCCGCTTGGCATCGTCAAGAAGATTGCGGCGCCCGCAAGTCTCCGCATGTTGATCGAAGGGTCAGGCGGACACGCCGGCGGAGTCTTGATGCCCGACCGCCACGACGCCCTCTGCGCCGCGGCCGAGTTAATCCTGGCGATTGAGAAAGCGGCCCGCACCAGCGGAGCGATCGACTCAGTTGCGACCGTAGGCATCTGCGACGTGTTTCCCGGCGCGGTCAACAGTATTCCCAGCCAGGTTCGTCTTAGCGTGGACATCCGCGATACCGATCTCAGCCGCCGTGAGGCGGTCATGCAGGCCTTGGAGACCGCGACTCGCGCCGTCTCGGCAAAGCGGCAGGTCTCCATCCACACCGAGTTGTTGAACGCAGATGCTCCCGGGGATTGTGCGCCAAGCGTGATCGAAGCGCTTTCTCAATCCTGCCGCGCGCACGGGCTGACTTTTCTTTCCATGGTCAGCCGCGCCTATCATGACTCGCTCTTCATGGTGCGCATTGCTCCTGTCGCCATGCTATTTATTCCCTGCCGGAACGGATACAGTCATCGCCCCGATGAATACGCCTCTCCCGACGACATTTTTCGAGGCACGCTCGTGCTTGCGGAAGCCCTGGCGGCACTGGCGACCTGATTCTTCATTGATGGGAGTAAGTAGAAGTGCCCGCAGACTTACGGATCTTGGCATAACCCGGCTTGATAGTCGAGTAGATGAAGTCATAACGCTGGCCATAAGGTAAGAAAGCGCTCTTCATCGCATTAATGGTGATCTTCTCGAAGTCATCCATGGACAAGCCAAACGTTTCGGCGGCGGCTTCAAATTCCCGCGTCATGGTGGTTTGGCTCATCAACCGGTTGTCGGTGTTGAGCGTGACGCGGAATTTTTCCTGATGCAGAATCTTGAAGGGATGCTCGGCCAGACTTGGCGTCGCGCCCGTGTGGACGTTACTCAGCAGGCAAATTTCCAACGGGATTCTTTTATCCAATACGTATTGGGCAAGGTCGCCTAATTTCACCGCCTTGCTGTTCACAACAGCGATGTCGTCGATGAGCCGCGTTCCGTGCCCTATTCGGTGTGCCCCGCAATATTGGATCGCCTGCCAGATCGATTCCTTTCCGTAGCCTTCCCCGGCGTGAATCGTGATGTTGAAGTTCTCGCGCTGGATGTAATGAAAAGCGTCAACGTGCTTTTTCGCAGGATAACCGCCCTCTTCTCCGGCAAGGTCGAAGCCCACCACACCACGCGCGCGAAAATCGACGGCCAGTTCCGCCATCTCGATCGACTCATGCCGGTTGCGCATGGCACAAATGATTAGCCCGGAGGAGACTCCGAAATCCTTGCGGCCGCGCTCCAGCCCCTTCAGCACGGCCGTGACTATTTGCTGGTGGGTCAATTCTTTTCGGGTGTGAAACACCGGCGCAAAGCGACTTTCAAAGTACACCACGCCGTCTTTGCTTAGATCCTCGGCCTGTTCATAGGCCACGCGCTCTAGAGCGTCCTCGGTTTGCATGACCGCGATGGTGTGTGAAAACCCTTCCAGGTATTTCGAGAGGCTCCCCAGGTTCGCGCCGCGATGAAACCATTGACCCAATGCCTGGGGATCCGTGGTCGGAAGCTGCGTGTACCCCTCGTCCTTTGCTAGTTCAACGACAGTTTGCGGCCGAAACACACCATCCAGATGTTCATGCAAAAGGACTTTGGGAAGTCTCTGCAATAAGCCTTTATCAAGTTTCATGGGACTTCCGCTTTCTCCCAACAGCGCAACGTCTGCCGCAATCCTATATTCTTGTCATTCCGAAGTTCGCTGAAAGCGCTGCTAGGAACCTGCTGTCCTTTCGGCCACCGATCCGATTTGCCAGAACTTATGTGAGGGCGCAGCACCTCCGCACGAATGCAACACTCTACCCCTCCCCGATGTCCTCGTTCCACACTTCGGGATTCTCGCGGATGTATTCGCCCAACAACAAGGCGCACTCGTCGGAATCGAGATCAACCACCCGCACTCCAAGCGAACGGAGCCACTCCAGCCCGCCCTGAAAGTTGCGGCTCTCTCCGACCACCACTGCGCCAAAGCCAAACTGCCGAATCAGTCCACTGCAGTACCAGCAGGGCGCAAGAGTAGTAACCATGGTGAGATTGCGATAGCTGCGCTGCCGCCCCGCATTGCGAAAAGCATCAGTCTCCCCATGCAGGGAAGGATCTCCATTCTGCACCCGCCGGTTGTGACCGGAGCCGAGAAGTTTGCCCGCGGCATCAAAGATCGCGGCCCCAACCGGGATGCCGCCTTCAGCCAGCCCCGTGCGGGCCTCCGCCAACGCCACCGCCAGCATCGCAGAGTGATCGGGTTCAGACATGACGTTTCGATTATATGGGCAATCAAAAGCTAGGCTTCACAGAAAAGGCAGCATGGTCTCGCAGAAAGCACGGCAAAATTGAAGAAGAGTTGTGTGGCGGATGCGGCGGGAGTCGAACTATTCAGGGTATTGATAACACGTAACTTATTGATTCTCGGAACTGCTAAAACGGCTAAGAAGGCCCCATTGCCCGATCCATTGTGGGTTAGCAGTTGTGGCTCCCGATCGGATCGGCATTCACGCACTGCATTCTGATTGAGAACGTGTACGGGTCGTCTGTTAGTCAGGTAATCCTCAGCGGGGCATCAGCCGGAAAAATAGGGCCTGCTTGGCAACAGGTTCTACTTTTGCTTCCAGGGCAGCCATCTGGGCCTGACTTAACGGGGTAAAGGAACGGGCGAGTTCCACGCATTCCTCGACCTGCTCGACTGAGTCACATCCGATGATTGCCGTGCTGATGGGTAACGACAGCGTGTAGAAGAAGGTTTCCCGCTTGGTCAGCGTACCCGGAATGGTGGCGATTGCGCCTCGGCCTTCCCATGAACGCTTTTGTTGTTCCACAGGAGGCGGCGTCCAACTGGAAAGAATGCGGCCGCGTGCCATCACCTTCATCCCGATAATCCCCATCTGTTTCTCGACGGCCAGCGGAAGGAGATCCTTTTCAAAACTGTAATAGTATTTGTCGGCCGCGTTGACGCCCATCAGGACGGTGTCAAAGGGAAAGCGGCGTATGCATTCGATGAGTGCTTCGGGACGGAAGCGTCCGGTGACGCCCAGATGGCGCACCATTTTCTGATCGCGCGCTTGAACCAGGGCTTCTATCGCACCGCCTTTGCCAAATATCTGATCAATGTCTTCCTGAATTCCAACATCATGCAGTTGCCACGTGTCAATGTGATCGGTATCCAGCAGCTTGAGAGACACGTCGAGGTTTTTAAGCGCGGCATCGCGGGTTCGCTCTTTGGTCTTGGTTGCGATAAAAACGTGGTCCCGGCTGCCCTTAAGACCCTTTCCAAGATAACGTTCACTCCACCGGTCAGGTCCGCCGTAAATGGCGGAGGTGTCGAAATAATTCACTCCTAACTCGAGCGCGCGTTGGATCATCTGCAGGGCCAAGCTTTCGTTATTGGCCTTCTCCAGCGCTCCCTGGCCGCCGAGGCCAAAAATCCCGACCCGAAATCCTGTCTTACCCAGATTGCGCGTCGGCATCATGTCCTGGATGGCCCTTGCCGCAGCTGGACTGTTTTCCGTT
>CAWEDF010000008.1:0-69814 GCA_963807655.1 uncultured Acidobacteriaceae bacterium | reverse complement strand
TGAGATCGTTATCGATGTGGCGCATAATCCGGCGGGCGCATGGGCGCTGTGTTCGCCCTTTCGGAGTGGTACGAAGACCGGCCGCTGATTTTTGTTTTCGGGGCGATGCGGGATAAGGCAATCTCGGAGATGACGGAAATTCTGTTTCCGCTGGCGGATCGGGTGATCGCAACCCGGCCGGAGAATCCGCGCTCGGCATCGCCGGAGGAGATTCAGCAAGCTGCGGCGCGCACGGACGTTGAGATTGAAGCTATAGATGACGTGCACAGCGCCGTGGAGCGGGCTCGAATGCTCGCCCAAGCGGGAACCGTTGTGGTAATTACCGGCTCGATTTATCTGGTGGGCGAGGTGATGGGCAGCGTCGGGGCGGAAATCGAGGCGGCGCCCGCGCGCGGTTTCCCCTAGAATGGAAGTGTGCAGGAAGTGAATTCATCATCGTCCGTGGAAGTGGAAAGGGGCGCAGAGGCCGGGCCGGCGGTTGCCCCGAGACGCAGTCCGCACGCCATCCCCGGGGTGAAATACGGCTGGTTCAGCCGGCTGCGGTCGTATTTGATTCTCGATCCGCTGATCTGGCTTTACACCCTGGTTCTGGGATTGCTGGCGCTCCCTGGCGGAATGTTCGACCGGAGCGGGCGACGGCTTCACTGGTTTCTCGCGGACCTGGTCGTGGCTGATCATGAAGACGATCTTCTCGCCGGTGAAAGTTAGCGGCCTCGAGAAGATCGACGCTTCGAAGCCGCATGTCTACGCGGTGAATCACGCCTCGGCGCTCGACATCCCGGTGCTCTACGTTTACCTGCCCTTCCTGTTCCGCATCGTTTTCAAGAAGCGAACTGTTCTCCTATCCGATTGTCGGGCTGGCATCTCAAGCGATCCGGGCAGATCTGCATCGACCAACAGAAGCCGACCAGTTCCATTGGCAGCATTCGGTCAGCGCTGAAAGGTCTGAAGGCCGATTTGCCGCTGGTCATCTTTCCCGAGGGCGGACGCACGCCCGACGGCGAAATCAAACCCTTCCTTCCCGGGAGCTTTTTTTCTCGCCATCAAGGCTCAGGTGGATATCGTCCCGGTCGCGCTGGTGGGCACCTTCGACCTGCTGCCCATGAACACCTACCACATCAAATGCCGCCCCCTGGAGATGAGGGTGGGCGAGCCGATTTCAACTGCGGGGCTGAAAATGCGGGATTTGGAGGCGGTGTCGGCCAAAGTGAAGAAGGCGATGGAGGAGTTGTATTACCGGTAGCAACTCCCAGTTCGTTAGCGTCTCAGCCTAAAGATCACCTGGATTTCAGTCTCGACCTCCACAGGTTTGCCCATAACCTCGTAAGGTTTATAGACCCACTGCTGCACAGCATCAACCGCTGCGGGAGCTAACGCTTTCGGCGCTGAGATCACATGGAGGTCGATAATTCGGCCTTCTTTGCTGATTTTGGCTCGCAGCATCACAATGCCCTGGATGCCCGCAAGTAGAGCGATCTCAGGGTAAATAGGCTGCGTCCGGCGTAAACAGGAGTCCAGCCGAAACTTCTCGGGAGACGCGGACTTGTTGGGGAGGCGAACTCCGGGCGAGGCTCTGCAGTGCTCGTTACGCCTTGGACCTGGTCAGCACGCGCTTTCCTCGGGCCGGCGGCGCTTGTCATACACCTGCGCGAACCACCCGCTGGCATTGATGCCATGCCGCAGCTGCGCCAACCGCGATGCTGGAACACCCGATCCCGGAACGGAAGAAACAAACTGCGCCGAAGACCCGGCAGCAGAACTCTGCGGTGGCAGAAAGCCAACGCCGGCCGCAGTAAGCAGCAGCACCGCGCAAATCATCCGCAAATATGTCATGCCGAAGTATGTAAACCCAGGAAGGCCCACCCGCGCCTACTTCAGTTCCGCCAGTTTCTGGGTCGCCATCTGCACCGCGTCGGGGTTGGAATTGTCTTTCTTGATCTGTTCGTAGAGACGCTTGGCGTCGAGCGGTTGATTGTTGGATTGGTAAAGTTCGGCCAGTTGCAACTGCGCCGTCACCTTGCCCACCGAAACCGTGGGCTGGTTGATCAGTTCCTGGTAGAGCGCAATGGCATCCTTGGTGCGGTTCGTGTTGCGGTAGAGCGCGGCCAACGCCAGCTTTGCCACCGACGCCAGCTCTTTGTTCCCGCCCGCCGCCACGGCTTTGAAGTTGCTTTCCGCGGCGGCATTGTCGCCCGCACCCACCGACGTCACTCCCAGAAAGTAGCGCGCCATATCCGCCGTCCGCGTGTGCGGATACTTGTCCATGATCGCCTGAACCTGTTTCCTGCCCGCTTCGGCGCGCTCCTTCGCCGAGGCAAAGCTGGGAGAGTCCGGCTGTGCCGGCGTTCCCGCCGGACGAAGCGGCGTCTCCAGAGTCCGCACCGCCACCGATAAATCGAAGCTCGCCTTCTCATTCTGCGCGCTCAGGTAATACCACCCGCCCACCACCCCGGCGGCGATCACCACTACGACGATACCGGCAATCGTCAGCGTGCTCCGATGTTCCACGCTCCAGTGAGCCGTCTTCTCCGCTGCTCCGATGGTGACTCGGCTGAATGTGTCCTGCTTAAGTTGATGGCGTGTCTCAGCGCGCACGACTACCTTCCAGTCTCAGTTTCGCGAGTCGATGTCGATGACTCTACTGTCTCGGTGGGACAAACTGTAAGTTTAGCAGCCGGAAAACATCACCGTCAAAGCCGCGCGACGAGGCAGCGTCGTCTCTTCGACTCAAAATCCTTTGTCATTCCGAACCGGGCGCCAAGCCCGGTGAGGAACCTGCTGTCGCCCTTTGCCATCGCGGCTGTCCGTCAAAACCGCCGCCACTACCGCGGAGCTTCCTCTAGCAATCCCTGCTCCAGCTTCTCCTGGCACTCGATGCAGTGCCGCGTCCACGGTACCGCCTCCAGTCGCTTGGCGTTAATTTCCTTGCCGCAATGGATGCATTCGCCAAAGCTGCCCTCGCGAATGCGCGCCAGCGCCCGCTCCACCATCTGCAGCAGCGCCCGCTCGTTGTTGCTCTGGCTGAATAGAAACTCTTTGGTGTAGGAACTGGCGGCGCGGTCGGCAATGTCCTGCGCCGTATCCTCATCGGCAGAGCGTCCATCCGCCTGGGTGCGCGAGACCGTACGCCGCAGATCCTGCTGCCGCGTCTCCAGCCTCTTCTTGAAGCTTTCTAACTTCTTCTTATCCATAAGTTCACACTTCTAAAATCCTGCGGCGGCTCCACGGGAGCCGCCACTGAGTAAGGGCCAAACCAAAATGATAAGCGCCTCAATTGAGATGCGTCAACCACCGCCCGCGTTGCGGACTGGATAAGCGCGACATGGCTTCATCGGCGGGGCGGGGGGGACACTTGAGGGATCAGCCCTAGGTGCCGGTGACGGGGTTCATCTCGGGGTGTGCCTGGGAGGGGCGGAGTGAAAACGGCTTAATGTTCCGGTTGGAACATTGTGCACTATGTTCCAACTGGAACATTTCACTTTGCAGAAAAGTTTCTGCGTAAGTTGTTGATTCTTCGTGCGGGCTTTTGAGCTGGTCAATGGAATCATGGGGATAGGCTGTGGAAGAAATGTCTACTTTCGAGGGGGTCGAATGTCTACTAAAGTAGACTTGACAGGCGCGCGGCGTACTTTTTATGGTACGCCGGCGTGGCAGGTGAGCCGAGGTTATGGTTCTGCAATGATGGAGCTATTCCGGCGAAACCACACCCCTAAGAATCAGGAAACGTCCCGTCTGATCCCCGGATTGTCGATCCCCGGATTGTCGCCCCGGTTTCCGGTTCCGGTTTTGGTCAATTAGGCTTGTAGCTATAGTAAGTTCCCAGTCGAACGGCATTTCGGTCGCGCAATACTTCATCAATCATTTGATTCAGTTCCTCACCATAATCAACCGATGGATCGTGGGCGACTGTGTTGTCCATGGAGAGAAGTTTCCACCTGTATTTCGTGAGATACGCCTCTAATTTCTTAACAAAATCATCCTGAGACGAGGCCCACATAACGACCTTCATGAATCCAAGCGTGTCTCCCGAGGGCATATCCCCGGGTTCCACCCCTACCTCAGCCGTGGTAATCCAAATGTTTTCCATGGGTTCCTAATCGGGGTAGTTGTAGTGAGTGCTGTCCTGCTTCTTGGTTCCATCGCCACGTTTGGTGTGGAAATGCGGCTCGGCGGGTGGCCCATCCTTACTGTCCCGCTTTTTGTTTCCCGTTCCGGAACCGTGGGTGCCCCGTCCTTGCGTTTTTTGCAAGGGCGGGCGGCGATGCTGCCTGTACGATTTGGTTTGTCATGCCAAGCGGATTGCATCGCACCTACGGCGCTCATCATCTGCACTTTATCACTTGCTCCTGTTATCGGCGATTGCCTTTGCTGGGCACTGCGCGCAGCCGTGACCGCTTCCTCTCGATTCTGGAACAGACGCGCCAGCGCTATCGCTTCGTAGTTGTGGGATATGTCATTATGCCCGAACACATCCATCTGCTCGTAACCGAGCCAGAGGTTGGAACTCCGTCGACGGTGATGCAAGTGGTAAAACAGCGCACGGCCCGCGTCCTGCTGCCGAAGAAAAAGCGGGCGGACGCGCGCCAACGCCACCTGTTTGGAGATGCGAGTGTGCGCACCCCTTTCTGGCAGGCCCGTTTCTACGACTTCAACGTGCGGACGACGAAGAAGCGCGTGGAGAAGCTGAGGTATATGCATCGCAATCCGGTGATGCGGGGCTTGGTGGGCTCACCGGAGCAATGGCGGTGGAGTAGCTATCGGTTCTATCTTCTGGACGAAGCCTGGCTGGTGCGAGTGAATGAGGGATGGGGGAAGATTTCGTTTGGGAATCGGGCGGCGTGACCCAGCGTACTTTGGGCGTACATTTATGAGCCCCAAACAAAGTGGTGCAGGCAGCATCGCTGCCCGCCCTTGCAAAAAACGCAAGGACGGGGCACCCCCTTTATTACTGATGCGTGCGAGATCAAAAGCCTGGGCCACCCGCCAAAGGACGCGAGAAATGGGGGGCCCGCGTCCTTCTTGAGCTTCAACATTTCGGGCTTGGACTTGAACCGGTGTAGTAGATTTTGGCTCCGTCCAGAGAAACAGTAAAAATCTGAACTTCCGCGCCTTATCCCTCCGCCGGTTCTCTGACACTGTTCGTCTTCGATTGTCCAAGCTGCCGAACATGCTGCTGGTCCATGGTACAGGGTTTTGGATGCTGTTTGTTCCTAAATGAGTTTATACAAATTGTTAGGAACGATCCGGCTGGAACGATCCGGCTGGAGCGATCAGGCTGGAGCGATCCGGCTGGACCGATCAGGGTCGTGAACTCTGCGATGCCGAATAGATTTGGGATTTGCGACTATTGAAGAGTCCCACTTCTCGCAAAGGACGCGAGAAGTGGGGCACCCACTGGATTGTTGATGCATGCGAGATCAAAAAGCCTTCCACCCGACCGCAGGTTGTTAACTGCTGCCCCTTGACCATGCATCCCACAGCACGTCGAAAGAGCGGCCCTCGAAGACCGAGGCGAGGCCGCTCCGGTTGAACAAATCCCTTATGCGCTGCTTGGGATTGGCAATCTCCAGAACGCATTTTGTTCTTCTGGCATGCATGTAAACACTGACCAGAGCGCCGAGACCGGCGCTATCGATGTAGTCCACATTGGTCACGTCTAAGACGACACGCTTGCCTTCGGCGATCAGATCGCGCAGAGTGTTCTCGAGGGTCGCGGACGTAGTTAGTACGATCCGACCCGTCGCCCGGATGGTTGTTTCTGAGTCTTTCTTCTCGGTTTCGAGTTTCAATTCGGGAGCGCGATTAACGGGATTGAGAGCCATGCAGACCTCCTTCTCGCTAAATTCGTGTACTGCTCTAGAACTCGTACCTCAGGGCGAACTGCATTACGCGGGGCTGAGTCAGCAGGCTCGTGTAGGCCCCAAAATTGTTGGGCGACTGGGTAAGCGAGGTGAGCAGAGACGATCCTACACCCTGCGCGTTGAAGCGAGTGAGGTTCGGCACGTTAAAAACCTCCCATCGAAATTCCAGGCTGTGAGAGTCGTTGTAAGGCATCCTCCAGCGCTTGACCAGGCTCATGTCTAAACCGGCGAAGCCGTCTCCGCGGAGGATGTTGCGCGATCCGACTCCGCCCGGGAGGGGCAAGGTGAAATCAGTCTGGGCTGCGGCGGGGTCTGCGAAAACGTTGACACTGCCGTTCCTTTTGAACGTGCCTGTCTTTGGTCGTGAGGTCATTTGCGTGATCGCGGTCAGGAACCAGTCGGTCGGCCAGCGCTGGCCACCATCCACGCTGAAGGGGAATCCGCTGGTCCAGCGGGCCACGCCGGAAAGCTGCCAGCCGCCGATAAAAGCGTTTACGACGCCGCTGCTATTGCCGGCGATAGCCCGCCCTTTGCCAAAGGGCAGATCGGCAATCCAGTTGAGGTTGAGTTGGTGGGTAAGATCGAAGTCGGAGACGGCACGGGCCGTGTCGGGGGAGAATGCATTGGCGAGGCGGCTACCGACCAGGCCGATGTTGGTATAGCCATAGACGGAGAATCCGACGCGTGACGCCGCGGAAGTTATGTCGATTGATTTCGAATAGGTATAGTTCAGATCGAACTGAAGTCCGCGGCTGAACTGCTTCTTCAGGTTCACTTGCAGGGCGTTGTAGTTTGAGCTGCCGATGGAACTCCAGCCGTACGCCGAAATGGCCTGGTTGTTCAAGAACTGGCCGGAGTTATTGCCCAACAAGCCGGGCGGGCCGTTGAAGTAATAGGACCCTGAGCCGATGTTGTCTCCCAAGTCCGCCGTAGAGATCAATATCGGCGAGGCCGACGATTTCGTCGCCGATTACGGAAAGGGCCGGGTTGTAGTAGAGGTTAAAAACTTCCTGAATCAAACCATCTGTGGGATTGGTCGCGGTGTTAACGAAGCCTGTGTTGAGGGTGTCCGTATATTGAGCGGCGCCCGGCCGGAGTGGAGGCAACATATCGATCCAGTATTTCGCCGTGCGTCCAAGCATGGCGGCGGTGACGCTGCCAATCTGGGCGGTCGTGGGAAAGCCCTGGTAATAGTTGGTGGGCGCCCCGCCGTTGTTGGCTAGTGCGAAGGATCTTGCCAGATTCGACAAGGCAGAGGCAGCTTTGTAGTAGTCGATGCCTGTGTTCGGATCGACGATGTCCAAAGGCTGAGTCAAGTCGCGCTGGGTGAGCAGATTGCGGCCGAAGCGGCCTACGTACGCTACCTGGAGAGAGAATCGCCTGGGCAACTCACGTCCAACGGAAAAATCGACGGTATAGGCGTGAGGAGACTTCAAGGTGTTGTCGGTGACCCACAAATTAGCCTCAGCAGCCTTATTTGGCGTCTGTGGAAAGGGGGCCGGGATCGTCGGGGGCGGCGGGAGGAGGAATTGAACCGGGGGCGTACCCAAGTTTTGTGTGGGAATATCGTGGATGCCTTGGAATCCGCGGCAAGTCCTCGGCGCTGGTGACACCAACGGTGCAGCAGGTATTCTGGATCGTCGTGGTCAAGCCGGCGGCTCCGATCTGGTCGAAGCTGTTCAGGAGCGCGAAGCCGGCCCGGTCGTAGACTCGGCTGAAACCGGCGCGGATCACGGTCTTGTCGTTGTCGCCGAGGAGCTTCCTGAGCATGCCGCCGCTGGGGCGTGGCGAGTAGGCGATCGAGACTCGCGGTGACCAATCGGTTTTTTCGAATGAATAGAACCCCGGGCCATTGTTCGCCGGGCCACTCAGATTGAACATGATCGCCGGCTCCGCGCCATACCCGATACCCTGGTTCATGTTCCTCACATTCTGGTTGAACTGAGTTCCAAGGCCAAAGGTTGGAGCCGTCTGCAAACCGTTGGTCTCCCAGGGTGGAGGAAAGAACGACCAGCGCAATCCGTAGGTGAGGGTGACGTTTGGCCTGACGCGCCAGGTATCTTGCGCGTAAAACTCGTACCAGTTGAGCCCGTAGTTTCGGTTGACCGGTGCGCCTTGTGCCAGTGCATTGCCGTTCTTATCCAGGTTGTAGTTGGCGACCACGTCCGAGATCATGCCGTACAAGGCCAGCAGAGGACGGTCGTACTGGGTTGCGGTCAATGGTTCGGGTCCACTGATGCCTGGGTGAGCGTTGGGGGCGGTGTTTGTAGGATCCAGAGTGCTGGTGGTCCCGGCGAAGCCGATGGGCGAAGTCCAGTTGGTTGTGCCAAGTCCCAAGGTGTTCGAGTGGAGATAACTGGTGCGGGGATCGCGTGCGATTCCAATCACGGTCCCGAACTGCAAAGTATGAGTGCCTTTGTTCCACGACACGTCGTCGACGAAATTATGCAGCGGCACCTGGAAATTGTGGCTATAGGTGATTCCCTGATCGAGGCCGAGGAAGGTGTTCCACTGCTGGTCAGTATTGCCCACGATCCCGAAGCTCTGGCGGGTGAATCCCCAATGGAAAGAATTGGTGAGAGACGGGTTGAGAACCGCGATGTAGCCAAGGACGAAACCTTTGCTGTGATCGACGGTGGTTTCTTCCGGAACATCGCCGGGCAGAAAGGGAGCTCCCGGGTTGCGCAAGTTCTGCAGGGCTCCGCGCCAGAACAGACTATGCCGGCCGTCGGAGGTGAGACGGTAGTCGAAGCGCGCAATGAAGACATCGTTGTCGAGGCTGGTGGGTGCGCGGAAAACGAAGCCGGCATAGTTTAGGCCGTCTCCGGCGGAAAAATCGTTGGTTACGGTGCTGCCGGTGCAAAATGTCTTGTCGAGGTAGCCCGTGTGAGCCGGGTTGATCATGGCTTGATCAATCCCAAAACTCCTGGGATCGAGGAGTTGAAGCTGCGCGGCATTCCACGAAACCAGAGAACCGTCCACGGCTATGTAGCGGAAATTTCCCTGGCAGAGTTGCGGGGTAGGAATCACGCGCTCCGCCCGCTGCTGCTCACGCTCGCGGGTGCCTTCGTAGTTGGCGAAGAAGAACAGCCGGTTCTTCTGAATAGGACCGCCCACCGACACGCCAAAAATATTGCGGTTTAACTGCAGAGGTTTATTCGGCAGGCCTATATTCAGCTCCGATTGTTTGACCAGGTAGTCATTCGCGCTGGTGATCGTATTGCGCAGGTATTCGTAGAGCGATCCGTGAAAGGCATTGGTGCCGCCTTTTGTTACCAGCGCCACTTGTGCGCCCGAGCCCTGTCCCTGATCTGCGCCGTAATTCGTCGTAGTCACCCGGAATTCCTGAACGGAGTCTTGCGTCACGGGCAATACGGACGTGAACGCATATCCGTTGGACTGATCGTTTACATCGACGCCGTCGAGTGTGACGTTGCTCTGGTCGCTGCGTGCTCCATTCACGGCACCATTGCGCGTGTCTTGGTCCTTGTCCCCGATGCGGTTGCCTGCGTAGGCCACTCCGGCTTGCAAACTCAGCAAATCAGGAACGTTCCTTCCCTCCAGCGGAATCTGGCGGACTTGCTTTTCGTCAAAGGAATTGCCGACAGAAGCGTCGACCAGATTTAAAGCCGGAGCCTCCGATGAGACCGTCACGACTTCGGCGGCCGCGCCCACTTTGAGCTGAACGTTAGCCGTGGCCGGTGTATTAACCAGCAGCTCAAGACCCTTCTGCTCGTAGCCGCGAAAGCCAACTGCGGCCACGTTGAGGGTGTAGGTTCCAGGCGGGATAAGAAGGAACTGGTATTCTCCCTGCCCCCCGGTGGTCGCAGTGCGCTCTGTCTTGGATTCGGCGTTCGCGAGCACGACGTTGGCCCCAACTAAGGCCTTGCCGTCGGGATCGGTGACCGTGCCGCGAACCGAGGTTGTGGCCTGCCCTGCGGCCAGGCTGCTCATGCACAGGGCGAAGCACACCCAGACCATGGCCACGAAAACAAATTGCCGGACAACAGGCTTCTCGCTGGAAACACTACACGCTGTGGACGAGGTTCCGTGCCTTCCAGTCATTGCATCACCTTTTTCGTACGGAGTAGGAAGCCAGAGCAACATTACTAGAATTCGGGAAGGTTAATCAGGCGCATGGGCACTGTCAAGTGGGAAATCTGTATCTGAGAAAATCACCGGGATCATCGCCTCTCTTAGAGTGGCTTATCGTGCCTTCAGTTTTCCAAACACTATCTCGGCAGGGGGTCTTTCATGTTGGTCAGGGCGTAGGCGAGGACGGCCATGGCTGCGGCGTTTTCCCGGAGTTCGGTGGGGACTACCTTGTCCAGGGTGTCGGCGGCGGAGTGGTGGTAGTCGAAATACTTGCGGCCGTCCTGCTTTAGGCCGAAGGCGGGGACTCCGGCTTCGGAGATGGGGGCGATGTCGGCTCCGGGAGAATAGGTGCTGGGCTCGAAGACGGTTGCTCCGATGCTTTGGAGGACGGATTGAAGTGGGCGGAGGGCGTCGAGGGCGGCGGAGGTGAGTTTGACGTTGAAGCCCAGCGGGTGAGCGGCTCCGTTGTCGCTTTCGATGGCGGCTATGTGGCGGGGAAAGTCGTTGGCGTATTCGGTGGCGTAGGTGCGGCTGCCGGCGCCTCCGGATTCTTCGTCCATCCAGGCGATTACGCGGAGGGTGCGGGCGGGGCGCAGGTGCAGGCGTTGGAGGACTTCGGCGGTTTGCATGGCCATTACTACGCCGGCTCCGTCGTCGATGGCTCCGGTGCCGAGGTCCCAGGAATCCAAGTGGCCGGAGACTATTACGATTTGCTCGGGATGGTCGGAACCTTTGAGGTCGGCGATTACGTTATAGCCGGTTTCGTCGGGTAGCTTTTGCGAGGTGAGAGTCAAGTGCATGCGGACTTTGCCTTGGGCTGCCAGGTGGGCTATAAGGTCGGCGTCTTCGGCGGCTACGGCAGCGGCGGGGATGGCGGCGGGGAAACTGAATCCGGTATGGGGGAGGCGGTAGTCGGCGCTGCCGACCGAGCGGATGAGGGCGGCTACTGCGCCTAGATCGGCGGCGGCTTTGGGTCCGGCGGCACGGTAGCGGACGGCCTCGCCGTAGGCGGCGAATCCTTCTCCGGCGGCGGCTTTTTGCTTGTCGAAGAGTTCGTTGAAGAGGACTATTTTGCCGGCTACCTTGTCGCGGCCCAGGGCCTGGAGTTCGTCGAAGGTGTCGACGGTGAGCACGTCAGCGGTGAGGCCGTCGGGGGTTGTGGAGGTGCTTCCGCCTAGCGCGGTTAGGACGATCTTTTGCGTGGTGTTGGGGACCATTTCGGGATACTCGACCAAGGCGGCAGCTTCTGTGCCGCGAATCCAGTGCGGGACGGTTACCGGTTCGAGACGGACTTCGAGGCCCAGCTTGCGAAGTTCGGCGGCTACGTAGTTGGCGGCGGCGCGGGCTTGAGGCGAGCCGCTGGGGCGGGGTCCGATGTTTTCGGTCAGGTGAGATAGTTGGCGGTAGGCGTAGTCGTCATTGAGCGCGGCGGATTTGATTGCGGAGAGTTGCTGGAGGAGGAGTGGAGGAAAGTTCTGGGTGGAGGTTGGGGGGGCGGACATCCAGGCGGGGAGGGGCGGGTTCTGGGGAGGGTTTTGCGCGCTGGTTAGTGCGGGAGAGATTAGTAGAAGTGCGATTGAAAGTTGGATGGGCAAGGATGTTGAGAAGGCCTTGGTCATAGGTGCAGGCAGTGTATCCGAGTGGGCAGTCTGTGGGAAAGCGGCGTGTTAGCGTGAGGCATGGATAAGAAAGAAATCAATTCGACGAAGATGACGCTGAACTTTCTGGTTCGGATTGGCGGGGTGTTCATGCTGCTGTTGTTCGCGCTGCTGGCGCACTTTGTTTGGCGGGTTTTCTAGTCTCAAATTGTCTCCCTCGGCGGCTAATAAGCCGCGACTGATTTTGCGAGGCATTTGCGGCGCGGCTCGAAGCCGCCCTTTCAAAGCCGAAGCAAAAAAAGCGGCCCCATTGCTGGGGCCACGTTTCAAGAGGTCAGGTTTGGTGGGTTGTCAGGAAAGGCAATGGAAGTGCCCGTTTCGCCAGGCGGAACAGCACTTCGGGAATTGGTGATTGGAAACGAGAGTGAAGGTCATTTCTTTGGGTTTGCGGCCTCTTAGTACATGGAGAAGAAGCACTTGCCGAGCCAAAGGCCCCAGAACCTTGGGCTAGGATCGCGGGAATCCATAAGTAATAGATGAAACAAGGCTTAAGGCTGGGATGGGGGCCTAAGGGCGGGCGAGGCTTACGGTTCCGGGGCGGGTAGCGCATGCACAAGGCTTGCATATTGATTGCAGCGGGATGGCTACAGAAGTAGGAGGCGGCTTGCCGCATAAGTGGAAAAAGCCCCGCCCAAGCGAAGCTTGGACGGGGCAGTCCTAATTGAAGGTTCGAACTAGCTGTTACCGGCCACGGTACGCAGCTTCCCGGGCAGGAAGTGGTAGGGGGGCCAAGGTCCGCTGATGGCCACTTCGCAGTTCTTCAACTGCTTGGCAGCGGTGTTGTAGCGGTTCTGATATTTCTCGACCGATTTGGAATCGATGAGATGGGCGATGTCGATGAGCATGCCTTGCGGAGCGACCTTCTTGCAGCTCACTTCTTCTTCCAGCGGGTTAAACAACTTGTGGACTTGGACCGAGAGGGCGCGCGCCTTGGTTTGGCGTTCTCGTTCGCGGGAAGCTTTGACGCGCAGCTTTGAAAGATAGTCGCCGCCGACCGTGTCGGGCAGGATGACATCAATCATGGCTTCGCGCAGGGACCCGTCCGTGACAGTGAGTTTGATGTGCATTTCGGACTTGCCGCGAAGCTTGGCGACGCTGACTCCAAAGGCGCGCCGGTTGACCCGGACAGCCTGACGGAGGGCGTCGTCGCTTTCGAAGATGGTTCCGAAACGGAACGGTAATACGGTGGAATTGCGGAAGCAGCCGCTGACTACGCGGGCGTGGTCGATGGCAGCTTTCTGGTCAAGTTGTCCGGCGTTCTGATCGTATTCGCTCACAATCACAGCAAATTCACCGCTGGGATAGCTGAGCACAGGGGCTCCGTTCACGCCTTGAACGTTCTCAATTACGAATGGACGACGGGAACGGGTGCCGTTGGGAAGGGTCTGGTGCTCGGTAAGGCAGTATGCGTACCACGCCATATTGAACTCTCCGAACCGGGACGGAGGCGGACCAACCACCTCGTTATGTTTTTTACACAGCCGAGTTGCAAGTTTGGAAGTTAGCTATTAGCGGTACTGGGTCTGGAACACTGGGAAACCAAGTGTCAAACTACGTAAAGCATATTACTTCGGTCACCGTGGGAAATGCAACTTTTTTGTGGCAGAAGGCATCGGCAGGGTTTTTGGGGGAGGCGAGGGGCGGTGTTGGGCGGCGCGTGACGCCATCCCGGTTGAGAACGGGTGCCGTCCCTTCGGGACTTTTTCTACGTCTCCCGCTTCCCCGGCGCTTCCGTGCCGAGCTTTCCCATTCCGCCCCTCTGGGCTAGCGTTTGCTGATTTCTGTTTCGGCGGCGCGCTGGAGGCTTTCGACTTTACGCACCAAGGGCTTGCTTCCTCACGCGCTCAAGTCATTTCGTTTCAAAGCTTTGAAGAACCTGCGGCTACTCGTAGCGGAGGCTCTCAACCGGATCCAGTTGGGCGGCGCGGGCGGCTGGGACGGTCCCGAAAATCACTCCCACCACCGTGGACACGACTATGGCGATTAGGGCCGACCAGCCATTGATGGGTATGCGGTACTCGGTAAGGAAGCGGGCTGAATAAGGGATCGCCAGGCCGATGAAGATTCCTACGAAGCCGCCGATGAGCGAGATGAGAATGGCTTCGGCTAGAAACTGAAAACGGATTTCGCGGTTGGTGGCGCCGACGGCCTTGCGGATTCCGATCTCGCGGATGCGGGAGGTCACGGTGGACAGCATGATGTTCATGATGCCGATGCCGCCGACCAGCAGAGTAACGGCGGAGATCAACAGCAGCATCCAGGTCAGCATGGTCGCCGAGCGGTCGGCGACCGCGAGCAATTCGCTCAGGTCGGTGACATCGTAGACGGACTCGGAGCGATGCCGCGATTGCAGCACGCGCTTGATTTGCGCAGTCGCCGCAACCACCATGGAAGGGTCTTCCATGGAAAAGTAAATGAGCTTGACGCTGGGTGTGTCGAGGAAATAACGGCTGACCGAGTAAGGGATCAACATGGTGCTGCCGACTACTTCCGATTGATCGAAGGTGTTGACGCGCTCCTTAAAGGTTCCGATGACGGTGAAGGGCAGTCCCGTCAGTTTGATGACCTTTCCCACTGCCGCCTGGGTTGAACCATAGACCTCCTGCGCCATCTTTTCGGTGATCAGTCCTACTTTGTTGTGAGCCTGCGAATCCTCGGCATCGAAAAAGCGGCCGGAGAGCACGACCAGATTGCGCACTTGCAGGTATTCGGGATAGACGCCAAGGATCTGCACTTCGCGCTCTTTGCCGTCGCCGAAGGGAACGCGCTCCGACAGATTCACGACGGGCGTAGCTGCGACCACGCCGGAGATCTGGTTGCGAACGGCTTCCACATCGTCGATGGTCAGGGGATCGGGTGTGGATTGGCTGATGTGCGGCGCGCCCTGGTACTGCGCGTAGATGAGATTGGCGCCGATGGCCTGGATCTGGTTGAGCACGTATTGACGGCCGGTCATGCCGATGGTGACGACCAGAATGAGAGACGCGGTCCCGATCACCATGCCCAGTGCGGTCAGGATGAAGCGGACCTTGTTGCTGCAGAAAGTGTCGTAGGCGAAGCTGACAATCTCGCCTATGGCCATCTTGGGCCGAAGGCGCTCGGGCATAAGGGCAGCAGCCATCTAAGTTAGATGCTACGTAGGAGCTGCAAGGCGCGCAAGGGTTGTCTCGCGGGATGGCCAGTTACCACTTGATTAGTCCGGCATTGTACCGTCGAGATTCGAGAGTCAATTTGACAGGCGTAGGCACGATCATTAGGGTAAGGATGGCGCTTTCGCCGTGAACTCCTTGAGTACTCCCCCTCGATCAGATTCATCTCCATCCCTACCGAAATGGAAGTCCGCACTCGGACTTTGCCTGCTGACAGTTGGAGCGGTGCTGGTGCACGGTTACCATCCCTTCTCAGAGGACGCGGAAATTTATCTGCCGGGCGTGGAGAAGATTTTGCATCCGGAGCTGTTTCCTACCGGGCAGGAATTCTTCCGGTCGCACGCCAGCATGACGTTGTTCCCCAACGTGGTGGCGTTTTCGCTGCGCGTGACTCACTTGCCGATGGAGGTTGGATTGTTTCTCTGGCATTTGGCGTCCATCTTCCTGCTGCTCCTCGCCTGCTGGGAGTTGAGCGGACTTTTTTTTCCAGATGTGGGGAGGGCGCGGTGGGGAGGAGTCTGCTCTGGTGGCCGCGTTGTTGACGATTCCGGTGGCAGGCACCGCGCTCTACATCATGGACCAGTATTTGAACCCGCGGAATCTGGCGGCGCTCGCGGGAATTTTCGTGCTGGTGCGAACCTTGGAGAAGAGGTATTTGCGTGCGTTGTTCTGGGTGGCGTTTGCCGCCTGCATGCATCCGCTGATGGGGGTGTTTCCATTTTCGTTTTGTGTGTTGCTGCTGGTGATGGAAAGATTCGAAAGCCGCAGGAAGACGAAGGGTGCGGGCGGGTTCGCCACTCTGCTATGGATACCCCTGTCGCCAGCGGCTTCTGCCGCGTATCACGAGGCGGCGAAACGGTATGGTTTTCATTACATCCAGAGATGGGCCTGGTATGAGTTGCTGGGGATCGTTGCGCCGCTAGCGTTGTTCTGGTGGTTTGCGCGGATAGCGCGGGGCCGGCAGTGGCCGGTGGTCGAACGCGTGAGCCGTGCTTTCGTGGTCTATGGCCTGATCTATCTGGTGGCGGCGCTCGCTGGTTGACTTACCGGCTCGCTTTGAAGCTCTGGCACGCCTGCAGCCGCTGCGCAGCCTGCATTTTCTTTACATCGTGATGTTTGTCGTGATGGGCGGATTTCTCGCCGAGTATGTGCTGAAAGACCGGTTGTGGCGATGGTTATTGCTGTTTGTGCCTTTGGGTTTGGGGATGTTCGTGGCGCAGCGCGCACTTTTTCCCGCGAGCGCGCATATGGAATGGCCTGGCGCTGCGCCAAAGAATCCGTGGGCGCAGGCGTTTGTCTGGGTCCGGCAGAGCACGCCAGTGAATGCGACCTTCGCCATCGATCCGGAATATATGGATATTGCCGGCGAAGATGAAATCGGATTTCGCTGCCTCGCCGAGCGAAGCCACCTGGCCGACGGGGGCAAGGACAACGGCGTGGTCAGCATGTTTCCGGCGCTGGCTGAAGAATGGTGGGCGCAGGTGCAGGCGCAGACTCCGTGGAAAAGTTTTCACGCAGAAGACTTTTTGCGGCTCAAGACCAATTACGGGGTGAGCTGGGTGGTAGTGCAGCAGCCTGGAGTTGCCGGGCTCGATTGTCCTTACCGGAATAGCGCGGTACGCGTTTGCCGGATTCCCTGAAGGTTATTGAGACGATTCCCGGCGCGGCAAAATCCGCGCTTGGGATGCGCGATCAGATACAATTTCAATAATGAGGCGCTTCTAGGCATGTCTACTGCGCGGGCTGTCCGTGCTCCCGAACGGCTATTTCCTTACGAGCGGTGGGGATCTCAGCTGCCTGCGCTCGCCCGGCAGTACCGGGAGAACCATCCCTGTCCGCATATTTTGTTGAAGGATTTTCTCGATCCGGAGACCGCGCTGGAGACGGCGAAGCAGTTTCCGCAGGCTTCGACCACGGAGTGGACGCAGTATAAGCACGCCAACGAAAACAAGCTGGGCATGGCGAAACGCCAGCTTTTTCCTCCTGCGCTGGGCGCGGTTGTGGATGAATTGAACACGCCGGAGTTTGTCGCCTGGGTTTCGGAATTGACTGGGATTCCTGACCTGATGGCGGATCCGATGCTCGAAGGCGGCGGGTTGCATCAGTCCGGTCCGGGCGGTTATCTGAACGTGCACACGGATTTTTCCATGCACCACTTCCACACACACTGGCACCGGCGCGTGAATCTGATTCTGTATCTGAATCCGGAATGGCGGGACGAGTGGGGTGGCGCGATCGAACTGTGGGAGCGGCAGGATGGAAAGATGGCGCGTTGCGCGGCGAAGTATGCGCCGCTGCTGAACCATGCGCTCATTTTTACGACTGACGAGAGGTCGCTGCACGGCTTCCCTGATCCTCTGACCTGCCCGGCAGGAGAATCGCGCAAGAGTCTGGCTCTGTACTACTACACGATCGAGCCGGACAAGAAATTCAGCGGGCATTCCACCGATTATTTTGCACGGCCGCAAGATGGCTGGTGGAAATCCGCGATGATCTGGCTGGACAAGCAGGCCGTCGATCTTTATTCACGGGCTAAGGCGCGGTTCGGGTTCTCTGATGAGTTCGCCAGCAGAGTGCTGGGATTTTTGTCCAGAAAAAAGTAGCGTCGGAAGTCGCCACCATTTCATTTCCGTAATAATTCTGAGGAGACCGCCTTACGCGGGGCGTGCTACGTCGGTACGAGCGTAGTAGGTTGGATAGCCGGGCTCGAGTTTGCGGCCCTTGTCGCTGAAACGAGGCAGGTGGATCAGGCCCGTCCTCTGTAACGCGAATTGCAAGGTTGTAGCCAGGACGCCGAATCCGTACTTCACGCTGCGGCGGAAGTTGATGGAGGAGGCTTCTGCGAAATACTTCGTCGGACAAGACACCTCGCCGATGTGAAAGCCGAAGTGGACGCACTGGGCGAGCATCTGGTTGTCGAAGACGAAGTCGTCGGAATTTTCGAGCAGCGGAAGTTCGAGGAGAACTTTGCGGCTGAAGGCGCGGTATCCGGTGTGGTATTCGGAAAGCTTTACGCGCAGAAAAAGATTCTCAAACGCAGTGAGCAGCCGGTTGGAGATGTATTTGTATAAGGGCATGCCGCCGCGGAGCGCCGTCCCGCCGATGATGCGCGAGCCCAGCACCACGTCGTAAACCTCATAGGCGACCATGCTGGACATGGCCGTCACCAGCAGCGGCGTGTACTGGTAATCGGGGTGGAGCATAATGACGACGTCCGCGCCCGCAGTCAGGGCTTCGCGATAGCAGGTCTGCTGATTACGTCCATAGCCGTAGTTGCGGTCGTGCTGGAAGACTTGCAAGCCGAGGTGGCGGGCTAGCTCGACCGTCTTGTCGGAGCTGTGATCGTCGACCAGAATGCGGATGTCGACCAAGTCCGGCAGCTCTCCCGCCGTGACTTCGAGCGTCTTTTCCGCGTTGTAGGCGGGCATTACAACCGCTATGCGCTTGCCGTTGATCATACGAGAATCTTTACCACAGAGGACACGGAGTAACACAGGGTAAAGCCTGGGAACTGTTACATGATACACTGCCGCGCTCGCGGCTCCCGATCTTGCTCCGGCACGCTGGGGTGTGAAAAACTGGTTGTTTAGCGCTATGGCAGCACAGAAGACACTCTTCGAAAAGATTTGGGATGCTCATCTGGTGGCGTCACCGGGCGGGCGCTCTCCGATCATTTACATCGACCTGCATCTTGTGCATGAAGTGACTTCGCCGCAGGCCTTTGACGGTTTGCGGGCTGCTGAAAGAAAAGTCCGGCAGCCATCTCGCACCGTTGCGACTGTTGACCACAACATCCCCACCGAGCCGCGCGGGACTCCGATCACCGATCTTATTGCCGCCAAGCAGATTGCGGCGCTGCAGGCTAACTGCAAGGAATTTGGCGTGCGATTGTTTGACATGGATTCGCCGGAGCAGGGGATTGTCCATGTGATTGGGCCGGAGTTGGGGCTGACGCAGCCTGGAATGACGATTGTTTGCGGCGACAGCCATACGAGCACGCACGGAGCGTTCGGTGCATTGGCTTTCGGCATTGGGACCTCGGAAGTGGAGCACGTTCTGGCTACGCAGTGCCTGGCCCAGCAGAAGCCCAAGACGATGAAGATCGAGGTGCGCGGGCGCCTGGCGGAGGGCGTTACTGCCAAGGATCTGGCGCTGGGAATCATCGGACAGATCGGCACCGACGGCGCTACTGGGCATGTGATCGAATACTGCGGCGAAGCGGTGCGCGGGCTTTCGATGGAAGGCCGCATGACTCTGTGCAATATGAGCATTGAGGCCGGGGCGCGGGCGGGGATGGTTGCTCCGGATGCCACAACATTTGCTTATGTGAAGGGCAAACGATTTGCTCCGCGCGATGGTGAATGGGAGCGGGCGGTCGAATACTGGCGCAGCTTGCCTACGGATGATGCCGCGGGGTTTGACAAAGTGATCGAGATGGACGCGGCGCAGCTTTGTCCGTTTGTGACCTGGGGGACGAATCCTGGGATGGTTGCGCCGGTTACGGGACGCGTGCCTGAGGTTGGCAGCTTGAAAGAATCCGACCGGCGGTCGACTGAACTCGCTTTGCAGTACATGGGGCTGGAGCCGGGGAAGCGCATCGAAGACATCGGGATCGACCGCGTGTTTATTGGATCGTGTACGAATTCACGTCTTGAGGATTTGCGGGCGGCGGCGCGGGTTGCCAAGGGGCATCACGTGAGTGCGAAGGTGCGCGCCATGGTGGTGCCGGGATCGCAATCCGTGAAGCGGGCGGCGGAGCAGGAAGGCCTGCACCGGATTTTTCTGGATGCAGGATTCGAGTGGAGAGAGTCGGGATGCTCGATGTGTCTGGGAATGAATCCGGATATTCTGCGGCCCGGTGAGAGATGCGCTTCGACCAGCAACCGGAATTTTGAAGGGCGGCAGGGACGCGGTGGGCGGACGCATCTGGTTAGTCCGATGATGGCGGCGGCGGCGGCGATTGCCGGGCATTTTACGGATATTCGGGATTGGAAGTTTCGGTGATGGTTGCGATATTTCTGTTTCTGAAGTAACGATGAGACCTTCATCGTCGCGTGCCACGCGTTGCCGATACTTTCCTAGTTCAACGGGAGGATCGCGGCAATTGCAATTGTACAATTTCGCTGGCACGGAAATTGCCCAATGGTAGACGATCTGAAGCGTGCAGTTGTCTGGAAAAACCTTTTGATCAGCGGCACGGACTATTGTGGTCTCTGGCACACCGCAGAAGGCTGGCTCCTGAAAGGCACAGTGGTCGGAGTCCTCAAAGACCAGCGACCGATACTGGCTAGCTATGAAATCCATTGTGATGAGAACTGGCTCACCCACCGAGTTCACGTTGAGCGCACAATCGGGAGCGATGTGAAGAACCTGAGCCTGAACGTGGAGAACCGTGGCGTGTGGCGGAGTTCGGATCAAGAATTACGCGACATTCATGGCTGTTCCGATGTTGACCTCGCGGTGACACCCGCCACTAATACCCTCCCTATCAGGCGTCTTTACCTCGGTATCGGGAAGAGCGAGTCGGTCACTGCCGCTTGGGTCAAATTCCCTGAGCTTACGGTTCAACCACTGTCCCAACGCTACACGCGGCTCACTAAGAACAAATATCGCTACGAAAGCAACACCGGATTCTCGGCTGAGATCGTAGTCGATGACCTTGGTCTCGTGACCACTTATCCCGGTGGTTGGGAACGCATCAGCTCGTTGTAGAATCCAACCAGGCGAATTTGAGTTCTCTACTTCGCATACCAATCCGAGTGCGGGTTCGGAGAGGAGACAATGAAACCATTTCGTACTCATCGCGGGCGCGTGGCTCCGCTAGAGCGGATCAACGTGGATACCGACCAGATCATCCCCAAACAGTTCTTGAAGCGGATTGAGCGGACTGGCTTTGGGCAGCTTCTTGTTTTACGACTGGCGGTTCACCGAGGATGGGAAGAAGAACGCTGGATTTGTTCTGGACGAGCATCGCTATGCGGGCGCGAGCATTTTGGTTGCAGGAAAGAATTTCGGGTGTGGCTCTTCACGGGAGCACGCGGTGTGGGCGCTGGCGGATTTCGGATTTCGGGCTGTGATTTCGTCTTCGTTCGCTGACATCTTTGCCAATAACGGCACGAAGAACGGTTTCCTCACCGTGCGCTTGAGCGAGGCCGAGGCGGCCGAAGTAATGCAGCGAGCTGCAGACATCAGCGATTACCAACTCACCATTGACCTGGAGCACTGCGAGGTACGCGACGATCAGGGCTTTCGCGCGAAATTCCCGATCGATGAATTCGTGCGCCATTGCCTGCTCAACGGGTTGGACGACATCGGGCTCACGCTGCAGCACGAGTCGGAGATTGCCGCTTATGAGGAAGTGCACCCGCCGCCTGCCTTGCTAGGATGAGCACGCAGCAGAGCTTCGCTCCGCGCACAGCCGAGAGGCGGCTGTCCCCACATGACTCGTGGTCAAAGCGAGTAAAGATTTGTAAAACTTTCGCCCTGGCCTTGACCCGCCGTATCGCCGCAGTTGATGCTGGTTTGATGCGGTTTTACGGTACGTTGGCGTTTCGGTTCAACCTGATCCTCTCCCGTGGGAGGACCCTTAGTGAGGCGATCGGCTGATTTTCCCGGGCGGGCCTGCCACAACTGAATCTAGAATGAATACGTCTAATAAATCGCACGTTCTGCGGCGGCCTCGTGGAAAGGTGCATCGGACTAAAACCGTGAAGATGATCGCCGTGAAGATGATCGATTCGAGTTCTCCTCAACAGGAACCGCTGGTTGCGCGACGCCCCCGGCTTTGGAGTGTTTGGCCCATCGCCCTGGGCGTGATTTGCGCATCCCTTTCCGGCTGCTCCAGTACAGGAACAAAACAGCAGAAAGCGCAAGCCGCGGGTCCACGCCCGGTTTCAGTGGCGGTGGCCAATGTGCAACAGCAGGATATGCCGGTCTACCTGGTCGGGCTAGGATCGGTAACCGCGTTCTACACGGCGAACATCAAGAGCCGCGTGGATGGGCAGATCATGCGCGTCAACGTTCGGGAAGGCCAGACGGTAAAGCAAGGCGACCCGCTGATCGTGATTGACCCGCGGCCCTTCCAGGTGCAACTGGAACAAATGCAGGCGCAGCTGTTCAAAGATCAGGCGACGTTGCGCGACGCGAAACTGAATCTGGACCGCTATACCACGCTGATTCCCTCCGGCAGCATTGCCCAGCAGCAGGTGGATACGCAGAAGTCATTGGTGGACCAGCTTGATGGCCAGGTGCGCACCGATCAGGCGCAGATCAACAACGCAAAGTTGCAGCTTGTCTACTGCAACATCACGGCGCCCTTCACTGGGCGCGTGGGATTGCGGCAGGTGGATCCGGGAAACATTGTGCACGCATCCGACACCACTCCGATGCTCATCCTCACGCAACTGCAGCCGATTGCGGTGGTTTTCACTTTGCCCGAGGATCAGTTGCCGACGGTTTCGCAACACATGAAGAACTCGACGCTGATGGTGGAGGCTTACAGCCGCGACGATCAGACCAAGCTGGCGACGGGGAAACTGCAGACGATCGATAACCAGATCGACCAGACCACGGGAACCGCCAAGCTGAAAGCCGTCTTCGATAACAACGACAATCAGCTTTGGCCCAACCAGTTCGTGAACGCGAACCTGCTTCTTGAAACGCGAAAGAACAGTACCGTAGTGCCCACGGCCGCAATCCTGCGCGGACCGCAGGGGACGTTCGTCTATCTGGTGAAGTCCGACAAGACGGTCGAAGCGCGCACGGTGACGGTATCGGTTGCCCAAGGCAACAACACGGCCATTGCGAGCGGGCTTAATCCTGGAGACACGGTGGTGACCGACGGCCAGGACAAGCTGCAAACCGGCAGCAAGATCGAGTTCCGCAGCGGCAGCCCGGGCAACAGCGCGGGCGGAGCAAACGGCAGAACGGCATCAGGAACTCCGGCTTCATGAGTCCTTCACGATTATTCATTCTCCGGCCGGTGGCGACCACGCTGCTGATGGTGGGCGTGCTGCTGGTGGGGTGGGTCGCGTTCCTTCAACTGCCTGTCTCGGCACTGCCGGAAGTCGATTACCCAACCATTCAGGTCGTTACGTTTTATCCGGGGGCAGATCCGGAAGTCATGGCGTCGTCGGTGACTTCGCCTCTGGAGCGGCAGTTCGGGCAGGTTCCGGGACTGAGCCAGATGACCTCGACGAGTTCATTTGGCAGTTCGGTCATCACCTTGCAGTTTGCCCTCGACCAGAATATCGACGTTGAAGAGCAGCAGGTGCAGGCTGCCATCAACTCGGGATCGACCTACTTGCCCACCGATCTGCCGAACCCTCCGATTTACAACAAAGTGAATCCGGCCGATGCTCCGATTCTCACGCTGGCCATGAGTTCGGATTCGCTGCCTTTGTCGAAGGTGGAGGATCTCGCCGACACGGCGCTGGCGCAGAAAATTTCGCAGTTGCCGGGCGTTGGGCTGGTTTCGATCAGCGGCGGACAGAAGCCTGCCGTGCGGGTTCAAGTGAACCCGACCGCACTCGCTTCCTACGGGCTGAGCCTGGAAGATATCCGAACTGCGATGGCGCAGGCGAATGTGGATCAGGCAAAGGGCGTGATCGACGGGGCTCGGCAGTCTTATACCATCGGCGCCAATGACCAGCTATTCTCGAGCGATCAATACAAACCGATCGTCATCGCCTATCGCAACGGCGCCCCGGTACGGCTAAGCGACGTGGCCAACGTGATCGATGGCACGGAAAATACGCATCTCGCGGCTTGGATGAATCAGACTCCGGCGGTGATTGTGAACGTGCAGCGGCAGCCGGGGGCGAACATCATCAGCGTGGTCGACCGCATCAAGAAGCTGCTGCCGCAGTTACAGGCTTCGTTGCCGGCAGCCGTAAAGGTGCAGATTCTTACCGACCGGACCACTACTATTCGCGCGTCGGTGAAGGATGTTGAGTTCGAGCTGGCATTGACCATCGTTCTGGTAGTCATCGTTATTTTCTTCTTCCTGCGAAATCTACGGGCCACGTTTATTCCCAGCGTCGCGGTTCCCCTTTCGATCGTAGGAACGTTTGGCGTGATGTACCTGCTGGGATACAGCCTGAACAATCTCACGCTGATGGCGTTGACCATTTCCACCGGCTTCGTGGTGGATGACGCCATCGTGATGATCGAGAACATTGACCGGTATCTTGAAGCCGGAGATTCGCCGCTGGATGCGGCCCTGAAAGGGTCGGGACAGATTGGGTTCACCATCGTCTCGCTAACGGTTTCGCTCATTGCCGTGCTGATTCCGCTGTTATTCATGGGTGACATTGTCGGCCGGTTGTTTCGTGAGTTCGCCGTGACGCTGGCGGTGACTATCCTCGTGTCGGCGGCGGTTTCTCTGAGCTTGACGCCGATGATGTGCGCCAAGCTGCTCAAACACCGCAAGGAGGGCGAGAAAGGGCGCTTCTACGAGGTTACGGAAGATTATTACAATCGGGTCATCGCGTTTTATGGCCGGACGGTGAAATGGGTTTTGAAGCACCAGACGGCAACCTTGATAGTGACGTTTGGAACTCTCATTCTCACGCTGTTTCTCTATATTGTCGTGCCTAAGGGATTTTTCCCAGTGCAGGATACGGGCGTGATTCTGGGAATTTCGGAGGCGCCGGACAACATTTCGTTCGACGCGATGTCGCTGCACCAACAGGAACTGGCGAAGGCGATTCTCCGGGACAACGATGTGGACAGCCTGTCGTCTTTCATCGGGGTGGACGGTACGAATACGACTCCCAACAGCGGAAGAATTCAGATCAATCTGAAATCCCGCGATCAACGCAAAGATGATGCTTCCGCCATCATCCGGCGGCTGCAGCCGCAGTTGGCGAAAGTGGATGGCATCACGCTCTACATGCAGCCGGTGCAGGATCTGACCGTGGAAGACCGTGTCAGCCGCACCCAGTTCCAATATTCCATTGAAGACGCGGATGCCCAGGAACTGGCGCAATGGACTCCGAAGCTGGTGGAGAAATTACGGGCGGCGAAGGCCTTGACCGACGTCGCCACCGATCAGCTCAACGGCGGACTGCGGAGCAACATCACCATCGACCGCGACACTGCGTCGCGTCTGGGGATTCTTCCGCAGGCCATCGACAATACGCTGTATGACGCGTTCGGACAGCGGCTGGTTTCCATCATTTTTACGCAGTTGAACCAGTATCATGTGGTGCTGGAAGTCATGCCGAGCTTCGCCCAAACGCCCGAGAACATCAGCGATATTTACATTCGGCCCACCGGCACAATACAGAGTTCCGGCGCCCCTAGTCCGAATGCGGCCACCGCGACGACCAGCGGAGCGCCAGTACCGATTTCAGCCTTTACGCGCATGCAGTCGACGAATGCTCCGTTGTCGGTCAATCACCAGGGACAATTTCCGGTGGTGACGCTGTCGTTCAATCTTGCGCCCGGAGCGTCGCTGGGCGAGGCAACGACGGCCATCCAGCAGGCGGAGAAAGACATTCAGTTGCCAGCGAGCATTCACGCGTCGTTCCAAGGGACGGCGGCGGCTTTCCAGAATTCTCTTGCCATCGAGCCGTTTCTGATTCTCGCAGCCATCATCACGGTGTACATCGTGCTGGGAGTTTTGTACGAGAGCTATATCCATCCGGTGACGATTCTTTCAACGCTGCCGTCGGCGGGTGTGGGCGCGATTCTGGCTCTCATCCTCACGGGCAATGATCTGACTGTGGTGGCTCTCATCGGGATCATTCTGCTGATCGGCATCGTGAAAAAAAACGCCATTATGATGATCGATTTTGCGCTCGAGGCCGAGCGCGAGGAGCACAAACCGCCTGAGGAAGCGATTTTTCAAGCGTGCCTGCTGCGCTTCCGCCCGATCATGATGACGACAATGGCGGCGCTGCTCGGAGGTTTGCCTCTCGCGTTGTTGTCTGGAACAGGCGCGGAGTTGCGGCGGCCGCTGGGCATCACGATCGTAGGCGGGCTGATTCTCAGCCAGTTGCTGACGCTCTACACCACGCCGGTGATTTACCTGTGGTTTGACCGGCTGGCGCACCGGTTTGAAAAGTACAAGATCGGCAATCCGATTCCGCATGAGGCTGCTCCGGGAGATGCTTCGGCGGATTAGGTTGCTCTGTTTAGAACATGAGTATCTCTGCTCCATTTATCCGGCGACCGATCGGCACGTCGCTGCTGGCGGCGGCACTGCTGCTCTCCGGGATTCTTGCGTTCAACTTCTTGCCGGTGGCTTCGCTGCCCCGAGTAGATTTTCCCGTGATCAGTGTGGGAGCGGGCTTGCCCGGAGCGGATCCGCAAACCATGGCTTCCGCGGTGGCGACACCGCTGGAGCGGCAGTTCGGACGCATCGCCGCCGTTAACCAGATGACCTCGACGAGCCAACTGGGCTCGACCAGCGTCGTCCTGCAATTTGATTTGAACCGCGACATTAATGCCGCCGGTCGCGACGTGCAGGCGGCGATCAATGCGGCACGCAGCCAACTTCCCGCCAATCTGCCGAGTAATCCGAGCTACCGCAAATCGAATCCTGCCGACGCCCCCATTCTGATTCTGGCGCTGACCTCGGACACGGAAACCGTGCCGCAGATGTACGACGCCGCCGATTCCATTCTGGCGCAGAAGTTGGCCCAGGTCTCAGGCGTGGGCACCGTATTTGTGGGCGGAGCGGCACAACCGGCGGTGCGCGCGGAAGTAAATCCGATGCTGCTGAACAAGCTGGGCGTCGGACTGGACACGGTGCGCAACGCGCTCAATGCGGCGAATGCGAACCGCGCTAAGGGACAAGTATCGAACGACACGACATCCTGGTCGTTCAGCGACACCGATCAACTTTTTACGGCAGATCAATACCGGCCCCTGATCGTCGCCTATCACAACGGCGCTCCGGTAAGGCTGGGAGACGTGGCTGACGTGGAGGATTCAGTTTCCGATACCCGCAACATCGGCCTGGCTAACGGCAAGCCCAGCGTCCTGATTATTGTCTTTCGTCAGCCCGGAGCCAACATCATCCAGACGGTCGACCGCGTAACGGCGTTGATGCCGTATCTGCAGTCCTCGATCTCGCCGGCGATTGCGCTCACCATTGCCATGGACCGAACGGTCACGGTCCGGGCGTCAGTGAAAGATATCGAGTTCACGCTGATCCTTTCGATCATTCTTGTAATCCTGGTGGTTTTTGCTTTTCTGCGGACGGTACGGGCGACGATTATTCCCAGCATCGCCGTGCCGCTTTCGCTGGTGGGCACGTTTGGCGGCATGTATCTGCTGGGCTACAGCCTGGACAATCTGTCGCTGATGGCGCTGGCGATTTCCACTGGGTTTGTGGTGGATGACGCAATTGTGGTCCTGGAGAACATCACGCGTTACGTAGAACACGGGATGGATGCGGTGCAGGCGGCGTTCAAAGGGGCTTCTGAAATTGGATTCACCGTGGTTTCCATGAGTGTGTCGCTGGTGGCGGTGTTCATCCCGTTGCTGCTGATGGGCGGAATTGTAGGACGGCTATTCCGCGAGTTCGCGGTCACGCTGAGCATTGCGATCGCAGTTTCGCTGCTGGTGTCGCTGACCACTACGCCCACGATGTGTGCCAAATTTCTGCGCCCGCCAGCAAAAGATGAGCGCCACAATCACATCTACCGTTTTAGTGAATGGATTTTTGACAAAACCCTGGCGACCTACCGCCACGCCTTGAAGTGGGTCTTGGAGTATTCGCTCGTGACGCTCTTCGTGACCATCGCCGTGGCATGCCTGAGCGTGTACCTGTACTACCATGTACCGACGGGCTTTTTCCCGCAGCAGGATACCGGGCGCCTGCAGGGATCGGTGCAAGCGGCGCAAGATATCTCATTCCAGGCGATGCGCGGCAAGATGGAACGCTATGTGAAAATTGTGATGACCGATCCCGCCGTGAACACGATTGTGGGCTTCGCAGGCGGAAACACAGTGTCGAATCAGGGCCGGTTCTTCATCATGCTCAAGCCGCTGGGCGAACGCGGCACCTGTCCCAACCATCATTTCTGGCAATCCTGCCCGCGGGTCACCGCCGATGATGTGATCAACCGCCTGCGCGGGAAGCTGGCGGTGGTGCCGGGAGCCACGCTGTTTCTGCAATCGGCTCAGGACCTGACCATCGGCGGGCGCGGCGGCAACGCGCAATATCAATACACGTTGCAGGGAGAGAGCGTGGACGAGTTGAACACCTGGTCGCCTCAATTGCTGCAAAAACTGCGGCGCTTGAAAGAATTGCAGGATGTAAACACGGACCAGCAAGACCGAGGACTTCAGGCCAGACTGGTTATCGATCGCGATACCGCCAGCCGCCTGGGCGTTAGCCCGCAGGATCTCGATAACGCCCTTTATGACGCGTTCGGACAGCGGCAAGTCTCGACGATGTACCGCCCGCTCAATCAGTATCACGTCGTGATGGAAGTCGCCCCGCAGTTCCAGCAAACTACTGAGGCTTTGCAGAACATCTATCTGCGCTCCTCCAATGGCAATCCGATTCCCCTGGCGGCGTTCACTCATTTCGTCCCTTCCAACACGGCGTTGGCCGTGAATCACCAGGGCCAGGTGCCGTCGGCCACCATGTCATTCAATCTGTCTCCCGGAGTTTCTCTGGGAGAGGCGACGCTAGCCATCGAAAATGCCGAACGCAGTATCGGCTTTCCCTCGACCATCTCGGCCAGTTTCCAGGGGACGGCGGCGGCCTACCAGGATTCGCGCTCCAGCCAGAAGATCCTGATTTTTACCGCATTGATTACGGTTTATATCGTATTGGGTATGTTGTATGAGAGCTACATCCATCCCATCACGATTCTCTCGACGATTCCATCAGCCGGCGTGGGCGCACTGCTGGCCTTACTGTTGACCCACAACGAACTCAATGTGATTGGAATGATCGGAATCATTCTCCTGATCGGGCTGGTGAAGAAGAACGCCATTATGATGATCGATGTGGCGCTTGAGGTGGAGCGCACGCAGCGGAAGAAGCCGGCTGAGGCCATCTACGAAGCCTGCCTGCTGCGCTTCCGCCCCATCATGATGACAACCATGGCGGCTCTGCTGGGAGGGCTGCCGCTGGCGCTCGGCACGGGAGTGGGTTCGGAGCTGCACCGTCCGCTTGGCATCACGATTGTTGGCGGGCTGATTGTCAGCCAGGCGCTTACTTTATTCACTACGCCCGTCGTCTATGTATATCTCGACCGCTTGCGGACGGCGTTGCGCGGCGGTGAAGACTCCTCTCTCGCTGAAAGCTCTCCCGGTGCTCCCAGACCGAGCCCGGCGCAATGAGTGCCTGAAGGCATACCCTGATACGAATCAGATACGAATCCCGACTCCGGAAAGGACCCGGGTGCAACCTGCTTTCGGGAGCATGGCATCGCAGAAGTGAGAGCAGGATCGTGTTCAACGTGCGGCCCCTTTTTCTTCGCGGTCACCGTATGATAGGGGATGCTTTTCATGCCGGAGTTTACCCGGCAGCCCGGTATTATTGTCTTTCGCTTTCAAATTCTCTCAGGAGTCACGGATGCTTCAGAAGGCATTGGTCCTGGTATTGGTTGCCGCAAGCATTGCCGGTTGCATCGGCTGCGGTACAACGGCGAGCCACTACGTCTATACGACCATCCCAGCCGCCAATCAAGTCATAGCTTACCGCGAGGACCCCAACTCGGGCGTGCTCACGCAAATCGCAGGAAGTCCCTACACGGTGGGTGACGGCGCTCGCTCCGCGGTTCTGCATCCTTCGGGAAAATTCTTGTACGTGGCGAATCCTGGTCAGCTCGAAGACGACATTTCCCTGTTCACCATCGCCGCTAACGGCGCTTTGACCGAAGTGACCCCACGGACATCGGTTGGGACGAACGCGTCCCAGCCGGAACTGCTGGCCATGGACCCAGCCGGCGCCTACCTGTACACGATGAATACTCAATCGAACAATATTTCGGTATTCTCCATCGATAGCGCCTCTGGTGCGCTCACTGCACAACCTCCCAATTCTCCATTCGCGGTGGGGTTGCCACTGCTGAATATGCAGTTGACGCCATCCGGTAATTTTCTCTACGTCACTACCGCAGGCGCGTCGGATGGGTTCATCGTGGGCTTCAGCGTGAGTGCCGGGGTACTCACATCGATTGGCCCCCCGAGTAGCAGCGGAGGAATTAATCCGAACGGTCTCGCAATCGACCCGAGCGGCACTTATCTGTACGCCGCAAACACCTCATCGAATACCATCTCGATCTTCGGCATCGGTCTGGCTGGTGCACCTCCTGGCACGTTGTTCCAGGTAGCCGGCTCTCCTCTGGCTACGACCTATACGGCTCCGGTCTCGCTGATTCTGGATCCCAAGGGAGCCTTTCTCTACGTGGCAAATCAGGGCTCCAGCAACGTTGCGGTATATTCCATTAGTTCCAGCACCGGACTTCCCGCAGTGCTTACCACTTCCGCGAGCACGGGCGCCTTCTTCACCGAAGGCAGCCCCAGCTTCCTGGCCGCGGACCCGAGTGGCAAATACTTGTTTGTGGGCAACCAGGGCAGCTCTGCGGGAATTGAGTCCTTTGGCGTCAGTAGTGGTAATCTAACCTCTCTCTTTACATATAGCGTTGGGAGTACGCCCAGCTCGATCGCGGTATTGCAGTAAGACAGAACGATTTCTGCGGCATGGCGAGCTGTTTACAGGCCAACTGCCGGCCAGTTACAGGCCAATGACAAACAAAAATTCCCAACTCTGCGACAATAACTAGACCGGTACGAGCCCCCCGCGTGCCGTCGCGGGTGCCCAACATCGAATCGGGAGAAGGCCTCCTGCATTCGGTCCGCTGTGGGGTTATGTCCGTACCGAGACTGCCTTCAGGAGCCACAATTCATGAGGATCGCAAGCGCGGCAAGCGCCTTCCCGAAGCATTACTACACTCAGAAAGTTCTTCTTGATCGCCTTCAGGATTATTGGGGAGATCAACTCAAGAATCCGCTGCTGCTGGCACGATTGCATCGCAACGTAACCGTGGATGGCCGCTACCTAGCGATCCCGGCGGAGCAGTACGTGGACATCAAGACCTGGGGCCAGGCCAATGACATCTGGATCAGGGTCGCGCAGGAATTGGGAGAACAGGCTCTCTGCGTCGCGCTGCAGAACGCGGGATTGCAGCCCAGTGATCTTGGAGCCCTTTTGTTTACGACCGTCACTGGAGTCGCAAGCCCGTCCATCGATGCTCTGCTGATTAACCGCATGGGGCTTCCGGCCAATATTCGGCGGACCCCGATTTTTGGCTTGGGATGCGTGGCCGGCGCTGCCGGAATCGCGCGCGCCAACGATTACGTTCGCGCTTATCCAAAGCAGGCCGCGGCCCTGGTTTCGGTCGAACTGTGTTCGCTCACGTTGCAGCGTGAAGATCTGTCGGTCGCGAATCTGATTTCGTCGGGACTTTTCGCCGACGGCGCGGCTGCGGTCATCGTGACTGGCGCGGAGTTTGAGTCCTCAGGCGATGAAATTTCTGGGCCCAAGATTCTCGCTACTCGCTCCATCTTTTATCCCAGCACTGAAGAAATGATGGGCTGGAGCATATCTGAGAAAGGATTCCGCATCATACTGTCTACCGAGGTTCCGACCCTGATTCGGGAAAACCTGGGGCGGGATGTGGACGCGTTTCTGGCGGATAACGGGCTCAAGCGAAACGACCTTAAGAGCTTGGGTTCTCCATACCGGAGGGCCGAAAGTGCTCGACGCTTCGGCGGATGCATTGGGATTGCATAATGGCCAGCTCGATGCATCATGGGCTTGCCTGCGCAAGGTAGGAAATCTCTCTTCCGCATCCGTGCTGTGCGTGCTCGAAGATGTGATGAAGAACCGTCGCCCTGAGTCGGGTACGCTGGGCCTGCTGGCAGCCATGGGACCAGGGTTTTGTTCGGAACTTTTGCTTCTGCAGTGGTGAGGTTGTCAGTTTGCTGAGTTCGACAGAGGTTTTCGTGATCGGCGGCGGACCAGCCGGTCTGGCCGCGGCTATTGCCGCCCGCCAGCAGGGATTCCGCGTAGTGGTTGCCGACGGAGCCAAGCCACCCATCGACAAGGCCTGCGGTGAAGCGTTGATGCCCGATACCACGGTGGCGTTCGAACGTCTTGGACTTGCCGTGCCCGCAGCTGAGACCTGTCATCTTCGCGGAGTGCGCTTCCTCAGTTCTGGATTGTCGGCAGAAGCCGTCTTCCCTGCCGGCAGTTGCGGCCTCTCGGTTCGCCAGGCCATGGTGCTGGCCAATTGTCTCCGCTCAGGCAATCTCGCCGCCTACCAGTCCGAGCACCGCCGCCTGGCTCTGCGCCCTATGTTGATGGCGCGATTGATCCGCGTGCTCGACGGGCGACCTGGTTTTCAGCAACGTACCCTTCAGGTCTTTCGCAAGCATCCCGAAGTTTTTCGCCGATTACTGGCCCTGCATATAGGAACGCTCTCACCGTTCCACCTTGCTCTCGACGGTCTTACGCTGGGGTGGGGACTGTTGACGGCATGATCCTATGAAAGAAAATGCTCAAGGATGCCGCCGAGGTCGAGTGCGCTGGCCACTCTTGGTTGCGATCACATTTGTCGCGATTGCTGCCGTCGCGGCGGACGACCAGGGTGTCGCATTTCAACTGGATCCTCAGCGCACCACGGTCGCTTTCACGCTTGGCGATGTGCTACACACGGTTCGGGGAAACTTCCGCTTGAAGCAAGGTGCTCTGAATCTTGATCCTGCTTCGGGCAAGCTCACCGGCGAGATCGTGGTGGACGCCAAGAGCGGCGAGAGTGGCAGCGGAATGCGTGACCGCAAGATGCACCGGGAAGTGCTGGAGAGCGACCGCTATCCCGAGATCGCGTTCCATCCCGATCGCGTCGACGGAACTGTGTTGCGGCAGGGAAAATCCTCAGTGCAAGTCCATGGAACTTTCAATATTCACGGATCTGATCATGAACTGACGGTGCCCGCGGAAGTAGAGATGTCTCCCGATCACTGGACCGCGACCCTTCACTTCGCAGTCCCCTATGCGAAGTGGGGGATGAAGAACCCGAGCAATTTGTTTCTGAAAGTCGGCGAATCAGTTGACATCGATCTCACGACAGCGGGAAGTGTAACGCGGCCATGAAACGATTTCGTTGCGTCCGGCGTCAATATCCATCTTGCGGCGCGATTCCCTTACCCTCAGTGCTCTCGTAACATCGTCCCGCCGCCAGGTTCTTGAACTCTTCGGTCCTGCCGCTTGGCCAGGTGATGACAGCGCGCTCGACGCGATCGCGTTTTTCCAGGCCAAACGTAATCGGAAGTTCCGATTGCGACAGATAACTGGAACCGCTCTTCACCATGCGCGACTGGCTCAGGCCCCCGGAAGTGATGCGGACGATTGCGCCGATTCCGTCGCGGTTCGACTTGGTTCCAACCAGCCGAAAACCAATGCTGTGATTTCCTGCGAACTGGTCGTTCCGGTAAAGATACGCGGGGCCGTTGTTGGTGGTCAGCAGCAGGTCGAGATCGCCGTCGCGATCGAAATCGGCATAGGCGAGTCCGCGTCCAACCTTCGGTTGATCGAATCCACCTCCCGCTTCAGTGGCGATGTCGCGAAAATGTCCTTTGCCGTTGTTAAGAAATAATTGCGGCGGCTGCGCGTAGCCTGCATTGCCACGAATGTTGCGAACCGTTTCGTCGATGTGGCCGTTGGCCACTGCGAGATCGAGCCAGCCATCGAGATTGGCGTCGAGAAAAACACATCCAAACCCCAGGCTGTTCTTCGAGGCCACGCCCACGCCTGCCTGGGCTGCAACGTCTTCGTAAGATTTTCCGCCGAACTCGTAGAGGCCGGTCATTTCGTTATCGAAGTTTGTGATGGCCACGCCGGAATGGCCTGAGTTCGTAAAATCGGCGGTGTCCACGCCCATGCCGGCGCGCGCTTTGCCCTCGGCGCTGAAAGCGAGCCCCGCCTCGACTGCGGCATCTTTGAAAGCGCCGTTGCGCTGGTTTCGATACAGCTTGTTAGGTTGAGTATCGTTCGCCACCAGCAGATCGGCCCATCCGCCAGGGCCTTCATCGAGCATGGCGACGCCAAGAGATTTTGAACTGCTATCGAAAATGCCGCTGGAGGCGGTAACGTCCTCGAAGGTGCCGTTGCCGCGATTGTGAAATAGCCAGCATGTCTCGCCGCGGTACGCCTCAGGCGTGCAATAAGACTTGTGCTTGCCGTCAAGACTGCAGAACACGTCGTGCTCCGGCGACCACTTGACGTAGTTGCATACAAAAAGATCGAGCAGGCCGTCGCGGTCGTAATCGAACCAGAGAGCGGACGTGCTGAACGCCAGACGCTTCCCTAAGCCGCTGGTGTTGGTTACATCGATGAACGTTCCTTTGCCAGTATTGTGGAACAGCCGGTTCTGTCCCACGCATGTGACCAGGATGTCGGGAAAGCCGTCATTGTCATAATCACCCACTGCCACGCCCATGCCATACATTTCAACGTCGAGGCCGGCGCGGGAGGTAACATCGGTGAAGCTGCCGTTTCCGTTGTTGTGGTAAAGCCGCAGCGTGGAGCGGCGCTGCTTGTGGCCGGGCCAGTCCATCCCATTGATCAGAAGAATGTCCTGCCAGCCGTCGCGGTCGTAGTCGAGAAAAGCGCAGCCGGAACCCAGAGTCTCAGGCAGGAACTTCCCTCCAAACGCGCCGCTGTTGTGCTGGAACTGAATGCCGGCGCTGGAGGTTACATCAACCAATCGAAAGCCGGGCGACGCGGCTGGCGCGACTGCCGCGCCCGAAGCCCGCAGCACGGGCAAATGCGGCATTGACGCCAGCCCCGCCATACCCTGCAGAAAGGATCTGCGATTCACGGAACGTTTACCAATCCTGCGCGAATGGCGTAAACCACAAGTTCGGCAGTCTTGTGAATGCCCAGCGCATTCATGATGTTGGCGCGATGAACCGCAACCGTGTTGGCGCTGAGGTCGAGCAGGGTGGCGATTTCCTTGTTCGACTTGCCGTCGACAATCATCTGCAGGACCTCAAGCTCGCGCGGGGTAAGCCCGCTGCTGCGCTCGCCTTTGAGCGCCGGATGCGGTTCCACCTGGGGATCGAAAATTGTTTCTCCTTCGGCTACGCGCCTCACCGCCGGTCCCAGTTCCAGGTTCATGGCGTTCTTCAGAATGTATCCCTTGGCGCCGGCTTCGACCGCCTGCCGCACCCAGGTGTTTTCCGAATGCATGCTGAGCATCAGCACCGCAGTGTCAGGCAACTCCTCGAGTATCCGCCGGGTGGCATCGAGGCCGTTCATCTTAGGCAAAGCGCAGTCCATGACTACGACTTGCGGCTTCAACTCACGCGCCAGCTTGATGGCATCCTCGCCGTCGCCCGCTTCGCCGACGACGGCCATATCCGGTTCATCGTCCAGCATGCGCCGGAAACCCCGCCGCACTAAACTGTGGTCGTCCACCAGCAATACCGTAATCTTCTTTGTCATATTTATCTTTATCGATCTTTATCCTTATCCTTGTCCCGAGATTCGACTCGCGCGCGCTGCACCGTCAGGTGCAACAACGTGCCGCCCGCGGCAGGAGTCGAAAACCCAATCCGTCCCCCCATCAACTCCGAGCGCTCGCGCATCGCAACTAATCCTATGCCCTGCTTTGCCGGCCGGCCGCTGAAGCCCGCACCGTGGTCTTCCACCTCCAACTCCAGGGTCGCAGGCAGAAAACGCAAGCGCACCCATGCCTGCTTCGCCCCAGAGTGCCGCGCCACGTTGTTCAACGCTTCCTGCAGCACGCGATAGATCTGCACCGCAGCGTTGCTGTCCACCGCAAAGGGAAAGCCCTGCTTCTCGTAGGATATGGCAATTCCGGTCTGCCTTTCCACGGTTGGAATGTACCAGTCAAGTGTGGCCTCCAGTCCGGCCTCGTCCAACATCACCGGATGCAACGCCTGCGACAGGCTCCGGACGCGGTCCAGCGTTTCCTGGGCAATCTTCTGGACTTCCTGCAAGTCGTTGCGCAGAGATGAACATTCGGGAGCGTGAGTTCCAGCGCGGCCGAGCATGGATCCCATCGCAGTGAGAATCTGGCCGAATTCGTCGTGCAATTCGCGCGAGATGTAACGCAACGTCGACTCCTGCGTGGCAATGAGTTTCTGCGCCAGTTCGCTGCGCCTCTCGGAAAGCTCGGCCATGCGCGCAAATAGCCGTCGGTTCCACCGGATCATGGAGAATCCCGTCAGCAGGATCGCGGCCAGCGTCGCTGCCAGGAACACATACACCTGCCGCTGCACCCGATCATAAATCTCGACAATGTGTTGTTCTGCATGTTCTTCGTTCTCGCTGTTCTGCACCAGCAGGCGGGCCACGGTCGTGCTCAAGGCTTCCTGACGCGCTTGCAGCGAAAGCTGAATCTGCGCCTTCGCATCTTTTTCTTTGCCCGCGCCCGCCAGCGCAAACACACGGTCGACCGCGTCCCAGAACTGGGTGAGCGAACTGCTTAGTGAAGCGCTCTGTTCCGTCGTCCGGCCCGCCGGTGCGAAGGTGGCTTCCCGCCGCATGGCATCGTCCAGATCGGTGCGAATGCGCTGAAACTGCGCCGACCAGGCGGTGAGCGGATACGGTTCGTCGTTGCCGATCATGTCACGCATGGCGACCGCGAGCAGGTTCAGGTCGTTCTGGATGCGCAGCAACTGCAGGGAATCCTTGCGATTGCGGTCGATCAGTTCGGCCTGAAGTTTGCGCAAACCGGCCACTTGCCAGGTGATATAAGCGGAGTAGGCCACAACCGCTGCGAGCGTGATGAACAAGCCGAGCAATAGGCCCAGCGTGGGAGAGCGCTCCGGCGAAGGCGGACGTGGCACGCCCCGAGGATACAACGGCTGCCCCAGACATGTCACAATGCAGTATTAATGAAGCGAATCGGGCTTCAACGGAGTCCAATTAGAAATTGCGTACTGATTCAAAACCAGCCCAGAAAACCCCGAAAGTCGAGAGGCTCCGCGCTATTCTGCCGGAAGTCTGGAAGCTGATGCGCCCCCGGCGCTGGTTGCTTGCGCTCGGATTTCTGTTAATGCTAATCAACCGCGTCGCGGCGCTGGTGTTGCCATATTCCACCAAATTTCTGATTGACACCGTCATCAACAAGCATCACCTGGATGAACTGCGGCCGCTGGTTCTGCTTGTGCTGGCGGCCACTCTGGTGCAGGGCCTTACTTCTTTTTCGCTGACGCAGTTGTTGTCGAAGGCCGCGCAGCGTTTGATCGCGGAGTTGCGCGAGCAGGTGCAGGTCCACATCTCGCGCCTGCCGGTTGCGTTTTACGACGGCAATAAGACCGGTAACCTTGTGTCACGCATTATGAGCGACGTGGAGGGCGTGCGGAACCTGCTCGGCACCGGCCTGGTGGACTTCGCTGGAGGATTGGTGACCTCAGGAATCGCGCTGGTCCTGTTGTTTCGCACCAGTCCGCAGATGACGCTGATCGCGGTCGGCTCGCTGCTGTGTTTTGCGGTGGCGCTCAATAAAGCCTTCGCGACCATCCGGCCGATTTTTCGCGAACGCGGCAAGATTAATGCCGAGGTTACCGGCCGCCTCACGGAATCGCTGGGCGGCGTGCGCGTGATCAAGGGATATCACGCCGAAGAGCGCGAAGAAAAAATCTTTTCCGGGGGCGTTCGCCGGCTGCTCGACAACGTGATGCGCACCCTCACTGCGACCTCAGTCATGAGCCTTTCGGCAAGCGTTCTGCTCGGATGCGTGGGGGCAGTCACCATGTATGTGGGCACGCACCAGATTGCCGCAGGCACGTTAACGGTCGGCGGATTCTTCTCCTACACTTTGCTGCTGGGCTTTCTGGTGGCGCCCATCATGCAAATCGTTTCCATCGGAACTCAGCTCACCGAAGCGCTGGCCGGACTCGAGCGGACGCAAGAGATTATGCGGGAGCGGCCGGAGGATCAGGATCCCAATCGTTTCGTGCCGCTGCGCGACATCGTGGGGCGGATCGAATTCGACCACGTGAGTTTCAGCTACGATGGAATTCACGACGTCCTGCGTGATATTTCCTTCCGCGCCGAGCCCGGCACAGTCACCGCGTTAGTGGGTTCGTCTGGTTCAGGCAAATCCACAACCATCGGGCTGATTTCCGCTTTTTATGTGCCCACCAAAGGCCGAATCCTGGTCGATGGCTCAGACTTGAGCACGGTTCGCCTCGATTCTTACCGCACGCGTCTCGGAGTCGTGTTGCAGGAGTCGTTCCTATTTGATGGAACGATTCGCGAGAACGTAATGTTTTCGCGTCCCGGCGCGAGTGACGAAGAATTTCTGCGTGCCTGCCGCATCGCGCGCGTGGACGAATTCGCCGAATCTTTCGCCGATAAGTACGATACGGTGGTTGGGGAACGCGGCGTAAAGCTGTCGGGAGGCCAGCGGCAGAGGATCTCTATTGCTCGCGCCATTCTGGCCGAGCCCCGCATCCTGATTCTCGACGAGGCAACCTCGAGCCTCGACTCCGAATCGGAACAGATGATCCAGCACGGACTTTCTTATCTTATGCAGGGCCGGACTACGTTTGTGATCGCGCACCGGCTTTCGACCATCCGGCGCGCTGACCAGATTCTAGTGATGGAGCAAGGGCAAATCGTGGAGCGGGGCACGCACGAACAACTCTATGCCGCACAAGGCCGCTACTACGATCTTTACACCAGACAACAAGGGGTCGAGGAGAACCTGTTTCTCGCACCGGGCGAGGGGGACACGGTTGACGCAGAAGGGAACGGCTCCTCTGGCTCCGCGCGAAATGGTGATGTGAAGGCCGCCGACGCATTGCGCGTGCTCAGGGGAGAGGTCCGCTAGCGTGATGAGTAGCACGGGCAGCTTCCCTTTGAAGAACACTCTGGCAAACGATACTCCGGCGATTCGCGCGCAACAGCTGTGCCGTCATTACCGCATGGGCGAGACGCTTATCCGGGCGGTGGACGGTGTGACCCTTGAAGTGCGCTCCGGCGAATTCGTCGCTTTGCTGGGCAGTTCCGGCTCCGGAAAATCTTCGGTATTGAATCTGATCGCTGGTCTGGACCGGCCTACGTCGGGAAGCGTGATTGTTCACGAGCGAAATCTTGCGCAACTCTCACCTGAGGAACTCGCCAGATATCGCCTCCACACCGTGGGAATGGTCTTCCAGTCGTTCAATCTGATCGCCAGCATGACGCTCGCGGAAAATGTGGAATTGCCCATGCGTTTTGCCGAGATCGATCGCGTAAAACGCGACAGTCTGGCTCGCGAAGCTCTGGAGAGAGTTGGACTGCGAGCGCGCATGAGCCATCGTCCGAGCGAACTCTCTGGCGGCGAACAACAACGGGCCGCGCTGGCTCGGGCACTCATCAACCGCCCGCAGTTGCTGCTCGCCGACGAGCCCACTGGCAATCTCGACAGCCATACCGGAACCGAAATCATGAACATGGTTCGCGAATTTAACCAGCAATTGGGCATGACCGTCGTCATGGTAACGCACGAGCGCGCGTTGGCCGAGCGTTATGCCCAGCGCCTCATCTTCCTGGCAGATGGCAAACTGGTTGGCAATGAATCGAACTCGACCGTCGCTGCTGGCGTTGGAACAGATCATGCCAGAGCAGATGCGGGGCGCGCATGAAGCTTCCCGATCTCACCGAACTCGCCCTGCGCAATTTGCGCGAATCTCTACTGCGGAATTCGCTGACCACCATCGGCATTTCGGTGGGCGTGGCGTCGCTGGTCGCGATGCTTTCCCTGGGAGTCGGATTGCAACAACTCGCGTCGCGTCGACTCATGAAGTCCGGGCTGTTCGACACAGTCGTTGTCACCTCCCGCCGCGATCTGCGCAACTTCAATCGCGAGGAAGAGCGCAACGGACCTGCTCCAGGGGAGAGCCGCATCCTTGACGAACCCACACGGCAGGAAATCGAACACCTGCCAAACGTGCAGGAGGCGTATCCCGATATCCGCTTCATCACCGAACTTCGCTACGAAGACAAGCCGCATCTAACGATGATCGCAGCGTTACCTGCCTCTGCCAAATCGAACGACGCGTTTGATACAGTGCAGGGACATTTCTTTTCGTCCGACATAGCTCCTGAAGCGATTCTTCAGAAGGCATTTGCGGAAGAACTGTTGGGAAAGGCGCCAAAGCCCGGGGTTGATGAAACCAACGTAGCAGCACTGGCCCCTCCGCTTTTAGGCAAGGAATTGATCATGCGCTATGCCCAGCGCGAGGCGACGCAAACAGCACGTTCCACGGCTGCGAATGACCATGCCGAAACATCAAGTAATCAGAGTCTCTCAGGTGCTGCCTATTCTGTAGTTTCACGTGAGCAGAAGTTGAAGATTGTTGGTGTCACCGATCTCGATCCTGAGAGCATGCGCGGGCCAGGCCGGGCAAGGGTTTTTCTTCCACTCGGGCTGGCCGAGAGCCTGCATGTTATGCAGCCTACGGATTTGCGCGAAATTTCCCGGGCCGCGGCTGATCAACCTCTCTATTCCTCGATCAGTGTGCGGGTAAAAAATCCGAGCCAGGTCCAGAAGGTGGAAGACGCCATCAAGAAGATGGGCTTCAACACCTTCTCGATCCTCGATGCCAGCCGCAGCATCCAGCAATTTTTCAAAGTGCTGGACGTGTTTCTCGGAATCTTTGGCAGCCTTGCACTGGCGGTCGCTTTTATCGGGATCGTAAACACGCTGGTGATGGCCATTCTCGAACGCCGCCGCGAAATTGGCATTATGAAAGCCATCGGCGCCAGCGACGGTGACATCAAGAAACTTTTCTTCGCGGAAGCAGGCGCGATGGGCCTTCTCGGAGGCATCGTCGGAGTCGCTTTGGGCTGGGCGATCGGGCAGGTGATCAACGTGGGAACGAACGTGTATCTCAAGAGCCAGTCATTTCCACCAGAGCATTTCTGGTCAGTGCCGTGGTGGCTGGTGGCGTTCGCCCTATTGTTCTCTTTCCTCGTGAGTCTCGCTGCCGGCCTTTACCCGGCAGGACGCGCAGCCCGGCTCGATCCCGTGCAGGCCTTACGCTACGAATAAACTGAAAGCGATGGATTGCTCGCTCCGAATCGTCGTACTGTTCGCGGCTTTTGCTGCTTCGCTTGCGGCGCACGCTCAAAGCCGCATCGAGTGCGACGCGCTGAATAGCAGCATTCTGAAACATCCGGTTCACTACTGCGTCTACCTTCCGGCCGGCTACGAGGCGGGCGCAAGCCAGCACCCCGCACAAAAATATCCCGTGCTGTATTTTCTTCACGGCCTCGGCGACAACGAGCGAACCCTCTTCAACAGTGGCGGATGGACGCTGCTCGACGATCTTCGCCGGCAGCACAAGATGGGAGAATTTCTTATCGTCGCGCCGGAAGGCGGACGAACTTTCTACATCAATTCCACCGACGGCTCGGTGCGCTACAGCGATTTCTTTTTGCAGGAATTCGTCCCGATGATCGAAGCGAAATACCGCATCAGCAAAGGCCGGAATAGTCGGGCGATCAGCTGGCATCTCCATGGGCGGCTATGGCGCGCTGCGCTTCGCTTTCGCTCATCCCGAAATGTTTTCTGCCGTCAAGCGCGCAAAGCGCCGCGCTGATCACTGAATCCCCGCAGGAACTCGACACTGCGGCCCGCTCCGGCGCTCCGCTCGGTAAGTTACTGGCTACAGTTTTCGGAAGCCCGATCGAGGTTCAGCACTGGAAGGACAATAGTCCGTTCACTCTGGCGAACCGCAACCAAGCGGCCCTGCGGCGGCTGGCCATTTATTTTAATTGCGGCCAGGACGACAACTATGGCTTTGAAAAAGGCGCAGCCGCGCTTCACGAGCAACTGCTGAAGGAAGGAGTGAAGCACGAGTATCATCCTTATTCCGGCGACCACAGCCTGTCCTATTTCCTGGCTCACTTCACTGAGGTCATGGAGTTTCATTCCCGCGCATTCGGTCTCAAATAAGCCGGCTCCGCAGCGATTACTAAAGCGGTTTGAGAGGATTGGTGGCGGCGCGTGGACTCGAACCACGGACCTACGGATTATGAGACCGTCGCTCTAGCCACCTGAGCTACGCCGCCACGTTGTTTACAACCACTTGAAAGGAATCCCGGCACAGATACTGCAGTGCGGCTGTGTCACGAAGCCTCGGGATGGTCTTACGTCCGCTGTAACGTTACTCAGATTGTAAACGGTGAGTCGAAGCGGGTGCAATGGTCGCGGCGCCGTGTTCAGTGAGGAATAATGGTAGCTGTGTCGTTCGCGTGGCATGCCTGAGCGCGTCCCCTGATACGAATCTGATCCTTGAGACGGATCCGGAAACTGGAATCTAGAAGCTATCTTTTGCCGAGGAGGCGCGTTCCGACTTTAACTCGCGGAGAAGCAAGCGCACGAGCATTCCGTCGAAACCGGTGCCGCTCATCTTGGCTAGCTCATCGAGCGCCTGCTCGGGGGTGCGCGCTGCGGCAATGGAGTGCTCCGTCAACATGTTGGCGTAGGCATCTGCGAGGGCGATGATGCGCGACCACAGGGGAATCTGCTCGCCTTTAGCGCCATCCGGATAACCCGTGCCGTCGAAGCGCTGGTGATGATGCTCGATGGCCTGGCGCATCAAGGCGCTGTGGGGCAGGATGCCGGCAATTTCGGCTCCGACCCGCGCGTGCATTCTTACCAGGAAGAATTCGTCGTCGGTGAGCGGTCCGGGCTTATTCAGAATGCGCTCGGGCACGAAGATCTTGCCGACATCGTGGATGCGCGCGGCATAGACCAGATCAGCGGTTTCCTCCGGAGGCAGGCGAAGGGCTCGCGCCAGAACCTCGGTATAGCGCGCCACCAGGTCGCCATGGCCTGAGGTGTGCAGTTCGCGGGATTCGGCAGCCCGGCTTAGAATCTCAATCGATTCCTTCAGCAGGGGAACGTTGCAATCCTCTTCGCCGCCGCACAGTTTCACCAGCATGGAAGCCAGTTCTTCAAGATGCTCCGGCCCGTTATGCTCGCGCTGTAGAAAGCCCTCGATATAGGAGGAAATCTGCTGCCTTTGCGCGGCGAACTCCTCGCCCGCCGCAAACTCCTCGGCCGCCGACACCAGATTGCCGCCGGAACGTTTCGAAACGTACATGCCCGCGTCGGCCACGCGGATGATGTCTTCGATGGAGAAGCCATGCGTCGGGAAGCTGGCCACGCCGAAACTGCCGGTGATGTGGTGCTCGCCCAGCATCGGGTCGGAGACGATCCACTGGCGCAAGCGCTCAGCCAGCACCTGGGCCTGCTCGGGGCCGGTTTCCGGCATGAGGATGATAAATTCGTCACCGCCATAGCGAGCCACGACGTTCGACTGACGGGATTTTTGCTCGAGCAGCCTTCCCACCCGAGCCAGTACCAGGTCGCCTTCGAAGTGACCCATGGTGTCGTTGACTTCCTTGAACTTGTCCAGGTCAATCAGCACGACGGAGAAGGGGCGTCCAGAGCGCGAAGCGCGCTTCCACTCCGCCGATAACGCCTCCCAAAAGAAACGCCGGGTCTTGATTCCCGTCAGGCCGTCGGTGATCGATTGCTGTTGCAACTTCTGAAAGACGAAGGCATTGTGGAGTGCGGTAGCAAGCAAGTCGGCGAGGGTGTTGAGAATGAGAACGTCCTGCGGCGTAAACGCACTCTCGCTGCGGCTTTCGATGTTCAGCGCTCCCAGCAGCGTCTCGCCGTAGGTGATGGGAATGCACAGCACGGAGCGTGACTCCAGCAGAATCGCTCCCATCTGACCTTCAGAGCCGTTATGTACGAGAGCCCGCTCGCCGGTGCGCGCTACCCGCCCCAGAATGCCTATGCCGAGCGGAATCCGCTTGCCCATGGCATGGGCGGTGGCTCCAGCCTCGGCTTTGATTTCGATCTCCTTGGTTCCGTAATCGAGCAGGCCGATACCGATGTGATCAAAGCTGAAATTCTTCTGGATTTCTCCCACAATCTGCCCCAGCATGTGGACGGGATCGTCGCTCGAAATGGCGGTGCGCGAAATGTTGTTGAGGAACGCAAGCTGGCGGGAACGCCGTTGTTCGTCGGCGAACAAGCGGGCATTCTCCACCGCAACCGATACCTGCCCGGCGGCGGTCATGAGAACGTCAAGGTCGCGCTGTTCGAAGACAAATTCCCGCTCGGTGCTCATGGCGACCATGGCTCCCGCCGGCTTATTGCCCAGCAGAATGGGCGCGGCGCAGAGGCACCTGGCGGGATGATCTGGGCGGTACGTGACACCTAATCGCGCTCGCGTCTTCTCCAGGTCGGAGCGTATGAGCAGCGGCTGTCCCGTCCGGATCACATACTCGGTGAAGGCATTCTCCAGCTTGCGCGAACGCTTGGGCAGAGTTTGGCCGTTCTCCACTTCCAGTTCGAAGCGGATTTCGTCTCCCTCTTGAAACGCGATGTAGAAGTCACTGGTGTTGAAAATCTGCCCCAGTTCGGTGTGGATGGTGCGCAGCACTTCATCCTGATCGAGGCGCGAGCTGATGGCTTGCCCGATCTCGGTGAGCAACTCGTATTCCTGCGTGCGCCGGTGTGCGTCGTGCGCCATGAGGTAGTTGTCGAGCGTAAGCCCGAGTTGCAGGGCGAGTCCCACCATCAGACGCGGTCCCGATGTGCCGAAGGCCTTACGCTGCGCATGAGGAAATAAAATCACTCCGAAGGCATGTTCGCGGGTTTGCAGGCTTACGGCGGTGAGATTGCGGATCCCAGCATCCGTGAGAACTCTTTTGAACTCGGCGAACGACCCGGTTGAGCCGATGGGCAGCGGTTCGGTCATATGGGCCACGTCGTGTACGGTGAACAGGCCACCTTGGCGATAGGCCAGTTCGCAGACGTACTCTCCCGCGCCGGTTCTAGTGAGAAGATTGAGGAACTCGGAAGAAAATCCGCGCTCGACGGAGGGCAACAGGCTGCGCCAGCGCTCCGAGATGTAAATGACCGCCTGCCGCGCTGATAAGGCGCCCGCCAGGCGGTCCAGTGACGACTGCATGCTGGGCAGCAAGTCGTCAGCCGAAAGCAAGCGCCGCGGGTCGACTCCCAGGGTGGAGAGGGCGAGGGTATTCTCCTGCACCGCGTTGCGCTCGTTCTCAAAGAGGACCATCACCATGGCGATGCCAAGCAGCATCTGCGGAGCCGGGCCGAGGACGTGGCCGACGCTCCCAAACATTTCCATCCAGGGGCTGTTGGACTGAATGGAGCCCAACAGCACCGCCCAGAAGGCCAGCGAGAAGGCCAGCAACTGGAAGGCGACCGAGCCCTTCCGGTGAGCGTGCACGTAAAAAGCGGCCGAACAATATAGCAGTACGGCGCTCAAGAAAATCGCTCCCAAGTTCAGAGAAGGAGCAGTTCCGGACAGGCTACTTCGCAGATCAATGCAGGCCGCGGCCGTTCCGGCCAAAGCCAGAGCCCAGTCATACCATCGGAAGCGTAAAGAACCGCGGGTGAGACGAGTTGAGACGAAGATACTCACGCCCATTGCCATCGAAAACAAGGAACCGAAAAAGAGCGCAGCGTGCGCCGGTGGGCGGTAATAGTGAAAGGCATCAAGCGCGTAGTAAATGGAATAGCAGGCCCAGGCAATCTGCCAGGCGCGGAAATAGGCTTGGCGGCTCTGCTGGTAGAGATATGTAAACAACAGGCATAGCAGCAAGGCAACCACGCCTGGAATGATGACGATACTGGTGGCGATGCTATTCATGAGCCTGTGGCGAAGGCTTCCCGCAAAGGTCTGAGCGAGCAACTTGGGAGAGGCCGATGATTAATGTTTTCACAGGCAGGGGTGCGAGCACAACAAGATTTAAGTACAGTGACCCTGGTTACCCGGAATCAGTTACCGAAGCGAGAAAGTTTTGCTGGCGAGTTGACGATGCCTGCGGGTCACCATACCATCGAAACTTCGCCACATATGCCTGAATCCCTTGTTTCGAAAGCGGCTGAGGCTAAGCCACGGGTGCGCTTCGCGCCGTCGCCAACCGGCTTTCTGCACGTGGGCAGCGCCCGCACTTTCATCTTTAACTGGCTCTATGCGCGACATAACGGCGGCACTATGATCCTGCGGCTGGACGACACCGACGTGGAGCGCAACACTCAGGCTTCGGTGGATTCCATCTTCGAAGGGCTGCGGTGGCTCAACTTGGGCTGGGAGGAGGAGTACAAGCAGTCCGAGCGGATCGAGTTGCACCGCAAGACTGCATGGACGATCTTTGAGAAAGGCCTTGCCTACCGCGATTTCACTCCTGCTCACACCGGGGATAAGGAAAAATCTGGAGCGCAGGGAACCTGGCTATTCAATCCGGGAGCGCGCGAAGTTTCGCGCGAAGAGAGTGACCGGCGCGCGGCCGCGGGAGAACCATTTGCGCTGCGTTTTCGCGTGCCGCGCGAGGGCGGTGTGGTGCGATTCACGGATGCGGTTTATGGCGAGCAGGTGAAGTCTGCGGCCGACATCGAAGACTTCGCCCTGCTGCGGTCCGACGGCATGCCGACTTACCACCTTGCTTCGTGCGCGGACGACGCCGACCTGCGCATCAGCCACATCATTCGGGGACAGGACCATCTCACGAATACTTACAAGCACGTACTCATCTTTGAAGCTGCCGGTTTCACGCCGCCTCAGTTCGCGCACCTGCCGTTGCTGGTCGCGCCTGACGGCACCAAGCTCTCGAAGCGGCGGCACGGTCCCGTGGTCAGCGTTACTACGTACCGCGATGCCGGTTTCCTGTCTGAAGCTTTCATCAATTTTCTGTGCCTGCTGGGCTGGTCGCCAAAGAACGACCGCGAGAACATGTCTTTGCAGAAACTGACGGATGCCTTCTCGCTGGAAGGCATCAACCGTTCGAATGCGGTGGTGAACTTCAAGGAGCCAGCTACAACTCCAGAGGAGACTTTCGATCCGAAAGCTGTGTGGCTTAATGCCGAGCACATTCGTGGCTTGGCCGTGGAGGATTTGAGTGACCGCCTGCTGCCGATCGTACGTGGCGCTGGATTCGACGTCACGCCGCAGAAGATGTTGCGAGTCACGCCGTTGATTCGCGAGCGGATTAAGCTGCTGCGCGACGTGCTGACTGCAGCGGACTTTTTCTTCGTCGATCAACTGCCGCCCTACGATCCCGCCGAACTTATCCCGCAAAAGGGAGACATGGCCATGGCGTTGAAGGTGCTTACGCGGGCGCGCGAAGTGCTGACCAACATGGAATTCAAACACGATCCTCTAGATCATGCTCTGCGAAGCTCCGCCCAGGAACTGGGGTTAAAGGCGGGACAAATGTTCCAGCCCATCCGCGTGGCCGTCTGCGGACGGAAGAACGCGCCGCCGCTGTTTGAGACGCTGGAGGCGCTGGGCCGGGAGACTACGCTGGCGCGCGTCGAGCAAGCTCTGCACAAGATCGCATAGTTCGCAGGTCCCGGTCGCGACTGTCGATTTTCTTGCATCCGCGAGGTGCTGATTTTTATCTACACCAAGCAGGTTGGGTTGCCGCCGACTGGAAAGTCTCTGCAATATCTCGTAATCACCTTCACGTAACCCCATAGAAAGGATTTCGCCATGAAAGCCGTACAAGTCAGCAAACCAGGGGGGAAGTTTGAAATTGTCGAGCGTCCGATTCCAGTACCCGGGCGCGGGCAGGCGCGCATCAAGGTGGAAGCCTGCGGTATTTGCCACAGTGACGTTCTCGTCAAAGAAGGGCTCTGGCCAATTCAGTATCCGCGAGTGCCGGGCCATGAGATAGCCGGGCGCATCGATGCGATCGGTGCCGATGTCACGCTGTGGAAGCCCGGCCAGCGAGTGGGAGTGGGATGGCATGGGGGACACTGCTTTCAATGCGACCCCTGTCGGCGTGGCGATTTCGTGCTTTGCCAGTTCGAAAAGATCACTGCCATCAGCTTCGATGGAGGCTACGCGGAATACATGGTGGCGCCGGCGGAGGCGGTGGCTGCGATGCCCGACGATCTGCCAGCGGACGAAGCCGCGCCGCTGCTTTGCGCGGGAATTACTGTCTACAATTCGCTGCGGAATGCGGGAGCGCGCTCTGGTGACCTGGTCGCCGTACAGGGAATTGGCGGCTTGGGCCACCTCGGCATTCAATATGCCCGGCAAATGGGCTTCCGCACCGTCGCCATCGGTCGCGGCAAAGATAAGCAGCCGTTGGCCAAGAAGCTTGGCGCTCATGAATACGTGGACACGAGTGCCGGGGCCCCTGCTGAAGCGTTGCAGAAACTGGGAGGGGCGCGCGTGATTCTGGCCACCGCCCCCGACTCGAAATCGATTTCGGCTTTGGTCGACGGACTGGCGGGAGGTGGAAAGCTGCTGATTGTAGGGGCGGGTTTGGAGTCTCTTACGGTGACGCCGCTGCAGCTGATTGGGGGACGCAAAGCAATCCAGGGCTGGCCTTCGGGCACAGCTAAAGACTCGGAGGATACTCTGCAGTTCAGTTCTCTCTCCGGGGTGCGCCCTATGATCGAGCGCTATCCGCTGGAGAATGCGGCTGACGCGTACGACCAGATGATCAGCGGGCGAGCACGGTTCCGGGTCGTGCTGACGATGGGCGGATAGGGGCGGTCCCGGAATCGTGATCCGCAACCCGTTACGTGGAGCCCCGGACGCCTCGTCCAGGCAGGGCAAACGTACGTCTGTCTTGAACAGTGTCGATCTCTCGGGCGGACGAGGCGTCCGCTCCTCCATGTACAATCCTGCGAGGGCTCATTGTCCGCGGAGCTGATTTCTTGCGGTAAGATCAATTAGTAAATGAAGTCATCTCATCCCCCTACGGAGGCTGGAGAAAACGCTGTGGCCTCGCCCTCGCTCGCTCCTTCGAATTTCATCCGCGATATCATTCTTGAGGATCTCAAGGCCAACAAGCACAATGGGCGGGTGCAGACGCGCTTTCCTCCCGAGCCTAACGGCTACCTTCACATCGGACATGCCAAGGCGATCTGCATTGACTTCGGACTGGCCGACGAATTTGGCGGACATACGAATCTTCGCTTTGACGATACCAATCCCTCGAAGGAAGAGACCGAATACGTCGAGTCGATCAAGGCGGATGTTAATTGGCTTGGCTTCAAATGGGACGGCCTCTTTTACGCTTCCGATTATTTCGATCAGCTCTACGAATGGGCGGTCAAGCTCATCAAAGACGGCAAGGCTTACGTTGATGATCTAACAGCGGAGGAGATTCGAGAGTATCGCGGCACGCTGACCGAGCCCGGCAAGGACAGTCCTTATCGCAACCGGCCGGTCGAAGAGAACTTTAATTTGTTTGAGCGCATGCGCGCCGGCGAATTCCCCGATGGATCGCGCACGCTGCGGGCGAAGATTGATATGGCCTCGCCCAACTTTAACCTGCGCGACCCCGTCATGTATCGGATACTGCACGCCGAGCATCACCGCACCGGCAACAAGTGGTGCATCTATCCGCTGTACGATTACGCGCATGGGCAATCGGATTCCATCGAGCGCGTCACGCATTCCCTGTGCACGCTTGAATTCGAAGACCATCGCCCGCTGTACAACTGGTTCATCCAGCAGTTAGGAATCTTTCCGTCTCGGCAGATCGAGTTTGACCGGCTTAACCTCACCCATACGCTGCTAAGCAAGCGCAAGCTGTTGCAGTTGGTGCAGGAAGGCCGGGTGAGCGGCTGGGACGATCCGCGCATGCCCACGCTGGGCGGGATTCGCCGGCGGGGCTATGCGTCCGAGGCGATTCGCAATTTCGTCGCGTCGATCGGCGTGTCGAAGACTACGGGGTCGATCGAGTTGGCGATGCTCGAACACTTTGTCCGCGAAGATCTGAACAAGCGCGCGCCGCGGGTGATGGCGGTGCTGCGTCCGTTGAAAGTTGTGATCGACAACTATTCGGAGAATCAGGTTGAAGAGATGGACGCAGTAAATAATCCTGAGGACGCTAGCGCTGGAACGCGGAAAGTGCCATTCTCGCGCGTGCTTTACATCGAGCAGGATGATTTCCGCGAAGATCCGCCGAAAGGATATTTTCGACTTTCTCCCGGCCGCGAGGTTCGCTTGCGCTATGGGTATTTCATCACCTGCAAGAGCGTCCTGAAGAACGAAAAGGGTGAAGTAGCGGAGGTGCATTGCACCTACGATCCCGAAACGCGGGGCGGGAATGCGCCCGACGGCCGCAAAGTGAAATCGACGATTCACTGGGTCTCGGCTGCGAATGCGATCGACGCCGAGGTGCGGATTTACGAGAACCTGTTCACGAAAGAGAATCCTGGCGAGGTCGAGGAGGGTCAGGACTTCACAGCGAATCTTAATCCACAGTCGCTTGAGGTGATCGCGCACGCGAAGCTGGAACCGTCGTTGGCTAACGTTGCTGTGGGGAGCCGGTATCAGTTTGAGCGTTTGGGATATTTCTGCGTTGACCCCGACTCGAAGCCGGTGAGGCCGGTGTTCAATCGTACTGTGGCGCTGAAGGATACGTGGGCGAAGGTGGAGAAGAAGCAGGGTGGGAAAGCCCAAGAGGCAAAATAAAACCCCGAGCGGAGTTCAACTCGGGGTGGCACATCAGCCTGTCAAGCTCAGTACGATTATCAGAAGGCGCGACGTAGAAGTCAAGGTTACGTGAGGAGTCTGACTGTCCGAGACTCCTCATCAGATTCCCCTACCGAACCAGGGAATGCTGTGGACCCGGCGGGATTCGAACCCGCACCTTCGAGCTTGACAGGCAGATATGCTACCAATTACACCACTTCTTCGTCTTACAGTTTGTTGTATTGACCGGAAGACGTGCCCTGGGTAAAGCACACGAGTGTGCGCCTGGCATCTCCATGCACTCAACCATTCTCGCTGCATTTTTGGAGTTCTTCCGCACCCCGGTCGCGATGTGCAGCGCCGGCATCCTGATTTTCCTGATTGCGCTGTGGTCTTCCAAGTCCGACATCGCGCGGGCCGGCGGCCTGGACAAAGTCGTAGCCTTGAACAATTTGTGTTTCGCCGCCCCCTTGGCGGTCTTCGGCGCCCTGCATCTCTCGGACGCAAGATCCCTCATGACCATGGTGCCCTCGTATATGCCGTGGCGATTGTTTTGGGCGTATTTCTTTGGCTTTGCGCTGCTGGCCGCGTCTTTGAGCATTGCCACAAAAATTCAGGTGCGCTGGTCCGGCTTGCTGTTCGGGATCGCGATGTTTCTTTTTGTGGCGATGTTGGATATCCCAGGAGTTGTCGCCAGCCCCAGAGACAGGATCGCATGGACGTTGACCCTCCGCGAAATGTCGTTCGGGGGCGGAGGCTGGATCCTCGCGGGAAACGCCATGCGCGGACAGGTCAAAAGCATACTCATAACTGTGGGCCGCGTGTTGATCGCGATCGCCGCTATATTTTATGGTGTTGAACATTTTCTGCACCCCGCAAACGTCCCCGGAGTCCCGCTTGAGAAACTGATGCCCGCGTGGATTCCGGGGCACCTGCTCATCAGCTATCTGACGGGCGCAATTCTTCTGGTTGCCGGAGTATGCATGCTGCTGAACAAGAAGACGCGGATGGCGGCAACTTATCTCGGTACTTGGATTGTGCTGCTTGTCCTGTTTATCTATGGGCCGATCCTGATCGCGGCGCTGGCCGACCCGAGCACCGGCGTCAAAATTGAGGGGATCAACTACTTCTTCGACACGCTTTTGTTTGGCGGCGCGATTCTTGCGCTCGCCAGCGCGACGCCGCGCTCCGATTAAGAGCCGGCTGCCAACCTTGTTACGAAATTAGGACCACGACAGTGTTATTTCTGAAAGCTGAGGGCTAGTTGTGCACGTGGGGGCTCTGCGCCGGGTTGGAATGGTGCTGCCCGGGTTCTTTTACGACCTTCACCTCAAAGTTCACAGGCAAACTTTTCGGTGGGTAGCAGGCGGCGTTGTCGCAGGCCTGGTAGCGGAGGACTCCGCGCATTTCATATTTTCCCGGCACCACGGTGTGCAGCGGATGCACGGCGACGGCGATGGTGAAGTCTCCGCTATAGACGCTCAGCTTTTCGTCGGGTGAGAAGGGAAAACTTCTATCCTCGCCTGCAGGATATTCGATTTTCCCCAGGATGATGTCCGTAGGCAGGTCCATCTTCAAGGCCGTTGGAATGAGGAACTCCGACTTGGGCATGTTCGAGTTGATGTGGTAGCCCGGAGGGATACGGAAGTTTAAGCTCACCATGGTCTGCTGCGCGCGTTGAGCCGTGACCAGCGGCACTGCAGCCATCGTAAGAGTTGGAGCCTGGCCTGGCGTCTGCGCGAACGCAAGGCTTGCGGTGGCTGGAAGAGCGAGCGAGAGCAGAACGCACGCCTGCACGGTGCTCCGAAGCCCTTGCTTCCGCGGGTTGGTTTGGTCACTCTTCATTGTTGGACGGAACTCTTTTCCGAGGCCGATGCCTGGCTCGCGGCGGGCCGGGTGTTCAGGGCCCTCTTGATCGAGTCCTCGATTTCGCTCTTGCCCCTCAGGCCCACGATCTTGTCCACGATTTTGCCATCGCGTCCAACGAGGAAGGTTTCAGGCAAAGCCGGGACGCCGCCGTATTGATCGCCTACCGATTCTTTTCCGAGCAGGATGGGATAGTTCACGCCCATGTCCTTGGCGAACTTTGCGATGTCTTCTTTGCTGCCATCATCCATGGCGACGCCGACGATTTGTAATCCTTGCGAACCGTAGCGCTTTTGCAGGTCGACGAACCAGGGCATTTCGATTTTGCACGGGCCGCACCACGTAGCCCAGAAGTTGAGCAGAACGGCCTTGCCGCGGAAGTCGGAGAGGCGGGTGGTCTTGCCGTCGAGCGACTCGAGAGAGAAGTCGGGAGCGATGGTGGACTGGGTGATGCGGGGCGATGATTCTGCGCCTCGCCGGGCGTGATGATAGCCGTAGTACAGCATGAGCGCGACCACGAATGCCACGACTACTAGAGCTAGAGGACTTCGTTTCACGGCAACTCTCCATTTGCGATCTGTTTCCTGAAATCAGTTACAACTCACAAGGCAAAGCGATTCAGGAATGAAAGCCAATTCGAAATCAAAGTAAAGCGGCCGATCACCAGCAGCACTCCGAGCGCGATCAGCAGGGCGCCGGAGGCCACTTCCAGCGCGTGCATGTGCGAGCGGAAGCGGCTGTAAAATTTCAAGAAACGCTCCATCAAGAGCGATGTCACTAGAAACGGCACGGCGAGTCCAAGCGAATATACCGCGAGCAGCAGGACGCCCTTCACCAGCGTATCTTGTTCTCCGGCGATGGTGAGGATCGCGGTGAGGATCGGACCGAGGCACGGAGTCCAGCCGAAGGCGAATGCGAAACCGATCACGAACGCGCCGACCGGGGTGCTGCTGCCTTTCACGCTGTGCAGACGGGCGTCCGTATAGAGAGCTTTGATCTTGAAGATGCCGGTCAGATGCAATCCGAACAGAATGATTACGACGCCCGCCACTCTGGCGAGCGTGTGTTTGTACATTCCGAGCATCTGGCCGATTTCGGTCGCTGCCGCGCCCAGTGCGATAAAAACTACGCTGAAGCCGAGGATGAACCCGATGGAGTTCACCATGACCCGCTTCATGAGTTGAACCTGCGGCGCCTTGAGTTCTTCGAGGCCTGCGCCGGAAATCAGCGAAAGATATCCGGGCACGAGCGGCAGCACGCAGGGCGAGAGAAACGAAATCAGGCCGGCAAAAAACGCGGCAATCGGAAGTGGAAGGCTCGACATGCGTTCTTTATTGTACCCGCCGGAGTTGTTCTCCGTAAGCAATCAGACGATTGAAGCGGAGTTTAGTTGCACCGGGATCGGGATTTCCCATATGCCGGCCCGATCTCAAAAATCCAGTGCCTGAAGGCGCCTTTCTATGCTGTGCTACGGCTCGCTCAAGCGAATGCCTTGATTCGAACCTTGCCAGCCACAGCCCCTATCGTGATTTCGATGGCGTTTGAGCAGGGGTATCGGGAGGCTCGCCCAACTCCGGGGCAGATCCCGAGAACATCTTGCGCAGAAACCCGAAGGGCATGGCAGCGGTCAGCACGACATGATCGCCCTCCTGCTTGATTTGCAGGCTGTCAAAAAGCGATTTCACATCGGCATCGGTGCCGTGGGTTCCCACGGAAGCCTCGGCGGCGTGGGTCAGCGCGAGGAAGACGTTGGCCTTGTCGGCGATGGCGCGTGCGTCGTCGGCAGATCGAGTGAATGCTTCGGCGCGGAGGTGAACCGCCTGTGCCCTGGGGTGAAGCGGGTGGAGAGCGCTTCCCGAGATTACGAGCGTGGCCGGCCTAGTGAAAACCGTGTTCCAACCGCCGGCTTCCGGAGAGGCTGGATCGATGCGCGCCACCGCCCACGCGAGACTCGCCAACTGGACGTATTTGTAGTATTGCCGCAACAGCGACGGGCCTCCGAATGGAGAAGCCAGCCGCGTAGACCGGTCAATCATTCCGTGAATGACGGCGGGGTCGTCATGATTGGAGGCGGCCACCGAATCGGCGCTCAGCACGGCGACCCGCAATGATCGCCCTTCCACCAGAATTGTGAAGATGTCGACCGAACGATAGTTTTCGACCGATTGGGCGATCTGTCGCAGATAGGCGGTAACCCGCTCACCGTGAAACTTGCCTACGAGCACGACCGAAGATCGTACGTCGGGATTGGAGCCGCCGGTTCCGCCTCCGGGCCAGCGCGCCGGGTAGTGGAAGGCGACGGCAGCTTCATCGAGGTCGCGTTCGAACTGAAAGCCAGTCTGGTGGATGAACTGCTCGTATTCGGGAGCGTGGCTGACAGGGGGGAGATCCTTACCTAAATTCGCTTTTCGGGCGGCACCGAGATCGAAATAAAAGAAGGCATCCCCGCCCGGCAACAAACGGGCGGGCTCTGGCGGAGCGTGCTTCCGGAGCTGGACGGCGAGGGTCACCGCCGCGGCGATAACTACGACCGCCAGGACTATGGGGAAGGTGCGCCTAATTCGCATGGAATGCGGTCAGGGCTGAAATGATAACACTGCGCGGAGGGTGTGTCAGAAGTCACGCGTGGCCTGCGGTCTCGACCGGGTGTCATGACCCGATAACAAAAAGTTGACTAGCCACCATCCGGCTGCGCGACCGCCAGCAAACTTCGGATAAGCCGAGTTCCATTTACTAACCATGGTAAGCCGCATCAGATCACTTCCGGTAAGCCGGCCACTCAAGAGTTATGGCGCGGTGGCTCGGCATGTCAGTTCGAGGAGCATAAGGAGCGGTGGCGAAGCCGATGCCGCGCCTACTGCCCGCGCTGTGACGAGTGCAACTCCTCCAGAAAGGTTTGATGTTCGATTGTGCTCTTCAATCTTAGTCTTCAATGGTTTTTCCCGCAACCGTCAGGTAACAAGCACATTCAAAGCTTCGCGGAAGACCCTACTGTGGCGGTCAATGTGTTCCTGTTCGGTGGCCGGCGACATCAAGGCCATATTGTGAAATGGCGTGAGCAGGATGCCTCGGTTCATCGCGTGCAGATGCATAAAGCGCTCCAGTTCGAAATCCATCGCGTCGTGAGCCTGGCTGCCGTTGCGGGGACGGTTGCGCGAGAACAGATACTCAGCGCGGCAGCCGAGACGCGTGACGTGCCAAGGAACGTCGAATTCGGCGATCGCCTTCTCAACCCCGGCTGCCCAACGCTCGGCGAGGGGGATCATACGATCAAACGCCTTCTGAGTGAGAACTTTTTCCAAGGTGGCACGCATGGCCGCCAGTGAGAGCGCATTCCCGGCCAAGGTACCGCCGATGCCGCCTACATCACAATCTTCGAGGTTCTGGTGAGCGGCGATAGCATCGGCTACGGTTTGTGTGAACCCGTAAGTGGCGCCTGGAACGCCGCCACCGATAGGTTTGCCGAAGACGAGGAAATCGGGATCGAGATTGTTGGCGCGGGTATAGCCGCCGGGGCCTGCGCAGATGGTGTGGGTCTCGTCAATAATCAGGAGCGTGTTGTGGTGTGAGTGAGATGGCGCAGTTGCTCATGGTAGCCAGCATCCGGATGCACGATGCCGACGTTGGTCATGGCTGGTTCGGCGAGCACGCACGCAACATCTCCGGACTGAAGGGCTTTTTCGAGCGCCACCACGTCGTTGAATTCGACTACCTTGGTGGTGACAGAGGGATCAACGGGGGCACCTACGTTTCCGTGGCGCATTTTGGACACGCCGTTCTCCAGAGTGATGAAGGTTTCGTCCACACTGCCGTGATAGCACCAGTTGAAAACCAGAATCTTTGGACGGCCGGTGATCTGGCGGGTGAGGCGGATCGAGAAGCGGTTGGCATCGGTGGCAGTAAGAGCAAATTGCCAGTAGGGTAGGCCGAAGCGCCTTCGCAGTTCTTCACCAATCCACACCGCATCCTCGCTGGGCAGCATCAAGGTGATCCCACGAGCGACCTGCTGCTGCACGGCGGCGACCGTGGCCGAGGGCGAGTGGCCGGTCATGGCCCCAGTGTCGCCGAGGCAGAAATCGATGTAGCGGTGGCCGTCTACGTCCAAAAACTCTGCACCATGAGCTTCGCCCACGAAGGGAGGGAAAGCGCCGGCCCATTTTGACATCCAGTTCATGGGCACACCGCCGAGCAGCGACTTGCGAGCGCGTTCGAACAGAGCCTTGGACTTTGGACGTTCGTCGATGAATCTCTTTTGTTCAGACTGCATTAAAGACCGTAGACGGTCACGACTGATTAGGGGCATTTGTCTTCCGCAGCTGTCGCGAAGTCTTGCTTCGAAGAGGTAGAAACAAATAAAGGCCAGCAAAATAAAGCTGGCCCAGGTGGACGAAACAACGCTGGTCATTCGCTAATACTTGCTGGCCTTCTTCGCTTTGTCTGCCGCCATCTTGAGCGACATGACATGAACCTCGCCCTTATCGGCATACACGTGCGCGGAGAGCGTGACGTGGTGCCCTTCGTGGCCCTTTACCGCCTCTGGATTGTTGATTGTCCAACTCTTGCTGTCTTTGTCGTTAACAAAGCTCTTCCCGTCGTCGCTGATTTTGCCGGTTATCTTGACTTCTTTTGCGGCCTTGTCGGACTTCATGGGATCCTGCTTCATGGTGTCCTGGGCCACAATGACACCGCACATCAACAGGCTAAACGCAAAGAAAATAGTGATTAACTTTTTCATGTTGGTCTCCTCTTGGGGTTAGGATGCTGCCGGACTGAATTATACGCCTGACCGATGGGATCGCCATGTCTTCAAAATCCAAATGTTCGTCATTCTGGCTTCTCTGGCTTTCTGAAGCCAACCGGCCCTCACGACTCTCGACTAGAAGCAAAAAAGGCCGAACCCGGGTGAGTTCGGCCAAAGCGTGAGTCCATGAAGAACAGCGAAGCAGTGCGGTCGTGAGGGTCCGAATGTCGGTTTCCCGCCACTAACCCATGACCGCGTTCCGGTTCGGGAACAAAGCGAGAATACCTATTGCCCGTTTCGGAAACTGGTCAATTCTATACAATCCAAGAAACAAACAAGCAAAGTCGCTCGATCAAGTTAGGCAACTACCGGGGTCCATCCCCCGTAATGCGGCTCGCGTGCTCACATCTCCCGATTCGTCGCTGGGGCAAAATCGTCTTTTCACCCGCAATCCAAACCCGCACCGCGGATCAATCTTTCTTGGTCAAAACAGGCGGGTTGCGCGAAATTTACCGGTTGTGATAACTTAGTTAATTGTCCCGGACATCTGGAAGGGATTCCAAGGTTCTACTTGTGCCCGTAGGGTACTTGTACCCGAAATGCTGGCGTAGCTCAGTCGGTAGAGCATCGGTTTTGTAAACCGAGGGTCGGGGGTTCGAATCCCTTCGCCAGCTCCAGGAAATGAATTTCGAACTTCCGGCAGGCAGCGGAACTCTTAGGTGGCGCAACAGGTTTTTCCAACGCACTTTATTCGGATCTTTTCCGGCGTGCAGTGATCTTCGCGCTTTAGATTCGTAGGCGCGATTCTTGGTTTCCCTGATTTGCGAAAAACTGGTTTGCGAAAATGTAGCTTGGTGGACCGGAGTAGAAGTGTGCTGGCTCGGTCTGCGGATTCGCGAGTTGCCTGCGAGATGAAGCGCGACGGCTGCATCGCCCGGCGGTTTTTGCACAGGTGGGTGAGTGGTTAAAGCCAACAGACTGTAAATCTGTCCCTCCTAGCGAGGTACGAAGGTTCGAATCCTTCCCTGTGCACCATCTTAAGTAGCACTGGATTTGTTGGAACAGTTTCGAGTGCGGCAGGAATTATGAGTCGCTTGGCGATGGCGTTGATTGCGTACCTGGTTTTGGGCGTGCTGGCGTTTACCACGCTGAGTGATTCGCGGATCCGGTTGCTGACGCTGCTGTTTCTGGCGCTGTTCGCGTTCAAGAGCTGGGTGCGGCGCAAGGATGTGATACATCCGGATGGCGAACGCGATCCGGAATGAGTGTACGGCCGTGGAAGCAGTTTTGGCCGATGTAGCTCAGTTGGTAGAGCACTCCCTTGGTAAGGGAGAGGTCACCAGTTCAATCCTGGTCATCGGCTCCAGAGATTGGTTTCAGATTTGGTGAGGTTGATCGGCGAAGCCGGGCCCGGGTTAGCTGAGGGCTGACGGCGAATAGCTGATGGCTGGTTCCAAGCGGGAGTAACTCAGTGGTAGAGTCACAGCCTTCCAAGCTGTTGGTCGCGGGTTCGATTCCCGTCTCCCGCTCCAGAGTTTTGGTTCAGGTGTGATGAGAGGCTTTCGAGCAGGCCGCGATCAAGATTGAGAAGCAGCAGGAATTCGCCAAGCTGCAAGCCGCAGTTGAGCAGGCGTTCTTGCCCGAGAATGTGGAGCGGTTCTTGAAGCAGTTGGACCGCAAGGGAATTCGCGTGCGGGAGTTTGACGGGGTGCTGGCGGCCCGTGTGTTGGAGGATGTCGGCGGCGGGCCGGCGGCGAGTTCTGGTTTGAGCGTATGGCAGTTGTATCAGGCGCTACCTCTTTCCGATCAGGCGCAGATGCGGGAGTTTTACCTGTCGAAGCTGGAAACGGTCGACACAGCGCTGCGGCACAAATTCAAGAAGCTCTACCAATATTACTGAACCAGTATTTCTGAACCAACAAGCGAGGCACGGCAATATTATGGCGAAAGAGAAATTTGATCGTAATAAGCCGCACTGCAACGTGGGGACGATTGGTCACATTGACCATGGCAAGACCACGTTGACGGCGGCCATCACCAAGGTGTTGCAGAAGCACAATCCGAAGATTGTGTTCCGGTCTTTCGACAGCATTGATAACGCGCCGGAAGAAAAAGCGCGCGGAATCACCATTGCGACGGCGCACGTCGAGTACGAAACGGCGAACCGGCACTACGCGCATGTGGATTGTCCGGGCCACGCCGACTACATCAAGAACATGATTACGGGCGCGGCGCAAATGGATGGCGCGATTCTGGTTGTGGCTGCCACCGATGGTCCGATGCCGCAGACGCGCGAGCACGTGCTCTTGGCGCGGCAAGTAGGTGTGCCTTACATCGTGGTCGCGCTGAATAAATGTGACGCAGTCGACGACCCTGAGTTGCTGGATCTGGTTGAGCTGGAAGTGCGCGAGTTGCTGAAGAGCTACAAGTTTCCCGGCGACGATGTGCCGGTAATCCGGCTGTCGGCTCTGGGCGCGCTGAACGGAGAAGAGAAGTGGGAGAAGCAGATTGACGCGCTGATGGAGGCGGTGGACAAGAGCGTGCCGCAGCCGGCGCGCGAGTTGGACAAGCCGTTCCTGATGCCGATTGAAGATATTTTTTCGATTCAGGGGCGCGGCACGGTGGTGACCGGGCGTATCGAGCGCGGCAAAGTGAAAGTCGGAGAAGAAGTGGAAATTGTCGGTTTCCGCGACACGCGCAAGACGGTCGTGACCGGCGTCGAAATGTTCAAGAAGCAGTTGGACGAAGGGCTGGCGGGCGACAATGCCGGACTGCTGCTGCGCGGCATTGCGAAAGAAGATGTGGAGCGCGGCATGGTGCTGGCGAAGCCGGTGGATCGATCACTCCGCATACCAAGTTCAAGGCGGAAGTCTATATCCTGACGAAAGAAGAAGGCGGGCGGCATACGCCGTTCTTCAAGGGATACCGTCCACAGTTTTATTTGCGGACGACGGATGTCACCGGAGTGGCGGAACTGCCTTCTGGAACGGAGATGGTGATGCCGGGGGACAATGTCTCACTGGTGATTGAGTTGATTACGCCGGTGGCGATGGAGAAAGGCTTGCGGTTTGCCATTCGCGAAGGCGGGCACACGGTGGGCGCGGGAACGATTGCGGAGATTGTGCAGTAGCTGAGGAATTGCCGGCGCGACGCCGGCGCGACGAAAACAGGAGTGAGCGATGCCCCGAGAGATTGTTACGTTACAGTGCGGTGATTGCAAAGAGCGGAATTATTCGACTACCAAGAACCGGAAGACGACGACGGAGCGACTGGAGTTCAAGAAGTTTTGCAGCCGTTGCCGCAAGCATACGCCGCACAAGGAAGTGAAATAGCAGTGTCCAGTGGTCAGTGGCTAGTGGTCAGAAAACTGACCACCGACCACTGGCCACCGACCACTGATTCAGGGGCGTAAGCTCAACGGTTAAACTGCCGGTCTCCAAAACCGGACTTGGGGGTTCGAATCCCTCCGCCCCTGCCAGACTTTTGGAGGACGCAGGGAAGGGTTAGGAGCAGTATGGGAGTGGAAACGAAGAAGATGACAACCTCGATCGCAACCGCCGGCGAGAGTTTTGTGGACCGGCTGAAGGTCTGGCCGGAGAAAATCAAGTCGTTTTACAACGACGTGCGCACCGAGATGCGCAAGGTCACCGCGCCATCGTGGAAGGAAGTGCGCGGCACTACCGCGGTGGTCGTGGTCACGGTCTTCATTTTCGGCGTCTATTTTTTCATCATCGATAACGTGATTCAGAGGGGCGTCACGTTTTTGTACAGCTATTTCGGGGGCGCTAGATAAGCCCGAACGCGTAGAGCGGAGTCTAACTTGATCATGCAGGACGAAGAAAAGAACGAAGCTGGCGCAGGGGGGGAGCAAACGCCGCAGCCACCCGGTGCGGACGGCATTGGCGCAGGCGGCGAGCCGCCTCGCAACCCGAACATGAAGTGGTACATCATCCACTCCTATTCCGGGTTTGAGCGCAAGGTGAAAGAGTCGCTGGAGTCGCGTGTGCAGGCCTTCGGGCTGCAAGAGAAGATTGGCAAAGTGCTGATCCCGACCGAGTCGGTCACCGAAGTGCGCGGCGGCAAGAAGTACACGTCGGAGCGCATGTTCTATCCCGGCTACGTGTTGGTGGAAATGGACATGGACGATCACGTCTGGCACGTGGTGAAATCCACACCGCGCGTGACCGGGTTTGTAGGCACGGGGCAGCAGCCGACGCCGCTTTCCGACGAAGAAGTGCAGCACATTGTTTACAAAGTAGCGGACAGCCGCGAGAAGCCCAAGCTGAAGGTGAAGTTCGAGAAACAGGAGCAGGTGCGCATTACCGAAGGGCCGTTCGCCAGCTTCACCGGCACCGTCGACGAGGTGAATGAGGATCGCGAGACGCTGAAGGTGATGGTCACGATTTTCGGCCGCTCGACCCCCGTGGAGTTAGAATTTAACCAGGTGGAGAAGGTGGCGTAGCGACTCGTGGAGAACATGGGCACATTCAGCGTGAAGATGCGGGTGTGGAATCCGGCACAGCCGGGGGGCGCCGAGGAACTGGACGCCTTTGTCGATACCGGGGCGGCCTTCAGTTGGATCTCCAGGGCCTGGCTGGAGCGACTCGGTGTCAGCTCTTCCCGCAGGATGGGATTTCGTACGATCGAGGGGCGATTGCTGGAACGGGACATGGCGACCGTTTATATCTCGACGGACAAATACTCCGTCCCCGACGTTGTGGTGATGGCGGAAGACGGCGAAATGGAAGTGATGGGCGCGCACACAATTGAGGGACTGGGCATGGCGGCAGATCCAGTTCAGAAGAAGCTGGTTCCCACGGTGATGCTGGCGCTTGCGTCGGGACGCAATTAGTGCGGACCGGTGGCAGACTTTCGATTAGAGGGTTATTCGACATATGGCAAAGAAAGTTACAGGTTTCGTAAAATTGCAGATCGCGGCGGGCAAGGCGACTCCGGCGCCGCCAGTCGGTCCTGCACTCGGCCAGGCGCAGATCAACATCATGGAGTTCTGCAAGCAGTTCAACGCCCGCACGAACCAGAAAGAGATGGAGGGATTGATCATTCCGGTTGTGGTTTCGGTTTACAGCGACCGGTCATTCACCTTCATCACCAAGACGCCGCCGGCTTCGATTCTTTTGAAGCGCGCCGCAGGCATCGCCAAAGGATCGGGCACCCCTAATAAGGACAAAGTTGGCAAAGTTACTTTGAAACAGGTCGAGGATATCGCTAAGCAGAAGATGCCCGACTTGAATGCCGCTTCGGTGGACACTGCGATCAAGAGCATTCGCGGGACGGCGCGGTCGATGGGAATTGAAGTGGTGGGGTAGCGTCTGCCTGGTTAGATTTCGCGGAGAGTGCCCGCGCCACACAGGCAGTTTGGTCGAAAATTACTACGGCTCATCGGAACATGATCAGCGGTGGGAGACGAGGAAAGTGAAATGAAAAAAGAAGGAAAGAATATCGCTAAGGCGCATGCCGCAGTCGAGAAGCGTCCTTATGTGCTGCAGGATGCGGTTCCGCTGCTGCAGAAGGTCAAGTTCGCGAAATTTGACGAAACCGTCGAAATTACGTTGCGGCTGGGCGTCGATCCGAAGCATGCGGACCAGATGGTGCGTGGAACGGTCGTTTTGCCGCACGGACTGGGCAAGTCGAAGAAGGTTTTAGTGATTGCGTCCGGTGACAAGATCAAAGAAGCCGAGGCCGCGGGCGCTGATTTTTTTGGCGGCGAAGAGATGGTCGAGAAGATCACCAAAGAGAACTGGACCGACTTCGATGCGCTGATCGCTACTCCGGATGTGATGAAGTCCGTGGGACGGCTGGGCAAGATTCTTGGTCCCAAGGGCCTGATGCCGAATCCGAAGACCGGCACGGTTACGATGGATGTGGGCAAGGCGGTGCAGGAAGTGAAGGCCGGCAAAGTTGAATTCCGCACCGACAAAACGGCGCTGGTGCATGTGCCGGTGGGCAAGATTTCGTTCTCGCCTGACAAGCTGATCGAGAACGCGACCGTGCTGATCACCAGTGTGATCAAGGCCAAGCCGTCAGTGGCTAAGGGAAAGTACATTAAGGGATGCACTTTGAGTTCGACCATGGGGCCGGGGATTTTGCTGGATACGGCTCCGATTGAGACTGCGGCCAAGGCTTAAGGGCAAGCCGGGCTGCGCCCGGCGGACAGCCGAGAGCGGCTGTCCCCACATAAGATCATAAAGAGGATCAAGCAATGCCAGTTACCAAGGCTAGAAAAAAAGAACAGGTCGAGAAGCTGAGTGCCGACCTGAAGAATGTTTCGAGCGCCGTTGTGGCCACCTACAGCAAGCTGACCGTGGCCCAGGACTACGAACTGCGCAAGGCCCTGCGTGGCGCGGGGGCGAAATATCAGGTGGTGAAGAACACGCTGGCTGAGCTCGCTGCCAAGGGCACCAAGATCGAAGAGGGACTCAAGAATCTGACTGGAGTGACCTCGATCGCCTACACCACGGGCGATCCCGTAGCCATGGCGAAGGCACTCACCAAGTACGCCAAAGACACGCCGGAGTTCACTTTCAAGGTGGGCGTGGTCGAGGGCCGCGTCATTTCGATTAAAGAGATTGAAGCGCTGGCCAGCATGCCGTCGAAGGAAGAGATCTACTCCAAGCTGCTGTTCCTGATCAGCTCGCCGGCGCAACGGCTGGTGACGGTAATGAACGCCGTGGGACGCGACGTTGCGATGGTGATCGGCCAGGGCGTGGAGAAAGGTAAGTTCGCGGGCGAGGCGCCTCCTGAAGCGCAGGCCTAAGAGCCGGCGGGACATCGGCGCTACAAAGAGATTTGGTTATCCGAAGTCAGGGGTTGCGCGGTTCTGATTCTGGCGTTGTCTGGCGCTTGGAGATGAGCCTGCCGCACTGGAAACCCGACCCAAAGATAACGAAAGCAAGAAATTCATAACTCGGAAGAGTGGAGAAACTAACATGGCAGACCTGCAGCAGTTGGAAGATTCAATCGTAGGGTTGTCGCTGCTGGACGCGGCACAACTGGTGAAGAAACTGGAAGCGCGCCTGGGCGTCTCGGCGGCAGCCGCGGCCCCGGTGATGGCGGCGGGCGGTGGGGCGGCAGCGGCGGCGGCTCCGGCCGAGGAGAAGACGGAGTTCACCGTGCTCCTCAAGGAAGTCGGCGCCAATAAGATCAATGTAATCAAGGCCGTCCGCGAGGTAACCAGCCTGGGCTTGAAGGAAGCCAAGGAACTGGTGGACGGAGCGCCCAAGAACATCAAGGAGGGCGTTTCCAAGGACGAGGCCGAGACCATTAAAAAGAAGTTTACCGAGGCTGGCGCAGTCGTCGAAGTGAAGTGACGCCGCTTGGCGGGCCCGTTCGACACTCTCGCCCTTCGCTCGGTTGCTCAGGGCAGGCTAAGAACGAGCGAAGCGGGAGCCCGCTGGCGTCATCCTGAGCGTTCTTTGCGAAGGATCTCAACCGTCCGGGACTCTTGCCCGGGCGCGAGAGCATTTGAGACTGTGCAAGGTTTCGGAAGGTTCACGTTCTTAGTTGTGAAGCCGGGACGGTGGTGTTAGCATCTATATAACACCGCTTTCCCTGGCCTCACTCATCGCGGGCGAGACCCGCAGGGAAAGCTTGGGCACTGTTCCGTGGGCAGGCGGAACGGAAACGGCCGAAGAGAACTGGCGCGAAAGATAACAAATTCAGATTGGCGAAACGCCTTGCATGGCGTCTGCGGGAATGACTGTCCCTGCGGGCGCCTCGTCGTGCTTTCCACGCTTCGTTTTTCTAGGTGTAAACAGGTTCGCAACAGCAGCTAAACAGCGCGGCGCGATGTGCGCCCCACATTCCGCGGGTAATCGCAGCGCTCGGCTGCGCCTGACATTGGGAGTTTCTTGACGATGAAGAATAATGCCTTCCGTAAACGCTTTGATTTTTCCAAAATTCCAGCAACCATTCAGATCCCGAATCTGATCGAGGTGCAGAAGCGCTCCTATGACCGCTTTCTGCAGATGGACAAGCTGCCCAGCGAACGCGAAGACGGCGGATTGCAGGCAGTGTTTCAGTCCGTCTTCCCGATCACCGACTTCCGCAACGTATCGCAACTTGAGTTTGTGGATTATGCCATCGGGAACTGGGAGTGCAAGTGCGGCCACCTGAAGGGCCTGCACCACTTGCGCACCACTTGTAAGAACTGCGGCAACACGGTAATCACCGATCCGTTTCATCCGGGCGATGTACTTTGCCAGAAGTGCGGCACCTACAACGCGAACACTCCCGACTTCTGCAATAAGTGCGGCGACCCGGTCGGATTGCAGTTGAAGTATGACGTGGCCGAGTGCGAAGAGCGTGGGATGACCTATTCCGCGCCGCTCAAAGTCACGATGCGCCTGACGATTTTCGATAAGGACGCTGAGACCGGCAACCGCTCGATCCGCGATATTAAGGAGCAGGAAGTGTTCTTCGGCGATGTGCCGCTGATGACGCAGAACGGCACCTTTATTATTAACGGCACTGAGCGCGTGATTGTCAGCCAGTTGCACCGCTCGCCGGGCGTGTTCTTCGAGACCGCCAACAACCGCACTTACTTCCTGGGCAAGATCATTCCCTACCGCGGTTCCTGGGTGGAGTTTGAGTATGACCAGAAGAACGTGCTTTACGTCCGCATCGACCGCAAGCGCAAGTTTCTGGGAACCATCTTCCTCCGCGCTCTCGGCCTGCGTTCCGGAGAAGACATTCTGCGCACGTTCTATACGGTTGACCGCATTGCGATCAAAGACAAGAAGCTTTACTGGACGCTCGACCCGGCCAGCGAGAAGCCTACGAACCTGTTGGGGATGAAGCTGGCGCACAGCGTCAAGAACAAGGCCGGGGATGAAATCGCGCACTCCGGCCGCAAGCTGAACGCGCAGATCCTGAAGGACATTCACAAGGCGAAGATCTCAGAGATTGAAGTTGACGTCACCGATCTCGAGGGAGCGTGGGCTGCCGCCGATGTGGTCGACACGACTACGGGCGAAGTGCTGCTCGAAGCCAATAGTGAACTGAATGCCGACAAGGTCTCGAAGATTCTCGACTCGGGCGTGACGGAAATGAGCCTGTTCTTCCCCGAGCGCGACGACGTGGGCACGGTGATCAGCCAGACGCTGAAGCGCGATTCGGTGAAGACTCCGCAGGAAGCGCTGATCGAAATCTACCGCAAGCTGCGACCCGGCGATCCGCCGACACTTGACACCGCGACGGCATTGTTCCACGGCATGTTCTTCGACCCGCGCAAGTACGACTTTTCGAAGGTGGGCCGGTTGAAGTTCAACATCAAATTGTTCGAGAACCAGGATGCCACCAGCCTCGACAAGCGGACGCTCGATCCCGATGATTTCTACGGCACCATCGGCTACCTGCTGAAGCTGCGCAAGAACATTGGGTCGGTGGACGACATCGATCACCTCGGCAACCGCCGCGTTCGAGCGGTCGGCGAATTGATGGAGAACCAGTTCCGCATCGGCCTGGTCCGCATGGAACGCGCCATCAAGGAAAAAATGTCCGTGTACCAGGAAATGTCGACAGCGATGCCGCACGACCTGGTCAACGCGAAGCCGGTGATGGCTGCGATCCGCGAATTCTTCGGATCGTCCCAGCTTTCGCAGTTCATGGATCAGACCAACCCGCTCTCCGAGATCACGCACAAGCGGCGTCTCTCGGCGCTTGGGCCGGGCGGTCTTTCTCGTGAGCGTGCTGGATTCGAAGTGCGCGACGTACACCCCACGCACTACGGCCGCATCTGCCCGATTGAGACGCCGGAAGGTCCGAACATCGGATTGATCTCGTCCTTGAGCTGCTACGCGCGCATCAACGACTACGGCTTCATCGAATCTCCCTACCGCAAGATCAAGGGCGGCCGCGTGATCGATTACGTCAACGTGGTCAATACGGGCGACAGCGACCATAAAGTCGGCGATCACATGGAGAAGCATGAGATCGAGAAGATCAACGCCGAATTGAAGGAGAAGCGCAAGAAGCCGGCGCATGTCGATCCTTACTCCTTCTATCTTTCCGCGTGGGAAGAAGACCGGCACACCATCGCGCAGGCCAACGTGGAGCTTGACGATAAAGGCCGCATCGTGGCCGAATTGGTCAACGCCCGCAAGGCTGGCAACTTTGTGCTGGTAAGCCGCGACGAAGTCGACTACGTCGACGTCAGCCCCAAGCAACTGGTTTCGGTTGCGGCATCGCTTGTGCCGTTCTTAGAGCACGACGATGCGAACCGAGCGCTGATGGGCGCGAACATGCAACGCCAGTCCGTGCCGCTGCTCCGCGCACAAGCGCCGATCGTCGGTACCGGAATGGAAGGGGTGACCGCGCGCGATTCCGGCGCAGTGGTGCTGGCCCGGCGGAACGGCATTGTGGATTCGGTCGATTCCGACCGCATTATCGTGCGCGTCGAAGGCGAACACCATCCCACGCAGCTTTCGCGTGAAGTGGGCAGCGACATTTACCAGCTCACTAAATTCAAACGCTCGAACCAGAACACCTGCATCAACCAGAAGCCGGTGGTGAAGAAGGGACAGCGCGTGCTGAAGGGCGAGGTCATCGCCGACGGTCCTTGCACCGACCACGGCGAACTGGCTCTGGGACGCAACGTGCTGGTTGCGTTCATGCCGTGGCGCGGCTACAACTTTGAGGATGCGATTCTCGTCTCCGAAAAGATGGTGAAGGACGATTACTACACTTCGTTGCACATCGAGGAATACGAGATCGAGGCGCGCGATACCAAGCTTGGTCCGGAAGAAGTCACGCGCGACATTCCCAACGTCAGCGAGTCCATGCTGCGCAATCTGGACGAAGCAGGCGTGATCCGCATCGGGGCCAGCATTCGGCAGGGCGACATCCTGGTGGGGAAGGTGACGCCCAAGGGCGAAACCCAACTCACGCCGGAAGAGAAGCTGCTGCGCGCCATCTTCGGCGAAAAAGCCGGCGACGTGCGCGACGCATCGCTCTACTGCCCGCCGGGCATCGAAGGCGTCATCGTCGACGTGAAAATTTTCTCCCGCAAGGGCCAGGAGAAGGACGAGCGCGCCAAGTCGATTGAAGCGGCGCAGATCGGCAAGCTGGAGAAAAACCTTTCCGACGAAATCCGGATTCTCACTGACGAGCGGCTCAAGCGTCTGGAAAATATTCTCGGCGGCAAGGAAGTGCAGGCCGACCTGCACGACGAGCGCACCAACAAGCGCCTGCTGACCAAGGGCAACATCCTGGACCGCGACGCGATCGAACGCATCTCCACCCGCAACCTGAAGCGCATTAAATATGCCGATAAGGATCCGCGGGTGAATGAGCAGATCGACGAGATCGAGGAAATGACCTCGCGGCAGATCGATGTTCTGAAGAAAATCGTCAACGAGAAGAAAGAGAAACTTACCAAGGGCGACGAACTGCCGCCAGGCGTGATCAAGCTGGTCAAGGTCTACATCGCCATGAAGCGCAAGCTGAGCGTGGGCGACAAGATGGCCGGCCGTCATGGCAACAAAGGCGTCATCGCGCGCATTCTGCCGGAAGAGGACATGCCGTACCTCGAAGACGGAACGCCGGTTGAGATCGTGCTGAATCCCCTCGGCGTACCCAGCCGTATGAATGTGGGCCAGATTCTCGAGACCCACTTGGGATGGGCGGGCTTTACCCTGGGCGAGAAGATCACCAATCTGCTCAAGGAAAATACTCGCACCGAAGCGATTCGTCGCGAGCTGAAGGCCCTGTTCAAGGACTCAAAGCTCGCCGACATCATCGCCGAGATGAGCGACGACGAACTGGAAGCCGTGGCTCCCACGCTGGCGCGCGGCGTCTACATGGGCTCGCCGGTATTCGACGGCGCGAAGGAAGGCGAGATCAAGGCGCTGCTGGAGCGCTCGGGCCTGCCGACTTCGGGCAAAACGACGCTGCACGACGGCATGACCGGCGACCAGTTCGAACAGCCGGTCACGGTCGGCTACATCTACATGCTGAAGCTGTCGCATCTGGTGGACGATAAGATTCACGCGCGCTCCATCGGGCCTTATTCGCTTATTACCCAACAACCTTTGGGTGGCAAGGCGCAGTTCGGCGGACAGCGTTTCGGAGAAATGGAAGTCTGGGCGCTCGAAGCCTACGGCGCGGCATTCATTTTGCAAGAGCTGCTGACGGCGAAGTCCGACGACGTGTACGGCCGCACCAAGATTTACGAGGCCATCGTCAAGGGCGAAGCTGCCATGGAGCCGGGCGTGCCGGAATCGTTCAACGTGCTGATCCGCGAATTGCAATCGCTCTGCCTGGATGTGGAGCTGATCAAGACCGGGGAGAAGAAACCCACGGCCAGCGCGGCAGCGGATTAAGAGCAGTGGTCAGCGGTCAGGGATCAGTGGCCAGTACGGCACCGACCCAGGCCGCAATACCACTCAAAGTTTTGAAGAGACAGTTTCGCGGGGCTTTCGCTCTCGGCCCATCGGAACATAAAAACTGGCCACTGATCACTGACCATTGGCCACTGCCCTTGAGAGCAGGAAGCGGAGGAACACTTTGTTTCGTTCGAGCCCGTTCGAAATGCAAAACACGATTGCGGATTTCGATGCCATCCGCATCAGTCTGGCGTCTCCGGAAAAAATCCGGAGCTGGTCTCATGGCGAAGTTACCAAGCCTGAGACCATCAACTACCGCACCTTCAAGCCGGAGCGGGACGGCCTGTTCTGCGCCCGCATCTTCGGTCCTGTAACCGACTGGGAATGCCTCTGCGGCAAGTACAAGCGCATGAAGCATCGCGGCGTGATCTGCGACAAGTGCGGCGTGGAAGTCACGCTCTCAAAAGTCCGCCGCGAACGCCTGGGACACATCGAGCTGGCTTCGCCCTGCTCGCACGTGTGGTTCTTCAAAGGCCTGCCCAGCCGTATCGGCCACCTGCTCGATATTTCGCTGCGGGACCTCGAATCCGTGCTGTACTTCGAAGCCTACGTGGTAGTC
>CAWEDF010000007.1:0-283576 GCA_963807655.1 uncultured Acidobacteriaceae bacterium | reverse complement strand
TTTCATCATCCAGCCAATCAGTGCTCCCGCGGTAACGCCTACCGCAAACGTCGTCGCCATAGTCAGCACCAGGTGACGCTGGAGGCGCTCCGTTGTGTCATCCAGAAATTCTTCAGCGGCATCACCGCCCTGCTTCGCGGCGCGCTTCGCCACTCCCACGCCATCCTCGATCGCATCGGCTATCGCACTGGTTGTCCGCGAAGCCTGGTCCACTGATTTGCCGATCTGTTCCGCCGTTCTTTCCACTACCGTTTGTGACATCGTACCCTCCTGTGATTTTCCCGCCCCGCGGTTCATGCGTCCTATTCGCCCACGGCCTTTTCCGCGTTCCCGATCCATTTTTGAACTTTGCCGGCTTTCTTTTCGGCCTTGCCTGAGACTTCCAGATCGGCGTCGTTCGTCGCCTTTCCGGCTTCCTCTTTGATCTTCCCCTTTACTTCGTGAAGCTTGCCTTCGGTGCGGTCCTGCGTGCTTGGTTTCATCATTTTTTCCTTTCTTCAGTGGAACCGTTATGCCACGTCTTTTCTCTCCACAGCCACCGGCAGCTGTACCAGTTCCTCAAACAGGGAGCGGTAGTGAATCATCGCGGTTCTTAGCTCTTCGGTGGTTGCCTGATCTTTCCCAACCCGCAACGCAATCGCATGCGCCGACCGGTAGTTCTCCACCACTCGGGGATGATCGACAGACATATCGGCCGCGCGTTGATCGAAATCCGATACCGGATACCCACGAGCTTTCATCACGGAAGACACCAGGTCATCGGCCTCTGCCACTGCCCCCTTTGGAGAATCCACAAATCGAGACTGTACGGACTCCCACCGCTTAGAAAAGCGCTCGTGCTCCATCGGATCGAGATCGCGGATGTCGAGCTTGCCAACCCGCTTCTCGCGATCCTCTAACTTCGATTCTGCTTTGCGTCCCGCCCCGTGCACCTGCACCGCCCGATCGTACTCGGGCCCGAATTTCTTTCTCAGGTCTTCAGTGGTGCTCCTGCGTTTTCGGATATACACCCAAGCCAGCACTGCGATGATCACAATGACCACCGCGGCTAGCGCAATCCACTTCGGATCCAGCACATTCAGATTCATTGAAACCTCCACCAAACCGGGTTTGCTCATGAGATTCTCTTTGTCAGAACCTTGTGAATGTCCAGTATCAAACTCCAGGCTTCGGAAAGCTGGTCAGAATTGATCATTCTTTTGAATCAGGCCTTGAAAAGTAAGACAAAACTTAGAGGGACAAGAAACTCCTGAACCCCGCAGGAGTCCATTCCTCACAACTGAGCGTTTCTGCTCAGCGCTGCCGGAACAAATGGGTGAATCTAAAAGCGCTGGCGCGGCGAGTTTTTCTGCAGCCTCACTGCAATATTTCGAAATTCCTCACGTGATACAATGCAGTTGAGGCGGTTTTCACCTTCTCCTCTTTCAGGTTCCCTGAGCTAAGTCAGCCCATCTGAAGTTTTTCTCTCCTTAGGTCCTCTGAGAAAGCCGCGTACCCGAATGCCTTCGAATGCCATCCTGCGCGAAGCTCAGCAACTCCACAAAGTGAGTGACCGTCTCGACTCACTGGCGGGAGAACATCCTCTGGTCTCAGACGCACTCATTACGATTTCAGGCAGTGTTCGTAACACCGCTACCCTGTTGGAGGTGCTGGTTGCGACAAAAATACTTCCACTGTCCGGATTAAATCCTGCAAATGCCTGATTTGCCCGTCGCTGGCGAGCTTGGTTTCTGGGTTGCAGCCCGCAAACTATTTAGTCGTGGAGAACGACATTTAGCAGTGAACTGTGGACTTGCAGCCCGCTGGCGCCATAGTCGAGGAAGCCTAACTCTCTAAACCGGTTCATAAAAAAACTGACCCGCGACCGCGTCGTCCCGATCATCTCGGCCAGAGTCTCCTGACTGATCTTTGGGATAACAGTCTCAGGCACTCCCTCCTTGCCGAAGTGGGCCAGCAACAACAGCAGCCGGGCCAGCCTCTTTTCGCTGGAATTGAAGAGCTGATCTACCAGATCTTCTTCGTACCGGATGTTCCGCGCCAGCAGATACGCTACGAACAGATCAGAGAACGTGTGTTCCCGGTGCAGCGCAAGCATCATGGCTTTCTTGTCAATGCGCAGAAGTTCGCAGTCCGTCATTGAAGTTGCAGACCCCATGCGTAAAGACTGCCCGGCCAGACCGCCTTCTCCGAAAAACTCCCCGTCGCTCAATATGCCCAAAGTTGCTTCCTTGCCAACCTTGGATACAACGGTGAGTCGAACCTTGCCCTCCTGGATATAGAAGACTGCGTCAGCCACGTCCCCCTGCGCGAAGATTGTTTGTTTCTTGGCAAAAGCCAGAACTTTCCTGCCCTCGCCGATGGTGGCAAGGAATTGCTTCGGGTCGAAACCGCGATTGTTCCGGGCTAATGTGGTCGGTGCCATCAAGGGACTCCTCCCGAACGCGGGCTACACTCCACAGGATTCTGCCAGAATCGAGATTACCAAAGATGTTCACTTTAGCTCACAATTGTGCAAAAACCACCGGCGCACGCACCCCCAACGAATCCTGGCGCATAGCCGAATGTGCCTTGAGAATGAGCAATACTGAACATTCTCGCGCCGGGAAAGTTGTATTATGGGAGGGTGAAGACCAAAGAACTCACCATGGAACAGATCTTATCCGTGCCTTGCACCACGTGTCGTGCCGCAATCGGCGAAGTTTGTGAACTGCACACGGGCACCCCACGCACCGAGCCACACCGCGACCGGAAACTCTCCGCCGCCGACGCCGTGGAACTGAAACACAAGACCGGCAAACTAAGGTTGAGTCTATCGGTCCAGTAGTACTCCCGCCTCGTCGGACCCGCCCCATGCCTTGACGTATTGCGCTTTGCCAATCGTGCCTGGACCGTTTGGCCCCATCTCGTAGTAGACCTTTGCTTCTGGTGGAAATCTTTTCAGAGCTTCGATCAGTTCTTTTGCTGTCCACTCCCGGTCTGCCATATTTCCTCCACTTACGCGGCCAAGTCAAGCGCCGTACTTCGTTCGCCTTCACCCGGTTTCGCTTCACGTACCAGTCTCCCGCTGCTTTCCTGCAGAAGCTCCGCATTGAATTGGGCCCCAATCAAGACCACGATGCCGGTCCCGTAGAGCCAAATGCTGAAGGTGAGCGCCACTCCCAGGCTGCCGTAACCTTTGCTGTACGCGGAAAAATCGCGGAAGTAGATTCCGAGTATGCAAGACAATCCAATCCAGCCGCCGACCGCGATTAACGCTCCGGGAAACGTGCTCACGAATCTTTGCTTTACATTCGGCGCAACGAAGTAGAGAAGCTCGACCGCCAGAACCGTACACGCAATGGCCACTGCCCATCGAACATACGGCCACAGCGCGCCCATTCCGAATGCTTCGGTCAGCCTCGCGCTTAGGCGGGGACCCACGAGTAGCAGACCGAGAGCAATCACCAGCAGACATCCAACTGAGAACGTAAGGCCGAGGGCGAGAACGCGCGTTTTCCAATAGCGCCTTGTCTCCGCCACATCATAGGCAGTGTTGACGGCGTCGATCAGTGCCGTAAACCCGCTCGATGCCGACCACAGCGTCAACAGAATGCCGAAGGTCAGCAGACGCGTGTGAGTCGACAAAATCGTGTCCTTCATCAGATTTCTGAGCGGGCCCATGCTGGCCGCCGGGACCACTCGGGCGATCAAACCCATGACCTGGCTGAAGAAGTCCGGAAGCGGCAGATGGGCAACCACCGCGGAAAGAAAAATCAAGAAAGGGAACAGAGCAACCACGAAGTAGTACGCCAGCGCCGCCGCAAACGCCATGGTGTGATTCTTTTCCAGGTCGTGAATCACACGGACCACCGCGTTCTTGAAGTGGAGTAAGGGCACGGGGGATCACCGTGTAGCGCCGCCCGCGACCACCGGCATCGGCGTCACCAGCTTTAACTGGTCCAACTCAGCCAGCACGCCTTGCCAGCGAGCCTGGTCCTTCTTCGTCTCGATCGCTACCGAGAGATCGGAATAGAACTCCATGATGTTGTCGCGCAGCTCCGGCGACGTCCGGTCGAACTTCCGCTCCGACAACTTTGCCAGCAACGTTGCGTAGGTATCGTCGGTCAGTGAATATTCCGCCGCTTTCGGATTTTCATTCGGCGAGGGTTCCTTCCGTGCCGTCGAAACTGGGACAGTCCCGCGTGAATTCACAGTGGCGCCGCTTCCCAAAGGCAGTCTGGACCGCACTTTGGCGTCTGCGGGCATTCCGCTTTTCGCGCTCGACCTTCGCCAACTGCCAAAGGATGGAGCGGTGGCACGGTGGTTCGCCAAACCGCACGAAATGTGGAATATTGGCGCAGTCTATAGCGAGACACAGGCGGACTCACCCGACCCCATATCGATTACCCGATGGCCGGAGGCTTTTGACGTGATTCTCTTCGTCGGGAAGACTAAAGCCTCCCATGGAAACCCATAGCTTCATTTTGCGGCCTCGACGTTAGTAGATGGTGTACCCCGGCGCGGGCGTCCTCAGATCAGGCTTCGTAGCCATCAACAGCAGCGCGCCCTCGCACTTGAACGCCCGCAGATCATCCAGGCTGTGGAACGATTTGGTCTGGTAGTCATCGGGCGTGGGTGTGTCGTCGGGAATGCGGCACGCGTCAACGTTCTCGAAGGCATGCTTCTTCAGCAGTTCGACATATTCCGCCGCAGAGCGCACGTGCACCGGCACCTTCAGCTTGTCCACCCATTGCAGCGAGTACGGATTGTCTTTATATAGATTGATCAGGATAAACAGTTTTCCTCGCGGAGCCATCACGCGAAACAGCTCCATCAGCGCCCGGTCCTGGTCGGGATAGTAATAAAACGATTCCACCGAGAGCACTTTGTCGAAGAAGTTCTCTTCCCACGGAATCTGCTGCGCCGATCCCCAGACATACAGCACATTGTCGAAATCTTTAGATGCCGCGCGAGCCTCGCGAATCATCTCGTCGGCCACGTCGAGCCCAACCACCTGGCCGAATCCATCCGGCCCCTCGCCCACCAGCCGCGCCAGCAGCCGCGTCGCCCATCCCGAGCCGCAGCCGAGGTCGAGCACGCGCTCGCCCGGACGCAGGTTCATCCGGCGAATCGTCTTCGCTGTAATGTCGAAGTGATGGCTCTCCATCTTCGCGCCTTCACCGGCCGCAGCCCAGCGGTTGAATTCCTGCTGCAGTTTCTCGTCGGGAGAAAGGGGTTTTTCTGGCATAGTGTTCTAATTTGACGTTGATTTTCCTTGCGACAAAACGGCTTGGCAGTTGTCGCAAAACCTTTGAGCGTTTAGCTTCAGCTCTCCTATGTATTTTTCGAGCTGAGACCGGCCGTGGAACCTAGCAGGCGCATCGGAGCGGCATCGCCAGCGCCGGCAGCCCGCGCACTGCACCATCCACCTCCGTATGCGCGGATCCTTCAGCTACCACTCGGGATCACCTTCCTCATTTCTTATACTCATCATTCGATTCTGTCTGCTTCCGCCCTCTATTTTATCTTCAAAGACTCAAGAGCCGATGCCTGGCGCAGTAAAGTCGATTCGCCCAACGGGCGCCCTATGTTACAGTTTTCCTCCTCAGGGCGACACGCCCTCAAATTCTTCGCGCTGTCTGAATGAAAGGATCGCTCTATGCTCATCCGAATCATGGTCAAGGGGCTCCTTACTACCTGCGTATTTCTTGCGGCCTCATCTTTCGCGATTGCCCAATCCCTGCCCGAGATGCGCATGACGCCGGCGGAAATACGGGCCAATGCGCTCGACAGCAACCAGATTGGGAGTTCCGGCGTCCCGGGTGTTCACACAAAAGCCCTCTTCGGAGACCCTTCAAAGGCGGGCTTCTACACGATCCTGATATTTGTGCCGGCTCATACTACGATTCAGGCGCATTCCCACCGCGACGATCGCGTGGCAACGGTCGTCTCTGGAGAGTGGCACTTTGGCTATGGCAATCATTTCGATGCGAAGTCGCTGAAGACACTTCCGCCGGGAAGCCTGTACTCGGAACCGGGAGGAGACAACCATTTCGCCCAGACGGAGACTGACCCTGTTATCGTGCAGATCTGCGGGTATGGGCCAACCGACACTCGCTATTTCGAACCTGCCAACGATCCAAGATCACAAGTGAGAGAGAAGAAGTAGATCGGCTCGCTGAGCGGCGGTCCGACTTTCTTCCGTCATGTGCTAAAGTTCTTCTGCTCATGGCGACACGCCCTCAGAATCCTCCGCCTGAACCCAACCCCGGATCGCTCTACTGCCCGAACTGCGCCAAAGAGGTGACCGACCCGCTGACCTGCGGTGACTGTTCCGCCGTCATCTGCCGCCGCTGCGGCACGCCGCTCGAATCTCCCGACGAACTCGGAATCGGATAATGGATCCCGTTCTCGCACCCGCAGCCGAGCCTCCTCCATCGAACTCGCTGTCCACTCCCACTCAACCAACTCTAATTCGCGGACTCAGCCTGCTTGATTCCGTGCTGCTGCTGGTCAGCGGCATCATCGGCTCCTCCATCTTTCTCACCGCCAAAGACATTGCCGGCCCCTTGCCGCAACCCATGCTGTTCCTGCTGGTGTGGGTCATCGGCGGCGTGGTATCGCTGTTCGGCTGCGTTGCCTTCGCTGAACTAGGATCCATGTTCCCCGAGTCCGGCGGACAATACATCTATCTGCGCGAGGCCTACGGAGACCTGGTCGCCTTCCTCTACGGCTGGATGCTGTTTGCAGTCGCCAACGGCGGCAGCATCGCCGCTCTCTCCGTCGCTTCGGCCGTCTACACCGGACAAGTCTTCCCCATCGTCTCGCAGGACCACATCGTGCTTCAGTTGGCTGGGATCACCATTACCCGCGCCCACGTCTTTGCTCTGCTCCTGATCGCCCTCGTGACGTACGTAAATGTCGTGGGCTTGCGTTGGGGCGCGCTGCTGCAGAATCTCTCCACCTGGACCAAGTTCGCAGCCATGGCCACCTTCGTTGTCCTCGGATTCGCCATCGGCAAGGGCGACTGGTCGCACTTCCATTCGCACGGCGTCGGCCTCACCGCAGGGCTTCATCCCGCTCAGTTGATCTCCGCCATGGGCATTGCGCTGATCGCTGTGTTCTGGGCCTATGACGGATGGGTCTACATAACCTTTGTCGCAGGCGAGGTCAAAGAGCCGCGCCGCAACGTGCCGCTGGCCATGGTGCTGGGCGTGCTCGTCGTGGGCGCCATCTATATGGCGATGAACATGACGTATTTGTACGCCCTGCCGCTCACCGAGATCGCCCGGCACGAAACTATCGCCCACGCCGCCGCAACCGCATTATTTTCTCCGCACGCCGCGGTGTGGCTCTCGCTCATGATTGCGGTCTCCTGCTTCAGCGCCGCGGCCACATGCACGCTTTCGGGCGCGCGCGTGTATCTCGCCATGGCACAAGATGGCGTCTTCTTCAAACGTATGGCGGTAATCCATCCCAAGTGGCGCACCCCCGCCTTCAGTCTGATCGGGCAAGGCATCTGGGCCGCGCTGCTCACCGTCAGCGGCCGCTATGATCAGCTTTACACCTATGTGATCTACGGCATGGTGCTCTCCTACACACTGACCGTGATCGGGATGTTCCTGCTGCGCTGGAAGCATCCCGACATCTCCTCGTCCCTACCGCTGCACGGGATACCCGTGGCTGCCCGCGATCTACGTGCTGGTTGGCACAGCCTGGACGCTGAACACCATCATCACCCGGCCCACCGAAGCCTTCTGGGGCACGGCGATCGTACTGGTCGGCGTTCCCGGATATCTATACTGGAAGCGCAGCAGCAGGAGAGCCGCAGAGGGGTCGTGAAAGGGCATGGCTTCAGCCGTGCCGATAAACGCCCATAAAAACGAGGGCTTCAGCCCCTGAGGCCGTGGAGTAGCAGATGTTTGAACGGTACACCGAAAAAGCGCGGCGCGTAATCTTCTTCTCGCGCTACGAGGCCAGCCAGTTTGGCTCGCCGAAAATTGACACTGAGCACCTACTCCTCGGTCTAATTCGCGAGGACAAAGCCCTATACCGTTGGCTGCCGAAAACAGACCTTAAAACCATCCGCCAGCGAGTGGACGATCATTCGCCAAAGCGCCCACCGACCTCGACCGCCGTCGATTTGCCGCTTAGCGCCACTGCCAGGCGCGTTCTGAAACATGCCGCGGACGAGGCCGAGCGTCTTGCCCACAAACACATCGGAACCGAACACATCGTTCTGGGATTGCTCGATGAAGAAAGCTGCTTTGCCGCCAAGCTTCTGCGCGAAGGCGGAGCGGATGGCGCGGAGATACGTCTGCACTATGCCGAGCAACGATCTCAACCCCCAAAGCCGCGGTCGTTTCAGCGTGCCTCATATCGCGACCTGGGATTCCGGGTGCTCTCAGCAGAAACCGTCGAAATCCACGGCTCTAGCTGGAATGTTGACTATGTCCGCGACGCCGTCCAACTCTGCCGCGCCTACAACTGGCATTGGCACAAAGCAGCCTTGCAGCCGCGCGACGTCGCGGTTGAGCGGAAGACCGGCCGCGTCTCTTTCGACCTGCACCTTGCCTCCGACTCGGCGAACTTCGAACTTGTCAAAGGCGGTTGGAAAAAAGATCACTGCTTCATCTGCCGCTGGGAGCTATTCGAGTCGCAAGACGATGTCAGCCACGGCGCCGGCTATACCAATGGCCACGACTGGCTGTGTACGGAGTGCTACACGAAATTCTGGGAGCGCCCGGATTTCTTCTCGTCCTCATACTCTGACATTACCTAGCTCATGGTGCTGGCTTGGCCTCGGAGCCGAGACCCCCGTACTCAGAAGCCAATCGAAATTCTTGGCCTCCCGCAACTTTTCCCCAACTTCCGGGTTTACAAGCTGTTAAAGAATGATTCCGAGAAGATGACGATTCAATGATCGTCTTGACGTTTCTTTACAAGCATTTGCAGCCAGTTGAATTGGGCGCTCGGCTGAAATTATGATGAGTCGTAACGAACATTACAGCATCCTTACGATTTCGCAGACGCATCTCAGCACGTTACAGGAAACTGATTAGGAGGTTTCTCTTGAAAAAGTTAGCGACCCTCGCACCCGTTTATGCCTTCTTGTTCTTCTTCTTAGTCCAGTTTGCCTCTGCCCAGCAAGCCGATATTATGATCGGCGGCGGAACCCTTCTGTCGTCCGACCCCACCAACACTACGTTCTTTGCGCCGTCGGAAAGAGGCGGCACCTACCTCAACATTGACGGCAACGTGATCGGCTTCAAGCACCGCCTTGGCTTTAACATCGGAACGGCCTGGAGGGCCAGCCAGGCCAGCTACGCCCCGGGCATAAACTACCGCCCTATCCTGACGGACTTTAACGCCATCTTCGCGCCCAAGCTGGGCAAGAGAGCTGGTGTCGACCTCTTTGGCGGTATCGGCATTTCCAGCACCCGCTTCTACTTCCCCGTGATCGTCACCTGCAATTTCGGCAGCGGATGCATCAACTACAACAGCAGCAATCACTTCCTGGAAGATGTCGGCGCTGGTATCCGCTATTACCCATGGCGGCATTTCTTCGTCCGCCCCGAGGTTCACTATTACCACATCGAAAGCAACACCGACCAATTCAGCTCCAACAACGTGGTTCGAGTCGGCGCCTCAATCGGATACACTATCGGTAACGACTAGGGTTTGACTGCGCGAGCAGCCGCGGATTTTGGTATTCTAGACAACCAATTCCAAACCCCGGCTGCTGTGGGCCGTCATTTACGGGCCGCCTGGCCGGGGTGCCACCACCAATCTTGCGGATGCATTCCACGAATCCTGACAAGGGGACTGTATTGAGAAAATTCGCGCTGCTCGCGTCCGTGTGTACGGTTGTTCTGTTTGCCAGTTTCGCTTGTGCCCAGCAGCAAGTAGATATCCTCGTTGGTGGCGCCACCATCAAGTCTTTTGCCCGGGTTAGCGATTCGGTGAACTTCCACCCTCCGCAGGAGACGAACGGCACTTACGTCAGCATCAGCGGTGACTTCGTCGGGTTCAGGAAACGCCGCCTCGGCCTTAGCTTTGAAACTGCCTGGAGGTACCACCAGGCGAGCTACTATGGTTACGAGAACTACCGTCCCATATTCACCGACGTCAACGCGTTCTTCCAGCCCAAGCTGAGCAAGAGGCTCGGCCTCGACTTCATGGCGGGTGTCGGCGTCGCCACCAACCGCTTCACCCTGCTTGCCTCCTGTAACATCCCCGGTTGCACCAACTACACCGGCAGCAATCACTTCATGGAAGACCTCGGGTTCGGGGTCCGCTATCGCGTGTGGCACCGCTTGCCGCACGTCTTCGTCCGCCCTGAGGCACACTACTACCACATCCAGAATAACTTCGAATTCAACTCCAGCAACGTGTTTCGCGTCGGGGCTTCGATCGGATTCTCATCCGTCCCGATTGATTAAGCGGCGCAGGAATGCTGGCAAAAAAAAGGCGGCGCCCGCGGACGACGCCTTTCGTTCTTCAGTCCTACTCACCGCTCGTGCAGGCACACCTCAGCCTGGTGGATTGCTTGATTGAGATGCTCGATCGCCCTCCCGCGGTGGCCGCGGAAGTCGCCCTGGGCCATCTCCAGGTGATGCTTTGCGGCCTGCATCGCCTCTAAAGCTTCTGCTACGTGCGGATGAGGCGGCATCGCTGCCGGAGTGGCGGGGGCCGGCTCCGCTGCTGCCACGGGAATCGGGACCGCGGGCGGCTTTGGACCAGTCGCCGCCGCCGGGAACGCTAAGAGCAATAGGAGCATTGCCGTGACCAAGAGTGTCAAGAACCCGATTTTCACCACGCGTTTCCTCCTCGCCCGACTTCCGGCACGGACGCCGCCGCCAAAATAGGTGGCCACGGATCCGATTACGCAGCAGGACAACCGCGACACCCGCACAGTATAGTCGCGCTCCGGCGACCTTCCCTGGTGTATAAGTTGATTCCCGGGGCCATTGGCTGGAAGTAGTTTTCAATAGTTCTGAGAACTGACCGCAAGAACCTGTTGAAAGACTCACGAAAGCCGGCAGAGTTGTGGAAGAGCGGCGCTTCAGCGCCGCGTCGAGCGGCGGAAAATCAATACGGGCTTCAGCCCGGTGGTCGCACTATATCCGTAATGATTTTTCCTCAGCTTGCTACGAAGCATCCGGCCGGCTTCGATTTCGCCACCAAAAGAACAACGCGGCCGCCACCACCACAATCGCAACCACCAAATTGAAGCGCTTGAGATCATGCACCAGCCGAGCCCAGTGTCCGCCAAACAAGTATCCCGCGCCGCAAATCGCCCCCACCCAAACCGTTGCTCCAAGAAAGTTGTACAGAACAAACTTCTGCCACGGCATATGGAGCGCCCCCGCCAGCAAGGCAGCCAGCACACGCATCCCAAAAATGAATCGCGCCAGAAAAACCGTGGCCGACCCATAGCGATCGAAAAGCCGCTCGCCCCGCGCAATGCTTTCCGGGCGAATGGCGAAGACGTGGCGGTAGCGCTCGATCAGCGGACGACCGCCGTGACGGCCCAGAGCAAAACCCAACTCTCCGCCCAACGTCGTGGCCACGATCCCGACCACAATGACCCACGGAAGCTGCAATTCGTGTTCGGAATAAGCCAGGAAGCTGGCTAGCAGCAGAACCGTTTCCCCCGGCAAGGGCAAGCCCGCACTTTCCAACAACAACAGAACCGCCACGGCCCAGTACCCGTGGTGCACCACTGCGCCGCGCAGCAGATCGAGAATGTGTTGGGTCATGATTTAAGAATTGTCATCTTGGGAGAGCGCGTTCTTCCCTGTGGATTGTCATCCTGAGCGGGACGCTTTTTGTCCCGCGAAGGATCTGGCGAGCCGCGCGATGTGTCGCGTTTTTTGCGACACAATAACAGCGCGTTTGGCTCGCTTCCTTATTGCGCTTTGTCAAGCGGGAACCTTGCCCCCGGTCAGAAATTCAATCAACGCCCGGTTGAACTCGTCCGGACATTCCTCGTAAGGCAAGTGTCCAATGCCCGGAAAAACAATCACCTTGGAATTCGGAAAGTATTTTGCCAGCCGCGCCGCCGACGAAGCATACACCGCAGGATCCTTGCTTCCCCATATCAAGAGCGTGGGAATGCTCGCCAGCTTCGGCAAAGTCCCCTCCAGTTCGCGCAGGTCTTGCTTCCACGTGCGCGCAATACTCAGCGCATGCTCGAACACGCCCGGCTTGGCCAGCGGCGCTTTGTAGCCTTCCAGAGCTTCAGGAGGAATCCGGCTGCGATCACCGTACAAGCGTGAGTGCAAATAGGGGTACGAAAAAGGCGTACCTGCGATGAAAAGCCGGAACAGTGCTGCGCCAAAGGCGCTGCCGAAAAACGGCGCCAGCCGCTGCCCATGCGCCGAATAAGGATTCACCGGCGCCACCAGCACCAGCCGCCGCAGGTGCAACTTGCTGTTCCCGCTCAAGCATTCCGCCGCCATCATCGCCACCGCTCCACCGCGCGATGTCCCGAGCAGGTCGAATGAAGAAATCCCCAGGCGCTCGATGAACCGAAGCAACCGCTTCGCCGTTCCACGCGTCGAATGGTCGATCCCGGCTGGACGATCGGAGAACCCCGCGCCCATCAAGTCGGGCGCGTAGACCGTAGCATAGGGAGCGAGCGCCGGCATGGTGTATCGCCAGGAAAAAGAATATCCCATCAACCCATGCAGCAAAATCAGCGCTGGCTGGGGTGCCCCATTTCTCGCGTCCTTTGCGAGAAGTGGGGATTTCGCGCGCAGATAACGCATGCGCACCCCATCGATCTCCATCCAGCACTCTTCCACACCAGCGCTCAAAGGCGGAGCAAGTACCGTAGAAACTTCCGAGCTGGACTCCACCATAACCAAATCTTCTAACTCCAGGACAACTCTTTGCCGACAACAAGATTCTATCTAAGTGATAACGCCTCTGTTCGCTTCACTAGGGGAGCTTCGGCTCCCCGTTTTTGAAATCAGTGACCAGTGGTCGGTGGTCAGTGGTCAGTGGCCACCAAGACGAACCCGGTGCTACTGACCTTTGAGACTGCTCCGTGTTTCTACAACCACCTCTCCCTCCCGGTGATAAAGCAAGCGTGTCACTGGCCACTGATCACTGACCACTGACCGCTGTTTTTCTCTTCTTCCTCAGCAACTTCTTCAGCACCCGAATTCCCTTGTCCACATGTTTCTCTTCCAACAAGAACGGAGGCAGAAACCTCACCACAGTATCCTGGGTGCTGTTAAACAAAACTCGCTCAGCCAAAGCCGCATCCACAATCGGTCGTGCCGGAATCTCCAGATTGATCCCCTGAATAAATCCCCGCCCGCGCACTTCCTTAGCCGCCGCACTCTTTTCGACAATAGTCTTTAGTTCCTGTTGCAGGTAAGCGCCAACCTTGTTCACGTTATCCAACAGCTTCTCGTCTTCCACAATCGCCAGAAACTCCAAAGCGACGCGGCAAGCCAAAGGACCACCGCCAAATGTAGTTCCATGCTGCCCCGGCGAAATCGCATTAGCAAATTCTTCCCTGGCGATAAACGCGCCCAAAGGCAATCCCGCCGCAATCGGCTTGGCAATCGCCACAATATCCGGAGCCACCCCAAAACTCTGAAACGCAAACATCGACCCGGTGCGCCCCAGCCCGCACTGAATCTCGTCAAAAATCAGCGCCGCCTTGTGACGATCCGCCGCCGCTCTGCACTCTTGCAGAAACTCCACCGAGCACTCATAAATTCCGCCTTCGCCAAAAATCGGCTCCAGCACAATCGCGCAAGTATTGTCGTTCACCGCCGCACGCAAGCCTTCAATGTCATTCTGCGCGACAAATGTCACGTCTTCCAGCAGCGGCTCAAACCCTTTGCGATGCTTGTCCTGCCCGGTCAGCGATAGCGCTCCAAAAGTCCGCCCATGATAAGACCCCTGCAGCGCCACCAGCCGGCACTTCGCCTCGCCCCCGTCGCGATGTCCCGCCAGCCGCGCCAGCTTGATCGATCCCTCAATCGCCTCGGTCCCGCTGTTCGAGAAAAACGCCCGGGCATTTCCGAAAGAGCCGCCCGCGAGCGTACACAACTTCTCCGCCAGCACCCCCTGATACTCGTGGTAATAAAGGTTGGAGACGTGAATCAACTTCCCTGCCTGCTCCCGAATCGTCTTCACGATCCGCGGATGCGCGTGCCCCAGCGCATTCACCCCCAGCCCCGAAACAAAGTCGAGATAGCGCCGGTCCTCCAGATCGTAAAGAAACACGCCCTTCCCCCGCGTTAAAACAATGGGATACCGGCTGTAAGTCCCCAGCAAATACTGCCGCTCCAACTCCACGATTTGTTCGAAAGTTTTCATAGGAAGATTTGATTCTACCGGAATGGTGTTCCACCCGGAGGGATACAACACGGGGGCTGGCCAATCTTTGACGGAGCAATCATAACTGAGGCTGCCCCACCTTTGCCTTTTGCAAAGGTGGGCCGCGTTGCAGCCTATGGTGACGGGTGGTGCGCCTATCTCAATGTTTCACCGGCAACAGCGTAGCCGCCAGCACCACCACATGCGTATCATTCGGCAAAGTGACGCTCTTCACACTCTTAGCCGGATTCAACGTAAACGTGTAGGCATACAGATTGAAGGTTCGGTGATCCTTGGTCCCGTTATCGAAATTCCGGTAGGCCATGGCTACGCCTTCAGATTCGCCAGAGTATTTCTTCGGAGTGAACCAGTCGCTGAAACTCTGAGTGAATTTCGTACTCGTCCCATCGGTGTACTTGACAGTGAGGGTCTTAGAGGCCTGATTTCCCTCAATCCCCGTCGCTAACAGCATCAGACTGGAAAACGTGCCGGGGGTCAGCGTGACCGTTTGGCCACTGCAACCAACCGCGTCAAGTTCATTGGCGGGACCGAAAGTGAACAGCGTGCCGTTAAAGACCCGCGACGTAGTGAGCAGGTTCGCTGAGTACGAGTACCCTCTGCCGTCGAGTCCTCCGGTCGAGTAAATCGTACCGTCGGTGTAGATCCCGTTCAGGTTGAATTCCGAAGATAGATTCACCTCCGTGCCGGTTCCGGTTGTGCCCACGGCGGCGCTCACGGCCAGAGTGAAATTAAGGGTTTGTGTAATCGTGCCGGAGGTGCCCGTAACAGTCATAGTGGTGAATCCTGTGCTTGCGGAAGAACTCGCTGTGAACACCACTTTCCGTGTGTTGCCCGTCCCTTGAATCGATGCCCTCACCCCTTTCGGCAGACTCGACAGACTCAGCGTAACCGTACCGTTAAAGCCGTTCACGTCCGTAATGGTGATCGAGGCATTGGCCGTCGCACTCTGATTCAAGAACACGTTCCTCGACCCCGAGAGCGTAAAGCCGGGCGCGCCAACCGCGGTATTGATCGCGCTGGCGTATTGCGCCGCAAGCCCATTGCCGACAAAGTCGTCATAGAGCCACATGAAGCCGCCGACAATGCCGCACTGGTTGTGCCAGCCGGTCATCGTGCTCTGAACCTGGCTCGGAGTATCGTTTAAATCCCACAGACCGGGAAACACCGGAACCGTGCCGAAATTCCATCCCACGCACGGATTATTTCCCGCACCTCCGGCATACGCCTGCAGGTGAACTCCATCCGCCGTGCCCGGCAGTTGACTATTAATCTGCGAAACCACGTTCGTCCAATAACTGCTGTCGTCGAACGCGTCGGGCAGCACGTGATAGCCCAGGTTTCCCAGCATCACCCCAAATGAAATCGTGGTTGGGGAGTTGAAGCTGTTCTCATCGTCGAAGTCAATGGCATCCAGCGCCGGGATGGCCGTTTTCAGCGCTTGAAAATCCTGATACAGAATGCTGCCCGGGCCGGTCCCCTGCGCGTTGATGAGGTTCGTGATGTTCTCCCAGTCGCCGTAGTTGGATGAGCCGATGCTGAAGGTCACCCTCTTCACTGTCCCCAGCTTCAGAGTTGCCATGTCCGAGGGAAAATTGGGATAGTACGAATTGCCGACATAGGCGCCGCCGGAGGTTAAAGGAAACTCGCCATTGAAATTCAGGTCGCCGGTAGTACTGACCTCGACGCTCCAGACAATGGCTTCCGTGAACCCGGAATTCTCAATTTCGGTAATGTTGGCGGAAGCGTTCTTGTAAAACGGACCGCCGCCAAAGATCCCGGTATATCCAGTCTGAGCAAAAGCCGCCTCGGCCGAGAATGCCACCGCTAGCAACAAAAGAAAGATTGCTGTGACGCGGACGATAGATAGTTGGTGGTAACAGGATACGAACCGCATTCTTATAGAGGGCTGCAAAGTGATCTCCTGGTTGGGGTGCTAGCAATCGCGGACGGGAATGTTCTCATGCCCCACGACGGCGCAATGGACGTGACCTCGTCCGCCTCGAAGTCGCCACGATTATACACGTCCATGACTCGAAACCCGAGTACTGGCACGGCTTTCGGCGAGTGCCATTGTGCGGGTCTCGGGTTCCAGTGCAAGCCAAAGCCCGAAAGCCGAAGCCCGAAGCCCGCCCTCAGTACAGCCCCTTCTCCCCCGGCGGCCGCGTCTTCCATCTCCGGTGCACCCACAACCACTGCTCCGGATACTTCCTCACATAGCCTTCGATGATCGAAGTAAATTTCTGAGTGTTGGCCTTGATGTCGGCCTCCAAATCGCCGGTGCGCACCAACTCCACCGCCGGATCAAACCGCAACCGGTATTTCCCCAGCGCCGCGTCCCAGATCGTAAACGCCGGCACCACGGCCGCATCGGTGCGCAGCGCAATCCGGGCCAGCCCGCTAGCTGTACATGCTGGGATGCCGAAAAAATCAACAAAGATCCCCTGCGGCGGAGTCATATTCGTATCCATCAGCATGCCCACCACTTCGCCCGCCCTCATCGCCGAGAGCAGCCCGCGCACAAAATCATCCTTGTCGACAGCTTTGTTGCTGTGCATTGTCCGGTAGCGGAGGATCAACTCGCCCAGATAAACGTTGTCCATGCCACGCATGATCACGTGCATCCAGTGCCCATGCATCGACAAAACAAAAGAAGAAAGCTCCCATCCCCCAAAATGCCCCGCAAACAAAAGCACGCCCTTGGCGCGAGCGCGAGCGCGTTCGTAATTCTCGAAGCCGTCAAACACCACGACTTGTCCAACGTTTTCCAGCGTGTACCTGGGAAAGTGGCAGACCTCGGCCAGTTGCCGTCCGAGCGAAGTGAACTCGCCGCGCAGAATCCGCGCCCGCTCCGCCTCACTTTTTTCAGGAAATGCCATGGCAAGATTGCGCATACCCACCTGGCGCAATCGCACGTGCAGAAGATAGACAACCCAAGCCAGACCGATGCCGATAGCTCGCGCCAGCGGTCGCGGCAAAATACCCATGATTTTGATGAACGGCCAGGCTGCCGCGTACTCAAGTCGCTGCCGCATTAGGGAAGCGGAACCGTACCACCGCAAGAAACTATTTGCAAATTCGCGAGAAACGGAGAAGTCGTGCAGGTTTACCCTGTGTTCCTCTGTGTCCCCTGTGGTGAAGAATTTGGCTCGCGCAAACGTAAATCCTCACTTCGCCGCTTCCTGCGCCCACTTCGCCAGCGTCGTCAAAAACGGATTCGCCGCCGCCGGCGCATCGATCTCCCCAGTCAGCGCTGTCTTGAACGGCACCATGCGCCCGTAGAACTCTCGCGTGCTGTCCTTGTCCTGCTTGATCTGCGCTCCATTCAGAGTCACACCGGCAAACAGGCCGCGGGCGCGCGAATAAGTCAGCACCTCCGCCCGCATCTTCCAGTCAGTATTCCCCTCGGCATGACGGCCGACCGGCCCCGCGGCCACCGATGCGTCGGCTCCTAGTGCGAACTCGCTCGACAGCAGATGCTTCATCCCATTTTCATTCATGATCAGCATCACCAGATCGACCGCCTGCCCGCCGATCTGAAACCCAAAGCTGCCTCCGGCCACGACGAAAAACGCGGGTGCGCTCCAGCCCTTCGGTGTGCGGCAACTGGCCAGCCCGCGGCCATACTTCGCCCCCACAATAAAGCCGCCCTTTAACATCGACGGCACCACCGCTACGCACTCCGCCGAGCCCAACACTTCCTGCGGAATTCCCGCATCCGGCGCGGCCTCGATTTCGTTCAACACATCGGCGGCTGCCTGCACGCGATCCACCGCCTTCGATTCTTTTGCCGGTTCATCCGCGGCAAAGCAGAGAGAACAGAGAGACACAATTAGGGTCAAGAGTAAAAATCTTTTCATGGTTCCTCGTCAGACAAGAATTCCCTGGGATCTGGTATTTGGATTGTAAACGAAGCGGCCAGTGTTGTATCAGGAACGTTTCACGGCAAAGGATGGATGAACCGTCTGGAAGCGGCAAACTTGCAGACCAAAAAATCGGGGCTGAAAGCAGTGACCCTAATCGCCGCTCTCAACCCCGTCTCCCAGGTTCTGTGGTAGGTGAGGCGAGTATGCGCCGCGCCCGCTTTCCCCACAAGATTACCAAGGTCATTGTCCCAAAGTTACCCGGTACCAGGTCTTGGGTCTTAGGTATTAGGTCTTAGGGTTTGCCTATGCCCAAGACCTAACACCTATGACCTAAGACCTGCTCCCTACTTCGCCGCCACCAGCGAATGCGTGATGGCATGGACTGACAGCGCAATCCGGTTCTGCACGCCCACCTTGCGCATCAATTTCGCCACGTGCGCTTTCACCGTACGCTCTTCAATGCCTAACTGTGCGCCAATCTCCTTATTGGAGCGGCCGGCCACCAGCATCTCCAGCACTTCCTTTTCGCGATCGGTGAACGTTACGCGGCCCGCCGGAAAAATCCGTCCCGGCGAAGACGACACCCGCTCAATGAACATCGAAAGAACCCGGCGCGGCGCCCATACCGATCCCTGACTCACGATTCGAATGGCCTGCGCAAATTCCGCCGGCGAAGCCGCCTCGTCCACATAGCCCTTGGCCCCAGACGCGATCGCCTTCAGAATGGTCTCTTCGTCCACTCCGGACCCGGTCACGATAATGCGCAGATCGGGCCGCGTTGCCTTCAGGCTGGCCATTACATCAAACAGGTTTTGCCCGGAGCGATTTCCCAGCAGGATCAAGTCCACACCCTGCAACGTGGAAATCTCGGGCAGGCCGGCGGAAATCAGTTCGAACTCGGGTTCCGTGTCGAACAAGGCGCGAAAGCCCACAAACCTCAGCGGGTCGCTCTCCACCACGGCAATTTTTATGATCGGTTTTCTGGCCACTGCTGCTTTCATAGGTATCCCTGTAGGGGCATAGTGTCGTAGCTAGAGCATAGCGGCATTTGCCCGCCCTGCAAAGAGAACGTGACCGGAGTTAAATTACGGGAGTAACATGAAAAAGAAGGTCGAAAAGCCCTTCTACGGAGGAGATTGGCGCGTTAATTCTTGCCGCGCCATTTGCGGAGAAGATTCAGCATGAGAAAAAAGTTTTTTCGTTTCCTGACCGTAATCGCCAGTGTCGCCCTCGCTGCATCCACGCTGTTCGCACTGGCTTCGGCCATCGCTCAGACTCCGGCCCCTGACTACAAGCCAAAATTTGCTGGCGACCCCGCCCGCTCCGATTCCGAAGCGGCCGCCCTCGGCTACATGCGCGTCGTTCTCCGCGCCCAGCGCCAGTTCCAGAGGCAGTACGGCCATTTCGCCACATCCCTAGCCGAACTCGTCCACTCCGGGTCGTTCACCAAGCGCATGGTCGATCCCCATCGTGGCGACTACACCGCCGGTTTTAAGGGCAAGAACGACAGCTTCATCCTCACCATGACGCCCAACCAGCTCGACGCCCAGCATCGCTCTTTCTACGCCGAAGACGACGGCAAAATCCACGCCGAGGAAGAAAAGCCCGCCGACGCCAATTCGCCGGCCGTGAAGTAGGCCCGCGCGGTAACAACGGAAAAAACGTTAGAATGGACCTTTACGGAGGAACCATGCCCGCAACCATCGGCGCTCCCGCGCCAGAATTTACCTTGAAAGATCAAGATCAAAAAGAAGTGAAACTCAGCGACTTCCGCGGCAAGAAGCCCGTCGTGCTGGTCTTCTATCCGCTCGACTGGAGCCCGACCTGCACCAAGGAACACGCCTGCATGATCAACGATAAAAAACAATTCGAAGACCTCGATGCGCAAGTCCTGGGCATCAGCGTGGACAGCGTGTGGTCGCACAAGGCCTACGCCGAAAAGATGGGCATTCACTACCCGCTGCTCGCCGATTTTCACCCCCGCGGCGCAGTCGCCGCCAAGTACGGAGTCTATCTCGAAGACAAGGGCATCACCGGCCGCGCCATCTCCATCATCGGCCGCGACGGCAAACTCGCATGGCACAAGAACTATGACATCCCGGTCGTGCCCGACATAAAGGAAGTCTCGCAAGCGCTCGCCGGAGTGAAGTAGATTACGCTTTGAAAGGGCGCGACTTCAATCGCGCCGCAAAGGACGAGGGTTGAAAGGGCACGGCTTCAGCCGTGCCGCCCAGACGGAAGGGACTTGGGCTTTAGCCCCTGAGGGATGAAGATTTCCGTCTTTATCGGCACCAGCCTCGACGGCTTCATCGCCCGGAAAAACGGCGAGTTTGACTTTCTGCCCCCGGGCGGCGGCGAACCCCACGGCTACAGCGAGTTCATCGCCAGCGTCGATGCAATCGTGATCGGCCGCAAAACCTTCGAGACTGTTCTGCCCATGAAGCCCTGGCCGTATGGCCACAAGCGCGTAGTGGTCCTGAGCAGCCGCCCTGTAGATTTTTCGTCGGTCGTCGGAGGCGTGGTGGAACGAATGGCCGGATCTCCAGCGGAGATAGTTTCGAAACTCGCTGCGACTGGCGCCAACCATCTCTACATCGACGGTGGAATCACGATTCAACGCTTCCTTCGCGCAGGACTTGATTCAACATCTCACCATCACTCGCGTGCCCGTGCTCATTGGAGAAGGAGTTCCGCTCTTCGGCTCCCTGCCGCACGATATTCGCCTCCGTCACATCACGACGCGACAATATCCAAGCGGCCTGGTCAGCAGCGAATACCAAGTCGACGGCTCAAGATGAAAACTTGAGGGTGCCCCCATCCTAGTCGCGCTCTTTGCGACAAGGGGTGCGGATTTTGAACTCCTACGTACCCGCCCTAACCTCCGCCGCCTTCCCCTCCCGATAAATCACCACCAGCGGCTTCCCTCCATTCGGATACCGAACCGTCTTCTCCGCAGACGACGCGCCCGCACCCGGAACCCCCATCCCCACCGCGAAGTCCGCCTGCATCTCATTCATCCCCGGCTTCACTTCATGCTGCCCCACGGCCTGCCAGACGTCCGCTGGCCAATGCTTGTACAACTCGTGCGGATCTTCCACGAAGAACATCTCATCGGAATAAATCTTGTACTGCCCCTCCGCCTCGAATCCGATTGGCACCGCGTAGCTCTTTCCTTCCTTCTGAAACACGGCCATCACTTGCCGCCGGTTCCCTGCCCCGGGCGGAATGCCCGTCACCACATCCTTGATCTCCAGCCGCTCGATCGGCAACAGCAACCCGGCCTCATGCCGAAAGTCCGTCCGCTTCCGCGCCGCATCGTACGGATAATACGTGTACCGGTATCCCTCTTTCACCCACACCGGCTGTTGCGTCAACTGCTTCGCTGACTCCAGATCGAACGGATACAGCTTCTTCGGCACCACGTAGTAATCCGCATTCGAGTAGCCGGCCCGTTTCGCCTGCTCCTGCTTCTGCGCCGCAAGAAAGTCCTCGTGCCGCACGTAAAGGATGTAGCCCGCTCGCACTCCCGCCACGACCACGGCCAGGGCCAAGGCAATCTGGATCTTTTTCTTAGCCTCTTCACCGATCATGCAAGTGCCTTACCCTGTGAACCTCGGAGCCCGCCCGGAGCGCAGCCGAAGGACCCTCGGTGTTTAAGATTTTGAAGAAGCCAGCAAACACCCGTCCTACGGTACACTGAAGAAAGTCGCAGAAGGAAAAAAACTATGCCCACGGTCACCGAAGAAGACGTCCTAAGCGCGCTGAAAAGCTGCTACGACCCCGAGATCCCGGTTAACATCGTCGACCTCGGCCTCATCTACAAAGTGAACTTCGCACCCGCCGATACCCCTGAACCGGCCAAGCAGGACGTCACCGTCGACATGACTCTCACCGCGCAGGGCTGCCCCGAACACGTCAATATCAGCGCCCAGGTAAAGTCGCGTCTGGAGCAGCTACCCGGCATCCGCAACTGCAGCGTAAATGTTGTGTGGACCCCGCCCTGGACCCCAGAACGCCTAAGCCCCGAAGCCAAAAAGCAACTCGGCATCGACTAACCCCGGCTTCGGGCTTCAGCTTGTCGGGCTTCAGCTAGACCTGTGAGGAGAGACGCGGTCAATGCCGAAGCCCGATCGCTGAAGCCCGAAGCCCGCTCCCCTCACCCGCCAATCTCGTCCCAGGCCTCATGGGCCGACCGCCCCGCCGCCTCCGTAATCCGCCTGCCCGCGCGCGCCGCCATCTCCATCACCTGCATGCCACGGTCAAAATAATCTGGCAGCGATCTGCGCACCTTGTCGAACTTCTCCGGAAACTCCGACGCCAGCACCGCCAACCCAACTCCAGTAGCCAGCACGCCCGCCGGATACTTCTTCTTCAAAAACAAAACCGTCGCCACCCCAACCGAACCCGCCACCGCCGCTTTTTTCCAGCCGTCCATGTTTTCTCCCCGTGTTCCCCCCAAAACATTTTTGCTCTGCCAGCGATTATACTTCTTCATTCCACGGAGGCTCCATGTCGCGCCACCTGATCCCCATCGCGCTCTTCGTCACTTTTACACTCGCTTTATCCGCCCAATCCAAACCCCGCGCCCGCGATCTCGGCGTCCCCTTCGACGGCACTCCTGGCCCCAACAACGCCATCACCGACGTGAGAGGCGTCGAGGTCGGCCACACCACGCTGATTTCGGGTGTTGGCAAACTCGAAGTCGGCAAGGGACCGGTGCGCACCGGCGTCACCGCCATTCATCCCCGCGGCAAGGCTTCCAACGACGCCGTCTTCGCCGCCTGGTTCACCCTCAACGGCAATGGCGAGATGACCGGCACCACCTGGGTCGACGACTCCGGCTTCCTCAACGGCCCCGTCATGATCACCAACACCCACAGCGTCGGCGTGGTCCGCGATGCCGTCATCGCCTGGAAAGTCAAACACGGTGGACCTGACATGGAAGGTTATTTCTGGTCTCTACCCGTAGTCGCCGAAACCTGGGACGGCTACCTCAATGATATCAACGGATTCCACGTCCACCCCGAAGACGCCTTCCATGCCCTGGATGTCGCTCACACCGGTCCAGTCGAAGAAGGCAACGTAGGCGGCGGCACGGGAATGATTTGCAACGAATTCAAAGGCGGCATCGGCACCTCCTCCCGCGTCCTCGACGCTAAAGCTGGAGGCTATACCGTAGGCATCCTCGTCCAATGCAACTACGGACGCCGCGCCGAACTCCGCATCGCCGGCGTTCCCGTTGGCAAGGAAATTCCCGAGCGTCCCGCTTACGGCGAAGATATAGGCTCGATCATCGTGATCGTAGCCACTGACGCCCCGCTAATCCCCACCCAGCTCAAGCGCATCGCCAAGAAGGTTTCGCTAGGCCTGGGCCGCGACGGCAGCTACTCCGGCGACGGCTCCGGAGACATCTTCCTGGCCTTCTCCACCGCCAACCCCGGCGCAGTAGTCCCAAAACGCGCTAAAGGCCTGCACCAGCTCTCCATGCTCCCCAACGATTCCCTCGACCCAATCTTCCTAGCCACCGTCCAGGCCACCGAGGAAGCCGTGGTCAACGCCATGGTAGCCGCCGAAACCATGAAAGGCATCAACGACCACGAAGTAATCGCGCTACCCCACAACCAACTCCGCGAAGTATTAAAGAAGTACAACCGCCTCGTGAAGTAATCATCTCCCACCTCTGTCATCCTGAGCGAGGATTGTCCTTCGCGCCCCAAGCGCGAAGGACAACCGCAGTCGAAGGACCCCTTGCACGCCAGCCCTACCTGCAGCCTCGGAGGGAGTTTCCACCAAAGCACCAGTTCCAGCACTCATTCCCGCATTGGAACTCCCCACAATCCCCCCTCATTACCTTCGCTCCCCCACCCCCGTGCGTATCAATTCGCCGCCAAGAGACTACACTGAAATTGTGAAGCGACACTACACCATCGCCCGCGTCAAGGGAGGCATGAAGTTCACCTGCACCCGCTGCGCCCACCACGTCAGCACCCTCGACTTCAACCTCCGCGACGGCAACCTCCGCACCCAGGCCGCCACCGCCATCAATCGCCACGCCACCAGCGTCCACCACGAGCCCGTAATGTTCTCCTCCCTCGACAACCAGCAACTGATCTGGCGCAGCTGATTCTCCCTATTCTCCTCGCATTCACCACAATGTCATCCTGAGCGCAGTCGAAGGACCCCTCCACTGCTGGTAGCTCCTGTGTTGCCTCAGGGAGTTCTCTCCGTGCACCGGACAGCGCGTGAGAATGTCTCAGCGCGTCTCAGATGCTGCCCACCAGGCTCCGGCGGTACTAATCGACCACGGCCTTATCAGTGATGAACAGCCCGCGATCGATGATCGCAAACGCTTCGCGCAACTGCTGCTCATTGATGCACAGCGGAGGGTTGGTGTAGAAGGTGTTCCAACGTACAAGCGTGTACAGGCCTTGCTCGCGGAAGAACCGCCCGAGCGCAGCCATCTCCTCGGAGCTGCCGTTGAACGGAGCCATGGGTTGGCGCGTCGCGCGGCTGCGCACCAGTTCGACGATGCCGAACAGACCGATCGACCGCACCGCGCCCACCGACGGATGCTTCGCCTGCAGTGCCGCTCCCAGCTCTTTCAGGACCGCACCCATTTTCTTCGCGTTGTCGATCAGCCCATCTTCTTCATAAACCCGAATCGTGGCCAGCGCCGCCGCGCAGCCCATGGGATGGCTGTTGTAAGTGAGTCCTCCGTAGAACACTCTGTCCTGAAAGTGCTGCGCGATGTGATGTCTGCATTCCGACCGCGCCCAGACGGAAGATAGCTTGAAGTTAATCCCTTCGCCATGCAAACCAGATCGGGAACGACTTTCCAGTGATCGACCGCGAACCACGCACCCGTTCGTCCAAAGCCGGACATCACTTCATCGGCAATCATCAATATGCCGTACTTGTCGCAGATCTTGCGCAGGCCTTCGAGATATCCGTCGGGAGGAACGAGAACACCGTTGGTTCCAGTCACTGGTTCAAGAATGAACGCAGCGATAGTTTGCGGACCTTCGAGCTGAATGGTCTCTTCAATCATGGCCAGCGAAGACTCAGCCGATTCCCATCCGCGCTCGATGCCGTGATAAGGATCGAGCACATGCAACACGCCCGGAATGCCCGGTTCCGCGGCCCATCTGCGCGGATCGCCCGTCAGGCTGATTGCTCCCGCAGTCGCGCCATGATACGAGCGGTAGCGCGCGATGATCTTGTGACGTCCGGTGAAGAAGCGCGCGATCTTGATGGCATTCTCGTTGGCCTCAGCGCCGCCGTTGGTAAAGAAGAATGTGTCGATGTCGCCGGGAGTAATTTCGGCGAGCTTTGCTCCGAGCCGTGCGCGAACTTCCGTTGCCATGAAGGGATTCGCATACGCGAGCGTCGCTGCCTGCTCGCTGATCGCTTGAATGACGCGCTCATCGCCGTGTCCGATGTTGACCGACATGAGTTGGCTGTTGAAGTCGATGAAGCGCTTCCCTTCCGGCGTGAAGAAGTAGATCCCCTTGGCGCTGGCAACCGGGATGGGATCGACTTTCGATTGCGCGGACCATTCGTAAAGCGTGTGCTTGCGGGAGAGATCGACGATTTCCTGTCCGGTCATGGAAGGCGTTTCGGTGATCGTGGTCATGGATCTCAGTCCCTGTCGTGTCGCAGATCATTACGGCATTAGCGTCTTTGTCGGCAGATTGGAAAAACATACACGCATGTGGTTTTCAATCGCCCTGGCTAATCGCTCAGTTCTAGAATTTTCGGCTGTGTTCTTTAGCCCAGCGCTCGACTACGACTTTCTTGTCGGTGTAGAACTCGATGGCGTCGCGGCCCTGGCCGTGCAGGTCGCCGAAGAAGCTGTTCTTCCATCCGCTGAAGGGGAAATAGGCCATGGGCGCGGCGACTCCGATGTTGATGCCGATATTTCCGGCGGGGGCTTCGTAGCGGAAGCGGCGCGCGGCTGATCCACTCGATGTGAATAGTGACGCCTGATTGCCGTAGGCGCTGCGTTCGAGGAACGCCAGAGCTTCATCCATGCCGTCGGCGTGAACGAGGCTCAGCACGGGGCCGAAGATCTCGGTGTCGGCGAGGTCGCTGGTTGCGGGCACGTCATCGAGAATCGTCGGCTTCACGAAGTTGCCGGATTGGTATTTCGGAATCTTCGAGTTGCGGCCGTCGAGGAGAACTGTCGCTCCCTGCTTTTGGCCGAGGCCGATGAGCGATTCGACGCGCTCTTTACTCTGGGGCGTGATCACTGGACCCATTTGCACGCCTTCGTCGAGGCCGTTGCCCACTTTGAGTTTTGAAGCTGCATCGGCGATAGAATCGCGGAAAGTCTTTTGCGCTTCACCGACTGTCACGGCGACAGAGACGGCGAGGCAGCGCTGGCCGGCGCAGCCGAAGGCGCTGTCACTGATGATCTGCGTGGCCATGGACATGTCGGCGTCGGGCAGAACGATGACGTGGTTCTTGGCACCGCCCTGGCACTGCGCGCGCTTGCCGTGGGCGGCGGCGCGCGCGTACACGTACTTTGCGACTGGAGTTGATCCTACGAAGCTGATGGCGCGGACTTTTGGATGATCCAGAAGCGCGTCGACCGCGGCTTTGCCTCCGTTGATCAGGTTCACTACGCCTTTGGGCAATCCCGTCTTTTCGAGAAGTTCGTATACGTAGCGCATGGTGAGCGGTACACGCTCGGATGGCTTGAGGATGAACGTGTTACCCGTTGCAATAGCATAAGGAAAATACCAAAACGCTATCATACCCGGGAAGTTAAAGGGTACGATGGCGGCGGTGACGCCGAGGGGCTGGCGGATCATCATCTCGTCGATGCCGCGCGCGACGTCTTCGAGGTTGTAGCCTTGCATCATCATGGGGATGCCGCAGGCGACCTCCACGTTTTCAATCGCGCGGCGCATCTCGGCTTTGGCTTCGGTGAGGGTCTTGCCGTTTTCCTGCGTGATGATACGGGCGATGTCGTCGAGGTGATCTTCGAGCAACATCTTCAGCTTGAAGAGCGGCTGGATGCGGTCTTCGGGCGGCGTGCGGCGCCATTCGGGGAAGGCGGCGGCAGCGGCCTCGACCGCCTGGTTGACTTCGGGGGCGTCGGCTAGCGGGACTTGGGCCAGCGTCTCGCCGGTCGCGGGATTGACTACGTCGCGCCACTCATTGGCGCGAGAGTCGGTCCAGCGGCCGTTGATGAAGTTGGTGAGTTTGAGGGCTGGGGGTGCGGCTACGGTCGTCATGAGTTCACCTCGACTTATCGCGAAGAGCGCGGTGCACTGTGAGAATTCCCTGCGACACCTTTAATGATACATAAGTTGCAGGGGTCCTTCGACTGCGGTTGATCTTCGCGGGGGCGCGAAGATCAATCCTCGCTCAGGATGACAAAACTTAGTTACACCAATTGAGCAACTGCACCTTTCTTGTCGCACACTGTCGCCAGCGCCGATTCCAGAACGTCCAAGCCCTCATCCATTTGCTCGTTGGTGGCTACCAGCGGGACCAGGACTCGGATCACGTTGGAGTACGAGCCGGCGGTGATCGTTATCAGGCCATGCTCGTGGCAATATTGCGTGATCTGTTTGGTTTCGTCGGCGGCTGGAGTTTTTGTTTCCTGCGACTTCACCAGTTCGATGGCCTGCATACCGCCGAGGCCGCGCACGTCGCCCACGATCGGCCAACGGCGCTGCCATTCATGGGCGCGGCGCTGAAAGCGGTCTCCCAGTTCGTTGGCGCGGATTAATAGGTTTGTATTTTGGAACAAATCGAGCACGGCGAGCGCTGCGGCACAAGAAAGAGGATTTCCCGCGAACGTGCCACCGAGGCCGCCTACTGCCGGTGCGTCCATAATTTCGGCCCGGCCTGTGACGGCGGCTAACGGCAGGCCGCCTCCGAGAGACTTTGCCGCAACAATCAGATCGGGTTCGATGCCGTAGCGTTCACTGGCAAAGAGCGCGCCGGTGCGTCCGAATCCGGATTGAATTTCATCCGCGATGAAGAGCACATCGTGCTTGTGGCAAAGGTCGATTAGAACCTTGAAGTAGTCCGGCGGCGGAGCGACGAATCCACCTTCGCCCAGGACCGGTTCGGCAATCACCGCCGCTACTTCTTCGTTGGCGACGACGCGCTTGAAGGTATCTTCGAGATGGCGCGCGCAGTAAAGATCGCACGCGGGGTATTTCAAGTTGTAGGAGCAGCGATAACAGTAGGCGAACGGGATGCGATAGACCTCGCCCGGGAACGGCGCGAAGCCCGCCTTATAAGGATGCGTCTTGCTGGTGAGCGCGAGCGTCATCATGGTGCGGCCGTGGAAGGCGTCTTCGAAGGCGATGATCGCGGGACGCTTGGTGTAGGCGCGGGCGATTTTCACCGCATTCTCGACGGCTTCGGCGCCGCTGTTGACGAAGAGAGTCTTCTTGCGGAACTTGCCCGGCGTGACTTCGTTCATGCGCTCGGCGAGGCGGATATAGCCTTCGTAGGGCGTGACCTGAACGCAGGTGTGGAGGAATTTGTCGAGCTGGCCGCGGATGGCATCGATTACCGCTTCCTGGCGATGGCCGGCGTTGGCACAGCCGATGCCTCCGGCGAAGTCGATGTAGCGGTTGCCGTCTACGTCTTCCAGCCAGGCGTCTTCGGCCTTCGCGACATAGATCGGTGTGCCGTGGGAAAGGCCGCGGGGCACAGCTTTGGCGCGGCGCTCGGAGAGCGCGCGGGATTTCGGGCCGGGGATGGGGGTACGTAATTGAATTGTGGACATCTTAAGTTCTCAGTGGCCAGTGGCCACTTGTTTTCAATACCAGCCTATAGGCTGCTCGTTCAGATTGATGTAGACCTGCTTGGTTTCGAGATACTCTTCGATGCCCCAGGGACCCAGTTCGCGGCCGAAGCCGGATTGTTTGTATCCGCCCCACGGTGCTTCGACGTACGTTGGTTGCATGTGATTCACCCAGACGATGCCCGCGCGCAGGGCTTTTACGGCGCGCATGGCTTTGAAGATGTCGCGGGTCCAGACTGCGGCGGCTAATCCGTAGGGTGAATCGTTGGCAATGTTTAGCGCGTCTTTTTCGTCTTCGAACGGAATCACGGCCGCGACTGGGCCGAAGATTTCTTCGCGAGCGATGCGGGCGTTGTTGGTGACGTCGGAGAAAATCGTGGGCTGGACGTAATAGCCCTTGCCCATCTTCTCTGGGCGTCCGCCGCCCGATGCGAGCTTGGCTTCTTTTTTGCCGATTTCGATGTAGGAGTTGACGCGGTCGTATTGTTCTTTGCTGACGAGCGGGCCCATCTTGGTTTCGCGATCGAGCGGCGGGCCGAGATTGATCTTCTTGGCTTTTTCGGTCATGGCCTCGACGAAGTTCTTGTAGATTGACTTCTGCACCAGGATGCGGCTTCCGGCAGAGCAGACTTCGCCTTGATTGATGAAGACGCCGAAGAGGGCGCCGTCGATGGCAGCCTCGAAGTCGGCGTCGGCGAAGAAAATGTTGGGCGACTTGCCGCCTAGCTCGAGGGTCACGCGCTTTACTGTGTCGGCAGCCTGCTTCACGATAATTTTCCCGACGGCGGCGCTGCCGGTGAAAGCGATTTTGTTTACGTCGGGATGCTGCACGAGCGGAGCGCCGCAGGTTTCTCCGAATCCGGTGACGATGTTGACTACGCCCGGGGGCAGACCGCAGTCGGCGAAATGTTTGGCAAATTCGAGAGCGGTGAGCGGCGTTTGCTCGGCGGGCTTGAGAACGCAGGTGCAGCCAGCGGCGATCGCTGGGGCTAGTTTCCAGGCGGCCATGAGGAGCGGGTAGTTCCACGGGATGATCTGTCCGGCGATGCCTACTGGTTCCTTGAGCGAGAGAGACATCGCGTTGTCGGGAACGGGGTTCACGTAGCCGACAACTTTTGTGGCGAGGCCGCCGTAATATTCAAAGCACGTGGCGGCGTCGGTAATGTCGAACTCGGCCTCGACGATGGGCTTGCCAGTGTTGCGGCATTCGAGTTCGGCGAGCGCGGGAAGACTGGCGCGGATTTTTTCAGAGAGGCGAAAGAGGACGCGGCCGCGTTCCTGCGCGGTGGTGGTCGCCCACGGGCCTTCTTCGAAAGCCGCTTTGGCTGCGGCTACGGCGCGGTTGACGTCGTCGGCGCCGGCGTCGGGGACCTGAGCGATTACTTCTTCCGTGGAAGGGTCGTAGACTGGGAATGTCTTTGTGGATTTGCTCGCTACCCATTCGCCGTTGATGTACATCTGATAGGTGCGAACGTCTTTGGGAATTTCGGTTGTGATTCCGCCGGGCATTTTGTTCTACCTCCTAGGTACGTCAGGGCCTGAAGGCCCGATATTTCTGTGTGTTCCAGCGGCACGGCTGAAGCCGTGCCCTGATACAACACGTTCCAAAGCAAGAGCGAGCTTCGCTCGCTGGACAGCCGAGGGCGGCTGTCCCCACATTAAATCTGCTCAAGGGCCGGCTTCGCCTGCTGGGAGAGCCGCGGCGGTTGTCCCCGCACGGATCTTTTGTTGCGCCTTATGGCGGCTGTAGACAAAGAAAAAGAATGCGGCCAGGCCAACGAAGAACAAGGTGCCGCCTACCATCCAAGCCTCGTACCACCACAGCGACGTAATCTGCTGGGCTGGGAAAAATACCAGCGCGATCGCGAGGACCGTAGTGAGCAGGCCGCTGATGCCAGCCAGGAAAAGCGTGGCGCGGCCATACTGGCCACGTGGAACAGGCTCCGTCACCGCGAATTTCACAAGCGCGCCAAACATGTAGACATAGGGAACGAGATTCAGCACGATGGCCAGCGACAGAAGTTTTTGGAAGGTTTCCTGAACGCCAGCGCCGGCGAAACTCAAGATCACGAGCCCACCGGAGACGATGCCCTGAACAATCAAGGCGGCATAGGGCGTGGCGTAGCGCGGGTGAATGTTGCCGAGCCAGGAGGGCAGATAGGAATCGAGACCGGCGACGAAAGGGATGCGGGCGCAGCCGCCGGTCCAGGCCGACGCGATTCCGGTGGCCGCCAGGCTGAGCATGAGGGCGAAGGGAACGGTGAGCCAGGTCACGCCGACTCGGGCGGTCATTCCGCTTACCCCTTGAACTACACCTTGCAGCATGTTGAGGTTCTTTCCGACAGAGACCAGCAGGGTGAGGGTGGCGGAGATATAGAGGATGCCGCAGATCAAACCGCCCCAGGCTACGGCTCCGGGGAGAATGCGGGCGGGGTCACGGATTTCGTCGCCCATGATGGAAGCGAGGTCGAGTCCGAGCAACGCGAAAACGATAACGCCGAAGCAATGGAGAACGAAGCCGGGATCGGCGGGTACCTTGAAGTCGGCGGCGGTGACGCCGGACCCGAAGCGAAACCAGATCATAACGCCGAGACCGACCAGGACACCTGCGGCGATGAAGGTGCCGATGGCGCCGAGGTTGTTGATCCACTTGCCGACGCCGAGGCCGAGGATGTTGAGCAGAACGAGCAGTGCGAGCAGCGCGAGGGAAACGGAAGAAGCGAAAAATTTGTTGTCCGCCAATCCCAGATGGCCGGGGCCAAGCACGTAGACGGAAACGCCGACGACATAGAGCAGAACACTCGGCACGTACAGCATGTTGCTCGTCCAGTAGCACCAGCCGGAGAGGAATCCATGAAACTCGCCGAAGACTTCCTTCGCCCAAAGGTAGATGCCGCCTTCGCCGGGATAACGCTGAGCGAGTTCGATGACGGCGAGGCCCTGGGGACAGAAGAACAGGACCAGGGAGATGATCCAGAGCCAGAGGGTGACGCCGCCGTTGGCGGCAATGGAGGGGACAACGTTGATATTGAAGATGGCGACCACGAAGAGGAGGACGAGGTCGCGGCGTCCGAGGGCGCGGATCAGATGCGGCTGCGCGGTTTGGGTGGTGGTGGACAAAGTTTGTAACGCGGCTGGTCTGGCGGCCGCGGAACAGCAGGTTCCTCACCGGGCTTTCCGCCGGGTTCGGAATGACAAGGTTTTATTTTTTCTACAACTTTCTTGCCGATTCATGCAGGGCGGGCGAGGGCGCCGCCCTACACTTTCGATCTAGTGCGCGGCCAGAGCTGGTTGGCCTGTACGCTCTTGCTGCGCTTTCGCTAAACTTGCTGCTATGTCGTCGAAGGCGGATAGATGCTTATCGATGTCCGACTCGGTGTGCTGTACTGAAATTGTCCACTGCTCGTCCCACCAGTAGGGCTGCGGCATTACGCCGCGGTTGACCATGGCGAACCAGTAGTGACGCCAGAGGTCGATATCGACTGTGGTCCAATCGCGGTAGTTGCGAATCTCCTTCGGATATAACATCAGCGCGCCATTGGCGCCGGCTTGGGCGATGTAGGCTTGCAAGCCGACCTTCGCGATGGTCTTGCGATATCCGTCGGCCAGCTTTTTGCCGAGTTTGTCAACATGCGCATAGTTCGCGCGGGTGAGGACTTCCCGGAAGGTGGCAAGGCCCGCGGCCATCGAGACCGGATTGGTGTTGTAAGTGCCGCCGTGAAAGACCTTGTGCTGCGAGATGAGGTCCATCACGGATTTGCTGGCGCCGAAGGCGGCGAGCGGGAAACCTCCGCCGATCGACTTCGCGAGGCAGATCATGTCGGGATGGACATTGAAATATTCGCTGGCGCCTCCCCAGCCGAGTTTGGCTCCGGTTTTTACTTCGTCGAAGATCAGGAGCGCGCCGTTTTTCGTGGCGATGTCGCGGAGACTTTTCAGGAAGCCAGGATGCGGCAAGCAGAGACCGACGTTCATGAGGATGGGTTCGAGAATAATCGCCGCGATCTCGCCGGGATTTTCTTTGAAGCGCCGCTCGACGGTGGCGAGGTCGTTGAAGGTGGCGATGACCACGTTGGCAATGGCGGACTTCGGCACGCCGAGCCCGCCGGGCACGGACGTGGGATTGTCGATATCGCCGAAATCGGGAGCGTGGGGCTTGACGCTGACCAGAGCGGAGTCGTGCAGTCCGTGGTAGGCGCCTTCAAATTTTATGATCTTGTCGCGACCAGTGGCGGCGCGGGCCAGGCGGACGGCATGCATGGTGGCTTCGGTGCCGCTGTTGCCGAAGCGGCACATCTCGACCGGGAAGCGATTGCAGATTTCTTCCGCGAGTTCCCACTCCATGTCGTGAGGCATACCGAACATGGTTCCGGTCGAGAGGCGCTTCTCAACGGCCTTCATGACAGCCGGATGGCAGTGTCCAGCCATGAGCGCGCCGAAAGTCAGGTTGTGGTCGATGTATTCGTTGCCGTCGAGGTCGCGGAACTTGCTGCCGCTGGCTTCTTTCACGAAGATGGGCCAAGGTTCGTAGTGGCGATAGTTGCTGGCTACGCCGAGCGGAATGCGTTTGAGGTTTTTCTTGTGGGCTTCGGCGGATTTGGGCGTGCGGCGCTCGAAGGTTGCGAGTTCTTTCTGTAGTTCGGGAAACATCTGATTGCTCCAGGGAAAGCTCAGGCCAGCTGGTTTCTTGGTAGGCTGCGGGCCATTAGAATGCCGGGCGGCAAGCCGCCCGGGTCGTTTTATGATTTTACTCTCTCTACTCTTTCCAATTCTTTCGATTAGAAGAAGAACTTCAAGGCGAACTGTACCAGGCGCGGGTCGCGAGCCTGGGTGACCTGGCCGAATTGCGGTCCGTCGGAACTGCTGCCGTCCGGATTGAAGAACTGGGTATGGTTAAAAATATTGAAAAGCTCTGCGCGGAAATCAACGCGTTTCGACTCAGAGATTAAGAAGCTTTTCAGTAATGCAAAATCGGTGTTGCTGATGTGTGGACCGCAGCACTCCGTGCGCCGTGCAGTACCCAAAGTGCCGAATAACGAAGGATCGTAACACCCGAAAACCACACCCGCGCTGCACGGTGCAACCGAGTTGTCCGTGGCGTTCTCCGTAAAACTGTTGGGATCGAAGAAGTAATTACCATTCGATTGCGGCCTCATGGTGTGTAAGGGAGCAAGCTGCGCGGGTTCTCCAGGCAGTTCGAAATCGAAGCTGTACATCAACTCATTGTCGGCGAGAGAGGTGATGCGGATGGGGAATCCGGTCTGGAAAGTCGTGACGCCGGAGAGCGCCCATCCGTTGAGAATTCGCCCCGCAAACCCGCTATAGTGGCTCTTGGGCATCTCCCAGTAATAGCTGAGAACGATGCGATGCCGGGCATCGAAGCTGGATAGCGACCGGCTAAGGGCGGGATCGATGGGATTGAGAATGCCCTCAAAGCTCGACGCTTCGTCGAAGGACTTGCTGAACGTGTAAGCGGCGGTGAACTGCAAGCCGTGGGCGAACCGTTTCTCGAGTGAAGCCTGCAAGGAATTGTAGGCTGAGTTAGCAATCGTGTCTTGCGCGAAGATGCTGCTGAAGACGGGGATGCCGTCCGGAGGGCAGCCGTTTCCGCTGATGGGATCGCAGTTGGGTGAAGAGTATTTTCTCAGCCCTACGAGAGTGATCGGGGTGGGGTTCGGACCCGTAACCACAGGTTGCGAGCCATAGGGCAGGTGCAAAGTAACACCCGCTGGAATCTCGTTGGCAGCAACGGAGAACGCGCTGTCCGCGAAGTAGGGTCCGCACGCCAGGTTGCCATCCCCTGTCAAATTAGAGATGTTGTTCAGATCCAGACAGGTTTGGGGATTGCCGTAGTTAATGTCATGGGTAGCAAGCAGACGATGACCCTGCGATCCGACGTAGCCAACCTGGAGTTTTAAATCCCTACTCAATTCACGCTGGATTGTGAGGTTGTATTGTGCCGAATACTGGCTACGCAGTTTTGGTTGAAACTGCCCGAACAATAAGATTGGCCGGAAGATGGACCAGTCCACCGGCTGATGTCGAGGCGGGTTCAGGATGCCGTTGAACGGATTGGGAAAAACGGTGGCTCCGTCCTGGCCGAAGAATGGAGTATTAAAAAGCGTGCCGACTGGAAAGGTGCTGCCGCCGAAGGGCGGTTCAGCGCTGAATTGCTCGAGAACCAATTGCTCGACGGGGTTATAAAACATTCCCCAGCCGGCTCGGATGCTCGTCTTGCCGGAATTTCCAGGACTCCACGCAATTCCTATGCGCGGAGCGAAGGCTTTGTAGTACGTCTGCGTCAAGGCAGTGGGTATGCCGGCGTCTCCGGGAACCACAAGGCCCGTGGGCTCGACTGAGGTGCAGTCGCTGGTTCCAAGGGAGCCGATGCTGGCCGCAGACAATTGGCAGGGATAGATTGTCGAATTCTGTCCCGGACGGAAGGTCTGCACGTGCTTGCTGATATCGGCGATCGGAGTATTGAGTTCCCACCGTAAGCCGTAATTTAACGTGAGGTTCGGCTTCATCTTCCAACTGTCCTGCGCAAACAGGTAAAGACCAGTGCTGCGAACATGCTCCACCTGGGCTGAACCTTGTCCATAGGAGCCAGGAAAACCAAGCAGATAATCCGGGATTAAAGAATTGTTGAAGCTGGGATCTGCGCCTACGGTATTAGCCGAGGTGCCATCGACGAAATATTCGCCGTTGACGTCAAAATACAAGGTCTGATCGAAGCGCTGGCGGCGGACATCAACCCCGAACTTCATAGAGTGATTTCCCTTGACCTTGCTGATGCTGTCTGACCACTGGAACGAATTGCCCACTTGGGGCAACTCGCCTTCCCCGTTGTTGCCAATAGTAAAACCGCCGCTGACCTGGATGAAAGGTAAACCTTCATGTTGCGCACCAAGGTTGGGATGGATACCCAGAGCATTGTCGGATGTGCCGTCAGAGAAGCAGGGCACGGGACCAAGCACTCCGGTGAGCCAGGAAGGAGCGGCCGGACAGGAGTCTTGAATCAGGCTGGTGCGCTGCGGATGCTGAAACGTAAGCTGCGCCTCGCGGTTGTAGTTGAAGCGGAATTCGTTCACGGTGCTGTTGTTAATGGTCCAGGTGTGGCTCAGATTCCACTGCTGGAAACGCTCGTTCGTGGCTGAAGCAAAGCCGGGCACGTTGGCACCGGCAGCCTGGAATTGGGCAAAAGGAAATACGATCGAGTGATCGTCGAAATAATAGTAGAAGCTGAGGTTTTGCTTGTCGTTGATCCGGTGATCAACCTTCACGGTGAACTGATCGCCGCGTTCAGGTTGGACAGGCACGGTCTGAAGCAAACCACCGCTGGGAGACAGCGGAACGAATTGAAGCAGGTCGACGGCGGTCGCGTCCATGCAAGCCAGCGGAATCTGGTTATTGGGAAAGATGGCGGAATACGCCACGCCATCAACGATGGTAGCGCCGCCTAGCGCAGTAACAGCTGCCTGACATCCGGAGCGCTGGCCTATCCCTGCGCCGGACTGAAGGGCGTAAGAATTAGTCAAAGTGCCGCTAAAAGGAAGGGCAGCTCCACCTTCGGAATAGTCTGCCACGATGATCGGGCCGCCGGCGGTATTGACCACATTGGTTGGACTCGGCCGTTCTGCCGCTGTGGGCACCGGGACTGCTGGCGAAGGAACACCCTGACGAATCCGCCTGCCCTCGTAAGACGTGAAGAAGAAGGTACGATCTTTCTTGATGGGCCCCCCGAAAGTACCGCCGAACTGATTCTGATTGAATTTGGGCTTGGTGCATCCATCCGAGGAGAAGCAGTAAGCATTGGCGTTGAGTACTTTGTTCCGGAAGAACTCGTACATATTGCCGTGGAATTGGTTGGAGCCGGACTTGGTAACTACATTGACGACTGAGCCGGAGTTGCGGCCGTATTCGGCGTCGAAGGTGTTGGTAAGGACGCGAAATTCCTGAATACTATCGGGGCTGGGCTGAACGGTAGGCAGATTGACGAACTGATCGTTGGCGTCGCCGCCGTTCACGGTGAAGTTGTTGGAACGTCCGCGGCCGCCGTTAACGGAGACTGCGCCTGCATTGCTGCTGCCGTAAACGATGGAGTTGCTGGAGCCAACGGTGGACATGACGCCGGGCTGCAATTGAAGTAATTGGTAGGTGTCGCGAGAGTTGAGGGGAAGTTCGCTGACTGCGCGGTCACCGACAACGGCTCCAAGCTGGGTGCTGGTGGTTTCCACCAACGGGGCTTCGGAGGTGACGTCGACTACTTCCTGGGTCGCGCCCACCGCCATCGTCATGTTGAGGGTGATGACCTGGTTGATGTCGAGGGCGACGCCGCGGCGGATGTTTTTCTTAAAGCCCTTCAAATCGAATTCGAGGCGGTAGGTTCCTACCGGGACTTCAACGAAGTCGTAGTCGCCGCTCGAGTTTGTCGTCGCGTCGCGGCTTACATTGGTCGCTTCGTTGACCAGAGTCACTTTCGCGTTCGCCAGCACGGCGCCGGAGGGATCGGCAACCCGGCCAAGAATGCGGCCTCCGGTACCCTGAGCAAAAAGATCGAGGGCAGAGCATAACAGCGCGGCAAGGCAAACGGCGGTGAGGCGGGCTCGCAGTGACGGCATGGAACCTCCAGGCGTTTGAGGAGAAGTTATCTTTTTCTCCGAAAGCTATAGCTTGTGTCCGGCCACAACCTTGCTATAATCCCGCAAGGTTAGAGAAGGGGCAGGCTTACTGTCAAGGAGAAAAAACGCGTGCCCTCCGTAGGAAATTCTTATCGTCTGGTCCGGTGAAGGATGAGATCGTCCAGCGCTAAGCTCTATTTGAAGATCGGAGATGTGGCGCGGCGGGTGGGAGTGTCGCCGTCGGTGATCCGATCGTGGGAGAGCCTGGGGCTGACGCGACCGCAACGCACCGAGAGCAAGTACCGGCTCTATACGCCCGATGACGTGAAATTGCTGAAGCGGGCGCGTTTTCTGCGCAAGGTGCGGGGACTGAACGCGGCGGCAATTATCGAACTGCTGCGCCGGGAGGGGCGGTTGCGCACCGCGGCCGGGGGAAATTCTGGAGCGATTGGTTCGCACCTGCGGCGATTGCGGGCGAAGCGGCGTTTATCGCTGGCACAAGTGGCGCAAGCAGTGGGCATCTCGGTGGGATTCCTGAGCGCGCTGGAACGCTCGCAGATGAGCGGGTCGGTCGGGACGCTGCGCAAGCTGGCGCGGTTTTATAAAACCAACATCCTTGATTTTTATGATGCGACCGGCGCCAGCAGCCGGCAGGTGCGTCCGGAACAAAGAAAGGTGCTGGAGGCCGGACCCGGCGTGCAAATGGAGTTGCTGGCCTGGGGCAACACGGTGATGGAGCCGCATTTGTTCCGGGTGGCGCCGAAGGCGGACAGCGGCGACTCCTACATGCACGAAGGCGAAGAATTTCTCTACGTGTTGCGCGGAGAACTGACGATCACGCTGGAGAAGGAGGAATACCGGCTGAAGGCCGGGGACAGCTTTTATTTTGAGAGCGCGACACAACATCACTGGAAAAATCCCGGACGGGCGGAGACCTGGGTGTTGTGGGTAAATACGCCGCCGACGTTTTGAGTTGGCAGCAGTAGCGACGTCGATCGCAGCGGCGGGCTTAGTCGATGTTTCTCTCGGCTTGCAGGGGTACGCCACGATGATTGAGGTAAGCATCGCCTTCCGGGGCATCGAGGCGATCATAAGGCCGAAACAGGACGGCGTAGAACAAGCCGGTGGCGAGCACGACCGCCGCGCCCACAATCATTCCGTAGTTACGATACCAAGGGTCCTGAGGGGTGCGTGGCCATACCATATTGATGATGGCCAAGACGCCGTAGGTAAGCGCCGCCAGGTTGACGGGCCACGCCCAGATCCCCAAACGAAAGGCTCCGCTTGGCTTCCAACCCTTAGCGCGTGCGACCAGCGCTCCTAGGACAATCATCTGGAAGGCAATGTAGATTCCGGCGGACCCAAACACGATAATGGTCTTAATCATTTCCTCAAGAAACAATCCTGCAATCGCAATGAATGCCGGCACCGTCCCGGCAACCAGCAGGGCGATGACTGGCACCCGAGTGCGGTTGGAAAGCGTGCTGAGCTGGGCGCTGCCGAAGATCATGCGATCGCGGCCATAGCTGAACAACAAGCGGCTGGTAGCCGCCTCCAGGCTGATGAGGCAGGAGAAAAATGAAACCATCACAACCGCGATGACGGCCCGCAGCCCGATCGGGCCCACGGCGGCGCGCAGGGTCGTTGTCACTGGATCCGGATCCCGCCCGGACAACACGGCGTTCAAATCGGGCACCGCCAACACCAGGGCGAGGCAAACCAGCATGGCGGCAAAGCCGCCAATATAGATGGTCATGCGCATTGCCTTGGGAATGGCGCGGCTGGCGTCCGGGGTTTCCTCGGCGACGTCCCCACAGGCTTCAAAGCCGTAGTAACAGAACATGGCGGCGACGCTCGACGCCAGAAACGCGGGCAAGTAATGTCCATTGACACCCAGGCCGAAGCTTTGGAAGAGAACCCGGAAGCTCTGGTGACGGGCCACAAGCAGCAGGAAGCTCCCCACCACGACCGCGCCCAGCAATTCGCAAATGAACCCGAACATAGCGACCCGAGCCAGAAGCTTGGTGCCGCTGACGTTCAGGGCAGTTGTCGCGACGATCATGGCTACCGCTATCGCGACTTCTCCACCTTGATTCACATTGATGCCGAGAAGCTGAGCTACGTAAGGCGCTCCTCCCACCGCCACCGCCGCAATGGTGGTACACAAGGCCCACAGGTAGACCCATCCCGCCATCCAGGCCCAACGCTTTCCCACCAGCCGCCGGGCCCAAGGATAAAGGCCGCCGGCTATGGGAAACTGCGAGACAATCTCTCCGAACACCAAGGCGACCAACAGCTGCCCCAGCCCAACAAACAAATAGCTCCAGAACATGGGTGGACCGCCCGTGGCGATGGCAAAGGCAAAAACCGTGTACACGCCAACCACCGGCGACAAGTAGGTGAAGCCAAGAGCGAAGTTCGCCCACAGGCTCATGGACCGATCGAACTTGGAGTCATAGCCAAGGGCTTCGAGCTGAGCGGAGTCTCGTTCCTCTGTGGTTGGCTTTCGTGTCATAAGGATCCTTGTCTGGGCCTTAGGGTTTCCCTGCGCTCCTCGGTTCCCTTTTGGTTCAAACTTTCGTGTCTCTCTGTTTCAAGTTTTCTCCCAACGGGGAGCACCCATCGACTCTGCGTCACTTTGCGCCGGTTGGAGGAGTTGGCAACACCCCGACCTGGCGCATGATTGTACCCGAATCGTAGAAATCGAGGCTGCGCGATATTTTGCCGTCGCGCACATCGATAACGCTGACGCCTCGGACCGAGAACTTCTTTCCCGTGTTGAACACTCCCTTATCGGTGCCACTGAAAACCCATTCGATGGTTCCGTGGCCGCCGCGGACATTGGAACGCAGCAGCTTGAGTTCGAGATCAGGGATGCCTTCGAATTCGGAGGCAGCGAACTTACGCAGTTCCGCGCTGCCGTGGCTCACCTCGCCAAAAGCCACGTCTTCGTAGAAGACATCGGCGGTAAACACTGGAAGCATTTTTTCCGGGCTGTGGGAATTCCACGCCGCGATCCACTTTTCGGCGATGGCGGCGTCTCGATCCGTGGATTTGCCGTCCTGCGGAGCCGCGATCGCCGGTGGCGCCAGCATGGCCAGCAACATGGCGACAGTTAGACTTCGCTTTAGATTCACGTTGATATTCATATTCACTCCATCCAATCGTATAGAAGCTTCGATCCGGCATGACTGGATCGAACGGACAGCGGCATGGAACCTTGCGCGATTGTAGCAAGGTTACGAAAGAGCGCAAGCGTCCTCTGGCTCGGGCTTGGGCGGGATACCACTGGAAATTCGGGGACGGCCCCGGCGCGGCATTACGCCGGAAATCAATGCCGTGTAGACTGTCATCTTTGTGTTTTCTCTGGTGCGATCATGCTCTGGTACCAGTTGCGGATGCGCGGCGAAGGTGGAGCGCGCGGCGCGAAAGTCCTGGAGTCTGTAGAAGGGAAAGCGAGATGAGCGGGAATCGCAGGGACTTCATCAAGTTTGTGGTTGCAGGAGCTGTGACCGCGGGTTGTCCGATCGATCTGTCGCTGGTGGCGGCACAGACACAGACAAAGACTCCCGACTCGAAGAAGAATCATGCCGCCGACGTGGAGGGCGAGGACAACAGAATTTGCCATCAGGTGCGCGACAAAGGCAATCAGATATTCACGCGGCCCCCAGCCTCATCGCAGCATGACGTTGTGATTGTTGGTGGAGGCGTTAGCGGACTGGCGGCGGCTTATCGTCTGCAGCACCATGATTTCCTTCTGCTGGAAAAAGAACCACACTGGGGCGGGAACGCTTATGCGATGGAGTACGAGGGCAGCGTCTATGCGACCGGGTCGGCATTTCTGGTGAAGGACGAGTACGCCTACCAGTTCGCGAAAGAGATTGGGTTGGAGCCGCTGCCCGTCAACAGCCCCGACGCCAGCATCATTCGAGGAGAGTTGGTCCTCGACACATGGGGTGACGGTCTCGACAAGCTGCCCTATCCCGCGCCGGTTCGCGAGGGCTTCAAGAAATTCAAGAAAGAAATGCTCGCGATTGACATGGAGAAGCGCGGCAAAGAGCTCTTCGACAAGAAGTTTTCGGATTTCATGTCGGGGTATCCGGCAGAACTGAAGCAGTGGTGGGATAACTTTGGGCCGTCCAACTGGGGAGCGATCAGCGAGGAGACAGCCGCATCTTTAGGCATCTTCGCGTTACAAGACATGGCCGGAGAGAGTAGGGCGGATGATCGTTACACCTGGCCCGGAGGTTTGGGCGCAATCACGAAAAAGCTCGCGGAGATTCTTCATCCGAAGTTCAAGGACCGCATGCAGACGGGCGCGACCATCGTGGCCGTAGTCTCAGAAAAAGAAGAAGTGCAGGTGACCTACATGCTGGGCGGCGAATTAAAGACGGTCGCCGCCAAGGCTGTGATCATGGCGACGCCCAAGTTCATTACGCGGCGCATCGTTGAGGGCCTGCTCGACAAGCAAAGCGAAGCCATGCATCAGATCCGCTATATCCCGTATCCAGTGGTGAATCTGATTTTCGACAAGCCGGTGTTCAATCATGGCTACGATACCTGGTGCCCGGGCAACACTTTTACTGATTTCATTGTGGCCGACTGGGTGATTCAAAAGCAGGCGGGTTACCAACAGAAGTTCAACATTATCAGCTGCTACACACCGATGAAGGAAGAGAATCGCGGCTACCTGTTGAATGAAATCGGGGCGCGCAAAGTTGCCGCGAACGTGCTTGCCGATTTTCAGAAGCTGCTGCCGGGATCGAATGTCGATCCGGTCGAAGTACACATTTACCGGCGCGGGCATCCTTTGTATATGTCGACGCCCGGGCTTTACACGCAGGTTCAACCGCTGGCGCGGCATCCCATGGATCGAGTCTTTTTCGCCAACACGGATTCCGAGGGTCCGGAATCGACCACCAACGCGGGAATCCATGCGGCGCAGCGCGCCGTAAAGGAAGTGGAAGCGCGGCTGGCGGGAAAACCGATGCCGAAGGAGAAGGCGGTCGCGGGCTGATGTTTGTCGGGTTTTTCCGCCTTCCGGTTCCGTTGCGAGCCGCACGCACCGAAGTGTGCGATCTAATCTCCTGAGAAACCTCCACACATAGTAAAGTTATAGATGGGGAATACAGCGGTGAACCGCTGCGCCCCTGTAATCCGATCCGTCATAAAAGGACAACCCCTATTTTGAGTTTGAGCATTCGCAACATCGCCATCATCGCGCACGTGGACCACGGCAAGACCACCCTGGTCGACGCCATGCTGCAACAGAGCGGTATTTTTCGCTCCAACGAACACCACGTCGAGCGCGTGATGGATTCGAACGAACTGGAGCGCGAGCGCGGCATCACCATCCTGGCCAAGAACACGGCCATCTTCTATCACGACGTGAAGATCAACATTGTGGATACGCCCGGCCACAGCGACTTTGGCGGCGAGGTGGAACGCGCGCTGAAGATGGTGGATGGAGTGATGCTGCTGGTGGATGCGAGCGAAGGTCCGTTGCCGCAGACCCGTTACGTGCTAACCAAGGCTCTGGAGGCGCACCTGCCGCCGATTGTGGTGATCAACAAGATTGACCGGCCGGATGCGCGGCCGCAGGAAGTGCTCAACGAAATTTACGATCTGTTTATCGATCTTGACGCGAAGGAAGACCAGCTCGACTTTCCAGTTCTCTATACCAATGCGAAAGAGGGGACGGCGTCGACCGACATCAGGGGCGGCGGCGAGAATCTGCAGCCGTTGTTTGAAGCGATTTTGAAGACGATCCCATTGCCGCAGGGCGATCCGGCCGGGCCGCTGCAGATTCTGGTGGCAAACCTCGACTACAGCGACTATCTCGGACGCCTGGCGATCGCGCGCGTCTTCAACGGGACGATGCACACCGGCGAAGATGTCGTCATCGCCAAGCTCGACGGGACGATGCACAAGACGAAGATCACAAAATTGTTTTCGTTCTCCGGACTGAAGCGCACCGATATTACGGAAACCGTGTTGGGGGATATTGTTGCTGTTGCCGGCGTGGAAGGCATCACCATCGGCGAGACGATTACTGATGCGGAGAATCCCGCGCCGCTGCCTCCTATTGTGATTGACGAGCCCACCATCGCAATGACCTTCACAGTGAACACTTCTCCGTTCGCGGGACGCGAAGGGACCTACGTTACCTCGCGAAATCTGCGCGAGCGACTGGCGAAGGAACTGCTCACCAACGTTTCCCTGCGGGTGGAGGAGATGGGCACGACTGATTCCTTCAAGGTGCTCGGTCGCGGCGAGTTGCAGCTTTCGATCACCATCGAGATGATGCGGCGCGAGGGCTATGAACTCATGGTTGGCAAGCCGGAGATCGTCACCAAGCGTATTGATGGCAAGCTGATGGAGCCGGTGGAGCATCTGACGGTCGACGTCCCCGAAGGGTTCGTGGGCGTAGTCATGGAACAGTTGGGATCGCGCAAAGCCGAAGTCACGAACATGCACAACCACGGCTACGGCCGGGTGCGCATTGAGTTCCGCGTACCCAGCCGCGGTCTGATCGGCCTGCGCAGCCAGTTGCTCACCGACACTCGCGGAACGATCGTGATGAATTCGCTTTTCGACGGATACACGGAGTGGCAAGGGGAAATCCCACACCGGCTCACGGGAGCGCTGATCGCCGACCGCGACGGCCTTTCGACCGCGTACGCGCTGTGGGGCCTGCAGGAGCGCGGGGAACTTTTCGTCGGCCCGGGCGTTGAGCTGTATGAAGGCATGATCATCGGTGAGAACGCGAAAGATGACGATCTCGACGTCAACGCGGTGCGGGAAAAGAAACTCACCAACATGCGGGCTTCGACCGCCGATGAAGCCATCCGCCTGGTGCCGTTCCGGTCGTTGAATCTGGAACAGGCGATCGAATTCATCGCCGATGACGAATACGTGGAAATCACTCCGAAGTCATTGCGGCTTCGGAAGAAAGTTCTGCAATCCAACAAGCGCAAGCGGGGCGCGATGGCGACGGTTGAAGAAGGGTGAAGTCGAGGGTCAACCCGGAAACCCATAGACGCCCCTGATTTAACATGCCGGATTTGACAAACCTGCTATACTTCTGGCCGCATTCGACTGTTCGCCAGCTCCGGTCCCGATTTTCAGGAAGGTGCCCCCGACCTGCCAGTCCGCCGCATTGAGCTTGCACTTCGACAGCTCAATGCAGAGGCAGATGCGTGAAGAATATTTTCGTGGGGAACTTGAGCTTCAACACATCGGAAGACGAACTGCGGCAGATGTTCGAGCCCTTCGGGCAAGTGGACCGGGTCAGCATCATGACCGACCGCGACACGGGACGCTCGCGCGGGTTCGGCTTTGTGGAAATGGCCAGCAACGAAGATGGAGAGAAGGCCATCACGGCGCTAAACGGTTCGCAAGTGGGCGGACGCACGCTCAACGTGAACGAGGCGCGCCCGAAAACCGAGCACGGCGGAGGCGGCGGACGCGACCGTGGAGGCCGAGGCGGCGATCGCGGCGGAGACCGTGGTGGCCGCGGCGGTGGCGGCGGCGGTCGAGGCCGCTGGTAATAGTCTAGATTTCAGACATAACGGAAGATGGTTCCCACAACTGCGGGCGGGCCTTCGCCGCCGCACGTTCGAACCTGCGCACTCCTCGCATTGATGCTTCTCAAGCATCCCATGTAAACTGAACTTATCGGTGGGCGCCCGTAGCTCAGATGGATAGAGCGATTGCCTCCGGAGCAATAGGTCGGGAGTTCGAGTCTCTCCGGGCGCACCATTTTCTCCTTTTTCCTCAACCCGGCAAACCTCTGTCAAAACGACCGCTATGGCGACTTGTGCTTCGGCGTTTTCGCGTTAAGCGTCGAGATAAGGCCCTCTGCTGCGGGAGGGACATGCGTCTCGTGGGCAATTACAATATCCTTCGCCGAGATTTTCTCCCCGTAGATTCTCTTGTTGGCGTCGTTGTCAGGGCGGACGGTCGAGCCCTCCAGTGAAATGCCTGCAAACAGGCCGCGCGCGCGGGAATAACTCAATATTTCAGCACGCATCGAGACATCGGTTTCTGCCGTCGCGTTACGACCGACTGGTCCTGCTGCTACCGATGCATCTGCTCCGAGCTTCACTTTGCTGCTCAAGATTCCATTCGCACCGCGATCGTTCATCACAAGGAGAACGAAGTCGGTCGCTTGCCCGCCGATCTGAAAGCCTACGCTGCCACCCTCAAGGGCCATCATTGAAGGCGCGCCCCAGGAGCCGTTAAAATTGTCGCCTCTTCGGCACGTCATCGCGCCGCGGCCATAGCTACCGCCGACCACAAACGCGGCCTTGAGGACCGATGGGAAAACAACCACACAGTCGGCTTTATCGAGGAGATCTTGAGGAATGTCGTCTGGAAGATTCAGAATCTCTGTCAGCACCGTGCCGGCATTCTTTAAACGATCCTCGTCCTTCTCTTTGTCGTCTGCCCAACCGGTGATTGCAAGCAACAATACGCTCACCGCGCACGCCAATATCCTCTTCTTCATGACGGTCTCCTAGGAACGGATATAGTTGCTGCAACGGGCGAGCGGCAAACCACGTCAGGTTCGACCTTAGGTCCCGAGCGATCCCGCCGCGCAAGAGGTCCATCGTCCCGCTGCCGAATGGCAGCACTTGCGCACATTATGTTCCCCGATCCACATTGAGCAAGCTATACATTGAAAATGGTAAACGGGCAAGAGGTTTCCTGTATTGTGCAGCCCAGGACCGCCGTTTACGCCGCCGCGGCAAGAAGTTCCGAGCACAGTCTGCTCCTATCGTCCGCACGACGCATTGTGTCACTGCATGAGACGATGCAGGCGACGAGGAATTCGGGCGATTACCCGTCAAACTCGGGACGGGTTGCTCCAAGCTAACAATACTCTAAGTTGGCAAACTCTCACCGCGTGTCGTTCTTAATCGTAGGGCGTTGCGCCGCTGTTCTTCGTGGTCCTCCAAAACCTGAAGCAGCTCGTGGATTGTCTCTTCAAACCTCTGGGGATCTTGCTCAATAAGAACCCTTTCGCACAGTTCTCGCCAACGTTCTTTGGTCTCGTCTCGCAAGGGTCACCTCCGAATTGGCTGCTCAGCATCACTTGCATTTCGCGCGAACTGTTGTGCGTAAGTGGTACCTCCGACCGCTCGATAGAAACCAGAATGATGTATGCAGAGGGAAGCAATTGTGCCGCCAAATGACTTCCCAAACGCAAAGTCGCGCTGGAGCAGGTACTTGGCTGGGTCCAATTCAATTTGAAGTGGAGGGGCACAGCGTAAAGTTTGCTCCTCTGCGTTGCAGGTGGTGGGGCTGCCCACATGCTCAATCTAGCCTACGGCGAATACTGTATTGAATCGGCTCAGAAACATGCTTCAAGTTCAATCGTGCCATCCCGCCGACTGGAAGATCGCATCCGTCGCCTCTGTCTTCAAGCGTTGGAGGTGGACGGCACCAACTCTGCAGAAGTCCTCTCGAAACTGAGGGCTGCTTTGCGCGAGCATGTTGCGCAGGTGCGTAAAATGGCGGTCCGGCACCTCGCTGGGCGAGGCGAAGCTAGGCTCCGAAGAATGGATGACAAATAGGATTCATGGACGACGCCAACAAAAATCGAGTCCAGGAACTGATAGCGCAAATCACAGCCGAGAAAGACCATGAAAAGTTCACGGCGCTGATCGCGGAACTCAACCGCCTGCTAGACAGTGACCAGACCGTCCAGAAGCAGCGCGTGGCGGCGCGATCGGCTGCAATTGCGGCACGGTCTTCAAGATCACCCTGAGCGGCGCGCTGACCACGCTGCACTCGTTCGTCGCGATCGACGGTAACGGTCCTTGGTCGCGAATGGTGCAAGCCACCGATGGAAACTTCTACGGGGTGACAACGTATGGCGAGGCCAGCACTTTCTGTGATGGCGGGTGCGGCACAATATTCAGCATTACTCCCGGCGGCACCCTGACCACGCTTTACAGCTTCTGCCCCGCAACCGGTTGCGCCGACGGTGAACAATCCATAGCAGGGCTGATCCAGGATACGAATGGAACATCCTACGGAACAATGGCAGCGGGGGGCGCCAGCAATGAGGGCGTAATCTACAGCCTCTCCATGAGCCTCGGACCGTTTGTGAAAACGCAAACTACCTCCGGCAAAGTGGGAGCGTCCGTCGTGATCCTGGGGACGAACCTGACGGGCGCGACCGGCGTCACATTCAACGGCACGCCCGCCGCGTTCACCCGTGGTCTCGAACTCCGAGATCACGACCACCGTACCCACCGGCGCCACGACCGGCAAGGTCAAGGTGACCTTGCCGCACGGCACGCTAAGCGGCAACGCGAACTTCCGCGTGACGCCGTAGCGCCCGTGCGCTTCAAATCGAGAGCAGAAAGTGATGGAGGGGAAAGAAGAAAATCTGGTGTGCCAGGAGAGATTCGAACTCCCGACCTGTTGCTCCGGAGGACTTACCGCACGAATAATCAACACTTTAGCGGCGTTTGTATCGGTTGCGATCTGCTGGAGAAAACGAGGATTCATTCGTTCCGCACCACCCTGTAACGAAAGGCATTAAGCCGCCACTGGGCACAAAAATTGGGCACACTAGAATTTGAACAAGTAAGCCCGCCGCACGGGTGCTCGGAACACCGACACGGCGCGCGGCCAACTGCCCCTTCCACACTTGGAAATGGTTTACGAGACACCTCGGGAATAAAACCGCGCGAGCGCCGTTATCAATAGTGACATTCAGAACAAGTTAATAAGACAAATCACTCAGAAGGACCTAAAGGCCGTCCTAATCACTAGGCGGCTCATTTATTTTAGCTGGTCCGCACGAAAGTGCAACGTTGGCGACATCGCGAAAATGGTTCGCAAACCTCGAGATCCAGTTCTGGAATAAATCTTGCTCGAACCTGTTAACACTAACAGAGTGCAAATAGCCCCTGACGTCGAAGGACGATTGAAGCGCTGCCCTTACTTGAGATGTGTCGAACGCGGGATGAAAGGAATACAACATGCAACATCGAGCTATAACATTTCCTTCCGCGGCTTTCTTTATTACTTCTCTGGCACTTGCTAGCGATACCTGGATTCTCGACTCTAGCAGATCGAACGCTCGATTGTTTCAAGGCTCCAGATCGAACTCAGATTCAGTGAAGACCGGTGTCGCACGCGTAACGGGGAAAGTGAAGCTGGACACAAACGACCTGGACGCCTCGTTCTTCGATCTTGCTATCTATCCTGCGGATGAGGGCTGGGGGGACGCATTTAGTACTGAAGGTGCCTTGCCGATCGGCTACGTCCTGGACGCGACGGATCAGACCCTGCTGACATTTAAGTCCACGCGCATTCTGAGGACAGGGAACGGCCAACTGGAAGTCGTCGGAGATCTTACGTTGAGTCACGTGGACCGAGACGTCACAGCGTCACCAACTGAAGCCTATGCCGGGCCGGTTTACGGCGATCCTGTCATTCACAATGAGACTCGCGAGATTACATTTGTATTCCCGAGTGTGAGCGCGGGGCATTTATCGGGACCGTTGACTCCAGCAATGCTCCAGAAAAGAGGAGTGCTAGAGATTGTAGGGTCAGCGCGGGTCGACCGCGGCGAGGCTCCTGAACCGTTGAGTGCGATAAAAGAAACCAATTGGCCAGCTGTCGTGCAGAACAAAGACTGTCACACGCCCTCTGCAGTCGGAGAGGACTATAGCGGGGCCCCATGCACTGGAACAGTGGTCGCAGCAACTCGCGACAACAATTGTGACGTGCCGGCCTCCGTAGGGGAAGATTACAGCGACCGTCAATGCACTCCGGCGACCGGTAACCAAACAACAATTGTTCTCGACCTAAAGTTCCTCCACCCAGTCCCAGAACCGTCGGCGAGAATGCTCTCGGGGAACTACGAAACTCGATAACTTATGGGGAATATCTCAGCCATCGTGGCCGGCATTGCTTTGTCACACTGGCCGCCACCAACGTGGTGGTGATGCTGGAGGCTTCCCAGCCCTCGCGCAGCGCAGCGACGAGAAGCCGCTTGATCGCTGCTCACCGGGCTGGGTGGGTACTTGTTTGTAATCCTGCTCTGCATCATGGCCTACAGCATGAGTCAGAGACTTGCTGGTGTTGGGAATAAGCGGTCATCTGCCTACGCACCTGGTTTTGCATATTGTGCTTGTGCTCGTCCTCGTGCCTCTGCTTCTCCTGAAAATATTGATCGCACGCCGCTACAAGCAGAGCCATTCGTCGCTGAAGGCACTAGGAATAGCTATTTTCGTGATTTCATTCGTGCTTGTGTCCATTCCCACGTCTCTCGGAACTTCTTCGTTCGGCGAGCCCTGGAAGCCTGGGGTTAAGGCTCGCGACCGGCTTGGTTGTTGCAGTGTGCCTTGTCCAGTGCGCCTTGGTGTTTAAGAAGAGGAAACAGTCGCGGGCTTCCGTGGAGTCATCGCGCATTCCGGAGATTCCCGCGCGGCAACCCCATTAACCGACCACGAAAACGCGAAAAGCCCAATGAGTCTTCTGTTGGCGCAGACCGAGCAGCAAACCCACGATACCAAGACGCTGCGCTTCCAGATTCCAAAGGAAAGACGGTTTCGTGCTAAGCCAGGGCAGTTTCTGACGTTCCAGTGGACGATCGATGGCCAACGAGTATCGCGGTCCTACACCATTTCCTCCTCGCCGATCCACGAGAACTATGTGGAGATCACGCCCAAGCGCATGGAAAATGGATGTGTATCTGTTTTTCTCAATGAGCAGGCCAAGCCAGGTCTCAGCGGTGGAAGCAAGCGGACCATACGGCCAGTTTTACTTTGACGAGACACTCCACAAAAGCATAGTTCTCATTGCGGCCGGAAGTGGGATCACACCCATGATTTCCATGCTGCGCTATATCGACGATCTCAAACTGGCTACTCCCGTCACGCTCCTATATTGTGTGCGCACCGGTGCGGACATCATTTTCCAAAACGAACTGGTGAGACTTGGCAGGTCTCTCCCCAACTTCAAGTATGAGGTGTGCCTGTCGCGACCGGATCCAACCTGGAAGGGGCACAGCGGGCACCTTACTGAGGAATTTGTCTCCCAGCACGTGACCGATCTGGATTCACCCACTTTCTTTCTCTGTGGTCCCAAGGGATTCATGGACAACGCGCGCCAGATTCTGTCGACTCTCGGCATAAACCAGGACCGGATCCTTCAGGAGAGTTTTGGGGAAAGCAAACGGCCCACGGAGTCTCGTCCAGGGGAAGCCCGCACGGTCGAGACCGTCGTGTTCATTCACTCGCAGAAGGTTTGTCAGGTTTCCGCCGGGAGCACCCTGCTGGATCTGGCAGAGAAAAACGGCGTGCAGATACCGTATGGCTGCCGCCAGGGCCTATGCGGTACGTGCGCTACGCGAGTCCTGAGCGGCACCGTTCAAATGGACGTCGAAGCCGGGCTGACGGCTGAGCAGAAAAATGCTGGATATGTGCTGCCTTGTGTTAGCCGGGCCGAGGGAACGGTTGTCGTGGCGGCTTAATCGGGTTCTCCGACAGCAAACTCCCACCGTCTACGTAACCTTTAACACTCAGGAAGATTGTCTGGGGAAAGTTCGCATGCCTCCTAAGCGTCATTTGAAAGCTACTGCGAATAAGGAATAAAAGCGACTTGCGCGAGTTATCAACTCGTGAAGGTCAAAAGCCGACACATATTAATTCCGCACTATTCAGGTGTAATTGTGAAACTTACATTTGGCGCGGTAATGCTTTTCGGATTGACGGTTGCCATGTTTCAAGACTCGCCGGCACAGGGACAAACGGCGACAGGCTCGATTTTGCAGGTGGTCCCAACCCCGAACGAGAACCTCAACAGCGAACTTTTTGCGGCCTCGGCATCCTCTCCTAACGATATTTGGGCGGTAGGGCAGTCGACGATCCACTTCGATGGCACGACGTGGACGGCGTTTCCCGCTCCGATGATCAAAGGTGACAACAACAGCTTTCTGCAGGGTGTGGTCGCTATTTCTCCGACTTTGGCCTGGGCGGCGGGAAACGTGACTGGCGGGGCACATCCGGGGCAGGTGATCGAGCAATGGAATGGAACCAAGTGGAGCCTGTTTCCGGCCCCAAGTTCGGGAAGAAAGAGCAAGCGGATGTTTTCGCCATGACCTCCAGCTCGGCAAATGACGTTTGGGCGATCGGAAGCCTGATGAACCTCGGCACTGGGTTGGTTTCGCCGCTTTTCGAGCACTGGAACGGCACGGCATGGACGGCGACAACTGGGGAATCGAACAATGAGTTTTTGTTTGGTGCGTCCGCCGACGCTGCGAATGATGCCTGGGCGGTGGGATTCAACGGTTCAGACAAAATCGAAACCTCAGCGATGCACTGGGATGGCACGAACTGGAAGAGTGTGGCAACTCCCAACGTAGGCGAGGGCACGAATAAGTTGAACGCCGTGCTGGCGCTGGCGCCGAACGATGTGTGGGCGGTGGGCTTTTCCACGCCGGTTGCGCCTCCCAAACAGGCTGCCACGCTGACGTTGATCGAGCATTTTGACGGCACGAGTTGGGCGGTGGTACCGAGTCCGAATGTTGGACCGAATAGCGCGAACCAGTCGAACCGTTTGCTTGGATTGACGGCGAATTCGGCAAATGACATCTGGGCGTTTGGCTCCTACTTCCCAGCCGACGGATCGGGGCACCAGATGACTCTGCTATTGCATTGGGACGGGACCAGTTGGACAGTCGCATCCAGTCCCAGCCCAACGAAGGGCGGATTTCCTTGTGATCTGCTGTGGGCTGGAGTTGTCCCCATCACCGGGCAATGTGTGGATTCTCGGCTCCGGACATGACGCGACCTTGGCTATACATATAACGACGGCGGCAGATTCCAGTTTAGTTTCCAGTTTCTAGAACCGGTCAAACGGTCTCATAAATGATGGAGAATCTACTTAGCTATTTGCGGGATGCGCTAAAGCGGGCAGAAGAAGGGCATGCGAGGGCGATGGTAGCTCAGCGATGCCCAGTGGGAGTTGATTGAACCGGTCTTGCGACCGAAACGGCGGCCCGACGGTCGCGGTCGTCCGTGGCGGGACACGCGAGCGGTGCTCGATGAAGTGTTGTGGGTGTTGGGCACCAGGGCCCAATGGCGCGCGACGCTCCGGCTCATTGTTCTTCAACTATTAAGCAAGGGGCTAGAAATCTAAAGGATGGTCCTATGAGGAAGCTACTGCTAGTGTCGCTACTAACCACCGTCTTACAGGGGCAAAACTCAGGAACCTCGGTCTCAATTACGGACACAGATGAGGTCCGAGCGGGACAAATCCTAGCGGAAGAATTTGCGCAAAAGGAAGGGATGCGGTCCACTCCACAGACGACGAAAATCGACGAATACCTGCAGGCCGTAGGCGACAGGGTTGCTGCTCACGCACAACGCAAACTTCCCTATCATTTTCACTTCGACCCGAGCCCTGCCTTCAAGAGCGCGGTGGGTCTGCCCGGAGGGCAGATTTTCGTCGGGAGCGGCATCCTAGCGTATATGGACACCGAAGATCAATTGGCCGCAGTGCTCGGACATGAGGTCGAGCATATTGCACTCGATCAGTGTCGCGACCGGCTTATCAAGGTTGTTGCGGAGAAGCATCTTTCTACTGACAAACTCGAAGAGCTCAAGGTTGACGATTTTCTACCCGGGTATGGGCACGACAACGAACTAGCAGCCGACCGCGAAGGCGTGAAACTCGCCATGGAGGCCGGGTATTCACCAAAAGGCGCGATTCGACTCTTGCGCATGTTCGTGATCTTAGGGCAGCAAATGCCAAATACCCCCGCCGAAGGACAGAAGAGACTGGAGGAGCGCATCGGACAGATCGAAACACTCAGTAACCAGAGGGGAGTTCAAGTTTCCGAAAACCCTCTATCTTTACCATAGCTTCATCACCTTAGTAGTCTTGCTGCCAAGGATCTGTTTGTGAGACCAGCTTCTGGTTTCTGTCTGACGGGTGCTATCGGTCCACGGATCCGGTTACACCCGGTGACCCGACTGTGGATTCTTAAACCGAGAGCAAATCTCCCTGAAACAAGATTCAGGGATGGAGAGCGAAGGTTCCACAGACTGTTCTATTGCGCCAACCCGATGGCCACGCCATCGAAATCGGGGAGAAGTAGGAGGAGACGTGAGTAGCGACGTCCACACCGCGTGGTCCAGAAACGACTGGTACCTTGATCTTGTCCACGATTTGCCATCCCAATGTCTACAGGGCGATCCAGGCATCGACGACCCGGTGAGCGATACCGGACTCGGCCCTCGGCACGGCGATTTGCAAGTTTCGGGTGAGTTTTCATCCTCGCTAAGCCTGATTTGAAATAAGAAAACTTCATGACAAAAGAGGAAATTCGACTGGACGAATCTCGCACGCGCAAAAAGCATTGGAAGCGCTGGGGGCCCTACCTCAGCGAACGCGCATGGGGCACCGTACGGGAAGACTACAGCCCGGACGGAAACGCCTGGGAATACCTGCCACACGATCATGCCCGTTCACGTGCCTATCGCTGGAACGAAGACGGCTTGGCCGGAATCAGTGATCGCCGGCAAAAGATTTGCTTTGCGCTCGCTCTGTGGAACGAGCGTGATCCGATTCTGAAAGAACGGATTTTCGGTCTAACTGGAAACGAAGGCAATCACGGCGAGGACGTAAAGGAATACTACTTCTATCTCGACAGCACGCCTTCGCACTCCTATCTGAAGTATCTCTACAAGTACCCGCAAGCAAAGTTTCCTTACGCCACTCTGGTCGAGGAAAACCGCCGCCGCGACAAGAGCCAACCCGAGTTTGAACTACTCGATACCGGCATATTCGACGAAGATCGCTACTTCGACGTGTTCGTGGAATATGCCAAGGCCGATGTCGAAGACATTCTGATCAAGATCACGGTCACAAACCGCGGCCCGGAAGCCGCTAATCTTCGGGTTCTGCCCACAATTTGGTTCCGTAATACGTGGTCGTGGGGCAACGGTGCACGACGCCCGAAGTTGCACGAAGCGCGCTCCGCTCCCAATCCTGTCATCGAACTTAACCTTTCTCAGCTGAACCAAACTCAGCCCTATATCCGCTGGCTCCATTGTGAAGGCTCTCCGGAACTTCTCTTCACCGAGAACGAGACGAACGCTCGAAGGCTATTTGGAACCGAGAATCGCACTCCGTTCGTTAAGGATGGCATCAACGATTATGTCGTGCACGGCGTCAACGAAGCGGTTAATCCAGAACGTGTTGGTTCGAAAGCAGCCGCCCATTACAAATTGTCACTCGGCTCGGGGGAGACGGTTGCAATAAGGATGCGACTTGCCGCCTCTGACTTCAAGGTAGCCAATGCGTTTGAGGCCTTCGACAAGACGTTCGCGCTCCGGCAGCGTGAGGCCGATGAGTTTTACGCAACGGTCATTCCTCAGCATCTTTCCGCAGACGCGCAGAATGTTATGCGCCAGGGCTTTGCGGGGATGCTCTGGTCCAAACAGTTCTATCACTACGTCGTCAAGGATTGGCTGCGAGGCGACCCGGACAACCCACACCCACCCGAGGAGCGACAAAGGGGGCGCAACCATCAATGGACTCACTTGTACAACGCTGACGTGATTTCCATGCCAGACAAGTGGGAGTATCCGTGGTATGCGGCTTGGGACTTAGCTTTCCACTGCATTCCGCTCGCCCTGGTCGACCCCGACTTCGCAAAAGAGCAGCTCACGCTGATGCTCCGCGAGTGGTACATGCACCCCAACGGGCAAATACCCGCTTATGAATGGGCGTTGGAGGACGTCAATCCGCCGGTGCACGCCTGGGCCGCGTGGCGCGTATACAAGATCGACAAGAAACGCACCGGCAAAGGCGACCGCGAATTCCTGAAACGCATCTTCCACAAGTTGATGTTGAATTTCACCTGGTGGGTAAACCGCAAGGACGCCGAGGGCATGAATATTTTCCAGGGCGGATTCCTCGGACTGGACAACATCGGCGTGTTCGATCGCGGCGCTCCCCTGCCTACCGGCGGCTATCTCGAACAGTCCGACGGAACCAGTTGGATGGCCATGTACACCCTGAATCTGCTGGCTATCGCCCTCGAACTGGCCAAAGAGGAGTCCTGTTATGAAGACCTGGCCAGCAAATTCTGGGAGCACTTTATCTACATTGCACATGCCATGAGCCATCGTGGCCACAACCGCATGGGACTTTGGAATGAAGAAGACGGTTTTTTCTACGACGTGCTGAAGCTGCCCGATGGATCACAGTTTCCAATGAAGATCCGTTCCATGGTGGGATTGATCCCGCTATTTGCAGTGGAAACGCTGGAGCCGGAAGGGCTCGATCGACTGCCCGACTTCAAGCGACGTCTGGAATGGTTCATCGATAACCGACCCGACCTCACGGATAATGTCGCCTGCATGCGCAACGTGGGGATGGGTGAACGCCGGCTGTTGTCCATCGCAGATCAGGATCAGCTACGCTCCATTCTCAAGTACATGCTGGACGAGCGTGAGTTTCTATCGCCGTACGGGATTCGCGCGCTGTCTCAGTTCCATCGAAAAAATCCTTACATACTCCACGTCAATGGAACCGAGCACCGAGTGGACTATGAGCCGGGCGAAGCTTTGACCGGACTGTTCGGAGGCAATTCAAATTGGCGTGGCCCCATCTGGTTTCCGGTGAATTTTCTGCTGGTCGAGTCCTTGCAGAAATTCCACCATTATCTCGGTAACGATTTCAAAGTCGAGTTCCCGACTGGATCGGGAAATATGAAGACCTTGTGGGACGTGGCGGGTGAACTGTCTCGCCGGATGACAAACATCTTCATTCGTGACGAAAAGGGTCACCGACCGGTATTCGGCAACTTGGACAAGTTCCAGACGGACCCTCATTGGCGCGACTTGCTTCTCTTTCACGAGTACTTCCACGGAGACTCCGGTTCCGGAGTGGGCGCGAGTCATCAAACCGGATGGACCGGCGTGGTCACGAAATTAATGCAACAGAGCGGCGATTTCGTGAAGGCAAGAAAAGAGCTGGCGGCTGCCACTGTACCGGCGAGCGGAGTTGAATTGTGGGACAGCGCTTCCGTGCCTACATAGATGCAGCACCCACTCAGGCACATTTCCACAATTACCACCGGTTCCCCAGGCACGATAGCAACATAGCTGAGGTTATCAATAGTCTCCGCGTGCGCACTTTGCGAAGGGCGGGAGTCGGAAGTGTTTGCGCCAAAGCATCCCGCTTATGCCGCGCGATCCGGAGGGAACCCTTCATGGTTCGCGTACCTTATAAAGTACGTCAAACGCCTGTCAAGTCTACTTTAGTAGACATTCAACGTCCTCGAAAGTAGACATTTCTTCCACAGCCTATCCCTATGATTCCATTACTCCGCCCAAAAGCCCACACGAAGAATCAACAACTTACGCCGCAAATTTTCTGCAAAATGAAATGTTCCAGTTGGAACATTCGCGCGGAGCGCCACATGTTACCCTCGTCGAGCGTGCCCGCCGCACCCCAATTCGTGACCGCCACCTACGGCATGGCCGCCGTCCTCACCCGGGCAGGCCGATGCGGTGCACAAGGCTCTGGAATCTCGAGTCGGAGCGGAGAGAATCGAAGCCCGGCCGCAGCAGCACCCCCGGGTTAAATCGCTCTTCGTAGCATTTTTCTAGCCAATTCATGGCTTGATCAGTATCGCCGAGAGATGCATAGATCATGGCAATCTCCGAGGCATACGAATAACCAGGGCTTGAGCGCTTTTTCAGATCGTCCAGAAGTTTTACCGCTTCGCTCCTCTTGCCAGATGCGGCGTAGGCGCGAGCAAGATTCGCTATGCATGTCGGACTACTCCCAGAAAGCTCGACCGCCTTTTTCAGTTCCGCGACCGCTTCATCGTACATGTGTTCTTGCAGGTACACCTGGGCGAGCTGATTATGGGCCAGGGCAAAATTAGGATCCATTTCGATCGTCTTGCGGCTCTGTCGTATGGATTCGTCATAAGAGTGCGCGAGGCCAAGGAGCTCTGCCAGATCGGCGTTAATGATAAGAGATAGGGGATCCAGGCTCTCCGCTTTTTTCATTTCAGCGATAGCTTCGTCAAACCGACCCAATAGACTCAAGTGCCAGGCATACCAATGGTGAGCGGTTGCGTAACCTGGATTCAGTTCAATGGCCCGGCGGAATTCCTTCCCGGCGGAGTTAAAATCCCAGTCGAATCCATCCAAGACAAATGCAAGCGAGTTGTGGGCTTCGCCGAGCGTGTTGTCCAGTTCGACAGCTTTGATGGCGGCGGCCTTAGCCTTGGGGAACGCCTCCTTGGGAGTCATCACTGCGTACTGCCAGTCTCCCAATAAAGCATAGGTGTCGGCTAAGCCAGAATAAGCTTGGGCGTATTCCGAGTCCTCTTCGATTGCCTGCTTGAAGTAAGCCAAAGCGGCCTTCAAACCATCCGCCGTTCGCTTATTCCAAAAGTAGCGTCCTTTGAGATAGGACTCGTAAGCTTCCGGATTAACCACCTTTACGTTTTTCAGCGCAGCTTGTTCCCGCGGAGTCAAGTTGATCCGAATTTGATCGGCAATGGCGCTTGCTACCTTGTTCTGGAGCGCCAAGGTATCGCGCAACTCACCCTCATAGCTCTGCGACCATAAGTGCTTGTCGGTAGAGCCGTCGATCAGCTGCGCAGTGATGCGGACCTGGTTGCCGGAGCGGAGCACGCTGCCTTCTACCACGGCATCCACGTCCAGCTCACGAGCGATCTGCGGCAGAGGCTTGCGCGCTCCTTTGTACACCATTACGGAGGTGCGGGAGATCACCCGTAAAGCGCTGATCTGCGACAAGTCAGTGATCAACTCATCCGTCATGCCGTCCGCGAAGTAATTCTGCGAAGCGTCACCGGAAAGGTTCTCCAGCGGAAGCACCGCGAGGGATCGGATGCCCGTGGGCGCACCGCCATGCGAGCGGAATAGCCAGACAGAGAGGACTAGCAGACTCAGGGCGAGCCCCAATACGACGATGACCCGACGCGTCGACCACGGCCGGCGCTTGGGTGCAACGGCCAACCCGGCGCCTTGGAGCTGACGCCCAGGCTCCGTCCTACCGTCCGGACCAGACAGATCTCGAGCCGGAGATTCCAGCTCTTTTTTTGTGCGGGCGTCTACGGCGATAACCGCCACGTCCGCAATAAAGCGATAGCCACGCTTTGGAAGAGTCTCTATGAATCGTGGATTCTCAGCCGAGTCTCCCAAAGCATTCCGCAGCTTCCCGATGGCGATATTGAGAGCCTGATCGAAATCACCGAAACTCTCGTTCGGCCAGACTCGGCTGCGCAATTCCTCCCTGGTGACGACTTCCCCCGGACGTTCCAGCAGGACCTCGAGCAGTTTCAGCGGCTGCTGTTGCACTCTGATTCTCAGACCTGCCTTGCGCACCTCGCCCGACTGAAGAGACACCTCATAGATTCCGAATCGCACGACGGAGCTGGGTCGCGGTTCCATAGCGCCATTTTGGGTTTCACAGGAGTCTAGCATTTCGCTCCCGCGAGACTCCCGGACTCAGGATATATGCGGAGCTAACTCATTAGCCAGCAATTATTTAACAGGCAATGAGTTCGATATGTCGAAAAAGTCCTCAGTGAATTGACGAGGACAAACGGGAGCGTCAAAGTGGGCTGCGACCGGGGTCCGAGCCGCTTCAGGAGAGGACAAATGAGGAGTATTGAACTTGGCTTACAAGAGATGGTCCGATTCGGGGCTTCGTCCTCCCAAGATGGTCAACCGTTGGCCGGGTTCGGAGAGTTAGCCATGCCCTTGTTCGATTCCCTTTACAACTTCGCGCACTGGCTGGTGCACGACTCGAACGATGCCGAGGATCTCGTTCAAGAGACCTATCTCAAGGCTTTACGGAGTTTCGCATCGTTTCAGCCTGGCAGTAATTTCCGGGCGTGGATGTTTCGAATCCTGAAGAACACCTTCCTGAGTTCGTGCTCAAAGCTCGAGCGGCGCATGACCTTTGCGATGGACTCGGAGGAGGACGGACGTGAACCGGCAGTTGATACGGAAACGCCCGAAACGATTCTAGTGAAACGCACTAATTCCCGCCTGGTGCAGCGCGCCATCGACGATCTGCCGGTGCATTACAGGGAGGCCCTCCTTCTTTGTGAAGTGGAGGAAATGTCGTATCAGGAGATCGCGGAAATATTGTCGATCCCGACGGGGACCGTTATGTCGCGCCTGGCCCGAGCGCGGAAGTCAGTTCGCGAGTCACTGTTCCGCAGTCCGGGTGGACCAATATCGAACGGCTTCCGTAACCAAATCGAGACGCCCGGGAAGGGTGTCGGACCAACACAGGACCTCAGACAACAAGGGTTTGCATGATGAATGCGCTGAAATTCGCCATTTCCATCTTAGCCCTTGCAGCGGTGGGCTTAGCGCAGGACGGTTTGACGATTGATAGCAAGCACAAGGAGAGAGTGTTTGCTCCAGAAGTGGAGAAGATTTACTCCTCGGCGTGCTCGGTCGTCCAACGGGAATTCGACATCAGCCACCCGCTCCATCCTCAGGTCAGACTTGTTCTGGGTGCCGACAAGAACGAGATATGGTTTGCGGGACGAGAAATCAGGCTTACCAAGTGGGACCTTTACGCGTTCGCGCAGGGAGTCGTGTGGCTGGCTTTTGAGGATCTGATGCCATCGCAGCAGAGGTTGAACATAGCAAGGCGGGCCGTGAGCTGGGCCGATTCAACTGTGGAAATTAAACGACTTAAAAAATAGCTGGCTGGCCCGCCACCCATCGTTATCGGATTACTGACATGGGCGGCGACCATAAACGTCTCGCGAAAAAGGTGATGGAGACCATAGGCCAAATCCAGGATTGTTTGCTTATCCGCGAGGTGCAAGGCGGCAACCAAGCCGCTTTCGAGCAGTTGGTGCACGCCCACGATCAGGCCGTTCTGAGACTCGCGTTTCGAATCACGCGATCGGAGACCGACGCCCAGGACATCTACCAAGAGGCATTTCTGAAGGTTTACAAAAAGCTGGGTAGCTTCCGGTTCGAGTGCTCCTTCTCTACGTGGATGTATCGCATTGTCACCAACCTCTGCCTGGATCATCTGCGGAAGATTCGAAACCGTAGAGAGAATAACGCGGTAGAGGTAAATGCCGAGGGTGGAGAATGCGACTTGCTAAACCAACTCTCGGACCACAGCCCAGCCAACAACCCGGAGCAACAGCTGCTGAGCCAGGAACTGAGCGTTCGGATTTCGTGTGCCCTGCAAGGACTGACGCCGCGCGAGCGCATGGTGTTTGAATTGAAACATTTCCAGGGACTGAAGCTGCGAGCCGTAGGCGAGGTCCTCAATTCTTCGGAAGGGTCGATCAAGACCACTTTGTTCCGAGCCACTCAAAAGCTACGTTTCCAGCTGGCTGGGCTCACAAAAGAAAAAAAATATTCGATAAAGCAGAGGTGTGATACCTGAGGTGAATCAAGCGGCGAATCCGCAGAAAGAGGAAAAGCTTATGGCAGCCAGCACCTTACTGCGACCGGCTCCAAGCGACAGGATTTTGGTCATCGAGAACGATGGCGCGTTGCGAAAGGTTCTGCGGCGGCTTTTCTCCTCGGAAGGATATGAGGTCGATGTCGTGCCCGATGCCGTTTGTGGTTTGGAGAGACTTCGCCAAGGAGTACCGGCCGCGGTGATCCTCGATCTACCGCGTGCAGGATCTTCAGGATGTGATCTTTGCAAGAAAATTGCGAATCTGATCCCTGGTTTGCCCCTGGTGATTCTTAGCACAAGCTCAAAGGTAGCGGACAAGGTTCTTCTCCTGGAAATGGGCGCCGACGATTACGTGACCATGCCGTTCAGTCCAAGGGAGCTTTTGGCGCGCTTACGCACTTTAATCAGGCGTGCGTCGCGCTTCAATCCGGAGGAAGCAGACGTGTATGTCTTTGCGGACGTGATCGTGGATTTTTCCAAGACCGAGATTACTCGTGGCGGCGAGAAGATCACAGTTACTCGAAAGGAATTTAAGACGCTGGAGTTCCTGACAAGGAACGCCCAACGCGTGATCTCGCGGGAGGAACTTCTCAATGAAGTTTGGGGTTACCAGGACTACCCCTGCACGCGCACGGTGGACAATCACATGCTGAGGCTACGACAGAAACTCGAGAGCGAGCCCTCAAAGCCGCTACACTTTCTCACAGTATACGGTCAGGGCTATAAGTTTTTGCCTTAGAGCCTCTAACAAAACCCTCGCGCTGCTACTGTCCGGCCACGAAGTACGTTCTGGTCGAAATCCAGCCTACAGAGTGAACTCAGCGATCGAAGCAATCTTGAAAGCGGTGGCAAATGGTCTCGGCATGTCGGTGGTGGACGACGCCCGTGTCACGAAGTAGAAGCGTAGACCGGCTGACTCTTCATCCAGTCCGCTCGGATGAACCGCCAACAATGAGAGCGCCCTCGATTGGAGAACTTTCTTTGCGCTGGCCTGGAATAAACAATCGGGAAGTCAGTTATCTCCTCTGACACTCATGCGACAGAAACCCGCACGAAGAGGCGGACTCTGAACAATTCTTGACGACCGTAGCGAGGAGCCCCTGTTCATCTAACTCAAACCAAGGAGAAACACACATGAGGCAGGTAACAGTGGCATTGGCCGCATGCCTGGTGGCCAGCACTTTCGCCGCTGGGCAGGGGAATAACACACCGAGCAGCACGAAGAACAAGAGGTCAAGTTCCGAGGCGGTAGCAGCGCGTTTATCGGAAATGCAGAAGGCAATCGACGATCAACAACAACAGATTCGGCATTTGGTGGAACAAGTGCAGAGCCGCGACAGTCAGATCCAAGAGCTGCAACAGCAAATGAATCAGGTACAAAGCTCGGCTTCGCACGCGCAGCAAGCCGCCGAGGCCACAACTTCGAAAAACACCCAAGAGGAGCAGAACATTGCCGCTATCCGTAGTGACGTAAGCGGCTTGCAAGGCACCGTGGGCAACACCGCTCTGGCGATACAGGAGACGCAGAAGAACGTGAACGCGGCGCTGGAAAGCCCTCTGGCCCTGCACTACAAGGGCATCACTGTCACGCCCGGAGGGTTTCTGGCCGCCGAATTCGTGCGGCGGTCCAGGGCGCTGGCCGCCGACGTCAACACTCCCTTCAATTCGCTTACGGTACCGGGGGCCTCGCAAAGCAGCCTCTCCGAGTTCTTCGGATCCGGGCGCCAGTCGCGTATTTCCATGCTGGCCGAGGGAAGGCTGCAAACTGCGAAGCTTTCCGGGTACGTGGAAGCCGATTTCCTGTCGGCGGGCGCGTCTTCGAACAATAACCAGAGTAACAGCTACTCGCTGCGTCAGCGCCAAGCCTGGGGGCAAGTTGCGCTCGACAATGGTCTTACCCTCACAGGAGGTCAGATGTGGAGCCTGGTCACGGAGACCAGGCATGGTGTGGACCCCCGCTCCGAAGCTCTTCCGATGACAATCGATGCGCAGTACACAGTCGGCTTCAGTTGGGCACGGCAATATGGGCTTCGCTTAGCCAAGAGCTTCAATGGCAAGGCGTGGTTTGCAGTGTCGGTAGAGAACCCGCAGGCCACTTTGACCACTCACAATAACGGCGACAATTTTCTGCTGGGCTCAGCCGGGGCCAGTGGCGGCCTGTTCAATGCCGCCGCGTCCAGCGCCGGCGCCAACCTCGCCAACTATTCGTTCAATCCTTCACCTGATGTCGTCGCTAAGCTGGCCTTTGAGCCTGGCTTCGGACACTACGAAGTGTTCGGCGTGTACAGCCGGTTCCGCGACCGCGTGTTTCCGTGCGGTGAGGTAGCCAGCAGCGCCACACTTTGCGGGGGTAGCACGGTTGCCGGCCCGAACGCTCTCGGCGCCCGCAACGCGTCGAAAGACGGTGGTGGTATTGGCGCTAACGCGCGCTGGTCCTTCGACAACAAGCACCTCGACTTCGGTCTCCACGCTTTTGGCGGAAGTGGAGTAGGCCGGTATGGTACCGGCGGCCTTCCCGACGCTTCAATCCATGCCGACGGAACGCTCGACCTGGTCAAGAGTTATCAGGCCCTGGGAACTCTGGAATGGCACGGGTCGAAGATGGATGTTTACCTGAACGCAGGCGCGGAGTATGCCGGCCGGGCAGCAGATTTCGATCCCGTCTCCGGGAAGTTCGTCGGCTACGGATCGCCCAAGTTCAGCAACTCCGGCTGCTTCACCGAAATCGCTCCTACGGTCAACAACGGATTCACTCCTGCCGGCCTTTCGAGCTGCACGGCCGACACGCGCGTGCTGATCGAAGGTACCTTCGGCATCTGGTTCAAACCTTATGACGGCTCAAAAGAAAAAGTAAACCGCGGCCGTATCCAATGGGGACCGCAGTTTTCCTATGTCGACCGCAACACTTGGTCGGCGGTGGGCGGAGAGCCGCACGGGCTGGACGGAATGATCTTTACTTCGTTCCGCTACTACTTACCGTAGCGTGTGCGAGCCTCACCCCCGCGTTTGGCGCTCTCCTTTTGCGCGGGGGTAAGGGTTTTTCACAAGGTCGGAGTTTTTTCGGCATCAGGGACGTTCAGCGAGTCTGGAAGAGGAATGGTGATGGTAAATCCTTTTTGATCTCAAAACGGCACTTCTGGCTAAGCACGCGCAACATGTCGTCCTGATCCATTTTCCGATAGCTCTGTTTCTTGCGGCGGTGGCATTCGACTTGATCGTATTGTGGACGAAGCGCTGCGGCCTCTCGGACGCAGCGTACTGCAATCTTCTCGGGGCCGCAATCTCGACGATCCCGGTTCTCGCTGCAGGTGTTCTGGCGTGTGTTTCGACTGTGATGATCTGGCTGGTGTGGTGGGTGCATTTCCGAGCGCGACGAAGGACGGTCTTCTTCCCGAGTTATCGCCTAGCGACTGAGCTTCTGGCAGTCGCAGTTGTTGCGGTCACCGCGCATTTGGGTGGCTTTCTAAGCGGCGTAAACTTACCGGGCTAGATGCGTCGATGAGTCCCAGATTGCGGTTCGTACGCTGACGGCGAACCCAGACTGAAAAAAGTTTTGTCATTAAGACTTTACCCACCGGTTACATTTTGCTGACAACAGCCGAAGCCCACAAAGCTAAATTCTTCATTTGGCCGTTGGCAGACATCGGACGTACGGGATTGGTATGGCCTAACTTCTTCGCCCAGCTATGGCCAAAAGGGGCGAGCCTAGCGACGCTCGGCCTTTTTGGCTTCACTGAGGCCTCGGAATTTCTGAAGTTCCTTCGATCTCAGGTGGGAATAAAAGCGACGGGTGCAAGTTATAGACGTAGAACGCAACAAAAACACGGAGGGCAAATGCCGGACAAGAAACAAGACCTTATCGACCAGACGTTGCAAGACCTTAACAATGACGGAGTTGATCGTCGCGGATTCCTGAAGTGCATGGCATGGGCAGGTACAGGCCTGGTCTGGACTATGAGCGGCGGCGTCCCCGTGTCCCGGGCGTTCGCCAAGGGCGACGGCAAGGAAGCCAGCAAAGGAACGGACTTCACCTTTGTCCAAATCAGCGACAGCCACATCGGCTTCAACAAGCCGGCGAATCCGGATGTCACAGCGACGCTGCAGACGGCAATCAACAAGATCAATGCCATGCCCCAGAAGCCGGACTTCATCATCCACACCGGCGATCTGAGCCAACTCTCGAAGCCGAGCGAGTTCGATACGCTGGACCAAGCACTGAAAGGCGCTTCCCCCAAACAGATCTACTTTGTGCCGGGTGAGCACGACATGCTTTCCGACAATGGCGAGCAATATCTTCAGCGCTATGGAAAGGGAACCAAAGGGTCGGGCTGGTTCAGCTTCGATCAGAAGGGCGTGCACTTCGTTGGCCTCGTGAACGTTGCCAACTTAAAAGCAGGCGGCATGGGGTCGCTCGGTCACGACCAACTCGAATGGCTTGAGGACGATCTCAAGGGCCGTTCCGCCAGCACTCCGATTGTGTTGTTTGCACACATCCCGTTGTGGACGATCTATCCGGACTGGGGTTGGGGCACCGACGACAGCGAACAAGCGTTATCGTACGTCAAGCGTTTCGGATCGGTGACGGTGTTGAACGGTCATATCCACCAAATCATGCAGAAAGTCGAAGGCAAGGTTTCGTTCCACACAGCGATGTCGACCGCCTTCCCGCAACCCGCGCCGGGAACAGCTCCCTCGGCCGGCCCCATGAAGGTGCCAGCTGAGCAGTTGCAAAAGGTGCTGGGCATTACCGACGTGAACTACGTAGTCAGTGGTCGAAGTCTTGCGGTAATTGATTCGCCACTCAGCAGCTAAGTCGTCCTTGCCGCAGGTAGGCCTGGGACATAACACAACTAGCGAAGAACAACATTTGAGAGGAACACGATTATGACGAAGAAAAGTTTGTGTCTTGCAAGCGTCGCGTTGCCGGTGGTGATTGCGATGATGCTGTTAGCAGCATCATCCAGCGTTACGGCGAATGCCCAACCGTCCGCGGCAACAGCGGGAGTAAAAATTGATAATTTCGTTTTCGGGCCTCAGACGCTCACGGTACCCGTCGGAACGACAGTTACCTGGACCAACAGTGACGACATTCCTCATACGTCGGTCAGCACAGACGGTGTGTTCAAGTCCAAGGTGCTGGATACGGATGAGAAATTCTCCTACACGTTCACCAAGGCGGGAACGTATCCCTACTACTGCACCATCCATCCGAAGATGACCGGCAAGATTGTAGTGCAGTGAGACTCAGAGCTGGAGAGCAATTGCCACCGGACTCCCTAGTCTTCTCATTCCAGGTGGGCTGAACTATATGGCAACAAGCCGGACACAATTCGAAGCAACGGTAGAGGCAAGCGGCGACATGGACCTCGTCCATGCCTGCAAGAATGGGGATGTCGCCGCCTTTGAACAGATCGTGAAGCGATACGATCGCAAGCTTTTTCGCATCGCTCAAAGCGTTACTCATAACAGAGAGGATTCGCAAGACGCGGTTCAGGAGGCCTTTTTTAAAGCCTATCAACACTTGGCCGACTTCCGAGAGGCTTGCCAATTCTCCACGTGGCTCATTCGCATCACTGTGAACCAGGCGCTGATGAAGCTGCGCCAGCAGCATGGCACAAGAGAGATGTCCCTGGATGAAGATTTTGGGGACGAGGGAGACATCCTACCAAGGGAGGTCACGGACTGGACTCCGAATCCCGAGCAGCTGTGCTGGGCCTCTGAATTGCGAGACATCCTGTTCAAGGCATTGGACGAAGTGCGTCCGATCTCGCGCACGGTGTTTATCCTGCGGGATGTCGAGGGTCTCACAATTGATCAGACCGCGGTTGTGCTGAACATGAGTCACACAGCGGTGAAGGCGCGCCTGTGGCGGGTTCGCCTGCAGCTTCGTGAAGCCCTGAGCAAACACTTCAGCCAGAAAAGGGAATCCGCCCGAACAGATTTCAGCCTGCTACAGAGGCATGACATGAGCAGTCTTACGTTTTCGACAGCCCGTTCCCCGCTACAACGGAGACAGACCCGCCGAAGCGAGCAAGAGCGGATGAAGGCAATTCTAAACAGAGCAACCTTCCTTTTTCCGGCAGCCGGTGACTTCGACTTCAACCTCACCCATTGTGCCGGCACACAGCCGGGTGGTTGTGGCGTTGTGTTCGAAGTTCAACAGTAACCTCCAGTGGCCTTGCACTTGGGGTTAACGCGGAGTCTCATTTCGTATGAGGCTCCGCGTTTGTTTTGAGCCGGTGCATACAGCGGTATTCGAGCGGAAGATTCCCTCCCCGTCGCCCAGCAACGACGGAGCGTTACGAAGACGGTTCAGACGCGATGCGGGCTTGCTGTCGTGCGTTAACAAAAGTTAAACAAAGAGTTGACAATCAAATGACATCCCATCCGTATCAAGCCCCTTAGTCGAAGCGTCTAACCCACATAGATGTGAAACAACAGTTGATAAATAGTGTTTTGAGTTAACGGTGGAATAACTACTGCCGAATTCAGTTATCAACAGTGAAACAATTCACGCTGCTAAATCAAAGGAGATCTCATGAATAAGATGTACTTTACTTTCGCACTGGCTGTGATGTGTATCGTCGGTCTCGGCACAACTTCTCGTGCTCAGGACACGGATGGAATTGTCGTGAACGTTCCCTTCGAATTCGTTGTCGGCGCCAAAGTACTGCCCGCAGGCACATATAGGGTTTCACGTTTCTTTAACGACCCTAGCTCGGGCGTAGTTCTTCGCAGTGGTGCAAATAGCGCTGTGGTCCTTCCCACTACCGTCGAAGGAGCTTCAGTTCCCAAGGCGCTCCTTACCTTCCAGCATCTGGGGGAAACGTATTTTCTCGGCAAGATCGAGACCCCCGGAATGGTCTACACCATCGCCACGCCGCGCCCAAGGCTGACGCTGGCCCGCACTCATGATCAAACCACCGTCCAAGTCGGTGGTACCAACTGAGTCAGGGACGGCACGGTCATGCGGCAAAACAATTAGCCGGGATTACGAAGCATACAAAGGTGCGTGAAACTCCTAATCCCGGCGATAACACTGGCACAGTAGAAGAGGATGTTTAAGTTGAGCAGAGATGTACAGACCATTCGCAAAATCAAGGAGAACAACGTGAAACGCGCGCTCTTATTATTCGGATTATTTATTGCCCTAGCGGCTCCGTCAGGTTTGTGGAGCCAACAGGCTGGCTATTCTCAGACCAACCTGGTCTCCAATATAGCCGGTGTAGGGAAAACAGACACGCAACTGGTGAACCCTTGGGGAATTTCCGTTCTTCCCGGGGACGATTTCTGGATCGCCGACAATAACAGCGGCGTCTCCACGTTGTACGACCAAAATGGCAACAAGGCTACTGGGCTGGTCGTGACCATACCCGGAGCCACAAGCAATCCAAACGGCAACTGCAGCCCTGGTTGCCCGACTGGAACCGTGGGCAACGGCAACGGCACCTACTTCACCGGCGGATCGTTTATTTTTGACACCGAAGACGGCCTCATCGTCTACTGGAACGGCTCCAGCAACACTGCAATTATCGGGAAAGACAATTCTGCCAGCGGCGCGGTCTACAAAGGCCTGGCATTGCTTGGTACTAACCTGTTGGCCACCAACTTCAACAGCGGCAAGGTAGATGTTTACGATTCGAACTTCAACCTCACTACTTCGATCGCTGATCCAATGGCTCCCGCAGGTTATGCTCCCCACGGCATCCACGTCATCGGTAACCAGGTCTACGTAGCTCTTGCCCTGCAAGATACTGCCAAGCACGATGCCGTGCCCGGCGCAGGCTCTGGGCAGGTGGATATCTTCGACGCCAAAGGCAACTTCGTAAGCACCTTCGTCGCCGCTGGCGCCAATAACAACCTCAACGCGCCTTGGGGCGTGGTGCAAGCTCCCGCCAGCTTCGGGACGTTCGCTGGCGATATCCTCGTAGGAAATTTCGGCGACGGCACCATTAGTGCATTCGATACGACCGGGAAATTTGTCGGGCAGCTGACCGACTCTTCAGGGAGCGTGCTCGTCATTCCGGGCTTGTGGGACATGGTGTTCGGCGGTGGTGGCGGCGCCAATAATAATCCAGGCGCTCTTGGCACTCTTTATATCACCGGTGGAGGCAGCGCCGGCCAACCCAATTTCCCGGCTGGAGGAAGCGCAACCGCTGTCTTCGCCAGCATTGTCCCCGCGGCTGCTGTCGGCACTCCCGGATTTTCTTTGAATCTCTCGTCCATGAGCACAACAGTCACGCCGGGGGGGTCCACTAGCCTAATGGTCAGCGCCGCAGCAGTCGGAGGATTCAATGGTCAGGTTGCGCTTACCTGCTCCGCGCCCGCAGGATTGACCTGCGCTTTCAAGCCTTTCGACGATATCTCCCGGGTCGAGCGCTTCGTCCTCCACGTTGACCATCGCTGCGGCAGCTACCCCGCCGTCTGGCGGAGGCGGCTACATCGTGCCCGGCATGATGGCCCTGCTGCCTGGTCTGGGGCTGTTCGGGACCGTTCTGACCGCCCGCAAACGGAAGCCGCTTACGCGCAAGAGCATCCGGTGGATGAGCCTGCTGGGTTTGCTGCTTGTCGTTTCACTGTCCGCTCTTGGATGCGGTGGCAGCAACTCAAACAAACAAACAACGCCGGTGGGCCAACAGGTCACCGTGAAGGTGACGGGCACATCCGGCGCACTGAGCCAGTCCGCCGCTGTAACTGTCACCATCAACTAGACCAAAACAACTCGGCAAGGACGCACTCCGGTGCGTCCTTGCCAAGCCCTGATCCGGAGCAGAACATGCTGGAACTAATGTCTTACGGACTTACCGGACTGGCTGTAGCGGTTGTCGTCGCGTTCTGTTTTGCATACGGTGACGAGTTTCCTCTCCTGGAACAACACTCAATCGATCTGACGGATAAACCACACTCGTTACCCTCTTGGCAGTCTGGCGAGAGAAACGCTGGCGCCATCTATAGCGGTGTCCCAAACGAATCCGCGCGGAGGGAGGTTTTCCGTGTCTGAGGCGGCTGCATCATTGCTGGCGCGGCAGGCGCGTTCGATGTCTCTACTGGCACATCTTGAAGAGTTGCGGAAACGAATCATCTTTTCAGTAATTGCGGTGCTGGCCGGGTTTTTATTCTGTTGGTCGTTTGCTGATCGCATTTTTGGCTTGATGCAGCAACCTATTGTTCGGGCGCTGCGTCATCACGGCATCGCAGGCGGGTTGGTGTATTTAAACCCAACTGAGCCCTTCAATCTGTATCTTGAAGTGGCGCTTGTAGGCGGGCTGTTTGCGGCCTCACCATTTGTTTTCTATCAACTGTGGCTGTTCATCGCTCCCGGACTATATCGCACGGAAAAACGTTATGTCCTGCCGTTCCTGCTCAGTACGGTTGGCTTGTTCATAGCCGGAGGACTCTTCGGCTACAAAATGGTCTACCCAGCGTCCCTGGATTTCCTGATCGGTTACGGCCGACGTTTCCAGCCGATGATTACGATCGGAGAATACACGAAACTATTTGTGACAATCACCCTTGGTCTCGGGCTGATTTTCGAAATGCCGATTCTGGTGTTCTTTCTGGCCTTGATGCGGGTTATAACGGCGCGATGGATGTGGCGGAATCTGCGATACTCCATACTGGTCATCTTTATTATCGCGGCAATCGTCACACCCACCGCCGACATCCTCAACATGTGCCTGTTCGCCGCCCCGATGGTCGCGCTCTATGTCCTCAGCATGGGGGTGGCTTGGATGTTCAATTCCAAGCGTGAGCGTGGAGCCGGCCCCGTCTAGTCTGCGCTGCGGCTTGCCGCTGTAAAGCTCCCGCCTCCTGCGGTTACGTTGTCACCGGGCTGTTTACAAAAAGTTGACAATCAAATGACATCTTCCACGCATCTCGTTGCTCGCTCACTGCGTCTACCGCTACTGCTGGAACAAAATCATAAACATAGGAATTGGAGCATTCACATGAAAGACGGGGCTCATCAGAAATGGTCCACTGCTAGCTTGCGGGTTAGATTTGTTTCGGTAATAGTTCTGGGATTGACAGTCTTCGGGTCCGTATTTGCTCTCGCCCAGGGAATCGTTACGGGGTCCATCTCAGCCGTTGTGCAGGATCCTCAGGGCGCGGTCGTGGCCGGAGCCAAGGTCTCTGCCAAGCAACTCGCCACGAACCGGGAATACAAAACCGAAACAAACTCAGCGGGTCTGGTTGCGCTGCGGGACCTGCCCCCTGGCGCCTACAGCTTTCGCATTGAAGCCAAAAACTTCCGTCCTTTTGAGGCCACCAATCTTACCGTGGAAGTGGGCCAGAATACCGCGCTGGCGATCATAACGTTGCAATTAGGCACTGCCACAGAAACGGTCACGGTAGAGAGCACCCCGCCGCTGGTCGAGTCCACGTCGGACCAAATCTCGGAAACGTTCAGCGCAGAAAAAGTAAGCAGCTTGCCGGTGGGAAATACATTTGACTCGCTGGCGCTGTTCCTTCCCGGTGTCGCCACTGCGGGCGATGCCAGTTTCAGCAACAACAACGGCGCCGAGATTGCCGTAAACGGAGAGCGCGCCCGCGCCAACAATTTCCAGATCGACGGGCAGAGTAACAACGATAACTCGATTGCAGGTCCTTCGATTGACTTCGGCAACCAGGACGCCATCGCCGAGGTACAGGTGGTCACCAACTACGACGCCCAGTTCGGCCGCAACACTGGGGCAGTTGTGAACTACGTCACCAAAGCGGGCACGAACCAATTCCACGGGACGGGATACGAGTTCTGGCAGGGTTCAATATTTGATTCGCTGGAGAACCAGGAGAAGAGTCCGTTATTCGGATTTTGCCCCTCGGGAGTATCTCCCTCTACGGGTTGCACTGCGCCGAAGGTTCCGGGCTTCGTGGACAACCGCTTCGGCGGCAGCGTGGGCGGGCCCATCAAGAAGGACAAAATCTGGTTCTTCGGTTCAAGCAACATAGAGCGCCAGCGTTTTGCCGGCTCGCCCAATTCTTCGGCGCCCGGCCTTGTGCCCACGCCGGCAGGTGTCACGCAGTTGCAGGCGGCTTTCCCTGGCAGTCCGATTGGGCTAGTTGAGAGCACCATTGGACCCAACGCGGTCGCGACGGGCAATCCGACCTTCACCAACGTGCAAAATGTGCTGGTGACGAACCAGATCGATCCGGCCACGGGGGCCGCCTTTCCATGCCCTGCAGGAAGCGCAGGCACGAACGGCTGCACGGCCATTCAATTCGGCCAGATCTCGCGCTTCGTCCCCACCCCGTTTAATGACTACGAAGCCACGGGACGAGTCGACTTCAAGCTGAGTGATAAAGATAATTTCTTCGGCCGCTATGTCTATCAGAAGACGTTTAATGGCGGCGTCAACTTCGGTAACGGGATCGATGTGGGTGACTATCAGGATATCCCCGCTCTGAGCCAGCAGATCGGCTTGGACTGGGCGCGCAACTTCAGCAATACATTCGTAAATCAGGTCCGCTTCAGTTATTCGCGCTCCAGCGTATTCTTCCAGGAGCAATCCTTCCCAACTTGCAACTCCAACACCCCGACCGACTGCCCCACCGACGTGGCTCTCATCGGGGCGGCAGCGCAAGATTCAGTGAGCTTTGGTGTGTTCGCTGGCTTTCCTCAAGGGCGCATCATCAACGTGTACCAGTTGCAGGATAATGCGTCGATGCTGAAGGGCCATCACTCCATCAAGTTCGGCGGCGAGTTCGATCAGCAGCGCTCCCCCAACGTTTTTCTACCCTTAAACAACGGGCTGTTCGTATTCTCCAGTTTCAGCGACGTCATTGCCAACAATCCTCTTGAAACACAAGTCGCACTGGGCAGTCCCATTCTTCCCTTTTCGGAGTATGATCTCGGACTTTATGTGCAGGACGACTGGAAGGTGAAGACCAACCTGACTCTTGAACTTGGGCATGCGATGGGACTGGTATCAACAGGCCGTCAATCTGTTGCACCAAAGGTCGGTCGCCCAGGAGAAGGGGCCACTCCCGCTGTGGTCTACAAACCTTCCCCTGAATCAGACCACTGTGCCGTCTGTGCCCAACCAGTTGCGCAATTTTGCTCCGGTGGTGGGTTTTGCCTGGACTCCGAAGATTCTCGGCAACGAAAGACAGTCGTCCGGGGCGGCTTTCGCATTGCCTACGATCCCGCGTACTATAACTTGTTCTTGAATGTGGCAACCTCCGCACCTTCAGTGAACCTAGCCACGTTGGGGCCGGTCGTAGGCGGGCCGTCCACGGGCTTGCCGACTACTGGAGTTTTCGGAACCCAGGTAATCCCATTCCTGCAGCCGCTGGCGCCGGTGGGGAATCCTGGATTTGCTAACCAGACGCAGGTGCCCTCCAACTTCCGCAACCCTTACTCCGAGCAATGGAACTTCGGCTTTCAGCACTCCTTCACCAGTCGGATCGTTGGCGAAGTGCGCTATGTGGGCAATCACGGCGTGCATGAGTTCCAGGAGTTGAACGGAAACCCGGCCCTGGGTCCGCTCATCGAGGCTGGATTTCAGAACGTAATCCCCGCCGGCTTGACGCCTTGCACTACGTCCGGGACGCCAGGTTTCCAGGCCGGAAATGTCAACTGCAACTTCAGCAACGTAATTCAGTATGGCAATACGGCGTCGTCTAACTACAATGGGCTACAAAGCGAATTGCGAATCGCCGGCTGGCGCGGGCTAAGCGCCACCGCTTCCTACACCTATAGCAAAACGATCGACAATGCCAGCGAGGTTTTCAGCACATTGGCTGGTGGCAACACGCTGGCGTATGCGCAGAATCCATTCGCGCCGGGCGCACCGGAACGGGGCAACTCTGGAATAGATTTCCCGCACATAGTCGGCGTGACCCTCGTGTACAATCTGCCGTTTTACAAAGGGCAGCATGGTTTTGCGGGGCACTTGCTGGGCGGGTGGCAGGTGAACACGACCTACCGCTATACGTCGGGACAGCCTTACACCACCATCCAGCGTTTCGTGAACGGCAGCCTCTGCGATCCGAACGCAGATTTTGGCGGACGATTTGATGCGTGCCGTCCCATTCTGAGCAACGCGAGCCTGCCACTTACATCGGTGGGGCAATATTGCGACGGAACTCTGGCAACCTGTCCGACTGCCGCAGGCACGGCCTTGCCTCTTGGCGCACTGGTCAGCTTCGCGGACCCCTGTCTTGGAAGCGGCGGTGGACAAAACCAATGTGCCGTTACGCCCATTAATGGCGCACACTGGATCCATAACGACCCGACTGCTGCCCAGGTCGTGGGCACACCCTACGCCGGGGTAGGCCGCAACACGCTACGCGGGCAGTCCATCAATACCGACAATCTGGCCGTGTTCAAGAACATCAAGATCAACGAGCGTGTGACGGCTCAATTCCAGGCACAGGCCTTTGACCTTTTCAACACTCAGTTTCTTGGTGTGCCCGATCCGATTCTGGACGACGTCGCCACTGGAAGGTTCCAGAGCACGTCGTTCAATGCCAACGGGGGCGGCACTTTTGCCGGCAACATCAACACCGATGGCATCGGACGCAGGCGCCTGCTCTTCGGTTTGAAGATGATCTTCTAAGTCAGGAATGCGTAAATGAGGCGGCCGCTCCAAGTGGCCGTCTCACTTTTATTTTTCCCCTCTGACTCCAGACTCAAGCGGATCCTCCCGCTAGACTCCCCACAACCGCGCCCGAGTGAAAGTGCTTGCAGGTGGGTAGAGCGAGGGACTGCTTCGTGGAAGAAATAGTGTGAAATTGGGGAATAACAGGCGAGCATTCGAAGTTTCATATAAAGAAGGCAGGAATCGGACCTGCAGAAAGTGGAGACACAACTATTGCGTGCCAGGTTTCAACTCATGCGCGCTGCTGAGCATTGCCTTTGGTGTTTGTCACCGCGGGGGTGCAAAGAGTTGACAATCAAATGACATCTTCGGCGTATCTCGTCATTTGACCCTTGCGTCTAACGCACAGTACCTGCTGGAACAAAATCATAAGCAAAGGAATTGGAAGCAAACCAATGAAAAAAGCCAACTCTCCATCTGCGGTAATGTCTGAAACAAACTCACCTGATGCAAATCTTTCTTCGGCGGAAGAAAGCGTTCAACGTCACTGGCAGGGTGTAGTCAAGAGGCGTTCATTCCTGAAGGGCCTGGGAATTGCCGGCGCAACACTGTCAGCCGGCGCCATATTGGGAACAAAGAGCAGCGCGCAGGCCACGCCAAGCTCGAGCAAGCTTTCCCAAGGCGACGCAGCTCTCCTGCGGTTTGCAGCGGCAGCAGAACTCATCGAGGCCGATCTGTGGCAGCAATACAACGAACTGGGAGGAATCCAAGGTGGCAATCCGGCTTACATAGCCGCGCTCAACAACCTTGATGGCGATATGGCCCAATACATCGCCGACAATACCGACGATGAATTGAGCCACGCGGCTTTCCTGAACGCCTACTTGATTTCAAAGGGCGAAGAGCCGGTCGATCTCGATGCGTTCCGAACTTTGCCCAGCAGCCAAGCGACTGGCGCCAAGAATATCGGAAGGCTGACCAACCTGCTGAAGCTGAACGTTGACCTCAGTTGGTATACACGCTACCGCAGCTCCCAGAACCCCGACTTCGGTGTGAAATTCCAGGGGCCCTTCACTATCAAGAACCAGCCGGCTATTCCATTAAACGACGCCGACACACCACCCAACCAGTCTCAACCCGTTCCTCCTACGACCCCGCAAGAGTCGCGCATGCAAGCAATTGCGAACACCGCGGGATTCCACTTTGCATTCATCGAGCAGGGTGGGGCGAGCTTGTATCCTACCCTGGCCTTCAAGGCGACGGATCCTGAGGTTCTCAGAATCCTCATTAGCATTGGCGGAGTCGAGATCGACCACTTCGGTCTCTGGCATGACAAGTCTGGGAATGCGGTTTCTCAGCCTCTAGCTGGCGTGACCGATCCAGAAACTCATCTGACATTCCCGGATCTCAATGCCCGCAACTCAGAGCTCGACCAGACGAACCTGATCCTGCCTGAGCCGTGCACATTCATCAGCAAGAATCTGCCGCAATGCTCAGTGATTCGGCCAACATCGACACAGAACGGCGGAGCAGTCGCCACGATCAAGGCTTTCACGGATGACCTTTTGTTCCATGGCCAATCGCAAGCCTTCTTTAGCCTGGTTAACAAGCTGGCTGTCGAAGCTGATTCGGTCACGCGCGGCTCTCAGTTGTTCTAAGCTCTCGCTTTACTGTTTGCGCGGGCGTTGTATCTGGTTCACAGCTGCAGCGCCTGCATTTTATTACCAACTGATTTTGAGACTTTCTAGCACGATTTAAGGAGCCAACATGATTGAAGGACTGTTTCAACCTACCCACCTTCTGCTGATTTTCGGAATCGCATTGCTCGTATTCGGACCTAAGAAACTTCCCGAGTTAGGCAAAGGCATCGGAGAGGGGATCCGCGGCTTCAAGTCAGCTATGAAGGCTGAAGAAGAGAAGCCCTCCGGTACAACCACCGGGTCTAACGAACAAAACATAACCAAGGGGTGAATCGTGGGCTTTGGCATGGAAATCCTCTTCGTGCTTATGCTCGGGCTCTTGATATTGGGACCGAAGCGGCTGCACACAATACTGGCACACGCTGCGCGGGCAAAAGCCGAACTCGAGAATGCGACGCGTGGCCTAAGATCTCAACTTGCAGCAGAACTCGACGCCGCGCGCGGGCCCGGCAAGACTGGCTGCTCTCACGTATTAGTTGGGGACTGTGACCTATGTTCAACTTTCGAGTCTGTACCGGAGTTCTCGGAACCTGCGGAAGCACTGAACGTGAGTCGCCACTAGAGACGTAGGGAACTGCGAATACTGGAAATCCTTGTTGAGTTGTATGTGCTGAGGTTGTAGCGGGAGCGCAAGCCGCTGGAGCAGAAAGGGTAGGGATCTCTGCTTCCCACGATAATCCAGGTCAACTGGCGACCCTAGCCTCATCGCGAAAAGCAAAGGCGTAGTTGTTCGCAAACTGATCGAAGGTGATCGGCTTGTGCCCGGTGAGCCGCTCGATGTCGTCCGTCACTAGACTCGCTCTGCCCTCGCGATAGAGACGCTGAAAATCGATCAGAGCATCCGCAGACCATTCTGGGACGCCAGTGGACAGGATGGCTTTCTTCAATTGGGCCGCCGGCAAGTCCACATAGCTGATTTTGCGTCCTGCAACTCGGGAGAGCTTTTCCGCAACTTGCTCGTTGCTAAGAGCTTCTCCTCCGGTTAATGCGTAGGACTTGCCTTCGTGTCCGGTTGCGGCGAGAACTATCACTGCCACGGCGGCAATATCCCGGATATCAATCATGCTGACCGCACCACTTCCCTGGCATCCGTAGAACGCGTTCTGAGATCCGATCGTGCCCGCGTTGTAGTTGACCAGATTCTGCATAAAACCGTTGGGACGAAGAAACGTGTAGGGCAGACCCGAGGCCTCAATGTTCTCTTCCGAATCGCGATGGCCGCTCGGGAACATGGATTCCCGTCCACCTAGAGCTGAAAGCTTAACGATGTGCTTTCGCCCATTCGCGCGCACCACATTGACGAAATTCGCTTCCAACGCTGGCAGTTCCCGAATCGGCGGTCCAACCAGAAAAATCTTTTCCACCCCCTGCAATGCTGGACGAATGGTCTCCGGCTTGGCGTAGTCCATGATCACACCTTCCAATCCCGCAGGGGCTTGGGCTGCAACGGCAGGCGAGTGGAAGGTAGCGCGTATCTTCAGCCCCACGGCCAGCGCTTGCTTTACCACTTCACGACCGACGTTTCCACTTGCTCCAGTGATCAGAATCATCGCAATCTCCATTAAGCCACAAAACGTATCTTGTATTGAGCTGATGCCGTAGATCGGCTGCATGTCGCAAACACGCTAGCCCCCTAGCGTAAGTGAAGTGCAGACTGTGTGAAGGTGGACCGCGAGAATCAGATATCTTGGCGTTTCACTGCGGGCCCCATGTGAGTGTCACGAACAATGAACCAACTGGACACCCTGGACACGGAACTTTGCGACTCCTCCAACCGCTCGGCGTCGAATCGGACACTCAAGCCACAGTACTGACGGAAAAAACTCGGCTCGCGGTCTTCTGGTTTTCACCCGCAATATTCCGCTTCTCGTCGCGCTCGTCTAGCGCCCTGGTTATCTCGCCAATAAGAGCCATCAGCTTCTTCGGGTCTACCTCGTTCGCAGCTGCCTTACAGAGTTCCCGCCAATCCTTAACGCGATCCTGATCCATGACGTGCCTCCGTTCGGGTACAGAACTGGGTACGAGCAGCTCCTGTATTAAAGTCAATTGCATGCGAGTTTCCAAGATGAGGGAGACCAATTGTTACAACAACTTAGATGAGATTCCACCGTCTACTAGAAAGTCCAAACTTCATTGTTCCGCGTAAATCTTGCTGCCTGGGCGCAGCTCTCGCCTGCAGAAAAATCTGCATGACCGGATTCCGTTGAACTACAGATAACGGTTGGGACCGAGTCAGCAGACGTGATCGACAGGACTCCTCGTGTCGGGCGATGTCCATTGTGGACGAGTGGGGCGGGGCGCTCTCGGGCACTTCTCATCGGAGCCAGCTATCTTCCCAGCCCGTCGGCTTTGCAAAACTTGTCCGTTTTTAGGAAGAATATCGAAAAATACGGAATCATCGGTGACATGCGCACTGCCTCCCTCGTAAGGCATGAACGATTCGATCGACTGGTACCGCTGCCCACACTTTGATTCGCCCAGCATTTTCGGGGCGATCTTGGATGACAAGAAGGGAGGCCGGTTCAAGTTTCTGCCGATGCTGACGGCGCGCGGCACAAGCAGTTTTATTGGTCTTCCACCAACGTCTTGGTGACGCGCTTCTTGCTCAAGGACGGAATCGTCGAGTTAGAAGACTTCATGCCGTTGGGCCTACCTTCCGACTCGCTTGAATACCATTACTTATACCGGCGAGTTCGCTGCGTCAGGGGAGCGGCGCGCATTTCGGTTTGCCTGCCGGCCGGCTTTTGGATTTTCAGCGTCGATTTCCAAGAGTGATGTAGGTAAGCTGCTAAACACGGCCTAAACTCCGCTCGGGGGCGCGGCCTAGTAGTGGCGAATTCTGAAGGTTCTCTCGGCCAGAGCGAACCCGCTGCCCGACTTCTTGCGCAGCAGGCACCGCCGCAGGACGTACAACAGGTAGAACGGCAGTCACCCGTGTTCCGTGGCCGTTGGATTGGATTTGCAAAGTGCCACCTAACTGCCGCAAGCGTTCCCGCATTCCGCGAAGCCCGACGCCACTGCGGGCCGAGGACACGAACATGGATTGCTTTTCGACCGGAACGCCTTTGCCTGCATCTTCGATCTCAACTCTTAAACAAGCCTTATCTTGAACAATGCGAATTCCCGCCGTGGGGCTGCCGGCGTGACGATGAATATTGGTCAGGCACTCCTGCACAACCCGAAAGATTGAAAGCTCCATCTCTTTGGACAAACCCACAAACTCTTTCGGCATGTCGAGCTTTGTCTCGATTTTGCTGCGTTCGGAAAATCCCTCGACATACCATTGAAGCGCCGATGCAAGACCTGCTTCATCCAGCAAAGGGGGATGCAGCAAATGGGAGATCGTGCGAATCTGCTTGCTGGCCTCCGCGATCATCGCAGCGTTTTCAGCGAGGCGATTGGCAGCAGTGGAGCTTAGCTTGTGCGATTCCACTTCCACTAAAACCCAATTCATGCTGATGGCAGCAAGTATTTGGCCCACGCTGTCATGCAGCTCGCGGGCAATGCGCCTGCGCTCTTCATCCTGCAACACGGTCATCTGGGCATTGAGCATTTCCAGTTGCTTCGTTTTGCGATGCAACTCCGCAAACACCTTCACTTTTGCCCGAAGCAACTCTGGAACAACAGGGACGGAAACATAGTCTACGGCTCCGTGTTGATATCCCTTCAGCCGGTCCATCTCTGTCACATGAATTCCGGAGACGAAAACGATTGGCGTGTTCTGAAAGCGCGGGTGCTGGTGGATCATCTGCGCCGTTTCGAAACCATCCATTCCAGGCATGCTCACGTCCATGAGCACAAGTGCGATATCGGTTTTCAGTAGATGTTCCAGGGCTTCCATTCCCGAATGAGCCTTAATCAAGTTCTCGCCTAGTTCACTGAGCATCACTTCATAGGTGAGCAACTTGCGCGGCTGGTCGTCGACCATCAGGATGTTTATCTTTTCATCCATCCCTTGACTGATATGCGGACGTGCGGTCATGGCCAGATATCCGTTGGGAAGTACTGCGGGTGGCGCCGCAGCAGTACAGCGGCACTTTACTTATGATCGGGCTGCGAGGAAATACAGGGAATCCTTTAGCCGGCAAGGCCGCGGCTATTTTAGGGGGTTGGCAGATGGTTACGCCGTACAAGTTCCCATCGATGCCCTGCACCCCTGGGGAGTGTAACGTTCCTTCGTCCGTCCTCTCCTCACAGGAGAGCTATTCGCACCTTGGATTTCTTCCCCGGGGAACTTGCTTATTGCGCGCGGTGTGATAGACGGTGCTGCCGTACAAATCTCCATTGGTGGGCCTGAACCAGAGCCGCCTGGGAGTTTTCGCTGTCGGTTCCGTTGAAGCTGAGCAGCCAACGGCGTTGGCACCATCTTCAAAATGACGCTCAGCGGCACGGTCACGTTGCTGCACAGCTTCGATGGGACCGATGGTCTCCTTGCCGCCTTAGCGGCCTTGTACGTAATTGAGGCAGTGTTGGGACCTTCATGCGCAATGTGAAATTTCTTGCAACCTGACTAGATCTGAGAATTTTCAACGGAATCGGGAAGCTCGGGCAGACCAGGGCGCGACTGCTATTCAAAGCGCGGCCAGGCGGCGTTGCACGAACAAAAAATAGAGAGCCAGGAGAACGAGTGCGAATCCATTCACTCCGAGCACGACGGGTGCGGTGAACATGGGAACCAGCCATCCTGACAATAGATTTCCCATGGGCATGCCTCCGCGGAAGGCGAAGTTGTAGACGCTCATCACCCGGCCCCGCATTTCGTTCGTGGTGATCAACTGCACCAGCGAATTCACCGTGGCGAACACCGCCATCATTGAGGCTCCCACCAATACCAGAACGATGCTGCTGAAGGGCAACGACTTGGAAATAGCGAACGCAGAAATCCCCGCGCCCAGGCAAGTAAGCGACCCGAGGGCGACGAGTCCTTTCTTTCGCATGTTGCCCGCGCCAGCTATAGCCAGCGAGCCAATAATCGAGCCCAGGCCCATAAGAGCGAGCAAATTGCCGTAGGTTTCCGGACCGCGATGGAAGATGTCTTTCACGAATACGGGAATGTAGGTGCGCATGGGCATGCCCAAGGCGGTCATGCAGAAGGCGAGCACAATCAGCGCCTCCATGGAAACCTGCTGGCGGGCGAATTGGATTCCCTGTTTCAGGCTGGTGAACATTGACTCCGTGGTCTTCAGCGGCAAGAAGCGGGCGCTGATCATGGAAAGCGAAATGATGGGCGCGAGGAAGGAAAGTGCGTTCAGGCCGAAGCACCACTTTTCTCCCAGCTTCGCCAAGGTTTGCCCGGCGAGAGCCGGCCCAACCATAACCGCCACGTTGAACTGTATGGAATTCAGGGCGATGGCATTCGGCATATCTTCTTTCTCGACCAGGGTGGGAATCAGCGCCTGGTAGGCTGGGCCGCCGAAGGCCTGGGCAAAACCGGAAATGAAAGAAAGACAGAGAATGTGCCACACGTGCACCAGATCGGTGGCCACAAGTATGGTGAGAATTCCGGCGGTGGCCATTTGCACGTACTGGGAGCCGAGCAGAATCTTGCGGCGCTCCACGCGGTCGGCCACCACGCCGCCGATCAGCGAGAACAGAAAGATGGGGATGCCGCCGAGAAACTGATCCAACGCCAGCAGGAATGCGGAGTGGCTGAGCCGATAAATGAGCCAGCCCTGGGCCACGATCTGCATCCAGGTGCCGATGCTCGACGTGCAAGCGCCGAACCACATCAGGCGAAAATCGCGATATCTAAAGGCCTTAAAGACCCGGCCGATCACCTCAGCGTCTCCATAGTCTCCGCAGAAGCGTAACATGGAGCTGGCGCGCGTCCGGCATGAGTTCCTCTTTGTGGCGCTGCAACCCTGACTAGTGTCTTTATTCCCATTCTGCGTTTCTGTGAATCATGATGTAATTATAGAAGGAGCGAATTGGCCCCGCCCCCAGTGACTTGCGGCAAACAGGAGCAGATCATGAGACGTGGCAGACCGTCGAAAGTCATCACCGGCGCGTTGCTGGCGGCCTTCTTTTTTGGGGGGTCCGCGACCGTCTTCGCCGCGGATGAACCGGCAGGCGCCGCGCCGCCCGCGGCGTCCGCGACTTCGAGCCTCTACGTTAAGGTGCAACTCAACAACCCGTTGAAGCTCTCGAAGTTGAAGCCGGGGGGTGTGGTTGAGGGTAAACTGGCGCGGGATGTTTATTCTTCCGACCGCGAATTGTTCCCCGCTGGCAGTCGTGTGAGCCTTGCGGTAGATCACTTGGAAAAAAGAAGAAAGGCTCCGGACGATCATTGGCCTTGGGTAGTGAAGATTTTCACCCCTCGACAGGAGAAGTATCCGGTCTTCAAGACCGCCACCGTTTCCGGGGCGAGCAGCGACAGCATGCTGCAAGTCTCGCTCATTTCGATCAGCCGTAAGCGCGAGGTGCATGCGCAAGCCAAGAAAAAGAAATCAAGGGAGCGAGCCGACGAGACCGGCGAAGTTGAAGTGAGGAAGTCTGGCGGTGTGTACGGATCTAATAAGCTGTCAGCGCCGATGATGGTTCTGGAGGCATCCGCCGGGGAAGGTGTGAAATCGCCATCCACGAGCGCGGGCGCGTCTTCTTCCACGCCTGATTTTCCCAGCCTGGAAACTCTTCCGGCTGGTACGGCCTGCAAGATTCTTCTTCTTGGAGATGTTAGCGCATCGAAGAGCAAAGCTGGTGATTTGGTGCAGGCGCGTTTGCTCGAGCCGGTGTTTTTGAATTCGCGACTCGTCTTGCCGGCGGGCACGCTGTTTGAAGGGAAAGTAGTTAAGCAGACTCCGCCACGCTGGGGCAGCCGGGCGGGATCGTTATCCATAACGTTCACGGGGTTGACGCTGCCGGGTGGGAACGTCATCCCCATCGCTGCATCGCTGGCGGGAGCGGAATTGGACCGGAGGTCGCACACGAAGATTGACGCGGAAGGCCAGCTTCGCGGCGAACGTCCAGGCATGGCGTGGATGGCGATTAATATCGGCGTGACTGCCGGCCTGGCCAAAGAAGTGGATGACGCGACGCAGTTAATTGTTGAAGCGATCGTATCGAGCGCGACCGACGCTTCGACTGCCGGAGCGGCTCGGATCGTATCGAGCTGCATCTCGGGGATCTATATGGTGTCGCGCCACGGCCGCGATGTGGTGCTGCCCCGGTTTACCGAGATGGATATTGCGCTGGATCGGCCGTTGTCGGTGACGAGGAGTGCGGCATCGGCGGCTTCTATGGCGGTCGTACACGGCAACTGATTGCGCCCGCTCCGGTATCGGTACTCAAGCCTCGGCAAAGAAGCCTCGGCAACGAACCTCGACATGAACCTCGACATGAACTATGACGCGATCCTGGTGGTTTCTTTTGGTGGGCCGGAATCGAAGGAGGAGGTAATTCCCTTTCTCGAAAACGTGCTGCGGGGACGGAACATTCCGCGCGAACGCGTGCTGACGGTAGCAAAACACTACTACCACTTCGAGGGCAAGAGCCCCATCAACCAGGAAACCCGCGAACTGATCTCCGCGCTGGACACGGAGTTGGAGCATCGCGGGCCCAAGCTGCCGATTTATTGGGGGAACCGCAACTGGCATCCGCTTTTGCCTGAGACTTTGCGGAAGATGCAGCAGGATGGCATTCGGCGGGCGGTGGCATTCGTCACTTCGGCTTACAGCTCGTATTCAGGCTGCCGGCAGTATCGCGAGGACATCGCGCGGGCGCAAAGTGACGTTGGGCCGGGAGCGCCGAAGATAGATAAGCTCCGACCGTTCTTCAACCATCCCGCATTCGTCGAGGCTACGGTTGAGCGAGTGCGCGACGCACTGCACGGCGTTCCGGCAGACGCCCTGCAAAACATGCAGATCGTCTACACCGCACACAGCATTCCGCTTGCCATGGCGAGCACTTGTGATTACGTGAAAGAACTAGAAGAAGTCCGGCGGCTGGTTTCGGGAGGGCTCGGGCAAAAGAACGATGCGCTGGTCTACCAGAGCCGCAGCGGCGCGCCGGGACAGCCATGGCTGGGGCCGGACATTCTCGATTACTTGCGGCGGGTGAAGGCGGAGAATCTGGCGTCGGCGGTGGTGCTGGCGCCGATCGGCTTCATCTCCGATCACATGGAGGTGTTGTACGACCTGAGCGTGGAAGCGCGGCAAGTGTGCGATGCGCTGGCCTTGCCGATGACGCGCGCGAAAACGGTGGGCGTGCATCCGAGGTTTGTTGGAATGATTCGCGAACTGATTCTGGAGCGGATGAATCCGGGGTTGGAGCGGCGGGCTTTGGGATCGATGGGGCCTCGGGCAGATGTGTGCGCGGAGAATTGCTGTCCGGCGCCGAAGAGGGCAGTGGTCAGTGGCCGGTGATTCGTGGTCGGTAGTCAGTGGTCGGTGGTCGGTGGTCAGTGGTCAGTTGAGCGTCGAGAGGATTTCCGCGAAAGGCACCATCAGACATGGTGCCGCGTGCAAACACCAAGATCCCTCGCTTCGCTCGGGATGACAAACGATAAATCGGGATGACAAACCGGAATCTAGACGCGGATGTGCACTTTGGGGGGTTCGTAGTCTGTGGCTTTTGGGCGGCCTTCGACCAGGTGCATGGTGTTCAGGATTGTCTGGATGACGGATTCATTCCCGACGGCCGTGTTGATCATCACGTGATAGAGGGAGCGGGTGGGCCAGTCGGCGTCGAAGTAGTGTTTGACGAAGGCGATGCGTTCGAGATCGACGGAATCGACTAGTTCTTCCGCGTCCGATCGCTTGTAGCCATCCTGCAGCAGACGGCGCAGTTTTTCGGCGCGCGGCGCATAGAGGAAGATGTGAAAGGCGTCCGGCTGTTCGCGCAGGAAGTAAGGCGCGCCGCGGCCGACTACTACGGCATTGCCTTCCTTGGCGATTCTTGGCGCGATCTTTTCCATCAATGAAACCATGCAGTCGGCATCGAAGGTCTGATTGCCCAGCGTAGAGCTACGCTCGTAACTGCCGCGCCAGAAAGCTTTGGCCAGGCGGTAGAAGCTGCTATCCATGCGCTCGTCACAGCGCATCACGGCGGAACAATCAACGTTGGCGAGGCGGGCAATCTCCTCGGTGAGAAGCCGGTCCCAGAGCCTCCAACCCAGACGGTGGGCGAGTTCAGCGGCGATGGCGCCGCCGCCACAGCCGTACTCTCGCTCAATGGTGATGAGGCGGAACATTTTCTAAAGTACCTCGGCGGCTGAAGCCGGCATCGGAGAACGAGCCAGTGATCGCAGCGGTGAACCGCTGCGCCACCCAAAACCAACCGATCGCTGCGCCACCCAAAATCAACCGCCGTGCTTCTATTTTACCGCGAACTAGTGTACCGCGATTCCGCCGCCCGATTTGCCTTTTTTCATGAAGAAGACCAGGGGAACCATTACCAGGATGCATGTACCTAGCAGCCGGAAGTCGTCGAGATAGGCGAGCATTGTGGCTTGGCGCTGGATTGTGCCTTCGATCAGGGCATAAGCCTGCTGGGTGGCAAATGCGGCGCTCGCGCCGTGTGCCCGCATGGCTTGCGTGGCGCCCTTGAGCATCGTCTGAAACGCGGGGTTCGAAGCGCTTAGATTGTGGGACAAGTCGCTTAAATGAACCTGGGTGCGACGGTCGAGCATGGTAGTGACCAGGGATATCCCGACGCTGCCGCCGATATTGCGCGCCAGGTTCATCAATCCCGAGGCGGCATTGTTCTTTTCGCGCGGCAAGAAACGCATAGGCGGCCGTGTTGATGGGGACAAAGAGAAACGCCAGGCCTGCGGCCTGAAACATGCGGGCAACGGCGACCGTCCGGAAGTCCATGTCGAGGTCAAACCCGGTCATGTGGAACAGCGACCCGGAAAGCACGACCAGGCCAAAGACCAGCAGCCAGCGCGGGCTGTAGCGCGAGAGCAAGAAACCGACCAGCGGCAGCAGAACGATGATGGTGAAACCGCCGGGCATCAGCGCCAGACCTGCCCGCTCGGCGGTGTAGCCGAGCAAGGTCTGGCTGAAAAGGGGGAGCAGCAAGGTGCTGCCCAACAAGGCAAATCCCAACATGAACATCAAAAGGTTGGAGACGGCGAAGGTTCGATCACGATACAAATGCAGATCGATGATGGGATCTTTATGGCGCCACTCCCAGACAATCACGAAGATCAAGGAGCATGCGGCTATCAAGGAGAGGACCACGATGAAGTGCGATTCAAACCAATCTTCGCGCTGGCCTTTGTCGAGGACAATCTGTAGCGCTCCCAAGCCCAGGGCAACGAAACCGAGGCCGACGTAGTCGATTTTGGTTTCGCTAAGCTTGCGGCGCTTGAGAAAAGGTGGGTCCTGAATGAGCCGCGAGGTAAGCAGGAGAGAAATGATACCGACCGGGATATTGATGAAGAAAATCCAGCGCCAGGTAAAGTTGTCGGTGATCCATCCGCCCAGGGTCGGGCCGATCGCGGGCGCGGTGACTACCGCGATGCCGTAAACGGCGAAAGCCATACCGCGCTTGGCGGGAGGAAAGGTGTCGGCGAGAATGGCTTGTTCGCTGGGCTGCAGGCCGCCTCCACCGGCACCTTGCAGCACGCGGCAGATAATGAGCGTGGCCAGGTTGGGTGCAAGTCCGCACAGGAAGGAACTCACGGTAAACAGGGCTACGCAACCCATGTAGAAGTTCTTGCGGCCGACGACGGAGGAGAGCCAGCCGCTCAGGGGAAGCACGATGGCGTTGGAGACGAGATAGGAAGTGAGGACCCAGGTGCTTTCATCCTGCCCGGCAGAGAGGCTGCCTGCGATGTGAGGCAGTGCCACGTTGGCGATGGAAGTGTCGAGGACTTCCATGAAAGTCGCCAGCGTGACTGTGATGGCGATGATCCAGGGATTGACGGCCGGACGCCAGGCAGCGGCGCTGGCATTTTCATTATTCAGAGTGGTGGCGCCCGCGCTCATCGCCGGATCCAGACCTTGGGATCGACCGACATTCCGGGCCGTAGGTAATGATCGTTGTTCTCTCCCGGATCGAGAACGATCTTCACCGGAACGCGCTGCACGACCTTCACATAGTTGCCGGTGGCATTCTCGGGAGGCAGAAGGCTGAAACGGGCGCCGCTGGCACCGGCGATGCTATCGACCTTGCCTTTGTAGCTTTTCCCGTTGGCATCGACTTGCACGTCGACCGGCTGGCCCACTTTCATCTCACGAAGCTGGGTTTCCTTGAAGTTGGCGGTGATCCAAACATCGTTGAGAGGAATGACCTTCAGCAGTTCCTGGCCGGGGGCGACGTTTTGTCCGACTTCGACGGTGCGGTTGCTAATTACCCCCGCGACCGGAGCAACGATTTTCGTGTATTGCAGATTCAGTTGGGCCTGATCAAGGTCGGCTTTCTTTTGCTGGGCTTGTGCCAGCGCCGACGTAGCCCGGGAGCGCGTTACCTGCATTTGTTGGGGCGCGGTCTGGGCGTTGCGCCAGTTGGCTTCGGCCTGCAAGAGTTTGTCCTGGGCTTGAGTGACCTGCGACTGGGCGGAATCGGCCAGGGCGCGAGCGGATTCGACGGCGGCGGTGCTGGCTCTGGCGGCGGCGACGGCCTGATCGTATTGCTGCAACGAGATCTCCTGTTTATCGACGAGTTGCTTGTAGCGCACCAGATCGTTCTGGGCTTTCACGTCGTTGGCTTCGGCTTGGTCGCGCTGGGCTTTGGCGGCATCGAACTGTTTTCTTGCGGCGGCGACTCCGGCGCGGGCACTGGCCGCATCGGCCTCGGTGGCTGAGACCTGGCTGTTGGTGCTGACCGAAGTGATGGGAACATTCACGCCGGCGGCGGCTGCGTTGGCCTGCGCATCCTCGAATTCGGCTTTGGCGCGGTCGTAGGCAACCTTGTAGTCGGCCGGATCGATTTCCACCAACACGGCGCCCGCCTCCACGTACTGGTTGTCGAGGACGTTCAGTCTGACTACGTGACCGGTAATGCGGGCGCTGATGGAATTGATGTGTCCATCTACCTGGGCGTCGTCGGTGGATTCGTAACTGGTGGCGTAGCGATAGACGAAAATCCCCACCACCAGCAGGACGATCACGGCGATGACGAGGGCGACGCGAAAGCCGGGACTGGCGGTACGGGAGGGACGAGTGCGGAAGTCCCGTTCGGAGGAGGGCAATGGCTGGGTGTGGCTTTCGGACTGCGGCGGCGGAGCGGCGGGCGGAGTTTGCGTCGTCGGTTCCATAAGTTTGGGTTAGTGTTCGCCTTTCAGATATCGTTTGACTCCCTGTTCGGCGTCTCCGATGGCGCGCGCCAGTTCGATCTTGGCCAGATTATGCGCGTAGAGGCTCTGAATGTAATTCTCATGGGCGCCGGCGACGGCCTCCTGCGCCTGAACCACTTCCAGGTTGTCAGCCACGCCAGCGGTGAAGCGATCTTCCGATTGGGCGAGAGTCTGTTCCGCTAATTCGACGGAACTGCGGGCAACTTCGACCTGCTCGGCGGCAGAATTCAAGTCCAGCAATGAGGCGCGAACTTCGTAATCGATGCGGCCGCGCAGGTCGGCCAATTGAGAACGCGACTGCTTCAATTGGGCATCGGCTTCGAGAACGTCGCTGTGAGTTTTTCCGCCGGCAAAGATGGGGATAGTCAGGCCTCCATTCACTTGCCAAGTTCCGTTGGATTGGCCGGGCGTCACTCCGATGTCGCCGTAGTTCGCGTTAACGTCGAGGGAAGGATAGTAGCCAGCGGTAGCCGCCCGGCGCGAAAACTCGGCGGAACGGACTTGGGCTTGAGCGGCCTGATAGTCGGAGCGCGAAGTGTAGGCACGTTGCAAGTAAGTCTCAAGGGGCATAGGGGTCAGCGCCTGGTAGGGAGCCTTCTCGGTCAGGAGAAATTCTTGACCGGGGGGCAGGCCGATGACCCGGGCTAAGGACAGTTTCTGTTTGGCATAATCGTTGTGCGCGGCAATGAGCTGTTGCTGGCGGGTTTGCAACTCGACTTGAGAGCGCAGCGTATCGATGGCGGGGGTCAGCCCGGCCCTCTGCTGGTCAATGGCCTTGTCGTACAAGGCCTGGGCGTTTTTGACCTGGGCGTCCGTGGTTTCTATGCGGGCGGTGGTGGCAATCGCCAACAAGTAGGCATTGCCCACTGCCAGCACTACGACCTCACGCGCGTCTTTGTAGGTGTATTGCGCCGATTTCAGACTCTCGGAAGCGGCGCGTTCCTTCTCAATATCTTTGAAGTTGAAGAGGGACTGACTGAGCGAGGCGCGCGCGTCGAAATAATTGAAAGGACCAATTACGCGCGGAAGCGGAGTTGGGGAATTAAGAAGGTTGCCCTTGAGACCCAGGGCAGTGAGGCTCTGGGTCTGCACATTTTCCAGAACTCGGGCCGAGAGGTTAGGCAGGAGGTTGCTGAGTTCTTTCCATCTCTCGCCGCGGGCCGTGATGGTCTGATCACCCGAGAGCAGCAGGCCGAGGTTATTGCGGAGTCCGCGGTCGATGGCGTCCTGGAAACTTAGCTGCAAGACTTCTGGAGTGGCTTTGCCCTCCGGCTCGCTGCCGGTGAAGGGGCTCTGCGATCCGGGAAGAGAGATGGAAGGAGCGGGCGTGGGATTCTGAGCTACAGCGCCCGTGACACAGAACAGAAGTGTCAGCGCTACGGCAAGAAAGCAACGATCTGTACGAGGTAAGAGACGGGGCATTTCCTGTTGTGAAAAGTCCCATTATAAAAGAGAGCCTTCGGGACGACCTTTCTCTTCATAGCATAACGCCTTGTTATTGATTCGGTTAAGGCGTTTCGCGATGCAAAAACGCCCGGTCTGAGGTTTGGGGCGGGATGCTACCGAGAGGCGCGGGGCAATCACTTTCGACACTTTCCGCTGGGCAGCGCTGCTTATAGAGTGAAGGGAGATCCCCCGAAGAAAGCGCCGGGAGAACGTTCAACATATATTCGAGCCTCGTTGAAAACAGTCTTAAGTGCTACAGTGCTACGACAATCCGACATATCCACTCCTGATGCCCGCCTCGACCTCAAAGCCCGCAACCCAAAAAATTGACCGCCGCCGGAGACGGCATCCGAGATACCGCGCCGATTTCCTGGTCACTGTGAGCTATCTGCTGGGGAATCACTACCAGAAGATTGAGGGACGTTGCAGGGATCTATCGGAAGCAGGAATCGGCATACTCCTGGCGGCGGAACTGAGTGCTGGCGAGGTGGCCGGCTTGAACTTTTCGCTTCCGGGATCGGCGCTCTCGTGGGAAGTGAGAGCGGTGGTCCGTTACCGCCGCGGATACCACTACGGCTTTGAATTCCTGGCCCTTACGCGCGATCACCAAGCGTCGCTGAATGGCTACTTCAACGGCCTGGAGCCCATGGACTGAAAAATCTTTGGGTGAAACCGGCTCGGCGCGCGGAGACTCGCGGACGGTTCTGAGGCGGATACTTTGAGGTACTTCCGTCATCTTGTGGAGAAGTGACGCAGGGTTCAACCTGAAACCGGGGACTCGTTCGTTCGGACGAGAGAATCGCCATTTCAAATGAGTGACTCCAAACCTAATGCAGCGGTGGGAATGGACTGGACGGGGCTCCTGGCCGATCCGGACCTGGCACGGAACCTGGGAAAACTGCTGCAGGCCTATCGCGATGCTCCGCCAGAGAGCAGAGAAGAAGCACTGTTGGCAGCGATGCGGGAGGTCAAGAAGGAACCCTCCGCCAGTTCCTCAATCCCGGCAAGCTCACCTAAGGTGGTGCCGGGGCCGCCGGCGCAACCCCTGCCTACTCCGGCCTCTGCCACTCCTCCGTTTGAGCCGGATGTCTTCAGCCCTAACTGGGGACAGGATCGACGTCGGCATCCCAGAATTAGGTGTTTTGTGGCCGTGGAGTTGCGGGTCAATGACGCGGACGCGCCCATCTGGGGGAATCTCTCCAATACCAGCGTGGGTGGATGTCAGGTCGAGACGGCGACTCAGGTTAGCGGCGGCGCCAAAGTCGAAATCGGACTTTGGGTCGCCAGTGGCAAGATTTGGGTGAAAGGCTTGGCGCTCAATGGAGTGGTTACTCGGAGCGCGCCCGCTGCCGTCACGCGCATTCGCTTCGCCGAAATGAATCCCGCCGAGAAAGAGAACCTTCGCCAGTTTCTCAAGTATGTCCAAGAGACCACAAGAGCATCGAAGAATGAGAACAGCTACCTGCAACTGCTAAAGTAGTCCATTATCGCTATTTCTTGGGTTTCGTCCATTCCTGCATTTTCTCTCGATATTTTCACAAAACCCGCGACACTACTGCGCAAGAAATTGGTACACTCCTTGCGTATCTGTAACCCTTTGCGTCCTAGGAACTCTAATACGGCTAGCCAATCGACCAACTCGGTGACGGCAGAGCCGTCCCCGGAAGGAGAGCGCATCCCATGGTAGCCAGCGAACAAGCAGTGGTGACGGCCAAGCAATTGGATACGCTGTGCATTAATACGATCCGCACCCTGGCGATCGACGCCGTGCAGCAGGCCAACAGTGGACATCCGGGCGCGCCCATGGGACTAGCGCCGGTGACTTACTGTTTGTGGCAGGAGTTTCTGCGCTACGACCCGGAAGATCCGAAGTGGCTGAACCGTGACCGGTTCGTGCTGTCGAACGGCCATGCTTCCATGCTGCTCTACGCCATGCTTCATCTCACGGGCGTGCGCGACGTTGGCGAGAACGGGGAGGTTCTGAAAACGCTTTCGATTCCCATGGAGGAAATCAAGCGCTTCCGGCAATTGGGAAGTAAGACTCCGGGACACCCCGAATCGTTTCTCGCGACGGGCATCGAAACCACAACGGGGCCGCTCGGGCAAGGCGTGGGAAATAGCGTGGGAATGGCCATTGCCAGCCAGTGGCTGGCCGCCAATTTTAACCGGCCCGGTTTTGAGATCTTCGATTTCAACGTCTACGCCATGTGTTCTGACGGCGACTTGATGGAAGGCATTGGGGGCGAAGCCGCGTCGCTGGCCGGGCATCTGAAGCTTTCGAATCTATGCTGGATGTATGACCACAACGGCATCACGCTGGATGGTCCCGCCGAGTGGTCGTTCAGCGAAGACGTAGCCACGCGATTTGTCGGCTACGGTTGGAATGTGACGCGCGTTGCCGACGCAAACGATCTGGAAATGCTGGCGCGGGCCTTTGAAACCTTCCATAAGACGACGGATCGTCCCACGTTAATCATCGTGGACAGCCACATTGGCTATGGATCGCCGCACAAGCAAGACAGCAATGCGTCGCACGGAGAACCGCTCGGCGAAGAAGAAGTGCGGCTGGTGAAGAAGTTTTATGGCTGGCCTGAGGATGCGAAGTTTCTGGTGCCGGAAGGCGTGCGGGAACACTTCCAGGATGGCATTGGAAAGCGCGGCCGCGAGGCGCGGACGCGGTGGGCAAAGACGTTCGCGGAGTATTCGCAAAAATATCCGGAATTGGCCGACCGGTTGCATCGCATGCAACGCCGCGAACTGCCCGAGGGCTGGGACAAGAATCTGCCGACGTTCCCGGCGGACGCGAAGGGAATCGCTACACGCGAGAGTTCGGGAAAAGTGCTGAATGCGCTGGCACAGAGCGTTCCGTGGCTGATCGGCGGTTCGGCGGACCTGGCTACCTCGAACAAGACCAATCTGAAATTTGAAGGCGCAGGCGACTTTCAGGCGGGGGAGCATGCGGGGCGCAATCTGCACTTCGGCGTGCGCGAGCATGTGATGGGCGCGAGTGTGAATGGGCTTGTGGTTTCTGGAATCCGCGCGTTCGGGGCGACGTTCTTTAATTTCAGCGACTACATGCGGGCAAGCATCCGGCTCTCCGCGCTGATGGAGATCCCCTCTATTTTCGTCTTCACGCACGATTCAATCGGTTTAGGTGAAGACGGGCCGACGCATCAGCCGATCGAACAACTGGCTTCGTTGCGCGCAATGCCGAATCTGGTTGTACTTCGTCCGGGGGATGCGAATGAAGTGACTGAAGCGTGGAAGATCATTGCGCAGTTGCACCACCAGCCGGTGGTGCTGGTACTGACGCGGCAGGCGCTTCCGACCTTTGACCGCACGAAGTATGGAGCGGCCTCCGGCACGGCGAAAGGAGCGTATGTTCTGGCTGACGCGCCTGGCGGCAAACCGGATGTGATTCTGATGGGGACAGGCAGCGAGGTTTCGCTGTGTGTCGAGGCCTACGAAAAGCTGAAGGCGGAAGGCATTCTGGCGCGAGTGGTGAGCATGCCCTCGTGGGATATTTTTGAGCGGCAGGATGCGGGTTACAAAGAGAGCGTGCTGCCATCTTCGGTGACGGCGCGGGTTTCGGTGGAGATGGCGGCCACTTTTGGCTGGGAACGGTACGTTGGACTCAAGGGAAGAAAGATTGGCATGCACCGGTTCGGCGCTTCGGCTCCGTTGAAAGATTTGTTGAAGTTTTTCGGTTTTACCGTGGATGGGGTGGTTGCCGAAGCGCGCAAGGCAATTGCGGAAAAGTAACGAAATTTCTTGGGTAGTGGCACAGTTTGCCGTGCGGGACGGGATAATCGTCGAGCTTCGCTCGACGGACAGCCGAAGGCGGCTGTCCTCACATGATCAAGGAGAAAATCATTATGCAACCAACTGGAGTTCTGGAAACCTCAAAAGCTACCAATCCTTTACACGCGTTGCTGACCTACGGACAATCGATGTGGCTCGACTACATCCGGCGCGATCTGATCACGAGCGGAAGCCTTAAGAAGATGATTGCGGACGACGGTCTTCGCGGCATGACTTCCAATCCATCGATTTTCGAGAAGGCGATCGCCGACAGCTCGCTTTACGACGACATATTGCAGTCGCTGGCTTCGCGCCATGATCTGGACACGACCGCGCGGTACGAGCAGATTGCGATTCGTGACATTCAGGGAGCCGCCGATCTGCTGCGGCCGGTGTATGACAGTTCGAACTTCCGGGACGGGTATGTCAGCCTGGAGGTCTCTCCCCTGCTCGCGATGAAAACGCAGGAGACGATCGACGAGGCCCGCCGCCTGTGGAAGGCCGTGAATCGCGAGAACGTGATGATCAAGATTCCGGGAACCGCCGAGGGGCTTCCCGCCATTCGACAGGCGATTGGCGAAGGCATCAACATCAATGTGACGTTGTTGTTCGCGCAGGAAGTGTACGAGAAGGTTGCGGAGGCGCACATCTCCGGGCTCGAGGATCTGGCGAAGCGTGGCGGCAATCTGAAAAAGACCTGTGGCGTGGCCAGCTTCTTTATCAGCCGCATCGACTCGCTGGTGGATTCGATGATCAACGACAAGCTGAAGACTACCACTGACGCGCAACAGCAGGCGCTGCTGAAAAGCCTGCTGGGCAAAGTTGCCATCGCCAATGGCAAGCTGACCTACCTGCGCTATCAGCGCATCTTCAGTGGGCCACGATGGCAGGCTCTGGCGGCCCAGGGAGCGCAGACTCAGCGTGTTCTGTGGGCGAGCACCAGCACGAAAAATCCCGCTTATCGTGACGTGATGTACGTCGAGGAATTGATCGGGCCTGACACAGTGGATACGATGCCTCCCGCTACGATTGATGCGTTTCGCGATCACGGGCGGCTGCGGAATAGCCTGACCGAAGACGTGGCCGGCGCGCAGAATGTGATGGATAACCTGGCAAGAAGCGGCATCTCGATCAAGGAAGTGACCACCAAGCTCACGGAAGATGGAGTGAAGCTGTTTGCGGACGCGTTTCACAAGTTGCTGGCCGCAGTCGAGAAAAGCACACAGCCCAAAGGAAAGAACGCTTGAGCCGTCTGAAAACTTCGCTGCCAGAAAGTCTCGCCGCGGAGGTGAAGACTGCCATTGGCGAGTGGCAGTCGGGCGGCAAGATGCAGCGCTTTTGGCAGCGCGATGCAACGCTATGGACCGGCGACGATGAGGCCAAATGGCTGGGTTGGTTGGACATTACCGAAGAGCAGATCGCGCACCCGGTAGAGTTGCGCAATCTTGCCAAGGAGGTTTGGAGCGCGGGTTTCAAGGACGTTCTTCTGCTGGGCATGGGCGGATCAAGCTTAGGTCCGGAAGTTCTGCGCCTGACATTCGGCAAGATTGCCGGTTACCCTGACGTACACGTTCTCGATTCCACCGATCCGGCGCAGGTGAAGGCATTCGAAAACAAGGTCGACATTGCGCGGACGCTCTTCATCGTTTCCAGCAAGTCAGGCAGCACGCTCGAACCGAACATCTTCAAGCAGTATTTCTTTGAACGGGTGAAGCAAGCTGTGGGCGCGGATAAGGCCGGCAGCCACTTCATTGCCATCACCGACCCTGGCTCGAAGATGCAGCAGGTCGCGGAAGGGGATCGCTTCAGGCATATCTTTTTTGGCCGGGCCTCGATCGGCGGCCGCTATTCCGCGCTTTCACACTTCGGCATGGTGCCCGCGGCGGTGATGGGAGTGGACATCAAGAAATTTCTCGACCGCGCACAGGAGATGGTGCGAGCGTGCGGGCCGTCCGTGCCCGTCGAGGAAAACCCCGGCGCAGTGCTTGGAATCATTCTAGGCACGGCGGCTCGGAATGGCCGGGATAAACTCACGATCATCTCTTCTCCAGATATCTCTGACCTCGGCGCCTGGCTTGAGCAGTTGGTGGCCGAGTCTACGGGGAAGCGTGGAAAAGGCATCATCCCCGTCGACCGCGAAGAGTTGGCGTCGCCGGAAGCTTACGGCAACGATCGCGTGTTTGCCTATATCCATACGAAACACGCGACAGATGTGCGGCAGGATGCGAAGGTAGCGGCGCTCGAAGAGGCCGGGCATGCCGTGCTGCGAATTGCGATGGCCGACGTTTATGACCTTGGGGCAGAATTTTTCCGTTGGGAGATTGCCACTGCGGTTGCCGGTTGCATCCTTGGCATCAACGCTTTCAACCAGCCCGACGTTGAGGCCAGCAAGATTGCGACCCGGAATCTGACGTCCGAGTACGAAAAGACCGGCTCCCTGCCTGCGGAAACATCTGTCGTGGATGACGACGGCATCAGGCTGTTCACCGACGAGAAGAACGCCGCGGACCTGGCGCGGGCTGCGGGATCGGACAAATCTTTGGCTGGATATTTGAAGGCCCATTTGGGCCGCGTCGGCGCGGGTGATTACTTTGCCGTGCTGGGATTTATACAGATGAATGCCGAACACGAAAGAAAACTGCAGGCCATTCGACATGCGGTCCGGGACCGGAAACATGTGGCAACCTGTCTGGGTTTTGGACCTCGTTTTCTGCATTCGACGGGACAGGCGTACAAGGGCGGGCCGAATTCCGGCGTGTTTCTGCAGGTGACTTGCGACGATACCCTGGAACTGCCGGTCCCGCAGCAGAAGTACTCGTTCGGCGCGGTCAAGGCGGCGCAGGCCCGCGGGGATTTCCAGGTGCTGGCCGAGCGCGGGCGGCGCGCGCTTCGCGTGCATTTGGACCATGTGGACGCTGGCTTGGTTACGCTGACGGCTGCCGTGCAAAAGGCGCTGCGATAGTTTTGGGCGGGAAAGCCGGCCGGACCCTGCGGCTTTGCTCAGGTAGGCCGCTGGCGCTACTCTTGGTGCGACGCTACGGTCTAAGGAGCAACACATGCAACTAGGAATGGTGGGATTAGGCCGCATGGGCGCGAATATGACGCGGCGCCTGATGCGCGGCGGCCATCAACTCATAGTCTCGGATCTGAGTGCGGATACAGTGAAACAACTCACCGGCGAAGGGGCCGGCGGTTCCTCGTCATTGGAAGATCTGGTCGGCAAACTGAAGCCGCCGCGCGCTGCGTGGGTCATGGTGCCGGCCGGTGGTCCCACCGAACAGACGGTGCAGAAACTCGCGCAACACATGCAGGCCGGCGACGCCATCATCGACGGCGGCAATTCTTATTTCAAAGACGACGTGCGCCGCGCGGGTCAACTCAAAAGCAAAGGCATTCATTATGTCGACGTGGGAACCAGCGGCGGCGTCTGGGGCATCGACCGCGGCTATTGCATGATGATCGGCGGGCCTAAGGAGGCGGTGCAACGGCTCGATCCTATTTTCAAGACTCTTGCTCCGGGGAGGGGCGACATTCCGCGCACGCCTGGCCGGGAAAAGCTTGACGGCTCGGGGCAAAAAAGTACGGCGGAAGAAGGCTATATTCACTGCGGTCCCTCGGGCTCGGGCCACTTTGTGAAAATGGTGCATAATGGCATCGAGTACGGGCTGATGCAGGCCTACGCCGAGGGATTCGACATCTTCCGGAACGCCGCCAGCAAAGATCTGCAGGAAGATATGCGGTACGATCTGAACCTGCCGGATATCGCCGAGGTCTGGCGGCGGGGCAGCGTGGTCAGTTCGTGGCTGCTCGATCTTACGGCGATGGCTTTGGCCGAGAATCCGACGCTCTCGGAATACGAGGGCTACGTGCAGGATTCCGGCGAAGGGCGCTGGACGATCCAGGCGGCGCTGGAGGAAGCGGTGCCTGCGGACGTGCTGACTGCGGCATTGTATGTGCGCTTCCGCTCGCGGCAGCAACACACTTTTGCGGAGAAGATGCTTTCCGCAATGCGGCAGAAGTTCGGCGGCCACATCGAGTCCGGGGCAGCCAAGACCAGCTCAACCAAGAAAAGCGCGTAACCCAAATTTATTTCACAGAGAATTCTGAGGATCCGATTATGGCTCAACTAGCGGAACGGCCTGCGGCGGCTACGCCCCGCATCGGCAAACAAGGAGATGCTTGTGTGATGGTGATCTTCGGCGCCGCCGGGGATCTGACGGCGCGCCTGTTGATTCCCGCGCTGTACAACCTGGCGCGGGCGGACTTGCTCTCGAAGGAGTTCGCCGTGCTGGGCGTGGCCCGGGCGCCGATGACGGACGAGGATTTCCGCAAGAGGATCCTGGACGATGTAAAGGAGTATTGCGGCGAGTGCATCAACAGCGAAACCTGGGAGACCTTCTCGCGCCGCTTCTACTATTTTGCCGGCAACTTTGGCGACGATCAGCTTTACCCGAAAATCAAGGATCGCCTTGTCCAGATTGACCGCGATCACTCCACTCATCAAAACTTCTTCTACTACATGGCTACGGCTCCGAGTTTCTTCGGACCTATCGTCGAAAAACTTGCCGCCAATGGACTGATGGAGCAAAGTAACGACCACTGGCGCCGGGTGATTATTGAAAAACCCTTCGGTCACGACCTGGAGTCGGCCAAAGCCCTCAATCAGCAACTGCTCAAACTCGCCGACGAAAAACAGATTTATCGTATCGACCATTATTTGGGCAAAGAGACCGTGCAGAACATCATGGCGTTCCGTTTTGCCAACGGCATCTTCGAGCCCATCTGGAACCGCCGCTACATCGATCATGTGCAGATTTCCGTAGCCGAAACCGTGGGCGTGGAAGGCCGCGGCAGCTATTTCGAGCACGCGGGCTCGCTGCGCGACATGGTGCCCAACCACATCATGCAACTCATCAGCCTGACGGCGATGGAGCCTCCCATATCGTTCGACGCCAATGCCGTGCGCGACGAACAGGCCAAGATTCTGCATGCCATCCAGCCCATCAGCGATCAGGAAGTTTTGACGCGCTCGGTGCGCGGGCAATACGGAGAGGGCACGGCAGGTGGAGAAAACGTTCCCGGATATCGCAGCGAACCCGATGTCGCTCCCGATTCGAGAACTGAGACTTTCGTTGCCATGAAGCTGCTGATCGACAACTGGCGCTGGGCCGACGTTCCTTTCTATCTTCGTACGGGAAAGCGCATGCCGGCACGCAACACCCACATTGTGATCCAGTTCCGCCAGGCTCCCTTTGTGCTCTTCCGGGATACTTCGGTGGAACACCTGATGCCGAACCAGTTAGTGCTGCACATCCAGCCGGAAGAAGGTATCTCACTGCAATTCGCGGCGAAGGTTCCCGGCCCGGTGATGCGCCTGGGAACCGTGGACATGAACTTCGAATATCAGGAATACTTTGGCAAGCAGCCCAGCACCGGTTATGAGCGGCTGTTGCACGATTGCATGATCGGCGACCAGACCTTGTTTCAACGGGCGGACATGGTCGAGGCCGGCTGGACTGTGGTGAATCCCATGCTGGATCTGTGGAAGGCACTGCCTCCGCGGAACTTCCCCAATTACGCTTCGGGCACCTGGGGACCGAAAGAGGCCGACGAACTGCTCGAGCGCGACGGCCGGCGCTGGAGGAACTTCGAGAAATGATTTTGGCTGGTGATATTGGGGGGACCAACGCTCGACTGGCCTATTTTCAGCCCCAGAATGGCCATCTCCGGCTGATTTCCGAGCGCGTGTATCCCAGCCGCGAATACAGTGGACTCGGTGAGATTGTCTCCACGTTCCTCGCGGACTCCGCCAACCGGCCCGAGGCCGCCTGTTTCGGAATTGCGGGGCCGGTACGCAATGGGCGAGTCGAAACCTCGAACTTACCTTGGATCATCGAGCGGGCCCGCCTCGCAAAACAGATTCAACTGCCCGCCACCTTGTTGATTAATGATTTGGAAGCGAACGCGTGGGGCATTGGGGCCCTCGGACCACACGATCTGATTCCTCTAAATCGAATCGAACCTTCAGTGGCAGATCAAGCGGTTGGAAATCAAGCGGTCATCGCGCCGGGAACCGGCCTGGGCGAAGCGGGATTGTTCTGGGACGGCAGTCAGCATCAGGTTTTCGCAAGCGAGGGCGGGCACGCGGACTTCGCACCGCAAGGCGATCAGCAGATCGAACTGTTGCGCTTCCTGGCGGGCCGGTACGAACACGTCAGTTACGAGCGCATCCTCTCGGGGCCCGGTCTGGTGAACGTCTATGAGTTTCTGCGCGGAAAGGGCTGCGGAGATGAGCCTGACGACTTTGCCGGACTGCTTGCTCGGGCAGACCCAGCCGCGGAGATTTCCCGCGCCGCCCTGGACGGCACAGATAGGTTGGCCGAGCAAGCGCTGGATCTCTGGATCTCAGTCTACGGCGCGGAAGCCGGCAATCTGGCCCTCAAAGCCATGGCGACCGGTGGAATTTTTCTCGGCGGCGGAATTTCCCCGAAGATTCTTTCCAAGCTCACGGGGCCGCTCTTCATGCGCGCTTTCCTGGATAAGGGGCGATTGCGCCCGCTGCTGGAGAGCATCCCGGTGCAAATTATCACCAATGACAAGGCCGGTTTGCTGGGAGCGGCCCGGTGTGCGGCTACGAAATCCGGCATCGGAGTGGGGGTTTTGTGAGCGCACCCGTCGAACTGCGTAGACTGACCACACCGCAAGATCTGTTTCAGGCGGCCGCTGAGGAAGTGCTGCGCGCGGCTGCGAGCGCGATCGCGCAGCGTGGCCGCTTTACGATTGCGCTCGCCGGTGGATCGACTCCCCGGAACATGTACACCTTGATAGCGGCCAATGCCAGCGCCAGCCTGCCCTGGAATCAAATGTTTTTTTTCTGGGGTGACGAACGCCATGTTGCTCCCGACGATCCGGAAAGCAACTACCGCATGGCGAACGAGAGCCTCTTGTCGAAGGTTCCGGTTCCAGCGGCCAACATCTTCCGCTTCCCCTCTGAGAACCCGGACGCTGCGGCCGCCGCCGATGCCTACGAACAGACTCTGCGAGAATTCTTCGCCGTGGCGCAGGGTGAATTTCCGCGCTTTGATCTGATCCTTCTGGGCATAGGACCCGACGGACATACCGCGTCCTTGTTCCCGGAAACCGAGGCCTTGCGGGAGAAGTCGAGGCTGGTGGTGGCCAACTGGGTGGAGAAACTGAAAACCAGCCGGATTACTCTCACGCTGCCGGTATTGAACGCAGCCCGTTGCGTCGCGTTCCTGGTAAGCGGAACCGACAAGGCAGCGGCTCTGCACGAAGTTCTCGAAGGCAACGCTCCCGCTGAGAAATACCCCTCCAAGTTAGTGCAGCCGAGCGAAGGAAAGCTGATCTGGTTTGTTGATCGAGCGGCCGCCAGCGAACTGTCAGCGGCTGCGTGAGCGTGAGCGCAGTGCCGCCGTCCAGTTCCGACTGCCCAGTTCAGGAGCTTTGAGCGTATCGGCACCGGGTGAATCAGACGAGGACTTTGGAGGAAGAATGCCGACTCAAACGCTGAGCCCGACTTTCCATGGACTATTGCAAGGACGGCACATTGCCGCCATCGGGACCGAGAACCCCGATGGGAGCATCCACCTGACTGCGGTGTGGTATCTCTTCGAAGATGGCTGCTTGTTTGTCGCGACGTCTTTCAAAAGCCGGAAAGCTCGCAATATTGCCACGCGGCCCAAGGCTTCGCTGATGGTGGACTTGCGGCAACCTGGGTCCGAGCGAGGCGTGAACGCGGCGGGAGCAGCGGAATTGATTTCGGGCGAACCGTCGCGGGAGATAAACCGGCGTATTCACCAGCGATACCTGAGTGCGGCGGCGATGTCCGATCCCCACATCGGGCCGGTGTTCGAATCGTTTGATGATGTGACGATACGACTGGCGCCGGTTTCGTGGACCACCTGGGACATGGCTGTGCTGGACGCCCAGGCCTTTGGGGGACGATTGGGTGGAAACCCCGGATACCTGCTACCGCTGGATAGAGGGTAAAGACTGCGCTTCACGGAAGGTCGGCTGTGCCGCACTCAGTGATTGTGAGCAAGGGTTTACAAAGCAATCCATCGCGGACGGTTCGATAAGCTAGCCGCGCCAGCCACCGATTTCTTTCAGGCCCTGGCCGCGGGCATGCTCAAACAGTCGCACGTGATGGCGGGAGTGTTCAAACTCGTGGATGTCCGCCCACACTTCTGCCTTCCACGCCTCGTCGTGACTGGCAGACTCGCCGCAGGTGGCGCAACGGGTGTGCAGACTGATCGAAGGCACCGCGGGGGCATCCCCCGCAGCCGCGCTAGCCGATCCCGGCAATTCGAGGAAGATGCAGCGAACTTCCCGGATCTCTTCGTTTTCATCGAGAATGTGTTCGTAACGCAGCAAGTAACCGAATCCCAGCTTGCGGGCTTCGGCCTCGGCCTCGGCGCGAGTGTGAAACGGGCCATATTCCGCCCGCAGTTGCTCGGTCGAGTCGCAAGCCATCCAGAAAGTTTCTTTGTAATCCATTCTAGCCAGATCGGGGATCGCGGAGCGGGCTCGAATCTGCTTGCCGAACCCGCTCTTTGGGTCGGGTCTTCCAGTGCAATTTGCAGGCCGACTGCAAGGACGAAGAAGCCGGTGTTTTTTCAGCGTCTTACCCGAATTCTAGAACGAGGTCTCAACCTTGGAGTGCAAACCTTTTGCAGCAGTTGTGCCGGAGCCAGGCGCAGGACGCAGGAACTTGCAAGGGCCCGGCACCATCGCGCCACTAACTAGCCGCCGCGCGGGCCAATGCGGGAACCGGCTGTTGATTATCTTCCAGCCAATTCCGCCCACCGTGGCTGGCCACGTACATGGCCAATTCGAGCCGGCTCCAGACTCCCAGTTTGTCGAAAGTGCTGCGCAGGTGATTCTTGATGACCTGTTCCGTGGTGTGCATGAGTTTGCCGATTTCGCGGTTGGTGAGGCCTTCCCAAACCAGGGTAGCCACCTCAGTTTCTTTCTGGGTCAAACGCTCGCGTGGCGTCATGATTTTAACTCCGCTTTCTCGAACGCGGCCGTGGCCAGGCGCACGCGTTTGCGCCCCTCGCGAATTCCGGCGCGCAGAAAAAGGGTGCGCAAGTGCTGCTTGACCGTACGTGGGCTGATGCTCAGCTGGCCGGCAATTTCCTTGTTGCTGCAACCTTGGACCAGCAAGTCCAGCACTTGCTGATCGCGGGGTGTAACTTTCATTCGGTCGAGATCCATCACGGCATTTTCCTCCAGTTTCCTTTCACTTTCATTCTCGCGATTGCGCTTCCGCACCATGTTCCGCACTATTGGTTAAGCACATCTTTCGCCAAACCTTCACCGTCGGACACAAGCGCTCGAAGATCAGCGTGTGCTTGCACTTAGGGGCGAGACCATGCGCTGACCGAGGAAGTTCAGGAACTCTGCGCTCGTCGGGTCAGTCCCAAATCGGGCGGAGAGAGAAGAACAGAAGGCCGCGCCGCAACCTAAACAGGCCGCTCTCGGCTTCTCGGCAGGTTGAGGGCGGCGCCGCCAGAGTTGCGGCCGTGGCTCCGGATGAATCAATGTATTTCTTTTGTCTTGAGACTTTTGAGCAAGCCCTTAGCTCGACGGATGCGCTGCCGCTGTGGTCTGTGAAAACTGCAGGAATTCATTTCGCAGGTAAGAGAAAATTGACGTTTCAAAATGGGAATCGACGGGAGTTAACGTTTTTCATTTTGGTGCTCGATCGCACCCGTTGGACGATCTCGATGGCGCTGAACATCCCTGATTCTCAAACCCGACGTAGGTGTCGGATGTATCGGAACAAAGAGACTCGTCATGCAGTCTTACCGGGCGGATGGCGAGCCGCCGATAGAACGGAACGAGTTTGCCGCGCCCGGGGTGTGCATCCGCTTGCAGCTTACGAGAGTAACCTTCCACGGGCTCCCGCAAGTTCCAGGCGCTGGGCCGATCTCTCCCGGTTCGGCCTCCCGCAACCTATTGAATCCTCTGTGTTTGTCCCCGCATTCGCTATCTTGGGATCGCACCACCGCTCGAGATCTGGCAATTGGCGCGGACTTCGCAAGATAGTTCTTTGGTGGAGGAATTGCACTAAAATAGGGTTGGTGTCCGGAGCAGGCCAACTGTCTACGCCGGCTGGCCACAGGCCGCAAGAAAAATCGTGACCGACCCAAAGAACAAACCAGTTCTCGACGAGCGGACTTTTGACAAGCTGCTGGAAGCTGCTTATGTGATCCAGAAGCACCGCGGCAATATGCGAGACGCGGAAGCAAGAATGGAGTCCCTCACCGAGCGACTCCGCGAGCAGGAGCGCGAGTCGGCGCAGCAAACTCCGGTCAATGAAACCAAACCAGAATCGGAAGAGAGTTCGCGCCCGGACGGCGACTATACGCTCACTCTGTCGGAGATTGTCGAAGCGCAGCGCCAGATTCAGGCGCGGCATCTCGAATTGGATAAGGCGCTGGCAGTGGTCTCTGAGAAAGTTGCTCGAATCACGGGCGCGAGCGGCGCGGCCATTGGAATTCTAGAGGAGAAGATGGTGCGTTATCGCGCCGGAGCAGGCGCGCCGGCTTTGCCCCTGGAAACTGAAGTCCCCCTGGCTACGGCGATTTGTGCTGCCTGTGTGCGCACCGGACAGGTGATTCGCAGCGAGGACATTAATACCGAGGTTCTGTTCGATCCCGAACCGTGCCGCCAGCGGGGAATCTTATCGCTGGTCGCCGTGCCGATCTACCACGACGGCGATATTGTGGGCGCGCTGGAAATCTACTTCGACAAGATTCACGGCTTCTCCGAGCCCGACATCCACACCTGCCGGCTGATGGCCGGCCTGGTGACCGAAGCGATTGGCCGCGACGCCGAGTTGAAACTGAAGAAGTCTGTGGCTGCGGAACGATCCACCATGCTGGCCGCAATCGAAAAGCTGCAGCCGAATCTGGCCGCTTTGGCGGAGGAGCAACTGGCCGCAAGTGCGGGCGCAGATACAGAAATGGGTGCGAGCGAGGTCACGGCGGCGACATCCCAGTGCTGGAAGTGCGGCAACACGGTGGTGGCAGAGGAGCAGTTTTGCGGCAGGTGTGGCGCTCCGCGGGTTACTGACGACGAATCCTACAGCATGCAGAGCAAGCTGGCATCGGCCTGGCACATGGAGCAGACAAGCGATGAGACTGTAGCGGGGGTGCCTTCCTACGAAACCTCGACTCTCGATGAGACGACGCACCCGCCGGCGACGGACACGAACGAAGACACGAACTACGACGGAGCCCCCGGCATGCAGAACAAGGCGGCACCGGCGTGGCACATGCAGCAGGCCAGCGATGAGACCATGGCTGCCGACGATCTTGAGGAAGATAATGCCTTCGCTAACCTGCCGGAACTCTCCTCTCTGCCGAGCGTGGAAGAGGATGCACCTGAGTCTGTCAGGTCATTAAGCCCACGCGCAGACAAAGACACGACGACAGAGCCTCTGTCTTTGGAGTCGCGGAATGACGACGAAGACCATGTCAAAGGCCCTTCCACCGCGCTCGAAAAGGCGCAGCAGAACGATGAGCAGACGGTCTGGAGTTCCGCGGCGCGAGCCCGGGATTTCCTGGAATCGTTGTCCGCGCGCGAGCCCAGCGCATTAGGCCGCTTCTGGCGCTCGCGTCGCGGCGATTTCTATCTCGCAGTCGCAGTGATTTTGATGGTGGTCGTGATTCGCTGGGGAATCTGGTCTAACCATCCGGTGAGCGCCACCGGTAGCGGAACGGCGGTTTCTGGCAGCGCGTCTCGGCACAAACCACCAGCCCCAGACGCCGACCTTTCCCTGTTTGACAGGCTGCTCATCGGTCTCGGCCTGGCTGACGCCCCCGACGAGGCGCCGGAATACAAAGGCAATCCCGATACTCAGGTCTGGGTCGATTTGCAAACCGCACTTTACTACTGCCCGGGATCCGATCTGTATAGCAAGACTCCCAAGGGCAAACTGGCCAGCCAGCGCGAAGCGCAACTGGACCAGTTCGAGCCCGCCAATCGCAAGCCCTGCGACTGAGGTCTCGGCCCCTGTTTGCGGGATCTTCCGGTCCGACTTGTACCTGCAGGGAACGGCGTGCCAAGAATTTCTATCTGTGCGTCTGCTCGGGACGCAATCGCTGACATGGACGGTTGTCACGAACCGGTTTCTTAAACTTGCCGGCCTTTGGTTGTCAGCGAAAAACCAGAAAGCTCACGCCGGCTTCACTTGGGGCAAAGCCGCGTCCTGTCACGCCGGAAATTCAGGCTCGTTCTTGCGCGACTCATACCACAGCGCGAGTTCCACGCGGTTCCAGAGTCCGAGCTTGTCGTAGATTACGCGAAGGTAATTCTTCACCACGTGTTCGGTCGTGCCGATGGCATCGGCCACGTCGCGATTCTTCAAGCCCTGGGCGACAAGTTCGATGACTCGATTTTCACGCTCGCTGGGGGTGCGGGTTCCATAACGTTCGTTCGTGAGCACAGTTGCCTCCGGTATAAAAGGGTTGCGAGTTTCACTCGCTTGATACCGCCGGTGATTCCGAAACGCAGAAACAGCCGGTTGAAATGAGCTTTTACGGTTCTGCGCGCCATCTTGAGTTGGCTGGCAATCTCGGCATTATCACAGCCTTGCAAAAGCAGTTCGACAATTTGCTGTTCGCGCGGTCCTAGACGAGCGGACTGCTCGCTCATTACTCCCCCCTGGTTTGGATTCGCCCGGCCTGTGAGACGGAGTGCAGCTGGGATGTTTCCAAATCACATAGCATCCACACTGCCACTTTGAGACGAAAATAGCTGTGACCGGAGAACAGAGATTTCCACAGGCACTTGCAGACGCCCAGCAGCGGTCCAGAATGCGGAATCGGCCTCCCGGCTCCTCGGTCCAGGCAACAGCCTAGCCATCGGGATCAGCGTTTGAGAATGCAAAAGGCCGCGTAAAGTCAGGGTAGCCTGATCTTCGGGCGTCCTTGGCACCAGAGGAAAAATCGGGCATCCGGATGGCCCGTCGGCGCTACATGGCGTGGCATCAGTCCCGGAACGGGCAAGGGTTTTTTCCTGGCTCGAGCGCCCATCAGTCGGGAATACAGACAATCGGGTAAACACCCTAGGAGAAAATTGCCGTGCCCCCGGAAGAGTCCCTGAACAATTTACATGATCTTTCCAAGAGAACGGCGGTGCAAAAGACAACAGTGCACGTGCAACACCAATCTCCGCGCGGGGCTGAGCCCGAGACTGCGCAGTGGGGAACTCGACCTCAGCCATGTGGAGGAGACTGGGGGCTTCCGCGTATTAAGGTTTCGCCTGCACCAGAATACCGTGACCGTCGTGCTGCCCACCGTGTTGCTGATGATCGCCACCGTCGCCGACGACGAACTCCAGGTCACAACCGTTGTCAAGTCTTGCGCGGTGCCGTCGGTGTAAGTGCCCGTCGCCGTGAATTGCTGCGTCGTGCCCAGAGCAATCGTCGGCGCCAGCGGATTGATCGCAATCGACACCAGCGCCGCCGGATTCACCACCAAGGTCGTCTGCCGTGTTGCTGATCGTCGCTACACTCGCCACCGTCGAACTCCAGTGCCTGCTCTACGTCAAGTCCTTGCGTCGTTCCGTCGGTGAACGTTCCCGTCGCCGTGAACTGTTGCGTCGTTCCCAGTGCCACTGTCGAGGTTTGCGGATTGATCGCAATCGATACCAGCGCCGTCGGCGTCACCGTCAGCAGCGTCGAACTGCTCACAGTCCCAGAGGTCGCCGTAATGTTCGCCGTGCCGATTGCCACGCTTTGCGCCAGCCCACCGTTGTTGATCGTCGCCGTCGAGGGAGTATCGGAGGACCACGTCGCCGTGCCGGTCAGGTTCTGCGTCGTGTTCTCGGTGAACGTGCCCGTCGCCGTGAACTGCTGGCTCGTCCCCTTCGCAATCGACGGCGCCGCCGGTGTCACCGCAATCGAGACCAGCGCCGCCGAAGTTACGGTCAGCGTCGTCGATCCACTCACCGAACCAGTCGTGGCCGTAATCGTCGCCGTGCCCTCGCCCACGCTGCTGGCTAAGCCTTGCGTAGGCACCGCATTGCTATTTCTTTTCCGGCGGTCGAGCAGTTCGTTGTGCGGGAGACCAGCGTCACGGTTAGTAGTGGGAGTGAAGTCAGATCGGGTTCTGCCGGCCGCTCGATCCATCTGCAGAAACGCGAGCGCCGGTCCCAAGTGTCATCCGCTCTGGGATGGCGAGGGGCTCCGAGGATGGTGGCGATCCAGCGCGAGCATCTCCAGCGTGATGTTCGCGCTTCGGTCTGATGCGGCAGTTGAGCGTCGCCTCTCGTTACTGCAACGCCGACTGCGACGCCTGCACTGCGCACCCGCCTGTTCCCGACGTTCCACAAGCCTGACTGCCGAGCGTGGAGAAGTATACCTGCGACGTCCCAGCTAGCGTTCCCGTGCCCACGGTGTTATCGATGATAATTCCGCTCGTGCCCCCGGACACGGGCATGTCAGCGGTTGCGAGTGCGCCCAGGTTCGTCCACGTCACTCCGGCGTCAGTCGTGGTGCCGCCCGCTGTCGGGTTAAATGTCGGCATCGTGCCGCCGGAGGTCCCGGCCTTTGTTACAAACTCAACGTTTTTATTGTTGTCGAGGATCTTGCTATGCAAAGCGTACGCGTGGCTGCCCGCCCAGGCGGACAGCGTAACGGCAGACTGAACTCCCTGATCGAGCCAGTGCACCGTGCCGTCAGTCGTGGAGTGGCCTATGATCGCGCTCCATCCAGGAGCCGCGGCACCCGAGGTGCCGGCTACGCTCACCACCTGAATCTGAAAGTGGTTGTCTAGGATCTCCTGACCCACCGCATATCGCGGTCATCGGCTTCCAGGGAGTGTCTTTGAAATTGAAGATGCACCCACCAGAGGAGCACCCCGAGGAAACTCCGCCGCTTTCCGCACTGGCGAATACCCACTCGGTTGCGCCCCCGGAAGCGTTAGGATTCATGATATCGGTCACCGGAGAGCAGGGCGTAGCAGTGGTCGAAAGAGCTGGACCAGTGTTTCCGACGCCGCTCATGGCACCGGCCACGATAGGGACTTGATACAAAATCGGAGTCCCTCCCGTGTTACCGCAAACATAAAGGTTTCCGGTGACGTTCACGGAGTTCTCGTAAGTGCTGTCAAAAGCACCGATGTACATGGGACTCGGCGCGCTGCCGAAAACGGTGCTGGCTCCGACTATTGCCTCCGATCCTGTATCGCCATCGGCGAAATTGATGGGCAGTTGGTAGACAGCGGTGCAGTCCGCCCCACCAGCGCAACCCCCGCTGCCGTCGCTGGATGCGAACACGTAGACCACTTCAGCCGTCGAATCGACGATCGGGCCCTGCACGATGCCGGCGCCACCCTCCGCACTGGAAACATCCAACGGGCCGGAGGTGGTGGCCACGAAGGCCGTGTTGGGACCGACACGATACAAGAAGCCGCCAACGTCCGCCACAAACACACGCCCCGACGTAAAGTCAAAGACTGGGCTGGTTAGGGCGGTTGGAGCGCCGGGGTTCACCTGCGCGGGCCATCCCCGCACTTCTGACTTCAGCGGGGATCCCATGGAATACAGGATGGAATTGGTGGAGCCAGCCGCCGTCGTCCCCCACATAGGCAGTGTCGCCAGTATAGTCGTAGAAAACGGACGAGTTGGTGTCGGGGTGCAGCACTCCGATCGTATCTCTGAGAACAGATGTCGTCATGCAGGGCGCGACGCACGCCGGGTAGGCTGAGCTGCGTACCCGCGTGAGGCTCACTGGACTGCCGACAGTCCCGCTCCCAGCGGCCCATTTCAACAACACCAAGAGCCCATTCCCGAACGAGTCGGTTTGTACAAACGCCATCTGTGTACCGTCGCCCGAGAATACCGGAGAAGTCGTGACCTTGCCGCCACTCGTGTTGAAGGCCCAGTACGCTGTAGGCACGGTTCCGGCACCGCTACAGCCGGAATAGAGGTTGTCGAAAGCTGCGATGCTGGCTTGGGTTGTGGTCCCCGGACGGCCCGTGCCGTAGACCACGACATCGGGCTGAGTTGTGCCTCCGGCGCATGTGGCATTCGTGCTGCGAAACGAAATCTTTGCGGGATAATTCGTGGCGCCGATAGTCGCGCCGGTGCCCAAATCTATCGACCAGTCTTTATTAATCCCATCACTTGAGCGGTGCCGCATCCTGGAAGCAACCGCGCCTCTAGTTTCCCCCTCCCGCAGCATCGCGGGCGAATGCCGGAGCTGCTGTTGCCAATAGCGCGGATCCTGCTCTACCCGCAGGGCCTGTTCCGCGGTGGCGGGCTTAGAGAAGATAAGGTGGTGGTTACTCCAGTCCGTGAAATGCGGGACGGTCGCCGCAGAGTCCGGCGCAGCCTGACCCAGCAAACCTGAAGCGAAGGTTAACACTCCGAAAATTGAGATACCCAAGCAAAGAAAACGTCGCTGGTTCTTTCTCATTTTTCTCCCCGATGGCTGAGGGCACCGGCAACCAAAAAAGCCGCTTGCGGTTGACACCGGCCCGTTTGCTCGTCCGCACCTTGACCCCTGGCTTGGCTGTCAGCAAATCATCATACACCCGCTTGTTTTTCTAAAATCCCGAAAATTTTGCTTCGTGGAGACAGATTTCCACAATCATATTCAATGTCCTTGATCCATGTGTTTCGCGTTCATCGCAAACACTGCCGCCCACTTTCTGCCAATTAGAGCACGTTTCCGGCGTTCGGCTGCCTGGAGCATAATCAGACTAGTTACATCCTTGTGCGCTGGACGTTCGCGGACTACGGCCACTTCTCCAGGTTTCTCAGGCGTATTCTTGTATGGGTTCAAAGAGTGCGGCGGGACTGCGTCAGACGCATGAGCCAGACCATGAACATCACCGACTCGGACTTCACGATCGAGGCCTCTCCATTGCCCGACGACGAAGTGCAGCTTTGGCGAGTCGACCTGGAGGCCATCGGCGCCGATGAAGCCCGCTGGCAGCGAGTGCTTTCGGCCGATGAGTTGGCGCGCGCTTCGCGTTATCATTTTGCGCGCGACCGTCAGCGCTTTGTTGCCACGCGCGCCCTGTTGCGCAGAATCCTCGCAAGCTGTCTGGCGACGGATCCGAATAGCTTGAGCTTTTCCTACTCGAAGGAAGAAAAACCTTCGCTTGGGCCGGTACACGTGGGTAGCGGCATCACCTTCAACGTCTCCCATTCCGGCGGAATCGCATTGCTTGCTTTTTCACGCCGGCGGGAAGTCGGGATCGATGTCGAACAGGTTCGTCGTGATCCCGACCTGGAAGCCATCGCTCGCCGCTTCTTCTCTGCGGACGAGCAGAGCCAGCTAGCCGCTTTGCCCACCGAAGAAAAGTTTGACGCGTTCTTCCGTTGCTGGACAAGGAAGGAGGCATACATCAAAGCGACTGGCGACGGCTTATCGCTTCCCCTCAGTCAATTCGACGTGTCCCTTGCGGCCGGGGACAAAAACGCCCTGCTGGCAACGCGTCCCGATGGTTCAGAGGCAGGACGTTGGCTTCTCCGGGAAGTGCCGGCGGGAACGGGATATATCGCCGCCTTGTGCGTTCGCGGTGAGGATTGGAAGCTGAACACCTGGTCCGAAACCTGCGCGCCGTGAGAATGTAAACCGAATTCTTCCTGCAAACCAGCAATCCGGGGTTTGAAAGCAACCAATCTGACGCGGTGGAATTTCTCTGACTATGTCGCAATTCTCGTCACACCTAGCATGCTGGGCGAAGCGCTCGGACTAGACACTCCCCAAGAAAACATTTCGTTTCAATAATTTACATGGACGCTGCTGAACCTTGCAGGCCCTCGAATTGCTGGAGTCTTTGGTTACTGATGGGGCACAAATCTTAGCTTTCTTACCGCTGCCCGGAAGTGTTACTCTGTGAGGTAACATTTCGGGATTTTTCTCTCCCACACAGATTCTGCGATCCGGTTTTCCCCGACCATGATGCAGTCTGGGAAGCAATCCAGTCAAAGACAATAAACGTAGTAGACAAGACAACGTAAGGAATTCCAGGAGGCTTATTACTTGACAGCCGCGACCAGCCATCTAATTCCGCCGCACGGTGGAGAACTCATTCAACTCATCGCTCAACCAGAAAGAATCGCCGAACTGAAGGCCCACTCGAAAGAGTGGCCTTCGTGGGACCTCACCGCCCGCCAGCTTTGCGACCTGGAGTTGCTGGTGACCGGCGGCTTTTCTCCGCTGCGGGGATTCATGACCCGCGCCGACTACGACGGCGTCTGCCACAACATGCGGTTGGCCGGCGGAACGCTCTGGCCCATGCCCGTCACCCTCGACGTGACCGAGGAGTTTGCCAAGAAGCTGACTCCCGGCACCAGCAAAGTCGCGTTGCGCGATCCCGAAGGCGTGATGTTAGCCGTGCTGCACGTGGAAGAAGTCTGGCGGCCCGACCGTAAGGCCGAAGCTCAGGCTGTGTTCGCAAGCACCAGCAGCGCTCATCCTGGGGCCGACTATGCCATCAACATGTCGAATCCGTGGTACGTCGGAGGAAAGATCGAGGCGACTCAGATTCCCTCCCACTACGATTTTCGCAATCTGCGTTTGACTCCGGCCGAGGTGCGTGCCGAGTGCGCCCGCGTCGGTTGGCGCCGTGTGGTTGCCTTTCAAACCCGCAATCCCATGCACCGCGCCCATGTGGAACTCGCGTTCCGCGCGGCGAAACAAGTAGAAGCCAACCTGCTGATTCATCCTGTCGTCGGCATGACCAAACCCGGCGATGTGGATTACTACACCCGGGTGCGTTGCTATCAACTGCTGCTCTCGAAGTTTCCGCAGTCCACGGCGAAGCTTTCGCTTCTGCCGCTTGCCATGCGCATGGGCGGACCGCGTGAGGCCATCTGGCACGCTCTTATCCGCAAGAATCACGGCGTGACTCACTTCATCGTGGGCCGCGACCACGCCGGTCCCGGCAAGGATACCGACGGCAAGCCTTTCTACGGCCCTTACGAGGCGCAGGAGGTCTTCAAGAAGCACGAGGCCGACATCGGCGTGACCATGGTGCCTTTCAACATGATGGTTTATCTCGAGGATCAGGACAAATACGTTCCCGACGATGAGGTCAAGAAGGGTGATCGTGTATTGAATATCTCGGGCACTGAACTTCGCCAGCGTCTGAACGAAGGCCGCGATATTCCGGCCTGGTTCACTTATCCCGAAGTCGTGGCGGAATTGCGCCGCAGCTTCCCTCCCCGTCACAAACAGGGCGTGACCATTTTCTTCACCGGACTTTCCGGTTCCGGCAAGTCGACCATCGCCAATGTATTGCTGACGAAGTTTCTGGAAACTGGAGGGCGTCCGGTCACGCTGCTCGATGGCGACCTGGTCCGCAAGAATCTGTCCTCCGAACTTGGCTTCTCGAAGGAGCACCGCGACATCAACATCCGGCGCATCGGCTATGTGGCATCGGAAATCACCAAGAACGGCGGTATCGCTATTTGCGCGCCCATCGCGCCTTATGACGCGACTCGCAAACACGTCCGGCAACTGATTGAGCCCTATGGAGGGTTCATTCTCGTTCACATCGCCACCACCGTGGAAGTCTGCGAACAGCGCGACCGCAAGGGCTTGTACGCCAAGGCGCGCGCGGGAATTCTCAAGGAATTCACCGGCATTTCGGATCCTTATGAGGTTCCGGCCGACGCCGAAGTCACCATCAACACCGGTGAGTTATCCCCCGAAGAAGCGGCGCAGGAGATCATCCTGCATCTCGAAAGGGAAGGTTTCATCGGGACGGCCGCGGAGTCGGTTTAAGCGGCTGAAACCAGTACTGTCATGGATCTGCTGATATGGATCTGCTGATCAAGAGCCTGGTGGGTTTTCTTGTCGGGACCCTCATCGGAATGACGGGAGTTGGGGGCGGCGTGCTGCTGCTGCCGATTCTCATCTTCGGTTTGCATGTGCCCGCCATGCGCGCCGTTGGATCGGACGCGCTTTTCAACTTCGCGACCAAGATTGGCGCCAGTATCGTCCATCTGCGCAAAGGAACGGTGCGGCGCAAGGTGGTTCGTGGCGCTGATCATTGGCAGTGCTCCCGGCTCTTATCTGGGAGTAAGTCTCCTGCGCCACTTGCGCACTGTGTACGGCGATGGCGTCAATCACTTCATCACGGTTTGCGTCGGAGTGCTGCTGATTTGCATCCCGACATTCTTGTTTTTCCAGAAGAAAATCGAAGACCGCGCTGCACAGAAGCCACCGACGATGAAATCGTTCGCATGGATGTCGCTCATCGGCCTGGTCGCAGGCTTTCTCGTCGGCATCACTTCGGTTGGCTCCGGCAGCATTGTGATGATGATGCTTTTGCTGTTCTACAGCTTTCAGCCGAAAATCATGGTAGGCACCGACATCGTGCATGCCTTGCTGCTCACCGGCGTAACCAGTCTCCTCCATTTTCGGATGCACAACGTTGATACCCACCTGGTCGGAGCGCTCTTGATCGGCTCGGTTCCAGGGGGACTGTTTGGCTCTTATTTGAGTACGCGGGTTCCTGTGCCGTGGCTTAGACGTATTCTTTGCGCGGTGTTGTTGGCGACAGGCGCGCGCATGTTGATGGCGTGAAAACAGTACTTCGAAGGAAACTGTACTGGTTAAGAGAGACTATGGAATCAAGATCCTACGCAGACGTATTGAAACGCATCCATTCAGCGCTCGAAGCCTCGCGCGCAGTCTTCGCGCGGTTCACCCCGGGAGCGATTGAAACGGAATACAAAATCGGGCACGATCCCGTAACCGAAGCCGATCGCGCTCTCGACGCCGTTCTGCGCAAGGAACTGCTGTGCGATGGAGAAGGCTGGCTTTCCGAAGAGAGCGTGGACGATCCCGTCCGCCTGCAGCGCTCGCGCGTTTGGGTGGTCGATCCGCTCGACGGCACTCGCGAATTCGTCAAAGGAATCCCGGAGTTTTGCGCTTCGATCGGCTTCGTCGAGAACGGCCGTCCAGTAGCCGGCGGAATTTACAATCCTGCCACCGACGAAACGTTCCTGGGATCGATCGACTCTGGTGTTACTTACAACGGCAAGCCTGCCCAGCCCAGCCAGCGCGCCACGCTGGAGGGCGCCCTGGTTCTTGCCAGCCGCAGTGAGGTCAAACGCGGTGAATGGAAACCGTTTGAGAACGGCGCTTTCAAGATCAGGCCCATGGGTTCAGTGGCGTACAAGCTCGCCCTCGTGTCGGCCGGACTGGCAGACATTACTTTCACCCTGACTCCCAAGAACGAATGGGACGTGGTTGCGGGAGCGGCCCTGGTGCAGAGCGCAGGCGGCTTTGTCAGCACTCTCGAGAAAACCCCTCTGACCGCGAATCGCCGCGATCCGCTTCTGACAGGCCTTCTCGCGAGCGGACCTTTCCTGAAGGACAGCCTGCTGGCGCTCGTGGAGCCGCACATCCGGATCGTCGAACCAACTCGCTAGCACCTTGAGTTTTATCCCAGCCCCACCTGGTTGAACTCGTCGCGTGTGTGCATTTTCGGCACGACCTTTAGCTTTGCACATGTTCATTGGAGAGGCTTGGTGTCTTTTTCGTCTCGATGGGCTTTTATGTTTTCGTCCAGGATGCCGGTCAGTTGGCGCGAGAGAGCAATCAATTTCTGCGGGTCTTTCTCCTTAGAGATTTGATCGACCAGTTCCGGGATGCGTGGGTCAACTGAACAAAGCATTGCACAGCTAGTGTGCCTCAGAAAGGATGCGAAAGCGAGGCTATGAATATCGAAACTGACACACTACTCCCGTTCGGCACCCGAGACCCTGCTACTGTTTCAATTCAAATTCGCTCAATTACTGTCCTCCCGCTTTTCTTTGGTAGCAGGTCACTTTGGATACCCCTTGCCTGTGGAAAAATGGGGCTGATCCCCTTCTTTCGGGCCATTGACACTGGTTCGGCAGCCACCTAGCATCGGACGTGAATTGTGAGGTTTTGTGTCGCTTCGGCACTATCGGTGCCCTGAGGTGAGAGATCTCCAAGGAGGGAAGGTCGAGGGTCAACGCCATAGACGGCGCAGCTATCATCCCCGTTCGCGAGTGCGGAGTAAGTGGCTGGCGTTGCTTCTTTTAGGGGCGGCGGCTGTGGTGGCTTGGCAGTTCGCTCAACAGCAGCCATCCTTCAATCCCTCCCACTCACCCACGGGAAAACCCGAGGCTGGTATGCCTCGAAGTCGGGGCGACGACTATGCATCGCGGGCTCGCCAGTCTGACGGGAAACCGCTCGCACACGGTGGCGGCCGCACCACTTACCCCTATTCTGTCATTCCCGGAGGAGTGGGCAATTCAGACGAACTGAAGCGCGCCATGGAATATGACCCCGTGGTGTCACGGCACTTCCGGGGATTCGATTATCGGCGTGCTCATCTGGTGAAAGTGTCGGCGGAACAAGCGATGTATGTCTCATACCGCATTGGGAACAAAGTTTACTGGACGCGGAGGAAAGTCTCGTTACACCCGGGTGAAACGCTCATTACCGACGGCACAATTGCGGCACGCACGCGCTGCGGAAACCGGGTAGCAGCGGTCCCATTGGACACAGGCTCGCCGCTGGAACCTTCCCCGGATGAGCTTGAGTGGCCCATCCTCCCGAGGGATCCTGTTCCGACCCCACCGGCATTGGCCACTCTGAATCCCTCGCCTGAAAAGTTGCCTCCTGCCGTTACTCCCGCCGCAAAGCACAAGGGATGGTGGTTTCTCCCGCCGATATACATACCGCCTGGTTCTTCGGGCGGTGGCGGCGGAGGGCCACTGGCCGTAACTCCCGAACCTGGCTCGATCCTGCTAATTTCGTCGGGACTTGCCGCAGTGTATTGGCGGTCCCGCAAAGCCAGGAGGAAGAAGTAGGCATGGCGACCGCGCAGCTTGCGCCTGCCTCCCCGGCAAGCGTCTCCAGTCATCGCGGATTCTTTTGGTGGCAAGCGGGAGTTCTTTTTCTTTTGACCGCCTGGCTTTACGCGCCGATTGTGTCCCGACTGGCAGTGCAATGGTGGCAAGATCCCAACTACGTCCATGGTTTCTTTGTTCCTGCATTTTCGCTGCTTCTGCTTTGGGAAGACCGCGCAAGATTAATCGCTCTTACGCTGAAACCCTCCTGGTCAGGTCTGGTCATCCTGTTGTTTGCTCTGTTTGCTCTGACAGTAGGCGTGTTCAGTTCCCAGTTCTTCCTTCCGCGCATCTCGCTTCTGCTCCTAATCTCCGGAATGGTGGTTTTTCTTGCCGGCTGGGAATGCCTGCGGGCGGTGTCGTTTCCATTGGCCTTTCTGATTCTGATGGTTCCCTCGTCAGACATCTTTCATCGCGTCACCTTTCCCCTGCAGATCTTCGCCTCGAAAACTGCCGCCTTCCTGTTAACCCTCGCCGGCGTTTCCGCGGTCCGGGAAGGCAACATCCTTCTGTTATCCGGCGCCAGGTTGGAGGTCGCGGAGGCATGCAGCGGTATTCAATCCCTGTTCTCTCTTCTTACCTTGGCCATCGTTTACGGATACATGGTTGAGACCAGGATCAGATTGCGTATTTTGCTCGCCTTGGCGGCGATTCCGATCTCAATTCTAGCCAACGCTTTTCGTATCTTCGCAACCGGCTTTGTCCTGCAGCACTGGGGCATCGAAACGGCTCAGGGGAGCTTTCACACACTTTCCGGATGGCTGATTTTCATGAGTTCCCTGGCCACGCTTTTTCTCGTCCATCGCGTACTGCGGATTCTCGATCCGCGCGTGCCGAAGTCTGCGAACCAGGGGGAGGTTACGTGATCTCCTCGAACATACGCTTCGCGGTAGTGGCAGTCCTACTGGTCGGCACCGGCCTTTTCCAGAACATGCGTGCCCGGAATGTTGTTGCTCCTCCGCGGATATCGTTGGCGTCATTTCCGCTTCAAGTAGGGGAATGGGTTGGCACCGATATTCCGATTGCTCCTATCATTCTGAATAAGCTTGATCGCGGTGAGTTCCTGCAGCGAGACTACCAGGACCGAAAAGCCAAGAGCACTGGGGTGTCTCTATACCTCGCCTATTTTCCCAATCAGCGCGCCGGCCGCCGCCGCCACCTGCCCGACGACTGTCTGGCCGGTTCGGGTTGGTCAACTGTGGAGTCCGGTACAACGACACTCGCCCTCCCTGGTTATAGGCCTTTCCCAGCGAATCGGTATGTGATCACGAAGGGACCCGATCGCCAACTGGTTCTCTTCTGGTTCTGGGGACGAGGTCGAGGCGTTGCCAGCGAAGACTGGGCGGATTTCTATCTGGTATTCGATTCTCTTCGTCTGAATCGGAATGATGATGCGCTCATTCGAATCAACACTCCTTTACAACCCGAGGAAGATCCGGAAGCTGGCCAGCGGCGTTTACTCTCCTTCGCCGAGCAAGTAAGCCCTCTCGTGGGCAGCTACATCCCTCGTTGACATCGGCTCGGATTCGCCACGCAAGCTTGGACTGAGACCGCAGATTGCGAACTGATTCGCTCCAACGAATCGCTGAACGGGAGTGAAAGATCGAACAATGACGCACTTGCAACCTCCGGCCGCACGAACCCTGCCCGCAACTATGCTCAGACCGGCGTCGCCGTTTTCCGCGCCGGACTAAAGAACGGCAACGCAGTCACCTTAACGTTCGTCTTCAGCCGGATCGCCTCAATCGTAATCTCCATCTGCAACTGCGTCCCCAGCTTCGAGTGCTCGGTCTCAACGCTGGCGAGCGCGATCATCTTTTTCAGGATCGGCGACCAACTCGTGGTCGTCGCTTTGCCCACCTGCTTGTCTCCGGAGTACAGAGGCACCGCCACGCGCGAAGCCTGGCTCGGCGCAGCCGGAGTGAGGCCATAACGTTCGTAAAGCGCCTCCACGTCAGTCCAATCGACTTCCACGCCGACAAATTGCCGCGGCACGCCATTCTTTGCATCCTGCTCCAGCGCCCGCTTGCCGATGAAATTTTCTTTTTCCAGATGCACCATCTTGGCGAAGCCCAGCTCGTACGGCGAATACTTCTGCGATGGAATCAGCGCCTTTTTCGAACTGTTGTAGTCCACTTCAATCAGCAGCAACCCCGCTTCCACCCGCGCCACATCCAGCGCCAGCATGCCCGCAGCGTGCAGATCGAACTGCTTGCCCTTTTCCGCCAGCGCATCCCACACTTTCACCGCGTCATTGGGTTCCTTTAGTGGAACCCAGATTTCATACCCGAGATCGCCGGTATACCCAGTCCGAGAAATGTCAACCGGACACACCCGCAATCTTGCCGCGGGTCACGCGGAAATATTTCAGGTTCGCGATATCCGCATCGGCCACGGATTTCAGCAGCTTCGCCGAAGTCGGCCCCTGCAGCGCGAGGGCCGCAACTTTTTCGGAAATATCCTCCACCTGCACGTCCATGTTCAGGCCGTTCTGGCGGAACCAGCGCAGGCTGGGGTCGGCGGCCGTCCAGCGATAAACATTTTCCTCCAGTCGCGAAATCGTTCCGTCGTCGATGACCTTGCCCTCTTCATCGCACCAGCAGCAATAAATCACCTGCCCCACTTTCACTTTGTTAATGTCGCGCGTGATCACGCGGTTTACCAGCCGGGTCGCGTCCTTGCCCGTGACCAGATACTTGTAGAGGGGCGAAATATCGATCAGATGCCGCCGCATTGCGAATGGCGTTGTACTCGTGCTCGTGATGCACTTCATACACACTGACCGTGTAGTATCCCGACCACTCGCGGTAATTCAAGCTATGGCAAAGCGGGAAAGTTCTCGCGTGAAACGCGGTTCCAATGGGCAAGTGATTCCCTCGACTCGAACTCGGATTATATTCACGCGCGCGTGTCCACAGCAACACTCCGCCGCAAGCTCATTCCCGACCGGGGATATCTTCGACGCCAGAGCCCTTTTCGAAGGCGTCATCCCGAAGCCCCGCGTTTTCTCCAGCGGGGCGAGGGATCTCCCGTAACTCGGCTCCTATATTCATTAGTCACAGACAGTATCAAGCCGATTGCGCTAAAGAGAAACGATGCGACCTCCCAAACAATTCTTCGTCTACATCATGACAAACGGTCCAAAATCTGCCGTCTTATACACGGGCGTGACGGGCAATCTCCCCCACCGAGTCTGGCAGCACAAGAACAAGCTGGTACCAGGCTTTACCAGCCGTTACAACCTGACCCGTCTCGTATACTACGAGCGCTTCTTTTACCCAGACGCAGCCATTTCCCGGGAAAAGGAAATCAAAGGCTGGCGGCGCAGCAAGAAAATAAAGCTCATGGAATCGATGAATCCGCGCTGGGAGGACTTGGCGAAGGATTGGGGCAATGAATACAGGCCCGAACCAGCATCAGATCAGCGGGAGATCCCTCGCCCCGCTGGAGAAGACGCGGGGCGTCGGGATGACGCACATTCCCAGGTATCTGGCCCCTCGCTAAGCCGAAAAGACGAGTGCGAGCATTGACAGGCCGTTTATCCTGAGTTCTAGGAAAAGTCCTTAGTCAACTCAGAATATGGTAGCGATTGCGTTCTCGATTTTGGTAGCGATAGCATTGCTGAGCATCTACAGCGATCTTGCGATGAGATTCCGCCTCACGATGAGGGAAGTCTCCAGGGACAAACTCGTGTGGTGGAGGTCTGGACAATCGGAGGTTACGGATGCGTATCAAGAACTCTTTCCCCGCAGCCGACTACCTCTGTTTGCGCAATTTGCCTTCTGGCTCGTTCTGATCGTGGCAGGTGCCGCATTGGCTACAGCCCTATGGAAATCGCATTGATTCCGGCAACGGCTGACTGAAAGTCAAACGATCGAGTGTGCAGACAAAAGCACCCGTTCCAGATAGAATTGCAATCGACCAATGCGCTTCACCACTACATCTCTACTGAGCCTTCTCCGTCGCTGGACCATCCTTCACAGCGGGCTCTGATCCCGCTATCCATATCATTGTTACGCGAGTATCATCTCGTTTTCCAATCCACTATCCAAGCTAACAGCTAAAGGCTAAGAGCTTATGGCTAATTCATACGACGTGATCGTAATCGGCGGCGGCCACAACGGACTGGTCAACGCTGCGTACCTCGCGCGCGCGGGAAAGAAAGTTCTCGTGCTCGAACGCCGCCACATTCTCGGGGGTGCGGCCTGCAGCGAAGAAGTTTTTCCCGGATTCAAGTTCTCCGTCTGCTCATACGTTGTATCTCTGCTGCGCCCGGAAATCATCCGCGATCTCGATCTTCCGCGCCACGGGCTCGAAATTCTTCCGCTCGATGGCACTTTCACGCCGATGCCCAGCGGCGATTACCTGTGGCGCGTGAACGACCACGGTAAAACTCACCGCGAGATCGCACGCCACTCCCGCGTCGACGCCGAAGCCTACGACGAATTCGGCAAAGCCATGCAAGCCATGTGCCGCTTCGTGAAGCCGATCCTCAGCATGGTCCCTCCCGACCCCAACACGCTCAACCCGCGCGAACTGATGAAACTGCTCTTCATCGGCCGCCGCTTCCAGGGTATGTCGAGCTCCGACAAATACAACCAGGTCCAGCTCATGACCATGAGTGCCACTGATTTTCTCGATCAGTGGTTCGAGACCGACGTGCTCAAAGCAACGATGTCAGCCTCGGGCATTATCGGCACATTCCTCGGCGTGCGCTCGCCGGGCACCGCCTACGTTCTGCTTCATCACTACATGGGAGAAATCGATGGCGCATTCCGCGCCTGGGGATTCGCGCGCGGCGGCACCGGCGCAATTTCAAACGCCATCGGCGACGCCGCCCGCGAAGCCGGAGTCGAAATCCGCACGCAGGCCGCTATCGCGAAGATCATCGTCAAAGACGGAAAAGCCAAAGGCGTCGTCCTAACCAACGGCGACGAAATCTATGCCGATACAATTTCCTCCAGTGTCGATCCCCGACTCACCTTCAACAAGTTCATCGAGGCCGAGCACTTGCCCGCTGACTTTCTTGAAGACATCAACCGCTTCAAATACCGCGGCTCTTCCGGCAAGGTAAACATGGCGCTCGATTCCCTGCCGAATTTCAAGGCCATTCCCGGGCCCGGCGCGCACCTGCGCGGCGCAATTTCGATTTCGCCTTCGGTTGAATATATGGAGCGCGCTTACGACGACGCCAAGTACGGCAACTTCTCGCGCCACCCCTACATCGATATGGTCATCCCTTCGCTCACCGATCCCTCGGTCGCGCCGCCGGGCAAGCACGTGCTCTCCTGCTTCGTGCAGTACGCGCCCTACAAGCTGCGCCCCGGCTTGAACTGGGACGATCAAAAACAGGCCTTCGGCGACACGGTCGTTAACACCATCGCCGAGTACGCGCCCAACATCAAAGACATCATCCTGCACAAGCAAGTAATCACCCCGCTCGATCTCGAGCGCGAGTGGGGACTGAGCGAGGGCAACATCTTTCAGGGCGAACTTTCTCTGGAGCAACTCTTCTTCCTGCGTCCAGCGCCGGGTTACGCGCGTTTCCGCACGCCCATCCATAATCTCTACATGTGCGGATCGGCCACGCATCCGGGCGGCGGCATCATGGGCGCTCCCGGACGTCTCGCCGCTCTGGAAATTTAAAGGACATTGGAGGTGCGGCCTAACATGTTTTCCCCTTGTCATCCTGAGCGAGGATTGTCCTTCGCGCGCCAAGCGCGAAGCACAACCGCAGTCGAAGGACCCCTCCACTCCATCTTCCATCCATCCGTCTCAAGGCGTTCTCCCTGTGAAGTTGAGAGATTCACGCTATGAAGACAACGGCCAGACCAGGTGCGCGCGACATCGTCATCATCGGCGGCGGCCACAATGGGCTGGTGACGGCGTTCTACCTTGCCAAAACGGGATTCAAGCCTCTCGTATTAGAGCGCCGCGCTCAAGTCGGCGGCGCCGCCATCACTGACGAATTCCATCCCGGCTTCCGTTGCTCCACGCTCGCACATACTGCCGGTCCCATTCGTGCTGACATCGGGCGCGACATGCAACTGGAAAAGCATGGCCTCCGGCTAATCACGCCGGAGAGCTGCGTAACAGCGCTCTCGCCCGATGGCCGCGCGCTTTCCCTTTATCAGGACGAGAACAAATCCGCACAGTCAATCGCTGCCTTCTCGCAAAAAGACGCGGCCAAGTATCCCGAGTTCGAGAAATCTCTGAGAAAAATCAGCACCGTGATCGCGGAGGTGCTGGCCACCACGCCGCCCGACATCGATCATCCCGGCAGCGGCGATCTTTGGAGCATGCTCAAGACCGGCCGCGCCCTCCGCAACCTCGGCAAGCGAGACATGTACCGCGTCCTGCGCTGGGGCCCCATGGCCGTGGCCGATCTGGTAGCGGAATATTTCGAGACAGAATTGTTGCGTGCGGTCATAGCCGCACGTGGAATCTTCGGGACTTTTCTGGGGCCATGGTCGGCCGGCAGCAGCTTGCAGTTGCTGATTCGCGCGGCGGGCGATTCTCATCCCGCGGGATCGACATTCTTTGCCGCCGGTGGAATGGGCGCACTCACCCAAGCTATGTCCTCAGCCGCGCAAGCCGCCGGCGTCGAGATCCGCACCGCGGCCGAGGTCATCGAGATTCGCGTGAAAGACGGTGTTGCCACAGGCGTGCTCCTCGCGACCGGAGAAGAGATTAGCGCCAGGACCGTAATCTCCAACGCGGATCCCAAACGCACTCTGCTCAAGCTCACAGATCCCGCGCATCTTTCTCCCGACTTCGTGCAAAAACTGCAGCATTTCCGCGGCAACGGCGCAGTCGCAAAGGTCAACCTCGCGCTCTCCAGCTTGCCGAATTTCACCGCCCTCAAAAGCGGAAACGGCGACGCACTCACGGGACGCATCCACATCGGCCACGAGATCGACTACTTAGAGCGTGCCTTCGATGCTTCCAAATACGGCAATTTTTCTCCTCACCCCTATCTCGAAGCCACTATTCCATCGCTGACTGATCCCACACTCGCGCCCGAAGGCAAGCACGTGATGTCGATCTACATGCAGTACGCGCCCTACAAGCTGAAAGGCGATTGGGAAGACCAGCGCAGAGCGCTCGGCCAAACGGTTGTTCAAACGCTCGCACAATACGCGCCCAACTTGCCGGAACTAATTCTTACTCACCAAATAGTTACTCCGCTTGACTTTGAAGAAGTCTACGGCTTAACCGGCGGTCAAATCTTCCACGGCGACCTCGCCCTCGACCAGTTCTTCACCATGCGTCCGCTGCTGGACTGGGCCCGCTACCAAACGCCGATCGAGCATTTGTATTTTTGTGGTAGCGGAACTCATCCCGGCGCAGGCTTGACCGGAGGGTCGGGAGCGAATGCCGCAAGAGCGATTGTGAAGCACCTCAAGAAGTAGCGCCGGCGCTACAAATGAAAAACTCCGCCATACTCCTCATCTCCTGCCCCGACCGCAAAGGCGAAGTCGCCACTATCGCCGACTTCGTCTACCGGCACAACGGCAACATCCTGCATGCCGACGAACACGCCGACGAGGAATCCGGCCTCTTCTTAATGCGCATCGAGTTTGATCCCAAAGATTTCGACATTGATCTCCACGATAAGGACCTTGCCGACTTCGGCAAGCACTTCTCCCCCATCGCCGAAAAGTTCCAAATGAACTGGCGCTTGGCCCAATCTTCGCACCGCCCGCGAATGATCATCCTGGTTTCGAAGTACGATCATTGCCTCGTCGATCTCCTCTACCGTCACCAGAGCGGCGAACTCGCCTGCGACATCCCGCTGATCATCTCCAACCATGCGGACAACCAACCCATCGCCGACTTCTACAAAATCCCTTACACAGTTATTGTGATCTCGAAAGACAACAAGCGGCAGGCCGAAGAAGAGACTCATGCGCTAGTCGAAGAGCACGAAGCCGATTTCATGGTGCTCGCCCGCTACATGCAGATTCTTACCAACGATTTCGTCAACCGCTACCCGCAGCGCATCATCAATATTCACCATTCGTTCTTGCCGGCCTTCATCGGCGCCCGTCCGTATCATCAAGCTTTCAAGCGCGGCGTAAAACTAATCGGCGCGACCAGCCACTACGTAACTGAAGCCTTAGACGACGGTCCCATCATCGAACAGGACGTAGTCCGCGTTTCCCACCGCGACACCGTTGAAGATCTCATCCGCAAGGGCCGCGACCTCGAGAAAGTCGTACTCTCCCGCGCGGTTCGCTGGCACGTCGAAAATCGCGTCCTCCTTTATGGCAACAAGACCGTGGTTTTCTAAAGCCCGTCCCGCCTGCGCGAAAGGCCATGCACTTCCGGGGAGCGAAAGCGAAGCGTAATGGTCTCGTTCCGCCGGTAACTTGCGGCCTTGGTGACTTTCGTCTTTACTGGAACAGCAGTAAAGAATTCCCTCAACAACGAGGAGAATCCCGCTTGCGGGAGCGTTTCTTGGCCGAGGATCTTAAATTTGAGTTGGCAATCCTGGCGACAGTCCAGGGTTTCTACCAGAAGCTGATGCGAGATTCGCTCGGCGGAGACGTGCCCATTCCGAGCGGGCTCGATGAGGTCTCGCTCCGCCACTCGGAGAACCTTCCGGAAACTCTTTCCCGGATGTATCGGTGGCTGCATTTGCTCGACATGGCGATTACGCCCGCGATGCTGCGCCAGGCGCTCACTCCAGATACGGATTCGGAGGTCGCCGAGGCCCTGCTTCGATACTTTGTGCGCCGCCGCGAGCCGAGTGAAGTCAATCGGGACAAGACCGATCTGATTGCAACTTTTCTTTACCGCCATCCTCGTGTCCATGGGCAGTGGCAGCAGCACGGCTACGGACTGGACGGATCGCTGCCGCTTTCTCCATTCGAAATCGCGCTGATCGAAATTCTCGCCGATACCGACGTGCCCTCGCTTCCGGAAGAACATGTGCAACTCCTTCGCAACTTCGATCCTTTGCGCGAAGAGATTGCCCGCTATCGCGATTTCAATACGCTCATCGATTCCGGAATCGTTTCGCGCGTCCGCGAACTGAAGCGCTGGCTGGATGCTTCGTTCTATCATCCCGGCGTGCTGGCTACGGTAGCCGCGCACAACGCCGCGTTCGGCGCGCGCTTCGATGAACTCTTCGCCAAGGCGCTGGACGAGATCAAACAATTCGCTCAAGTCCTGGACGAAATGGGAGGCAGCATCCTCAGTACCGTGGACGGCGTCGAAGTCACCGTCGACCACGTGGCCGCGATCGAGGAGAAAGAAATGCTCGAGGCGGATTACGGCAGCGCCCTGGAAAAATTTCGCCGCGTCTCCCGCTTGAAAAAAGAATTGGACCGGCGCCCGCCCATCCGCAAATCGTTGCTCGCGCCCGCCGCCGGGAGCACAACTAAGTCATCGGGCGGAGCGGCCGCAAAACCGGCGCGAATTGCCGCTGCCAAAACGCCCGTTCCGGCTCAAGCATTCCAGCCGCCCGTTATCTCCGCGCAGCAGATCTCCGCTGAGGAAGGCAAACTGCGCCGGGTCGAGGAGTCGATCCGTGTCTTTGTCCGCGTGGCCGATCCCAAGTATCGCCAGGTTGTGCCCATGCGCTTTTTCAATCTGACGCTCACCGCCGCCGAAGCCGACGCCTACAATGCCAGCTTCCTGGAAGAGAAGAGTCCTCGAGCCGATGTCGCCCGCACTCTGATCCGTCTAGTTTCCTGCGTCGCCCGCGTCAACACGGAACTCGAAGAACTTAAGCGCAGCCAGAGCATGTCCTCGCTGTGGAAACTGCATGCGGACGCGCTGGTAGTCTTGCTCGAAATCGCAAGCACCACCACCGAGGACACCTTCGCCGTCGCCAAGGCAGCCGAAAGCGACGCATCCGCCAACGCCATTCACGAAACGGCGCAGAAATTACGCGTCCGCTCTGATCTTGCGGTGAAAGCTTTGGCGCATCCGGGGAGCTAAACCGCTGGCGGCAACGTTACCAGTTTTTCGATCTCCGTGCCCAGAAAATCGAAGTGGCGCACATTCCACGTGTACAGATGGTTCGCGCCAGACTTGAGAGCGCATGCTGCGACCAGGCCGCCATAAACCGCTCCGCCCACGATGCCCAGCTGTGCCATGCGGCGGATAGCGGCGCAGTACTCATCGCCGTCAAGCCAAACCAGAGTAAACCGATGCTCGATTCCCTGCACCATCAAGCTTGCGGCTTCAGCGCTCATCCGCTCTTTTCCGGGATAACGGGTAAAGGTTGAGTACGCTTCCGCCAGGCTGTGGGCCGCACAAGCCGCTTGCTTGCTAGTCGCAGACGCAAACGCCGGGAAGCTGCGGGCATGGTGGGGATGGCCCGGCAGAAGCGCAGCAACCAGGACGGTGGTGTCGAAGAACCATTTCACCGGGATTTCTTCCGTCGCGGGCGGCGCGCGGGCGGATTACCCATAAAGCTCAGTTCGCGCTCGCGGCGAATCTTGCGCAGGCTAGAACGGGTCGACTTGGGGAAAATGAATCTTCAGCTTATAGCAAATGAAGAGAATCAGGATCGCGCCCAAGGTGGAAAAAATGAGGCCGGCGGGATGATAGCGTTCGTTGGCCGCGCGCGAAAACATGTGGCTGACGCCGCCGCCGAAAATCGATCCGATGATCCCGAGCACGATTGTCCAGAAGATCGTCATATGCACATGCATCACCGATTTCGCGATGACCCCCGAGATTAGCCCAATGAGGATATACCAGATTAGATGAAACATACTTTTCCCTCCAGCTTTTGCCTTCAGAACATCGTTGAGTATAACGCAGGGGTTAAAAAGCCCGCGTCTTCATAGGCAAGGATTGCCGTGGCGCGGTCCGTAGCCGGGCTTCGCCCGGCGGACAGCCGACGGCGGCTGTCCCCACATGTTCGGCACTGATTTTAGCTGACGGCTGATCGCTGACCGCTAGTTAATATCGAACTGTTCCTGATGCAGCGCGGGGTCGCTTTTCACGATGATGGTGCGCTTGGTCAGTTCTTCCATCTCGTTCAGCAGGCGGCCGTTGTTGGCTTTCAATTCTTTCGCTACATCGGGATGTACGCGCAGCATCACGTCTTCGTGCTCCAGATGCTTGGCGATCTTGCGCATCTCCACGTAAATTTCGTTGGCGACTGTCGTGAGCGACTTCACGTATCCCGTGGACTGGCAGTAAGGGCACGGCGCGCCAATCGTGCGTTCGAGCGATTGCTTCACGCGCTTGCGGGTGATCGCGACCAGGCCGAAATCGTTGAACTGCAGGACTTTCGACGGGGCGCGGTCATGCCGGAGTTCCTCTTCTAACGCCTGCATCACGCGCTGTCGGTTGCGGCGTTCGTCCATATCGATGAAGTCGATGATGATGATGCCGCCCAGATCGCGCAGTCGAATCTGGCGCACGATCTCTTTGATCGCGTCCACATTGGTTTTGACGATCGTATCTTCCAAGCGCGAGGTTTTGCCCACGTACTTGCCGGTGTTGATGTCGATGGCAACCAGCGCCTCGGTCTGGTTGATCACGATGTAGCCGCCGCTCTTCAGCCAGACTTTTGATTTGAGCGCCTTGTTCATCTCTTCGGCCAAGCCGAACTGTTCGAACAGCGGCGTCTCTTTGGTGTAGAGCTTCACCCGCTTCACCAGCCCGGGCTGGAAGCGATTGAAGAAGCGGAGAATGCGCTCATATTCCGGTTCGGTATCGACCCAGATCACTGAGAAATCGCTGGTGACCTGATCGCGCAGCACGCGCTCGACAACGTTGAGATCATGGTAGATCAGCGCCGGCGGCTTCGAAGCCTCGGCGCGGCTCTTGATATCGTTCCACAGGCCTTTCAGGAAGCGAATGTCGGCGCGCAGTTCGTCTTCACCCGCGTTCTGTGCCGCCGTGCGAACGATAAAGCCTCCATGGCCGTTGTCGCGCTCGCTCATCACGATGCGCTTCAGCCGCTGCCGTTCTTCGTCGGACGCGATCTTGCGCGACACTCCGGTGTGGTTCACCGTCGGCATGTAGACCAGAAACCTTCCCGGAAGCGCGATGTGGCTGGTGATGCGCGCGCCTTTCTTGCCGATGGGCTCCTTCGCGATCTGCACCAGAATTTCCTGGCCTTCCTTCAGCAAATCGCTGATCTTCGGGACTTCCTGCGCCTCGCGGCGCGGAAAGCGGCGACCACCGCCACGGCGTCCGCCGCGCTGCCGGTCGAAACCAGGCCGCGGACGCGGCGCTCGCTGCGTATAACCGGCTGTCCCCGCCGGAGCGCGAACCTCCGCTCGGGCATCGACGGCACTGATTCCGCCGGCTTCTGCGTCGAGCAACGCTTCCGCTTTGGCTTGCGCCTCTTCCAGTTCCAGTTCCTCGGAGTCTTCCTCGCTGACGGTGCCGTCAGCCGGCGGCGCAACCCCGGCCTCGGCTAGCGACGACATGTGGATCTCATCCACGGTCGCGCGGACTTCGGCAATCTGACCAGCCGCCCGTGTCTCTTCTTCAAACTCTTCGTAGCCCTCATCGGACGATTGTTCATAAGGGACTGTATCCGCTTCTTCGTCGTCGATGGTCTCTTCTTCGAGCGTCCCGGGGGTTGCAAAAACAGGCGCAGCAAAAACCGGGGTTTCGGGTTCGCGCACTGGCCGATCCGAACTTTGGGGTTGAGGCGCTACCATCTCCTCTTCTTCTTCGACAAATTCCTGTTCGGTGGCCTGAGCGCTGCCCTCCAGTTCCTGGCGGCGAAATTCGCGGTTCCAGTCCACCGAAGTCGATGCCGCTGAAGCTGAAGCGGCCTCGGTGCGATCTTCTTCCGCGTATCGCGGAGCGTCCTGCTCTCTATGTGGCGTTTCGACCATCGGAGCAGCACTGGCACTGGCGCTAGCAAAGATGGGTTCATCGTCAGGAAAAGTCGCGGCCAACGGTGCCACCCGCTCTGAGGTGGGTGCCGACGCGGAGGTAAACCTCGCGCCGGTCGCGGCGTCCTGGGAACGCCGCTCGTGCACCGCTGCAGGCTGGGCCAAACCGCGGTACTTGGAAATCGATTCTCCGGGAAGCAGGATGGGCTGGTATCCCGCGGGCGGTCCAAACTGCTGGGTCCTGCCAGATTCCTGAGGACGCGCAGCTATCGGAGGATATGCGGCAGCGGGTGGAGGAACACTTTCAGCCAAAGGCCGGGCAAAACGCGGCTCCGGTCCCCGCTCGCGTCCGTCTCCGCGCCCGTCGCCACGTCCATCGCGACGCCCGCCACGACGGCGGCGGCGCCCACGGAAACCTCCGCGGTCGCGGTCTTGAGAAGTCCCACTGCCGGAAGCGTCTTGCACAGCGCTAGACTGAGTCTCCGCAAGTCCTTCTGTTTCGACAAAATCTTGACTGGAACCGCTCCCGAAACTCTCTTCCGCCTCGGTTGCATCATTGAGTCCAGGCACTGCCGCTTCTTCTGCCGCCGCTGGCGCGCGCAGATCCTGCACTCCGCGATTGGTCGGCACACTATCGGTCAAATCCTCGTCGTGCTCTTCCAACTCCATAAAGTCGGAAACGTAGAGGAAGGCGTCGCGCTCCAGCCCGATGTCGACGAAGGCAGATTGCATGCCGGGCAGCACGCGCGTGACGCGGCCTTTGTAGATGGAGCCGGCTAAGGTGTATTCATTTTCGCGCTCGAGGTAGATTTCCGCGAGCAGATCGTCTTCCACCAGTCCAACCTTGGTTTCGTGTGGCGTGGAAGAGACAAATAACTCTTTGTTCATGGACACTCCGGTCCCGCCCCGACTCATTCAGTCGGACGGGGTTCACCGGGGCGAAGCGGGGAAGGAAAGGGCAGGATCGAGCGTCGCGAGGCTGGCCCCGGATCGGGGACGGCTGGGGCTGGGGAGGTTACTCCCTAACCGAATCCGCTGCACAAGCTTGGGTATCTTTTGCACTGTTTCGCTTTGCGTCTGCCGGGTTTGTGACCGCACTCTCAGACCGATTTCCGGTCGGGGGGCCGTTTCCCTGCCAGCAGCGCTATAGCTTCAATCCTGCCCGGCCTTCGACTGCTCGACAGCCGGTGAAATGCCCCCTTTACGCGAGGACGATCGATATTTTTGGGGCTGCGTCTGTTGGCGCAGCAACTGCTCCCTGCCGTCTTCCCGTGTCAAGCGGCACCGCAAGAATCATGAACCCGGCCTGTTAAGCCCCGTTACCTGGCTAGCCCTCACACCGACCCAGCTAGTTCACAAAGCGGCGCATTCGAACGTTCATAACCATCCCCAGCGCCAGGAACATGAACAACACGGAAGATCCACCGTAACTCATCAGCGGCAGAGGTATTCCGGTGACCGGCATAAAGCCGACCACCATGCCGACGTTGACCAGGATATGGAAGCTAAGCACAGCCACCACACCCATCACCACGAACGTGCCAGCGCGGTCGGGCGCTGTTTGCGCGTTCTGGGTCAGACGCATCAGCACTATGAAGTATAACAGTAGAACCCCCAGAGCGCCCACGAATCCATGCTCCTCGGAGAATGCCGCAAATATAAAATCGGTTTGTGGGACCGGAAGGAAAGCCCCGTGGGTTTGCGAGCCTTTCCCGCCCCACAACCCTCCCGAACCGACGGCGATCTTGGATTGCTCAACTTGGTACCCCGACCCTTGCGGATCAAGTTCAGGATCGACAAAACTGGTGAGACGCTGCTTCTGATACGACTTCAAAACATGCACCCGGGGAACGAAGAATACCGCCCCCACGGCTACCACCGCCAGCACAGCCACCAGCACGCCTTGCTTCCACTGCATTCCTCCCAGAAAGACTCCCATGATTGCGATCGGAATATAAGTGAGAGCCGTCCCCAGATCAGGTTGCTTCAGCACCAGTAGCATCGGAATCACCACGATAGCTCCGGCTTTCATGAAATCCGCCCAGGAGAGCTCGCGATGCCGCAGATCGGCAAAAAACTTCGCCATCGCCAATATGAGAATCAGCTTCACCCATTCGGAGGGCTGGAAGTGATTGCCGCCGGGCATCTTGATCCACCGCTTCGCTCCCAGGTATTTCTGTCCAAAGATCAGCACCGCCATCAGCGAGGCAATTCCCGCGATGTAAAACCAGTGGATCCGGTCCAGCAACATCTGATAGTTGACGGCACTGATCACGAACATGGCCCCCACGCCACCGAGGATCCAGTAAATCTGCCTGACATGCGACCCGGCAAACTTAGTGTGCATGGTAGCGCTGTGGATCTCCATCACACCCAGCCCGCAGATCATGAGCACAAAGATCAGCAGCAGCCAGTCGAAGTCGCGAAATGAAACGTAGCGTGACATCAGTACCTGGCACCCAGTACCGAATACCGAGTAATCCCCTCCCTATGTATGATTTCTCCCGCTGATCTCTTCATTGCATTTTCCCGGTACTCGGTACTAGGTACTCGGTACTTACCGCAGCCAGCGGCGGCTTCGCCACATCCAGAAAGAAGTGTCCGCCCTGCAACTTCTGCTCGTCGCCATCGGCGCCGGGCGCAGTCCACACCGCGCCAATCTCGGCAGGGCGGGCGTTCTTCGCCATCTTCGTGGGATGCCGGCGTTGCTTCTCCACGAACGCCTGGATCACGCTCGACACTACCTGAGCCGCCAACGATCCATGCTCGCCCTCTTCAAACAGCGCGCACACCACAATTTCCGGATTGCGCCGCGGTTCCACTCCCACAAACCAACCGTTGTCCTTGTACCTGTCTTTTTCGCTGGCGCTCATCTTGGCCTTCAGGGCGTTGCTTACGGTCTGCGCGCTGCCGGTTTTCCCGGCCATATCCACACCTTTGATCGCCGATGCCCCCGCCGTTCCCACCGGACTGACCACCTGTGCCATGGCGTCCGTAATAATTTCCCAATTCTTGGGATCAATCGGAATCGTTACTTCAGCCGGAACGTTCTGCGCTGGAATGACGCCCGGCGGCAAATCCGTCGGATTCGTCACATGCGGCCGCACCATCCGGCCTCCGCTGGCAATCGCTCCAAACGCCCGCGCCATCTGGATTGGTGTGGCGGCGATCGCACCCTGCCCAATGCTCACCGAGATGGTCTCTCCCGCAAACCATTTCTGTTTGAAGTTCCGTATCTTCCACTGCTCCGACGGCATCACCCCGCTCACTTCCTGCGGCAAATCAATTCCGGTTTTCTGCCCCATGCCCAGCTCCGTCGCGTACTTGGCGATGCGGTCAATCCCCAGCTTCTCGCCCAGCGTGTAAAAAAACACGTCGCAAGATTGGTAAATGCCCTTCACGATGTCTACCGCCCCGTGCGTCTGATGCCGCGCCGCAATCCAGCACTTGAAGTAACGGCCGTAGAAAGTGCCGCCGCCGGTGCAGTTCACGTGCAGGTCCTGCGCAATTCCTTCCTGCAGTCCCGCCGTCGCCATGATGATTTTGAACGTCGAACCGGGCGCCAGTTGCGCTTGAATCGCCTTGTTCATTAGAGGATGGTCCTCGTCGTTGACCAGCTTGTTCCATTGATCGCGCGAGACTCGCACCGAAAAACTCTGGGGATCGAAGGTCGGCCGGCTCACCATGGCGAGGATTTCACCCGTCCTCGGATCCATCGCAACGATGGCGCCATTCTTCCCTTCCAGCGCTTCCTCGGCCGCAATCTGCAAATCGACATCCACCGTCAGCTTCAACTGCTTGCCCGGGATCGCCTCCGTTTCCCCCAGCAACCCCACTTCGCGGCCATGGCTGTTCACCAGCGCCCGCCGCGCTCCATTCTTGCCCATCAATGCATTGTTGTACTGCCGCTCCACCCCTGAGACGCCCACCACATCACCCGGGTTATAGAGTTCGAACTGCGGCTGGTTGAGCATGTCTTCGGTCACTTCGCCCACATAGCCGATCAGGTGCGCCATAAACCCGTTACGCGGATACAGGCGCCGGTGCGCCACGATCGTATCCAGTTCGGGCAGTTCGTTGCGATGCGCATCGATGAACGCCAGCTCATCCGGAGTGATGTCTTCTTTCAGGAAGATCGGCTGGTATTGCGGCATCGACGAAAAGTGGCGAATTCTCGTGCGCACTTCATTCGCATCCAGGTGAAGACCGTGCGCAATCAGCTCCGCATCTGCACTCAGGTCGCGGGAAGAATCGCGCAGCAGCAGAGCTGAGAACGATGGATAGTTGTCGACGATGACGCGCCCTTCGCGGTCCAGAATCTTGCCCCGGGGGGCGAGGATCGGCACGTTCCGAATGCGGTTCTTCTCCGCCAGTGTCGCGTACAAATCGCTCTGCATGACCTGCAGCCGCCACAATCCATAAGCCAGCACCAGAAAAATGCCGAGGATCGCGTACTGCGCGCCCGTCAAGCGCATTGCCGATACTTTGTCGTCGTGGCCGAACATAAGTCAGTGGCCAGTGGCCAGTGAACAGTGGCCAGTCAAACGCTCGCCGAGAGTTCGTCTGGCCCGCAAAAAGTCACAACCTCGCAGAACTTGAAATGTATGGGAGCTTTCAGATTCATTGTACTGCGGGCGGCACGCCAAGGGATTACCGAGGCGGGTAACGGAAGTCACAGCCTGAACAAATTTCACTGGCTACCGACCACTGACCACTGGCCACTGCTCTTACGTTCTCTGCTTGAACTTATCCAGCAAAAAGTACAGCCCCACGCCCACCCCCGCATTGGCCAGCCCGGCTAGGATTCCCCGGGTCCAGCTCCAATCCAGAGTCAGATTCACCATGCCGCGCGCCACGGTGAAATAGACCGCGGCGTGAACCAGGTAAAACGCCATCGTGATCAGGAATCGAGCCCCCACGTTCTCTACGTCGAGCTTCGCTCCCAGCGACGACGCGCCATAGCCCACCACCGTCTTGGCGATGCCATAAATTCCGATCGGATAAGGCCCCAGCATGTCCTGTACCAGCCCGATGGCGGCTCCGGTCAATAGCCCGGAAATCGGGTTGCGCCGCGCCATGGCAAAGAAAATGGTTACCAGCAAGGGCAGGTCGAAGATGGAGAAGAATGGCAATCGTCTCGGCAGGAACGCCTGCAGAAACAGCGCCAGCAGCGGCACACCCACCGTCACCGGAATGCTGAACCGGTAAACCTCAATCTGCTCGCCCGATGTGTAAGTGATGGGCACGCTAGTGGGGATTGTCTTCGGTAGGAGGCGTTTGAGGACTAGGCTCCGCACCTGGAGGTTTGGCGGGCGTCGTTGCTGGTTTCGCCCCAGAATTCACGGATTTCGGAGCCGATTTCGGAAGGGCGTTCGAACCAGCGCCCGCCGTGCTCAAAGCCGCGCCCGGCCCGGCTGCGCTCCCGGAAATGGCATTCGTGCCGGAATCGCCGGCAACCGGCTTCTGCGCAACCTTCTTCAAGACATCGACGGTCGTCCCTCCTCCAGTCGTCCCGGTTCCAGCCGTTCCTGCTCCAGTCGTTGTGGTTGCAGTCAAGGGCTTGGCCGCACCCGCGGGCTGCGGCTTCAAGCCTGCACTCGATCCCTGCGCAGTCGCGCCGTTCGGAGCGCTACCCGCCGCCGCCGCCCCCGCACCCGCGGGAGGTTTCTCCGGCACCGAAGGCAGCCGCTGCGCCAGCACATCCGCCGCGCGCACCCTGCCGCCGCTTTCCGCCACCGGCTCCCGTTCCTGCTTCTCGATCACTACCAGCACTTCTTCTACCCGGCTCAGGTCCGCGGCCGGCTTCACGTGAATGTTGAGAAACATTTCTCTTCCCGGACTCACCTTGCTCACGGTACCCAGCGGAAGCCCCTTGGGAAAGATTTGGTCGCCTCCGCTGCTCAGGACGGTTTCTCCCGCCGCCACCTGTTCGTCACTCATCACCCGCTCCAGAATCAACTCGCCGTTCGGCGTTCCGCGCACCACGCCCTGTAACCGCGACTTGTCCAGCATCGCTCCCACGCCGCTGCTCTGGTCGTTGATCATCAGCACCAGAGACGTCGAAGGATAAACGCGCAGCACTTTGCCCACGATGCCGCCGGAGGTAATCACCGCCATGTCCTGCGCGATGCGGTCGTTTGATCCCTTGTCGATATAGATGGACCGGGAAAGATCGCTACCACTGGACCCGATCACCTGGGCCGGCACCGTCTTTGCGATGAACTGCTCCTTGAATGCCAGCAGAGACTGCAAGCGGTGGGCCTGGGTGGCATCTTCGGTCAGCCGCACCTGCTCCAACCGCATCTCTTCAATCTGCTCCTTGAGCTGGCGGTTCTCCGCCCGCACTCCGCGCAGATAGAAATAGTTGTGCCAGAGATTGCTGCCTCCGTTTTGCACCCAGACCAGCCCGCGCTCGAAAGGAGTAACTAAATCCACCGCCCAGATGCGGATCAATCGCGTGTTCTCCGCGTCCGGGCTGCGTTTGACCTGCACCGCCAGCCCTAGCACCTGCAGAAACAACACTCCAACCAGGATGGTCAGGTTGCGGTAACGGCCGAGAACGGTTTCCATAAAATCAGTGGTCAGTGATAAGTGGTCAGTGGTCAGTGGTCAGTGATCAGTAGGTCTTGCAATTGACCACTGATCACTGACCACTGGCCACGACCACTGCTATTCAATCGAGATCTTCCGCAGCAGCTTGAAGTCGCTGAGCATCTTGCCCGTGCCCAGCACCACGCTGCACAGCGGATCGTCGGCTATCGAGACCGGCAGCCCGGTTTCTTCGCGGATGCGCTTGTCCAGATTCTTCAGCAGCGCTCCGCCCCCGGTCAGCACAATGCCGCGGTCGCTGATGTCTGCCGAAAGCTCCGGCGGTGTGCGCTCGAGGGCCACGCGAATCGCATTCATGATCGTCGAAACGCACTCGCTCAGCGCCTCGCGGATCTCACCGTCATCTACTGTAATGGTTTTCGGCACACCCTCGATCAGGTTGCGCCCCTTGATCTCCATGGTCATGGGCTTGTCGAGCTGGTGCGCCGAACCAATCTCCATTTTAATCTGCTCGCCGGTGCGCTCGCCGATCAGCAGGTTATATTTCCGCTTCAGATAATTCATGATGGCTTCATCCATCTGGTTCCCCGCCATCCGTACGGAACGCGAGTAGACGATGCCGCTCAGCGAAATCACCGCGATGTCCGTCGTGCCGCCGCCGATGTCGACCACCATGTTGCCGCTCGGTTCCGTAATCGGCAGTCCCGCTCCAATCGCAGCCACCATGGCCTGCTCCACCAGGTGCACTTCACTGGCCTTGGCGCGATACGCCGAATCCATGACCGCTCGCTTTTCCACCTGCGTGATCTCCGACGGCACTCCAATCACGATCCGCGGATGCACCAGCATCTTCCGGTTGTGCGCCTTTTGGATAAAGTAGTTCAGCATCTTCTCCGTGACCTTGAAGTCGGCAATCACGCCATCCTTCATAGGCTTGATGGCCACAATGTTGCCCGGCGTCCGGCCCAGCATCTCCTTCGCTTCTTTACCCACGGCTTCTACTTCGCCCGTGTTCTTATTGATAGCGACAATAGAGGGCTCGTTGACGACAATGCCCTTGCCGCGCGCGTAGACCAGGGTGTTGGCCGTGCCCAGATCGATGGCCAGGTCGCTTGAGAACAGGCTGAATAACGACCTGAGGTTGTGAGAACGTGATGAATGAAATCCGTTATTTGACATTGACGAACTCTTCTCGCGATCTACCTTGATCGCTCTGTTTGCGGGCGAACCCGATTTGCGCCATCCGGCGCGGCCGCTTCCTCCTCTAGTCTATGAGAGGCTCAGCAACCCTGCCGGAACCGAAGGTTCCTCGTACTTCTGGAACCCCACTTCTCTCAATTGTCATCCTGAGGCGAACACTCTTGCCCGCCAAGGATTTACTGAATAATGATCTTTTTCTGCTGCGTGTTCACTCCACCCTGCGCCGTCTGCGCCGTCACCGTAATCACCGCTTCGCCCGGCGTCAGCGGCGGGGTGAAGTAATGGAACGTCCCGTCGGTCGATAACATCGGGACCTCCCGGCCATTCACCATCACCCGGGCGCCAACCTGGGTCTTCCCCGTTACTTCAATAATGTGTCCATGCTGAATGAAAGGATCCAGTTCCAGGTCAATGGCTTCCGACTGCTTCCCTTTCGGAATGATAGTGAAGCGGTTCTTTTCGCTCTCCACCGACTCCTTACCTGACGCGTCAACCGACTGTACCGCCCAGTAGTAAGCGCCTTCGCCCAGGCTTGTAACCGTAACATCCGCCGTATTTACCTTCTTGTCAACCAGGGTGGAGGAAAAATAGGGGTTTCTTGAGATCCGCAGCCGGTAGCCCGCCGCATTCGCCATCGCGGTCCAGGAGAACTCCACATCCTTGGTCGTCTCCCCGGAAGTAAAAATCGGCGCCATGTTCGCCGGAGAAATCGGCGTTGGCGGCCCCGTCCCTTTGTCCTTTTCCATGTGCGGCTGCGTCGCCTGGAAGCTCACTCTTTCCCAGTTGGCCAACTGCACCGTTTCTCCATTGCGCGTCACTTCGCCGGCGCCCTTCTTCATCAGGATCTCGTGCTTATCCGCGTTGGGATCGTTGTGTACTTGCGCCGCCGAATCCGGCGCCAGCGATGCTGTCGCACCCGACACGATCACCTGTGATTTCGATCCCTGCGAATACGTCGCGGTTGAAAGATCCACGGTTCCAGTGCTCACGGCCACGGCCACGTTCGTCTGCTGCTGATCGTTGGCCGAGTTCTCCTCAATCACGATCAGCGAATCCTGCTTCACGGTATAGCTGGTGCCGTCATTGAACACCACCTTCCCCATGCCCTCCGATCCTGTCTGAACCACATCGCCCTTTTCCAAGGGGATGTTGTAGTCCGCCCCAACCCAGCTATTGCCGTTGCCCTTCTTCACCCGCACCGTGCCGTCCAGCGCCGTGAAGTGGGCCTGCTGCGCCGTGGAGACGCCATGGCCCGCCGCCGGCGCCATGCCGGCCACGCGCTCGAGCGCCTTGTCGGCTATGCTTCCAACCGCCCTGATGGTGCTCTCGGTGAATTGCGGGAAGGTCAGCCGTATCCCAATCAATAGCACCACCAAGCCCGCAATGATCATGAGGGCCACACTGCGGTATGTGACCGTCTTCCACGCGATGTGGATACCCGGTTTGCGAGTCGGCGAGGACACGTGGACTAAAAACCTTATTCAAACCTTTTGAATATGCGGTAATTTCAACGTTACCACAAGCCTCTCCGCACCAAAAACAGGTAATCAGTAGGGAACGTTACCTTCGTTTGTGAGATGTTCCCCTATCGATCGCTGTTTCGGTTGCTTCCTCTGTGACCCTGTGTCCCCTGTGTTTAAGGTTTTTTCCTTCCCCTTACCCAACTTGACATCGCAACGCGCTCTCCTCAACAATTTCTCAGCGTCTAAGACATCAGGTCCGAAATCGTTCCACCCAAGGTTCTCCACGAGGTTTCCATGTTGCTCGCAGCACGCCTGGCTTTCTTTCTCTGTGTCCCGTTCCTTCGAGCGGCCGTCCTCTCCGCCCAGCGCATCACCGTGTCTCAGCCCACAATCTGGGCCGCCAAGCCCGATATCGCCGCCTTCGAAAAAATCGAGACCGACCGCCTGGCGGCCGGCCAGCGCGCCATCGATACTCTGCTCGCCGCCAAAGGTCCGCGCACTATTGAAAACACACTCGTCCCCTTCGACGAGGCCGTCCGCCAAAACAACTCCGCCGCCTACTTCGCCCAACTGATGGAGCAGGTCCATCCCGATGCCGCCTTCCGCGATCACGCCACGGCCATGCTCACCAAGGCCGGCGCCGCCCAGATTGCCATTGCGCTGAATCGCGACGTCTATGCCGCACTCGCCGCGCTCGATCTTTCAAAAGCCGATTCCGCCACCCGTCACTACGTCCAGCGCCAGCTTCTCCAGTTCCGCCTCGCCGGAGTCGACAAAGACGACGCCACCCGCGCCCGCCTCAAGAAACTGAACGACCAGGCCACCGAACAGCAGTCCATGTTCGATCGCAACATCGCCGACGGCCAGAATGTGGTCGAACCCGATGCCTCCGAACTCGACGGCCTGCCTCAGGACTACATCGACCGCCACAAACCCGGCGCCAATGGCAAGGTCCAGATCACCACGAATTATCCCGATGCCTTGCCTATCTTCAGCTTCGCCAAGAGCGGCGATCTGCGCAAACGCATGACGCTGGCCTTCAATACGCGCGCCTATCCCAAGAATCAGGAAGTGCTCACCAGCCTGCTGAAAACGCGTTACGAGATCGCCAGCCTGCTCGGCTACTCCAACTGGGCCGACTACAATGCCGCCGACAAGATGATCGCCAAAGGCCACAACATCGCCGACTTCATTCAACAGGTGAACGATGCCGCCCGCCCCCTCGCCGAGCGCGAATTCGAGATGCTTCTCGCCGAGAAACGGAAGACCGACTCCGGAACAAAAGAAATCTGGAACTATGAAGCAGCCTATCTCTCCGAATCCCTTCGCCGCACAAAATACGATTTCGACTCGCAATCGGTTCGTCCGTATTTTCCCTTCATGCAAGTGAAGCAAGGCATTCTCGACACCGCCGCTGATCTCTTTCATGTCACCTTCCAGCAGGAGATGAACGTTCCCTCCTGGGATCCCGCGGTGGAAACCTGGATCGTGATTGATCACGGCAAGCCCATCGGCCGTTTCTATCTCGACATGCACCCGCGCCCCGGCAAGTACAGCCACGCGGAAATGGCTCCTGTGCTTGACGGCATTCGCGGCAAGCAACTGCCGGAAGCGATTCTCGTCTGCAACTTCCCTGCTCCCACCGCGGATGACGCCGGCCTCATGGACTACGGCGACGTCCAGACTTTCTTCCACGAATTCGGCCATCTCATGCACCACATCCTCGGCGGCCAGCAGCAGTGGGCCGGAATCACCGGCATCAGCATGGAATCCGATTTCGTCGAAGCCCCTTCGCAGATGCTCGAAGAATGGATTCGCAGCCCTCAGGTCCTGGCCAAATTCGCCCACCACTACAAGACCGGCGAACCCATCCCCGCTGAACTCGTCGCCCGCATGAACCGCGCTTCTGCTTTCGGGCGCGGCGCCTGGGCGGCTCGGCAGAACGCCCTGACTGCAATTTCCTACGACGTTTACAAAACCAAGCCGGACGACGTGAATCTCGATGCAGTGACCCTTGACGCCAACGTCAAATACACGCTCTTCACGCAGCTCCCAGAAACCCACATGTGGGCCTCCTTCGGTCACCTCGGCGGTTATTCCAGCGCCTACTACACCTACCTCTGGGACAAAGTGATCGCCGAAGACTTCTTCCTCCAGTTCGACCACAAAAACCTGCTGGCGGGTGACGCTCCCATGAAGTATCGCCGCGTCGTGCTGGAACCCGGCGGCTCAGCGTCAGCGAATGATCTGGTTAAGAACTTCCTCGGCCGCCCGCAGAACATGACGGCTTTCCAACACTGGCTCGGAGAAGAATTCGACGGAAGCGCCGGGAGCACGAAGTCGGCCGGACAGTAACGAGTCGATCTTGGCAAGTGGTAGCACCGTGCTACTCGCGGCCCAAGGAAAACCCGCCAACCCCTTCACTTGAGCGTACTTAGCTCCGAAAACTGATCGTGCATTCCAACCTCAAAGCTATTCGCTATTCTTCGTTGGTAATTTCGCAAGCCCTAGCAGAATAAGGGCTTGCCTACTATACAATAGCTCAGAGCAAAGCAAGCACCTTGGTGGAGTGTTCCAACTGGAACACTCAAGCGAATCGAGATTATGTACTTCACTCAATTGTGGAGTACAATTCTCCGCAGTCAAGGAGGCTGTCTTGACCTTGGCTGAGCGGAGATGTTCGCATGAACGTCGCAATCCGTATATTCGATGGTCTGACGGTGGCGCTAGCTCTCGGATTGGCCGCGATGCTTCGGCGGCGGTTTTTCGGCGTGGCGTTACTTCTCACCATCATACTAGGTATTCTGAGGCTGCATTATGGACTTCTCTATTCATGGACTTTCGTTGGGAAAATCGCAGTTGACTTTGCAGTACCTTTGGCTATGGGGTGGGCGGGCGTGCATTTGGCGGCGGAGGTCAAAGATAAGAGAGAACGCAACTTGTGGCAGGCAGTCTTCGCACTGCTCGCAGTATTCGGCCTTGTGGTCGGATTCTTAGTTGAAAAGCAACTTGACGAGGATCATCAAACGGAAATAGGGAACTTTCGGAATGGTATAAAGCAGGACATGAATATCGCTCTCGTGGATTACAACAACACGCATCCTCAGCATCCGATTACAAGTGAACAATTCGAAGCTGTTATAGCTAGTGTCGCTGGTAGGCTAGCTGCTAAGAATGGGTCACAAATCTCCCAAGCTTCCACTGAAGTTTTGATTGCTGTTGTTCATCATCTTGCAGAACAACGGTCATTATGGCAGATGGCATACGAAAGCGCTGACCGCCAAGTGATTAATGCCTATGATCGGACATGGCCGCCAGGAGACCCCCATCGGGAATCTGACCGGCAGGAAAAATTACAACAAAGATCCCAGGTACGAGAGACTTACAAAAATAAAGCTCGTGAACTTATCATTGAGGCTGATTACCTACGGACGGTGATGGTGGGCAAAGTTTCGTCGCAGACCGACGAAGATCGTAGACAGGCAGTAGCTTTCGCGCAAGCTATTAGTGACCCAGAGGTTTTTTTCACTGACCATGGATTTTTTGGCAGGATCACAGATTATCTAGAAAAACTCGTCAAGAGGATATCTTTGTGACTATGCAGCAGCTTTCGTGAGTTTTTTGTATTCGAGGTTGTCAGATTGCAGTAAACGGATGAGCGTATCGCGAAACAGGTATTGGTTCTTGCGGTTATTGAAACGCCAAGTCATTTCTTGCAGGTAAGCCGGAAGATGCTTCACGGAAACTTTATGCCACGCGCCCACCACGCCACGCTTAAAAAGCGAGAATGCGGATTCAATCGCATTTGTCGAGACGCACAGGCCGCCTTCGTAGCGCACGTATTCTTCAGCGCTGTGATTTACCGTCTTGTGCTTGCCGCGATACTTCGTGGTCCTCGAAATTGTAGAGCCGCGATTCGTCGGTCATAATCACGTCCACGGTCTTGTCCACGTTACGCGCGATAATCTCATTAATCTTGTCTTGGTTGAGGTTCGCGGCAGAGATGAAGTGAAGGTGTCCGCCGCGCTCCCGGATGCCGACCACTGGCGCGTGTTTCTTCCACTTCTTGGCGTGCGTCGTGTGACCGCCGACATACATCTCATCAATTTCAACTGTGCCAGAGAGTTTATGTTCCGCCTCAGCCATTGCTTTGCGGATTCTGTGGCACAAGTACCACGCGGTCTTGTAAGAGCCTTTGTGCTGGCCCCAAAGCATTCGTTTAATCTGATTAGCGGAGATGCCCTTGCGCGATTCCGTCATCAGGTACGTCACCAAGAACCATTTCGTGAGCGGGAGATGCGTGTCGTGGAAGATCGTTCCCACGGTTACGGAGAACTGATAGTCGCATGAATAGCACACAAACACTTTGCGGTCGTGGACAGGGGCAACCTTCTCGCTCTTGCACTTCAGGCAGCGCACGCCGTCCGGCCAGCGTAGGTGCAGCAGGGCTTCCCGGCAGTGGTCATCTGTGCTGTACTTCTCTACTACGTCCATCAGATTCACAGGAGCGGAGGTCATAGGTTCACCATGAGCAAAGTGAAGTTCAAAAAGCACCCAGCGAAGATGACCAGTGGGGAATTAGCTGAGGGCGTGTTCCATCCCAAGGTGCTCAAAGCTGTGCGCGAACACCTTGAGAAGTCCAATTCAGCCAAAAAGCCCGTAAAGTCATCAAAGTAGATCACAAAAGGAAGGTAGCACAGGAAGCAGATTGAGTCAAGTAGATAATCTCGAAGCGAATTCTTCTAGGGCTAACTCAAGAATCGGCTTTTGACTTTGACCTGAGTGAACCGGGCTGCACCCGGGAGTCAAGCCCGGCTCTCTCGAATCATCCGCCATGATATCGCCGCACTTGCCAGGGCTAGACCGGCGCACATCAGCATCACAATTCTGAAGGCGAACACAAAAGCGTCTCCAACGAATTCTTTGATAACAAGTTTCGTACGCTCATCGAGACCCGCGGGCGCCTGAAGATCGGCCAGCTTGCTCATGTTTGCCTGAAGCTGCTGCATGACACCGGACGGCAGCGTGATGTGAGCCAGGCTGTCGCTTAGTCGGGAACCGAACGCCGTCACCATGATGATTCCAAGAACAGCAATGGCCAGTACGCCCGCTACCCGTGCCACTGCGTTATTGATTCCGGAGGCTGTGCCAGCTCGATCCTGTCCTACCGAATTCATGACCACGGTGGTGAGCGGAGCCACCGTTACCGCCATCCCAAACCCGAGAACAATCACTGCCGGGAACAATGCTTTCCAGTAACTATTTCCAACCGAAGGCACAGCGAAGAGAACGAAGCCCAGAGCGGTAATAAGAGGGCCAATGATCAGCGGACGCCGCGGGCCATAGCGCGCCACCAGTCCGCCAGACCAGCGGGAAAGAAGAAACATCAGCAGAATGAAGGGAAAAAGAGCGGCGCCGGTCGCGGTGGTCGAATATCCCTGCACCTGGATCAGGTTGAGCGGAAACACGAAAAAGAAAATTCCAATCGCCGCGTAAAGGCAAAGCGTCAGCAGGTTCGCACCGTCGAAGCTGCTGGATTCAAACAGGGTAAGCGGAAGCATCGGCGAAACGCTCTTTGCTTCGACCAGCACGAACGCAACCAGACAGCCCACCCCAACGATCAAACTTCCGAAGACCAGCGGACTCCTCCAACCCAGATTGACCGACTCGACGAACCCGCCGACCAGTCCGGCGAGGCCGACAGTGGCCAGTACCGCTCCTGCCCAGTCGATGCTTCGCGCATCGGCGCTGCGGCTCTCCGGAATCCGCCACAGCGAAATCACGACTACCGCCGCTGCCAGCGGAATGTTAATCAGGAAGACCCAGCGCCAGGAAGCATGCTCCACCAGCCAGCCACCCAGCACCGGCCCAATGCCCGTGGTGATCGCCGTAAAGCCCGACCAAGTTCCAATCGCCTGGCCACGGCTTTTCTCGTCGAACGACGTACTGATAATTGCCAGGCTGCCGGGAACCAGCAGCGCCGCCCCAACGCCCTGAACGCTGCGCGCGATAATCAGTTGATGAATGTCCTGGGAGAGCCCGCAACAGCCCGAAGCCACGGCAAAAATCGAGACTCCTGCCAGGAACATCAGACGCCGCCCGAACAGGTCGCCCAGCGAACCCCCAACCAAAATCAACGCTGCCAGAAACAGCCCATAACTTTCGACCACCCATTGCATATCCACCACGGTCGCGTGAAAACTGGCTTGCAGAGCCGGCAGAGCGACACTCACCACTGTGCTGTCGATGAAAGCCATGCTCGATCCGAGAATGGTCCCGGCGAGTATCCACGTTCTCGATTCTGCCAGGCATGGTACCGCGGCTCCCGCCGATCGCATGAGAGCTTCGTCGCACGGCATTCTCATGAAGGTTATGGATGCTCTTCAGAGAACATAGGTCCTAAGGATTTTTCGAGGATAAGTAAGTCATGCGTAGAGCGGGAAACCTCGCCCGCTGCTTTTGACCGTCACCGGCCACGAGAAAAGGATAGAGGAAACAAAAAACGCGGCAAGACCTCGCGCGCTCCGTGTTACCATTTTTCCGTGCCTATCACCGACACCAGCACTGTTGCGCAATCGATACAACTCGACATTCACCGGTCGATGTCGGGAGAGCAGCGGCTGCTTCTAGCGTATGAGATGAGCATGTCCGCCCGCGACTTGAACCGCGCGCGGCTGCACCGGGAGCATCCCGAGTGGTCCGAAGCGAACATCGCCCGCGAATTGCTCAGGCTCGCCTTCCTGCCTGCGCCATTGCCCGCCGGCCTGCGATGAGCTTTCTTGAGGTCTTACAAAGGGTCACTACGGCGCTCGACCGTGCTGGCATCGCCTACATGCTAACCGGCTCGTTCGCCAGCGTCTACTACGGCTCCCCGCGCTCAACGCAGGATATCGATCTCGTAATCGAGGCTGATCCAGCGCAGTTGCGGGCGTTCATGGAGGGCCTGCCCAGCGGTGAATACTATGCGGACCTGGACGCGGCGCTCGAAGCTCACCAGCGCGATTCTTTGTTCAACATCATCGACCTGAAAACCGGCTGGAAGATTGACCTGATCATTCGCAAGACTCGCCCTTTTAGCCAGGAAGAGTTTGGCCGCCGGCAATTGCTAGTCATGCAGGGATTTCCTCTTTTCGTCACCAGCGCCGAGGACGTGATCCTCTCCAAGCTCGAATGGTCAAAGCTCGCTCAGTCGCAGCGTCAGATCGAGGATGCCGCGGGAATTCTGAAGATTCGCAAGGGTTCTCTGGATCACTCGTATCTGGACAAATGGGTTCGCGAATTGGGACTGACGAAGGAATGGAGCGACGCACAACGCATGGCCAAATTCCTGACCCAACACTCCGAAAAATTGATTGACTCCACGAAAACCGACTCGTGCCTTGCCGCACCTTCCCCGCCCCCTGTAGCATCAATATCCAGGCATTCATAAGGATTAAGGAGCAATCATGGCCACCGACACTCTAGCTTCCCCAGCCATCGTAGGCTACAACCCCACCAAAGTCCTCAAGAACTTCATCGACGGCGAGTGGGTCGAGTCCTCGACCGGAGAAACGTTCGAAGACCGCAATCCGGCCGACACCCGCGATGTGGTCGGAATCTTCCAGAAATCCGCCAAGGCCGACGTAGACGCCGCCGTGGACGCGGCCAAGCGCGCCTTCGCCAAATGGCGTCTGGTGCCGGCGCCACGCCGCGCTGAGATCGTCTTCCGCGCCGCCGAAATTCTCATCGAGCGCAAAGAAGACTACGCCCGTGAGATGACGCGCGAAATGGGCAAGGTCCTCGCCGAGACTCGCGGCGACGTGCAGGAAGCCATTGACGCCGCCTACTACAACGCCGGCGAAGGCCGCCGCCTCTTCGGCCCCACCGTCCCCTCGGAGATGCCGAACAAGTTCGCGATGGCCGTGCGCCAGCCCATCGGCGTCTGCGGCATGATCACGCCCTGGAATTTCCCCATGGCGATCTCTTCCTGGAAGCTGCTGCCCGCCATCGTCTGCGGCAACACCTGCGTCATCAAGCCCGCGCAGGACACTCCGCTCTCCACTTTCAATTTGGTCCGCGCCCTAGCTGACGCTGGCCTGCCTAAAGGCGTCATCAACATCGTCGCCGGATTCGGCCCCGAAGTCGGCACGCCGTTGGCCGAGCACGAGGATGTACGCGCTATCTCGCTGACCGGATCATCCGCCGTAGGCCGCATCATCGGCGGCATCGCCGCCAAGAGTTTCAAACACTGTTCTTTAGAGCTGGGTGGCAAGAATCCCATGATCGTCCTCGACGACGCCAACCTCGACCTGGCCATCGAAGGCGGCCTCTGGGGTGGATTCGGCACCACCGGCCAGCGCTGCACCGCCACCAGCCGCATCATCGTGCAGAAAGGCGTTTACCGCGAGTTCGTCGAAAGATATGTCGCGCGCGCCAAGAAACTTAAGGTCGGCAACGGCCTGGATGAAACTACCGAGATGGGTCCGGCTATAAACGAAAAGCAACTTCAGACCGACCTGAGTTATGTCGCAATCGGCCAGGACGAAGGCGCGAAATTAATGTGCGGCGGCAATCGCCTGGACAAAGGCGATTACCAAAACGGCTGGTTCATGCAACCGAGTGTCTTTACCGACGTCGACCCGAAAATGCGCATCGCGCAGGAAGAAATCTTCGGCCCCGTGGTTTCGATCATCCCCTGTGACGACCTCGATGATGCCATCGGGATAGCCAATGGCATCGAATACGGACTCTCCTCCGCGCTCTACACCAAAGATGTGAACAAGGCCTTCGCCGCCATTCGCGACCTCTACGCCGGCATCACCTACATCAACGCCCCCACAATCGGCGCCGAAGTCCACCTCCCTTTCGGAGGCACCAAGGCCACCGGCAACGGCCACCGCGAAGGTGGCATCGGCGCGATCGATTTCTACACCGAGTGGAAGTCCGTCTACGTCGATTACTCGGACAAGCTGCAAAAGGCTCAGATCGATAGGGCGGAATAAGCTGTAACCGGCTGACAACGAATTCTTTATCGAACCACCCCCGTGCCCCTCTGTGTCCCCTGTGGTTAAGATCTTGACCTTTGGCCAGCGAGCACTTCGAATTGGGGACTAATGACACCTTGTCCACCGTCCCACTGCGTTGTAGAGTAGGCAAACTTGAGGGGCCAGATGAAAAAGGTGTCACCAATATCTATCCGCGCGGTCCACTGTAGCACTGTGCTGCTCCGCCTTTTTCCTTGCAGCCGCTGTCCAAGCGGAGCAACGCCCCACCATGACCAGCCACGTTCCCGAGGCCGTGGTCAGCGGAGTCGCGCCGCTGGTCGGTCACGTTCCCAGCTCGCAGCGCGTAAGCCTCGCCATCTCGTTGCCCCTGCGCAATCAGGCCGAACTCGATGATCTCTTGCAGCAGCTCTACGATCGGCAAAGTCCCAGTTATCACAAGTACCTCAGCGTCCAGGAGTTTGCCGATAGATTTGGTCCCGCGGAAGCAGACTACGCGGCGGTTCTCCATTTCGAGCAAGCGAATGGAATGTCGGTGATGAACACCGCCGCCAACCGCATGGTCGTGGACATCGAAGCCCCGGCCGCAACCATTGAAAACGCCTTCCACATAACCCTCAACCTCTATCAGCATCCCACCGAGAGCCGCACGTTTTACGCGCCAGACCGCGAACCCGAGGTCGACTTCGACGTGACCCTGCTCCATATTTCCGGTCTCGATAACTTCACGCTGCCGCAAGCCAAGAACATCAGGCCTTCGCAGCAGAAAAGTCAGCCGCGAAGCCAAGAGTCAGTCGGCAAAACTACCGGCTCCGGCCCGGGTGGCGACTTCATCGGCAGCGATATGCGAGTGGCCTACTACGGTTCCGGCTCCCTCAACGGCAAGGGCCAGTCCATTGGACTCTTTGAATATGCCGGATACGAGATCAGCGACATCAAGAACTATTTCAGGAAAGTAAAGCAGCCATTAGACGTCCCCGTAAAAGGTGTATCGCTCAACGGAGTAAGCGTTAATTGTCCCCCGAAAACCTGTGACGACAGCGAACAGGCATCGGACATCGAGATGGCCATCTCCATGGCTCCGCACCTGAGCCAGGTCGTGGTCTACGTGGGCAAAAGCGATGTCTCCATCTTTAATCAGATGGCGGTCGACAACACTTCCAAGCAACTGAGCTGCTCCTGGGGATGGAGGGACGATCAGAGCAGCCTCGATCCAATCTTCGAAGAAATGGCGGCGCAAGGTCAGAGCCTATTCGTCGCAACCGGCGACAGCGGCTCCGGCACGCCCGGCGATGTAGTCTGGCCGGCAGACGATCCTTATGTGACCGCTGTCGGCGGCACCGATTTGACCACCAACGGTCCGGGCGGCTCCTGGAAGTTCGAGACAGGATGGAACGGCAGCGCCGGCAGCCCCTCCAAAAACGGCGTCCCCATCCCCAGCTATCAACTGCTGGCCGGAGTCATCAACTCGTCCAACGGCGGCTCGACCACGTTGCGCAATTACCCAGACGTCGCAGCGGAAGCGAATACCAACCAATATAGTTGCTACGACGGCGGCTGCTTCGAAGGCAACGGCGGCACCAGCTACGCCGCTCCCCAATGGGCCGGCTTGATCGCCATGGCGAATGAACAGGCCGTCAACGACGGCAAATCAACTCTAGGATTCCTCAATCCCGCCATCTATGACATAGGCGTGGGAACCACCTACGACAGCGACTTCCACGACATCATCAAAGGCAGCAACGGCAAGTATTCTGCGGTGACGGGCTACGACCTGGTGACGGGCTGGGGCAGCCCCAATGGCCCGAAGCTGATCAAAGCTTTGGTAGGGTCTGCGAAGTAAGCGATCCCTCGCCTTGCTCTCCGCTGATTCGAGTTGCAAGTCAGAAGTCAAAACGCAAAAGTAAGGCCGCTCTTAGCCTCTGCTCTTATTTCTGACTTCTGCATTTCGGCGCCGCTCCGCGCGCCCTCTCGACATCAGCCGCTAACGCACTCTGGCTATTCTTCTACGAGAAGTTCCGACTTCATTCCGCGGTGACCGAATCCGCAAACGTGTGAACAGGCAAAGCGGAACGTGCCTGCCTTGTCGGCTGTGAACTCAATCGTGGTAGTCTCACCTTTCTTAAGTTCTTGCTGGATGTCGAAGGCGGGTAGCTTGAATCCGTGGTCATGATCGACGGCGGTGATTAGCAGCTTCACATGCTCGCCCTTCTTCACGTGGATCGAGCTGGGAGAATATTCGTATTTCTTTGCGGTCATGGGAATTTCGTGAACGCCTGCCGTCGTGCCGTTCGAGTCCCGCGCCTCCGCAAGCAGAAACAACGCGAGCAGGCTGAAAGTAAGAACCTCAATCTTGGATGTCTTCATTATGTAAACTCCTATTCTGCGTCTTTACAATCACTCTAACCTCCCGCGCGGACGCCGCTTGTCATCGCTCTGTCAATATTTTGTCACCTCTCATATCGCGCTGCGTCGCTTCTCTTGGCCGACGAAGGAGGTTGGCGATGGCATTTCTTCTGAGTAGAATCAAGAGGCGCCCAATACCATGCCCGTCACCCAAACCCGTGAAGTCACCGCCGCCAAGCGTCTCGACAACGTCCGCTACGCCATTCGCGACTTGGCGTGCGTAGCCGACGAAGTCATTCAGCAGGGACACAAAGTCCTCCCGCTGAACGTCGGCGACCCGCTCAACTTCGATTTCCAGACTCCGCCACACATAATCGAAGCGGTCTGCAAAGCCATGCGCGACGGCAAGAACGGCTACGCGCCCTCCCCCGGCATTCCCGAAGCGCTGGAGGCAATTCGCGGCGAAGCCGCACGCAAAGGCATCACGACGGTGCGCGACGTCTTCGTAACTTCCGGCGTAAGTGAAACGGTCGATCTCTGCATCAGCGCTCTGGTGAATCCTGGCGAAGACATCCTCACGCCGAAGCCAGACTACCCACTCTACTCAGCCGTCCTATGCAAGCTGGGCATAGCGCTCAACGCCTACGATCTCAATGAAAACGATGCCTGGCAACCCGAACTCGCCGATATCGAACGCAAACTCACTCCGCGGACGCGCGGCATAGTGTTGATCAATCCAAATAATCCTACGGGCTCATTGTGCTCGCGGCAGATGCTCGAGCAAGTCGCCGAACTCGCGCGCCGGAACAACCTGGTCGTATTCTCCGACGAAATCTACGACAAGCTAATACTGGATGGCACCCCGCACTTAGCCTTCGCCGCCGTCGCGCCCGACGTTCCTTGCATCACGTTCGGAGGTATGTCTAAGAACTACCTCGTCCCCGGGTGGCGCATTGGATGGGGCATCGTTTCCGGCGACGCCGCGGCCATCAAGCCCTACACAGAGGGCATTCACCGCCTGCTGCGCGCACGCCTCTGTGCCAACCATCCCGAGCAATACGCCATCAAGCCCGCGCTCGAAGGCCCGCAGGATCACCTCATCGACGTGCGACGCAAACTGCGCTCCCGCCGCGATCTCACGCAGAAGTGGTGCGAGTCCACGCCACGCGTGAGCTGCGTCGCCCCTCGCGGCGCGTTCTACGCTTTTCCGAAGATAGATATTGCCGAGAGCGACGAGGTTTTCGTCAAAGAGCTGATCCGCCAGAAACACGTCATGGTCGTGCACGGTTCCGGCTTCGGCCAGAAGCCGGGCACACAGCACTTCCGCATCGTGTTTTTGCCGGATGAAAAGACGCTGACCCGCGCCTACGCTGGAATTGCGGACTTCATCCGCGAACGCTATGGAAGAGCGTGACTCGCAAGCCCAGACTCCGGACCGAGCGCGGCGCTCCAGATGTTTCCGCATCAGAAAATACAGCGGATTTATTTTCCAAAAGTGACAACGATTTGACAACTCCCGCCTTCGATTCAGTTTAGATTCGTAAATCGCGCATGACCCGCAACCGCTCCATGGCCGTCTGGACGCTGCAAGTTCTGCTGGCGGTTCTGTTCTTGCTCCAAGCCTGGATGAAGCTCAGCGGATCTTCTACATGGATCGCGCGATTCCAGCGCTGGGGCTATCCGGAGCATTTCTACCTGGTGGTCGGAGCGATTGAACTTCTGGGAGCAGTAGCGCTGGTGGTTCCGCGGCTAACCCGCATCGGAGCAGGGGCGCTTACAGTCGTAATGTTCGGAGCGGCAGCGACTCATACGATTCACCGCGAGCCCCAGGTCGTCACCGCCGTGGTGCTGATCGCGCTGCTTTCGATTATTTTCTATGTGCGCCGATCTCAGAAAATCCCCGGCAACACCGCCGGGACGCGGTCTGCGTAATCCTCGAATTCCTTTCCAAACGCTGCCCGCAGCAACTTTTCTTCGCTGCGCACTCGTATAACCAGACCCACCGCAAACAGAACCACTGCCACATCCAGAGCCGTCCAGTGCTCCATCGCCAACCCGGTCGCCACGAGCATGCCGAGCATTCCCGTGTAGATGGGATTGCGCACAAAGCGGTACGGTCCCTCCGTGATCAGCTTGTGGCCTTCGACCAACCGCCCCGCAAACGCCCGCTGCTTGCCCAGGGTGTGCACCGCGGAAGCGACCAGCCATATAGATCCAACTGCCAAGGATACCGTGCACACGGAATATGCGATCCCCACGCCCCCTGAGAGGGCGGCCACCGGCGGAAGAAACTGGGTACCCGGCGGCTGGAACCAGACCAGAAAGTAAGCGCACATTTGCAGGAAAATCCCCAGCAGCGACATCCGGTCGCGTTTGGCGTCCGGCTCTTTCGGCGGCTTCTTGCGCAGGAGAAAAATTCAGCAAAAACCATCCAGCACAGCACCACCCCACCCAGGCTGAATAGCGCAAGCGGAGTTGGTTGATACATAGATTTCCTACGCCTGGTCTGTGTGGCGGCGAACCTAATCTAGAGGGAAGCATACGATTTGGCAAATGCCATGGCTCTGAAGCCCCCAGTGATATGACTATGGTATAATGACCATGATCGACAGGATTATCCGATGAAGACAATAGCGGCAGGCTCGTTCAAGGTCCATTGCCTGGCAATCATGGATGAGGTTCAGTCAAAACGCCAGGCCGTGCTGATCACCAAGCGCGGCAAGCCGGTCGCGAAGCTTGTCCCCGTTGAGAAAGAAAAGGACGATATCTTCGGCTTTTACAAAGGCAAGATTAAAATCAACGGCGATATCGTTTCCCCAGCCTTTTCTCCGGAAGAATGGGGAGACCTGTATTGATTCTGCTGGATACGCACGTGTTGATCTGGCTTGCGCAGGATCAACAGCGCATTTCTTCAAGGGCGCGCGATGCGATTACCAACACGCGCGAAGGCGGCCAGGGCCTGGCCGTTTCCTGTATGACGCTCCTCGAACTCGCCCGACTTGCGAGTCAAAAGCGTATTCACCTAACGCCGAATCTGGAGGCCTTCCTGCGGGAAGTGGAGCGGCGATTCGCTGTTCTGCCAATCACAGGACGAATCTGCGTGCAAGCGTTCGAGTTTCCCGTAACCTATCCGAAAGATCCGGCTGACCGCGTAATTGGCGCTACTGCGGTCATAGAAGGACTCAACCTTGTAACCGCGGACCAAGCGATCCGCCACTCGAAAGCCGTACCAACGATCTGGTGAACCTCGCGGTTGCTTAGCAGTCTCCTCGACCTTTCTCTTTCCCCCCGAATCTGCTTAAATCAATTTTGGACGCAACCTGCACCAAACGCTTGGGTTCTTATAAATCGTGGTCGACATTCACTCCCACATTCTTCCGGAAGTAGACGACGGCTCCAAGTCCTGGGACGTCTCCGTCGCCATGTGCCGCATGGCCGCCGCCGACGGCATCACCCACCAGGTCGCTACGCCTCATGCCAACGACCGTTACCAGTACGACCGCCCTCATCTTCAACGACTGGTCACTCAATTGCAGGAACTTGTCGGAACTGCACCCACCCTCAGCCTGGGATGCGACTTTCATCTCTCCTACGACAATCTGCAGGATGTGCTGGCCAATCCCGCGCGCTACTCGATCGAAGGCACGCACTATATGCTGGTCGAGCTCAGCAATTACAGCGTCCCGCAGCAAACCACGGATTGTTTCCTGAAGCTGGGCGACCGCGGCATCACCTCGATCATCACTCATCCCGAACGCAATCCAATTCTGCGCGAAAGCCTGCAGCGCGTGGTGGAGTGGGCTGAGCAGGGTTGCGTGATCCAGGTGACCGCTTCCGCGCTCACTGGATTCTGGGGAGAACGAGTGCGCCGCGCCGCGCATTGGCTGCTCGAACACGACGCTGTCCACGTCTTGGCTACCGACGCTCACGACACCGAAAAGCGGACTCCCGTGCTCTCCGCCGCGCGCACCGCCGTCGCGGAAATCTATGGCGAAGAAGTCGCGCAAGCCCTGGTCGAGGGCAACCCCCAAGCCATCATCCAATCTCAGCCTGTTCCCTATTTTCCACGGCCAGTGCTGGGAAGCAATCGGAAGGTGCCCGGCAGCTAGAACTCAGCAGTTAGCAATTGGCAATTACTGTTTAGCAATTCGGCTTGCGGAAGTTGCGAAGACGTTCAATATTCTTGAAGGCAGCAAAAAAGCGGGCCAGCTAACGGCTAATTGCTAACTGCTTTTACTACTGCGGCCCCGACGAATCGTGCGCGGGAGGAGTAGCGGGCGCTGGCGAAACCGGAGCCGTATTTACACGCGGTCCCGGATCGGCACTGTGCGACGTAGGACTCAAGGACTCCGCGTGCGGCGCGGCTGGCTCCGTGGTCATCGCGCTCTCCGGATTCAGCAGATGGTCGTGTCTCGGCCCCAGCCCCAGGCTGATCAGAGCACGCGCGTCGGGCACGGTCTTCGATTGCCAGCCGTGATCGGCCTGATAACGCCGCATGGCGTCTTCACTGGACTGATCCCACCTGCCGGCCGCTTCGCCGCTCAGATAGTGCTCGCGGATCAACGCTTCCTGAATGGCCTGCGCCCGCTCCGAGTCAATCTTCTGCTGGCCCCGCGCAGTCGTCTTCCTCTTGCCATTCTTGCGCGTGCTCGCGTATTTCGATTTTCCGTTGTGAGCCGCGGAGGCCGTACTCGATTTTGGATGCGCGCCCGCCGCGGGATGCGATGCCGCATGGGGCTTGGCTGGAGAGGACGAGTTTGCTCGGGAGCCTTTCGCAGTAGCCACGTGTTTCTTCGGGGCCGTCTTGGGCTTGGTGGTCGTGGTCTTGGTGCTGCCAGCCTTCGAGCTTGCAGCAGACTCTTGTCCCTGCGCCGCGCGCGGCGCGGCGCAGGCACACATCAAAGCTAGAGTGCAACCCGCACCCAGCCACTTTCGTATTTTCGCGCGACGCTTGCGGCTCGGTTCCAAAGGCATCCCTCAGAAGTTCAGTGGCCAGTGTTCAGTGCTCAGTGGCCAGCAAAACCCTTTGCCCGATTCTGTCGGCCCTCACCGGACACTGACCACTTTCTTCTGCGCCAAAAGTAAAGCCCAACAGAAGCTGGCATTGTTAATCATTCCCCATCGAAGCAGGCAATGCCAGTTCCCATTGGGCTAGTCCCTGGTTACGGAAGTGTCCCGGCCATGAAGATGGTCCCATCGGAAGCGGTCGAACCCCGCGGACGCACCAGGAACACGGCGTCCTGCCCGCTCTTCAGGCTCGATTCTACCTTGGCGAAATCCTCTTCGTTGTTGACCGGCTGCTTGTTGACCTCCAGAATGACGTCGCCCCGGCCCAGGTTGATGTCCTCGGCAAACGACCCCGGCTTCACGTCCTGCACGATCACGCCTTTGCCGGCCGGCATGTCCAGCCGCTCGGCCATCTCGGGCGTCAGCTTGCGGACCGTAATCCCTAACTTGCTCTGTTTGGGCGTACTGTCATCGCCGCCTTCCCGGTCCTCGCCCAGGCGCGCGGCGAACAACTTGGCGCGGTCGGCAATGGTTACAGTCGTCTCCTGCGCCTTTCCATTGCGCAGGAAGTTGATCGCTACTTTGGCGCCCGGCTTGCGCGCGGCAATCTCGGCCACCAACTCCGATCCTTTTGTTACTTTATGGCCATCGACGGTGGTAATGGTGTCGCCGACTTTCAGCCCCGCCTGATCGGCCGGACTGCCCGCCACCACGCTCGACACGGTTATTCCCGTGCCAGCGCCATACACTCGAGCAATCGCTGGATTCTCCACCGAATCAAACATGATGCCGATCGAGCCGCGCGCCACCCGGTGATCGGGACCAATCAACTGGTTGTAGACCTGCACAACGGTGTTCGAAGGAAGCGAGAAGCCTACGCCCGCGTAGGCGTTAGTCTCACTCAAAATCGCAGTATTGATGCCGATGACTTCGCCGCTCATGTTGACCAGTGGACCACCCGAGTTCCCCGGGTTAATCGCGGCGTCGGTCTGGATAAACGTCTGGAACTGCCGCCCAGGCACAATGTCGCGGCCCTTGGCCGAAACAATACCCGCCGTCACTGTACCCACTTGCCCGAACGGACTGCCGATAGCCAGCACCCAATCGCCCACCTCCATGCCGTCGGAGTTGCCCAACTTGGCTGCGGGAACGGCCCGATCCAGGCTGATCTTGATGACCGCCAGATCCGTTTCCGGATCTGCTCCGATCACTTTGGCGTCATGCTGCACGCCCGGGGGATCGTCCTGCAGCCGCACCCGGATGCGGTCCGCTTTCTCCACCACATGCCGGTTGGTGACGATGTAACCCTTCGCATCCACGATCACGCCCGAACCCAGCGAACGCTCGCGGATCGAGCCCTCGCCGCCGCCCTGCCCGCCAAAAAAGCGGTTGAAAAAGTCGTCCATCTCATTCCCGCCGTTTTCCTGGTCATCGGGAACCTGCGACCCACGACGCCGGTGTGGATTCTTGATGGTCGATTCCGTATTGATGTTGACCACGCTCGGCCCCAACTGCTTGGCGATCTGCGAAAACGCATTGGAAAGTTGCTGCGGCGCCGGCACCGATAGCGGAGTCGCATCCGAACCCTTCTGCCCTTCTTTGCCCTTCACTCCGAAAGAAACTATGCTGCCAATCAAAATACCCACCACCAGCGTAGCCACAATGCTGAACGAATAGGCCCACCGATGGGTCTTAAAACGCACCCAAATTGCCTGCGAATCCATATGCCTGCTTTTCCTCCGAGATCTGTTCGAACGTTTAATTATACCCGTTTGCCAAGCCAAGTTCCCCACTCCGAGGCTATCTCGAGTATGCGATCACACTATGCAATCACGATGAGTTAGACGCACAAACTGCCCATTTCGTTTTATCGGGACAGAGGAAATGACTACCGGCAAAAGTATTGATAATACAAAACAACTAGCCGTGGACTGCCCATGTGAGGACCGCCCTCGGCTGCCTGCCCTGAGCTCCGGAGGGTGCGTCGAAGGAAGCTCGACCGGCTTCCTCGTCGGAGGTGTCAAGCCGAGGCCCTACTTCTCCTCATACACGGACTTTCCCCCAACCACAGTGCGCAGCACCTTCGTCGCCAGCACTTTTTCCGCAGATACCGCCGTCACGTCACGGTCGAGCACCACAAAATCTGCCAGCATCCCCGGCACCAGCTTGCCCTTTTCTTTCTCCTCGAATTCGGCAAAGGCCGACCCGGTTGTGTAAGCCGCAATAGCCTGATCCATGGTCAGCTTCTGCTCGGGAAAAAATTCCTCCTTGCCGTTTTCGCTCCGGCGCGACACGGCCGCATACAGCCCGCGAAACGGCGACACTGGTTCCACTGGAAAATCCGTGCCAAAGGCCAGCGTCACACCTTTATTCAAAAACGCCGCCCACATGTAGCAGTCCGCCGCCCGCTTCGGCCCCAGCCGCTCCTTCGCCCAGCGCATGTCCGTGAGCAGATGGCTGGGCTGCATCGAGGCGACCACCTTCAACTCCTTAAACCGCGCAATCTGTGCGGGCGTTGTAACCTGCGCATGCTCAACCCGCAGGCGGAAATCGTCACCGCCATTAGCACCTTTCACTTTCTGCTCGCGCGCAGCCTTCTCGGCTTCGGCGAAAGCATCCAGCGCCATCTGCACGCCCTTATCCCCAATGGCGTGAAACCCAAGCTGGAAGCCCGCCAGCACACGCTCCTTGGCCATTTCGTTCAGCTTGGCCGCATCGTAGCGCGGCAAGCCTGTGTTCGTGGGATCATCGGCATAGGGCTCGAGCAGTGCCGCCGTGTGTCCGCCCACCGAACCATCCATAAATCCCTTCAGCATCCCCGTGTGCAGCATCAGATCCGGCTGCGGATGCGAGTCGCGCTTCTTCTTCAAATCTTCGACGGAATCGTTAAAGTCCAGCCATTCGGAAATTCGCGCCGTCAGCTTGCCTTCTTTTTCAAGCTCCTCGTAAATCAGGAAATTCTGCCATTGCGGCGAATAGTCCTGAACCGAAGTCACACCGTGCGCCGCCATGTCCGCTAGAGCCACTTCAATTCCCTGCCGCCGCATATCGTGGGTCGGCGGCGGAACCACCGACCGCACCGCCTGCACCGCCGTATCGCGTAGAATCCCCGTAGGCTGGCCGTTCGCATCCCGATCAATCTTGCCGCCTTGCGGATCCTTGCTGGCGATGGTGACGCTAGCCAACTGCAGCGCACGAGTATTCGCCACAGCAAGGTGCCCATCCACGCGATCCAGAAACACTGGATGCCCACTCGAAACTTCATCCAGATCCCAGCGGCTGGGCAGAGCTTTCACCGGCCACATGGTCTCATCCCATCCTCCGCCCAGAATCCATTCGCCGGGCTGGGCTTTTTCCACCTTAGCGAGCACGCGCTGACGGAATTCCTCCAGCGTCTTCACTCCCTTCAGGTCGACACTCAACTTCTGCAATCCGGCATCGGCGAGATGCATGTGCGCGTCGTTAAATCCCGGCATCACAAAGTGCCCACCCAAATCAACGACCAACGTCTGCGGCCCCTTAAGCTTCTCAATCTCGGTATTCTTGCCCACTGCCTGAATGCGGTCCCCACGCACCGCAATGGCCTCCTGGCGGAGAATCGAACCAAACTGCGAAGTCGCCTGCACACCCGTATAAACATTCGCGTGGATGAAGATGATGTCAGCCTTCGGTTTGGAATCTATCGCGGGAACAGAGTTCTGAGCCCGCACCCACGCTCCGGAAAAGACGGTCATACAAGCGGTAGTAACGAGGATCAAGTCACGAAGTGACGGCATGTGAAAGCCCGGCACGGCAGTGCCGGGTCGAGCATCGAAAAGAGAAGCAGTCCCGGAGGGACGGCGCGACCTCGACGACCACACCTTCAACGCTGCCGGCCGTAATGTTCCGAATCTCCCCATCATTCCCCCACCCCCGCTCCCGCCAGCGCCAGCATCGTCAATAGAATCCGCTTCAACCCCAACTCCCGCCCGTTGGAATCAAACCATTCCTGCAAGGTATGGGCCCCGCCACCCGAACCGCCGCCGCCGACCGCAATCGCCTCCAGCCCGAGCGACAGCGGAATATTCGCATCAGTCGACGCCCGCTGCACCTGCGCTGCATTATTCAATTGCACATCCACCGCCCGAATCACGTGCAGAATCCGCGCGCCCACCCCCAACTCTCCTGCCGGACGGTTCCCGATCGCCAGTACTTCGCAATTCACTCCCGAAGGCCGCCTCTGCACCCGCGACCGCATCTCCGCTGTCATCGTCTCGTCTTCCACCGCGCGATTCAGCGCCAGCCGCAGCGCCTGCTCTAAACGTTCCATGTCAGCCATCGAGGTCGAGCGGATATCCACCTTCATACTCGCCGACTCCGGAATCGAATTCACCGAAGTGCCGCCGCGAATCACTCCAATGTTGAAAGTCGTCTTGGGCGTGGCAGGCACCGGCGTAGCGACAAATGTTTCAATCGCCTTGGCCAGAATCACGATCGGATTGGGCGCGCCAAAGTCGCTCCACGAATGCCCTCCCGGACCGCGCACAATCACTTCAAAGCGCCGGCTGCCCAAAGCTTCGGCGACAATCGTGTCCGAGCCCGCGCCGTCGAGCACCACGCTGTACGCAATCGAATCCTTCCACCGTGGTGTGGAGAAAATATGCCGCATGCCGCGCAGGTCGCCCTCGCCCTCCTCGCCCACGTTGCCGATAAACACAAACGGCAGCGCATGCCGCAGCCGCACCGCGCGCAGCAACGCCGCGATAGCCAGCATCGCCGCTACGCCCGCGCCATTGTCGGAAACCCCCGGCCCATAAAGCCGGCTGCCTTGCTGCCGGATATTCAGCGGCGTGCTGGCCGGAAACACGGTATCGATGTGAGCGCTAAGCGCCACGTGCCGCTGTCCCAACCCAGATCCCATGAATCCAGGATGCACGCCGAACACGTTCCCCACATCATCAATGCGAACATCATCCAGCCCGACTTCGCGAAAGCGCTCCGCCAGCCAGGCCCCGCGCGCCGACTCCCCAAACGGAGGCGCCGGAATCCGCGCCATCTCCATCTGCCACTGCGCCAGTTGCGGCTCCTGCGTGCGCAGCCAGTTGTAAGCCGACCGCACCTCCGGCGTTGCCGCGATCCGCGCCACATCCTGCTGTAGCGCAGGCGCAACAGCCGCCATATCCGCACGTGGAGGAGTGGGGCTCATGAAGAGTATTCGGTCATCTTACAACGCGTGGGAAGGAATTGGGATTGGCTAGTGGGGAAAGGGCAGGTTACGGCAGGGTGGTAATCATGTGCGCGAGAAACACACATCCGAGTGCACCATTTCTCGCGTTCTTTGCAAGAAGAGGGGCTCTTCTTGTACGGGATCGGCTGCAACCATCACTCCTTCTTCCGTGCCTCAGCTTCCGCCAGCCACCCCCGTCGCAGGCTTTCTGGCGGGATGCTAGACAGCAAGGGCTTGAGATCAAGAATAGGCGTCCCATCCAACATATCAACGCCCCGCACATGCAACTCGGCACCCTCACGCCGAAGCAATTCAACGATAGTCAACCCAATCGGATTCGGACGACGCGGAGACCGCGTCGCAAACACACCGTGCGGTCGATTGTCAGAAGGCGGCGTCCCCAGCAATTCGAACCCATGAGATCGATCAAACTCCCAGAGGACGACCAGATGCGAAAAGCCCTCAATGTCCGTGAGCCCCGCCTCAAACTCCGGCAGGATCGCAAGCACTCCGTCAGCCTCGTGCTTAGTACCAAGCCCTCTGGGCACTTGGCTAGCCTCCTTATATGGACTCCTTACGAATCCAATCGATCGCGACGTGAACATCGACATGCCCTCATGCCTTCTAATCTCAGGCCAGCCGCCTCTCCAAGCCAGCCCGCTGCTCCACCGCAGCCACAAGCTTCCTGGTCGCCGGAACCTCAATCCCATGCCGCCCAGCGCCCCGCAGGATCGGCCCAGCGATAGCGTCCAGCTCTGGAATCTTGTGCTGCTCAACATCCTTCTGCATCGAGCTGCGCATGTTTCCGGGGAAGCCGGTTACCCCAGCGAGCACTCTTTCGGCATCCACCTTCGCACCCTCAGCCACGGCGACCGCGCACGACTCCCGAACGCAACCCTCCCCCAGACTGCGCCACTGCGGATCGGCAAGAACCTCGCCAACAGTTCTATCGGCGGCAGTTGTGCTCAGCGCAAACGGCGCGAGAAAAACCAGCTTGCTCCACATCAGCGTCGGTTCATCGTCGACGAAGGCACACGTGAAGCCAATTTGCTGAAGCTGATCGAGCGTGCTGCCAAGCACAGCCCGCCCCGCCGACAACACATTCAACCGCGCAAACGGAGTGCGATGGACGATGCGACCTGGACTGACGCGCTCCATCTCGCCCGCAATCGTGGCCGGAATCACACGCTCGGCACCGTAGCGAGCGCGCAGCACAGCGACATGGTCGATGCCATTCAGCAATGGAACGATGGCTCTCACCGAATCAGGATTCTTGAACGCGGCCAGAGCCGATTCCAACTGCGTAGCCTTCACTGTGATCCACAGCGCGTCGACGGCCGGTACTTCGGCGGCGACGGCGACCTCCACCGTGAAATTGCCGAAAGGACTCTCGAGACGAAGTTGCTTGGGATACTGCGAGAGCGATTCGCGCCGCACTACCAGCGTGACGGAAGCTCCAGCGCGCGCCAGGCAAGCGCCCATCATGCCCGCCAACGCCGCCGGCCCCCAGAATCGCATGTCGCATGGGTTTGGAAATGTGATCGGGCATAAACCTTGGATTCGCGGGAAGTCAGTTCTGCTTCACGGCAGCCGGCAAACACTCCACCACCTCGGCGTCGCTCAGCGTATGGTCGCTGGCTTTGGCGCGCTGATAGATGCGGTCCACCAGATCGTCGGTCGCCGGAATGCCGCGCCGCTCCAGCCAGAACAGCACATTCGACTTTCCGCTCATCGGACCGATGTCGATGATCTGCTCCAGGCCAAACATATGAGACGGCACACCAGAGTAAACCGTGTTCGCCAACTCGACGTCATTTTTCTTGAACGCCTTGATCACCGCAGCGGCATGCACCCCCGTAGCCGTGCGGAACGCATCGTCGCCCACCACCGGATAGTTCGCCGGAATCGGCACGCCCGTCGCCCGCGAAACCGCCTGGCAATACTGTTTCAGTCTGGTGAGGTCCTGCTCAGCCCAAGGCGCAATACCCATCAGCTTCAAATTCACCAGCATCTGATCCATCTGCGTGTTGCCCACACGCTCGCCGATGCCAATAGCGCAGCCATGAACGCAATCCGCGCCTGCGATCAGCGCTGCCATCGAGTTAGCGATCGCCAACCCGCGATCGCTGTGCCCGTGCCAATCCACACGAATCTTTTCGCCGGAAGGCTTCACCACTTCGTCGATCACAAACCGCACCAGCGCCAGCGCGCCCATGGGCGTGGCATGTCCGGCAGTATCGCAGATCACGATGGCCCGCGCGCCGCAGCTAATCGCCGTAGCATAGAGCCGCTTCACCGTCTCCGGATCGCAGCGCGACGTGTCTTCGGTCACGTACATCACGTCGAGGCCCAGTGAAACCGCGTACTTCACGGCCTTCTCGGTGGTCTGCAAAAGAAAATCGTCGGACCACCCTTCAGTGAATCTTCGAATCGGGCTTGATCCGATGAAAGTCGCCGACTCGATGGGCAGACCCGTCTTCTGCACGATCTCAGCGATCGGACGAATGTCGTTCTCATGCGTGCGCGCCGCACAGTTGGCGCGAATCTTCATCTTGTGCGCCACGATTTCCCGCGCCAGCGCCGTCACATGTTCCACCGCGCGCGGACCGGCGCCCGGCAATCCAAGATCGAGCGAGTCGATCCCGAGCGCCTCCATCAGATGAAGAATTTCAATTTTCTCGGCGATCGAAGGATCGCGCACCGAAGGCGACTGCAGCCCATCGCGCAGGCTCTCATCGTTGAGCAGCACGGGCCCCGGCGGCTTTAGCCCCGGCGGATAATTCTTGTTCCAGTCGTAGATGAGTTCGGACGTGTTCATGAAAAAAACGCTGCTGGCTTCTAGCTCCTGGCTTCTCGCTACGGCCAGCTTGGCTAGCAGCCATAAGCTAGGAGCTAGAAGCTATTTCTCTTTCGGCGGCAAGGTCAGCCCAAATACCGAAATCATCCCCTGCCCGGCGACGTTCACCTTCGCTTCCGCGGGATTCGGCAAGTACAAAGTCTGGCAGTGCTCGCAGCGGTAGACCTCGGCGTCCGGTCCCCACGCCTTCTCCACGTCGCCGCAGGCTTGCTCGACTACGTCGGTGGTGTAGAACCAGCGCTTCAAATGGCCGCCGCAGAACTTGCCCTTCTCGTTTTTCTCATTGCAGGCGCGCTGCCCAGCCTTCTTGATCTTGACCTTGTGATGAGGAAGCTGCGGAGGAGTTTGCGTGCCCGAAGCTGCAATTTCGCCAGTCGCCAAAGCCCTTACCCTCGTTCGGGCGGCGCTCGCGCCGCCGGATTCGGCCCTACGAGCGTCATTGTACTCGAAGCCGAAAGCGAGACCAAAGCCCGCGGTATCGTATCCTAAAGTGGTAGCAGCGGTGCGGCAGCGCCGGAGTGAGCATCCTATGAGCCGTGATCCTTCGAACTGTGATCCTTTGAACCGTGATTCTTTGAAGCACGATCCGCTTGGCGTGAAAAAAAGTTTCCTGACCGGCGCGGCGATTCTTCTCCCGCTCGCGTTTCTACTCGGCCCAACCAGTGCCCAGACGCCGCACAAGAACGACGCTCGAAGCAGCGCTCCGACGAACGTTCAACTAGAACTGGTGCGCACCGAAACCGGCTTTTTCGAAGCCTGGAAGAACAAGGACCAAGCCTATTTCCGCGATCACATCCCCGAGAATGGTGTGTTCTGGGGCGAGTACGGAACCTTCTCCCGCGACCAGCAACTCGCCGAGCAGCAGGCTTCTGCGAAAGCCTGCACCGTGGAAGGCTACGGCCTCTCCGACTTCGGGGCGCTCCCGCTGGCCAACGGCGCATATCTGCTCACGTACAAAGTCGACCAGTACGCTAGCTTGCAATGGAGAGAAAGTGCCGGTCCACATGAACGGCAGTTCGATCTACGTCTTCAAAGCCGGCCGCTGGCAGGCGATTTACCGCGCAGAAGTGCCACTCAAGAATCAGAGCTAAAAAACAAGGAACTCATAATCACAAGATGCAGATGCCGGGCCGCGGGCGGCAGGGGTGAAGGCGATCTCGCCGCTTCTGCTTTCCTGCCCGAGGGTCACGAATACCGCGTCATCTTCATGCAGAGGCGCTCGCCGCTGGCATCGCAGGAAGTGATGCTGCATTATAGGAGATACCGCTGAAGCAGGTACCGACAATTCCGTGATCGCTGCGGCATTCGAGAAGAACCTGCGCGCAATCTACCCCTGGCTCGACAGCGAGGCCTTCGTAAAACGCTGCGTGTTCCGTATCACGAAGTACTGCGCGATGCGGGAGACATCGCGCAGAAGCTTACGCGGTTTTTGGGAATCCAGTTGGACGTAAGAGCGGTGACAGATCAGGTCGACGGGAGCCTCTACTGGAACCGCTCGGAGTAGTGCACGGAAGGTGCGCGTTCAGAACTCCCGCTTAGGTCGTGCCTGGTCGGCGCCCACGCGCCCTGAGGTAATTTCCGCCTCGTAGTAACTCTCGCCTTTCACCGGTCCCCCCGCCATGCGCCGCAACATTGCTATCTGGCCGACGTGGGTCAGCGCGTCGGCAACGGGCCCCTGAAGAAGCTTTTCCGGCGAAGCCTGCAGCGGTTCATGTGAAGCCAGATAATTGTCAAGCCTCTTCAAAGCTGCGAAAAAACGCTCCGTTTCCTTCTCCCAGGGCAGCGGTTGGGAGTCGTGCCACTCCCGCTTCCCAACTGCAATCGAGAACGCCCAATCCATCAGGTCGCCAATGTGCGTGAGAATCTGTGCCGGCGTGCGCACGCCGCCTTCGACTTGAAACGCGCCAAATCCCTCGGACGCATTGCGGACAGCTTTGCCTCCGCGATAAGCCAGCGTGGCTAGGGAGTGCCGCAGCAGTTCGCGTTTGGGATCTGAATTAGAAGTGCTCATGAGTCCCCTTTCAGTTTTCAGTTTTCAGTTTTCAGTTTTCAGTTTTCAGTTCTCAATTCTCAGTTCTCAGTTCTCAGTTCTCAGCAAGATTCCTGTCATTCCGACCCCTGAGCGAAAGCGAGGGGCGGAGGATCTCGGTCTTGCTCGGTACTCAGGTACTCGCAGCTCGCGACTCACAACTTTCCGCGCACCACTACTCCTGCGGCGCGTAACGCCCCGCGCAGACGCGTTCCCCAGCCGCGACCAAACTCGAAATCTAGAAAGCCTTCCATCTGCCGCGCGAAGGCCGCTCCGTAGCCGTACCACCAGACTTTCTTCATTCTCGGCGCGAGGTCCACATCCAGATGCTTCAGCCGCACCATCTCTTCCAGACCGAAGCGTCCATGCGTGCGGCCCAAGCCGCTCGACTTCAGCCCGCCGTGCGGCGCCTCGCTGATGCCAAAGCAGGAAATCACATCGTTCACCATCACTGTGCCCGCCTGAATGCGCCGCGCCAGCTGCTCTCCGCGCTGCCACGCTGCGGGTCCACACACTCGCCGCCAAACCGAACTCGGAGTCGTTCGCCAGCCGCACCGCTTCATCGTCGCTGTCGAATGCCGACACGGGAAGCACCGGGCCGAAGGTTTCCTCGCGCATGATGCGCATCTCATGCGTCACATCGGCCAGCACCGTCGGCTTATAGAAATTTTTCCCCAGCGCCAGCAACCGGGAGCCTCCGGCCAGAAGCCGCGCCCCGCGCGCCACGGCATCTTCCACGTGCGCCTCCACAATCTGCAACTGGCGCTCGTGGATCATCGGCCCCACATCAGTCTGAAGATCAAGTCCATTTCCGACGCGCAGCTTATTTGTCTTCTCCACGCAGGCGCGAAGAAATTCTTCATACAGACTGCGATGCACGTAGCAGCGCTCAACCGACAGGCAGGCCTGACCCGCATTCACGAACGCTCCCCACACCGCCGCGCTCGAGGCCACGTCTATATCGACGTCGTCGAGCACCAGCATCGGATCTTTCCCGCCCAGCTCCAGCACCACCGGCAGCAGCCGTTCGGCCGCAGCCGCTGCAATGCGCTTGCCGGTGGCGACGCTGCCGGTGAACACCAGCTTGTCAATTGGTGAATGGATCAAGGCAGCGCCGGTGGCGCCATCGCCCACCACCACGTGGAAAATATCCCGCGGCACGCCTGCCGCGTGCAGCAGCGACTGCAACTGCAGCGCCACGAGAGAAGTAAATTCTGAGGGCTTCAGCACCACGGCGTTTCCCGCCACCAGCGCCGCGAGGGTCTCGGTCGCGGGAATCGAAAACGGATAATTCCACGGCGAAATGATCGCCACCACGCCGTAAGGCTCGCGTACCAGCCGCCCGCTTTTGAATTTGGTGGCGAGACTTCCATGCGGAAGCGGCTCGTCGCGCAGCAGGCGATACGCGTTCTCGATCAGGAACCGCGCCGCATCGAGCACCACCAGCACTTCCGTGGTCAGAGCTTCGGCCACGCGGTTTGCCCGCCTCGCGCGTGATGGCCTCCGCGATTTCTGATTTTTTCTCGAGCAGCCTGCGCTGAAACTCGCGCAACACGCCGATCCGCCTGGACGCGCCGATCTCAGCCCACGCTGCCTGCGCTGCGCGCGCCCGTGCCACGGCCGCCTGAACTTCACTCTGGCCCGCACATTCCAGCTCGCGCAGAAGTTCGCCCGTCGCCGGATTTATCGACGAAACTCGGCGCGACGCGATTTGTAGATCAGTAGCCATGAAGTAGAGACATAACTTGTTACGTCTTATCGCCGCCATCACTCGGATGTGCGACAGCACGAACGCAGACGCGACGGTCGTTCAGTACTCCACATTCACCAAATACAATCCGCTGGCCGGAGCCGTCGCTCCCGCGGCCGAGCGGTTGCGCGCCTGCAGAATTCGCATGACATCCTCGGCCCGCAGCGTTCCTTTGCCCACCAGAATAAACGTTCCCACCAAGGTTGCGCACCATGTGGTGCAGAAAGCCTGATCCTTCCACCGTGTAGACGAACTCGTCTCCCTGCCGCTCCCAGTTCGAAGAAAAGATCCGCCGGATATTTGAAACCGGAACCCCTTCGCGGCGTCGGGCATTCTCGCCATCCGTGAGAGCCGGCGGGACGCCAGCGCTACCTTCCGGCTTTGCCGCGCTGCGTTCCGGATCCACCGCGGCAAACGAAGTGAAATCGTGTTCGCCCTCAACCTTCCCCGCCGCTCGCACCATCGCCTCCTCATCCAAGGGGTACGGATAGTGCCATACATACCTGGCCAGGAACGGCGGACAGATCGCCGCACGATAAATGCGGTACCGGTAAGTTTTTCGCCGCGCCGACTTGCGCGCGTGATAATCCGGCGCAGCCTCTTCTACCTCCAGAACCCGCACTGACGCCGGCAAGATATCGTTCAGCGCATTCACGAAATTCGCCGCCGGCACCGAAGACTCCGTCACAAATGTCGCCACCTGCGCCAGCGCGTGCACGCCTGCGTCCGTCCTGCCTGAGCCCTGCGGCAATACGTTTTCGCCGGTGATTCGTCCAATGGCTGAAGCGAGTGTGCCCTGCACCGTAACTGCATCGGGCTGCACTTGCCAACCCGCGAATTCCGATCCGTCATAGGAGAGAATCAGTTTGAGATTGCGCATGCGATGTTTCGAGTCCCATCCCCGCGCCGGTTCATCCAACTCATTTCATGCGTCACGTCTTGCGCGAGGAGACGCTCGGCCGTCGCCAGCCACTTTATCAGTTTCAACCTGGACGGCGGTCGAAGAGAGGTCGGGGGGTCGGATATACTGATGCGTTTCACCAAACGTTCGTCTCGCTCTCGTTTTTCTGGCGCTTTTCAGGAACTCCGACGCCAGCAGATGCGTACTAAGACCTGAGCAGAACTTTCTTTGTTAGGTAAATCCGGCTGTCTCATTCTGCAACGAGTCGTTTTGTTGCGAAGCCGTAAGGAACTCTTAAACGAACTGGTTTCAACCAACGGAGATGAGTAGATGCCATTCCCACGCTTAAACTCGACCATCCGGCTGATCACCGCCGCACTCTTGTTTGGAACGCTGACCTTCGGAACGCTGACCATCGCAGGCCGGGCCCAGGACGCGCCCGCCGCGCCGATCCCGCAAAACACGCCGGAGACGCGGCCGCTGCCGGTCCAGAATTATTCCAAGCCGGTGTCGCATTTTCCCAACCCGATTGGCCCCTATACGCCGCGGTACCTGGCAGCGCCGAACCTGGCCAACACCGCGCGCATCGACCAACTCATGCGCGATGGCAAGCTTTACCTGTCCTTGAACGATGCCATCGCTCTCGCGCTGGAGAACAATCTCGACATCGCCATCGCGCGCTACAACCTTAACATCGCGGATACCGATGTCCTGCGCGCGCGAGCCGGCGCAAGCATTCTCGGAACCCCAGTCGGTTTGGTCCTCAACACGCCGGGGGGCGGAGTCGGTGGCATCGGCGCAAACTCGGGCGCAGCAACCGGCGGCACCAGCCTTGGCGCAGGCGGTATCGGCGCGGGCACCAATGGCTTGGTTAGTTCCACGCTGGGCTTCGGGCCTAACATCACCAGCTTTGACCCAGTCCTGGTCGGCACCCTGCAGGAAGACCGGTTTCACATCCTCCCCAGTAGCCCTTTCAGTCCGGCTTCTCCTCAGAACACCACCACGGGAAATTTCTCCTACCAGCAGGGATTTCAATGGGGCACCAACCTGTCCGTTGGCTTCAACAATAGCCGGATAGCGACCGGGAACCAACCATTCAACACCCTCAGTCCCTCCCTCAGTTCCAGTTTCAGGTTCCAACTGACGCAGCATTTATTGCAGGGGTTTGAGTTCGCGGCGAACACCCGCTTCATCCACATCGCCAAGAACAACCGCGAACTCTCTGACGTGGCCTTTCGGCTGCAAGTTATCGACAGCATCGATCAGATCGAAAACATTTATTGGGACCTGGTCTACGCCTACGAAAACGCCCGCGTGCAGAACGAATCTCTGGCCTTCGCTCAGAAGACTCTCTCCGATACGAAAAAACAGGTCGAGATCGGCAGTCTGGCTCCCATCGAAGTGGTGCGCGCTCAAAGTACCGTTGCCACTAATCAACAGGCTGTGACCGCCGCTCAAACTAATCTCCAACTCCAGCAGTTGCTGATGAAGAACGCGCTCACGCGCACTCTCAAAGACGCTGCGCTGGCCACTGCCGAGGTGATCCCTACTTCTACCATGGACGTTCCGGCGCAGGAGCCGGTTGTACCTACCGAGGATTTGATCAACGAGGCACTGCGTCATCGGGCTGAGTTGGTTGAATCGCGCATCGACTTGAACAGCCGCGAACTTAGCAACAAGGCTGTGCGCAGTTCCCTGTTGCCCACGCTCGATCTGTTTGCCTACTACGGCGGATCCGGATTGGGCGGCGCGCAGAATCCAGCTAACGTATGCCAAACCAGTACACAACAGTTTTGCGCTTCAGCCACCCCCGACGCCAATCTAGGTCAGTTTCCGCTCGCGCCTAACAGAAGCTATAGCGATACTCTGAATCAGCTAGTCAATTCCACCGCCCCGGACAAAGGCGTTGGCCTTCAACTGAACATCCCACTGCGCAATCGCGCGGCGCAAGCCGTGCAGATCCGCTCTGAACTGGAATACCGCCAGGCCCAGATGCGTTTGCAGCAGATTGAAAACCAGGTGGGTATCGAAATCCGTAATGCGCAATACACCGTGCAGCAGAACCGCGCCAGCGTCGATTCCGCCAAAGCAGCGGTCGCATTGGCACAGCAGTCGCTGGACGCCGAGCAGAAGAAATACCAGTTCGGCACCTCAACCACAACTCTCGTCCTGCAGTACCGGAGCGGGCTGGCAACGTCTGAGTCCGCGTTGGTGAATGCCATGGTCGCCTACGAAAAATCGCGTCTCGAACTCGATCGCGCGACCGGACTACTGCTGGACCACAACGGCATCAGCATTGACGACGCGGCCCAGGGCCGCGTCACCCGCATGCCAAATGTGCCCGACATTGCGCCACGCAAAGAATTGCCTGCCGCAGCCCCTGCGCCGCAGCAGCAGTAACCACAGTCTAACGTGCGTAGCCCCGGGATCCTTCGCGATGCCGGCGCTACGACGCGCGGCTGCCTTCGTTCCTTCCAACAATTCTTTACAAACTGCGCATGCTTCCCTCCGCTCCCTCCCGCTAAGATGGAGCGACGCTTCCATGTTTTCCGCATCCAACTTTCGAAATCGATCTAGTCTTTCAACACGATGCTTCACTGTTTCAACTCAAGGAGACGAACCATGTCTTTGTCTTTGCGCCTGCCCCGAATAGCCGCAGCTCACAAGCAACCCAATCTGCTATTAACGGTGACAGCCTTTGCCCTCCTGTCCGGCACGCCGTTGTTGCCGTTTTTGTCCGCTCAGGATGCCCCCGCCGCTCCCACGCCGCAAGCTGCTCCGGTTTCCGCACAGCCGCAGGCGGTCCATTTGCAGGATTATTCCAAGCCGCGCCCGGCCTTTCCTCATTTCCTGCAGCCCTACCGGCTTCAGCAGGTGGCGCAGCCGAACTTGGGCAATTCGCCGCGCATCGACTCCCTCCTGCGCGACGGCAAAGTTTATCTCTCGATGGACGACGCCGTCGCGCTCGCTCTGGAGAATAATCTCGATATCGACATCGCCCGCTATAACCTCAACATTGCCGACACCGATTACCTGCGCTCCAAGTCGGGCGCCAACATTCTCGGTATCAACACCGGCATTGTGCAGAACACACCCGGAGGCGGCGTGGGCGGCCTCGGGGGTACGGTAGGGTCCGGCACCGGCGGCACCACGGTCGCCGCCGGCGGCGCTGGGACCGGCACCAGCGGACTGGTCAGCTCAACCCTCGGCATCGGCTCGCCCATCACCAGCTTCGATCCGGTTCTAACCGGCACGCTGCAACTCGACAAGAACGACACCGAATCCGTCAGCAGCCTAGCTCCAGTGCCCGTCCTCGCGCAGAATACTTACACGGCCGATTTCGGCTACACCCAGGGATTCCAATGGGGCACCACGCTCACCGCGGGTTTCAACAACACTCACGTCACCACCAACAATCCCACCACGCTGATCACGCCGGAGGTTAACTCCAACTTCCAGTTCAGGATCACGCAAAATCTGCTGCAGGGTTTCGGCACTCTCCCGAACACACGATTCATCCGCATTGCCCGGAACAACCGGGAGATTTCCGACGTTGCCTTCCGACTGCAAATCATCACCACCGTGGATCAGATTGAAAACATCTATTGGGATCTCGTCTATGCCTACGAAAACGTCCGCGTGCAGGAGGAGTCGCTCGCTTATGCTCAGAAGGCTCTCGACGACTCCAAGCGGCAGGCCCAGGTCGGGACCGTACCGCCCATCCAGGTGGTGAGCGCGCAGAGCACCGTGGCCACGGATCAGCAGAACCTGATCGTGGCGCAGAACAACCTGCAACTGCAGGAATTGCTGATGAAGAACGCGCTCAGCCGCAGCATCGAGGACCCGGTGCTGGCCGAAGCCGACGTGGTTCCCACCTCCGCCATGCAGGTCCCCGAGCAGGAACCGGTCGTCCCCACGCAGGATCTGATCGCCCAAGCGCTCAGTCATCGAGCCGAACTCGCCGAGTCGCGCATCGATCTCAACTCCCGCGACCTCAGCAGCAAAGCCGTCCGCAACGCCATGTTGCCCACGCTCGATGCCTTCGCTTACTACGGCGGATCGGGCGTAGGTGGAGACTTGGCGCTGCCGGCTTGCACAGGCACCCTGGTGACGGGATGCTACAGGACCACTCCGCCGCCGTTCCAACACGCAACCTCGGTCGGCTACGGCGGAACGTTGAACCAGCTTGTCAATTCCACGGCGCCCGACAAGGGCATTGGCTTGACGTTGAACATTCCGCTGCGCAATCGCGAGGCGCAGGCCAATCAGGTGCGCTCAGAACTGGAATACCGCCAGGCCCAGGTCCGGCTTCATCAACTGGAGAATCAGGTCCGCATTGAAGTTCGCAACGCGCAGTTTGACGTGAAGCAGAACCGTGCCGCCGTACAGGCAGCCCAGTATGCGGTCGACTTTTCCCGTCAGACGTTCGAGGCCGATCAGCAGAAGCTGAAAGTCGGACTCACCACTACCACTGCAATCCTGCAGGATGCCTCCGTATTGACCACTTCCGAATCGAATCTGGTCTCAGCTAAAGCTGCCTACGTGAAGTCGCGCATCGAACTCGACCGTGCCACGGGACTGCTGCTCGATCACTCTGGCATCGACATTGCCGACGCCACCCGCGGCCAAGTCAAGCGCCTGCCAAGAGTTCCCTACGTGGTTCCCCGGCAGGACGCTCCTCCGGGAGGCGAGCCCGCGCAATCGGCGCAGCCGCCGGCGGGCCAACCCTAAAACCCGGTCACGTGGGGACAGCCCGTCTCGCCCGCGCGGAGCGAAGCCGAAGGGGCTGTCCCTCGTTCAGAATCAGCCATATAGCACCGTCGGGCCACGTCTTCCCCGTATTGTGCCATTGCCATTTCGCGCTCGCGGCTTGAGGATAGTGGTGCCTGGTGATCAGCATCCTTACTTGAAGGCTACTTCGCAAGGCAAGTGAGAGAAACAAAATGCTGGAATTCAAACCAAGATTGGAGTTGGCAAAGCCGCAGAGCAGCCGCGCAAGCGGGCAGACCGTACGGCTGTTGACCGCGCTCGCTCTCCTGCTGGTTGCCCTCACCGTGGTAATCGTGAGGGACCGCGAATTCTGGTTTGGTTCGGACGAGGCTTCTGAATCGAATGCTGCGAGCCCGGAAAATACCCCGCAACCGGACTCGCATGCGGCTCCCGCCAAGACTGCTCAGGCGCCCCTGGCGCAGCCGGCGCCCGCAAAGAACCACAGCGCTGCGAAGACTCCCGCCCAGTCCGTAACAGTTCCCCAAGACGACGCTGCTAACCCGGTTCCGCCGGTGGTCGCGACCAACCGGGTCGTCCTTCCTCCGCTGGATGTCGAAGTCGTTGCCGGCGACACGCACCGCACGGTTCACGCTGGAAGCAACGTCACGAGAGTGGAGATCCCCAGCAACTCAAGCCGCACCTCGGCGGTCACGGCGTCGGGGTTGGCTCTGCCCACGAATGCGGCCGAACACGCCCGTCTTTCTTCCGCCAGCGTTCCTGAGCTGCGGCAAACTGTCGACGCGACCTATCCAATGCTGGGGCAGCACGCGAAGGTGCAAGGCTCGGTAGTATTGCTAGCTGTTGTCGCTGCCGACGGCACCATCGAAAACCTTCGCGTCCTCAGCGGCCCTGCCATCCTGGCTCCGGCGGCGCAGCAAGCTGTGCGCGAATGGCGCTTCAAACCCTACATCCAAAACGGGCAGCCGGTCGAAACCAAAGCCAAGATCACCGTCAACTTCTCGATCCGAGTCTCCGACAACGCCAACGCGATCTAGTTCCTCATCAATAACAAAAAGCTCGACCAGAGCGAGAGCTGTGTGTGGAACGACTCGCCCCACTGGACACCAGATGCCCACAGAGAGACAATTACAGACATGCTGATGGCACCTGTTTGGCGTCGGCGCCACCTCCTATCAATCTCTATCGCGACATTTTTGTGTTCCGCCCTCGCGCTGCGGGCGCAGACATCCGATTCCCAAGCGAGCGATCCGGACTCCGCGAACAAGTCATGGAACGTTACGACCGAGTCGCAAGGCGGTACCGTGAATCCCACCCGAACCCTGAAGAGTCACACACAGAGCGGGAATCGCACAGTGGACAATCAATCGGTCCAGCGCCGCGGGGCTAACGGAGATTTCGAACCGTACCAGGACATCGAGAAGACCACTGTGCAGGTCAGCCCCAGCACGGTGCGAACCACAACGCGGACGTTCGGTCGCAATTCCGATGGAGCCAAGACCCTGGTGCAAGTGACAGAAGAAGAAGCGCACACTCGGTCCGGAGGCGGCTCGAACGTAGTACGTACCACGTCGAATCCTGATGCAAACGGCCGCCTTCAATTGGTTCAGCGCCAAATCGAGGAAACGAAAAAGATCGGCAAGGATGCGGAGGAGACGAAAACAACCGTCATGCTTCCCAGCATCAACGGTGATCTTGCCCCTGCGATGAAGACCGAGGAACGCCGCGAACGAACCGGGAATGACACTGTGATATCTCAAAAAACCACGCTGGTTGACGATGGCACCGGAAAATGGCAAGTGGGCGAAATACGGCAAACTACAACCAGGCAAGATGGCAAAGGCAAAGACCGGACCACTGAGGAGCGTGTCTCGCGGCCGGATGCTGACGGCAAGCTGGGCGAAATCTCTCGTACTGTGACCAAGGACTCCGAAAACGCTCCGGGTGAAAAGCGCAATACAGTGGAAACTTATTCCGTCGATGTCCCGGGATCGACTCGGGACGGCAGCCTCCACCTGGTTGAGCGCGCAACTACCGCCCAAAGCACTGGCTCGACGGGACAGCAAACCACCGCACGGCAGGTGGAGACGGCGGACCCCGGCGATCCGGCTTCCGGTCTGCGTGTCAGCATTGTAACCAACGACACAGTGCGCCCCGGCCCTTCCGGAGTTCGGGCGACGCAAACTATTCAGCTGCGCGACGCCAACGGCAATTTTGAAGTAGTCTCCGTGGACACGTCAAAATCCGATAACACTCACGCCGTTCAGGTTCAGATAGCGCCTTCCGCAAAGCCGATAGCGCCCGCCGAAAAGGCAAAATGAAGTAAGGAAGAAGAAATCGGCGCAAGTCTGGCCGCGTCTCTCAACTCCGGCAAAGACCTGATAAACTCGCCCGTGATGCAACGAGCGATCTTTCCTGCCATCCCACGGTCCGTGTTGTGGATGGTGTTGCTGTCGTTTGTTCTGCAGGTGGCGGCCATCGGAATTTTCCGCCAGTACCACACTCGCCCCGGAGAAGATAATTTCGGCTTCGGCTTTGAGATGGGCCGCATTGGCCGTTCCATCGCTCTGGGCCAGGGTTTCAGCAATCCCTACGGAGGGAATACCGGCCCCAGCGCCTGGGAGCCCCCGCTTTACCCTTACTTGATTGGCGGAGTCTTCAAGATTTTCGGCGTCTACACTTACGCTTCGGCGTGGGTGCTACTGTCGATTAACAGCCTGCTCGCCGCGCTCACCACAATCCCGATTTATCTGATCGCGCACAGAACATCGAGCCCGCAAGTAGCAATCTGGTCGGCGCGGGCCTGGGCTCTAAATCCCTATGTCTGGTACTGGTCGATTCATTGGATATGGGACACAACTTTGACTCCGCTCATGCTGGCGCTGATCTTTCTCGTCTCATTGGAATTGGTCGCGGTGGAGTTGGAGCGATGGCCGGGTTGGCAGGGATGGATACTGTTCGGCGCATTGTGGGGCGTGGGAGCGCAAGCCAATCCCACGATGCTCTCCTTTCTGCCCTTCTGCGGGCTGTGGGTGTGGCGGCAGAGATACCGGCAGGGTCTGCCATCGCTCGCCAGCGTTGCGCTGTCCTCGTTCGTATTCTTTGTGGTTCTTTCGCCCTGGCTGGTGCGCAACTGTGAGGCGTTTGGCCGTTTCGTTTTCATTCGCGACGATTTCGGACTGCAGTTCCGTCTCGGCAACAACCAGCTGGCTGACGGCATGCTGATCGCCACCCTGCAGCCGAATCTCAACAAACTCGAGCTTGAAAAGTTCGAACGCCTGGGCGAAATTGCCTACGAGGCCGAGTGCAGGCGGCTGGCGTTCGAATGGATCCGCGCCAACCCGCGGCGATTCGCAATCATCAGCATGAAGCGTTTTTTTTATTACTGGAACGGCGTGCCCAGACCCACAGACAGTACCGCTCCCTGGGACTTTCGCAGTTCGTTCTTTCTGGCATCGTCAGTCCTTGCGATCTGGGGACTGGTCCGTGCACTGCGCCAGAAGCGGCCCGGAGCGTGGCTCTTCGCCGGACTCGTTTTGACCTATCCCACGGTCTATTACTTCGTGTACCCGCATGCCCGCTACCGCCATCCCATCGAACCTGAGTTGGTTATCCTGGTTGTGTTCTTGTTGCGCGAAGCTCGCAGCCGCACCCCACGAGGCATTGCTGAATGACAATTTCCGTGGCCATCGTGGCGATGGATGAGGAAGCAAACATCGGCCGCACTCTGGCCAGCGTCCGCTGGGCCGATGAGATCGTGCTCGTCGACTCCGGCTCGAAAGACCGCACCTGCGAGATCGCGCGCGCGCAGGGAGCGCGGGTCGTCGTCGAACCATGGCGCGGTTACGTTGCTCAAAAGCAGTACACGATCGACCTGTGCACGAAAGAGTGGGTGCTGCTGCTCGACGCCGACGAAGAGGTCAGTCCCGCTCTGGCTGAAGAAATTCGCGCCGCGATCGCCGGCTCAGACGCCGTGAGCGGTTACCGGCTCCCCCGCAAGAATCTGTTTCTCGGCCGCTGGATGCGCCATGGCGGCTTTTACCCCGATCCCAAGCTGCGCCTGTTCCGCCGCGGGCACGGATTCGTAACCGGCCACGATCCCCATGACCGCTGCGAAATCAAACCAGACGTGCCGCAATTGACTCGCCAGTTCAAGAACGCGCTTGTGCACTACACCTATCCCAATCTGACTCTTTATCTCGGCCACATGAATCGCTATTCGTCACTGGGCGCGCAGTTGGCGGTTGCCAAAGGCCATCGCAGCTTTAGCTTCACCAACATCGTTCTGCGGCCGATGGCCACCTTCGTCTACAACTATTTCATCCGCCTGGGATTCCTCGACGGCCGCGAAGGCCTGCTGCTGCACCTCTACCACGCCGGCTACGTCTCGTGGAAATACGCCAAGGCATGGGAAGTCTCGCGCAAACAGCCGCAATGACAACCGGCCACATTGCCAGCTGTGTCCCCTTCGGCTCAGGACGGCTCAGGTTTCTGTCACGGACCACGTCCAATGATCGGGGGTCTCATGTCCAAATCACGATTTCTTGCTTTCATTCTCTTCTGCGTCCTCGGCAGTCTATCTTCTCTATTCGCACACGACGCAAAACCCGACGCCACTCCCGGCAGCATCCAACTCAAGCTCAACACTGACGAAGCCGACGCCGTGCTCGCAATCCTGGACAAGAGCACCGCCGGATCTGCCGTCACCGATTCAGATTGGCAGCGTCTCTTTTCGACAGAACCCTACAACCGCCTGAAGAAGCGCGAGGCTGGCATGCACCGCGACTTCACCGACGACGATTTCAAGAAGTTTGTGCTGTCGCCGGAACTGGCAGCGAAGGCCACCGTCTTGCGGCACGCGCTCGACTCCTGGCGGCAGGCCGATCTGGCCGCTTCGGCAAAACGAGTGCTCGCCTACCTTCCGGACCAGGCTCATATCCGCGCTAAAGTATTTCCCGTTATGAAACCAAAGACCAACAGTTTCGTCTTTGAAACCACTACCGATCCGGCAATCTTCCTCTACCTCGATTCGGAAGAGTCTGCGGCGAAATTTGAGAATACGGTCGCTCACGAGTTGCACCACATTGGTTATTCCAGCGTCGAATCGCTTGCCGAGGAGAAGCAGAAAGACCTGCCACCGAACGTGAAGCTCGCGGTCGATTGGATGGGCGCGTTCGGCGAGGGCTTTGCCATGCTCGCGGCCGCGGGTGGGCCGGACATCGATCCCCATGCCGCGAGTTCTCCCGAAGAGCACGCTCGCTGGCAGCACGACATGACCAACTTCAACCAGGATGTGGGTTCGCTCCAGGAATTTTTTCTCGACGTCATTGATCAGAAGCTGGTCGGCAAGGACAAAATCGACGAAAAGGCCTACACGTTCTTCGGGGCGCAAGGCCCGTGGTACACCGTGGGATACAAAATGGCGGTCATCGTCGAAAAGCGCTACGGACGGAAGCGGTTGATTGAGTGCATGCTCGATCCGCGCGAATTGTTGGCGAGCTACAACCGCGCCGCTACGGAGATGAACGCTGGCGCCAAGGAGAAGCTGGCGCTCTGGTCGCCAGAACTGATGCAGAAGATTGACCTGCGGCTTGCGAAAACAAAACCATAGCTCCCGAAGTAATAACAATCCCGCCGGATGATGTTGAACCGACCGGTCGTTCTAACGGGTTCGCGCCCAACTTGCCCGCGGGCGCGCGCTTCCCTATCATCACAACAGAACACTGGGGTCCCAATGCCGGAGAAAAAGCCGTCCAAGCCGCAAGTTGCCGAAAGTCCCATCGCCGATGTTTTTGAGAACCGACATCCCTCCCCTGACGAGAAGGAGTGGGCGGAGAAGACGCTTGCGCCCACCCTTGAAAAATCTCCCGAGCGGCCGATTGGCGCGCCCACCGGCGTGAATCTCGACGAACACGGGCATGCCCGTTTCACCACAATCTCCGGCGTTCCCATTCGCCGACTCTATACCCAAGCCGATCTCCCCGAAGACTGGAGCGAGGAAAAATATCTCGGATATCCCGGCGCGTCTCCGTTCACCCGCGGCATTCACGCCACGGGATATCGCGGCAAGCTCTACACCATGCGGCAGTTCTCCGGCTTTGCGTCGCCCGAAGAGACCAACCAGCGCTACAAGTATTTGCTCGAGCACGGTGGCGGCGGGCTTTCCGTCGCATTCGACCTTCCCACGCTGATGGGCTACGACTCCGATCACCCAGCCAGCGAAGGTGAAGTGGGCAAGTGCGGCGTGGCCATCGATTCGCTTGAAGACATGGAGATTCTCTTTGGCGGCATCGACCTCGAAAAGACCACAGTCTCAATGACCATCAACTCGCCCGCATCGGTGCTGTGGGCGATGTATCTGGTTGTGGCGGAGAAACAGGGCGCGGACTGGAGACAGATTTCCGGCACGATCCAGAACGACATTCTCAAGGAATACATCGCACAGAAGGAATATATCTATCCGCCGGCGCCGTCCATGCGGCTGGTGATCGACACCTTCGAGTTCGGATCGAAATTCACGCCACGCTTCAACACCATTTCCATCAGCGGATACCACATCCGTGAGGCCGGTTCGACGGCTCTGCAGGAACTCGCCTTCACTCTGTACGACGGCATCGAGTACGTAGAGTGGGCGCGGCGGCGCGGACTCGACGTCGACGATTTCGGTCCGAGGCTCAGCTTCTTCTTCAACGCGCACAACGATTTCTTCGAGGAGATCGCCAAATACCGTGCTGCCCGCAAGATTTGGGGCAAAGTAATGCAGGAGCGCTTCGGGGCCAGGAACCAGCGCACCTGGCTGATGCGTTTTCACACTCAGACAGCGGGAGTATCCCTGCCCGCGCAGCAGCCAATGAACAACATTGCGCGCGTTGCCTTGCAGGCTTTGGCCGCGGTCCTCGGCGGCACGCAGTCGCTGCATTGCGATTCTTACGACGAGGCGCTGGCCCTGCCTACGGAAGAAGCCGCCCGCATCGCGCTGCGCACGCAACAGATCATCGCCCATGAATCAGGAGTCACCCAGACGGTCGATCCCCTGGGCGGATCGTACTTCTTGGAGAATCTTACCCTCGAAATGGAAAACGGTGCCTTCGACTATTTCCGCAAGCTCGACGCAATGGGCGGCATGGTCAAGGCCATTGAGCGGGGCTATCCCCAGAAGGAAATCGCCGAGGCTTCCTATCAATACCAGCGCTCAGCCGAGGCCAAAGAGAAGATCATCGTGGGCGTGAACGAGTTCGTGATCGAGGAAAATCCTCCCCACACTCTCTACATTGACGAAAGCGTCGCTCGGCAACAGTCGGCCAAGCTCAGGGCGTTGCGTGCACGGCGGTCCAAAGACGAAGTGCGGCGCGCACTCGATGCGCTGAAAAAGGCCGCGGGGCAAGACCCGAAGGCGGGACCGAATGGAAACATCTCTCCTGCAAACACCATGCCTTATATCGTGGACGCGGTACGCACCTACGCAACGGTGGGGGAAATTTGTGAAGCGTTGCGTGAAGTTTATGGAACTTATACGGAAGTGAGCATCACCTAAGCGGCAGAATTTACGAAAACCAAACAGACCAAAATGGAAAGCGGACAAAACTTTGCGTAGTTATCCGCAAGACGTTACACCTTCCCCGGACTATGATTGAGATCGCAATTTGTGATCTCAAAATGAAGCCACCAAAAAACGCAAATTTGCTCAGGATTCCGAAACTCCACGGGGCATCAGCTTTCGCCGTAGAATCGCGCATCTTGTTCCTTCGCCATCAGCGTATCATCCTCGATGCCGACCTGGCGCAGCTCTACGGCGTGACCGTCAAGCGGCTTAACCAACAAGTCGCACGCAATCAAGAACGATTCCCTTCCGACTTCACTTTTCAACTCAACTCGAAAGAGTACGAATCTTTGAGGTTGCAATTTGCAACCTCAAACAAACGCCGCGGTGGCCGCCGCTATTTACCATATACGCTTTCACCGAGCACGGAGCCATCATGGCCGCCACCGTGCTCAATTCCGAGCGTGCCGTCCAGATGAGCGTTTTTGTAGTGCGCGCCTTTGTGCGCTTGCGCGAGATGCTGGCCACGAACCGGCGTCTAGCGGGAAAAATCGACGAACTGGAAAATCGTCTGGACACCCACGATTCCGCAATTGTGGATCTATTCGCGGTCATCAAAAGCTTGATGATACCCAAGAGAAAACGCGGCCCGCGGATTGGTTTCGAGCTACCCACCGGAAAAACCAACAGCCAGAACACAGCCCCGAAGCTTCATCGCCTGAGCTGAGGCGCGCCCGGAAAACCACGCTACAATCCTTTGTTTGACTCAGCCGGACCCACCTGCTGCCATCGCTGAGATTCTTCTCGTGTGGGAAGTGAATTTCCAAAGTTTCCCGGATGGTCAGCTACTGCCGGGAAACTGACCAATTATCTGTATTCGATTTTTATTCGCCCGCAGGCTGCGCTTCTGTGATAAAAATATATACCCATGCGAAGTGCGGTCACTCACCTCAAGAAGTCCGACCCTGTCATGCGGGCGATTATCGAGCGCATCGGGCCGTGCCGCATGCAGTTTTCGCCGCCAGAGTTTCACAGCCTGGCTGAGGCGATCGTCTACCAGCAACTCAATGGCAAGGCGGCAGAAACAATCTTTAAGCGCTTCGCCGCGCTGACGGGCGAGCCGCTCACCCCGGAAGGCATCCTCAAGCTCAGCGATGAACAGATGCGCGCCGCGGGATTGTCGAAACAAAAGTCAGCGTACTTGAAAGACCTGGCTGCAAAAACCTCGAGCGGATTGCTGGACTTCGCGCGCCTGCCCGACCTGCCGGATGCGGAAGTCGTCGAGCATCTCACCCAGGTGAAGGGCATCGGCGTATGGACCGCGCAGATGTTCCTGATGTTCACTTTGAAGCGCGAGAACGTATTGCCGGCGGGCGATTTCGGCGTGCGCATGGCGATGTACAAACACTATCTCGATGTACAACGGAACGTTGGGCGCGCAGCGAAACGATCTGCCGCTGCGAAGAAAGCCCGCAAGAAGAAAATCAAGTTGCCGACTCCGGAGCAGATGGAGAAAATCGCAAAGCGCTGGGAACCTTATCGCAGCATAGCCTGCTGGTATCTGTGGCAAAGCCTCGACACCAAGACTCTTTAGTCACGCGCATAAGACAACGCAAGCGGGAGCGTTTTGGTTTTCTTCGCGCCCTTCGCGACCCCTTTGCGCGGTTTGCGGTTAAGAGCCTTTGGCCCCACCAAGACGCATCCCTGTGCACCCGTCCGCCCTGTATGGTTAAATGAATGCCATGGCTGATCTCAAGATCCGCGTGCTGGTGGCGAAGCCGGGGCTCGATGGGCATGATCGCGGCGCCAAGGTGATCGCGCGCGCGTTGCGCGACGCTGGCATGGAAGTAATTTACACAGGATTGCGGCAGACTCCGGAGATGATTGTCAGCGCCGCGCTGCAGGAAGATGTCCAGGTGATCGGGCTGTCGATCCTTTCCGGCGCGCACAACGCCATTGTGCCCCGGGTGATGGACCTGCTTAAACAGAACAAGATGGATGACGTCCTCGTACTGGTGGGCGGGATCATCCCGGATCAGGACATCGACGCGCTCAAAAAGCTCGGCGTGGCCGCGATCTTCCAGCCGGGCACCGCCATGGATGACATCGTGAAGTTCATACGCGCCAATGTAAAGGGCGCGGGCGTGCCAGCTGATTGAGCCATTGGGCCATCGGGTCATGGTGCGATTGAACGACCCAAGATTTTCAATTGCCTAATCACCCGATCACACAATGGCTCAATTCTTCGAATGCCTCCTCCGAATTTAGCCAGCATCCGCCAGCAACTTGAATGCACCGTTGGTCCTGCGCCCTGGTACTGGAAGACGTTTCCTGAGTTCCGGTCGCTGTCGGGGCAACGTTTTGTTTGGACTCATCACGGCGAGCAAGGGCCAGTTGCGTATGTGGTCTCGCTGGCGCTGGAACATGAACCCGATAAGCCGCGGCTGGCATTGAATACATACTGCCGGCCGTTTCTTGTCTCGCCGCAGTGTCTTGGCATCTGGTGCCCGGAGGGGCGCAACATTCGTCTCGCGGCTTTCGATCCGGATCAGCTTGAGGCGTTCGACCTGGCTGAGATTGCCGGGTGGTTCAAGCAGTCTTCCGAACGCATCTATGCCAAGACGGCGCCCATCGCGGAGTTTGAGGTGCCGCTCACGCTGAGCCCCGGCATGCACAATATCGAGTTGTCTCCGGAACTGGCGGCGGTCGACGAATTGATCGTGCCTACAAGCTACAAGGCGATGTCGAATGACGAGCCGGCATTCGCGCTCTTCGTTCTCTACCTGCAGGCAGGGCTGGTGGAAGTGCTGCCGCAGAAATGGTTCACCGCCTCGCAGTATCAGGTAGGCAAGCAATGGATCTCGCGCGCGGCGCGCGACGAGGAATCGCATCGCATCTTCGGGGAATGTTTTGGCGTGGGGAGCTTTCTGCTGGAAGAAGATGGCTGCCGGCTGGCGGAGTGGATGGAGCGGCCGGGGTAGGGCTCGGCTCCCGGGCTTTCGGCTTCGGCGATTTCCAAATCGCTTGAATGTTCCAACCGGAACATTTCAAAATGGCAAAAACCTTTTGCGTGAGTTATTGATTCTTCGAGCGGGCTTTTGGACCGATCCATGGAATCAAGGGGTTAGGCTGTGGAAGAAATGTCTACTTTCGAGGACGTCGGATGCCTACTAAAGTAGGCTTGACAGGCGCCCTGATGTACTTTATAAGGTACGCGATTTGGGAAGCCTCTTAAGACCGAAACAACCCTGGAGTCTTAGGGCCAGATCGTGCCCAGCCACCGTTCCCTACTTGCTGATCCTAAAGTTGACCTTGCTGGTGAGCTTGCCTGTTGGTGTGGTCACCACGACCGGGCCGGTGGTGGCGCCGGTGGGGACGACGACGGTCATGTAAGTATCCGAGGCGACCGAAAACTTTGTCGCGGCAACACCGTTGAAGGCTGCCCAGAGCACGAGCAGCCCCGTTTAGGGAGCGAGCGCATCATACTGCGACCGGAGTTGCCAGAATAATATGAATATTTTTGCAACGTCCTGAACCGATGTTCAGCTATCACAGACGCTGGGGCACCTGCGAAATATCTTTTTCGAATGCCGTGGGGATTGAAGCGCTTCCAGGAAACCGGGCGAGTACACTTCATCACCTTCAGTTGTTATCGCCGGCGCCGGAACCCGGAGCGCGAGGAGGCCTGCGCCACATTCGTGTCGGGGGGGCGGACAGGGGAAAGGATTCGGAGTAGCCCAACTTAAGTTCTCATCCGTCAACGTCCGTTGCGCGTCGCTGCGGGAGTGTTATACCGTAGTCAGTCCGATCTCTGCATTCATACCATGGCTGATCGCAGCGAAGATTCCGCCGTTGCTTCGTCTCAGGCATCTCAGGCGTCCAACGTCCTGACGACGAAGGTCGACCCCACCTCGGCACGATACGAAGCCAACATGCGGTTTCTGGCCGATCTCATGTCACAGGTGCGAAACGAAAGCGAAAAGATCGCCGAGGGCGGCGGCGCCAAGGGCATTGAAAACCAGCATGGCAAAGGACGGCTCACCGCGCGCGAGCGCATTGAACTGCTGGTCGACGCCGGAACTTTCTTCGAGCTGGGAATTTATGCGGCTCATGGAATGTATGAAGAATGGGGCGGCGCGCCGGCCGCGGGCGTGATTACCGGTTTAGCTCGCGTGCAAACCCGGCTGGTGATGATCATCGCGAACGATGCGACGGTGAAGGCGGGAGCATTTTTTCCCATGACGTCGAAGAAAGTGATTCGCGCGCAGAACATCGCCATCGAGAACCATATTCCCACGATCTATCTGGTGGATTCGGCGGGCGTGTTCCTGCCGCTGCAGGAAGATGTGTTTCCCGACACCGACGATTTCGGCCGCGTCTTCCGCAACAATGCAGTCATGTCGGCCATGGGCATTCCGCAGATCGCAGCCATCATGGGGATGTGCGTGGCCGGCGGCGGATACCTGCCGGTGATGTGCGACCATGTGCTGATGACTGACGGCAGCGGCTTGTTTCTGGCTGGGCCGGCGCTGGTGCAGGCGGCGATTGGACAGAAAGTTTCGGCGGAAGATCTGGGCGGGGCGGCCATGCACGCGGGCATCAGCGGCACGGTGGATTTCCGCGAGCCGGATGACGCGGCCTGCCTGGCGCGCATTCGCTCGATCATTGAGAAGTGGGGATACCGGCGGCAGTCTCCCTGGGACCGCAAGAAGCCGGTTGAGCCGGCGCTGGCTGCCGAGGAAATTTACGGCATTTACGATTCTTCGCCGGCGCGACCTTACGACATCAAAGAAATTCTGGCGCGCGTGCTCGACGGCAGCCGGTTCGACGAGTACAAGGCGGAGTACGGCAAGACCCTGACCTGCGGCTATGGCCGCATCGGCGGGTTTGCCGTGGGAATTGTCGCCAACCAGAAACTGCACGTTCAGCAAACCGACCACGAGGGTCACAAGCGAATCGAGTTTGGCGGTGTGATTTATACGGAATCGGCGGAAAAAGCTGCGCGCTTCATCATGGACTGCAATCAGAACTTGATCCCGCTGATCTTCTTTCACGATGTGAACGGCTTTATGGTAGGGCGCGACGCGGAGTGGAGCGGCATCATCAAGGCGGGCGCGAAGATGGTCAACGCAGTGTCGAATTCCGTGGTCCCGAAGATCACCGTGATTGTGGGAGGATCGTTCGGCGCGGGACATTATGCGATGTGCGGCAAGGCGTTTGATCCGCGGTTTGTGTTTGCGTGGCCGACGGCGCGTTACGCGGTGATGAGCGGAGAAGCGGCGGCTAGCACCTTGGTTGAGGTCAAGGTGAAGCAACTGGAACGCGGTGGGACAAAGCTCAGTGATGAAGACAAGAAAGAACTGTACGAATCGGTGAAGCGCACCTACGACGAACAGACCGACCCGCGTTATGGCGCTGCGCGTTTGTGGATTGACAAGATCATCGATCCTGTCGAGACGCGCGATGCGATCACGCAGGCACTGGAGGCGGCGGCGCTGAATCCGGACGTGCCGGAGTTTAAGGTGGGAGTGCTGCAAACGTAAGAGATTGAATCATTGAGGGATTGAGTGATTGAGCCATTGACCTGCTCTTCGCTTTGCATTTTGTTGGCAATTGCTCAATGGCTTATTCGCGCAATCGTTCAAAATGTCTGATTCCGTCAAACTGATCGAGTGTCCGCGCGATGCCTGGCAGGGGCTGAAGGGGCAGATTCCGCCTGACATCAAGCGGGCGTACTTGCAGGCCTTGATCAGCGCGGGATTCAAGCATATTGATGCCGTCTCGTTCGTCTCGCCAAAAGCTGTGCCGCAAATGTCGGACTCGGAAGAAGTGTTGAAGGAACTCGATCCGCCCGACGATGTGGAGATTATTGGCATCGTGGTCAATGAGAAAGGCGCTCAGCGGGCCATCGATACGCACGCGGTAAACACTCTGGGGTTTCCGTATTCGATCTCGGAGACTTTCTTGCGAAAGAATCAGAATCAGTCCGCCGAAGACGCGCTCGATGAGTTGGAGAAGATCCAGAACAAAGCCGACGCTACCGCGCTCGATGTGGTGGTCTATATTTCGATGGCGTTTGGCAATCCGTACGGTGATCTCTGGAACGTTGAAGAAGTGATTGAAGCCATTTCGCTGCTGGAAGTCGACAACCTGCGCATGATTTCACTTGCCGACACGGTTGGCATGGCTACGCCGCGGCAGATCAGCGATCTGCTGGGTGCGGTCAATGAAAAGTTCGGCTATCTGGAAATTGGAGCGCACCTGCACAGCCGGCCGGAACACGCCGGGGAAAAGATTCTTGCGGCCTACGACGCGGGCTGCCGCCGCTTTGATTCCGCATTGGGCGGATTAGGCGGTTGCCCGTTCGCGCAGGATGCGTTGGTCGGCAATATCGCCACCGAGAAAGTAATTGAAGCCTTGAAACTGCGTGGCGCGGAGTTGCCGCCTCTGAAGCCACTGGACGCGCTGCTGCGCGCGACGGCCGAGATGGGAGCGAGGTACACGAATTCCGTCGACGACGAATAAATTTGGATATGAGCTACAAAACGATCGAACTCGCACACGAACCCGGCGTCGCCACGATCACGCTGAACCGTCCGGATAAGCGCAACGCCATCAGCTTCGAACTGATTGACGATCTGCTGCGCGCACTGAAGGAAGTGGAGGCCTCCGACGCGATTGTCCTGATCGTGACGGGCGCGGGCAAAGCTTTCTCCGCGGGCATGGATTTGGACAACTTGAAAGCCCTAATTGGCCGGACGCCCGACGAGAACCTGCAAGATTCGCAGACGATGGTCCGCATGTTCCGTACGCTCTACGAATTTCCTAAGGTCACGATTGCGGCGGTGAATGGCCCGGCGATCGCCGGAGGTATCGGACTGGCGTTGCTGTGCGACTTCACGCTCGCCGTGCCAGAAGCCAAGTTCGGATATACCGAGGTGCGCATTGGGTTTGTGCCCGCCATTGTTTCCACGTTCTTGCTGCGCCAGACTGGAGAGAAGCACGCGCGCGACCTTTTGCTTACGGGCAGAATTATTGGCGCGGAGGAAGCGGCGCGCATGGGATTGGTCAACGAAATCGTCGCGCCGGAAAACTTGATGGCCCGGGCCCGCGAATTGGCGGCGCTGCTGATGGAGAATAGTCCGGCCTCGTTGCGTGCGACCAAGAAACTGCTGAACGATCATGCGCGCGCCGAACTGGATACGCAGATTGAAGCCGCGGTGCGGGAGAATGCCGCGATCCGCACCACCGCCGACTTCCGCGAAGGCATTACGTCATTTCTGGAAAAGCGCAAGCCGGTGTGGACGGGCAAATGAATTCGAATCATCCGAACGCGGTCAATGAGAGTCGCCTGCGCGTGCGCTACGCCGAGACCGATCAAATGGGTGTGGTTTACCATTCCAACCATTTCATCTGGTTCGAGGTGGGCCGCGTCGAATTGCTGAGGCAGTTGGGATTTTCTTATCGCGACATGGAGAGCCAGGACAATTGCTTTATCGCCGTAGCCGAGGCAAAATGCCGCTATCGCGCGCCGGTGCGCTATGACGATGAGGTGCTGGTGCGCACACGATTGTTGAACGTGCGCGAATCGGTGATCCACTTTGGGTACGAATTGCGGCGCGCGGAAGACGGCGCGCTGCTGGCGGAAGGCGAAACCACGCACATCGTCACCGATGCGGCGATGAAGATTGCTGCGCTGCCGGAAAAGTATATGAAGGTGTTTCGCGAGGCGATAGGGAAAACTTCAATCTAGTCACTATAAACCCGAAGCCAGAAACAGGAAACTATTTGAACGCACTTCACATTAACGGTAACGATCTCACGCTGGAAGCGGTGCGCGAGGTGGCCGCCGAGCGGCGTCCCGTGCTTTTGTCAGCCGACGCTCGCGAGGTCGTCGATCGGGCGCGTGCAGTGGTCGAAGACATTGTGGCAAGCGATAAAGTTGCCTATGCGATCACCACCGGCGTGGGCCAACTGAGCGAGGTGCGGATCGCCGGGGACCAGATTCGCGAGTTGCAAGTCAACCTGGTGCGTTCGCACGCGGCCGGCGTCGGCGAACCGCTCTCCATCGCGGAAGCCCGCGCCATGATGCTTTTGCGGGCCAATTCCCTTGCCAAGGGATATTCGGGCGTGCGCGCGTTGGTCATCGATACACTCTGCGAAATGCTGAACCGCGGCGTTAATCCGTTCGTTCCGTCGCAGGGCAGCGTGGGCGCGAGCGGCGATCTGGCCCCGCTGGCCCATCTGGCGCTGGTGTTGATCGGGGAAGGCGAATGCATTGACGCGGCGGGGGCGCGCATTCCCAGCGGCGACGCGCTGAAGCGGGCGCAGGTCAGGCCGCTCGTGCTGGAAGCGAAGGAATCCATTTCGCTCATCAACGGGACGCAAGGCATGCTGGCTATGGGCACGCTCGCGCTGCTGGCTGCGGAGACGCTGGTGGATTCCGCCGACGTGCTGGGCGGTCTTTGCTGCGACGCGCTGAAAGGCACCGACGCGGCCTTCGATGAGCGCATCCACAAAGCGCGTCCGCACAACGGACAGATGAAGACAGCGGCGAATCTGCGCAAGATGCTCGAAGGCAGCCAGATTCGCGAATCGCACCGCGAGTGCGGCCGCGTGCAGGACGCTTACTCGCTGCGCTGCATCCCGCAAGTGCATGGCGCGGTGCGCGACACGCTGGCGCACTGCCGCGAAGTGTTTGAGACTGAGGCGAACTCCGCGGTGGATAATCCTCTGGTCTTCATCACCGACGCCAAGACTTTCAAAGGCGATGTGATCTCTGGCGGAAATTTTCACGGCCAGCCGCTGGCATTTGTTTTGGATTTTCTGGGCATCGCGCTGAGTTCGCTGGCTGGCATCAGCGAGCGGCGAATCGAGCGACTGGTGAACCCCGCGCTCAGCGAGGGTTTGCCGCCGTTTCTGGCGCAAGGCGCGGGTTTGAATTCAGGTTTCATGCTGCCGCAGGTCACAGCCGCAGCGCTGGCCAGCGAGAACAAGGTGCTGGCGCATCCAGCATCTGTCGATTCGATTACGACTTCGGGCAACAAAGAAGATTACGTCTCCATGGGGATGACGGCAGCGACCAAGCTGAAACGCATTGTCGAAAATACGCGCAATGTGCTGGCGATCGAAGCCATGGCGGTGGCCCAGGCCATCGACTTCCTCGCTCCGCTGAAAACCTCGAAGCGCGGACAGGCGGCGCATGCGGCGATCCGGTCGGTGTGTCCTACGATGGAGAAAGATCGCGTCATGTACAAAGACTTCGCGCGGATCGCGGAGTTGATCGCCAGTGGGAAAGTGGCGGAAGTTATTCGCTAAGAAGCTTCTCTATGAACTCTGGCATTCTGAGTGTAGCGTTAGATTGACACTGGATTTCTGGACATCTAATCTTGCTGCACTCCCTGATGGCATCGCCTACCGACAGCGCCCAGCCTACGCATCAGTACGTTCATTACGCGCTTCTTGCCGTGGCAGTACTTGCCTGCCTGCTTCCGTTTTCCGGCAAGGCTTTCAATGTCGATGACACTCTGTTCATTTATATCGCGCGTCAGATTACGCAGCATCCGCTTGATCCCTACGGATTCAAAGTGAACTGGTTTCTTGACGCCGTGCCCATGGCGCACGAAACCAAGAATCCTCCGCTGGCGTCTTACTACATCGCCGCGGCAGCCAGTTTTGTCGGATGGTCCGAACGAGCCTTGCATCTTGCCTTCCTCTTGCCAGCGTTAGCCGTGGTGTTGGGCACATATCGTTTGGCAATCCGGTTTACGGATTCGCCGCTGCTGGCTGCATTTACGACGTTGTTCGCTCCGGTGTTTCTGGTCTCTGCCACTAGCGTGATGTGCGATACGTTGATGCTGACTCTTTGGATTTGGGCCATCATCTTCTGGATCGAAGGCCTCGAACCGCAGAAGGCGGGCTATCTGGCGGTCTCCGCTCTGCTGATCACTTTCTGCGCTTTGACGAAGTATTTTGGGATCGCTCTAATTCCGCTGCTCGCGATGTACTCGTTGGCGCGCCAGCGGCGCCTTGGAAACTGGGCGTGGTACTTGCTATTTCCAATACTGGCTCTAACTGGATACCAGCGCTGGACGAAGGCGGTCTACGGGCTGCGCATGATTTCGGAAGCGGCTCACATGTCTGCCGGCGTACGGCAGGCGAGACAAAGTTCCGCGCTGGCCAAGGCGTTGGTAGACCTGAGCTTTGTCGGCGGATGCGCACTGCCCGCGCTCACGTTTGCTCCCGTCATTTGGCCGCGCATGAAAATTCTTGGAGTCTACGTGGTGAGCGGGATTGCCGGGCTTCTCGTTTGTAGCGGCCGGATCGGTCTCGGTGAAATGCTTTGGCCGTTCGACTTTTATCAACACTGGTTTCTGGTGAGCATTCAGTTGACGCTCTTTATTGCCGCCGGATTCTCCGTGATGGCTCTGGCCGCTGCGGACGCACGGAAGCGCAAAGACGCCGACTCGCTGCTGCTGATGCTTTGGGTCTTCGGAACATTTGTTTTTACAGGATTCTTGAACTGGGCGATCAACGCCCGTTCCGTGCTCCCATTAATTCCAGCCGCAGGCATCCTGCTCGCACGGCGCGCGGATACGCTGTGGGCAACCTCGATTCGTTGGCGCCCCGCGATGTTGGCCATTCCCTTAGCAGTAGCGGGCGCAGTATCACTCTGGCTTACCTGGGCCGACACAGAGCTGGCAAACTCAGCGCGGACTACGGCGGCGCTAATCGAGCAGAAGACTCGGAATCAGCCGGGCACGGTTTGGTTTCTGGGGCACTGGGGATTCCAATATTATTTGGAGTCATTCGGTGCGCGTCCCGTAGTGGTGAATGACCCGCCGCATAAGCCGGGAGACTTCCTCGCCACGGCAGGAGACCGATTGCTGTTCGAAGTGCGCCCGGAGTCCGTGGCTTCACGGGAGGCTATCGAGATCCCCATGCTTCTTGGAATTACAACTGTCCAGGCGAAGCTCGGCGCAGGATTTTACTCCTCGGACTTGGGTCCGCTACCTTTTGCCGTTGGGCCTGTTCCGCCCGAGCGTTATGAATTGATTCGCTTGGGGCCGAAATCGATCGCGGCTGGGAATGCGGTGTTACCTTGACCGTCCGTAGCGAAACTCCAATCCAGAAATCTAGCGCCTAAAGGCGCGTTGATAATTGAGCATTTGCGGCACGCATGAATGCGTACCCTGATACGAATCTTAATTGCACCACGGGCTCTAAGGTGATTCGATCACCTTCGCGCCGCACTTCCATCCAGGCCCAATTTGTCTGCGATCTCCTGCAGCGCTTCGATGCAAAAAGCGATGTGCTCGTCGAGGTCCACGCCCAAAGCGGCGGCGCCGTTGACGATGTCGTCTCGATTCACCTTGCGGGCGAAGGCTTTGTCTTTCATCCGCTTTCGCACTGACTTTGTGTCCACCTCGGCCAGCGATTTTCCTGGCTTGATCAGCGCGACGGCGGTGATGAATCCGGCAAGCTCGTCGCAGGCGAAGAGAGCTTTTTCCATCGGCGTATCGCGCGTTACGCCGGTGTATTCGGCGTGCGACATGATAGCGCGCGTGATCATTTCGGGCCATCCCCGCTCCCTAAGTATCTCGTTGCCCTTGTAGGGATGGTCTTCGAGGCTGGGATACTTCTCGTAGTCGAAGTCGTGGATCAGTCCGACGATGCCCCACAGGTCTTCTTCAGACAACCCAAATTCTCGAAGCGTGAGATTTTCAGATCCAGCCGCAAACTTCCGGGCACAGGCGCGCATGCAAGCCTCAACCGCCAGCGCGTGCTTGCGCAAACTTTCCGATTGGTGAATTCAGTTAGTAAACACCACGCGGTCTCGCGATCAATCATGCTCTAGCCCTGTCCTCTGCGGGGTTTCGCCGCTTCACTTTGGTTTTTGCCGCGCAAGATCTCCGGCTTTATGCATTTTAACCTTGACATCCACAGGCCTTGTACCGCAGATTGTCCCTGCGGCCGGAACCTCTCCCCAACTGTGAGGTTTCGCTGTTAGTAGTAAGGAGTAGCCGGCTCTGGCACTCCCACAACCCGATGGCTACGACTCTTGCCCCGGTAGATTCAAGGGAAGTCGTCCGTTGTGATCACTGCCTGCTGGTTCAATTCCGTACGGTCAATAACAATTGCCGGCGCTGCCACTCGTCCCTGGACGAGGAACCCGAGCCCGAGCCAGTGGTGATGGCGCTGCCGGTGATGATGCCTATGCACGGCACCGGCCGCGGGCACCTGAACCTGGCAACGTCGATCCGCTCGCTGCGTTTGCGGAGCGGACTGAGCCAGCGGCAACTGGCGGGACGCATGTCGGTGCCGCGAACTTACGTTTCCAAGATCGAGAACGAGAAAGCCACGCCTACGCTGTCGTCCCTGGAACGGCTGGCGCGAGCCCTGGAGGTGACCGTGCCGGAACTGCTCAGTGGCGGAGAAAAGAACCGTCAGGACGAAATCAGCGAACTGATGAAGGACCAGTTCATCGCGGAGATTCTGCCGTTCGTGTCGCAACTGAACGGGATGCAGATGTCGAGCATCCTGACGCAGGTGCGTGACTTGACGATTCGGCCGCGAAGGACCGCGTAGGCGAAGGGGTTTATATGGGGACAGCCGCTCCCTTCGGCAAGTTAGGGCAGGCTTTCGAGTGTCCGCCGGGCGAAGCCCGGCTGCTCCCTGCACAATTTTATCCGGGCGACCAGCCAACTGCATGCCGGGACCGTTCTTGGTCCCGGCTTTTTTCTCCGACTAGCCCTGATCCCTCGGCGCGGCGATGCCCAGAAACACCAAGACGGCGCGATTCAATCGGACCATATCCTCGTCCGCAAGGCGGCCAATACGCGCGCCGATCCTCGATTTCGGAACGGTCGTGATCTTATCCACCATCAGTCGGCAAAGGGCGCGCAGCCCATTGCTTTCGCTTGGCTCGACCACGAGGCGAAGCAGCGGAGCGTCGGTCGGGTCGGTGGTGAATGCGCAGATGGTGATCGAATCTGTCATGTCGAAACGGTCGTCTTGAAGGACCACAACCGGGCGGGGCTTTCCGGCGTAGCCCTTGGCCCCTGCGACAGTCCAAATTTCGCCGCGCTTCATTTCGCCGAGCCTGATGCCCTGCCCAGATCAGAGACAGCGTCGATGAAGTTTTGGTCGTCCCCAGATTGAGGGCTGTTGGCAACAGCGAGGGACTGCCTGTGCGCCTCCGTGACAAAAACAGGCGAGCGCATATCCGGAACCCAAATTTGGATAGGCCGTAGCCCTTGGCGCCGCAGCCGACTTCGGTGCGCTCTAACCTTATCTCGCGACGGATGGGAGTGAGTTCGCGCTGGCATGTTCTCCACCTCTGGTTACATGTAACCTACCAAGGAAAGTGGCTGAGATGCAAGTCCGCACGAATCCCAAATAGATCGATTTACATCTATGCAGCATGAACCTCGATGAAGTTGGGGATGGGTTTTCTCTATCTTCCCACCCTGCATCTGTGAATCAACCTGAAGCGAATGGATGGGCAGAGGAGTCCGCGCGGGAAACAGCGCCAGCCGCGGGCTCCGCTGCTGCTGACGATTCGCTGCTTGATGCGTACTCTCGCGCGGTTACGGGCGCGGTCGGGCGCGTCAGTCCGTCTGTGGTGAACATTGAAGTGCATCAGGCTGCCGGCCCTACGCGTTCTGGTGAACCGCGCGAACGGCGTGGCGGAGGGTCGGGTTTTGTATTCACTCCCGATGGGCTGATTCTCACCAACAGCCACGTCGTGCATGATGCGCGCCGCATTGAGGTAACGTTGGCTGACGGACGCCGCATGCCTGCGACGGCTATCGGAGACGATCCGGCGAGCGATCTTGCTGTGATCCGCATAGATCAAGCGCGAGTCGATGAGCCAGGGCTCACTGCCGCAGCGCTCGGCGATTCGCAGCAGCTTCGCGTGGGACAGCTTGTCGTAGCGCTCGGCAGCCCGTATGGATTTCAGTCCACAGTGACGGCGGGGGTGGTGAGTGCGCTGGGGCGTTCGCTGCGGTCGTATTCCGGGCGGCTGATCGACGACGTTATCCAGACGGACGCTGCGCTGAACCCGGGCAACTCCGGTGGACCGCTGGTCGATTCCGCGGGAAGGGTCGTGGGAGTGAACACCGCGACCATTTTGCCGGCGCAGGGGATTTGTTTCGCCATCGGCATCAATACCGCGAAGTTCGTGGCCAGCCGACTGCTGCGCGATGGACGCATTCGCCGCAGCTACATCGGCGTCTCGGCGCAGACCGTTCCGGTGCATCGCCGCGTGGTGCGCTTCTATGATCTGGCGAAGGAATCGGGAGCGCTGGTTCTGTCGGTCGAAGAGAACAGTCCGGCGAAGCGGGCGGGGCTGCGCGATGGCGATGTCATTATCGCGCTGGAAGGCCATCCGATCGCGGGCGTGGACGATCTGCATCGCATCCTGGCTGACATTCGCGCGGGCGCGAGTTGCTCGCTCACGGTTCTGCGGCATACGGAGAAGCTGGAGTTGAAGATTGTGCCGGAGGAAGCGAAGTAGCAGGACCTCTCGCGATGCAATGCCTTCCACACCTGAATCGTCATCCCCCCGAGGATTGCCAAAGCCCAGAGAGACCCACCGACGATCCGAACGATCCGGCTGGTTGTTGACATCGGTATGTTTTTGTCAAGTCCCGAGCGCACGGCCGAAACTAGCGAGAAAAAAACGATGATCATGAGCAGGCAATACGCGAGGCTGGGGCGCTCTACGTCGAAGCCCCCGCGGATGATCGAGACGATGACCGTCAGCCCGATCGCCACTACGATTACGACGCCGACCCTGGCTTTCATCGCAGCAGGGTAACGTTTCCATCTGGCTTGCCATCTTCGTCCGTCATTGCAACCCCCTTCCCCGCCGTGTTAGCCTCTATCCGAAGGGGATCACTTTGCAGCACAAAGTTCCCGCCGGGCTGGATCGCAAGGAAGCCGAAATTTACCGGCAATTCGATCCGGCGCGGCTCCCAAGACACATCGCTATCATCATGGACGGCAACGGGCGCTGGGCTCGACGGCGCCACATGCCGCGCGTGGCCGGGCACCGCGCCGGAGTCGCCGCCGTGCGCTCGACGGTCGAGACGGCGGCGCGCGTTGGCATTCACGCGCTTACGCTCTACGCTTTCTCGGAAGAGAATTGGAAGAAGCGTCCCGCGAGCGAAGTCGACTTCCTGATGGGTCTGCTGAGCCGCTACCTAAAAGCGGAAGTCCCTACTCTGAACGAGAACAATATCCGGCTGGAATATATTGGACGGCAGCAGCAACTGCCGGAAGACGTGCAGGAGCGCATGGAGTGGGCGCGCGAGAGTACGGCGCAGAATACCGGCACGGTGCTGACGCTGGCGCTGAACTACAGCGCGCGCAGCGAACTGGTGGACGCGTTCCGCTCCATGGTGCATGCGGCGGCGCAGAATGGCGGCGTCGAGCACCTTCACATTGATGAAGAAATGGTCGGCAAGCATCTTTACACGCGGCACCTGCCCGATCCGGATCTGGTGGTGCGCACCTCGGGCGAGATGCGGCTGAGCAACTTTTTGCTTTGGCAGTTGGCTTACGCCGAGATTTACGTGACGCCAACATTGTGGCCGGATTTCCGCGGCGTGCATCTGCTGGAAGCCATTGCCGAGTATCAGAAGCGGGAGCGGCGCTACGGCGGGCTGAATCACGGTGAGACGCATGCGGACGTCCGGCAAAAGCCCACAATTAGAGTCGGCGTCCGATCTGCATAGAGGGAAACGGCGGGTTCCCTTCGACTTCGCTCAGGTTGCAGGCTCTCTGACTCGCTTTCGCCGCGTTCCGCGGCTGCATGCGGCTCGGAATGACAAGAGTTTGTAAGGATCAAAGCCTACTTGCTGAAGCGCATCGCGACTGCGGCCGTCCTGATTCCCATTGTGATGTTGCTGGTGCTGCGCGCACCTGTGCCGGTGCTGGCAGTATTTGCGGCAGCCGTGGCGCTGGTTACAGTGCAGGAATTTCTCAAGCTGACGGAATCCTATGGCGTGCAGCCGCTGCGGCTGCCGACCTACATCTTCGTGGGTCTGCTGTTTCTGTTGCTGGCGGCGAGTGCGGTCGGCGAAACTCCGCAACTCTCCGCGCTGAAGTTCGTCCTTGGGTTGGGATTTGCCTGCGCTCTCGCTCCATTTGTCTTTCTGACCATCACCATGCGGCGGGCACAGATGAGCGGCGCGTATCCGGCGGCGGCGGCCTCGGCGTTCGCTTTCGCCTACATTGCACTGCCCATGGCCATGCTGGTGCAGTTGCGCCAGCAGTGGGCAGGAGCGTTCTGGCTGCTCTATCTTCTGCTCGTCGTGTGGGCAGGAGATATTTTCGCCTACTTCGTAGGCCGCTCTGTGGGACGGCACCTGATGGCGCCGCGCATCAGTCCGAAAAAAACCTGGGAAGGCGCGGCGGCCTCGCTGGTGGCGAGCCTGCTGGTTGGAAGCCTGCTCTTCACTTATGCTCTGCAGATCAGTTCGTTTCTGCTGCGCCTGAGACTGATCGAGCGCCGCGACGGCTTGTTCGGACTGGAGAAGCCTGAGCTGTGGCCGATTATCCTGCTGACGGTTGCGCTGAACATCGCCGCGCAGCTGGGCGATCTGGTGGAATCGCTGATCAAGCGTGGAGCCGGCGTGAAGGACTCGGGCACGATTCTTCCCGGCCACGGCGGCATGCTGGACCGCATCGATGCCCTGCTCTTTGCCGCGCCCGTGCTGTGGTACTATGCGGCTTGGCGTGTGATGCAGTAGTCGTGTGTGAAAGAAATGGCGGGCTCGCCAAAGCACCCTCCCCTGATTTCTCTTCACTCAGACAGTTCCCTGAACACAGCCAAACTTGAACAGATGGAACGGCTTTCGACTGAAACTTGCGACCTCGCTATTGCCTGGATTGCAAGGTTGCCTGAAAACAAGGCCGGATGGAACTATACTGGATGGACATCATCGAATCTACGTTCTTCGCCAGCGGGGCGTGGACGTTGACAGTCTCCCTCGGGACATGGTGGTGAAGGATCAAGATTAAGAGATGCGGAAAGAAATCTATTGGCTCGACGGACCGTGGCCCGGGAGGTTAGCCGTAGGCCCTCGTCCGCGCGGAGGAGACTGGCTGAAGGATGATGTCGCCAACTGGAAGCGAGCGAACGTAAATGCTGTGCTTTCGCTGCTTACACCCGACGAGGAAAAGAACTTTGATCTCCACGACGAAGCGGGCGAAGTTAGAACGCAAGGAATGGAGTTCACCTCGTTTCCGATTCCAGATCGCCAGGCTCCGAGATCGGAGTCGAAGCTGGCCGAAGTTTTGGAGAGACTCAGCCGCTCTCTGTCGACGGGCAAGAATGTGCTCATTCACTGCCGCCAGGGAATTGGGCGCAGCGGATTGGTGGCAGCTTGTCTGCTTGTGAAAAGAGGGATGAGCCCGGGGGCTGCCATAGCATCGGTCTCGGCGGTGCGCGGCATGCCTATTCCGGAAACAGCGGAACAACGAGATTGGATTGACCACTACGCTGTGGGTTTGACGGCCACCAAATGATGAAACGCATTGCCATCCTGGGATCGACCGGCTCGATCGGCCGCAGTACGCTGAGCGTGGCCGAGTCTTATCCCGAGCGCTTTCAGATCGTTGCGCTGGCTGCGGGCAGCAACTTGGAGGCGGCGTTCGAGCAGGCGCGGCGCTGGCGGCCCCGCATGGTTTCGATCGCGGCCGAACCCGATGCTGACGTGCTGCGCGCGCGTCTGAAGCAGACGGGGCTGAGCGAGATCGAGGTCGTGTATGGAGCGGCAGGCACGGTGAAGGTTGCCACGCATCCCGAGGCCGACTTCGTGGTGAGCGCCATAGTCGGCGTGGCCGGGCTTGAGGCCACCTATGAAGCGGTAAAGGCGGGAAAGACAGTCGGCGTGGCCAATAAGGAGTGTTTGGTTGCGGCGGGCGAACTGATCACGGCCGAGGCGCGCCGTCAGGGCAAGCCGCTGCTGCCCATCGACAGCGAGCACAACGCGGTTCACCAGTGCTTGCGCGGCGGACGGATCGAGGAAGTGGAGCGCATCTGGCTGACGGCCTCAGGCGGGCCGTTTCTGAATACGCCGCGCTCGGAGTTCAGCTCCATCACGGTTGAGCAGGCGCTGAATCATCCCACTTGGAAGATGGGCAAGCGCATCACCATCGACTCGGCGACTCTAATGAATAAGGGCTTCGAAGTGATCGAAGCGTGCAGGTTGTTTCATATTCCGCCGGCGAAGGTGGAAGTCCTGGTGCATCCGCAGTCGACGATTCACTCCATGGTGGAGTTTGTCGATGGCAGCATACTGGCTCAGTTTTCGGTGACTGACATGCGGCTGCCGATTCTGTATGCTTTGACGTATCCCGAGCGGGTTCAATCGGAGATGCGGTTCCCCATGGGAAACTTGCGACATCTGGACTTTTGCCCTCCGGATATGAATAAATTTCCTTGTCTGCGTCTCGCGTACGAAGCGGCCGAGGCGGGCGGGGCAAAGACGGTGGCGCTGAACGCAGCCGATGAAATCGCAGTAGCCGCCTTTCTCGAAGGCAGCATTAGTTTTGATGACATTCCCAGGATTATCGAAGATGCGGTTTCAGCATCTAAAACTGAGAAGCTGGAGTCCATCGCGAAGGTGCTTGAAGCCGATACCGATGCCCGCCGATATGCTCAAGAGCGGGTTTTGAGAGTCAGTAAGAAAACCGCGCAATCGCGGGCAACATCTGTGGTGTAGTAGCTGAATCTAACGAGGGAGCTGTTTACTTCATTTATGTCTGACTTCTTTATCGCCATCGCCGCCGTCGCTGTCGTCCTGGGCTTCATGATTTTGATCCACGAGTTCGGCCACTATGCCGTGGCCAAGCTGCTCGGGGTCCGGGTAGAGGTTTTCTCCATCGGATTCGGCAAGCGCCTGCTCGGCTTCCGCAAAGGTGACACGGATTACCGCATCAGCGCGATTCCTCTGGGCGGCTACGTGAAGATGAGCGGCGAGAATCCCATGGACGAGCGCACCGGCGACCCGGCCGAGTTCATGTCGCACTCCCGCTGGCACCGATTCCTGATCGCGATTGCCGGCCCCGCGATGAATATTCTGCTGGCCATTTTCCTGCTCACCGCGGTCTACATGGTGCATTACGAGTACGCGGTTTTTCTCGACCAGCCGGCGGTCATCGAAGGTGTAAAGCACGGATCTCCCGCGGAGAAAGCTGGGCTACTGCCAGGCGACCGGATCGTAAAGGTCGACGGTATCGACAACCCGACCTGGGAACAACTGCAGCCGCGCGTGTGGCTGAGTCCTAACCAGCCGCTGACCATCACCGTTAAGCGCGGAGATCAGACCTTCCAGAAGACCATTGTGCCTCAGCCGGTAACTTCATCGGAGGTGGGTTCGGCGGGATGGTTTCCCGAGGATCCTGTCATCGTCGGCCAGACTGAGCCTGGCACGCCCGCTGCCAAGGCCGGCCTAAAGCAAGACGACCGAATTGTTGCTTTGGATGGCAAGCCGCTGGTTTCCATCGAAGCGATGATCGAGCGCCTGCAGCAGACCAAGGACACGCCCGTGGATCTCACGGTGCTTCGTGGCAACCAGACTCTGGATTTTCGCCTGACCCCGGTGCTGGCGAAGACGGAAGACCCGAAAGAGCAGAGATACCGGCTGGGATTCCTCAACAAGAGCGAGACCAAAGTCACGAAGTTGCCCTTCGCCCAGGCCTTGACTCTTTCGCTGGAGCAAAACAAGAAATACTCGCTGCTCATTCTGGAGCTGGCCAAGAAGATTGTGCAGCGGAAGGTGTCGCTGCGCGCCGTTTCCGGCCCCATCGGCATCGCTCAGGATGCCGGCTACGCGGCGCAGCAAAAGGGCTGGACCCCGCTGCTGGAGCTGACGGCAGGCATCAGCCTGAACCTCGGCATCATTAACCTGCTGCCCATCCCCATTCTCGATGGCGGCGTCATCCTGTTCCTCTTGATCGAAGGGCTCATGCGGCGCGACGTCAGCCTGCGCATCAAAGAGCGCGTCTACCAGGCCGCCTTCGTTTTCCTCGTGCTGTTCGCCGTCATGGTCATCTACAACGACCTGATGAAGACTTTGCCGGGGCTGATGGACCGGCTGCCGTAGGCCCTGCGTTGACGGTCTTCTCCATCTGAGATACAATGTATCTCAGATGGAGGGCTTATGGCCGCAACCGAAATGGTCCATGTTCGGGTGGAAAAGCGTATCAAGACCCGGGCTGCCAAAACATTGGCCGCCATGGGATTGTCCGTATCAGATGCGGTGCGCGTCCTGTTGACCCGCGTGGCGGTGGAGAAGGCCCTGCCCTTCGAAGTGAACGTTCCGAACGCCGCGACCGCAACTGCCATGCGGGAAGCACGCAAGGGCGGCCTTCCCTCTTTCAACAGCGTCTCCGAGTTGATGAGGGACTTGAATGCGGAGGATTGAGCGCACCGGCGCATTTCGCCGCGACTTCAAGCGCGAGAAGCGCGGACAGCACCGGCGCGATCTCGACCCCCTCGTTTCGGGCGTCGTATCACTCTTGGCTGAGGACAAAGCTCTACCCGAGAAGAACCATGACCATGGACTGTCCGGTGACTGGGACGACCATCGCGAATGCCACCTCAAACCCGATTTGTTACTGATCTACCGCAAGCCCGATCCTCAGTTCCTGCAACTTGTTCGCTTGGGCTCACACAGCGAACTCTTCGGCTAACGACGATACACTTCCTCGCATTTCGCCAGGCTGGATGGGATCATCCATGAGGACGCTAGGGTGGGAGGACAGCGAAAATGAGCACCAAGAACGCGAACGCGATGCCCCGAGATGAGGTCACGCTTCTTGTGAGAGCGTGTCCCAAGTCCATCGCGGATTGCAGGGAGTTTGACCTGTATTATGATTGGGCAAAACATAAACACCGAAACGCCCAGTATCTCGGTCTTTATGCCGAAAAGAGTGTTCAACTGATCGGACGGATCGCGAAGGTCGTAGCTTGCACGGTTGACCTGGATGCCCACACCGTAACAGCGGTTGGTCGAAAGGATACCCTCACTCAGAGCGAGCAAGACCGCATCATTGGCGCAACTAAAGCGGCTCAAAAGCGAATTGAACCAAGTGAACCAGGCTGGCGCCTAACTAGGGATCACCAGTTCTTTCTGTGCGATTCGCTGGAGGAAAGTGATTTTCGCAAGACATCGCCCGGAGGCCTTTGGTCGAAACGCTACTTTGACCTAGAGCAGGTATTAGGTCGGCCAGTTCCAAGCAGCATCAGCGAATTAGCTCGACTTTTGGGGAAGCGTGAATGGAAATAACTCTGGGCGCCGAAGCCAGCTCAAACTTGCCAACGAGCCCTCTGCCGATCGCAGTTGACCCGTTTGACCATATTTTCCCATGCTAAAATAGAAGCTCCCATGGCCATGGTTCCACGCAGAAAGACCGTGACCGCCGTCGTCGGCGGCGTGCGCGTTGGCTCGGATGCACCGATTGTGGTGCAATCGATGACCAACACCGATACTGCGGACATCCCTTCGACCGTCCAGCAGTGTGCCGCCCTAGCCCGCGCCGGGTCGGAGCTGGTGCGCGTCACCGTCAATAACGAAGAGGCCGCTGCCGCCGTTCCCCGCATTGTCGAAGAACTCGACAAACTGGGCGTACACGTGCCCATCATTGGTGATTTCCACTACAACGGACACGTGCTGCTCACGAAGTATCCCGAGTGCGCGCGCGATCTCGCCAAGTACCGCATCAATCCCGGAAACGCCAGCATTGGACGCACTGGCGACTCGAATTTCCGCACTATGATCGAAGTGGCGGTGAAGTATCAGAAGCCAGTGCGCATCGGCGTGAACTGGGGCTCGCTCGACCAGGTCGCTGCTCACCCGCATGATGGACGAGAACTCCCGCCTCGACGATCCCAAAGACGCCCGCGAAGTCACCATGGAAGCGATGGTGGTGAGCGCGTTGACTTCCGCCGATCTGGCGCAGAAGTTCGGCCTGCGCCCCGACCAGATCATCCTGAGCGCGAAAGTCAGCGGGGTGCAGGATCTGATCGACGTCTACCGCACGCTGGCTGCGCGCTGCAACTATCCGCTGCACCTCGGCCTCACCGAAGCGGGCATGGGAGCCAAGGGCGTAGTCGCATCCGCCGCGGCTATGGGCGTGGTGCTGCAGGAAGGCATCGGCGACACCATCCGCGTTTCGCTCACGCCGGCGCCCGGAGGCGACCGCACCGAAGAAGTGCGTGTGGCACAACAGATTCTGCAATCCATGGGGATTCGCAGCTTCACTCCGCAAGTCACGGCCTGCCCCGGTTGCGGACGCACCACCAGCACTTTCTTCCAGGAAATGGCCGAGCAGATTCAGACTTACCTGCGCGAACAGATGCCGGCGTGGAAGGGCCGCTACGTGGGCGTAGAGGAAATGAAACTTGCCGTCATGGGCTGCGTGGTCAACGGTCCCGGCGAATCGAAGCACGCCAACATCGGAATCTCCCTGCCCGGAACGTTCGAAGAACCCAAGGCCCCGGTCTACGTGGATGGACGCCTGTTCACCACGCTGAAGGGCGATCGCATCGTCGCGGAGTTCATCGAGATCCTGGATGAATATGTCGATTCACACTACGCAGCCCGGGAGAGCTACTCGGAAGAAGTACCTGCCCGAAGTTGAATCCATTTATGGTCCGCAAGCCAGCGCATCGTAGGCATCTCCGGCGCCTGCGTCGCAGAATCCTGTCGTTACGAAACTCCTGCTGCTGTTTCTCCTCTTGCCGTCTTATTGCCCTGTCAGCATGAAGATCGGATTCTGCAGCGCTGAGCCGGAGATCTGCGAAGACCCGGCGTAAGGCGCAGGCAGGTCGGTGACGAGCGCATCGGCGGGAGTGCTGCCGCCGCCGGTGTTGTTTGTGTTGCTGTCGGTGGTATTGATGTCAGCGATGGCGCCGGCATCGCACATGCTCACGTAGACATGGCTGCCGTCCGTGGCGGCCGTAGTGAAGACCCGGAAGCGCGTTGCGCCGGGCGCATAGAGAGCAGGCAGGACCGGCGAAGCGCACGCGGCGACCGGCGGCACGGCAAATTGATATTGATTGGCAGCTATGTCCGCTTGGAATGGCGGGTCAGTCAGCAAAGTCAGAGCTGGAGTTATCTTCGGCGTGAAGCTGGTCGCGTCGAATACGGTGAGCCCGGGGATCACACAGGCAGAGGTCGCACCCACAAACGGGTCAGGACAGGACGTCGCTGCCTGATAGCTGGCCACATAAAACCGGCTGCCATCGGGCAGAGCAGTCACTGAAGTAGGCGAACATCCAGCGGGACACGGAGTTGAACCTGCAGCGAACGAGATGGCCGCCAGTTGAATCGGCGTGTCGTTGGCTCCGCCCGTATCGGAAAGTACAAAGACCATGCCGGTTACCGGATTCGTCACATAGAGCCGGTTCAGATGCGGATCAAAGAAAATGTAATTGGCCCCGGCACCCACCGGTAGGCTGCCCGTAACTGTTTCCGTGGCCGTATCGATCGTCACCAGTTGCCCGTCCCCTCGAGTGAGCACGTAGACTTTTTGGCTATCGCCCCGAGCCACCACCCAAACCGGAGCCACGCCGGAGAACCCAGTTACGGTGTTCGGGGTGAGGGTCGTGACATTCCCGACGGTCGTGATGGTGAAGCTGCTCACGGAATTGTCCCCTTGGTTGGCCACGTAGAGCTTGAGGCCATTGGGAGTCTGGGCCAGGCTGACCGGATGTACTCCCACCGGGGCGGTGTTGCTGACAACGTTTAGTGCCGTGTTGATCGCTAAAATTGAATTTGAATTGTAGTTTGCCACATACATCGCGCTGTTCTGCGTCGTGGCGAGGAAGACAGGCTGCGGGGGGATCGATGCCGCTGCAGTGGAAGGGCAGGCGCCACCAATCGCACCTGCGCCGCACGCCGCCAAGCCAGTCGTCGCGTCGACATACTGAACCGTTGTCCCGCTGATCGAGGAAATCGTAAACGTCCCGTTGTAGCCTCCGGTCGTGGGATTCGTGCCCGCGATGGTGATTGCGTAACCAGCCGCAACGTTATTCAGGGGCGCGCCAAGCGTGACGGTAACCAGATTGCCGGACTCACTGATCGCGGTAATGCTGGATGTCTGGTTCGGCAAACCGACCGCAGACACGGGGCCAAAGCCGGTTGCGACGGTCGATTGGAATTGCGGCGTAAAAGACAAAACGCTGTCGACCCCGTTCGAGACCGTGCCGGCACTCGCGACAAACAATCTTGCATTGTTGGGAAGAACCGCCGCGTGAGTGGGATTCTGGCCGCTGCCTTGAGGCGCATCGGGGCCGTTGATCGGAGTTTCGGCGACGATGGTGTCTCCGGAGACATCAACCTGCGTGGCCCAGCCCGGGAAACCGGGCACATTGGTGCTAATGCTAAATACGGCATGGAAATTGGCCGGGGCCGGAGGCGGTTCCGGGGGGCATCCGGGAACTCCTCCCGAAGAACAAGGAATAACCACCGGACGGTAGACCTGCCCGCAAGCCATCCACAGCAGACTCGGAAGCACCAGGGCCGCCAACAGGGCCGCACGTCGAAGACTCATTGACACTCCACAGGAAGAATTCTGGCTCTACGTAGCGAGGAATTAAACATTCTAACGGCTGGACACAATCTACGCTAGTCAGCCGGGCCGGATTCGGCCGCCGGGCTCCGGGCTCCAGCAAAATGCACTTTCTGGGATGCGTGAACGCTGGGGCCAGTTGGACGGTGCGGGGATAACCAGGACGGCCGTCACGGGAAGAAGACAACCAACATTGGCGGCGATGAAAAGTGGGCCACTCCCGAATCCCGACGCCCGAAAACCGAAGCCTGCCCTAACGTCCGCGCCGCGACTTGCCGCTGACGGCGGCCGGTGGTTCGTCTGACTTGGCAGTCGCCGCAGGTTTTTTCTTGCCTTCCATCTGCGCCAGGCTCTGCTTGAGCGCGGCCATCAAATCTACTACAGGAGCCAGTTTCTTGGGTTTTTCGACCGCCGCCACTTCCCCGCCTTCAAGCTTGGTCTCAATCAGCTTCTTGAGATTTTCCTGGAAGCTGTCTTTGTATTTTTCCGGGTCCCATTCATCCGCCAGCGCTTCGATGAGTTGGTGCGCCACCTTCACCTCAGCTTCTTTCAGCTCCACGTCGGGCGCACCGAAGCCTTCCACCTTCTTCACTTCTTCGGCGTAGTACATGGTGTGCAGCATCATTCCGCCTTCATGGGGACGCAGAAAAACCGTGTACTCGCGGTTATGCATGGTGATCTTGGCAATGGCAACGTACTCGCTCTCTTCGAGGGCCTTGGTCAACAGCGCGTAAGGCCGCCGTCCGGCCTCCTCGGGCATCATGTAATACGAAGACTCGAAATACACGGGATCCACGTCGCCGGCCTTGACGAATTCCAGAATCTCCATAGTCTTCGCAGTCTGCGGCTCGATCTTCTTGATCTCTTCGGGCTCGATGATGATGTATTCGTCCTTGCGGAACTCGTAGCCCTTGACCATGTCCGCGCGATCGACGACGACGCCCTCCGCCTGACAAATGTATTGTTGCTTCAGCCGGGACTTGTCGGTGCGATGCAGCATGTTGAAAGAGATGCCGCTACTGCGCGCCCCCGAAAATAAGCGCACCGGCATTGAGATGAGTCCGAAAGTTAAGTGTCCTGACCAGACTGAGGCTGCCATAATTCCCCTCGTTCACCGGGATGCTATCACGCCCCGGCAATTTGGACGACACACCGCCTAAACTGCCCAGAACTGGGAGTTTAGCGCAGAAACACGCGTTAGATGCACAAATCTTAGGGCATGGAGAACCGAAGTGCGAAGCCGGGAGGGAATGGGGTTGGGAGAGTGGAGCCGCTAGGGGTTGTAGTTAACTGAACGGGTTCCCGGATTTTGCACGCGGAGTTCCTCGACAGGCTGCGTCAACCATACTGCGTACTTTCAGGGCTGTGCTACACTCCCGGCCATGGCGAATCGTTGTTGTGGCTGGAAGCATTGGCCGGATTGAAGGCGTTCTACGATTTGGCCTCAGGCGTGCCGGACTATGTCGCCAGCTACAAGCGGCACAAGGAGGATCAGGAAACCATCGCTGAATCCCGCCGCGCTAGCGAAACGTTTTCGACATTCTCCGATGCCGAGTTAGAGGCGCTGATTCGGAAAATTGAGGGCTGTCGAGAACGATTTATTTCTCAGGGCAGCGGACGGGATAGAACCCGCTGCCTGTGCAGCATTTTCAAAGAAATAATCGATGGGAACGGCGGTCGGCTTCCGAGGATTGACGCATGGGAGCGGATATACGAGCAGCTTCGATGCCATAGTAAACTCCATCATTTGCACCCAGGATGGAAACCTAGGCAGCTAGACCATGACTTTCGGGCATTCGCCCAACAATATCTTGTAGCTTCAGTATTTCCCCGTTTTCTTGAGCGCCGCCTCGATGGTCCCAAGCGGCAGCAGCAAAATTAACGGAGCGTCCAGCAGCGGCACGGCGCCATAGCTCGCATACCATGCCGCCACCCTTTCATTCTTGGCATCGATGACAAGCACGACTCCGCCAACCTCCGCCGCGGCTAACAGGCAGCGTCGGCCTGCCACGAGTAGAAGTTGTCTGCCAATTCCCCGTCCTTGCCACCTGAGGTCCACAGCCAGGCGTGCCAGGCGGAAACCAGGTACGTCATAGCGTGCCAGCCCGCGCCGTATGACCTCGGGAGTCCGGTCATAATCAACCGATGCGGGGCTCAGACTATAGAAGCCTAGAATGCCTTTGTCGGTATCTTCAATCGCAAGGAAGGTTTTCGCGCCGCCGCGCTCGTGGCTCTGGCGGGCGTAACGGCGCAAGAATTCATTCAGCGCTTCATCGCCACAGTCGAACGCTTCCCGGTCATGTTTCTTGCTGATCGGCTCTTCATGCCATGCCGCCACGACTATCGCCGCTTGGGCAACGCCCGGGCGGCTGCCAGCAGTTTAGCGTTCGGTGCCGGGGGATTCTCCAGCAGATCGAGAACCCGCAAACTATCCCTCCCGGAAAGCTGCACATGATCCGCTTGCTCGATGACGGCCTTGGCGGCACGCACGGCGTGATGAATGACAAAATCCGTCAAGTCGGTGTGCTTCAGCGCCACCGCACGCAGGAGCAGCGCCTTTTCCTCGGCCCGAATTCGCAGGGACATCCGGCTGTTGTCTTCGATAGCTATTCTGGGCATAGTGGCCTTTTCTCTTTGTACACATTCAAATGGTACATCGATGGGGAGAATTAAGTCAACGCCAGTTCTTGCACCTTCCGTGCGCCGCCGATCATCTGTGAGGCAACGCTAACGAAGCGGAGGACACAATGACCGACCTGCGCTATCCCATCGGCAAGTTTAGATTCGACGGCTCCCTCACCGAAGAGCAGAAGCAGAAGTTTCTCGACGATATCGCCCACGCTCCTGCCAACCTGCGCGCGGCTGTGAAGGGGCTATCAGAGCAGCAACTCGACACGCCCTACCGGCCCGAGGGCTGGACCGTGCGCCAGGTCGTGCACCACGTCCCGGACAGCCATCTTCAACGCCTACATACGCTTCAAGCTGGCCCTCACCGAAGAGGAACCGACGATCAAGCCCTACGCCGAAGACCGCTGGGCGCAACTGGCCGATACCCAGGCCACTCCTGTCGAGGTCTCACTAGCCATGCTGGATTCATTGCATGATCGCTGGGTTCGCCTGATGCGATCGTTCAAACCCGACGAGTGGAAGCGAACCTTTCGCCATCCAGAACGTGGAGCTGGTAAGTCTAGAGATGAATTTGGCGCATGTACGCGTGGCACGGGCGCCATCACGTGGCTCACATTACATCGTTGCGGGAGAGAAACGGCTGGTGAAGCTCGCTCCTGTAACCCGGCCGAGCCCTATCCTACGTTGCAAAATCCTGCATCTTGCGCCTTGACGTGTTCTGGGCTAGTATTTGGCTCGCCTTTCCCCAAGGCCTGCTCACCATCTTCGAATCCTCTTGTTGCATCCTCATCGTTAGAGTCCCTTAAAAAAGACCTGGAAACTAGAAACCGGAAACTGGAAACTCTTTCCTACGTCATACCCAACTTCCACAGCAAATAGCTGCTCGCTTCCCGCAAGACCGCATACGCCCTTTGCGCCACCCCCCGCGGACGCGAGTCGGGCCGGGGCGCTACATACACGGGACCGATCCCTTCGTGCTCCAGCAATTTCTTGATGCGGAACTCGTGATAGGCGTCGCTGACCGCCACGCAACTGTGCAGCCCGTTGGCCCGCATGATTACAGCTACACGCAGCGCCGATTGCGCGGTGTCGGAACCCTGAGTCTCAGCGATGAGGTTGCGCTCGGGAATTCCGCGGCGCTGAAGATAGTCGCGGCCCACGCCGCCCTCGCTGAAGCTGGGATCGGACGCAGCGCCTCCGGTCGTAATGACGACGGGCGCGATCCCCTTACGGAAAAGATCGAATGCATGATCGAGGCGCGCGCGCAACACCGGCGAGGGATGGCCGGCATACTCCGCTGCGCCGAACACGACGATGGCGTCGGCCGGGTGCAACTCCTGCAGCGATCCCTCACGCACAATGCGAACTCCGGTCAACGCCAGAAACGCCGTCGACACGGCCAACGCCAGCGCGGCACTCTGCACCATTCGGCGGCGCCACGGACGACGGTTAGCAGAATCGTCGCTCATCCTTTGGCAAAGAAAGTGGAAATCTCGTCGGCAGGGATTGCGCCTTCGCGGATGACGCGCCAGCGCGCCCCTTCATCGGTCAAGTCAACGATGGTGGAAGCTATATCGCGCGGGGAAGTCCCACCGTCCACAATGATGCTGATACGGCCCTGCAGTTGGTCGCGCACCTGCTCGGCGCTGGTGCACTCCGTCGCTCCGCTCAGATTGGCGGACGTGGCCGTGATAGGAATGGCCGCCGCCTCTACCACGGCCAGCGGTATTTTGGCGTTCGGCACGCGCAGCGCCACATTGCCAGTATTGGCGGTCACCTTCAGAGGTAGACGTGATCCAGCTTTCACGATGATGGTCAGCGGTCCGGGCCAGTACTTCCGCGCCAGCGCATAAAATTCCTCGGTCAGCGCTTTGGCCAGTTCTTCCGCTTGATCCACGTTTTCGATAAGCAGCGACAAAGGTTTGTGACGCGAGCGGGTCTTGATGTCATACACGCGGTCGACGGCCCGCAGGTTGAACGGGTCGGCTGCCAACCCGTAGAAGGTGTCCGTCGGCATTCCCAGCACTTCGCCCGCGCGAATCTGGTCAGCGGCGTACTTCACCAGTGAAATCTCAGGAGTCTCACTACTGATCTTTAGGATTTCGGCGCGCACGGCGCTCCCTTCGTGATTGCGCTGCTTGAAGTGTTTTGAAACCTACCATAATACGGCAAAGAGCTGCAAGGTGGTGGAACAGCGTATCATCGCTGAATATCCTTGATGAAAAAAACCTCGGAACCCGCTCTCAACGCGCAGCACCGGCTGCGCCGAATTGAGGGACGCCACAACCCGTTGGTCAAGCAACTGCGCCAAGCGTTTTCGCGTGCGGAACTCACCGAAGGCGGAGACTGTGCTATCGAGGGCCTGCGCATCCTCGAAGAAGCCATCCGCAGCGGCCTGCGCTTCAGTGCGGTATTCTTTCGCGAGTCGACGCAGGACCGGGCCCAACGTCTGCTGCCGCAGATCGGAGCCCAGGTTGAAACCTTGCTACTTCCCGATAAGTTATTCGACAGCCTTGTGCCGAGCGAATCGCCGCAGGGCGTGGCCGCGCTGGTGCGCCTTAAAGAGTTTTCGCTCGACGACGTAATGGAACGGGCACAGGTAGGCCCCATCATTGTGTCGGCCGGACTGCAAGACCCGGGTAACCTGGGTACGATTCTGCGCTCGTCCGAAGCATTTGGAAGCGCGGGCGTGGTGCTCGGTGAGGGCACGGTGAGCCCTTTCAACTCGAAAGTGGTTCGCGCTTCGGCTGGATCGGTGTTTCGCTTGCCCATCATTCACGGACACGGGAAGTCCGCTTCAGGCAAGCTGGAAGAGGCGACAGAGAAGCTGCGCGCTCAAGGCGTACGTCTGATCGCGACATCTTCTCACAAAGGAACGCCGCTCGATCAAGCAGACTTGAAGGGCGCGACGGCGATCTTTTTCGGCAACGAAGGCGCAGGCCTGCAGCGGGACGTAATGGGCAAGATGGATGAAGTCATCGCCATTCCGCACACCCCGCAGGTGGAATCCCTCAACGCCGGCGTGGCCGCGAGCATCGTATTGTACGAAGCGGCGCGGCAGAGGCAAATTATTGATTGCAAATTGTTGATTGCTGATTGTGGCGTGCTACGTAAGGGTTTTGAATCAACAATCAGCAATCCACAATCAACAATTCTCTATGGGACTCTTCCAGCCCACCCCGAGTGTCGACAACACCACTGACCGCACGCGGCCCCTGGCGGACCGCATGCGTCCGCGCACGCTCGAGGAGTTTGCTGGCCAGGAACAATTGATCGGTCCCGGCAAGCCGCTGCGCACACAGATCGACCGCGACGATACCGGCTCGCTTATCTTCTGGGGACCGCCGGGCACGGGCAAGACTTCGCTGGCCAAGATCATCGCGCGCATGACCAAGGCGGAGTTCATCGAATTCTCGGCCGTGCTCGCCGGGATCAAAGAGATCAAGCAGGTCATGGCCGACGCCGAGCGCGCCCGCCAGTACGGCACGCGCACCATCGTCTTCATCGATGAGATTCACCGTTTCAATAAAGCTCAGCAGGACGCTTTTCTGCCCCACGTGGAAAAGGGCAACATCCGGCTGATCGGTGCGACCACGGAGAATCCGTCGTTTGAGATCAACTCCGCATTACTCTCGCGCTGCCGCGTTTATGTGTTGCAGCCATTGAGTGAAGACCAGATCGTGCAACTGCTGAAGCGCGCCCTGATGGACGAGGAGCGCGGTCTGGGCACGATGAAGTTGCGCGCATCCGACGATGTGCTCAAGAGAATCGCCAGCTACACCAGTGGCGACGCCCGCAGCGCCTACAACGTGCTGGAGGTCGCGGCCGGACTGGCGCAGCAGGCCGGGAGTCAACCCCCGGAGATCACTGACGACATTGTTCGCGATGCGCTGCAAAAGCGCACTTTGCTCTACGACAAGGCCGGCGAAGAACATTACAACCTGATTTCGGCCCTGCATAAGTCAGTGCGCAACAGCGACCCTGACGCGGCGCTCTACTGGCTTGGCCGCATGATCGAGGCCGGCGAAGATCCGCTCTACATCGCCCGCCGCGTTGTGCGCATGTCGGTGGAAGACATTGGCCTTGCCGATCCCAACGCGCTTTCTCTCTGCATGGCCGCGCGCGATGCCGTCGATTTCATCGGCATGCCCGAGGGCAATCTCGCGCTGGCGCAAGCCGTCGTCTATTTGTCGGTCGCGCCCAAGTCGAATGCGCTCTACACCGCCTACGGAGCCGTGCAGCAGGATATCGAACAAACCGCCGCCGAGCCCGTCCCGCTCCACTTGCGCAATGCGCCCACTGGACTGATGAAGGGTTTGGGCTATGGCAAAGATTATCAATACGCGCACGACTTGGAAGACAAGGTCGCCAACATGCAATGCCTGCCGGATAACTTGCATGACCGTGTCTATTACCGTCCCACCAATGAGGGCGTCGAGAAGCGCATTCGCGAGCGGATGGAAGAGATCAAGAAGCTGCACTCGCCAGTCGCCGCGGAAAACACTCTCACATCCGAAGAAAGAATCCTAAACGGCCCGCGCCTCATCTTAAAAGCATCGAAGTGTAGTTTGTGCCCACCTGCAGATTGAGGGGCTGCAAAGAACATGGCCACGAGTCCAAATCGAGCGTCCGCCGATGCCGTTCCGGTTCTTCCCGTACGCGCCGATCAGATAGAGGACCTGCAGAAGCTGCAGAAAGCGGCGCAGATGATCACTTCGATCCTCGACCTCGATCAACTCATCGACAATATCGTGAATGACGTGGCACGGTCCTTTGGCCTGCTGGAGACCAGCGTCTATCTTCATGACGAGGCTCGCGGAGAGATGGTGATGGGCGGCGTCCACGGCTGTTCTGTGCACAGCAAGGGTTTTCGGTTGAAGATCGGCGAAGAGGGGATGGTCGGCTACGTCGCCTCAACCGGGCAGATGCGCTATGCCCCGGATGTGCACAAGGATGAGTACTACATCGGCTGCGAGCCATCCACAAACTCGGAAGTGGCGATTCCACTTCGAGTCGGCGAGCACCTGGTAGGGGTGTTTACCGCGTCTCATCCCGATCTTGATGCCTTTCCCCGGCAACAACTCAGAATGCTGCAGGCGCTCTGCGATCACGTGGCCATCGCGATCCACAACGCCCGCCGCTTCCAATCGGAACGTACGGAACGCGAAGCCATGAATCGCGAGGTTCAGGAAGCCCGTGCGATTCAGCAGGCTCTCCTGCCGAAAGCCTCCCCCTATGTGCCGGGGTTTGCCGTTTCTGGCCTCAGTATTTCCGCTCAGGCTGTCGGCGGAGACTGGTACGACTTCATCCCATTTCCCGATGGCCGCTGGGGACTGGTGCTGGCCGATGTCTCCGGAAAAGGCACGGCCGCGGCGCTCCTCATGTCGGCGACCCGTGGAATGCTGCGCTCCCTGGCGGAGGCCTGTGCCACGCCGGGCGAGGTTTTGACCAAACTGAATTGCCTGCTCGTACACGACTTTCCCGCGGGCAAGTTTGTCACCCTCGTCTACGCCGTGTTGGATCCAGTGAACCGCAGCCTCACATTCGCTAACGCTGGACATTTGGAACCGCTGCTGGTCGACAATAATGGAGCGCGTTTTCTGGATACCGAGCGCGGACTTCCGTTGGGCTTGAGTCTCGGAGACTATTCACAAAGCACTGTCGCCCTTAGCCTAGGTTCTCGGCTTGCTTTCTATAGCGACGGCATCAGTGAAGCCGTCAACGAAGCCGAAGAAGAATACGGCTTGGACCGCCTCGCACAGCATGTTTCCTGCCTCGGCGCTTCCGCGGTCAGCATTCTCGACGATGTCCGCACCTTCACCAACGGCGTGCCCCTGCGCGATGACGCCAGCGTGGTATTTGTTGGGGCCGGTTCGTAGAAATCTCAGCGCGCCGCTAGACTCTTCGGAATCGCATCCCCGTATCTCTCACAGATGCGGCGATCATCCGCAGCAATCCGCGGATTACCTGAAGTCGTGCCCGATGGTCCTTCAGGATGCAGCGGTCCATTACCACGAAGATTCCCGCCTGGCGTGCCTTCTCCGCCGCTTTCTCGTGAATCACGTCCTCTTGCATCCAGATCGCCGGAACCTTTAACTGAATCGCCTGATCGACAACTTCTTCCACGAACTCCGGCCGCCGGAAAATGTTTACGATATCGATCTTCTCCGTCACTTCAAGCAGCGAAGCATAAGCTTTCTCGCCCAGGCAGAACTCGATCCGCGGATTCACCGGAATGATGCGGTAACCGTGATCCTGCATATAAGCCGAAACGCCATGACTCGCCCGCAACGGATCGTCTGAAAGTCCCACTACGGCGATGGTCTTCGCGCGTTTGAGAAGTTCGGTAACCCGATCGGTTTGCGGAGAAGAAGCCATAAGTTCTTCCCTACTTCTTGTTCGCCATATCCAGCCTCTGCTTATACATCTTCATAGCCAGCTTGCGGACGGTCTCAGAAATTTCCTTATTGGCGGAGATGTTCTTCAAGTCCTGCGTTTGCAGGTGCTTCATCAACCCTAGCCCAAGATCGAGCGGCGTGCGCGGATTCGACACCAGATTCCGCACCACAATGTAGTTCTTCATGAAGCGCCGCTTCAGTGGAATCTGCCGCAGCACCGCTTCCAACACATTCTTCTGCAGGGCAAACTTTTCCACTTCTCCATCGGAAAGTTTGGGCGCATCGAGCACCGCCAGTGCGACCACCTTGGTTCCGTCGCGAATCAAAATCGACCGCTCTTCCTTATTGCCTTTCATCGCCAGTTGGATGCGGCCTTTCACATCGAGGCGGTTGATCTTCTGCATGGTGTTGTCACGCTGGCCGGGCAGCGGCTTCACCACGGCGGGTTTAGAACGCGCGGTCGCGGCCGAAGCGGCGGCTGCGGGAGCAGCGGCTTTCTCCTCACTGCCGGCAATCTCCGTCATCTCTTTCATTTCTGACACAGGGAAGTAGTCAGCGCCCAGCAAATCTACGATCCCGCCGACCGGCTGGAACGGCTTATCCTGATCCGCGGCAATCTCCGTCGCGTGCTCGGCAAGGTAAGCAGAAACAGCTTCATCGGGAACGTCTCCGGCTTCGTCCCCTGCCAGCCTCAACGGCAGGTTCGGCAGCTTCCGCATCGACTGCTTCGTCAACTTGCGGTTCGCAGCCTGCAACACGCCCATCTGCAGCAGGAATGACAGTTGGCTGGCTCGTGTTCAGCAAACCGGCAACTGCCGCAGACTGATCGGGCTTCAAGTACGGGTTCGATCGCAGCACATTCAGAATTCCGGCCGAGGCCCGCACGCGGGGGCTTTCCAGCATTGCCGCGATTCCTTCAGCCGATGCGGAGATGGCAAACTTGGCGATCTCACCATCCCCAACCGACGGATTCTCCAGCAGCGCCGGCAGCAGCTTGGGGCGAAGATTGTCGGGCGCAATCAAATAGTCGAGCACTTCGCGCGCCGTCTTCGGATCGGCAGCGGCGGCCAACGAAGCCTTCTCGTCCCATCCCGCCAAGGTTATGCGCGCGGTATCGGCAAAAATCTTATTGTGCCTCGCGAGATAAACCAGAATCTCAATGTTCTCGTCAGACGGAACTTGCAGCGCACCTTTGGCCGCAAACTGCATCATGTTCGAGGGCAGCTTGGAGGCGCGAATTAAATCGATCGTCCGCGGCATGAGGTTTACCTCCTGAACTCGCGAGACAAAGACTCGCGAGAAAAAGACTCGCGAGAAAAAGATTGGCGGGAAAAAGACTTGCTGGAAAAAGAATCGTGGCGGATGGAGCCGGGAAGACCAGCCGGGCTCGCCGCGGCTTCCAGTTCCCGCACTGCAAGTTCCAATTCTCGAATCAACCGGTTCGGCTTGCCCCGAAGAAACTCCTCCATCAACGCCCGGTAATACCAAAGAGTTCCATCGCGCCCGCCTTTGAAGCGCTCCCAGACCGATTCCCCAACCTCCCGGTAGTCGGAAAGAATGGAGCGCACATTGTTCAGCTTGTCCGCGGCCGAGACCAGCCGGGTTTCCGCATTGGCGCTCTTCAAATGATGGATATAAGCTTCTTTGCGTTCCCGCCACGGCGGCTTGGGATGTGTATCGGAATCCGTGCAGCCATCGACAATCTTCGCCACGCGAGGACCGAAGCGCCGCCGAACTTCTTTCGGCATAGGCGCGCCGCCACAGTCCTCCACTACGTCGTGCAGCAGCGCAGCGATCGCCAGCTCTTCATCGCCGCCGAACTCCAGCACCAGCGAGGCCACACCCATCAAGTGCGCAATGTAAGGAATCGTCGAAGCTTTGCGCACCTGCCCGGCATGCTTTTCGGCTGCAAAGTTAAATGCGCGCAGGAACCGCAGACCAAGCTTCACCCTGTGCTTACCCCGTGTCCCCCGTGGTCGACGCTCTTTCCTTGCCAGTGCCGTACCCACTATTGCTTCTCCCCGCGCCGCGCCAGCAAATAAGCCCGGATGAACGGCTGCAAGTCGCCGTCGAGCACGCGATCCACGTCGCCCACCTCGGTCTTGGTGCGATGATCCTTAATCATGCGATAAGGCTGCAGCACGTACGAACGAATCTGTGATCCGAAGTCGTTGTCGAGTTTCGAGTCCTCAATCTTCTTCGTAGCCGCGCGCTTCTTCTCCATCTCGAATTCGTAAAGCTTGGAGCGCAACATGCTCATGGCGCGTTCGCGATTCTTGTGCTGCGAGCGCTCGTTCTGGCAGCTTGCCACCAGCCCGGTGGCAATGTGCGTGATGCGCACCGCCGAATCCGTCGTGTTGACGTGCTGCCCGCCCTTGCCGCTGGAACGGTAAGTGTCGGTACGAATATCTTCCGGCTTGATGACCACCTCAATGCTGTCGTCGATTTCCGGAGAAACGAAAACACTGGCAAACGAAGTATGCCGCCGTTTGGCCTGATCGAAAGGAGAAATCCGCACCAGCCGGTGTACCCCGATTTCGCTGCTCAGCAGCCCGAAGGCGTACTCGCCGTTCACCGCAAATGTCGCCGACTTCAGACCGGCCTCTTCGCCGGGCTGGTAATCGTAAAGCACAGTCTCGAATCTCTGCCGCTCCGCCCACCGCAGGTACATGCGCAGCAGCATGTCAGCCCAGTCTTGCGATTCCGTCCCGCCCGCCCCGGGATGAATGGTCACAATCGCATTCAGCGCGTCGTTTGGGCCGGAGAGCAGCGTCTCGGTCTCCAGCTTGTCGACCAATTCGCGCAGCGAGTCGATGTCGCGTCGCAAGTCGCCGTCGACACTCTCGCCTTCTTTCGCTAATTCGAAATACGCGGCAATGTCGTCGCTGCGGCGGGCCAGATCGGCGTCGGTTGCAAGCAGGTGCTCCAGACGCTTCTTCTCGCGCATCACCTGCTGCGAGCGCTGCGGATTCGACCACAGATTCGGCTCGGCGGACTGCTTCTCGATTTCGGCTAATTGCGGACGGAGCTTGTCCGCGTCAAAGATACTCCCGGAGTTCGCGGACCTTCTTGCTCAACGCCCCGTATTCCTGTTCAAACTCTTGATTCATGAAGATGCTTCTGCTTTCTTACGAATTGCGAAGCGCGTGACCAGCGCCCCTGCAGAAATTATCGCACACACCCATGCGAACCAGTCGCCGTGCCGCGCGTAGAAAGTGGTTACGGAGGTGAGGGCATAAGGAGCAACCAGCGCGCCCCGTTCTTTGCGAGGCAACCGCGCCACCGTTCGGCCATAGGGATCGATCGACGCCGTCACTCCCGTGTTTGTCGCGCTCAACAGCCAGCGGTTGCTCTCAAGGGCGCGCATGCGAGTCTGATTTAAGTGCTGCGCGTAGGCGCCGCTGTCGCCATACCAGCCGTCGTTCGACAGATTCACCAACACCTGCGCACCCTGCTGCGAAAACTGCCGGACTTCGCCGGGAAACACAGACTCGTAGCAAATAAAGATTCCCAGAGGTGTGCTTCCCGCATCCAGCGGCGCTCTCGACGCACCGTGCTGAAACTCCCCCACTTCTTTGGTCAGTCCTCCGGCAAACGCAAACACCTGGGGGAACGGCAAGTATTCTCCGAAAGGCACCAGGTGAACTTTGTCATAGCGCGCAGTCCAATCGCCGGAAGGACTGATGAGCGCGGCCGAGTTGAACACCTGCGACGCTGACTTGCCGCCTTGCATCACCGGCGTGCTCCCGATGGCGCCCGTCACCACCCAAGTGCGCGTTTCCCGAGCCATCGTGCTCACCGGATTTCGAAACAGCGGATCGTTCGCGAAAAAAGGCGCAGGAGATTCCGGCCAGACGATCAAATCAACCTTGCCCGGGCTTAAGTCGGGCACACCGGATGTGCTCGTGGCCTTCTCACTGAGATCGCTCAGTTCACGCAGCGTGCGCTCGAACGCATCGCGCGTCCAGGTTGCATCCACCGGAATATTCACCTGCACCAGCAGCGCGGCGTGATCCGCCGGCAGCGCGGGAGCATCGATCAGCCTGCCGGCCTGAAGCACCGCGGCCGCGGCCAGTGCAGCCGCCAGCAAGATGCTCCGCTTCTTTCTGGGCACCAGGAATGCCGCCGCCACCGCGACATTCACCAGCACGATCTCGAACGAGACCCCGTAGACGCCAGTAAAGGTGGCGATGCGGCAGAGCGAGATATTATCCACCTGCGCCGTACCCAGCAGGTTCCACGGGAAGCCGGTGACCAGCGTCCGCGCCAACTCCACCGCAACCCAAAGAAATGGCGCGGCCGCCAGCGCGACGCGATTGTCACGGCCCGGACCAGCCGTCAAACTCAGCAGCAAACCGAACAGGCCGTGATAAAGCCCCAGATAAAGACAAAAGAGAAAGAGAGCCAGCAGCGCCAGCGGCGGGCTCATGCCGCCAAATTGATGCATCGTGTCATAAATCCAGTAACACGTGCCCGCATACCAGAGAATCCCGGAAATGTACGCCAGCAGAAAAGCCTGCCCCGGCTTCGCAGCCTGAAGATTCGCGGAGCCATCCATCTCCAGGAGTCCCGCCGGTCGCGCGCGCAGAAGCGCCACGATCAGCGGAGCGAATGCCACCCAAGATAAAACGTAAAGGCCGGGAAGCGGAAAAATCAGAACCTGCAGCAGCGATGAGAGACCGACCAACAACCAGGCGCTGGAATGAATTTGCCGCACCAGGAAGAATAACAAAAGAGCTTTAACAAAAGAGGTCTTGTCATTCTTGTCATTCCGAGCGGGCGTCAGCCCAGCTTTTTCATTCTGAGCGGGCTTCCCGCGAGGAATCTGCTGTCCCAGCGCCCACCAGCGAACCCCGCACGAACTCGACGATCTCTGCCGTCACATAAGGCGGCGGCGTAATCCGAAACACCGGCCGCTCCGCCACCGGCTTCAAGGAAACGCCTTGCCAGGCCGATGCCCCAGCATCGTGAAGAATCACCGCGCCAGCGCGATCCAAAAACTCGCGCGCAGAATTCTTGAAATCCTCGGTGCCGGGGTTAAGCACCGTGAGATACAAGTCCGGCCGCACAAACTTCAACACGCTGTTCGATTCCACAATCACATGGCGAGAATGCTCGAGCCGCTGCCGTAATGCCGGCATAGCCTCAGCCAGCCTGCCCTGCTCCGTGCGCACCCACAACGAACGCACCGCGCCCGCCACCAGAAAGCGAGAAGTGTCCGACTTTCCCCCGGGATCTTTTTCTTCGTTAATCGCCCAACTGTGATCAGCCGTCGCGCAATCGCACGGCGCTCCATTAGCCGAGCAAATGCCGTGTCCATATTGCGTAATTTTCACCGCGGTCCAATCGTACTCGCGCAACGCGGAAATCAGCCCGGCGACGACGCTGGTCTTCCCCACGCTTCGCGAATGCCCTCCAATCACCACGATCGCCATAAATGCCGATGTTACTTCTTCTCTTTCGCCGCCAACCGCGCCAGCGCCGCCAACTGCCTCAAATACTGCCGCACCGGCTGCGCCGGAGTTCCCCAGAAGGCCACGCCCTTGCCGCGCAAGACTTTATTCGGCAGCACCCCGCCTTGCCCGCCCAGCATCACGCCTTCTTCGATGCGCGCCCGTTCTCCAATGCCGACTTGTCCTCCCAGCATGACGTCATTCTCAATCACGATGCTGCCGGAAAGCCCGGTCTGCGCGGCGATCACCACATTCTGCCCAAGACGGCAGTTGTGGCCGATGTGCACCAGATTGTCGATTTTCGTTCCCCGGCCAATGCGCGTTTCGTCGAGCGCACCACGGTCGATGGTCGTGTTGGCGCCAATCTCCACATCGTCTTCGATCACCAGCTTGCCCACCTGAGGAAATTTCTCGTGCCCTCCGCTTTTCGGATCGCGCACATATCCGAAGCCATCACTCCCCAAGACCGCGCCCGCATGCACAATCACCCGATCGCCCAGCGTGGTCCCGGGATAAAAAGTGACGTGCGGATAAATCTCGCACTCCCGTCCAATCTTCACTCCGTGTCCAATAACGCAAGCAGCGCCGATCCTCGTACCCTCGGCGATCTCTGCGTCCTCCGCAATCACGGCGCGTTCTTCCACCACCACGCCCGCACCAAGGCGAACCGAAGCATGCACAACGGCACTTGCCCGCACACCAGCTTCAATCCCGGCGCGCTCCCCTTCCCGCAAAAACCGCGCCGCCCGCGCAAACGCCAGCTTGGGATGCCGGCTGATGAGCAGCGGTTTCCCACCAGTTCCCGCGCTGGACGACCCCGAAGCCAACTTCCCCGCCGCGAACTCCCCCGCAATCACCGCACCCGCCCCGCACTGCAGCGCCCGCAAAAGATATTTCTCTTCTTCCACAAACACCAGATCGTGCTGCGAAGCCGATCCAATGCTGGCCACGCCCGCGACCTCCACTCTTCCATCCCCGTGCAGGCGGGCATCCACTGCCTCAGCAATCTGTTGCACTGAGCGTTTCATCGCTCCCACTCTATAGCACAGGCCGGACATGACGAAAGTGCTGGTCCGAAAGCCCTGCTGCCCTCAGGCATCTGCGAACCTACAATCAATGTATGGAAAGGAAAATCTTCTGGATGACCTTCACCGTCCTCGGCCTGCTGGCGGATTTTCTCCTGCCGATTTGGTGGGGCCTGGCCGCGACCGTTCCTATCCTCTTCGTCTCATGGTGGGTCGCTTACCGCAGCGATTGGTTCTGAGATCCGCCAGCTTCACGATTTCTGGGTCATGGTGAAACTGCCCGTCACACCGTCGCATGGAGCGGTACCGGTCAGCATCCACGTACCGGTCGCCACCGCGCCGGCGAGCGTGGTCCCATTTACCCCGTTCTCTGTTCCCGTCACGGTTCCATCCATCGTAAGTGTATTGGCCCCCGACTGCACGGTGAAGGTAAACGTGCCCGTCACCTGGAAGGTGGTCGTATTCTCGGTCAAAAGCATTTGCCCGGTCGGCGTCTCTCCGTTCGGCGGGAAACAAGCTCCAGCGGTAAGGAACTGAAAGCTCGAAATGCTCAACGCCCCGCCCGCACCGCTCACCGTGAACTGCGTGTTGAAGCTGAACCCGGAGGCCGGGCCGGCGCCGCCGAGCATATCCGCATACCAGAGCCCGCTGGCCGCCGTCTGCGTCCCCGTCTTGGTGGTGCTGCAACCGTTAAGCAGCAGCGCAACCGCCAGCAGAATTGCAACTTGCTTCATGAATTTTCCTTGAGGCCGGAATCTGATGTAGAGTTTCGACGCCAGTTTTCTCCTGCAAGATTACAGAGATGCAGCCTGACCGGTCAATGGATGCAAGCGGCTTTGACGATTCCCATGATAGGCTTGAAATCGCCCGGAGACACACTCTATGTATTTGCAGCCCGTCGTACGATGCAAGAATTCGGACTGTCCCACGCCCTCTGCAACCCGCATCCGTCTGCCCTATCCCAACCCGCCGAAAACCGGCGCCACCGCGCCAGACTGGCCGCCCGAGGGATGGCAACTGCGCGTGATCTGCCGCGAGTGCGACCACTGGTACGTGTACGATAAAAAAGATATTCAATGGGCGCCCTATTCCTCTCCTCTCGCGGACGCTAGCGGCGTTGATTTTCAATGCGTCGAACTGGAATGCGCCGAACCCAATTGCGGTTCGCGCACCCGCTGGCACGTCCTCGATAACAGCCAGTTGTCAGAAACCGAATTGCTGGAGTTCGTCCTGCGCGCCGACCCCGTTGTACTATGCGAAAACGGCCACCCACTCTCGATCTCCGGAGTAGCCTCCAGCTCCGTGCAAAAAGCGGCGTCGGTCTAACCCGCATCCATCACACACTTCGATCCTGAGCGTTAGTTTTTCAGCGATGCCTAGCCCGCCCTCTCTATTTGGAGTAGGACCTTCCACGAAGGCCGCGCTCTATCGTATTCTGCGACTGTCGGAGAGAACCCATGGCCGATGACAATTCACACAAGCCGTTGGGCGAAAAGGTTAAAGACTGGTTCGAATCCGAAGGCTATCCCTTAGAGTTCCGGGTGGCTCAGGCATTCGAAGAACAAGGATTCGTCTCACACCAAGGCCACTACGTAATGGACGAGAGCGACGAGCAAGCGAGGGAAATCGATGTCGTGGCCGACGCCGATGTCGACCTTAAAGGCGGCGCGTTCATTAGAGTGTCACACGTGATTGAGTGCAAGTGGTCCAGGGACAAACCTTGGGTAATATTCACGAACCGACAGTCCAGGTTGTCGGAAAGCGCCTGCATAGCGCAGACCGTTGGGTCCATGCTCGGTGAAGCTGTGATGTTCTGCTTGGCTGGCGAATCGAGCCTGTACGCACTTGAGATGTTTAGGCGGCCCGAAAGGGGCGGTTTTTCTGGCCGCAGAGCATTCGAGAAACACGACCAGGAAAAATATGACCAGTTCTACCGTGCGGTTCAGGGCGTGACCAGCGCCGCCGTCGCGGAGGCTAGGCGCTACGACCGTCCCAAACCCCGCGAATTCGAACTACCCCTTGCCACTGTAATCGTTTTTCCGATGATCGTCGTCGACACTAATCTCTTCGAGGCCTACTACGACCCTCGGGCAGGGGAAGTAAGAGTTTCGGAAGTGGACCGACTTCGGATTTTTTGGCGGGGATCGAGACCAGATAGTGCTCCGATTAGTTCTTTGGACATCGTGACCGCCAAGGTCATATCCGACTTTGCCCGAACTAGGTCATCCGAGGTCGATGGTCTCACGGCTGCCGCGGAACAGGCTGTCAGGAGGGTCCGCGTAGCGTTTGAGGCGCGTAGTTTCGAGCAGCTTGAGATTAAGCGTGCGGCCCGCGGATTCGTTGGCCTGCCAGCACTCCTGCGCGAACTATACACGCTCGGCAAAACCCGAGAGGCACCGCCCGGGAGCAAGTAACCTACCGGCTGGCTATTACCGCTCGAGGCGAGGGTACGGTCATCGACTCCTGCGGCAGCAGAGGCCTCACGCTCCCCGCCTCGTCTTTAACTCCGCCAGCAACTGCTCAATGCGATCCTCTTTCTCTAGCGCGGCCAGCCGGTCTTCTATATTGGACCCGGCAATCTCCGACTTCGCCTGGCCCACCGCCTCGGAATGCGCCACCTTGCGCTTCATGCGGTCGAATGCCGCGGCCTTCGAGCCATCGCCCATCGCCATGCGCGCGTCGCTGGCCTTGCCCACGGCGCGGGCCCGTCGATGTTGCGCAATCAGCAGATCGGCCTTGGCCTGCGCCTCAGCCAGCTTCTGCTCCAACTGGCGCAGCGCCGATTTCAAGTTCTCCACCTGCGCCTTCTGGTCAGCCACCTGCTGGGCAAAGTTCTCGCTCATATCGCGATAGCTTTCCACCCGCAGCAGCGACGCGCGCGCCAGGTCATCCTGCTTCTTGTCGACCGACAACTCGGCCTTGCGCATCCACTCCGCCACTTTGTCTTCGTTCTCTTTCTGTTTTCTCTCCAGCAGGTGCTGATCGGCAATCGCAATCGCCACCTGCGTCTTCACCTGCAGAAGCTGGTTCTGCATATCAAGAATCACTTGCTTGATCATCTTCTCCGGCTCTTCAGCCTTATCGATCAAGTCGTTAAGGTTGGCCCGGACCAACGTGGAAACCCGCTCCAGTAATGCCATGATGGACTCCTTTTTCCCAGTTTCTTGTTTCCGGTTTCTAGTTTCTAGCTCCTAGCCTCTACCCGCGAGTTGTCATCCTGAGCGCAGCAGATGGCTCGCGAAGCGCAACCATCTGCGGAGTCGAAGGACCCCCTCACATGTCAGCGCCAGCATCGGCTCCGCCAGGCATTTCGACCACCGCCCTTAGCTCTCCAACTGCCTGCTACGCCCATCATGCTTCTGATGGCTCACCGCGCACTCCGGACAACTGTTCTGCTTGCCCCGAAACGACGCGCCGATCGCCATTCCGATGGCTACTCCAACCGCCAGCCAAATGGCCAGATGTCCAGCCGCCACCCCGAGAGCGGCGCCCAGCGCTGCTCCCAGCGCGATGCCCAGTCCCGCATGTGTCGATTTGCTCATAGCTCCACTCCAATTTCGCAACCGGCTCGTGTGGGGACAAGCCCGTGTGGGGACGGGCGCATTCGCCCGTCCCGCCAAGCGCAGCGAGGCGGCCTACTTCGCCGCATCCACCACCGGTGGTTTGCCTGTCTTATCCCCAATCTGCCGCACCTTGCCCAGCAACTCCGCCAGCGGCATGCCCGAAAGCGTCTCGAACAACGCCGGCACCTGCGCCGCCATCTTGGTAATGTCGCCGGTGATCTTGTTCATCCCCGACGCATCCCCGTTCCCAGTAGAGACGATGGTGATCTTATCGACGTTCGCCAGCGGACTGGCCAGCGCCCTCACCACCTCCGGCATCGCGGTAAACAACCGGTCGATCACTGCGGCCTGGTTGTATTCCTGATACGCCTCGGCTTTCACGTTCATGGCTTTGGCTTCGGATTCGCCTTTCTTGAAAATGATCTCCGCTTCAGCCTCGCCCTGCGCCCGGATCGATGACGCGTGCCCCTCCGCTTCTGCGATCAAGCGTTGTTTTTCGGCTGCCGCGAGTGTCTCAATCCTCTGACGCTCGATCTCGGCCCCCTTCAGCACGGTTGCGATCAACTCCTTCTCCCGCCGGTTGATTTCCGCTTCCTGCACCTTGACCTGCTGCTCTTTCTCCACCTGCTGCACCTTCACCTGCTCAGCAATCACCTGCTGCTGCATGATGTTGGTCTGGATGTCATAAGCCTTGTCGGCCTGCGCCTGCTGGCGCTTCGTGACTTCCAGAAATTGCGCCTTCTTCACTTCCAGATCGCGCTGCGATTCCGCCTGCTTGGCCAATGACAAAGTCTCCGCCAGCACCCGTTCCTGGTCCGCCTGCGCTTTGGCAACGGCGGATTCGCGCTGCGCCAGCGCCCGCTTGATCGCGGTATCGCGGTCGGCTTCCGCCGTGGCTACGTCGGCATCGCGCTTGATGCGGGCCACGTCCGGCTTGCCCATGTTCGTGATGTATTCGTTCTTATCGCGAACTTCCTTGATGGTGAACGAGATTACTTCGAGCCCCATCTTGTTCATATCTTCGGCGCAGGTTCCGCGCATCCGGTCGGAAACCATTTCCGGTTGCTTCACGATTTCTTCCACCGTGAGTTGGCCGATGATGCCGCGCAGATGGCCTTCCATCACCAACCGGATCAGCGCCTCGCGTTCCTGATCGGACTTGGTAAGGAATTGCTCAGCTGCCGTAAGCACAGACTCCCGATCGGATTTCACCTTGATCTGTGCCACCGCCTCCACCGTCACCGCGACGCCTTGCTTGGTATAAAGATCCTGCTGCGGCGCCACATCGAAGGACATCAGTTCCAGGGACAGATCCTTGCAGACCTGCACCATGGGAAGCACCAGCGTGCCGTGTCCTTGCACCACCCGCGTCCCGCCCAGGCCATACACGATGAGTGCCTCGTGCGGCCCCGCTTTGCGATATAGCCTGGCCATTCCGCTCATCAGGAACAGAAGGACCATCACTCCCAGCCCGGCAAAAATCCAAATCTCCACCATCCGTGACATCTCTGGCATAACGCCTCCTCCTACCAATGCAATCCCGCCAACTCAAGATTCGTATCAGGGTATGCCTTCAGGCATACCGCAAGAACCCCATCCCCACTCGCGCCTTCAGGCGCTGTGTTTTGAAACTCACTCCTCCCCCGACATCTCGCTCCACAACCTCACGCAAGCAATTCCCTTTTCATAGCGCGTGACCACCACTTCGGTTTCTTTGGCAATGGCGCTGCCATCGTCGCAGCGCGCCCCGCACACACGGCGTGTTCCCATTTGCGTATAAACCATCTCGCCCGTTCCCCCTTCACGGATGGAACTCGAAACCCGCCCCAGCACGCCCACCATTTCGTAGTCCGCCGAGTCCATGTTCTCGTCCTCCGAAATCAGCACTTTACTCAGGAACAGGAACACAGCGACAGCGGCCAGAAGCCCGCTCACCGCCGAGGCCAGCAATCCAAAACCAACCCATAGCCCGGAATAGCGCGTAAGCAAATATCCCGTCCCGCCAAACCATGCCAGGAACGCCGTCAGCGTCACGAAGTTGAACGGAGAAACTCCGCCCGAGGGCTGCGCATGGGAACCCTCTGCCGCAGCGTGCGCGTCCCCTGCAACCGGTCCGTGACCAACCGGCCCATGCGCAACTGGACCGCTGGCCGAAGGCAGATGTGCGCCGCCAACCTGCCCGTGGAAATGCGGCAGATGCAACCGGCCGGCACGTGCCCCTCCGAAAAGAAACGAAAAGAAACTGAAGCAGAACCCGACCGCGAAACAGACCAGGTAAAAATCCGCCCATATTGCCCGAATAGGTTGCGGAATAAATCGCGAAATAAATCATCGGATTCTTCTCCCTTCTTCCGCCACGGCGCCATCGCGGCCAATACCCGCGCCCTGAATTTCGACACGACGACGATTTCGGCCCGCCACCAACTCCGGCCGCAACGCCTCCAGCAGTCGCTCGGCCAGTCCGGGCGTGTCGAGAATCGCGCCCAGCAGCAGCAGGCAACGCCTCGTATCTTTCTCCCGCGCGGCCTTGATCAGTACCTCGCTCACTTCCGGATCGCGAACAAACCGTTCCGACCCCTGCAGCAGCCAGACGTCAAGCTGGCCTTCGGTCGTACGCAAATCCGAGGTCAGTTCCGTGTGATAGCCCTCCGGATCATCCACCAGAAACCCGGGATGCACTTTGAAAAATTTCGCCAGCAGCGCTCGCGAAGACTGCGTCATGTGCGGCCGCGCCCCGCTTTCGATCTGCGACAAATACGACTGGCTGATGCTTTTGCGCAACTCCTTTCGGACCGCCTTCACCATCTCCTGCTGGGTGATAGGCCGCCCCAGGCCGCGCAGCGAGCCTTCCACCTCGCGCAGGTAGCGGATTTTCTCTCCCAAGTTCATATCGCTGATCGCTATATATATATTGCAATCTGCGATTAATGTCAAGAAGCGAATACGCCCTGTTTTGAGGGGCTTACAGCCATGGCATCGACCCTGCCCGGGGTGCGCGAAAAAAAACAGTTGCCCGCAAAAAAGAGCCCCCGGCCAGCCGGGGGCTCTTTCTCTTCGCTCTTGCTTCTTCTGGATCGTTCGCTGCCTAGCGGCGGCGGCCACCACCCTGCATGGACGAATGAATCTGACGCGACTCACGGTTCAACTGGTTGTTCACTTGCGCTTTTTCCTGAGCGGTCAGCTTGCCGCCGTTGGCCTTGAGGTCGTTGCGCACTGCATTGTTGATCCTCGCCTGGCTCTTTTCCAGTTGTGCGGCCTGCTCGGCGCTCAACGCGCCGCTCTTCACGCCTTGCGCGATGCGGTCCTGCTGATTTTCTTCCCGCTGTGAAGGGCTTGGACGGTTCCCGCCTGCGACGCCGAGGCTGAACGCTGGGCCCGCGCGCTGCTGTTCTGTCCCACAGCTGGCAGCGCGAAGATTGCGAGCGCTACTCCGGGTTTTGTTTTTCGTGAGCGCCACAATCGTCGAAACTGATCAACATAGCGGAGCGTCAGGAAATGTTGCGACTACTTGCTGCACCTACGGTAAAGACCCGACCGAAGGACCTGCGATTCAAGCAACCTAGAGTAGCTTCCGTAGATTTTTGCTTCAGTGACTAGAGCCCAGCCTCGATGCGGGAACGCGGGTCGAGATAGTCGCGCAGCGCGTCGCCAATAAAGTTGAACGAAAGCACAGCCAGCATCACCGCCAGCGCGGGGAAGAGGACGAGGTGCGGCGCGTCGAACAGATGCGCGCGGCCGTCGTTGAGCATGGCGCCCCAACTGGCCGTCGGTGGCGGCACGCCGAGTCCTAAGAAGCTCATGGTGGCTTCGGCCAGAATGGCTCCGGCCATGCCGATTGCGGCCTGCACGACGACAGGCTGAATAATGTTGGGCAGAATGTGGTGGACGACGATGCGCAGGTCGCTCGCCCCAAGAGCGCGCGCGGCTTCGACGAATTCGCGCTCGCGCGCGGCCAGCACTTGCCCGCGAACCAGGCGCGCGTAGCCGACCCATCCCCCAAGAGAGAGCGCAAGGACCAGATTGAAAATGCCAGGCCCGCGAAAGGCGACGAAGGCAATGGCCAAAAGAATTCCCGGGAACGAAAGGAACGCGTTCATCAGGATGACGTTGACGAAGCGGTCGATGCCTCCGCCGTAGTACCCTGCGATCGAGCCGATGATGAGCCCGAGGGCGAGCGACGTGACGACGACCGAGCTGCCAACCAGCATCGAGATGCGCGCGCCGTAGATGATGCGCGAGAGAATGTCGCGCCCCAGTTCGTCGGTGCCAAACCAGTGCGCGTGCGATGGAGTGTCAAGGCGCGCGGGAAGGTTGATGGCGGCAGGATCCTGCGGCGCGATCCAGGGCGCGAACAGAGCGAAGACGACAAAGACGATCACCAATACCGCGCCCGTTGCGGCCAGGGGATTGTGACGGGCATTTCCGGCAGCCCAGCGTCGGAACGAGATGGCAGAAGTGGACATGGTCGAGCTGTACGGGCCATCTTAGGTGCTCCGGCGGCTGGCTTGCAATCTGGTTGAATGTTCCAACTGGAACATTTTACTTTGCAGAAAATTTGCGGCGTAAGTCGTTGATTCCTCGTGGGGACTTTTCGGCGGATCCATGGAATCAAGGGGATAGGCTGTGGAAGAAATGTCTACTTTCGAGGACGTCGAATGCCTACGAAAGTAGACTTGACAGCCGTGGGATGTACTTTTTATGGTACGCACGGCGGCGGCTAAAGGCGCATTCAAAATGGCGCCGCGATCGTAGCGCTGAAGCGCTGCGCCACCCAAAATCTAGCGCGACGCACGAAAAGTCAAGAGCTTAAACACAAAGGTCACAGGGGTTCACAGAGGAAATTCGTGGGTCGCACTTGGCCGAGAGCGCTCCAGACTTGGCCGCCGGTGAGAATCCTTCAGGCTCAGGATTGGCCTACGCCGCGAAACAGTGCGGCAACGTTTTCGGGAAGGGTTTCATCGAGCCTGCGGGCCAGCCATTCCTGTAGTTCCTGCTTTTGCGGCGCGGCGAGAGATTCAAACTGCAGTCCCGCTAGACCGCCATGGCCACGCCAGACCACCCTGGTTTCGGCGAATATCTGACTGGCGCGGCCGGGGAGGCTGAAGCGCAACGGGGCAAATTCAGAATCCAGAGTGGCGGGGACTTTGATCGCGATCCCGCCCTCGCTGATGTTCACGGTTTGGCACAGAAGATCTTCGGGCTGGCGCGCTCTGAGGAAGGCGGGAATCTCGACCGGGCAGCGGAAGTAGCGCCGGCGTTCACGCACCACCATGCCAAACGCGGCCCGCAGGGTTTGATTGACCGCGGCCGCCGAAAGGGGCCGTTGCAGCACAAAGGTCGAGTCCGGCCTCCCCGAACTGTGCGTCCCGGTCGCGGTGGTGATGGCAAAGGTGACGGCGGTGCGGTTGGCGCGCGAAAGCCGGATCTGCCGCAGGAGCAACACGGCTTCATCCCCCAGAAGCAGATCGACAATTACGGCCTCAAACTTCTCTTTATCGAAGAGGCTGGCCGCGACCACTCCGTCGTCGCAGATCTCCGGGAGTATGGCAAGCGGGTGCAGGGATTCGAGGATTAATTGGCGGGTTGGCGGGTCTTTGCAGAACACCAACGCGGTGCCGGCGGCGGCCGATTTTGGCAGGATCTGCATCATCTTCCACTTCGTGGTCCGGGACTGCAACCGGTTTCGTGATGGGTCGGATTTCGGGAGGGCTTGCTCCGCGCCACGTGCAGGAGCACCACCAGTAGCGCTCCACTGGCGGAACTAAATAAAGCAAGTCCTAGAATCAGTAGATAATTCACGGTCTGTACTCCCTATCGGCCGCCGGAAGCTAAGGCTTGAGGCGCTGTATCGTCAGACTGACCGCGACCGGGTTTAGTGTCAATGGAATTGGTGATAGGGAACAGGATAAGTTACTAAGTTATTTTCTGTACTTAGTAAGTATGTACTTAGTAAGTTCATAAGTTGGAATTTGCGCTTGCGGCGGGGGCGACGGCGGGCCTTGATTCGGTTCTTCGGAGGTTTTGGATGCAATCGTGAGGGCCGCCGTTGGGGTGAAGGGCTCGGCTGTTGTTTACTCTTGTGCTATGAGCACTTTAGCTGTTGACCTTAATCCCTGTGAATGAGGTATGCTCAGTGCAAGCGGTTCCCTTACACGGAGAGTGAATGGCTGATCTAGATGCGGTTCTAGAGCAGTTGCAGAAAGAACGCAAACGTGCGGTGGGCGAGCTAAGACAACTGGAGAAAGTGATCGCGGAACTCAGCAAGGTGACGGCAAGAAGTTTACAGGCCTCTTATAGTTCCGGCAAAGGCATGAAACGCCAATTGTCCGCTTCAGCCCGAGAGCGCATCGCGGCCGCGCAGAGAGCGCGCTGGGCGAAGGTGCGTGCGCAGTCCAAACAAGCGTCGTAAGCACGGCGCAGTCGGCGAGAAAGATCTTGGGTCTTGGTTCAGCCTGAAATGGAGAAGCGACGTTCTCCGTTAGTGAGTATTCCGCCCTTCGGGCGGGGATTTTCAAGGCACGGGGTCTTTCGATCCGATGGAGGTTGGGCGGCGCAAGGATGAGTCGTCACGGCCCCGTCCATCGTCTCGATGAGCGCACCGGGAATACCTCGGCATGGTTGCGTCCCCGAAGAGCCCGCTTCCGTTTCGCCCGGCAAGATCATTATAGCTCCGCAACGACCTGCCGTTTCTCAACATCCGGTTGGCCTGTTGATTCCGCCAGAACCCAGGCCAGCCAGACCCGAATCGTGGTGTAATGGCCTAGTTACAGCAGCTATTTCGTCACCCGAAATGCGGGGTTGCTGTTGAGCATCGCGTCATGACAGAGACCATGTCGCTTCTCGCTCCCGTGGGAACTGGAAGAAATTGCTAATCTATTTTGCGACGAAGTACTCACCGCGGTGAAGCGGAGCATCGATGTTTTGAAACCTGAACGGCAGCGACTGGTACTGCCAAAGCCGCGGGCCCGATTGCAGTTGATAGTGCAGGTGTGGTCCGCCTGCGCTTCCGGAGCTACCCAACCGTCCAATGACTTGGCCCGTGGCGACCCGGTACCCCACTTTGACAGTGACGGAGCCTGTTTGCATGTGCATCATGACGCTGTACTCGGAGTTGCCATGGTCGATGATCACGCAATTTCCCGCGTAGGCGTTAACCGGGTCATGGAGCAGCCTGTAATAATTGTCGTCAGGGGCCTTTCCCGGGTGCGGGTTTTCGGGTACGTCATCGCGAGCGTAGACCACGGTTCCAGCCGCAGGTGCCAGGATCTCGCGGCCCCAGCCCGCATCCGCCTCATTCGTGTTGGCGTCGCTGAGCTCCCCATCTTTCTCATCCAAGCCGTCCAGGTCTATGGCAAAGGCATTCGAAAACTGGTGGTGGCCGCCGGTGGTGATCCAGTCCTGCCCGACAATTCCATGACCACGAAAGGGAACGATGAGCGCTGTCTTCTGCTGGTAGTATCGAATCGGGATCCTGAGCATCTGTTCCGCCCGATGGCCCTTCGCATCGGCGACCGTTAGCCGGACCACTGCGGAGTCAATCGCCAATGCTTGGGGATGGCGAAAGTAAAAGGGAACGTCAAATGCCTCGGGCAGCGTAAATGTCGGGAACGCGAACGGGCTGTTCGGCAGGATCCGATAGCTTATCTGTTTGATCTTTGCCAGCATTTCGGTCGTCCAATCCTGGCTCTCGACGATAGATCCGGCACTCGAGAGTTCCACGCGGGCGTATATCGGGGCAAGCTCACAGTCTGTGGAGCAAATTACCGCGATATTGAACACGAATGATGACGTATTCAAATTTCCGGGATCGTCTACTTTGTAAACAATTGCCGGAACGACCTGCAGATGGAAGTCGGGTTGACTGGCCCATGTAGGTTGGACGACCAATGAGCACACAGGCACAACTAGAAGCAGCAGAGCTCGGTTCATGTCTCAGCGCAACTCCTACAAATGTAATTGCAGGGCATATTATTGCTGTTGCTAAGACGTCTTGCGTATGGTGTTGGTTAGCGCTACCTCTGCACGATGAGAAAATCGTACGGCTTTCGCACCTACCACGTCCTCGAACTTGCCCTCTATCACGCACTTGGCAAACTGCCCGAGCCGGAGTCCACTCACGATTTCTTCTGACGAGCCCAAACTGAGCCACTCCCGGATCTTGGAATTCCCACCTACCCGGCTTTTCTTTGACGAAATTTGCCAGTGCTTGAGAAGTCAGTCGGCGGCGACGATGTGGTTCGCTACTTCCTCGGACTGGGGGTGGCGGGGGGCGCGGTTGGAGGGCAGGCCGGCGTCGCGGATTTTGTAGAGCAGGGCGCGGTAGCTGATGTTCAGGGCGCGGGCGGCCTGTTTTCGGTTCCAGTGGTGATGCTGCAGAACCTTGAGGATGATCTTGCGCTCCAGTTCACGGACGGCCTGGCGGGTGATTTTTTTCAGCGAGATGGGGCCGTCGACGGAAATGTCGGCATTGAAGAAATCGGGCTCGTGCGGGTGCAGATCGCCGGAGATGGATTCTTCGGTGCCCAGAATCACGTAGCGCTTCATCAGATTTTCCAACTCGCGGACGTTGCCCGGCCAGTGGTATTTCTTCAATGAGTTCATCAAATCGGCCGAGGGCAGGACGGCGCGCGCGTTGAATTTCCGGTTGTAGTATTCGATGAAATAGCTGATCAGCTGGGGAATGTCGGAGGCACGCTCGCGCAAAGGCGGCATGTACAGGTTCACGACATTGATACGGTAGAACAGGTCAGCGCGGAAGTTGCCGGCGGCAATCTCTTCTTCGAGTTTTCGATTGGTGGCGCAGACCACGCGGACTTCCACTTTCTTGTCTTCCTGAGCGCCGATGCGGCAGAACTGGCCATCCTGCAGGAGTTGCAGAAGTTTCGACTGCAGAGCCATGTCGAGTTCGGAGATTTCATCGAGGAACAGGGTGCCGCGATGCGCCATCTCGACGCGGCCGGGCTTGGTGCCGTAGGCGCCGGTGAAGGCTCCCTTTTCGTAGCCAAACAGTTCGCTTTCGAGCAACGTGCCGGGAATCGCCGGGCAATTCACCTTGACCCAGGGACCGGTCTTCCACGGCGAAGAGGCATGGATCATGCGCGCGATAATGTCTTTGCCCGTGCCGCTCTCTCCCTGGATGAGAACAGGGACGTTGGCGCCGGCTATTTTGGCCAGCCGTTCGCGGAGGGCCCGCATCGCTTCCGTGCCTCCGAATACGACCGGATCGGGGGGCATTTCGCCGAGGGGCTGGATCAACACGCTGACTGGATTTGAAGTGCTCATAAGTGCGCCATGGCTCGGAAACATCAGCTTCCGCAACTCAGGCTTATGCTCTGATGTGCATCTGGAGAACCAAACAAAGGGGGGAGTAAACGTAATATATAAGCTTAGCCTATGTGGTTGATGAAAAGCAACTTACTAAAGGTTGCGAGCAACGACGGGGGGTAATCAGCAGGCTGGTAAGGTGGTAGAGAACCAAGGAAGTGCGGGGGAAAAGGTTTTCACACCGAAGAAGCGTATTTCCGTCGAGGCTTGGAGGAATTGTGGTTGAGAAGCGGCCGGGAGAACTTTACGCCCATCAGATGGTAGCCCTGTCCGTGTTGCATGCGTAACACCTTGGCGTGCAGGTTGCGGGTAACGTTTGGGAGGCTGGCCAGTGCAGCTAAAGGAGCGCTGGGGATCTCGAGGGAAACCTGGGCCGCGGAAGGGATGGAGCGGCGAATGGCGACCAACATACCGCCGGCGGACACGTTGAGTGCGGTGGCGAACTCCAGGAATTCCTGGTCCGACTCGGCCCGGCTCCTGACAAAGACGGGGATAGCCAAAGGCAAGCGCGGCCACCGCCTGCGCTCTGCCGCCGGAGTTTTGCCGTTCACACGCACCCTTCCTCCCTACTTTTAACCGAACAATCCAAGCATCTTGGGGGCCAAAGCGTGAGTTAAGGGGGAAATCCAAACGGAAAACGTGGTGTAAACCCTAAGAGACCCGGTCAAGAGGGGCCGTTCGGAGCCATAAGAGCCTGTGACTCGCTGGCTTTTCACGGTTCTCGACTGCGCCCAGTTTCTGCCGAGGGAGCGCGGCCAAAGCAATCCAGAGCGAAGGGAAGTGCAAGGTTTTGCCACACTTGGGTAATCAGCGTGCATTTTTCGTTGACAAGGAAAAGTGGCGTAGCATACGATTTTCGTACGGCATTCTTCTTTCAACCAGTCGAGTGCATCCTCCCTCCTTAGAGTTCAGTGTTAGACCGTCGCGCCCCCTATGGCCACTGTGCAAAAGAATTTGTGTGTTTCCCAGCCGGGCGAAGGAAAACCGGGCGCATCAGCGTCTCCGGGTCCCGGGGAAGGAATGCCCAGTCCGGCTGATTTGCAGCAGGCCTACTCCGAGTTGCAGCAGCGATTCCAGCGCACAACCAACGCGCTTGGCTCAGCGGCCCACGACCTGAAAACGCCGCTGGCGATTCTGAACGGGTACGTGGAGTTGCTGCAGAGCGAGAAGCTGGGACCGTTGAATGCGCGGCAGCGGGAAGTGCTCACTGACATGCAGTCGAGCGGCAAACGGCTGCAGCAGTTCATCCAGGACTTCCTGACCTACAGCGCTCTGGAAACCGGTGGCCTGAAGATGCAGTTCGAGACCGGCAACATCAACCAGTGCTTGTCGGATATGTGCCGCCTGTGGTCAACGCGCTTTCAGGAAAAAGGATTAGCGCTTTACTTCCTGGCGAACGATAAGCTGCCGGTGTTTCCTCTCGATTCTCCGAAGCTGGAGCGGGTGATTTCGAACCTGCTGGAAAACTCCTTCAAATTTATTCCGGCGGGCGGGACGGTCTGGCTGCACGCGGAACCTTACATGTGGGAGCGCCGCGCGGCGGCCCAGCCGGCATCGGCGGGGGAGAGGCGGCGGCAGGATAATACGCAGCCGAATTCGGTAAAGGTCAGCGTATCGGACACGGGTCCGGGAATTCCAGCGGAGTTTCATCAGGAAGTTTTCGATGATTTCTTCCGCCTGCCCAGCAACGAAAATCAGGAAGGCATGGGGCTGGGCCTGGCGATTGTGCGCCGCCTGGTGCAAGGCATGGGCGGAAAAGTCTGGGTGGAGAGCGACCCTGGAGCGGGCTGCAAATTCTCGTTTCTGATTCCCTTCAAACCTTCCCCGAACCCGGCTGGCAAAGGAAAGAATCGATGAAGGAAACCGCCAAGATCCTACTGGTGGATGACGAACCGGCGATGCTCCGCTATATCCGGACGCTGCTGGAGGTCGACGACTATAAAGTGGAAACGGCGTCGACCGGCGAAGAGGCTCTGCAATGCGTGGACAAAGGCATGGAGCCGGACCTGGTGCTGCTCGACGTGCTGATGCCGGGCATCGACGGACTGGAGACGCTGGAGCAACTCCGCCAGAAGCGGCCCGGAGTGAAGGTGGTGATGCTTTCCTGCGTCAACGATACCAAGAAGGTGGTGCAGGCGATGCGCCTGGGGGCGCAGGACTACCTGACCAAACCGTTTCAGAAGGCGGAACTGGATGCGGTAATCGACCAGTGCCTGGGTCAGGGAAAAACTGTAGCCGGCGGAGAAGCCGAGGACGTGGGCGACGACGTGTTCTTTATCGCGGCGAGTCCGGCGATGCGGAAGATCCGGTCGCAAGCCGCGCTGGTCGCGAAGGTGGATATTCCGGTATTGCTGCTGGGCGAGAGCGGTACCGGCAAGGAAGTGCTGGCGCGCCTGATTCACAAACTGTCGCGGCGCGCGCATCGCACGTTCCTGAAGGTAAATTGCGCAGCCGTTCCCGCCGATCTGCTGGAAAGCGAGCTGTTCGGCTATGAGCCGGGCGCGTTTACCGGAGCCACGCACGCCAAGCCGGGCAAGTTCGAAATCTGCAACAAGGGAACGATCCTGCTCGATGAAATCGGGGAGATGCCGCCGCAGTTGCAGGCCAAGCTGCTGCACGTACTGCAGGACCAGACATTCTCGCGGCTGGGGAGCCGCAGCGTCATTAAAGTGGACGTGCGCATTCTGGCGGCAACGAACATCGACATTCCCCAGGCTTTGGCGGCCAAGCGCCTGCGCGAAGATCTTTACTACCGGCTCAACGCGTTCACCTTGCAACTGCCGCCGCTGCGCGAACGGAAGGAAGAGATCCCGATTCTGCTGAAGCATTTCATGACGCGCATGGCCGAACGCTACGCGCGGCCGCAGCTTCCGCTGTCTCCGGCGCTGCTGGAGGCCTGCCAGAGGCATACCTGGCCGGGCAATTTGCGGGAGCTGAACAACTTTCTGAAGCGCTATTTGATCCTGGGTGACGAGAATTTGGCGGCGGCCGAATTGCAGCCCCGCAACGACGGCAGCGGCGGCGGCGCACCGGGAGAATCCGGGACGAGAAGCGGAGAAGCCAGCGGGGGATTGAAATCGCTGGCCCGCAGCGCCAAGGATGAAGCGGAAGGCGAAGCCATCCGGCAAGCGCTGGAGCAGACCAACTGGAATCGCAAACGCGCGGCCGCACTTCTGCAAATCAGCTACAAAGCGCTGCTCTACAAGATCCGGCAATATGGGATCGCCGAGGGCGGCAAAAGCCACCACAAGCTTTCCGCAGGGGCCTAGAAGCAGTTTCCTGTTTCCGGTTTCTAGACTTCTGCTTGCACAAATACTGGAAACTAAAAACCGGAAACTATCTCTTACGGCGTTACCGTCAACTGGAACGGCACCGTCTTGCTGAACGAGCCTGAAGTGGCCGTCACCGATAAGGGGTAGATGCCCGAAGGGGTTCCGCTCACCGGCACCGGCGTCTTGCTGCCGCCGCACGAAGGCTGGAGCAGAACCAGAGTGAAGAACGCCGAGAACATGAGCAGGCCCAGCAGGCGATTCTTACTCGCTTTGCCGCTTCCGCGGCGCGTGCCGCCCGTCGCCAATCCCAACAGAGTCATTCCTGGAACCATCAGCCAGAGGGCGTAAAGCGCGCGGCGCCATCCCGCCGAGGCGACCGTGGTCACGGGTTGCGCAGTGGTGCTCAGGTTCAGGGTGGTCGAACCGCCGCTGCTGCCGTTCAATGTGATAGTGCTGTTCTTGAAATTGCAAGCCGTCCCGGAAGGAAGAGCGCTGCAACTGAGAGCGACATTGGCTCCGAAGACCCCCGTAGGATTTACCGTCACGGTATAGGTGGCGATCAGGCCCGCGGCCACGGTTTGCGCGGAGGGATCGATGAACACGGAATAACCGGACGCGCTGAACGAAGCAGTTTGCGCGGTGTTTGTGCTCGTATTGTTACTGGCGGATACTCTGGCCGTCACCGAATAATTGCCGGTGCCGTTCGGCGTTACCACAAAGTTGACCAACGAGGTGGAACCCGATTGCAACGTTTGGATCTGGCAAACCACCGTATTATTGCTGGGCGGACTGCAAGTGCCCGAACCCGCGGTTCCGCTGATGAACGTGGCTCCGCTGGTGACCGTGCCGGTCACGTTGACAAAGGTCGCCGGGTCGGGCCCTTCGTTGGCAACGGTAAAAGTTGTGGTGACCGGGCTGCCGGCGCTCACCGTTCCGAGCGGGGATATGACGGGCGCCACGCAGGTGATGCACAAATCCGTCGCCGTGCCCAGCTTGACGACGAACGCGTTGCGCGTGCTGCCGGGCGTGAGCGTGCTCTGCAGGGGGTCGACCACCGTCAGGTTGGTCGAGGTAGTATCACCGGCAAGATATGTATTCAGGCCGGGATCGACCGCGATGCTGGTGCCGCGATCCACCAGGTTGCCCCCGAAATAAGTGGCGTAAGAGCCCACGCCGGTCTGGCCGGTCGTGGTTGTCGTGTCGATTTGGGCAAAGAAAGCGTTCTGCGTGCCGTTCAGCGTGCCCTGAATTGGGCCGGTTGTGACCGGGAAGTTTGTCGAACTGGTCGTCCCGGTAACGACGGCGTCACCGAGCGCGGTGTTCGACGCGTCCAACACCGCGATGGCCAGTCCGCTATCGTTTCCCGCTCCGCCCAGGTAAGAAAAATAAGTCAGAGCAACGTTGTTTGGTGTTCCCGTGGTGCTGAGCGTGGGGTTGCTCATGCGCGCCACATAGGCGTCAGTGCTGGTTGTGTTGGCACTCGTACAGGCAGTGGTCGACCCCGGGGGATTCGCGTTATTCAGGCAACTGTCGAAGGCGGCGGAACCGGTGGGCAGAATGAAATTGTTGGAATTGGTCGAGCCCGTGAAGTAAATGTTGGCCGCGCCGGAATCGATCGCAATCGCAGTAGCGGTATCGTCACCACCGCCGCCGAGGTAGGTGGAGAACAGCAACTGAGCGCCACCCGTCTGAGCGGCGTTGGGATTCAGTTTGGCCATGAAGGCGTCGGTCGGGTAGGGCGTGGTGGCCGGAGCCGCACACGGATTTTGACTGGAGATGACGGTCGGTGGAGGCGTATCCAGACAGGGCTGATAGGCGTTGAGTATGGGAAAGTCTGTGGACTGACCGGCGCCGAATGCGCCTAAGCCGCTGTTAAAGAAATTCGTCGTGCCATCGAAATAAATGTTGCCCGTCTGGTCAACCGCGATGCCGCCGCCGACCGCGACTGGAGGGGCCGAAGTACCTCCGCCCGTGCTCCCGCCGAAGTATGTCGAATAGGCGATGCCGAACGTACCCGGAACATTGATATTCAACTTGGTGACGAAGAACGCGATGCTGGAAAGCGGCGTGCTCTGAAACGGAACTGCGGGCGGCTGGCTCGCGGGAAAAGCATCTGTGATGGGCTCGTTGTTAGAAGTTGTGGTTCCGGTAATGAAGACATCCGCACTGAGGTCGATCGTCATCCCGCTGGCCTGGTCGTTGCCGTTGCCGGAAAGATAAGAAGAATAAGTGAGGGCGCTGCCCTGCGCGTTGAGCACGCTAACGAACACGGACGTGCAGGTGATGGAGGCGCACTGCGCGCCCTTCGTCTCCGGTTTGGGCTGGTAGGGAGTGCCGAAAGTGGGAAAGTCGGTGGAAGTTGTATTGCCTGCGAGGTAGGCTATGCCACCGCTATCCACGCTGATGCCAACGCTGGTGTCGGTTCCACTGCCGCCGATGAAGGTTTCATACACCACCGAAGGCGGCTGCGAGGGATTGATCTCGGCGACGAAAATGTGGCTGGGGCCCGCCGGAGTAATTTGCAGCGTCGACGGAATCGATGTCTGGATAGTACCGGAAGCGTCGGTAAACGAACCCTGAGGCGAAGTAGTCGTACCGACGATATAGATATTGCCGTTGCCGTTGACTGCGACCGAAGGTGAGGTTTCCGAACCGCTGCCGCCGAAGTAGGACGAAAAATCGAGCACCGGGTCGATAATCAGCTCGCGGCCGCGATCATAACGGCCAATTTCGAAAGCAACGCGGTTGGCGGCACGCAGAACAAAGCGTCCCGCTACCGGTTCTTGCCGGTCTCCATCGCGTTGGTAAATGTGAGGCGCTCGCAGGCGCAAGCCGCCTTCGTCCTTACCGGTGAGAATCAGGTCGCCGCCGCTCAGCTCCAGTCTGGTTGCGCCTTCAAACTGCAGCTCCGCCTGCGCTGGATCGGCGCCCGGTGCGACGCGGAAATCGTATTCCAGACGGCCCTGGTTTCCGTAAAAGACCAGATCGATTCCGGGATAAACACTTTGGTAGCGAACTCCGGCAAACTGCGGAATACCGGTATGCCATTGCCGTGGGTCGTTGCCGATGATGTAGTTGCTCTTGCCGGGCAGCGGACCGGTTCCGGCCGTGGCCGCGGCAGGGTTTGCGCCAACCAGCTTCATGCGCACGAATTGCTCACCGCTCTCCGCCGAAGTACGCGACGAGGAGGTGCGCGACGACGACGAATGAGCCGTCTGCATTGCGAGCACTGCGCCCGTTGCGTCGAGAAAGAGACTGTAACCCGCGCCCCGCGCCAGAAATTTCACCTGTGGATCAGTTTGGCCCCGGTTAGGTTCGAAGATCAGCGGCAACTGCCCGAGAATGGCGCGCGCGTCCGGCTTCGCATGCAATGAAGATCGGGAGGAGATTGCAAGCGGAGAGGCTGGAAGCTGAGCCGTTGCTTCCTGGGAGTAGCGGCGGGAACCCGACCGGAGCAGCACGGCACCACCCAACAGCAACACCAACATCGCCCCAACGACGAGCGGCCACACCCAGGTGCTCAGCCGCGTTGCTGCGAGAGCTTGTTTCCGAGCTTTTCCCCGAGCTTCTTCCCGACCAAGGGCCATTCCCCATCACGCTTTTCCTCCGATTCAAAAAGGTCATTTGGAGAGAGTAGAAAAACCGAGCGCGAGTCAGTACTGTACCCCGCGCCGGCGAAACCGCCCGCTGCTGACGTGTCGCTAGGAACTGGCGGAAAACAATTAACTACTTAAACATCTGGCGGATAGCCAAGTCAAGCGAGCCTCCGCCCGCGCGCGCTCCCGGAATTGTCAGATGCGTGGGGAGACACGGAAAGATGCCGGAGGATGGCACGAAAGTGGGATGAAGGAAATTGCGAACTACATCGCGGGCTGTTTACGAATTTAGTTCCCGGAGTCTTTTTGCTCTTGTAAAGCGCGGGCAATTCTATACATTGGATAGTAATCAGGGCCTTGTTGTGGGGCGCCGGACCCTGAGCCCTCCCAGCCTTAGAGTTGATTCCGTACTGCCCTTGGATCAGTCTTTGTTAGAAGTATGCTTTCGGAAAATATACTCGGGATGCAACCGGAGTCTCAGGAACGGCGAGCGATGCGGCGTTTTGACATGCGCCTTCCGGCAGTAGTTCGTCTAACCCAAGATCAGGACAACGAATTCCACACCGAAACCCAGAATGTAAGTGCCCGCGGAGTTTTTTTTTACCTCGATCAATCGATCCCGACGGGAACCGCCTGTGAAGTCACTCTCACCTTCCCGCCTCACATCACGCTGACCGACGCGGTCCGGGTGCGCTTCACGGCGCGCGTGATCCGCGTGGAATCTCCCCTGCCCTCGTCGCGCATCGGGACCGCCGCCATGATCGAGGACTACGAATTCCTCCGCTCCGGCGGCAGCACCGATTTCTTCAGCGCGCTGCAGCGGGAAGCGGAGAACTAAATCGGGTTTCGGCTTATCGGGCTTCTGCAAATCCAATCAACTCATGGCACATGCGGTGCTACCTTCACAAAAGCCACGACGTATGCTGCTTGGCCGAAGCCCGCTAGCCGAAGCCCGAAGCCCGCTACTTATGCATATCCTTCATCTGCTGCCGCAGCCGGCTGTAGCGTCGCAGCAGGCTGCCGAGATAGAGAGCGTGAATCAGCCAGGTGGCAATATACGCGGCGTAGAGATATTTGACTGAGTTCATTAGGATCCTGCCGGTTTCGAAGCGTTGCTCAGCGGGATACTGACTTGTGGGGCGGGCAAAACGTCTCCATGTAAAGACTCAATCGCCTGAGCTTCCTCCACTTCCCGGTGCAGCCACTCCAGGCGATAACGCGACCAGCACACCAGAAAGGCAAAACAGGAGAACGCCAGCCAGTTGATCAACAGCACATGCAACATGCGGGGATCGATCGACCCACCCCCGCCGATCACAGGCTGCGGATGCTGCGTACGGAAAAACCAGATCGAGAAATAAACCAGCGGCACATCGAGCGCGCCAAAGATCGCCAGCACCGCCGCCAGCTTCGGCGTCTGCGAACTGTCGGAGAACCGCCGCAAGTACCAGGTAGCTTACATAAATCAGCCACAGGACCAGAGTGGTGGTGAGGCGAATGTCCCACGTCCACCAGATGCCCCACACCGGCCGCGCCCAGATGGGGCCGGTCACCAGCACGACCGTGCAGAAAACCACGCCTACTTCGGCAGAGACCACAGCCAGAGCATCCGCCTTGGCATTTCGCCAGATCAGGTAGATCACCGAAGCTACCAGGTTCACGGTGAACAGAAGGAAACGCCAGTCCAGGCGGAAGGCACGTGGTAGTAGAAAATGCGCTGCACGTCGTCCCATAGTCCGCTCGCATGGGACGCAACCCATATCGCTTCATAGAAGGCGTAGACCAGCAGCGCCGCCGTGATCACCGCGAGAATAGGGAAAGCCCGTTTCATTCCGCCTGCAACACCGTTTCAAATAAAGCCAGACAAGCAGTAGTAAACACCACATCGTAGGTGAGAAGCAACACGATCCAGAAACGCGCGGAGCCATCGCCGGCAAGAATGATGCGCGTGGCCTCCACCATCGATTGCACGGCGGGAATCGAGATGGGAAACAACAGCAGCGGCAGCATGATTTCGCGGCTGCGCGTTCGCAACGACATGGCGGCGAAAAATGTCCCATTCACCACCAGCGCCCAGGTTCCCAGCAGCGCCACCGGAATCAACTGCCATGCCGGACCAAGCGCGCGCAGGTTGTAGAAGATGATGAACAGAGGCCCCATCAGCCCTTCCAGCAGGCTGACCAGAATAAAGTTGCCCAGCGCCTTGGCCAGGAACAAAGCGGTCGGCGGCGCAGGAGAAACCCGGTAGGCGTCGAGCACCTGATTGCGCAGCTCCCGCGCCCAGGTCTGGTTCAAGCGCGACCACTGCGGCGAACAGGAAGGCAACCCATATCAGCCCTCCGGCGATTTGCCGCGATTCCTCGGCATTCGGATCGAACGAAAAACTGAAGATCACCACCACCAGCAGAGAGAAAAACAGCATGGCGTTGAGCGCATCTTTCGAGCGCCACTCCAGGCGAATATCTTTCGCCAGCGTCGCGAGAGTGATCGAGCGGAGACGAACTCATGGTTCCTCCGCCCGCGAGTGGCCGCGACATTGCCGGGTCAAGATGAGTGCCGATTTGTGCCGATTAACAATCTGCCCGGCCTGCATCCACACAAATTCGTCGGCCACTCCGTCGAGCAGCGGAGCCTGGTGCGTGACCACGAAAATGGTTTTGCCCGCATCGCGCATGCCCTTGAGCAAGCCGACCATCTCCCGCGCCGAGTGCACGTCCACGTTGGAAAACGGCTCATCCAGCAACAGGATCTTAGGATCGTGCAGAATGGCCCGCGCCAGCGACATGCGCTGCCGCATGCCTTGCGAATACTTTCCCACCGGCCGTGACAACTCCGGGTCAAGTCCCACGGAGCGAATCACCTGCTCACAGCGGCCGTCGCCGGCAATGTCGTAGAGGCGCGCGAAGTAGCGCAGGTTCTCCATGCCGCTCATTTCGTCATACAGCAGCGATGGATGCGCCATGTAGCCGATATCGCGGCAGGCCTCGTGCGGAGTCTTGCCCAGGATCGAAACCGCGCCGCGTGTGGGATAAGCCAGTCCTGCCAGCGCACGCAGGAGAGTCGTCTTCCCTGCTCCGTTGTCGCCGAGAATCACGTGGAACTTGCCCGCGTCAAAGTTCGCGGTCACATCGCGCAATGCGGCAAACCGGCCGAACTGCTTGACCAGTCCCTTCACTTCAACGATGGCGCTTCCACCGGCCGGCGGATTCATCACAAGAAATAGATCACTACGAGATTTTTTCTGCTCCCGAGCACAGCAAAGAATCTATGGATTTTCCCGGATTTTTGCAAAGGCCGCGTCGTCCGGATAGTCCGCGCAGCAACGACCCTATCGCGACAATCGCGACAACGAAGGCCTCGCCATCCCTTCGATCTGAGCCTTCCCTGCCTGCGATCGCAGCCACAGTTCCACGATCACGGTATTGACCGAGAACCCAATCCAGAACGCGATCCCAAAGAACTGACGAGGTGAAAGATGCGTGACCCTGCTGGTAGCAAAAAAAATCCCCATCACCGGACGCGTCGTTGCAATTCCAAGCAGAACTCCAATTGCGCGCGTCATCCATCGCAAGCTCAACACCGGATCGCGGCGCAGTTGCCAGGCCCGCAATAGCGAGAATAGAAAGAGACTGTTGAAGAACAGCACGGCTGAGCGCTCCACCCAACCGCCGACAGAATATTTGCTCATCGCATAGGCCGTAACTCCCACGACCAGCCCGAGAGGGAAAAGCAATCGTTTCGGCCACGCCGCACCCGCGAACCGCCTCAGGTAGATAAACGGGGCCAACAAAACAAAGAGCAGTGCGGGAAGAATATGCGCCAGGGTGAGAACTGCATGAGACGCAAAGGCAGCATCGAGTTCAACCAACTGCGGCGGCCCAGACTGTGATGGATGGCCGAGTGCAACGACGCGCCGAAGCACCACGGCCACCGCAATCACGGTGCAGACCCAAAACCCGATGCGCAACCACCGCTCCGGAGTTGGCGTTTCCGGCAAACTCGCTTCGGCCATTGCAGCCCCAGCGTTGGTCTTCACGAACCGGCTCCCTGAACCCGGCCGCGCGGCCGCAAGCTACGTTATGCTCTTCGGCGGCGTGCCAGCCGGCGCACCACCCGCCGGAGCCCCCGGCTGCGGGGCGTACTTCGACGCGCATTTCGCCTGCAGCCCCTTGGCATGAAAAACGCCATCGCGGCCAAAACTGCCGTCGGCCAGCGCTTGTGAGTCGTCCTTGAAAGTGTCGGGAGGCGCTTCGGTCCCGGTGTAATCCACCGAGAGCAACTGATCCTGCTCCACCAGCACAAACTGTACGTGCGTTCCGTTGCGCTTGATCGAGCCGGGCTGCACATTCCCCGCAACCCGCAGGCGTTTCGAGTAAGCGCCATTGCCCATCTTGTGCAGTTCGCTGATGGTGACATAGTAGCTCTTGCTATCCTGCACCCCGGTATAAGCGAGGTAACCCATCAGCAGCAGGATCACGACCGTGGCCGCCCCGAACTTGAGATAAGTTTTGCCTTGGCTGGACATGGAAATCACCCGCCGGAACAGTATTCCATTCAACACTGACTCTACGCGACTGCAGGGGCGGAATCAAGATTCCAATGAGGAACGGCAGGTGCCCAGAGCCTCAAAGAGCCTCAATATGAGCGGAAAGGCCTTGCCCCGTCGTGAAAAGTGACAATTTCTACGGCACCGGAGTCCCGATGCTTCGCTAGTTCTGTCATCTGTCTCGTGAACTCGGCCACGGTAATCGGCTCCCAACCGTCTCGCTCACTTCCGATTCCGTGGAATGTCAAAACTTGCCAGCATCCAGGGTGTATCCATCCGCCGACATCCTCAGTCCTTGAAATCTGACGACAGTCCACGTTGAACCCGTCCAATTTTTCGTCGTGGGGGATGGTGTAGTAGGAAGCCTGAGGAAGATAGCGAGGTGCCGTTCCACCTCCCCGAGCCTGCTCATATCCCGCACTCCTTACGGCGTTGGCTAGGTAGGCATGAGACCAGTAAAACGGATAGGCAAAAGACGAAGGCTCCGTCCCGAGCCAACCTTTAATCAACCGTTTGGAATCACTGGCTTCGATATTGGACCGCTTTGGGTCCTTAATCTGAGTCGGATGATGGGTGACACTATGACCACCGATTTCATGCCCGTTCTGAATCACTTTTTTCAGCATAGCGATGTCATCGTCACGCCAATCAATTTTCCACCAATCGTCGGTATGACCTGCCCAAAGGTCGTGGGTCTGGGCTTGGTTGGCAATCAGAAAAAATGTAGCCGGGAAGCCGTACTGATTAAGAATGGGGAGGGCTTGTTCGAACTGGCATCGCAACCCATCGTCAAAAGTGAGAGACACAAGTGCTGAGTTATCCATTGCCCTACCTCACGTTTATCTTGCAATTAAACTGTCTTCATCGTCGTCGATTGTCCGGAGTAGATGCCCTATCCGCTCCTGTATCTGCTCAAAATGACGAGCCATGTTGGTCATTGCAGAATCGCTAGAATCCTTGTCAATTGATATTGTCGTTTGGGCGGAATACGCCCGAAATCTGGTGAGCAGTTCTCGGAGTGACTCGTCACGCACCCGCTGCGAGAGCATCACGGTTTTTCGCATCGCCAGATGGTCTTGTTGATTCAACTCTTCTCCAAAAAGCTGTTTATGCCAAAGCCCAGTTTTGCGGAACGCCATTTCGTCTTGGTGATGCATGGATGCGGTTGTGCGCATTTGCTCCATCGTTGCTTCTTGTAATGCGAGAAGGGTCTCACGTTGAAATGTCCTGCGATCTTCAGCAAGATGGTCGCGCCTTGTCTCTTTTCTCGTCTCTCGGTCACGCTCAAGTGCGCGTCGGTGTTGAATCCAGTCCGAAGCAGCTTTTATTCCGTATCCAAGAAGGAAAGTGACTATGGGGAACCAGCCGATTGCGGAACTTGCAGAATCCATGTGTGACGATTATAGCGGGTCACCCTTCTCTCTAGGCGCCCCGCATCGTGCTCGGGATGCCTTCCGAACCCCTCACAGAGTCCCGTTACTTCTTCGCGTTGTAATCTGCTACCCTGCCCTTTATGCCTGTTCCACTCTGGGATTCAAGCATCAGGATTGCCACGGGAGGTTCGTTTTCTCTCGACCTCCGCGGAGACAACGAATGGGCGAGGAAAACCGCGGCGTTGAGGGAGGCACGTGGTACGACCTTGGCTTTAGCCTTTGAGGTTGAGTACTCTCTCGACGTTGTCATCACTCGCTTTTTCTTTCCAGCCGATGCGTCGGAACTCAAACTCCTTTTTGACGAGTTGTTTCTCAAGTCAGCTGCCGCAAGCTTCACACGCAAAATACAGACATTCAAGAAGATCAGTCAGCAGCCCGTGCTGTTGAGCCTGGTCTCCGCCGAGTTGCTCAGGAACCTGAATGAAATAAGAGATATAAGAAACCGCTTCGCCCATCACCCCATAGTCTTTGACCAAGCGGCCGAGGGTAGCAACGAACAACTGATAGGGAAGCTGGTGGGTAGAGACAAAGAAATAACGCTCGACGGAGCATTCTTCAAGAAGACCGAAGACCTATTTTGGTCAGTCAAAGGGGAACTTCAAAAGATTCTCAGTGTCTTCGGGGTGAACAAACCTTTAAGCCAACCTGCCGAAAAGAAACCTGAGCAATCAGCTGACAACCTACCAGAGCAACGCTAACTTTGCGGAGCCGGAAAACCGTAGCGCAAACGAGGCGGGGTCGCCCGTCCCTTAGCGTTCCCTCGCGAAAGGGCGGGACCGCGCACCACGGGACAACTCTGTCTCAAGAATTTCCACAGCCCACGTGTGACATCTGACCTTGCGCCCACTATCGAACTTGCGCCATCATGGTCGAGGCAGTGACGGTCCAAAGAGACCGAATCATGCCACCTTAAGTCGTTCGTTATCAAGATTTTGGATCTAAGTTCTTTGAGAACAAGATTTTGCGAAATCCGTTTCCCGGAGATCCGCGCCAGTCAGGGCTTTCGGCGGCATCGAAATAAAAAAAATCACGCCAGATCCGCCTCGAAGGCACAAAACGCTTTCCTGGCAAGATGCTTGCAAAATTATATTCTGGTGCAGAAATCCACACCCATCACCGGCGTCTCAAATCAGCACGGCCCGAGGAGAAAACAAGAGCTAACTGAGATCTAATAGCAATAGCTACTAGCTAAGAGCTAGAAGCTAGAAGCTAACTGCTAGAAGCCGCCCCTCCGCTAGAATGATCCCATGATCCATCCCTGGCACGACGTCACTCCCGGCGACAAGCTTCCGCAGGAATTCGATTGCGTGATTGAGATTCCGTTTGGATCGAGCGTGAAATACGAACTCGACAAAGCCAGCGGACTGATCAAACTCGACCGCGTCCTCTATTCCGCCGTCTACTATCCCGCGAACTATGGTTTCATTCCGCAGACGCTGGCCGAAGATGACGATCCGCTCGACGTGCTGGTGCTCTGCCAGGAAACCGTGGTGCCGCTCACCATCATTCACGGCCGCGCCATTGGTCTGATGACCATGATCGACACCGGCAAGCAGGACCACAAGATCATTGCCGTCGCCACCGAAGATCCCGAGTTCAACTCCTACCACGAGGCGGCGGAGATGCCGCACCACCGCCTGCTCATGCTGCGGCGCTTCTTTCAGGATTACAAACAGCTCGAAGGCAAGGCCGTCGAGGTCGACGAGATACGCCCTGCCAGCGAAGCGTATCCCATCATCCTCGACGCGCTGCACCGCTACAGCGAACAACGCCGCAAGGGCTTCAAGACTCCGGGAAAGCACTAGCCGGCGACGACCAGCAACGACCGACCAGCAACGACCGACAAGCGACGACCGACGAGCGACGTCCGGCGTCAGCGGCTCAAGCCTGCGGCCTGGCGCTCGGCGTGAGTACCTCAAGCACGCCGAACCAGAACGCCGCCTCATTGTCGGTCGCGGCGCGCCGGTAGTTTTGCGAGGCCTCGCTGCGCGCCTGTTCAATGTCGTCCTCACAGATCGCGATGAGCACTTGGGCCTCGTATACAGGGATTGGCAGTCGCCTGGATTCTAGTGTGGGCATTTGTTCCCTGCCTTACATTCCCTTGAACACGAAGCTGAGCTGTTTGGTTTCGTTGGCGCCGATGGTGATGGTCTGCGTCGAAGTGCCGAGCTTCTCGTGCCACGCTTTGATCGTGTAAGTTCCGGGCGGAAGGCTGCTCAGATCAAAGCTGCCGTCCTTGCCGGTCACGGCGAAGTACGGGTGCTTGAACACCGCGACATAACCGTGCATCCAGGGATGCAGGTTGCACTTCACGGGAATGGCAATCTCCTCCCGGGCAAACGATTCATCGAGGCTGGATCCTGGCGGTTCGGCCTTGTTCCATTCCCGATTGTTCGCGGGTGTGGGATGGATATTGTGCGACGTGGGATCCTCATTCACCACGTGCAGCGGCTGATTGGCCCGCACCGCCAGCACATGCGGCGTGTACATGCAGCCCTTCTGTTCAACTACCACCGGCTGCGTCGGAGCATCGAAGGTGCGGTCGCCCAGGCCTTCGGAGACGAACACGATCACATCCTGCAGATCGCCTTTCGAATCGGTCATCACTTCCTGAGCAAGCACAGGGGAGGAATGCTGCTTGGCGCAGCTCGGGTCGGCGGACATACTGACCAACTTGGGCTTCGGCACGGTGCCTTCGAACTTCACGACGCCCCTTACGCTAGCGCCGGTGGTGGTTGGGGGAGGGCTGCCGGCCTTGACTGCATAAGGCGCGGAAACGCACACCGCCATGGTAAGAACAAATGATGAGATCAACTTCTTCGCTTGCATGACAACGTCACCTCAATCTTGGACTCTCGATTTGCAAAACTTGTTTCGTGACTCCGGTTCCGTGGCTCCGGTTTCGTGGCTCCGGTTTCGCGCTCTGGTTTCGGCGGCTCCGCCGGATCGCGTCATCCGGCCAGCGCGGCATTCAGCGCTCGCTCGCAGCGCTGGCGAGAACTTCGTCGTAGCCCTGGCGATATCCGGCCGCAAACAGGGAGCGGTCGTGCTCGGTGGACCAGCGGCCAATAGCGGGGCGCGGCGGTTGGCCCTGTTGAGCTGAAAGCTGGCCGAGGTACAGGCCGTCGCGGAAGGCTCCGTCGGGGGCAAAGAGCGCTCCGCCGGTTGTAGTTGGCTTCTCGGTGCGGGGATTGACGGCGAGCGTCGCCGACGCGCTCAGGCCGACAAGAATTGCCGCATAGCTAAAGAATTTCGTCATGTTTTTTCTCCTCGTTTTAAAAGCAACCGGCCAACGCCTGGACAGAGCACTGCCTGGGCCTAACCGCTCAAAGAGCGGTCTGTTCACTGATTCAGTTCGCAGGGGGTTATTCGCTCTCGATGGAATGAGCGTACGGGATGCGGAAAGAGGGATTGTCATCGAGTCGTAAATCAGTTGTCATTTCTTCGTCATCCCACCGGGTTCGATTGCAAGCTTTTTCGGGAATGGAGGGCCGTTGATTTTTTCTTGACTTAATGTACTAGTTGTATAGTACACTGACACATATGGGACGGACTCCCGTTAACGGCAAGGGTTTCCAGCTCAAGCTGGACTTGCGTTCCGGAGTTCCCGTCTACCGCCAGATCATCGACCAAGTCCGGACCGGGGTGGCGGCGGGAACGCTGACGGCCGGCGATGAACTTCCCACCGTACGCCAGCTTGCGGTCGATCTGGCTATTAATCCGAACACGGTCATGCGGGCCTACCGCGAACTCGAACTGGGCGGCATGATCGAAACCCACCAGGGAACCGGAACGTTCATCAGCAACAAAAAGATCATCAAGAACAGCGGCGAGCGCGAGCGGCAACTCACTCAGTTGGCCAACGAATTCGCTGCCCGCGCCGGAGCTGCAGGGTTTTCTGTCGAGGAATTGCTGGATCGACTGCGCGAGTTAGCGCCTCAGTCGAAGCAAAGGAGATAGTGCCATGACGAAAATCGAAATCGGTCAGATCAGCGGCATTGGAAGGTCACTGTTTGTAATTTGTTTCCTGGCAGGTGCAATCGTTACTGCCACCACCAAGCATCCTGCTGGGATTATTGCGGGCGTCGCTCTGGGCGTCTACCTGCTATTCGCCATCAAGGTCGTGCGGCAGTGGGAGAAGGTCGCGGTGCTGCGGTTGGGGCGCTATGTGGGCCTGCGCGGGCCGGGCCTTTTTCACATTGTGCCGATCGTGGAGACCCTCAGCCCCTATGTGGACCAGCGCGTGCGCGTGGCTAACGTCTCGGCAGAGTCGACGCTGACTCGCGACACCGTCCCGGTCAACGTGGATGCCATCGTGTTCTGGCTGGTATGGAATGCGGAGAAATCCATTCTGGAAGTCGAGAATTTCATCGAGGCCATCAACATGAGCGCCCAAACGGCGCTGCGCGAATCGATTGGCCGTCACGAACTGGCGCAGATGATCACCGAGCGCGAGACCCTTGGCCGCGAACTGCAACGCATTCTGGATGAGAAGACGAACCCGTGGGGCATTACGGTGCAGTCAGTAGAAATTCGCGACGTAAGAATTCCACAAGGGCTGGAAGACGCCATGTCGCGGCAAGCTCAGGCCGAGCGGGAGCGCCAGGCCCGCATCATTCTGGGGCAGGCGGAAACCGAAATCTCCAACAGTTTTGTACAGGCCGCCGCAGCCTACGCGGAAAACCCTGTGGCTTTGCACCTGCGCGCCATGAACATGCTCTACGAAGCGATCAAAGAAAAAGGGTCGATGGTGATTGTGCCATCGTCAGCAGTGGAGACGATGGGCCTGGGCGGAACTCTCGCGACCGCATCCCTGGGCGGAGCGAAAGCGCAGTAGCAAATGATGTGGAAGCGAATAACACGCCGGAAACGGCTATGAGAGGAGAAAACCTATGAGTTGGCTTAAGACAAATAATCTCGCAAGATCGAAGAACAGAGTGTGGAGCGTGGCACTCCTGGCGCTTGTAACTGCGTTATCAGCTGCTCCCCGGAGCACCTCACAAGCGATGCAAAAAGGGATCAGCGTTGAATTGGCACCCACGATCAGCGCGGTGCCAGTGCCAGGCGCGGACAACCCAGAGGCCTTGATTATCACAGTGACCGACACTGGTAAACTCTATTTCGGAATCGATCCGGTCGCGCCCGGTTCCCTGGCCGAAAAGCTCAAGAGTCGCATGTCTGATCGCACGCAAAATCTCTACATCAAGGCGGATGCCAGGGCGCCTTACGCGCTGGTGGTTAAAGTCCTGGATGCTGCGCGTATAGCGGGTGTCGCCAGTGTGACCCTACTAACGACTCAATCTAAGGCCACCCAAGCGGGAACGGTTGTACTCCCGGAAGGTATTGAAATGGAGTTGGCCCGGCGTTCGCCCGTGGTACCGAAATGAAAAACAGCAGTTCAGGTCGCTCTCGTGACTCTGTGAGTGTAGAGCTGCACCAATAGCTAGGGTCTTATGGCGGATGCACAGTCTGCACGAGGTCCAGCAGCCAACGACAGCTATCGCTGGCTGACGGCGCTCATCTCGCTGATGGTAGGCGCGGCCTTTTTCGGCTTGTGGTTCTGGCTGTTGCCGTCGTGGCTCGGCTTCAGCGTGGAGATGGCGGGGACGGCACGCTGGCGATGGCTGGCGGCGATTCCGTCGGTGTTGGGGTTCGCTGTTGCCTCGCGCTGCGTTTGGGATTTCGGCTGGACGGGGCGCGGCACGCCGGCCCCGGTCGCTCCCCCGCAGCGATTGGTTGTGGTGGGTCTCTACCGCCACGTGCGCAACCCCATGTACCTGGGTTTCGCAGCGGGGTGGATTGGGCTGTGGGTGATTTTCGGGCACCCGATCCCAGAGTGATCGCCGCGGTTGCAGCGGTTGCTCTCGGCGTGCATCTGTTTGTTGTCTTTTACGAAGAACCTACATTGCGTGGGAAGTTCGGCGCGGAGTACGAAGAGTATCTCCGAAACGTGAGCCGGTGGTGGCCGCGACTGCGGGGCTGGGATCAGCCGCGATGACCGCAGCGCAGGTGATTCGGAGTATTCACGGAAAAATAAGAGTCCACTCTGGGCAAACCGTTTGCTCAGAAACCGCGCGCGGTAATCCGCGTTCGCCCAAACCGCAGCTATCTCGCTGAAAAATAATCTCTCCGCATTTTGGCGCGAGGGTTGCACAGCACCGCTGTGTACATCGCGAAATCGCCCAGCCACCCAGCGATCCGCCGCCCCCCAGCGGTCCGCGCCCCCAGCCGGTCTGGGCGATGACAAACCTCGCGATGACGAACCTAGCGATGACAAACCTCGCGTATGACAAACCTGAGGAGGTTTCCGTTTTGCCGACTGCGCGTCTGCTCGCTCTCCTGCTCCTGATCACCACCCATGCCGTGGCTCAAAATCGCATGCCCAACGAAATGCCGCTCGAAGTACATAATGAAATCATCCTGACAGGCGGACTCAGCCCCGCACCTATCGCACCTGCCTCCCTTCCAGACGCGCCGACCCGGCAACGAGTCATCGATAAGAAGTTCATCGCGGTTATGGCTGCGCTGGGCGGCGCGGAGAGTCTGCGGTTCACCTCACGCAAACTGGTGCTCGACCATGAATACGCCGCCGGCGCACCGTGGGTGACCAGCGTCCCCCAGAACCAGCATCTGGTCGCCAAGTACGCGGGGTTTTATGCGGCCGAATTGCTTGTGGCTTACGAACTCAAGAAGCCTCACTCCTGGCTTCCCGGCGACAAGGTCATCCGCAAACTCTGGTGGGCCTATCCCGCGGTAATGGTGGCAATCCATATCAAGAACGGAGTGGGCAATATGCGCACGCAGGGCCCCGGTGGCTGCACTTCGGTGGAATGCGCCATGCAGATGCAACAACCATAGATTCGTGCCTCTCGTAGTTGGGCCCCGGTGATGCGGCATCGGGTACAAAGTACGTCATGAAATTCAACCGTCTTGTGCCCATGCTCTGGACGAGTTGATCTGGATCACGGCTACATTCTGCAGTTCGGACAGGAAATCTGAGTGGGCTGTTCGTCGAGCAGATTGATGCGATGTACCATTCGCCTCACGCGTCCGAGTATAATTGGGACTGGAAAATCCCATGAAAGCTGCGTGACATGACCTCGACGAACGGCAATTCCGGCAACGGCAATGACGGCTACAGCGCACCTAAGCCTCGTGCGGACTGGCTGGCCCGGCGAAGGCAAGAGAACATCGACGGCAACTTCTCGCAGATGCACTATGCTCGCCAGGGTGTGATCACCGAAGAGATGGGCTACGTGGCTCATCGTGAGAGGCTTGCGCCCGAACTGGTGCGCGACGAACTGGCGCGCGGGCGGATGATTATTCCCGCCAACATCAACCATCCGGAACTGGAGCCGATGGCGATCGGCGTGGCTTCGCTGTGCAAGATCAACGCCAACATCGGCAACTCGGCGGTCACTTCGGAAATCAACGAGGAGTTGAAGAAACTGCACACCGCCGTGCACTACGGCGCCGACACAGTGATGGATCTCTCGACCGGCGGCAACATTCATGAAATTCGCGAAGCCATTCTGCGGAATTCTCCGGTGCCCATCGGCACGGTGCCGATTTACGAAGCCATCGCTCGCGTGAAGCGTGTGGAAGATTTGAACGCTTCGGTGATGCTGGAAGTGATTGAAGAGCAGGCGGAGCAGGGCGTGGATTACATGACGATTCACGCTGGCGTCCTGATCCAGTATCTGCCGCTGATCTCGAAACGCATTACCGGCATCGTGAGCCGCGGCGGCGCAATTCTCGCACAGTGGATGGCTCACAACCACAGGCAGAATTTCTTGTACGAGCGCTTCGACGACATCTGCAAGATTCTCAAGAAGTATGACGTCAGCTTTTCGTTGGGAGACGGCCTGCGTCCCGGATGCGTGGCTGATGCCAGCGACGAGGCTCAGTTCGCCGAACTGAAGACTCTCGGCGAGCTGACGAAGATCGCCTGGCAGCACGATGTGCAGGTGATGATCGAAGGCCCCGGCCACGTCTCGATGGACAAGATCAAAGAACAAGTCGAGAAGGAAGTAGAACTCTGCTACGAAGCGCCTTTCTACACGCTGGGGCCGCTGGTCACCGACATCGCTCCGGGCTATGACCACATTACTTCGGCGATCGGCGCGGCCATGATCGGATGGTATGGCGCAGCGATGTTGTGTTATGTGACGCCGAAAGAACACCTCGGCCTGCCGAACGAAAAAGACGTGAAAGACGGCATCATCGCCTACAAGATTTCCGCCCACGCCGCCGACATCGCCCGCGGACGCCCCGGCGCGCGCGACCGCGACGATGCGTTGAGTTATGCGCGGTATAAGTTTGATTGGGAAAAACAGTTCGCGTTGTCTTTGGATCCCGAGACCGCGCGCTCCATGCACGACGAAACCCTGCCCGACGACTTCTACAAAGAAGCAGCCTTCTGCTCCATGTGCGGCCCGAAATTCTGCTCGATGAATTACTCGTCAAAGGTGGACGAATACAACAAGCAGGTGCATGGCATCGAGAAGAAGGATTACTCGGAGTTGGTGGAGAGGCTGGTTTCGATCAAGTAAAACACGCACTTGGATCTACTTAAAAACGGCGGCGTCTCGATTGAGTTTTCGCTTGCTCCCCGCATGCATGTTCTAATCGAGATAGTCACCGTGTCGCTGGTGGCCTTCACCGCTTTGACCGTGTGGGAGACCGTGCGAAAGGATGAAGGAAGGGTACGCCGCGCTGATCCCCCTCTCGGTACTCGCCGCTATTCTTCTCGCCAAACCCAGATCGGTCTTAACCGACCATGAGGGCATCCATCGTGGTCGCTGGCTTCGCCAAGATCGCGTCATCGCATGGAATGAGATCGCCTGGATGAGGAGGGGCCGCAACACAGGGACCACCTACGTCAAGAGCCGAAACGGAGGTCGACCGATGTCGTTTTCGCCACTGCTGGTTGGCCAGTCACGCTTTGAGCGAGAGGTCCGGAAGCATGCTCGCGAGCTCGCGCTGGATGAATAATCCCCAGGGGTGCCCGACTACTTGCCACCTTTGCGAGAGGTGGCAGCCGTCAGACCATCTCATCGATAAGCCTCACCGCGATGACGGACGCGTCGAATCTCGATGGTGTCGGCATCTGGGCAGACGAAGAAGAGGCGGTAGTCGCCAATGCGCAACCGAAGTTCGTCTCCACCGTGGAGAGCTTTCACGTTACCCATACCCGTTTGTGCGAAGCGGAGGAGCGCAGAGAAGACTTGCATCGCGACGGGCTTGCTCAGGTTGCGAACATCACTCTTGGCTGGATCGGTCCAGACAATCCGCTTCACTTCGGTTCTCGATAATTGTCGATCTCCTCTTGCGTGATCCCGAGTTCGGCTAAGAACTCTTCATGCGGAGTGCTTTTGTTATGCTTCGACCATTCGCGAGCTTCCGCGAGAGCCTTCTCGTCTGCCGCTGTGAGTGGTTCGTCGTCGATTGTGGCGTTTGCGATCGCGCGGGCGACGGGGTCGAGAAGGCGCTCGAGGATGCCGATCGCGGTGGGTACTTGGTCCGGGGCAAGGTGCTCGATCAGTTTGTGGGCGTGTTGTTTGTCGGCCGCCATGACAGGGTTATTCTACACCGCGACGTTTTGCCTACATACTCTTTTGCCGTTGCATTGCCGATGACCCCTGCCTACGATAAACCCATGGCGAAGGCGAAGAAGTTCGAACTCGACAGTCCTGCTCCCATCCCCGACGAGGAAGACGCGGAGACGCTCGCCGCCATTGATGAAGGCATTCGGGACGCGAAAGATGGCCGAACCGTCCCCGCCGAAGAAGTCCGCACGCGGTTGCCCGAGTGGATTACCGGATCTCACGGCGCGAGGGCGCCTGACGCCACAATTGCGCTTGGGCTCGGGCTCACCAACGAGTGCAATCTTTCCTGTTCCTTCTGTTACCGCGATCCAGCCCGCATAGATCGTCTCTCGCTGGAACAAGTGAAGTCAGTCATGGAACGCCTTCCCATCCGCTCAGTGAATCTGGGCACTGGCGAGAACGGGATGCATCCAGACTTCAAAGCAATACTGGCTTACCTGCGCACCCGACCCGTCAAGCTCACCCTTACTTCTAACGGCCATAGTGTGGCTGTGCTGGAAGACAACGAGTTACAGGCCTTTCACGATATTGAGTTTTCTCTCGACTACCCGACGCAGGCAGAACAGGATGCACAGCGGGGAAACGGCAATTGGGAACTGATCCACCGGCAGGCAGAACGTTGCGTGAAGCTCGGCGTGCCCGTAACCATCGTCGCGGTCATGATGAAGGCGAACTGCTTGCGTCTGGCGGAGGTCGCGCGAGTAGCCCAGCAGTTTGACGCTCCCCTGCGTGTGAATGTGTATCAGGCGGTGCGATCCGACATCTACGCGTTGTCGTACGAAGAGTACTGGGAGGGGTTCGGCGTCTCTTTGCGGAGACTGACGTGATCGCCATTGGCGAGCCGCTGGTTCGAGCGATGGCAGGTCTCCCGCCGCTGCGGGGAGGATGCGGCGTAAGCACCGTAAGGGTTACGCCGCGCGCCACTACTCAGCCCTGCGTTTATTGGCCAGGAGCGGGGGAGCCGCTGTCGGATTTGATCTCGATGGGGCTCGACATTCTAGATTCCGCGCCCTTCGAGCAAGCCCGCACGCTTCCCGTCGCGTGCCAGCCTTGCGAGTTCCGGGACTCATGCCATGGTGGCTGTGCCGGACGTCGACGCCTCCAGGGCGCGCTGCTGGAGCCTGACTATTATTGTCCGATCGTTCGCGGGGAACGCCCAACTCTGCAGATCCGCATGGCCGCCACGCGCGATCTGCCCAAGCTGAGCAGTTCCTGCACAACGGTAGTAATCGCCCGATAGAGACTCGCCGCTTATTGCGCGTCCATCCACGTGTCCGAACCTGTCAGCTTGACTGACACATCAGAAATGAAAATGTGCAGGGGCTTGCCGTCGGCGGTGCCGCGATGCTCAGTTGAGAACAGAATTGGACCAGCCTTTTTGTAGCCTGCCCACGTTGCGAAAACGCGGCTCGGTGGCTTGGCCCCGCCGCGGTGGTAGACAAAGTAGACGACGCGGTTGTCTTTCCCCACGTAGAGATCCCAAATGTCACCGGGCGTGTAACCTCCATCGGCGGGATACTTCACCGGGACCAGTTCGGCCATGCCGGGGCCAACTGGCAGATTAAACTTGCCCTGATCGATCGCGCTAGCGCTCTTGTCCCAGTAAGCATGGAAGGGGAACAGAGTCCAATAATTGTCGTTGACGAAACTCGGGTCGACCTCGTTCTTCACGGCGTCGGTTTGGCTGCTGAGGTCGGTGCGTACGTAGGAGACCTTGACCGGCTTGCCGTCTTTGTCTACGCCTTCAAAGGTAACCTTGCCGGTCTTGGGCTCCCACTCCCACTTGTGAGCAGCTTTGAAGAGTCCAGTAATTTCTCCATTCCAGGTGTAGCGGACAGCTTCAACTTGATCCCATGAATCGACACCGAAGGTCTTGGCGACTTGATCGAGAATTGGCGCGCGCGTCTGCGCCCAGGAAGTTGCAGTAAGGGCAAGCACCCCGAAAGCCAGAAAAGCGATTTTGGTTATACGGCTCACGTTTGTCATGGATTTCGCTCCTCGCTGAATTGAACGGATGTTGTGTTGGATGACCGGCATAAGCTTCCGGATACACAAGTGTAGGACGGCACTACTCCTCACCTATTTCGCTAAGGATCGGGTGCCGCGGGTTGTCTGAACTGGCGAAATCCGACAATCGCACCGGCCATTGCCACGCATCCGTATTCCAGCAGCATGATCCAGCCAGGAACGATCCACGGACGACCAAGTGCACGCAAATGCCAGACATAATAAGTTGGGATGATGCTCACCGTCCAGATGATGAGCGGGCAGCGTCGAGGCCGACCGCAGAAGCGGCAGCAGCCAGAGCAGGTACCATGGATATACGACCGGCGCACATAGCAGCGATGCTGCCATCGGCCAGGCAAATGCGTCCGAAGATAACGCCTCGGATTTCGATCTCATCCAGATTGCGGTAAGAAAGCCGACGAGCACTGCGAACCCAACTACAAGCTGCGGAGCCGCCACTCGCTCGAGGGTCGCAAACACCGGATCGTTAAAGCGGAAACTCTGCAGGTAGGTGCCGAGCGAGCCGATAAGAATGCGCCCGTGATTGAGAAACGGTACGTACAGAAATCCGAGCACGACTGCTGCCAGCGCGCCGTCGCGGATACGAACACGCCTCCAGTAAAGAGGCAGCAGCACAATCGGGAGCAATTTCACTGCAACCGCCAGCCCAAATGCCACGGCTGCAACCGCGCGCCAGCGCCGTCCTAGCGCGGCGACAGACACCAACAGCAGCAGCGCGCCGACAATATCGATGTGACCGCTGCCCGCCACTTCCGTCGCCAGCAGCGGATTCCAGGCATAAGCCAGAACCCAGTGCGCTGCTTGCCCACTACGACGCAAGACATCGAGCAAAACGAGAACGATCGCCAAATCGCAAACCACAAATGCTATCTTTCAGCGTAAAGACCGACTCATGAATCGCGGTTACGGCGCGGAAGAAAAGCTCAGCGCCCGCTGGATATGGGCTCGGCAGATCCGGGTGGTTCAGCGTGCGGGTCTCGGGTGTGTGCAACGCGGCGAGCGCAGGATCGCTGGGAACGACGATATAAGGGTTATAGCCCAGCCGCTGCACGCGGCCGTCCCAAAGGTATCGATGAATGTCATCATCGGAACCCGGCGGCGTCAGTAGAAATGGAAGATGCCACAGAGCAGCCAACACCAGCCCGATGACGATGACGCGGCGCGGGAATCTTGGCGTGGAGAAGAACTCACGAATGGCGAAGAGGTAGGCGATGCCAGCAACTGCCAGCGGAATCATGAATGACGGTCCACCCATGCTGCTGAACTTGCGTGAGCAGATCGTCAGCGCCACAAGCATGACGACACCGAGAAGATACACTCTGCCGGATGGCGTGAGTTTCACAAGTCTCCCGCGCCCGTCCGCAACTGTGCCACCGCCTGTCCCCACTCTTCCAGCCAGGCCGCCGTTCGTGGTGCCCTGGCCGGAGCGAGCCGCAGTTCCGCAGCCAGCCGGGTTAAATCGTCCTCCACGTCGATGTCGTAAAAGGGATCGGTGAAGGCCAACGGAAAGCTGCAGTCCGCGAGCGCGCGCCAGCAGGGCGTCAAGCGCGCTCTTAGTGCCCATGCCGTCGCCATCGAAAAGTGCTGGATGAGCGGCCTTGGCCCCTACCAGATAATAGCCGCCGTCATGTGTCGGTCCAACCACTACGTCGTGCGCGGTGAGCGCCTCGAACGCGCCGTCAAGAACCGCAGTCGGCAGATGCGGGCTGTCGCTGTTGAAGGCAACGACGCGTTGCCCGCCGGGCGCTGCGAAGTACGCAAACACCGATGTGAGGCCTGCCGCAAGGTCATCCCCTTTCTGCGCGACGACACCCACCTCACCTCGCGTCAACCGCGTTAGATCCTCGACATCCGATGCAGGGCACATGATGGCGACCTCCACAGCGCTCAACGAGCGCGCCAGCGCGATTGTGTCGTCCAACAGGCAGCGATAGAGCTCGGTGACCGCCTCTACGGGAAGGCTCTGAGCTAAGCGGGTCTTGACCCTGCCCGGCCTGGGCGCTTTCGCCATGATGATCAGCGTGCGGCCCCTGTCAGGCGAGTTTGCTGGATTTTCGCTGGAGGATTCCATAGGAAAGTGCTGTGCCAAGATTGTCGTGATACGACTCACGCTGGCCGCGGCATTCCGGCCCTTCGATGCCGAAAATAATAGCGCACTATCAGGGAGAGGATGAACCACGCGGCGCCGATCGTGCCCCTCAGCGTACCGCTAATCTTCGATTTCCCAATGCGCGGATAATAGCTCACCGGCACCTCAACGATGCGGAATCCCCCGAGCGTACCTTTTAGAATTATTTCAACCGCCCAGCCGTACGTGTTCTCTTGAAGCTCAAGCCGGCGAAGGACATCTGCTCGCCCGGCGCGGAATGGTCCAAGGTCGCTGATCCTAAGACCATACAAAAGCCTGATCAGGAAAGCCGCCAGACGGTTACCGAACGCAGCGTGCCAGGGCAACGCCCCACGAATGCGCTGGTCGCCCAGGCGCGAGCCCAGCGTGATATCGGCACGGCCGTCAACGATTGGATTCAACAGAAGCGGCAACTCAGCCGGCCGATCGCTGTAATCTCCATCGAGGAAAACCACAATGTCGGGACTATTTGTGTTGGCCAGTCCGGTCAAACAGGCGCGACCGTATCCGCGACGAGGTTCGTGGAGCACGCGGGCTCCCATCCTGGAGGCAATCTCGGGAGTCCCGTCGGTGGAATTGCTATCTACAACCAAAACCTCAGTGACAATATCGGCGGCAGATTGAAGATCAGCCAAGACGCGGCCGATGGACTGCGCTTCATTGTGCGTAGGAATGACGACCGACACTCGCACTTGATCTGGGTTCAAGTAAACACGCTCAAGTCATCACGCTCAAGTCACCACCACGGGGAGGACGGCCAGCGCCGCGCCAGCAAGGCATCGACGCCCCAGGCTCGACCGGCCCGCCCTACTGCGAGTGCAAGCGATGCCATCACCGAAACCAGCAGCTCCCAAATCCACGACGTGCCCCACTCAGACACCCAAAGGCTGCCCAGGAACAGAAACGCTACAAACGCGGCCGGGCGCGTAAGCAGACCGATGACGAGCAGGACCCCGAGAGAGATCTCAGTCACCGCCTGCATAGGAGCCGCCATCGCGGCGTGACTCGCCGCCAAACCCATGACTGCTTTCCACGCGGCCGGCGAGTGACTCGACTTTATGTAATAGTTGATCAGGCCTGCGTAGCCCGTTGGAGTGTAGAGGCCCTTTCCGAGATTTTCGAAGAAGACCCACACCAACATCGCGCCGATCGTGACCCGAACGATTGCCAGTCCGTTTGCCGCGGGCGGTTGGTTGGCCACATTTTGCGTTGGGCTTGCGCTCGTCATCATCGTGAACCTCGTAGCACAGGACCGTGACATCTTAAGCGGTTTTTCCTGTTCTTGCCAGTAGGTGTGCGCGAGGGTCATGCTACAGCGGGACGCAACGCGTGCCGCCGAGACTTCAAGGCGTGATGGCAATGACCCGCAGAGGACTGCCGGAGCCGCCGACGATTTTCAGTGGCGCAGCGACGACGATGGCTCCAGTCGGCGGAAGCTGATCAAGGTTGCAGAGACCGGCCAACCCAAACTTGCCACTGCCGTGCATGAGGTAGTGGTTCGGGAAGGGCGGGTCAAAGGTGGCGGCCTGACCGGCATCGGTCCCAACCGTCTCCACGCCGACGCCCAGCACATCTCGCTCGTGAGCAAGAAAGGAGGAGCCTTCCTTGGCCCATCCAGGAGTATGGGGTCCATTTTCCTTCAGATTGATGTAGTCCTTGGGATCCTCCCGCTTCGACCAGTCTGTGCGCAAGAGAACCCACGCTCCTGCCGGGATGCGGCCGTACTGTTCTTCCCAATGCCGGATGCGCTCTGGGGTCAAGAGATAATCTGGGTTTTTTGCCGCTTCCGCACTGACGTCGATTACACAGGCGGGACCGACAAATTTCTTCGGCGGGATGCGGTCCACCGTGTTGTCCGGAAGGTCTTTCCCAGAGATCCAGTGGACTGGTGCATCAAAATGAGTGCCGGTGTGCTCGCCGGTCTCGAACGCATTCCAGTACCAGGCAGGACCGCGTTCATCGTAGTGCGACAACTCCCAGATTCTGAACGCGGGTGTGTTGTTAAACTGCGGGGGCAGAGGCAGCAAAGGAGTCTGCGGACTCAAAGGCTGGGTTAGATCAATGATCCGCAGCCGGCCGTGGTTTAGTTCTTCGAGCAGCATAGTCAGGACGTTAGACATCGGCGCTCCTCATAAGCTTCGCGTTCGACAATCTTTCTTGATCAGGATTCGAACGAACCCTGCTCGATCTTCAGCGTTTCTTGAGAGACTGAATATGCCGGCGAAATTGAAACCGATTTTCCAGCAACGACAGGTCGGTGACATAGGCGGCGGGGCCCGTGGCTTCGACCTTGGCGATGATAGTTGTCAGTTCGTTGCCCTGCACGGCGCCGGTCACAGTGGCTCTGAAATTCTCCACACTGCGTACCGTCGCCACGCGCGGAATGCCGGAGGCGCGGGCGATGCCTTCCAGGTCCGTACCTGTACTCGTGGCTGTTGGGAAGCCGCCGACCGATAGCAGGCTTTCGTTGTCGAAAACGATATGAACCAGTTTCCGGGGTCGGTACCGCGCCATTGTGCTGAGGCTGCCAAGGTTCATCAAGAGCGAGCCGTCGCCATCGATGACGATCACTTTTTGTTCGGGCAGGCACAGAGCGAGGCCCAGCCCCGTCGAAGAAGCCAATCCCATGGCATGTTGCAGGTAAAAGAAATTAGGGCGGTGACCCAGGGAGTGCAGTTCGGCCGCAACTGCTCCCATGATCGTGACGACCAGAGAGTTTTCGAGTTCCGAATAAATAGACCGAAGGCAATCGAGGCGGAGCATCACTCCTCCCACATGAGGTCGCGGGTCAAAAGAAGCGCAACCGGCTGCAAGCTGCTTTCGGCGAGGGTCTGCGCCTGCGGGATGCGCTTTTTGACCGCGTCCGCCGAATCGAGGAAAGAATACGGGATGCCGAGCGCACGCAAGACTGGTTCGGTGGCGTTGCCGCCTTGCGTTTGCCACGGGTCGCGCTCCCCGAAGGAGCCGCGGTAGCTGATCAGCATCAGGAGAGGAATTTTGTATAGATGTGGGAAAGAGACGATCCCGTTGATGGATGCCAGGAAGCCATGGTTCTGCATCAGCATGGCCGACTTGACCCCGGCAAAGTGTGCTCCGGCCGAGACGCCGACCCCTTCTTCCTCCTTCGCCAGTCGCACCAAAATCATCTCAGGGTCATCGTCCGCCATCCGGATGAGATGCACTAGCCAGGTTTCCGGCAGAGCTGAGAGCAGACGGATGTCGCATTCCCTTAAAGCGTCGTAGATCAGCTTGGAGTTGGTCACGGAGACCGGCATAGGCTGGCTCTCAATAAACGAAACGAGCATATTCTATCCTGCGAAGGTCGGAAATGCGCCCTTGACGAGCGTTTGCAGCGGGGTATAGGTTTGGCGCTGCTTGTTCGGCAGGACTCGGTACTGACTCTCAGATGTGCCCAGGAGTAAATGCTTGCAGGCTAAATCCCAAGGCGTTCTCAACCCCGAAGTTCCGTCCGGACCGAATGCCAACTTTCCCATTGAAGCCGTTCGCGCCGCTTTCCCTGCGCTTACGCGTCCTCCGGGATTCATCTTTTTCGACAATGCGGCGGGTGCCCAGGTCCCACAGATCGTGCTGGACGCGGTGAATCATCACCTCCTCGAGTGCAATGTGCAGCGCGGGGGACGCTACCCGAAAAGCCGTGAAGTGGACACGACAATCTTACGAGCGCGGCAGAGTGTCGCTGATTTGGTGAACGCCCGCGATACCAGCGAAATCGCGTTTGGCATGAATGCCACTTCCTTCATTCGGCTGGTCAGCCTCGCGATCGGCCAAACCCTCGACAAGCGGAACGAAATTGTAGTTACCGATATGGACCACGAAGCGAACGTCGCCACCTGGCTGGCTCTGGAAAGGAACGGAGCACGAAATTCTCCTGGTGGAAGATGAGGGACGATGGCAATCTGCACGCTGAAGACCTCATCCCTCTGGTGTCATCGAGAACGCGCCTGGTGGCGTGCACGCTGGCCTCGAATGCGATCGGCTCGATTGTGGATGTCGCGGCGGCGGCGCGAGTGGCGCACGCCGCCGGTGCAGAAATATTTCTCGATGCCGTCCATTACGCCCCTCACGGACTGATCGACGTGCAAGCCTTTGATTGCGATTACCTGGTGTGTTCGGGTTACAAGATCTTCGCTCCTCACATGGGTTTCCTTTGGGGGCGCCTCGAATTACTTCACAGACTTCCGACCTTCCGCGAGGACTTCATCCCCGACGAGCCGCCTGGAAAAATTGAAGCGGGCACCTTCATTTACGAAAATGTGGCAGGGATGGATGCTGCGGTCCGCTACCTGGAAACCCTGGGTAGGAACCTAAGCGGGAACGATGAACCGGAGAAACCGGAATCGAGACGGGCCGCTTTGCAGCGTGCCTTTAGGGCAATCCGATCCTACGAAGAATTTCTTTCGCTCGAAATGCTTCGGGCGCTAAGCGATTGCGGCGCGGTCGTCTACGGCGTAGCCGACAAAAAGCGGATTGGTGAGCGAGTGCCGACCCTTTGCTTCAATTTGCCAAACGTGCCCCCGGCAAGAATCGCCGAAGAACTCGCCAAACAAAATATCGGCGTGCGCGACGGCCACATGTATTCGCCGCGGCTGATGAAGCGGTTGGGGCTTGCCCTGGAGAGCGGCGCAGTCAGAGCATCGTTGGTGCACTACAATACCCTCGAAGAAGTGCGCAGGTTCGGAAGCGCGCTGGCTCAAATGATGCGTGACTGATTCAACGACGCTCAACCAAAACCATGCTGACCGAACAACAAATTCACGGAATTCGCTCTCGCTTCAGCATCTTCCACCGCAAAATCTATCTCAATACTTGCTCTCAGGGTGCGCTGTCAGATGCTGTGCAGATCGGCCTGGAGGACTACATCGCGACCTGGCACGAGCAAGGGTCGCCGTGGGAGACGTGGATGAATCGCTATGAGGAGGCGCGGACTACCTTTGCGCAATTCATCAACGCCAGCCCCGATGAAGTTGCAATCGTGACCAGCGTCTCGGCGGGCATCAATGGCGTTGCCAGCGCACTGAGTTTCCGCGAACGGAAGAAAGTGGTCATGGGCGAGTTCGAGTTTCCAACCATGGGTCACATCTGGCTGGCTCAGCGCCCGCGAGGCGCCGAGGTGGAATTTGTAAGGGCAGAAGGTAACCGCATTTCAGCGGACAATTACGAGAAGATGATCGACGGCAATACGCTTATCGTGCCGCATCACGCGCGTCTGTTTCAAGAACGGATTCCGTTCCGAAGTAAGCGCCATCACGCAAATCGCCCACCGCTCCGGCGCTCTCGTGATGCTCGATGACTACCAGGACTGCGGAACCCGCCCGGTTGACGTGAAAGCCATGGACCTGGACTTTTTTCTAACCGGAACCCTCAAATATCTGCTCGGTCCACCTGGTCTGGCTTTTATGTACGTGCGGAGAGAACTCATTCCATCGCTGGTTCCCACGGTCACCGGATGGTTCGCGCAAGCAAATCCGTTCGCCTACGATCCTCAGACTTTCGATCTATCTACCACTGCGCGAAGATTCGAGTCAGGTTCCCCGTCCGTACCCAATGTGTACGCCGCGGTGCCTGGATTCCAACTGCTAAAAGAAATCGGCATGGAGAATGTTGCAGCCCACATCGAGAGGCTCGCGCAATCGCTGTTGAGCGGTGCTCGCGATCTGGGCATTCGCGCCAAAACGCCCGCTGATAGCGCTGGGCCGTTGGTGGTATTGCAGTGTAAAGATTCGACCTTAATGGTGCAGAAGCTGTCTGAAAGCGGAATTGTCGCATCAAACCGACACGACGGCTTGCGGATTTCATTCCATGTGTACAACACCATGGACGATGTGAAAGCAGTCGCGGAAGTTCTCAAGAAGAATGTCGATCTTATGGTCCGTGATCCTGCCCGCGTCGGCAGTTATGACTGATCAACAACGTTCAGCGGTTGAGGCCACACTGGCGGGGGAGGAGCCACCCATGCCGGACGTGGAAGGTCTCCACCGCCGCTTGAGCCAAAGGCAGCTCACCATGATGGCCATTGGCGGCGCCATCGGCGTCGGCTTGTTCCTGGGAAGCGGTGTAACCATTCGCCTCGCTGGGCCGGCCGTCATTCTTTCCTATCTTCTGGGAGCAGGCATTGCTCTGATCATGTCCTATGCGCTGGCGGAGATGGCAGTCGTCCATCCCGTCGCGGGCGCATTCGGAGTGTACGCGGAGAAGTATCTCAATCCCTGGACGGGTTTCTCGGTTCGAGCCACCTACGGAGTCGCACAGATTATTGCGATCGGTGCTGAGGTCACAGCCGCCGGCATCTACATTTCTTTTTGGCTTCCGCACGTTCCGCAATGGGTTTGGGTGGTGTCGGTTTCAGCCGCTCTGGTGGCGCTCAATTCCATGCAAGTCAATCGCCTTGGAGAGTTTGAATATTGGTTCGCGATGATCAAAGTGGCCGCCATCGTGGCCTTCATCATTGTCGGGCTATCGTTGATTCTTGGCGTTGGTTCCCGGCACCCGATTGGCTTGGCCAACTTAACTCAGCACGGAGGCTTCTTGCCGATGGGCTGGAAAGGAGTCTGGCTTTCGCTCACCATCACCGTCACCAGTTACATGGGAGTGGAAATCATCGCGGTCACTGCGGGAGAAGCCCAGCACCCGGAAATCAGTATCCCGCACGCCATGCGGAGTATTGTCTGGCGGCTCATTTTGTTCTACGTGCTGGCGATTGCGATTATGGTGACGATGGTTCCATGGAACCAGACCAGCGGTTCGTCTGCGCTTTCCGGCAGCCCCTTTGTGACGGCATTTGCGGCGGCGCATGTACCCTTCGCCGCTGCCATCATGAACTTCGTCGTGCTCACGGCAGCCCTATCGAGCGTGAATACGAACCTTTACCTTTCGACTCGAATGCTTTTTTCTCTCGGCCGGGAAGGCTACGCCCCCAAATGGTTGGGCAAGGTAAGCCGCAATGGTGTCCCGCATCGCGCACTCCTGGCGTCAACCGCGGGGATTGTCGCAGCCATTCTGCTGGCCATTCTTGCTCCTAAGAACGCTTTTCTCATGCTCTATGGAACGGCGGTCGCCGGAATGCTTTTCGTGTGGCTGGTGATTCTCGGTACGCACCTTCATTTTCGCAAGGCGATCACGAGCGAGCGGCTATTGAGTTTGCCCATGCGTTTGCGGGCGCACCCGTTGTTTACCGTGGTCGGCATCCTGCTGCTTCTAGCGATCTCGGTTACAACCTTCTTCGTAGATGGATTGCAATGGTCGGTTCCAGCGTTTTCTGTTTTCTTAGGTGTTATTTCGCTGTTTTATCTGCGAAGCCGGCGGCGTAACCCGGTCTAGCAGAGTGAATCGTTGTCAGCCGGGAAAAACTTCCGCGAGGGGCATCACGAGATGGTCGAAGCCAGTGAAGAGGTTTACTCTTCGCTCCACCAGCGATTCAAAGGTGATTTGCTGCGCCCCGGCGAAACCGGCTACCAAGACGCGCGTGACATTTGGAATGCCATGGTAGCGCGTACCCCAGGCCTTATCGCGCGTTGCGCAGATGTAAGCGATGTGCAACACGCAGTCCGAGCCGCTTCTGAGGCTGGAATTATTACCGCCGTCCGCTGCGGCGGACATAGCCTCGCAGGTTTCAGCTCATGCGATGGCGGCCTGGTGATTGACCTGTCGAGAATGCGCCAGGTGACTGTCGATCCCGAAGCCCGCCGGGCGCGGATCGCAGGGGGTTGTCTGTTGGGATCGATTGATACGGCAACGCAAGAAGCAGGACTGGTTTTCCCTTCTGGCGTCGTCTCTCACACTGGCGCTTCCGGGCTGATTTTGGGAGGAGGAACCGGATGGCTCACCCGGCGATTCGGATTGTCTTGCGATAACGTCGAGGAATTTACTCTTGTAACCGCCGACGGTTCCGTCGTACGCGCCAACGCAAAAGATAATCTTGATTTATTTTGGGCCTTGCGTGGAGGCGGCGGTAACTTCGGAGTGGTGACAGAATTCGAAGTGAAACTACATCCGCTTACGGCTGTGGTGCTCGCCGAGGGATTGACTCCCGAGGCTGACATTCGCTCGCTCCTGGAATTCTGGAGAGACTTCATGGCCGAAGCGCCGCTCGACTTGAAGTGGAATATCGACTTGCGCCTTGCCCCCATTGCGAACAGGGTACCGGTTAAGCTCCGCGGACGGCCGGTGGCCAGCAATTCCCTGGTTTGGACTGGTGAACCAAAAGCCGGCCGTCCATATTTGGAGCGCGCGCTTTCCCTGTGCAGCCCGGACTCTGTCAGCAACAAGGTTGTGTCGTTCATGAATTTGCAAACCATGGCAGATTCCGTTTTCCCGCACGGCAGGCGCTACTACACCAAATCGGGTTATTTCGCTTATCATTGACGACAGCGTTATTGATCGCCTGGTGGAAGCTGTTGCCACGGTTCCCTCATTGGAGACCCAGATTGAACTTGCCTACCTTGGCGGCGCTGCGGCGCGGATTGCCGCGAACGAAACCGCATTCGGCGATCGCAGCGCTCCTTTCATCATGAATTTGCTGGCGAGCTGGTCGGACGCGTCCGCGGATGCCGGCAATATTTCCTGGATTCGCGGGCTCTTCAACAAGCTTCGGCCAGCAATGAAACCCGGTGTTTACGTAAATTTTATGAGCGGCGACGAGCAGGATCGAGTCCCCGAGGCTTATCAGGGACGATGGGACAGAATCGTCGCGGTCAAGACGCATTACGATCCGAGTAACTTCTTCCGGCTGAATCAGAATATTCCGCCAAGGAAACCCGCGGCAAAGCGCTCGTAGCTGACCCGCAACCAAAGGCCCGGGAGCCCCGGAAGCCCGGGTTGCCCGGCGCAATTCGCTTACCATATCTCTCGGGGGTCAGCTCTCGCTCATCTTTCCCTCTATGAAAATTTCCGGTTTCGTGAAAAGATTTAGTTCTCGTCCAAATGAAGATCTTCCCTCTCACGCCCAACTGGAGGCAGGTTCGTTTTCGCCGCAAGCCCAAGCCTGGCTCTGGGCCGGGAGTTGCAATGCGTGCATTGTTCGCCGCGAGCGCTTTCGCAGTCTCCCTCTCGCCCGTGGCGCAGGCACAGACTGATCCGGCGAAGCCCGTGGTGGTGCAACCGGGTGCGCCGGGCGCGCCGAGCAAAACGCTGCCGTCGTCGACGCGAGCAAGTCTGCCGCCACGGTCGCCAGCGGACGTAGAGTTCATGCAGGGCATGATCTTCCATCATGCACAAGCGGTGGAGATGACGGCGATGATTCCGTCGCATACGCAGAACAAAGACCTGCGTTCATTGGGTGCGCGTATCAGCAGCTCACAGTCGGACGAAATCAAGTTCATGAAGCGCTGGCTGGCGGCGAGAGGCGAATCAGTTCCGAAGGCAATGCCGAACATGCCGAGTATGGATATGTCGCTCGAAACTTCGCATGAGACTTCGCACGAGGCATCGCACGATACCATAGCACTGATGCCCGGAATGCTTACGCCGCAGCAGATGGAAGCGCTGCGAAAGGCGAAGGGCGTCGAGTTTGACCGCTTATTCCTGATGGGGATGATTCAACATCACAACGGCGCCTTGACCATGGTAAAAGATTTATTCGACACCGCGGGCGCCGGTCAGGACGCCGAGTTGTTCAACTTCACGACCGATGTAGACAACGGCCAACGAGCCGAGATACGGATCATGGAAACCATGTTAAAGAAAGAGACACTAGAGGAGAAACGATGAATCGATTGCCCAGTCTTGCCCTGTGTGTGGTGGGGGTCGCGCTTGTTTGTAGTTTTGCGGTAAACCGGACGCAGGCACAAGCGGGGCCCTCCTCGGCTCCGCAGCAGGAACAGGCGCAGAAGCCCGCGAACCCGCCGTCCGAGAAGGACGCTAAGGATGCTGAGGACGAAGGGAAGGATCCATTCGCTCCCGAGCCTGCCCCAACGCTGCCGCCGGGGATGACGGGGTCGGATGCAAATGATCCGCGCGCCAAGCTTGCACCGGGACTTTATGAAGCGGGCGAAGCTGCGATGGGCATCGAGCACGTCCTGCTGCTCAAGAAGCCGGACGCGTTTCAACTCGGGGCCACGGATCCGGATGATCCCAAGGTTCAGAAGATCGTTGGGCAGCTCGGTATGGGGAACAATAAGAAGATCCCAAAGCCAGTGCTTTTAATGATTGCGCAACTTGCTTTTGCCAACTCGGACTTGGCCTTCGAAGGCAACCACCTGTTCCAGGGAAATTTTTATGGCGTGAGTATCTTCGACATCGCCGATCCGGCGAAAGCAACGTTGCTGACCTCGCTGGTCTGTCCCGGCGGACAAGGGGATGTGTCGGTCTATAAGAATCTACTGTTCATGTCGGTAGAGATGCCGAATGGACGGCTGGATTGCGGAGTTGAGGGATTCCCGCCGGAACCTGCTCCCCCGGACGAGGACAAAGATAAAGCTGCAGACAAAGATAAGGATAAAGATCAAGACAAGGATAAAGCCGAGGATAAAGACAAAGATAAAAGTGCGGCCACAGATGCAGATAAAGACAAAAGCGGTGATAAAGATAAGATAAAGATAAAGACAAGGACAAACCAAGGAAGCGCCGCCTCCCTGCCCCTCAAAAGGACCGTTTCCGCGGTGTAAGAATCTTCGACATTTCCGACATCAGGAATCCAAAGCAAGTCGCAGCCGTGCAGACCTGCCGCGGATCGCACACGCATACCCTGGTCACCGATCCGAACGACAAGGAGAATGTCTACATCTACGTGTCGGGGACCTCGTTTGTTCGTCAGCCGGAAGAACTAGCCGAGTGTTCCGGGGAAAAGCCGGACAAGGATCCGAATACGGCGCTGTTTCGCATCGATGTGATCAAAGTTCCGGTGGCTGCGCCGCAGGAGGCGAAGATCGTGTCGAGTCCGCGGGTATTTATCGATCCGCGCACAGGCGCGATCAACGGCCTGAATAACGGCGGTACCCATGGCAAGAAGGGCGCGGAGAAGCCGGCGGACACCGACCAGTGCCACGACATCACCGTGTACTCCGCGATCGGGTTAGCGGCGGGTGCATGCTCCGGGAACGGAATTCTGCTAGACATCAAGGACCCGGTGCATCCCAAGCGTTTGGATGCCGTGAATGATCCAAACTATTCTTACTGGCATTCGGCCTCGTTCTCGAACGATGGCAGCAAAGTCGTGTTCACCGATGAGTGGGGCGGTGGCATGGGGGCACGCTGCCGTCCGAACGACCCGAACAAGTGGGGTGCAGACGCCATCTTCCGTCTGAAGGACGACAAGCTGACTTTCGCGAACTACTACAAGCTGCCGTCCGCGCAGGCAGATACCGAGAACTGCGTGGCCCACAATGGCTCCCTGATTCCGGTTCCCGGCCGGGATATTGAAGTGCAGGCATGGTACCAGGGCGGGATTTCCGTGATGGACTTCACTGACCCGGCGAATCCCTTCGAGATTGCCTACTTCGATCGCGGGCCCATTGATTCGAAGATGTTGGTGCTCGGAGGCGAATGGTCCGCGTATTGGTACAACGGCTACATTTACGGCTCGGAAATCGCGCGCGGCTTGGACGTGTTTAAACTGACGCCGACCAAATTTCTTACCCAGAACGAAATCGACGCAGCCAAGACGGTTCTGGTCGCTGACCTGAATGTACAGAACCAGCAGAAGATCAAGTGGCCTGCAAAGTTGGCCGTGGCCAAAGCGTACGTAGACCAGTTGTCGAGGTCGGAGGCTCTGCCTGCAAGCCGGATCGCAGCGCTGCGAAAGGCGATTACAAGCGCAGAGAGTTCGCACTTGAACAAGAGCAGCATGGCAAAGTTGAAGGGTATGGCGACTTCCTTGGAAAAGAGCGCCGCAACCGCGAAGACCCCGGCCGACTCAGAGCGGTTGCACGCACTGGCAGACGTTCTACAGCATCCGTCCGCTTGAGCCGGGATCGAAAGTCTACATCGCCAACACTTCTTTGGTGGGAAACTGGGCGGAAGGAAATCATTTCGATTTCATCACGTAGACTCCGTCCCACGCGGGATCTGGCGCTTCCTCCATGAATTCGAGGCAACGCTGCAGAAGCACCTGGGTAGGCCCGTCGTCGGGATAGGCGGCCAGCAACTCGCCGAATTTCCCAGCTGCCTCCCGCCAGTTTTGGTTTCGGTAGACGTCGAGAGCTGCATTGAACTGCATCAGCAAACCTGCATAGGCGTGGCGCTCGGTGATTGGAGCCAGCAACTGGTAAATCACCACCGGCAGCTTTTTCCCCTTTACGCGGATCCGATCGACTTCGCGGGCGACAAACTGATGCGCCAGTTGAGAATAGGTGCCTTCGCTGATGATTACGCCACTGCGGTATTGCTTGGTCATGCCCTCCAGGCGGGAAGCGAGGTTGACGTTGTCTCCCATCACGGTCCAGGCGAGGCGTTTGTCAGACCCCATGTTCCCGACGTTCACGGGGCCCGTGTTCAGCCCGATGCCGATTGAGAGCTGGCGCCGCCCCTGCTCCGCCCACTTACGGTTCAGTTCTTCCAGGCCCGCGACCATCTCCAGAGCACAGCAGCAGGCGCGATAGGCATGATCCGGCTGCGGAAAAGGTGATCCCCAGAATGCCATGATGGCGTCGCCGATGTATTTGTCCAGTGTGCCCAGATTGCGAAACAGAATGTCCGTCATCGCCGTCAGGTATTCGTTCAGCAGATGGACGAGATCATCCGGTGTCAGGCCCTCGGAGAGCGTGGTGAAATCGCGAATGTCGCTGAACATCACCGTCAATTCGCGGACTTCGCCACCCGTACGAATGTACTTGCGCGGATCCTTCTCCAGCAGCGCGATCACTCCGGGCGAGAGGTACTGAGAAAATGTCTTGCGGATTTTCCGTTTCTCGCGCTCCTCGTGAATCACCCGGAAGCTGATGACGGAAGCGTAGGAGCCGACCAGCGTCGCGGCCGGAATTACGCAGCTGTACCAGCGCCCCCAGTGAACAAAACTATAGTAGACAAACCAGACGAATGCGGCCAGCGCCACCAGGGCAGTAAGCGTCGCAACCAGAGGACGAGAGCGGCCGAACCAAAGTCCCAACCCGACTCCGAAAAAAAGGATGAAGCCGATATCGACCATCTCTTCGCGGAAGCCGCGAATGAGAAAAGTGCGATGCGGCTCGGCGCTATGCAGCAGATTGTCGAGGATGTTGGCATGTACCTCGACTCCCATGTAGCCGGAGTTCTGCTTTTGAAACGGTGTGTTGCGCAGGTCGCCGATGCCCAGCGCAGTACCGCCAACCAGAACAATCTTTTCGCGAAACGCATCCGCGGGCACGGTTCCATGGATCACGTCCGCCATGGAGTAGTGCGGATAGGAGTGATAAGGGCCGACGTAGTTGATCAGCGCAGTGCCGTTCTGCCAGGGATGCAGTTCATGATCGCCAAGCTGAATGCGCTCGATGCCATCCGCCGAAATGTAGGCCGCGACTTGCTGGTCAGGAATCTTTTCGTATTGCCGCAGGATCTGCAACGCCAGCGACGGGAAAAAATCCTGATCCTGGTAGCGCATCACAAACAACGCCCGCCGGAGCGTGCCGTCGGCATCCGCAGCGATGTTAAAGAAGCCATACGAAGCGGCGGCTTCGGCCAGTCTCGAAAGATTGGCCTCCACTCCCGCAGCGACCGGCCCTCCACCTTGAATCCATGCCCGTCCCAGATCAAAATCGGTGTTGCCGGATTTGACTTTCAGGACCTGCGGAAAGGCTTGCGCCCACGCGATGTTGAAATAAGATTCGGCCAGCTTGGGATCGGAAAATTTGGAACGCTCCGCACTCAGAAAAAGATGGCCGAGAACCACGTTTCCGGCGTCTTTGAGCGCGGCCGCAAACTGGGCGTCGACATCGGATTGTTGCTGCAGTTGCTGAATCTTATTCTGCAGATCGGCGGGTGCGGCGGATCCGATTTCGCTTCGCAAGCGCGTAAGCGCCGCAAGAGCTTCGCTGCTGGCCGCGGTGGGAAATGTCATGTCGAAGGCCACAACGCGAGCGCCTTCCTGTTTCAGGCGACGCACCAAAGTAGCGTAGTCACTTCGCGGCAAAGGGTAGGAGCCGATCGTCTGTAACGTCTTTTCGTCAATGCCAACGATGGCGATGCGAGGATCCGGAACGCGCCGGCCCCGCACGACAAAGCGAAGATCAAGCGTGCGCTGCTCGATATCCTGCAGAAACAGAAAGCCGGCACGCTGGTTGCCGCCGATTCCAGAATAAGCGAAGAGGGCCAGACCAACGGCCGTCACCGCCGCCGCAATGGCCGCGTGGGCATTCTGCGAGAGCCATCTGACTATAACTGTGAATTGCACCCCATCCCCGCGAACGGTCAGCAACCGGCCCCAGTCGGACCGCACTTCGACTGGGCAGGCGGAGTGCTGCCCCCCCGAGTCTCCGCGATTCCCACTCCCAATCCCACTCCGGCCGCCGCTCCTACGCCGATCAAGACATTGCGCAGCGTGTGAGTATGCACTTTGCCCGTCCCCGCGGCCTGATCGGGAACGTTGGTGTCCTGCAGGCTTGCCTCCGCCACCGGCGCCGGAGTCGAACTGGCTTGGTAACCTGCGGGCGGAATATCGACTCCGATGATCACCATCTGGCCCGCGGTAATCGTCACGGTGTTGGACGAGCCGGTCGACGCGTCATCGCTCTTCAGCACTTTTGCCCCGGCCGCAGGCGTCACCGTCACAGTGCCGACGTAGCAGATTACCGTGGTTCGTTGATCTGCGTATCCGACATAGAAGTCAGTTCCAATCACGCCGATCACTGTGTTCGGCGTTTTGACCTCGTACTTGCCACCCGGCTTGGTGATCTTGACCACCTGGTTGCGGAGCTTGCCATAGTTCACTTCAATCGAAGTCTGCTGCGATGCGGCATCGTGCTGCACCACCTTGAGTTCGCTGTTGGAGCCAAGACTGAGAATGGAGCCGTCGGCGAGGCCGGCACGTAAACGTCCCTGGGCGTCGGTTTTCAAAAGGTCATTCCACTGGAGGCTGTCTTTGACCTTTACTGGCTGCGCATTTCGCGAAGCCGCTGGAATGAGGGCCTTCACTTCTCCCGCTGTTTGGTTATCGGCTGGAGCCGACAAGAGCGGCGTTGTAGCCAGGAGCAGAGCGAGCAAAACCGACAGCAGGGGCTTCAGCAAGTCAACCCTCCAGAAATCCGATTTTTAGGGGAGCCTAGCAGGATTGTCCCAGAAAAAGGGGCGAAGTCAAGAAACCAGTCGGGTACACAGTAACTCAACCAGCACATAGTGGCGCGAATTCTGCTCTTTTCCGGCTGCGTCGCCGGACCCTACCTCGGCAGGCGTGTAATCAGATGAAGATTCCCACGCTATCCAACGAATATCGCAAAAAAATGGACATGTTTCGCGCATTGTTTCGTGGCAAATGAAAGGCAGAATTTCTCTGCAGTTAAGACTTACCTCCTGTCGAGGGACAAACAGGAACGGTAATCTGAAAGCTGCAGGTGCAGCTATGTCTCCGTATGCCAAGCCAAGGCGAGGTATGGCCCTCGGTTGATGACACTACGTTTTCTTTCTTGGGGGTGGCGGGGGCTGTGGCCCTGGGAGGCGTAGCCTGAGTCTAGACCCCGGAGTTCATGGATTTCCCTGTTGGGCAACTTGAGTGATCCAGGCACGTGCGTCGGGTAGCGAATGTCGCGCCCTTTTATCCGTTGGGGGAAGTTCATTCGGAAAGAGTATGTCGAGCCTCGCATCACAGACAAGTCACGGTGGTGCATTCGAGGCATGAACAAAAGGCCAAGGTTGAGAGCAGCAAGAATTGACCGATTGCCGGGGTATTAAACGCTAGGAGAGGATCATTCTGGCTTTACACAGCCACCTTCGGAAGTGCAGCGATCAACCTTGCTAAAGAAGCCCGGCACCCACTCCCCCAGTTGGAATGCTGGACTTTAACTTGCGGCCGGAAAGTTGCGCGTATGGTATCGGAACGCGAAATAAAGAACCGCTCGGCTAGCGTACGGTCTCTCCTGTATTGAATCATGAGACCCAAGGGGTATGGTCGAAGAAGCCCTTTCTTCTGGAAACTTGATCTCCCAAGGGTGCCGCTTCGCCAAAAGGAGGCGCCATGGAACGGTACCGCATCGAAGAACTGCGAGCTGAACTCAACCACCTCCTCAAGAAGCAAACCGAGGTTCTGGAATTACGAACGTTTGGCGGAGCAAGCGACGCCGATATCTTGGAATACGAGATCAGGCAGGAAGTAATTCACGAGATCTGCAATCAACTTGCCAACTCTGCTGCCGCATAGGAGACGAACCGACACGCGAGGATTTTTTGTCATTTGATGGGGTCGAAATTTCGTGCTCGATACCCTACGGGATCATGCACAAGTTGGGAAACAAAGGAACTTTGATAGTGGCACCTGCGGGATTGCAACCGCAAGAGGAGACAAACGAGCGATTTTGAGGGACTCTAGCGCCGCTAGTGCCTCAACAAGCCAGAATAACGGACGGACATTTTCCGAATTCGCAGAGCAATTATGCTTCTCAAGCCGCGACACGCCCCGCTCGACCGGGAACGTACGGCTCACCCGGATCGGCCAATCAGGTTACCAGCAACCCGGTAGGACGCCATCGGCATCTGATCAACACCGGCGAAAAACCGCCTGACGGATAGGGGCCTGTGCGTTCCTGGAGGATATTCTTATTTCTATTTGCGGTCGAAGCATCGGCACAGCTTGCGGTGCAGGGTCCACAATCGATTTATGATGGGCAAATTATCGGCGAAATCGATCTTATTGGCAATCCTCATCGGGACATGGCCCCCTTTCGGCGGCTGATCGAACAGAAAGCCGGCGAACCCTACTCGCAGTCCAGAGTCGAAGCTAGTATCGCCGCGCTCGAGCAGACAGGCCAGTTTCCCAGGGTTGAAGTAAATGTTGTCCCAAATCCTTTGGGATTACGGTTGAACTTTCTGCTGGAACCCGCCTACTACCTAAGGATGGTGAATTTCCCCGGCGCCACGAAATTGTTCTCTTATACCCGGCTTTTGCAAGTTGCAGATCTTCACGATGAAGATCCCTATGACACGACGCGTGTCGAGACTTCGGAGAAAGCCTTGCAGCGTTTCTTGCGGCGAAACGGATATTTCCAGGCTACAATTCATACCGACACAGAAATCGATGACGCCCACCAATTAGTGAATCTCACATTCTCGATTGCCTTCGGGAAGCAAGCCAAGGTAGGTAGCGTAAATCTGCAGGGCACGGATGCGAGCGAGACCTCACAGCTGCTTCATAGCGTCCGTTCACTCCGAGCCCGGCTCACGGGAGCGCTGCTCAAGCCTGGGAAGGCCTACACGCCCGAGCGTATTAAGGCAGCTACGAATTTGATCAAGCGTAAGCTAGCGCAGCAGCATAGGCTGGCCAGCAATGTACTGGAGAATCCGCCGCAATATGATCCCGCAACAAATCGCGTCGACGTTTCGTTCAGAGTGGAAGTAGGGCCGTTAGTAATTGTGCGGGTTATCGGAGCCCGGCTTTCGGCGCTGCCGTTCCTGTCAGCGCGGGAGATCAAGAAGTTGATCCCAATCTACTCCGAAGGGACAATCGACCGCGATCTGGTGCAGGAAGGTCGGCAAAACCTGACCGATTTCTTTCAGAAGAAAGGCTACTTCAACGTTAAGGTCAACATGACTTTCGACCGCCAGCCCGAAAAGATCTCGCTGGTCTATGAAATCGACAAAGGCACGAAGCACAAAGTTGACCGCATCGTTTTTCGAGGAAATCACCAGATCATGGAGCCGGATCTCCTGGCCGCCCTGACGGTCAAGAGGGCTCATTTCTGGTTCTGGTCCCACGGAAGTGTGAGTGAAAAGCTTGCGCATCAAAGCGCTGAGAATCTGCAAGCGCTGTATCGCGATCGCGGCTATGAGAGCGCCAAAATTACCCCGCAGATCGTGATGCACTCTCCCAAGATCGATATCGTGTTTAGCATTCAGGAGGGAATTCAGACCCTGGTGCAGAACGTCCAGGTCGTGGGAAATAACAGCGTACCCGTCGAGCAACTGGCCGCACCCGGAGGTTTGGAACTCCATACCGGAGTGCCGTTCTCACCTCGAAAGCTGGCGGAAGACCGCAACCGCATTTCGGCGACTTATCTCAACCGCGGCTATTTGAACGCAGAAGTCAAGGCTGCCTTGAAGCGCGACGCGCAAAACCCTCAACGTGTAGAAATCACGTACAGCATTGCCGAGCACCAGATGGTGCGCGCCAGCGAAGTGATTTATCTCGGGCAAGAGCGAACCCGGGTTTCTTTGATTGAGAAGACTGCGAAGCTCCGTAGCGAGACGCCCATCAAAAGAGGAGACCTGCTGCAGGCGGAGAGCCGACTATATGATCTTAACGTTTTCGACTGGTCAAGTGTTGGTCCAAGGAAACCGATCGAGGATCAGACCGAAGAATCGATTCTGGTGAAGAACCACGAGGCCAAGCGCAATGAGGTCATTTACGGATTTGGCTTTGAGGTTTCCCATCGTGGCGGGAATGTTCCCTCCGGTACCGTGGCCGTCCCAGGCGGACCGGCCATAGGACTGGGAAACAATAAAATCGCTCCCAGCCAATCCACCTTTGCCAGCCCGCTTGGATCCGTCCAGTTCACCCGGCACAACATGCGCGGGCTGGCGGAAACCTGGAGCGCTTCGCTCGTCCTCGCACGACTCGACCAGCGCGCGCTAACTACTTACGCTCAGCCCCATTTCTTTGGTTCGCAGTGGGGTTCGCTCTCCACTTTCTCGCTCGAGCGCAACTCCCAAAATCCCCTGTTCTCTGCCAGTTTGGGAGACCTGTCATTCCAGGTCGAACGATTGCTGAACCGCAGGAACAACACCCGCCTGCAATTTCGATATGATCTTAATAAGACGGTACTGTCGCATTTACTGGTGCCCGAACTTGTTTTACCGCAAGACCTAAACGTTCATCTGTCTACCTTTTCAGGCACATTGCTGCGCGACAACAGAGACAAACCCCTCGATGCGCATCGCGGCAGCTTCAGCACGCTGAACCTTGGCATCACTCCAACGGCGCTGGGCTCCAGCGCGAACTTTGCCAAGCTTACCGGCCAATACGCCTACTACAAGCAGCTTCATTCGGTTGTCTTTGCCAACAGCCTTCGGTTGGGGCTGGTGAAATCGTTCGCCAACAGCTTTGTTCCTACCAGTCAACTGTATTTTTCCGGAGGCGGCTCCTCTCTTCGGGGGTTCCCCATCGACGAGGCGGGACCACAGCGCATTGTGCCGTTCTGCAACGTGTTGTCGCAGCAGACGGGATGCGTGAATATCACGGTGCCAGTAGGCGGGCGCCAACTGTTTATTCTGAACTCGGAAGCTCGATTCCCCCTTTACATCAGCAAAGCCCTAGGAGGAGTGGTCTTCTACGACGGAGGCAACGTCTACAGCGCGATTAACCTTCACAATTTCGCCAATAACTACAGCAACACGGTTGGCATAGGCCTGCGCTACGCGACGCCTGTCGGGCCCATTCGTATCGACGTTGGACGCAACCTGAATCCAGTCTCCGGCATTGGCGCCACCCAGTATTACATTACTCTCGGCCAAGCTTTCTAGGAGCGATTATGAACTGGAAAAAAATCGGCGGCAGGACGCTGGCAAGCGTGGCGGCTTTAGTCCTTCTCGGAGCAGTGGCCGGATATTTCTATCTCAGAAGCACCAGCTTTCGGGAATTCGCGCTACGCAAAATCATTGCTCAAGCCGACCAATCAAGCGGCGGGCGAACGCAGATACGTGCCTTCGACTTCAACCTGCCGACGCTCACGGCGCATCTGTATGGCATTGTCATTCGCGGCAAACAGAGGCCCGAAGCTCCGCCGCTTCTCGAGATCGACGAACTCACGGTCGGGCTTAAGATTCGGTCAGTGATCCGTCGGCAAATCAGCCTCAGCGAATTGCTGATCGATCATCCGGTGGTACACCTCCAGATTGATCGCAACGGCAACAGCAACCTTCCCCAAACACCGGCGCAAAACTCCAGCAGCCCCACAAGCGCCTTCGAACTGGCGGTTGGGCATGTGGCACTTAGCAAAGGAGAGATCGATTACAACGACCGCAAGACTCCTCTGGAGGCGGACCTTCACGATCTCAGAACGGACATCCGGTTTGAGTTACTGGCGAAGCGTTATCGAGGTTCGATCTCGTACAATAATGGCCGCATCCGATACGACGAGTACGCTCCCCTGCCCCACGGCTTCAACGCGACTTTCACGGCTACCCCTTCGCTCTTTCAAATCGAGTCAGCCGTTCTCACGGTAGCTTCTTCCGCGATCAAGATCGCGGGCGACGTGACGAACTACAGCGCACCGACAGCTCAGGGAAACTACGACGTCCTCGTACATGCGCAGGATGTCGCCGAACTTATACCTACAGCCCGTCCGTCCGGCGACATAGCCCTCAAGGGAACGTTCCACTATCAGAGCGCGACCGATCAACCGCTTCTGAGAAGTATCCGAATAGATGGACAGATGGATTCCGAAGTTCTGGCGGCGATGGTTTCGAGCGGGCGTCTCGAAGTCAGAAAGGTTCGTGGGCAATATCAAATTGTGGATGGCTCGCTGCAGGCTAGCGGGATTGAAGCGGAGACTTTTGGCGGACGCGTGAATGCAAATCTGACTGTGGATCATCTCGACAGCACTCCCACATCTCGAGTGAGAGCCACCATGCGCGGCATCGCGCTGGGCGCGGTACAACGTACCTTCCGCAGAACCGAGCTGAAGTCGATCGCAATCTTGGGAACGCTCGATGGCACAACCGAAGCTTCGTGGACCGCAAGCCCAGGCAACGCCCGTGCCCGCGCCGACTTCGTATTGCACAGTGCCGAAGAGAAAAATACCGGCAACTCTTCGACGAGAACGATCCCAGTCAACGGTGCAATCCACGCGGTTTACGACGGTCCGCGAAATACGATGACTTTTCATCAAACTACTCTGCGCATTCCCGCCACCAGCCTCACCGCGGAGGGCCAAATCAGTGACCATTCTCGACTCGACATTCAGGCCAGCAGCAGCGACCTCCGTCAGCTTGTCGATCTGCTCTCAACCTTTCATCCAATGCAGGCAGGAACGCCGCTGGTCTCAGGTTCAGCGACGATGAATGCCACGGTCCAAGGCTCGCTGCTGAAGCCTGAGATTTTCGCCCATTTAGGCGCGCAGAATCTTCAAGTGCAAGGCAGCCAGTGGAAAAGCGCCGATCTATCACTTCAGGCGGATCCGTCGCGCCTTGTCGTTTCGAATGGCAGCCTGGCGAATGCACACCGTGGTCAGGCCGCTTTCGACGCAACCATAAGTCTGCGCGACTGGTCCTATCTTCCGTCGAGTCCGATCCAGGCGCATTTGTCGCTTCGCCAAATCCAGCTTGCTGATTTGCAACATCTGGCGAACCTGCAATATCCCGTCAGCGGAGAATTGTCCGCAAAGGTTTCCATGAACGGATCACAACTCGATCCTCGCGGATCCGGATCCCTCGAGATCTCGAATGCGCGCGCTTATGATGAGCCCCTTAAGGCTCTGAAGCTGACCTTTCACGGAGACAAAGGTTCTATCGTTTCTGACTTCCACCTCAGCGCGGATGCCGGTTCACTCGATGCAAACCTGACCTACGCGCCAAAGACAAAAGCCTACACGGTTCGCCTCAACGCGCCAGCGATCGTTCTGCAAAAACTGCGCACGGTGCAGGATAGGAATCTTGCGATGCAGGGAACCGTTGCGGTCTCCGCAAATGGCGACGGCACGCTCGACGATCCCCAACTCAACGCCAGCATTCAGTTGCCCGAGTTGGAAGTTCAACAGAAGTCGATTCACGGACTGAAAGCAGACGTTCGTGTGGCTAACAAACAAGCCGATCTGGCCGTTGATTCACAAGTTGCAGAAGCATTTCTCCGCGCACATGGCCACATCGCCCTCACCGGGGACTATCAGACCGACGCGTCTATCGATACGAGTGCGCTTCCCCTCGACGTCTTGTGGGCGACTTTCTCCAGTCGCGTCCCTCAGGACTTTTCGGGGCAAACGGAATTTCACGTCACTTTAAAGGGCCCGTTGAAGAACAAGAGCCAGTTGGAGGCGCACCTCGTCATTCCTACGCTGACCGCCACCTATCAATCTCTGCAGATTGGCGCTGCCAGCCCAGTTCGCGCCGACTATTCTCATTCCGTACTCACGCTTCAGCCTTTCGAAATCCGCGGGACGGGGACTTCACTTCACATTGAAGGCAGTATACCGATCGGCGGCACGACGGCTCCCAGCCTCACGGCTGAAGGGTCCATCGATGCGCATATCTTTCGGATAATCTCTCCGGAGCTTCGAAGCTCCGGAACCATCGCGCTGCAGGTTCGCGCCACGGGATCAGCGGCAAGTCCCCGGATTGCGGGCCAGGTGCGTCTGCAGGATATCGCGTTCGTGACGGAAGCCGCCCTCCTTGGAGTTGATAAGCTGAACGGAACCCTCGATCTTGACAGCGAGCGCGTCCAGATTTCCCATATGACCGCCCAAGTCGGTGGCGGCCAGGTTTCGCTGGGCGGTTCGATGACCTATCGTCCCAGCCCGCAATTCGACATCGCAATAAAGGCGGACTCAATTCGCCTGCGCTACCCCGATGGTCTGCGATCTGTTCTGGACGGAAACCTCGCGTGGGTCGGGACGACAAGCGCATCATCGTTGCGTGGCCGCGTGCTGCTGGACTCGCTGTCCTTCACTCCTGATTTCGATCTCGCTACATTTGGCGACCAGTTCAGCAGCAATGCGGCCGCGCCGGCTGTACCGGGTCTTGCTGACACCATCGGCTTGCAGGTCGCGCTCCAGTCGAAAGATAATCTCAGCGCCACTAGTTCGCAGATCAGCCTGGAAGGCAGCGCCGCGCTGAATGTAACCGGTACCGCAGCAAATCCCGTCATTACCGGCAGAACCGACCTCTCCGCCGGAGAACTGTTCTATCGCAACGTCCGCTACCAGTTGCAGCGCGGCATCATCACCTTCGCCGACCCCAACGAGACCAAGCCGAACCTCGACGTTTCCGTGACGACGACCGTCGAGCAATACAATTTGACGCTCAATTTGCGCGGACCGTTCGACAAACTGACCACGTCCTACTCGTCGGATCCTCCGCTCGCCACAGCCGACGTCATCAACCTGATTGCCCGCGGCAAAACCAGCTCTGAATTGGCGGCGTCGAGCCAGAGCACAGATTCAATGATCGCTTCCCAGGCCGCAAGTCAAGTCAGCGGGAGCCTTCAGAAGCTGGCCGGAATTTCCAGTCTGCAGATCGATCCCATGTTCGGCGGAAGTAATCAGAATCCAGCAACCCGCCTGGCGGTACAGCAACGCGTCACCAAGAATTTCCTTTTCACGTTTTCTACCGATGTTTCACAACCCGGCGAGGAAATTGTTCAGGGTGACTACCAGATCAACAAACGTTGGTCAGTCAGTGTAGCCCGCGATCAACTCGGAGGAGTTTCAGTAGACGGCCGCTTCCACACTAGATTCTGAACTGTAAATTGCAGGCGATCGGCTCCGTGTGAAAATCTATTCAGGCGGCACGTGTGATTATCGTGGAACTTGCCGACTCGCTGGACTTGCTTTCGGCGACGGCCCGCATCACTTACAAACGAGCGAAGAAGATGGGTAGGCTTTTGTGCGAACCGTGCTGGAGTTACTGATCGTTGCCGGGGTGGGGGTTGCATTCAGGCAGGTCGCCAGCCCTTGGGTCGGAGCTTGGTTGCTGATGGTGGTATTCACCGGGTCAGAAATTGACCATACGCCAAGAAAGTCCGGTACTAAAGGGCAGTTGCCCTTCACTGTGGATGAGAGCAAAAACTGCACCTCATTTCCGGGTACAGCGGCGTTGTGGTCAGCCGTCGCGTTCGGTGGGCTGATCGCGGTAGTGATCATGCACGTGTCG